>JBDWCD010000001.1:0-11760 GCA_039977975.1 Rhizobiaceae bacterium
CTCAAGACAAAACTCGTAAAACAGCGCCGCTTGAGCTTCCCGACGTCGTCCCATCATGGCAATCAATCTCCCAAATCAATGAGAAAACTGAATCAGCAAAGACTGCCGAGATTAAGGCGAGTTTTTCAACGGAATAAGCCCTCTGCGGACAATTCGACCGGCCCGGAATTGTCGTTGCATTTCAGCAAAAAGGTAAATTCTGATTGTCTGCCTGCCCAGTCATCATTTCATCCATCATTACCGAGAGATTCCCGTGACCAAACTGGCCTGCGAAGGCCCAAAAGAACCAAAATGTGACTAACGCGATCGGCAACAACGGCAAAGTGATCTCAAGCCATTCGGCATCGGAAAAGATGAAGATGTGAAGAAGAATGCCGATTCTTTGGAAATCGAAATTGATACCAACCTGCCATCTTCACGCTATGTTGGCCTGAACCTGCCCGGATGCTAAGCAGGGGCAGACTAACCCCAAAGCCGGGTCCACTTTCATGGCTACAACAGGATCGCCGAAAAAACTCTCCTGGAGACAACGAATTCTCATTGCGGTGGCTCTTTGTGCGGCGGGAATTATCTATGCCCTGGCTGCCTTTCTTGACGAGATCGCCGGATATCCCGGTGAGCGCGGCAACATGATGTCAATCATAATTTGGTTCTTGCCATTATCAGGTATTGGCGCCTTGATTTCCGGTCTTTTGCTGGCTTCCGGATTTGGGCGACCCGGAAAAATGGGGTGGTTCTGGGCGTTGATCACCGGGGTTGTTGCAACGGCACTCAGCGGAGCGGTCGGTGGCACGTTGATTTTTCCGGGGTTCGGGACGGGACTTGGACCGGTATTCGCCCTGGGGCACATGGTTCAGTTTCCGTTGCTCACCATGGTCTGGTTGGCCCTAATGGTTGGGCTGCACATGTTAGCTCGAAAGATTCGTGGCATCGAGTAAACGTTCGAAGGTGGTCGGTTGCCGAAGTTTTTTCAAACGCTCGCGAAAGGACCAATCTCGGCATGTTCATTTTTGATGGCAATGGCCACATGGTCTGCAGCCAGACGAACCCCAGCAATACTAATCAATGCGGATGGACGCCAGCTTCACCGGTCCAATCACGATTGTGGAAGAGACCAGAAACGATGTGTTTACAGCCTGCGCTTTATGCACCAACTGACTTCTGCACCCTGAACGGGGACGCAGAAGTCGCTGAAGGATCCAGAGCCTCATGCGGCCAAGCCAGGACACTAATGGCCGATCTTTGAAACCACCCAATCGGCAAAGTGGCCGGTGCGCGTGTAGGCGGAAAACTTGGCCTTGCGATTGCATCCAACACCGTCGCTGGCAAACATGCCCCAACTGACGATTCCCGCCTGAATGTAAGTACCGTTTTTCAATGGTACGACCAAGGGTCCTCCGCTATCGCCATCACAGGCTCCCCGAGGACCTTCCGGTGTTCCCGAGCAGATCATCTTGTTGGTAAATGGAGGAGAAACCTGGCCGAGCATTTGCTTCCACAACTGGTTGGCGGCGGCCCCACGCACACCCAGCATATTGGCGGCGCGCGAAAAGCTCTTGGCAGCGGCCTTCAATCGAGGTTTCATCAAGACCTGATTGCACACATCGCGGCTTAGCATCTTGATCTTACCTTCCAGCAGGCGCGGTGAAGACTTGCCAGTTTCGGTACGACCCCAACCGGTAACAATTGTTGTCACACCAGGACGTTCAAGGATGTCGGCATATTCCGCAGTAGGAATGGTGATCCTCTGGAAAGGTTTGTTCGGCTTTCGGGTGAGCCGGAGCAGCGCAATGTCGCTGTCAAATCCATTGGGATTATAATCTGGGTGGGCAAGGATTTCGGCAACTGGCACAAAATCTCCGGCGCTCGAAATTGTGTTGGTTCCCACCATCACCAGGATCTTGTTTTTGTCTGCCAGATAATTGCCGTCTTTGCGAGAATCGATCACGCAATGGGCCGCGGTCAGCACCCATTCATTTTGCAACATCGTTCCACCGCAAAATTGTGATACAAAGCCTGGCTTGTTACCTTCTCTCATCAACGCCACTTGCCAGGGCCATGCACCGTCTTTGGCAACCCGGCCATTGAGCACACGGGATGATTCTGCATCAATCTTCTGTTCTGCGTAGAGCTTTTTTTCCTCACTATTTGCCAGGGTAAAGGGTGCAGGCACGACGACCCCATCAAGCGTGTCTGGCAACGCTTGCTCAGCCAAGACCGATGATGAAGCGGTTGACATGACGAGCAGGACACCTGCGATAGTGGATCTTAGCATTGGGTTTCTTCTCCAGAAATTTCAAAGACAGCGAAACCACTCAGCGTATATTAGTGCATGGCTCAGCTTTACATACGACTGCATATTATTCACTGATCGATCGAATTTGCAATTCCCGCAACCGCATTACCACTTGTATAGAAAGACTATTTAGATCAAGCATATGATAGATCCCCTCACCGTCACCCCAGATTTCTATGACTGGTGGAGCGGTTGCAAATGGCTCAACAACAGACCCCTTGGACAGACAGCATGAAACATTACCCCGTCAGCACTACGAGCAAGTTGAAGGGCCTCTATCTGTTTTTGGTGCTTGGTGCTGTGAGTTTTGACGCCAGCGCCTCGGAACAGAATGCCAAGGAAATGCGTGAGGCACGCGCCTGGTATTCATCCTTTGCAGAAAGCCAATGTCGCACACTTGACGAAATCGACGCGCTGTTTGTTTCCGAAGACACGCAATATCCCATTCGTCATGCCATCGCTGCCACCGATTACAAGGGAGAGCTGAAACCGGGCAATGACAGGACGGTTATCTTCCAGTTCTTCTGCGATGCCGGAGCCTATAATTCACGCCACATATTTGTCAGCTACGATGATGGTTTATTTAGACAGCTGGCGTTTTCCCAACCGGCCATTTCAGTCGCATATGAGAACGATAGCCCAGACTCTGCCGTTAAATCAGTCTCCATTGATGGCTTTGAGGCCAGGCTGACAGTCACCAATCCGGCATTTGATGTTGAAACAGGCAGCCTGAAGGAAACCACCTTTTGGCGGGGCATTGGTGATGCTGCAAACGAAAGCTGGTGGCGGTTTAAAGGAGATCGATTTGTTCTGAGCCGGTTTCGCGTCGATGCGAGCTATGACGGAGAAATCAACCCGTCACACGATCTCTACTGGCCAGCAAAGCAGAAGTAGTGCGAAGTCTGAATCAGCTATTTTTACCAACAGTATTGCGCTGAATTAAAAAGATAATTACGGTTGGCGTTTACAATGTTATTTTTAATTATGGGTGACTTTTCTATGTCTTACAAGATTCTTCTCGCTGCCGGATTCATTGCGGTTTCTGTTGTTTCTGCTGCTGCAGATGGGCATGAAAAAGTGCTGTCGCCGGCTGCACTCGAGCAAGTGAATATTGCAAACAAACTGGTTGCACTGGGCAATGCAAAACGGGATGCATTATTGTTGATCGCAGCTGCGCATCTGCGTGCCAACATTTCTGACGACGCTGTCGGAACGCCTCAGGCAGTTCCCAGCACCGCCGATGTTTTGGCCGACGCCAAAAAATACGCCGGCGGTCGCAAGGACTACTTGGGTATGATCGAAGACATTGCTGCAGCAAAATCCAAAGGTTGTTCAGTGCGCTACGGATGCCAAAACCCCTACCTGAAATAACAACGGGCCCGCCGGCCTGGTGTCGTTCTATTGCCGCAGATTGGCCAGGCAGGAACGGGAGATAAAGTTGGTGGGGGGCAACTGGAGAGGCGCTGAACAATAGTAGAGAAAGGATGGATGTGATGCGATGGCACAGACTCTGGCTGATCGTCATACTGATCTTTTCAATGTGTCAGATCGGCTTGCTTCCCACGCTTGCCCAGACAGCTGACACAAGCGTCCGTTTGACGGACCACTACCGGCTCACGTCACAAATTCTGGACAGCTATTTTCAAAACGATTCAGATGGCATTATTGCCGTTTTGAGTCAGCAGCAAGCCAAGCTTGTACCAACGCCTGAATCTGCGACAGAACGTATCGACAACGCCAATTACTGGCTCGCCACCGCTCGGTTTTTTCGATTACTTGGAGACCGAACGAGGCATGAGAACAGCCTGAAAAATGCGCGGCAAGCGGCACGCTCGCTGACCCAGGCAAAGGACAGGGAACTTATTCTTGCCCATGGCGCATTGGAGTCGGCGGAAGCTGAAATTCTGTTTGGCGCCCCCGTCACCGCCCAGAGGCACCTAAACGAAGTTTCAGCTACGCTGATCCGGCAATCGCTGCAAATCGCCGCCCGAGCCGCCTCTGCCAGAGCGGCGGTCAGATTATTGTTGCTGGATCGCCGAGGGGCGCTTGCAGCTTCTGCAGAGGCGGTTGAACTGTTTGCCAAGGTCGGAGCAAATGAAGCTGAGGCAATGGTGGCCAGGGTGCGCCAGCTGGCCGCGATGGACCGGGTTGAAACACCCGGCGCGCATCAGGAACTTGAAAAATTCGTGGCGGATTTCGTCACCACTGCGCCCGCCAAACCAATGCTGTTTGCTGAGATATTCCACACCGTAGGAATCATGCCGTTTGGCGAATCTCAGGCAGCACAAACAGCCAATATTTTCCGCCAAATTCTGAAAAACGCCCAACTTGAAGAAACCCATCCCCTGGCGATTTCTGCACAGTTGGCGCTTATTGGCTCGGACCTCCTGGTCGGGCGCAACGGTGATGCCCTGCGAAAAGGTTTCGCTTTTTTGCAGTCTTTTGGGTCGCATCAGCCTCCGCCATCAACGATGCTGGCCGATTTGTACATGCAGATTGCCGGTTCTTTGAGCATACAGGGCGAAGTCGATAACTCAGAAAAATTTGCCAATACAGCGCTGCAGATTTCGCAGCAGGTTACTCCAAAAGACAGTCCATTTCACCGACTGAAACTGGTTGACGGAGCAGAAATAAAAGGGCGACTCCAACAACGGGAAAACGCGCTGGCCCTGTTAGCCCAAGCCAAGATCGAGGCGCTTGGGGACCAAAGCGGATTGGGAGACGCGCTGATTAAGGTAAAGGCGGCAAGCATCTACGAATCCGTTGGTGATGACCGATCAGCCGAACACCTCTACAAACTCGCCTACAATTCGTTACCGCCTGATGCGCTCGACACCATCACGAATTTTGCTGTCGTAGAACCGTACTCAGCGGCGATGTACCGCTATGGCCAAGCCAAGGAATCCCTGAGTGCCACCCGTCGGGCCGTGCAAATGCTGCGTAACATCGTAGCACGCGAAACAGGTATGCTGGGGGAACTTCAGTTTGATCCTGTTCACAGCCAGCGCATCCGCACCTTCAGAAGCGGTAACGCCAGCGTCATTAACCGGCTGCTCAACCTGCTTACAGAATTGCCAAACAGAGAGCTGACATCCGCGATCCGCAATGAAGCATTTGTTGCTGCCCAATTTGCCAATGGATCGAAAATCGAAGACACCCTGTCAAAAGTCGCCCAACGCGAGTCGACACAATCGGAAGTTCTGTCGGATTTGCTGCGTCGCCAGCAAGATCTGAGTTCGCAGCTTGCCAAGGCAAGCGGTGAGCTGAGCTATTATCAAGCGGGACTGAGCTCTGAGGAGAAACCCGAATTATTCATCGACAATATCCAGTCCAACCTCTCCGATCTAAAAGGGAAACTATTGGAGGTTGAACGCAGGGTTCGCAGTCTCTTCCCCAAAACCAGTTCGGCCATTTCGTTGCCGATACTAAAGATCGAGGAAGTCACCAAGCAATTGAGGCCCGACGAAGCGGTATTGTACTATCATCAAACCAGCTCCAAGACGCTGTTGTGGACGATCAGCCGTGACGGTGACAGTCTTGCAAGTCTGGCTGTTGCTCCAAACGATGTTTTGGCAAGGGTCAACGCAATCCGGAGTTCTTTGGATGCAACGTCTGTAACACGCAGTTTCGACAGTGAACCGGAATCCGGTGCCGATAGAATTGCCCCCTTTGATCGGCAGAACGCCTACAGTTTGTATCGCGATTTGTTGAAACCGGTATGGGACCAGCTGCGAGACAAAAAAGTGCTCTATATCGGCACCAACGGGGCGCTTACCGCATTGCCATTTTCGCTGTTTGTTACGAGCCCTCCCCAGGGCAATGATGACAGTCCAGACGACCTGCGGGCGACTTCTTGGCTGGTCAACTCGCATGCCACCGTGACGTTGCCGTCGCTTAGTTATCTGAAAGTATTTGCATCGACTGACATTGATTCCAAACGAGTGAAGTCGCAGGAAGTTCGTCTCGCTGCTTTTGGAAACCCTCGGTTTTCAGCTTCTCACATCCCGCAATCGAATGAACAGCGAGGGGCACTGATTGGAGCCCTCCACAAGATGGCACCGCTGCCAAACACAAAACGAGAATTGACTGCAATGGCGGCCATATTGAATGCCCCTGGTGACAGCCTGTATCTGGGCGAAAGGGCCACAGAAACTAATGTAAAACAAGCCGATTTGACCGATGCCAATGTCTTGGCATTTGCCACACATGCATTGTTATCGTCTGAAATTGCCGGCCTGTCGGAACCGGGCATCGTACTGTCGCCACCTGGCAAGGGCTCCGATCTAGATGACGGTCTGCTCACAGCAACCGAATTGTCGCTGTTGCGTATCAACGCGGATTGGTTGATCTTTTCGGCCTGTAATACGGCCGGTTCGGATGGATCTGCCAATGGCGAAGGCTTGTCAGGTTTGGCCAGTGCGGGCCTTTATGCCGGTGCAAAGTCTCTGTTGGTTTCCCACTGGCCGGTGCTTGATAATGCTGCTGCCGACCTGACTACATCAACCCTGCGCACCTATTATGACGGCGGCGGAACCAACCCAGCAGAGGCACTTCGGCAAGCAATGTTGCAATTGCTTTCGAACACCAAACAAAATCAATATGCTCATCCCGCTGCCTGGGCGCCCTTCGTGCTTGTGGGGGGGCTTCAGCGATGATTTTCGATATCTATACGCAATATTTTGTGTCCTTGCATTTTTTGGCGGCCTTGGTCTTTTTGATAATCTGGACCTTGAGACGCTTTACCGGCGGTTGGATACCTTTGTTGGATCTGTGTGGATTGGCGGCATTGCCAACCATGCTGGTGGTGGCCCTTTATTATACGATGTTCGTACCGGGTTTCGATCGCAAAGCGGCTGAGCTTGCAATGGTTGTTGTTCTTTTGAAAACCTACGGAGCAACTTTCCTTGCGGGCCTTGTTCTGTCTCTCTTGACCGGTCGCGTTGCCGGACGCTATTTGCGCCTGATTTTCCTGAGGCGGCGCGCGTGAGCGAATATCAAAACACATATAACTACCGCGCCGGTATACGCAGCAAGCCGGCAAGCCTTGTAGTGACCGACGGAAGGTTGATTGCCCAGGAGGAAGGCAAGCAAGACGCATGCTGGAATTTGAGCGACATTACCCAGGTCAACCTGCGATATGATCCAACCCGTTTTTGCCGCAACCGCTTCAGGATGATGCTTCAGAATACTGCTGGAAACGGCCTCACCGTAAGCAATGTGTCTTTCAAAGGTTTTGCCGACTTTGACGATCAAAGCGATACCTATCGTCAGTTTGTCAGCACTCTGCATGCCGCACTTCTGGCGCAAGGCGCTCAGACACGCTTTCTGGGAGGCCTTTCGAGAACGTCTTATTGGCTCCACTGGATACTGACAGGTGTGGCAGCCATTGCCGTGGTTATGGCTTCATTGGCGTTTTTTGCTTTGGGATTGTCCTGGCTGATCTTGATCAAAGTTGCCTTGATCGCGTTTTACTTTCCAACTCTGCTCGCCTTTATGCGACGCAGCCGACCGACGAACTACGCTGCCGACGCCATTCCTGAACGATTGCTTCCTTCACCCGCATCGCAGCAAGAATAATTCGCCCTCACCGCCTGAGCGCCGTGCTATTGGAGACGTTGAATTCGGAACTCAACCTGTGAAATGGAGCTGGCGGTGTCGCTTTCATCGTCCTCGACAATGAAACTGCGCAGAGCCGTTCCAAATCCAGCTGTATTCAGTGCGCGGGCAAGAGATGTTGGTTTTTGATTGGATCGTGTCTGTTCTATACCTCCCTGCGCCAGCCAGCTCAAGTCTTCGACGGCGCTTTGAGGTTCTGCAACAGTAGACACCATTATCAGCCGTTCACGGCCAAAGGAGCGGTCACTGAACCGGCCCAGCTTTTTTCTCAGAGTTTCTGCTGAATTAATCCGTGCGTTGCGGATAAAGGAGATGGAATAATCTGAGCCTACATACAGCAGATTTATATCGATCGGGTTCGCTGCTTTATTGCTCACCTCAATATGCATTTCATCTCCGGGAAAAACATCGCTGACTGAAGCTGACTCCAGATAGGTAAATGCCGGATTTCTTTTCGACCGCACCTTAAGTTTTAACTCAGCATCAAATCCGCCTGCCGAGTAGGCACCGCCCAGTTTCAACAGGTTAATTGCTCTGGACATTCTGGTTAGATTTTCGATCAGCAGAGACGAGACTTGCTCAGCGGAACGGCCCGGCAGGCGAATGCTGGGAGTCTTCTCCGCGCCATTTTTAACCAGGCGCCCACCGGGTCCGGTCAGCCACAATTGCTCATCGGCAATTGCCAGCCGAATGTCTGCTTCATCATTTGAGGCGACGAGATTGACCCGCAGAACGGCCGGATCCAGTTTGGTCAGTGAATTTTCAATCGCTGCTGCAAATGCCGCATCAGCTGATGCTGTATCCTGCGATGAGCCAAGCCCTGCAACCGTCAATTCGAAATTGACTGACCGGCCCTGCTTGCGGACATATACGCCCGTGTCGAAGGTCAAGAACTCATCCGTCGCGGATTCCAGTTGGGCGCTCAGATCACCCAACTGAGACACTTTCAACATTGAAATTTGCTCCTGGGAATCAGCGGCAGGCCCAGGCACAACAATCAGTTTCTCATCCCTGCTCAGGCCATGGAGCTTGCCCCCCGCGATAGAAAACCCAGTCATCGAATCAATCAATGGCCATTGCTGAATGCGGTCAGAAGAGTCTGAGCTCAACACCATGGCGTCGAGGTCCCCTTCAAATAACGGAGTTGGCTGCACCCGGTATTCCACTGAATAGCGTCGCAGAATCTCCTGACCCAACTGACGGTAGTTCAGCGAAGGGTTCTGGGCCATTGTCTCGAGCAATGTGAAGGTGAACAGCCCGTGCGAGATGCGATCCGGATCACCTGCAGGCAGTCTCATCTCCGGGGTGGTCTGGTTTGACTGCGCGGCATAGAAGGCAACAAATATTCCTTCTTCGACTTCGCCCCTTACCAATGATCCGGATTCCGGGGCTGCTGCCCCCGCCGTCCCATTGCCGCGCATTTGCACCTTTTCAAGTTTCGACAAGACTGAATTTGAGAGGCCGAGAATTGCTGGATCGAGCTTGCGAGATACTTCCTCATCCAAAGCATTCTGCTTCCCCATTCCACGAGTGACAGTGCCGGAATGACAGCTGTCAAAAACTGCCCAAACACTGGTCCCACGCTTGCGCAGACCATTGATCAAATATCCGATTTCGTCGTCAACCAAAGCATTTGTCACTTGCCCGATTGAGTCGTTCCACGGACCTATGTCAGCGGGTAGAAACAGCTCATCCAAACCATCCAATTCCTGTTCGGGGTTTTTTGCAGGAGCCTGCGATCCATGGCCGGAAAAGTGGAGATAGACGAAGTCTCCCGGTGCAACTTTCTGCTGCAGATTCTTGAACGCTGTGCGAATGCCGGAAAGGGTTGGTTCGTCAGCGCCATCAACCCCGTCAGCAAGTACACTGACATTTTCCGCTGCAAAAGGCGCGACGGCTTGCGAGGTCAAATAGTCGCGGACAAGGCGAGCATCATTCTTCGGGCCGTTGAGCCACAAGCTTTCGTCCAGATTTTGGTATTTTGACACACCCACGATTATTGCATGATTGGTCGCCAGCGCTGGCACAGCGATGACCATACCCAAAAGCAACGTCAAAAGGCTCAGTCCAAAGACCGTGCCTCTGAACTTGGTCTCGACAATCGGTTTGAACGTCAACCCTGCCTCCCATTCCAAGCCCTAACCTACCAGGGCCGCCAATTCAAAATTTTAGTGCAGAAATTGTTGATGGCAACTAATTTAATCTAGCGTATTTGCATAATTGTCTGAAATGGCAGGATGATAGGGCAGGCGGTTATCACGCTGAAGCGCCTCCGGATCAGCTTGGTTAAGCGTGCCCGGACTGCATATGATGTTTTTATGCGACGGTTATTGAAGATTCGCATGGTCCGCTTGTGAACCTTTAGTATCCTCTAATTAAAAGTGACTGGTTCGGTCCCAGGTCGAGTAATGGCCGTACGGTTTGGCCATGCCCCTACTTGAGCAGATCTGTGGACGGTTCGGCAGCGTGAGTTTCACGGAACAACATTTAGATTTTCGCAGGTTGGATGGTAGTTGAATTTCATCGCTTGCCAGCCCACCACGTGGTGGGCGGTATGAGCAAAAGGAAACGAAGCCAAGTTGCATTGTGAATGAAAATGCTCCGCATTAGGGGGAAGCATTGAAAACGTGGGTAGGACAGTGGGTCGGTGCCGGCATGTATGCAGAGCGGGACAAAACGGTGAATTGCCTTAGAATATTGCACAAAAGATATTTGCATTCTCCATTGTACCTCCAGAACTGCGACGGAATGACTGGCTACTACCGATCATGACACGACTGCTCAGCTTACTCTCCTTAGCCTCGGGGCTGCTGCTGCTCTATTTGGCTTGGCTAATTTCCAGCAATGCCGAAGCTGCAGTCAGCATCTTACGCGGCGCAAACGGGTTCATGGATATCTTTGCGGACATTTTCGTCTCTGTTTTAATCTTCTACTTTCTGCATTTCTTGGCCATTTTCATCGGCGTTATCGGCATTGCCATCATTCTTATGGGAATCACTGGCCTGCTCAACACGTCCGCAGCGCTCACTTCGGATAATGCGATCAGCACCGCCCGCATGGCCAAAGTCGCGGTAATCCGCACCTGGACCAGTCGTGTGGCTTGGACAATTATCATCATAGGCGCTGGCTATTTCGGTCTGCAACTGTTTCGCCAATACTTTGGGGCTGATATTAAGTTTTTCGACTATTTCGTATTTGGGGGCACTTGGGTGATGCTCGGAATTCTAGTCCATTTATTCTCCGCCATCGGTGGCCTGATCGTCCGAGTCATCATCCGGCGCTCCTGAAGGCGCCACCCATCGCTATCGGCCGAAAATCTACAATTTACGGAGAGTACGACGTTAGGCGGCCCTGCCAATTTTTAGTACCAGCGAAAACTTGAGACGGTCCAAAAAGGGCCCGAAACAGCCAACACACCAATCATGGTTCAACTACTTTCACCGTCTGTCCGCACGGTTATCGTCGGACTCTGCTTTGAGGTTGACGACATTAGGCTAATCTCTGCAACCTTTTAGCAGCCAGACCACTGATGATCTCACTCGCGGTTTTTTTTCTAACCAACATGTTTTTTGACCGGGTATTGGGGTGTAATACTGCTGAAACTGCGGGAACGACCGGGTATACAAAAGCGAAAACCAGACCTTTAACCCGGTATATTGGAGGTCTGCAGAGTCCGCACACCGGGAGTTCGGCCAAATACCACCAATGGCAGCTCTGAGCCTATTCCGTTGAAAAACTCGCCTTAATCTCGGCAGTCTTTGCTGATTCAGTTTTCTCATTGATTTGGGAGATTGATTGCCATGATGGGACGACGTCGGGAAGCTCAAGCGGCGCTGTTTTACGAGTTT
>JBDWCD010000002.1:0-101727 GCA_039977975.1 Rhizobiaceae bacterium
CTCAAGACAAAACTCGTAAAACAGCGCCGCTTGAGCTTCCCGACGTCGTCCCATCATGGCAATCAATCTCCCAAATCAATGAGAAAACTGAATCAGCAAAGACTGCCGAGATTAAGGCGAGTTTTTCAACGGAATAAGCCCAAAGCGGACTTCATCGAAACTTGAAAATGGGAGATTTCTGCCGACATTCGACACCTGGAACCAGTCAATCGATCCATACGACAGTCATTTGATGAGTGTGATCTTCAAAGGCCGCAGAAAATCCAGTTGGGATCCGGTTCTCCACCAGAGGACCCTGACCTCAACCTGACAATCTGAGTTTGGCCTGGGTTGCTGCGCTATGGCTTGCTTGACCAGTTCAAATGCCCAGTTCCGACCGCCAATTCTGAATGTAACCGCCGGCGAAACCAGCAAGGCTTTCGAAGGTTTCCTGTCTGTTTTCACGGTCAAATGTTTGAATTGGACCACCATCCACCAGTAAGGCAGCTCCCTGGCTGGTTCCGGTTGCTCCTTGTGAAATCCAAACTTCTGAATCAGTGGCGGCACCCAGCATTGAACAATAGCAGGCATTTTGGGCAAATGGCCCTTCGACAATTATGGGGCCGGCATGTCCGATCAATTTCAGGCAATGGGCAGTCACCAAAGCCAGGTAGAATGAAACGGCAGCACTGCGAACACCTGAACCTTCAGGCGGCTCATCGCCAATCCAACTGGATTCCATTCCTCTGAATGGACCTGTATTTGGTTCCAGCGCTGGCAGCAGCATGACGTTTTTGTTCAATACATGCTCGACTTCTTCTGCGGTCGGGTCCACATACCGTCCGTCTGTAGCGATATCGAATTCCCGCCCACCCATGAATCGGGCGGAAGGAACCGGCTTTCCAAAGGCATCGACATTGACCAGCGTGTCTTGCTCAGGGTTCAAAACCGGATTGGTTCCGCCAACAGACATGGCAATTACCCAGGTTCCGGTGGATACAACGCTGAACGGCGCTGCGTGACTGAGAAGATGGGGCAGCAGAGAGGCGTTTGAATCGTGAATCCCACAGACAACCGCAGTATCCGGGGGCAGTCCGGTCCGTGCTGCGATCTGTGGCAAGATGGAACCTAGCAGGTCTGCAGATGCACGGGCGGGTGCGATCTTGCCGTCTATTTCAAGCTTGCTCGCCAGTGTCGAATAACGCCCTTCATGCGGGTTCCACAAGTCGGTGTGACACCCCAGTGAGCTCACATCGCTGGCCGCCTTGCCAGTCAGACGGAAACTCCAATATTGGGGATAGGTAACGATAGTACTGGTGCGTTGTTTCAGGTCTTTGTCGACGGAAAACTGCCAGTAAAGTTGTGCGCCAATGTTCAGGCCACCCGCCAGTTTTGGAGAACCGGTTTCTTCAAACGATGGACGGATTTGATCATATTCCGCCGTCAGTTCATCTGGTCCGGGATGTTCATAGTCCAGAATGGGAGCCGCCAGATTACCGTCTGCATCAAGCAGCGCCGCACAGGCGCCATGGGTGGTGATCGAAATTGCATCAATGCCATGCTCGGAGTGAAATTGTGTCAGAGCGGAAAGCAAAAACTCCCAATGACCGTCGATGTCGAAATGCGGCCATGGCGGGCCCGGCAATACCTTGTTGGGTCGCGTAACCACCACGATCTCGGACAGGTCGGCCATATCGACCAGCGCCAGTTTGGCATTGGTCTTGCCGATGTCGATGACAGCTACGTGTTTCCTGCTCATGGCATATGAAAGACGTTTGTCAGTTCTGTTACCACTGGTTTGTTGTCTGGCTGGGTCTCCATGATGTCGGCCATGTGCGCCCACCATTTCTTCATCACAGCGGTGTTGGGCAGGTCGGCCATGGAATGGTCATCCTCGCGCCGCAGCACTGCAAACAGGGCATTGGTCTCGGCGTCCAGGTGAATGGAATAATCGGAAACTCCAGCCTCTTTCAGCAGTGCCACGAGTTCCGGCCAGATCTGGTCATGGCGCTTGCGGTATTCTGCTTCGCAGCCCGGGTTGAGTTGCATCTTGAAAGCGTATTTCTGCATTATCGGGTTTTCCACATCGTCCAAAGGCGCGGCAAGGCGATGACACCGATCAACAGTGCGCCGATGACAATCGACATGACAATGCCAGGTACATTCAAAAGTCCCAGCCCGAACGTGACAAGGCCCATGACAAAGGCGGCAATGACAACGCCGGGTATGGTGCCTGATCCACCAAGTATGTTGACCCCGCCCAGCACCACCATCGTCACAACTTCAAGCTCCCAGCCCAGTGCAATGGAGGGGCGGGTCGAGCCAAGGCGTGATGTCAGACAGATCGCCGCCACACCGGCCATCAGTCCGGTCAGCAGGAACAGGATGAATTTCACCCGCGCCACCCGAATGCCTGAAAACAAAGCACCAGTTGGATTGTTGCCTATGGCATAAACCGCGCGGCCGAAATTCGTCATATGCAGGATCACGCCATAGATGACCGCCAGAATGGCAAACAACACGAACTCAAAGGAAATCACCCAGAACACATAACCCTGCCCAAAGAAGGCAAAGTCAGCCGGGTATCCACGATAGGCCTGGTCGCCAAGGATGATGTAACTGATGCCGCGAAACAGGCTCATCGTTCCGATTGTGACGACAATCGATGGCAGGCCCATCCGGGTGACCAAAAGACCATTGAAAGCTCCGCACAGCAAGCCGGTGCCAAGACCTGCGAGCAACAATACTGGCGTGCCAGCTCCCGCCTGAACCGCCGCCCCCATTGCGGTGGATGCCAGAGCAATGATTGAGGCCACAGAGAGATCAATCTCTCCCGAAATGATCAGCAGGGCCATGGCGAACGCTATCATCGCCTTTTCGGTGAAGTTGAATGTCGCGTCACTGAGATTCCAGGCATTCAGAAAATAAGGTGAGGCAAAACTGTTGGCGATGAAGATGGCAAGCGCCACCATCAGCAGCAGGGATTCCCAACTTTTCAACCGTTGGGCCGCGGTCGACTGCAACCGGTCTGGCACGTTTCTGTTTTGAGAAGGCTGATCGATGGCGGTCATGCTGCGTGCTCCGCTGATTTGAGGATGATGCGGCCTTTTTCGCGATTGGCCCGGGCATTGAACGCTACTGCAATGATGATCGCCGCGCCGGAAATGGCCAGCTGCCAGAAGGGCGAAATATTGATCACCGGCAGAGCATTCTTGATGACGCCGAGGAACAGCGCCCCCAGCAAGGCACCACCAATAGTTCCAAGACCACCGGCAATGGAGACGCCGCCGATGACGCAGGCTGCGACAACGTCGAGCTCAAACCCTCCGGCAATGTCGACATAGGCAACGGCGTAGCGCGAAACCCATAAATATCCGGTGAGCCCGGCCAGTGCCCCGGATATGGTGAATGCCCAGAACTGGGTGCGCCCGACATTGATACCGGTATAGGTCGCCGCATGGGGGTTGCCGCCAACGGCATAAAAGGCGCGTCCTAAAGTAGTGCGCGTCATGATGATGACGAAAAGCGCAACCGCAATGATCGCCACCCAACTCAACATGGGCAGCCCAATCAGCTCGGCTCGAGGGAATGCCTTGAAAGTCGGGCTCATTTCATGACTGTTGACCCACTTACCATTCGACAAGAGGAAAATAATGCCGCGAAAGATGGTCATTGTTCCCAGCGTGACAACAATGGGCGGAATATCCAGTTTCCAAACAAGAATGCCATTAAACATGCCCATCAGGGTGCCCATTACAATGGCGACCAAGAGAATGACAGCGACAGGCGTACCAGGTGCGGCGACGTTGATCATCGCCACCACCATGCCAGTCAGAGCCAGATTGGCGGCGACGGACAAATCAATGCACCGGGTCAGGATGACAATCATCTGACCGATGGCCAACAGGATCAGGGGAGAGGTGTCGTTAAAAACAGCGACCAGGTTTGACGGAGCGACAAAAGCTGGAAACCGTGTCGCAATCAATGCCAGCAGAAGGACGATGGCGCCGACCAGTAGCATTTCTCGCGATGCGATGAGACGTTTCAACATGGTGCGTACCCTCCCTATATTCCAGCCGCGTGGCGGACCAGTGTTTCTGGTGTCAATTCATCCCCGGACAATTCGGCCACCATGCGGCCTTCGCGCATGACGATCACCCGATCAGACATGCCAAGAATTTCAGGGATTTCAGAACTGACCATGATGACTGCGAGGCCCTGGTCGGCGAGTTCGGCCATAAATTCATGCACAGCCGCCTTCGAGCCGATGTCGATTCCCTTGGTCGGTTCGTCGAGAATGATCACCTTGGGCTGGGTCGCAAGCCATTTGGCAATCACCACCTTTTGCTGATTGCCGCCGGATAGATTGGCGACATTTGTATCCAGAGACGCGGCACGCAGGTCGAGCCGCTCGGTGTATTCGCGGGTCAGCTTGAATTCTTCGGCCAGCCGCAAAAAGTTGTTTTTGGAGGTGCGTCCTAATGAAGGCAAAGTGACATTTTGAAAGATTGGTAAGGCAGTGATGGCGCCCTGCTTGCCCCGGTCTTCCGGCACATAAACAATGCCGTTTGCAACCGCATCGGCCGGGGAGTGGATGGCAACTGATTGGCCATCGATCTGCACCTTGCCCGATGAAGGCGCTGTAATTCCAAACAATGCCTGCATGAATTCTGACCGGCCTGCACCGACCAACCCGTAAAAGCCCAGAATCTCGCCACGGCTCAGCTCAAAACTGATATCAGCAAATTCTGTCGGGTGATTGTAGCCGCCTACATGGAGCGTTTTATCGCCGATGCTGGAACGGCGCTGGGGAAATATCTGGCTGACATCTCGGCCGACCATCATTTTGACCAGCTCGGATTCGGTAATCTCGTCAATGCGGCCATCACCAACCAATTGTCCATCGCGAAACACGGTGAAGCGATCGGCGATGCGAAAGATCTCGTCGAACTTGTGGCTGATGAACAAAATTGCCTTGCCCTGGCTCTTCAGCTTTTCAACCAGGTCATAGAGTTCGTGAATTTCTTTGTGACTGAGGGCTGCAGTCGGCTCGTCCATGATCACCACACGGGCGTCGATCGACAGTGCGCGTGCGATCGCCACCAGGTGCTTGTTGGCAATGCCGAGATCGCGCAGCTTGTGACCGGGATCAATATCGGCACCGATTGAATTTAACAGTTCCGTGGCGCGTTGAGCCATTTCAGCCCAGTCAATCAGACCAAAACGGCCGCGCGGAGCATGCCCAAGAAAGATGTTTTCCGCGACAGACAGTTCGTCAAACAGAACGGTTTCCTGATGAATCGCGGTGATGCCTGCATTGGCTGCATCTTGTGCGGTGGGGAAACTCATGGCTTCGCCATCAACGCGAATGGAGCCACTGGTATCGTGACCACTGTCGGGTTGGTAGATGCCGGTGAAAATTTTAACGACGGTGGACTTACCGGCGCCGTTTTCGCCTACCAGGGCCGTGACCTGTCCCGGATAGAGGCTAAGCGACACATCCGAAAGAGCAACAACACCGGGGAAAGATTTGGTAATTCCGTCAAGAGACAGAACCGGCAACGCCCCGGAACTGTCTGAAGCTGAATCCATTATGTGAGATTGCATCTGCATGACATATCCGGGGTGTTGGATGCCCCGGCACGGTGCGCGCCGGGACTGGAAGGTAGATTAAAAGATCGACTTGAAATCGTCGATATTGGAGCTGTCATAGACGAACGGATCCGCCATGGCGCCAGCATTTGTATCGTCGAGCGTGAGGCTGCCCATTCGGCCCATTGGTACTGAAGCACCTGGCGCTGCCTTGGCTTTGCCGGAAGCCAGCGAGTGAGCAATCATGGTTGCCGAATAGCCAAGATCAATTGGGTTCCAGATGGCAAACGACTTCGACGAACCGCTCTTGATGGCACCGGCCATTTCGGACGGCAGGCCAAGACCTGTTACGTTGATCTTGCCGGCTTTGCCTGCGTCATCCACAGCCTGAGCCGCCGCAACGATACCGACGCTGGTTGGCGCGATAATCGCATCAAGATCAGGATGCGACTGCATCAGGCCCTGAGCTTCGCGGTAGGACTTGTCGGCCAGATCGTCGCCATAAACCGTGGCGACAACTTCAATGCCTTTGTAGTTGCCCTTCACTTTGTTCATCTCTTCGATCCAGATGTTCTGGTTCGTGGCAGTAGCCGACGCTGACAGCACGGCGACCTTGCCGCCATTTGGCAGGTGGTCTGCGGCCAGTTTGATGATCATGTTGCCGATCAACGCGTTGGAAGATGGATTGAGGTGAACCTGGCGGCCCTCCTGCGCTACGCCGGAATCCCAGGAGATAACCGAAATGCCGCGTTGCATGGCTTTTTTCAAAGCTGGCACCAGCGCGTCCGGGTCATTGGCGGATACGGCAATCGCATCGACGCCCTGGGCGATCAGGGAATTGATGACTTCAATCTGACCCTCTGCGGTGGTGTCGGTTGGACCGGTATAAATGATCTCAACATCGCCGAGTTCGGCGGCAGCTTCTTCAGCGCCTTTTGCAGCGGCTTCAAAAAAGCCGATTCCCAATGCTTTGACTACCAGCGCTATGCGCATCTTGTCGGCGGCAAATGCATGGCCTCCCATCAGACTGGTCGCCAGACAGACGCCGGCGATGAGTTTGGTAAAGTTTCTACGTAACATGATTGTTTCCTTCCTTTTTAAATTCGCAGTTAGACCACTTAAGAGGCCGTTTCGTTTTGCTGCTGAGCTGCGCCTGCTTTGGCGACAATCAGCTTTACGTCAGCTGCTTCAAGCATTGCTGCAGCCCTATCCGAGACCCCATCGTCGGTGATCACGGTATCGATGCGCTCGAGCGGGCAAAGCACCAGGCTCGAACGGTTTTCAAATTTTGAACTGTCGACCAGAACCACCAGCTCGTCGGCCTGACCGATGAGTTTTTGCTCAGCCTGGATCAACAATGGGTCAGCTTCCATCAAACCAAGTGGGCCCAAACCCTGCGCACCCATAAACATGCGGCGGGCGCAGAAATTACGGGTCACATCGTTATCGAACGGAGACAGTATGATGTTTTGCTCGCGGTAAATCGTTCCACCGGAGAGCATGATGGTGTTCTTGGAATGCTTCAAAAGATGGTCGGCAATCGGAAAGGAGTTTGTGAAGATCTGGCAGCGGCGTGACGCCAGCGGATGCACCATCTGAAAGGTGGTTGTGCCCCCATTGATGATGATCGCTTCGCCCTCTTCGCACAATTCTACGGCCGCCTGGGCAATCGCCTGTTTCTGGCGAATATTCATTGTCTCGTTGACAGCAAAAGTGCGTCCGGCCAGTCCGACAAATTGGGGCGGATTAAGCGCTTCCGCTCCGCCACGAACCCGCCGTAGCTGCTTTTGCACATGCAAGGCAGCGATGTCTCTGCGGATTGTTGCTTCCGACGCGCTGGTCAGATCGCAAAGCTCCGCAACGGTCACGACAGGCCTGTCCTGAACCGCTGACAGAATAATCCTGTGGCGTTCTTTTTCGTGCATATCTTCCTCCCTGGCCAAAAGCCTGAGGGAGTTTTGCGCAAGTGTCAATCATTTTTTGTCATTTTCGATCAAATTGTGGAAAATTTTGATTGATTATGATTGTTTTTGATTGACATTCTCCTCCTGTTCCCGCAGGCTCAAGCGAAGATTAATGCTGGGTACGGCGCGCGCGCCGCATGCCAAGTTGGAGGACATTGTGCTTAACACCGTTGAAAATCATCACCTGGAAAATCGTTGGGATGATGGCGCTACCGCTGGCATGAGCGAAGCAGAACTGTTGCTCTACAGATCCAATATTCTGGGCGCTGACAAACGGGTTACCAATTACGGCGGTGGCAACACATCTGCGAAGGTGATGGAAATTGACCCTCTCACTGGCGAAGAGGTGGAAGTGCTCTGGGTCAAGGGCTCTGGCGGCGACATCGGCTCCATAAAGATGGACGGCTTTGCGACCTTGTATATGGACAAGTTGCAGGCGCTGAAAAAACTCTATCGAGGTGTTGAGTTTGAAGATGAAATGGTCGGCTATCTGCCCCACTGCACTTATAAACTGAACCCACGGGCCGCTTCAATCGACACGCCTCTGCACGCCTATGTTCCGCGCAAACATGTCGATCACGTGCATGCTGATGCGATAATTGCCATTGCAGCATCGAAGAATTCGGAGCAACTCACCAACGATATTTTTGGCGATCGCATCGGTTGGCTGCCCTGGAAACGACCCGGTTATGAGCTGGGCCTTTGGCTGGAAAAATTTTGTCTGGAGAACCCTGACGCTGATGGTGTGGTTTTGGAAAGTCACGGCCTATTCACCTGGGGCGATACCGCCAAGGAGAGCTATGACACCACTATTGACGTGATCAACATTGCCACTTCCTGGCTGGCCGACAACAATCAAAGCACGGCGGCCTTTGGCGGAGAAAAGCACCAGAGCCTTGCCAACCAGCAGCGTCGCGAAATTGCCTCCCGCCTGATGCCAGCCATTCGTGGATTTGTCTCTGGTAACCAGCACATGGTTGGCCACTTTAATGACAGCGATGCCGTGCTCGAGTTTGTCAATTCCAACGATCTGGCACCACTGGCAGCGCTCGGCACATCATGCCCGGACCACTTTTTGCGCACCAAGATTCGCCCACTGGTTGTCAATTTTGATCCCGCAAAGGGCAATATCGAGGAAGTGCTTGATCAGCTGCCAGTGCAAATTGCCGCATATCGGGATGACTATGCTGCCTATTACGAGCGATGCAAACGCGCCGACTCACCTGCATTACGGGACCCCAATGCTGTGGTCTATCTGATCCCCGGCGTCGGCATGATCACTTTCGCCAAGGACAAGGCGACGGCTCGCATATCCGGAGAGTTTTACGTTAATGCCATCAATGTCATGCGCGGCGCATCTTCGGTCAGCGAATATGTCGGCCTGCCGGAACAAGAGGCGTTCGACATCGAGTACTGGTTGCTTGAGGAAGCCAAGCTTCAGCGCATGCCAAAACCAAAAGCACTGGCCGGGCGCGTCGCAATGGTTACTGGTGGCGCTGGTGGTATTGGTTCAGCCACGGCTGAGCGCTATTTGTCTGAAGGCGCCTGCGTTATGTTGGCAGACATCAACGTAGAAGCGCTGAAAGAAACCGGAGCCAATCTGGCTTCTCGCTTCAGTGCCGACGTTGTGCGCACGGTAGAAATGAATGTTACCGATGAGACAGGAGTGGCGGCAGCCTTTGCGGAGACTGCAGTTGAATTCGGTGGTGCTGACATTTTGGTTTCCAATGCGGGCATCGCCTCTTCAGCGCCCGTCGAAGACACCTCGCTTGAACTGTGGAACCGCAATATGGATATCCTCAGCACCGGCTATTTCCTGGTCAGCCGCGAGGCCTTCAAGATGATGCGGGTTCAGGACATGGGTGGATCGATAGTCTTTGTTGCCTCCAAAAACGGCCTCGCGGCGTCCCCCAATGCCTCGGCCTATTGCACTGCAAAGGCATCCGAAATTCACCTGGCACGCTGTTTGGCACTTGAAGGGGCAGAAGCCGGCATTCGTGTAAACGTGGTCAATCCCGATGCGGTGTTGCGTGGCTCCAAGATTTGGCAGGGAGAATGGCTCGACCAGCGCGCCGGAACCTACGGCACAGACAAAGACGGTCTTGAAGAAATGTACCGCCAGCGTTCAATGTTGAAACGCTCCGTTCTGCCAGAAGATATTGCAGAAGCGGCCTATTTTTTTGCGGCTGACACGTCATCCAAATCGACAGGCAATATTATCAATGTCGATGCCGGCAACGTGCAGGCCTTCACACGCTAGCAGCACCGCAAGGGGGAGAATGAGATGTCGAAAAACTACGATATGGCCCGGCAGGAATTTGCCGACTGGGGCGTCGATACCGAAGCGGCAATCAACCAATTGCGCGACATTCCAATCTCCATGCATTGCTGGCAGGGAGATGACGTCGTCGGTTTTGAAAACCAGACGGGCAGTTCCGGTGGGGGCATTCAAGCGACAGGTAATCACCCCGGTCGCGCTCGCACACCTGATGAGTTGCGGGCGGATCTGGAATTCGCCTATTCGATGATCCCCGGCAGCCATCGGCTGAACCTGCACGCCATGTATCTCGATACAGACGCGACACCCGACCGCGACGAAATTGATTATGCGCATTTTGAGCGCTGGGTGGACTGGGCCAAGTCGCAAAGAATCGGTCTGGATTTCAATCCCACATTCTTTGCCCATGCCAAGGCCGACGACAATCTCACCCTGTCGCATCCTGATGCGGGCATACGAGATTTTTGGATCGAACACGGAAAACGCAGCCGCGAAATCGCCTCCAAAATGGGAGCGGAACTTGGAAGCTCCGCCGTCAACAATATTTGGGTGCCGGATGGTTACAAGGATACGCCAATCGACCGGATGGCAGCCCGTTCCCGGCTGGAAGCATCCTTGGACCAAATGCTCGCCCCGCCACACGATAAAGCTCACATGGTTGACGCGGTTGAAAGCAAGCTTTTTGGTATTGGTGTGGAAGCCTGCACCGTTGGAAGCCATGAATTCTACCTTGGCTATGCCATTCGCAAATCAACGTTGCTGTGCCTTGATATGGGGCATTTTCATCCCACGGAGAACATTGCGGACAAGCTGAGTGCTGTTGCTCTGTCGTTGGATGAGATTTTGCTCCATGTGTCGCGCCCGATGCGTTGGGACAGCGATCATGTAATCCTGCTGAACGACGACATTCTGGCCATGGCAAAAGAACTGGTCAGCGCGGACCTGTTGGATCGAACACGCATCGGCCTCGATTTTTTCGATGCCACAATCAGCCGAACCGCTGCATGGGTCATCGGCACCCGCAACATGCAAAAAGCACTGTTGCAGGCCATGTTGTTACCCTTGGAGCAACTAAAGCAGGCGGAAACCAGCCTCGACCATACATCCAGGTTTGTCCTTACTGAGGAATTTAAAGACCTGCCCACCGGAGCGGTTTGGGCGGAGTTCTGTGAACGATTGAATGTGCCGAGCGGGCACAATCTGGTGGATGAACTGGATGCTTATCAAGCCAAGGTGGCAACACGCGGCTGAATTGACCACCTAGGCGATCAGTGCCGTGGCGGGTGATTTCAAAAGCATCGCCGTGGAAGTCGCGTTTGCTAAGATTGGAGAAGCTGACCGAATGGCGGTTTGGTAGCAGGACCGGCGGCAGATAGTGTGCTATTCATTAAAAGCGACCTAGTCTGATGCCGAGACAGAATTACTGTGACTACCAACTTAGAAAGCGTGTATGCCGAAGTTGCGATCTTGCGCGAGCGAGAAGCAGCGATGCGCGAAATCCTGCAAGCTATCAGTTCGTCGCGAACAGATCCCACGCCAGTTTTCGAAACGATATTGAACAACGCAGCGCGGCTTTCTAATGCGCCCCTAGCCAATCTGTGTATCCTCAACGATTTGCGAAGTCATTGGGAACTGGTTGCGCATCACGGTGAAGGACTGCGGCATTTGAAGGTTGGAAAGACCACAAGTCTTTCGGGCAGCAATCTGGTGCCAGCCCAGTCGATGCGGACAGCCTCTATCGTTCATGTTGAAGATTTGATTGATACCGACCTTTACCGACAAGACGATCCTGGTCGCGTCGCGATGGTTGAATCCGAAGGCATGCGGACCATCCTGGGCGTTCCACTTTTGCTCGACGACGAAGCGATCGGCTGTATCACACTGTTCCGACGAGAGGTGAAGGCCTTTACCCAAGATGAAATAGAACTGGTGGAAACCTTCGCTGCCCAGGCGGTCATCGCCATCGAAAACGTACGTCAGTTCCGCGAGGTTCAGGAGCGGTTAAAGCGGGAAAAGGCCAATCGCGAGGTTCTGGAGGTGATCAGTCTCAATCCTGACGACGAACAACCGGTCTTCGATGCAATCATCAATCGCGCAGCCAAACTCTGCCGGGCGCCTCATGCCGGATTGTTGCTTCGGGACGCCGATAACCAGCATGTCATCTTGGCCGCTGCAAATGCTGAACAATCTGGATATGTGGACTATCTTCGACAGAATCCCCATTCGATGGACGACAGAACCTCATTGACGGTCGAAGCCATCCGTTCGATGGAGGTTCGTCAATATCCTGACATTGAAGCGCTGGCGGACGGCACCGCCATTTCGGATCAACTGAAGAACACCTGGCAATTAGAGCGCATGCGCACACTTCTTTACGTGCCACTGATCAAGGGCGACCAAGCGATTGGAACACTCGGTCTCTATCGGCTTCACGTAGAAGAATTCAGTGATGACGATATCGAGATACTGAAACTCTTCGCCGCCCAGGCTGTAATTGCGATTGAAAATGTAAGGCAGTTCAAAGCCCTGGAGACCCTGAACGCGGAATTGGGCGATCGCGTCCAGTCGCAGGTCGGCCAACTTGAACGCATGGGGCGTTTGAAACGTTTTCTGCCTGCTGCCGTTGCTGATGCAGTGGTGAGTGCAGGAGACGAGAGCATGTTGTCCTCCCATCGCGCTTTGATTGCGACGCTGTTTTGCGACTTGCGTGGTTTCACGGCCTTCTGTGAATCAGCGGAGCCGGAAGAGACCATCGAAGTCCTCCAGACCTATCATCAAGAGATGAGCGAACTTATCGACCAGTTCGGGGGCGGCGTCGACCAACGCGCCGGCGATGGCATCATGGTGATTTTCAACGACCCGATTCCGGTCGATGACCCGGCGGGCGATGCCGTAAGGCTGGCTTTGGCGATGCGCCAAAGAATGCGTGAGTTGTGCGCCCGGTGGAAAAAGCTTGGTCACCGGCTTGGTTTCGGTATCGGCATCTCGCTCGGCTACGCCACCGTTGGCATGGTGGGTTCTGCAGGACGCTTTGACTACACCGCGTCGGGGACTTCGGTGAATACTGCGGCACGGCTGTGTGATATGCCCACAACGACGAGATACTGATCTCTCCTCGTGCATGGGCGGCGGTTGAAGGAGAGGTGGATGCGGAAAGTCGTGGTGAGGTGGCAATGAAGGGCATCCGCGAACCGGTGGAGGTATTCGCAATTATCTCGGATTAAAAAAGCGTCTCCATTGGGCCCGGAGCCGCAGTTGACCTGTTCACGACCTAACGATTGTCAACGCCCGGTTTGCCGATTTTCATTTTGGTCGGCTCAAAGATTTAAGACTCTTGCCTGGTCGTGTGCAGTAGGCGCCAATGCCTACCCCATTCTTGCCGGCGGGGGTTACATCAGATTGCAACACTTAAGGCCGATCCTTAATTAACTGTCCAAACTTTCGCCGCCTCAAAATGACGATCGCCGTGCCTTTGATAAATTTCAAGTCAATCATTGTGCTGCCAACACCGGACAGACTATGACGATTTTAGTGGCATATTTCAAAAAACTCACAGCCGGTTGACTGCTTGATCACGACTACCCGCGAAGAGAAGCAAGCAGCGTTTTGGCGTTTTGCAGATCCGAGGTATCAAAGCCCTCGGTAAACCAGCCATAGATAGGTTCGAGAAGTCTTAGGGCTTTATCCGATTTCCCTTGGCGATGGTACAATTCGGCAAGACTGGTCGCTGTTCGCAATTCCCAGATCTTCACCTTCTGTGCCTTCGCAACTTTCATCGCCATCTTCAAACTTTTCTCGGCGGCAGCATCGTCGCGAACTTGCTCTGAACTGGCCAATATCTGGCCCTTCAAACGATGAATTTCGACCTCGATAAACCGTTCTTGAGTGCGTTCTACAAAAGCGATCGCATCATCCAAAATCTCGAGCGCCTCCTGATCTCGCCCATCGGCCGCCAATACTTCGCCAAGCTGCGCCATCGCGAAAGGCTGATCGAGGCTTGTTCCTGTATCGGCAATTTCAGCAAGTCCAGCACGGGCCAGTTCCACACCCTTTCCGTGTTGGCCCTGCATTGACGCCACCCAGCCCGACTGCACACCTGCATAAGCGTGCCAAAGCGCCAGCCCATGTTCTTCCGCAAACGCCAGAAGTTTCGCGGTACTATCTGCAGCTGCGGTCAGATCACGTCTGAAATAGTCAAGCTTGATCAGACAATAATACCAAACATAGGCCGTCGTATTGACGTGGTTGATTGTTTCAGCATGCGCCAACGCCGCTGCTGTCTGCGACCTGGACTGATCAGGATATCCCAGCATAAACGAGGTGGCTGCAATAAATGCCATGCTGGCTGATTTCGGGTTTTGTCCAAATCGGTAAGTTGAATCCCTGTGCAAGTCTTCATCATAAAGTTCGACCGCCTTCTCAAATTCCAGTTTAGCTGCAGCCTGGTCACCAAGCACATGTAATGACACTGCCGTAATTCTGTGACCTAGAACCCGCGGCAATGCCTCGGATTGCTTGTTGGCAAGGTTCAGAAACTGATGAGCCAGCTTTTGGGCCTCTTCCTGTTTTGAGGCGATCGCATTGGAAATCCACTGCTGATACAGAACCGGAAATATGAGATTCGGGTCCTGAACCCGATTTGAAAGTTCGAGCGCCCGCGCAAACACTTTTTGTGTTTCCTGCCCCCCATAGCCTTTTGTGGTGATCAGCGGTCCTGCCAGCATCGTCTGGAGCTTGAGTTCGCGCAGGGCTGTTTCGTCATTTTCGGGCAATGATCCAATCTGCTCTATGGCATTGTCGAGATGCGAGATCGCCTCTGGGCTGGCGGATCTTTCGATGGCCTGCTGGCCAGCTGTTTGCCAGTAGTCAACTGCGCGACTGACCTCGCCGGCTTCGCTGAAATGATGCGCCAGCAGTTCAGGATGGGCTTCCACAACATCGGGAAACTTTGCTTCCAGCAACTCGGCAACCTGTCGGTGATATTGCTGGCGCGGGCGCCGCAACAACGAACTGTAGGCTGCATCCATCACCAGCGCATGCTTGAACACGTATCGCGCACGAGGCGGGCGGCCACGCTGATACAGGAGTTCTGCGTCGACAAGCTGATCCAGGCCTTCCTGCAACGTTACGTCGCGAATATTGGAAAGGCCCAAGATCATCTGGTAGGCAAATTCCCGACCCAGAACTGAACCGAGTTGCGCAATCTCGCGAACTTGCGGCAAGCGATCCAGCCGTGCCATCAGTGAGGCCTGCAGGGTATCCGGAATCGACAGCGACTCCAACGGACCCGACAATTCAAATGTGTCGCCGGCATCTTGCAGAATATCCGACCCGATAATCGTCTTTGTCAGTTCTTCAACATACAAAGGCACACCATCTGTCTTGACGACAATGTGGTCGACTACCTCGGGCGGCAGAAGTTTGTTGCCCGCAATCCGAGCGCACAGGGCCGCGGCATGGGCGCGTTCAAGCCGGCTCAGCGTGATCGGCGTGATATGTGACCGAGCCGCCCATGGGGGGATGAATTCGGGTCGCGCCGTCGCCAGAATAAGCAACGAACCTGTCGGCGCTTGGTCGATCAACAATCCCAGCAGTTCGAGCGTCGATGGATCCGCCCAATGCAAATCTTCCCACAATGTAAGTAGCGGCTTGTTCTCGGCGCTCTCAAGCAACATTGAGATCAGTGCGTCCTGCGTCATCTGCTTTTGCTGCTGTGGCGACAGCTCAATTGCCGGATAGTGATTTTCTGGCACTGATAGAGACATCAATGTTGCTATCAAAGGAACCGTTTCCGACAGCGGCTGCTCGAATTGCTCAAGCATTCGTTCGAGTTTTGCGAGTTTGGTTTCGGCTGCGTCTTCGGTGCGCCATCTGGCCAATTGCTTCAGGAAGGCAATCATTGGATAAAGCGTGCTGCTGGTGTGATAGGGCGAGCAGCGGAAGGTCGCGCTTTGCGTATCCTCGCTGCGAAGCTCGGCCCTCAAGCCATCAATCAAGACGCTTTTACCAATTCCTGCCTCACCGCTGATGGTGACAACCTGACCCCGCCCTTCTTCCCGGATGCTTGCCCAGGCTCTGCGCAAAAGTCCGGCCTCTTCATCCCGACCGATCAACTCAGGTACTTCTGCAGCGCCGTCGGTTTCACGGCCATCAGAATCTGCGACGTGCTCCTCGAAATGCCCGACGACTCCCCAAACCTGTACCTGCCCTTCTATGCCCTTCAAATCGCGGGCACCCAAATCCTCGTATATGAAAGCGTCGCGCGCCAGTTCTTTGGTCAAACCGCCAATCACAAGACCATTGCGCCCGGCGACGCTTTGCAGACGCGCGGCCAAATTGGGCGCCTCGCCAATTACGGTGCGTTCCTGCGCAGTTCCTTCGCCGACGATTTCCCCAACCATGACCATTCCGGTGGCGACGCCAATTCGCACGGCCAGATCAACCCCCTTTTCACGGCCGACAGTCTGGCTGAGGGATTGAATTGCCTCGATGATGGCCAGCCCGCTGGACACTGCTCTTTCTGCGTCGCGCTCGAACGATTTTGGATAGCCAAAATAGATCAGAATTCCGTCGCCCATAAATTTGGCGACAAAGCCTTCGTGTTCCTTGACCAGTTGTGCACATTCATTTTGATAGGCCCGAATGACATCCTGATAGTCCTCCGGATCCAGTTTTGTTGACAGTTGGGTGGAGTCTGCCAGATCGCAGAACATCACTGTCAGTGGTCGCCGTTCCGATGCGCTCGTTTCAATGTCCGTAGTCGACGACCGATCAGCAATACCTGTGCCAACGGCTTCCGTTTCATGAGCTGCAGGGCTGATCACCGTCGTCGGCTTTAGCGGTTCGAGTGTCGACACCGGCAATTGCCGATTGACATTTGGGCCACCACCCCACGCCAGATACTCGCCGTCGCGATCCACCGCCCATCCCCGCTCGATGATGAGCTCATGCCGCAGTGCTTCCAGCTTGGCGTCGTCGAGATCAAATTCTGCCCGGAGCCAGCGGTAGGAAACTTGCTGTTCGACCAACAATCGCCAAACGACCTTTTTCAGGACAGATCGCATTTTCATCTTGTTTGTCTCCACCAACCACCAAGTGGAAGCTTGGTTTTCAGAGACTATGACCATTCAAATCGCGATGCGCCATCGTTTTAAGTAGTCATGGTGACAATAACTTCTTGGCAAACAACATGATTTGACTTCGTCTGAGCATCATTCCCAACCGAATTGTCTGCTGATGGAGATCTTATCAGAGTCAAAACCCGGACAGCCGGGCAAACATTTTTGGAACGGCCAAAACTACGTTTTGATTTCATGAGACCATACAATCAACCGATACTCCTGACTAACTCCACTTTGGTATTATAATTTGACTATTTCTCACATTTTGGTATCACCAAATATCATCTCAGGAGAAAAGCTTGCTCGATTCCGCCCCAACCGCGATTGCCAACGCTCTGATCGGGAACATAAACGATGGTTCCATCCTGGTTGGCAGGCCGATGCCCAGCGAACGCCAGTTGTGCGAAAGATTCTCGACTTCACGGCCGACGGTGCGGGCGGCGCTGCAAATGATGCAATCGCTTGGCTATGTCAGCCTGGAACCAACCCGACGGCCGCGGGCGGCCAGACCTTCGGTCAGCGGTATCATTGACTCGGCCGGAGCGAGTTTTCGCCACCTGTTCGGCGATGTTCAGTCGAACAGCTATCTTGATCAGATCCGCCGCTACATCGAAGTTGGTGGCGTGCGAACCGCGGCCCAAAATGCAACCAACGCACATATCACCACGATGCATTCTGCTCTGCAGCAGTGCTGCAGATCGGTCAGGGACAATGACGCATTCAGCAAAGCTGATGCAGCATTTCACAGAGCAATCGTCGAAGTCACCGCCAATCCCATCATCCTCGAACTCCATGATCGATTTGTCTATGAGCTGGTTGCTGGCCGGGAAATGGCCAGTCTGGATTCCAGTGGCAATGTAAAAAGCTATGACGAGCACTGCCAGATTTATGAGGCGATTGTCGACGGCGACGCCGAACTTGCCATGGATATTATGGATCGGCATTTGTCCAGATCGTTTCGTGCACGCTTGCCGCGGCCGGAGAAGTTGACCGACAGACCGGGAATTGAAACCGACAATGATACTGCTTAACCAATTGAACGGCTCTTTGGTGGTGTCCTGCCAACCGGTGGATGATGGTCCTATGGATTCGCCCGAAATCACCGCCGCGATGGCGCTCGCCGCCGAGGCGGGTGGTGCGGCGGGCGTGCGGATTGAGGGACTTGGCAATCTGGCGGCAACGAGGCCGAAGACCGGACTGCCGCTGATCGGGATTATTAAACGCGATCTGAAGGATTCTCGGGTGCGCATATCTCCGTTTCGCCAGGACATAATCCAACTGGCCGAGCTTGGAGCCGACATCATTGCCTATGACGCAACCGACCGGCCGAGGCCTGAATCAACAGCAAGTCTGGCTCAGCAGATCAAGGATTGCGGCAAAATTGCCATGGCCGACTGTGCCAACCTCGCCGATGGCCGGCGCGCCATGGACGAAGGTGCTGACATAATTGGCACGACGCTTTCCGGTTATGCCTACGACATGGCATCCGCCGGCGCGTCGCCTGACTTCGCGCTGATCAGTGCTTTTGCGGAACTTGGAGGATTCGTCATGGCGGAGGGACGATTTAACAGCCCTGAACTGGCGGCGAGGGCGATGGTGGCAGGGGCCAATTGCGTCACGGTTGGCAGCGCCGTCACACGTATCGAGCATATAACCGACTGGTTTGTTCAGGCCGTTTCCCAACCCGGAAAATCAACGTGAGCGCTCTATCTCTGCCAAGCGGTGTGGCGGTAGATTTGGGCGGCACCAAAATTTCCGCAGCCCGCGTAACAGATGGAATCGTTGGCGATGTGATCAAAACCGAAACCGATGCTGATGCTTCCATCAACGTTCAGATCGAAGCGATCTGTGGGTTGGTGAGTCAGATTGGTTTTACCCCGGGCGCTCAAAAAATCGGGGTGGCCGTTGCAGGGCGGGTCAGCAGTGATGGTCAGTGGTTTGCGGTCAATTCGGATATCCTGTCGCAGATCGACAAAATCCCCCTGCGGGACTTGCTCGTCCAACAGTTTGGCCAGGATGTGAAGATACAAAATGACGCCACCGCAGCCGCGCAGGGTGAGATGATCTGCGGAGCCGGAAGAGGGATGGACTCCTTCGCCTATATCACCGTTTCGACAGGTGTGGGCGGCGGCATCATCCTCAATCGCAAACCGGTGACGTCCGGCAGCGGCCTTGCCGGGCATGTCGGATTTGTCACTTCGCGACACCTGGGAGGAACCTGTGGCAGTGGACGACGCAACACGGTTGAGAGCATCGCTTCCGGCCGTGCCCTGGTGGCGAGAGCAGAAGCCCTGGGACATCGCGGGATGACAGGCAAGGATGTTTTCGCCGCTCACCTGTCTGGTGCAAACTGGGCAAGTGAACTGGTCACCAGTTCAGCTGCAGCAATTGCAGAGCTCGGCGGAAATCTGAAAGCTGCTCTGGATATCGAAGCTGTCATTATCGGGGGAGGTGTTGGACTGGCCGAAGGATATGCAGAGCTGGTTGAGGACCAGCTCAGCGCTGAACCGGCGCTATTTCGCCCACAGGTGCGGCGCGCTGCTCTTGCAGAGAATTCAGCGCTCATTGGAATCCTGGCCGATTAGGCCCATTCAGGCCGTTTGGTAGTCGGCTCGCCAATCGGACAAAAGCGGGTCATTTGTTTTTTGAAGAAAGGCATCCAGCTCTCGACGCAACGTCGCCAGGCGGGATTGGTGTGCCGGATCGTCAAGCAGGTTGTTCAACTCCGCCGGGTCGTTTTGAAGGTCGAATAATTCGTCAGATTGATCTCGATACCAGACATATTTGAAGCGGTAGCGTTCGATCATTCGCCAGTCTGTTACATTCATCCAGTCACCAATGGGCCGATGCATGGCGAAGCTTGCCGGATTGTCGGCATCAGACCAGTCGCCACGCATCAGATCGCGCCCCGGCCAATCGGGGGACACTGCCAATCCACACAAATTCGCCAGAGTTGGCGCGACATCAACCAAGCTGGCCGGCATCTCCGTTCTTGCTGGGTCTGCGGTTGGTTGGCGAAGGATCAACGGAACCCGGATGGATTCATCATAGGGCACCATCTTTTGCCACAGGCCATGGGCGCCGAGATTTTCGCCGTGATCTGATGTGTAGAGCACGATCGTATTGTCCATTAGTCCTTGCTCTTCGATGACTTCGATGATCCGACCAACCATGTCATCGATCATCGTCACAAAGCCCCAATAGACCGCATAACTGGCGCGCCAGGCGTCAAAGTCTTCGCCATGATCCAGAAACAGCTGACGGTAATAGCTGGTCTGATTGACTTCATGCTCACCGGCCTGCGGACCAAAATTTTCAGGCAATGGCACATCTGCGGGATCGTGCATGGAGAAATAGGGCTCGGGGATCATGAATGGGGGATGAGGGCCATTGTAAGACACCACCTGAAAAAACGGTTTATTCGGGTCGCGGTCGCGGATCATCTGCAGCGCAAAATCCGTGACATAGGCCTCATTGGTTTTGTCGACCGGCAGGTCCTGGCAATGCACTTTTGGGATCGACATGGAAGGTGTTCTTGTGGTGCGGGTTGCCGGATCATTAAACATCCAGCCGTCCATCAGGCCCTGATCCTTGCACCATTGGCTGTAGATTGCGGTGCTGTCGCCGGCGTGGTTGTCGGTGAAATCTCCAATATTTTCCTCCCCCATATGCCACTTGCCGGCATAATTGATCTGATAGCCGGCAGAGCGGAAATGATCGAGCATCTGGCAGGACGTCAGATAACCATCCTGATTGCTCATCATGTCGTTTTGCGTTGGATACAGGCCGGTGAACAGCGAAGCGCGGGACGGCAGGCACAGGGGACAGGGTGTCATCGCCCTGTCAAAGCTGATCCCCTCTGCGGCTAGGCGATCAATATTCGGCGTGCGGCAAGGCGTCTGACCGCGAAAGCCCAGCGTGTCGGGCCGCTGCTGATCGGTCATTATGAGCAGGACATTGGGTTTGGTCATGGTTGATCATCAGCTCCATCTTGCGAAGTCAGATAGGCACTGGTGGCGTCGAACTGACCCGAGCCGGTGCGCCAATGGCCATTGAATTTGGCAACACAATCGCGCAGCGGATCCTCAAAGCGAGCGGTCTGCTGCATCAGAGCTTCACGCATTCTGGCCAGCACTTCACCAGAGGAGGGATCACAGACCAGATTGTTCATCTCATGGGGATCGTTGTTCAGATCGTAAAGCTCGTCCCGGTCACCGGGTGAAAAGATGAACTTCCAACCATCATCGGAAACCAGCATGCGCTGTGAGTACAGATAGCGCAGCCCGTGATACTCACCCAGGAGGTAGTCCCGACCCGCTGCGTCGCGGTCACCGATCTGCGCAGATAAATCGTCGGCCTGCCGATCGATATCGGTGAAACCCAACAGCGCCAGCGCCGTTGGCAAAATATCCATATTCAAGGCCAGACCGGACCGGGTTCCATGTTTCAGATCCGGGTGGGCAAATACCAGCGGCACGCGCATGGCTTCTTCGTACAACAACCCCTTGTCGATCAGCCCGCCATGAGCCCCGGTCATATCACCATGATCAGAGGTGAAGACGATCAGCGTTTCATCAGCCAGGCCGCTCTCCTCCAGATAGTCCAGCAGACGGCCAATCTGGTGATCCAGCATGGCTACATGGTCACAATACCATCCGATATAGTCGATCACCTCAGCATCGGTTCGCGGGTGGCACCGATAGAAATCATCGCGTTCGCGGATTACTTTCTCTGGCTTGCGTTTCAGGTTGTCGCGGAAATTTGGCCAGGGCTTTATCTTCTGCCGGTCGGTTGAGTGATAGAATTCGTCACATATCAGGTGGGGACCATGTGGATCCCAATATTGCAGGGTGACAAAAAAGGGCTGGTCGCCTTCGCCCATGTCTTCAAGCATATCGATTGCCTGATTGGTCTGAAAATGGGCTGGCGTCGACTCCACCGGTCCGTGCCAGCGTCCCGCCGCCATGGTTTGTTGATGTTGATTGAAAAACAGGCTGGGTGTGACGCGATAATCGAGAGTGTTATGCTTCAGATAGGCTTTGAAAGCCTCAGTGGTCGTCAGGTTTCCGTAACCCGGCTGAACGTCGGCTTCAAAGCCATAATCGCCGGGGGCTTTTTCAACCCCAACATGCCATTTGCCGACAAAGCCGCAGCGATAATTGGCCTTCAGCAAATGCCTGTGCAGCAATCGATCCGGGTCGGACAATTCCTTGCCCAGCGCGTGATACATGTCGCAATTTGTGCCCATTCCATGGGTAAAGGCATAATCGCCGGTAAACATGGAAGCCCTTGACGGGGTGCATAGGGGGCAAGTTGCATAGGCGCGTTCAAACGACACGCCGGATGCAATCAATCGGTCTATATTTGGAGTGTCCACCGGAACGGATTTGTTGGGACCAATTACATCCCAGCGCAACTGGTCAACACCGATGAACAACAGGTTCTTCACGGGTTCGGCTTATCCTCGACAAGATGGCAGGCGGCGAGGTGTTCCCTGCCGTCACGCATATGTGCCTTCAGTTCCGGAACCTCTGTTCGGCACCGGTCAACGGCCTTGCTGCAGCGGGGATGAAACGGACATCCACTGGGCGGATTCATCGGACTGGGCACATCGCCCTGCAACACAATCCTTTTGGTCTTGCGGTCCAGATCAGCCACAGGGATAGCGGACAACAGGGCTTCGGTGTAGGGGTGCAAAGTGTCGGCGTAAATATCTTCGGTTTCAGCCAGTTCAACTACACGCCCCAGATACATAACCGCGATGCGGTCGCAGATATATTCAGTCACCGACAGATCATGGGTGATGAATATGTAAGTCAGATTTCGCTCGTTCTTCAGATCGAGCAACAGCTGCAGAACCTGCGCCTGGATCGACACATCCAGGGCACTGACGGCCTCATCGCAGACAATCAGTTCCGGGTCGATACACAGGGCGCGGGCAATGCCAATGCGCTGGCGCTGACCGCCGGAAAATTCGTGCGGGTAGCGGTCCATGTAATCCCGGCGCAGATTAACCGCTTCCAGCAGGTCGCCGATAATCTTGCGACGCTCTTTTTTCGACTTCACCCCATAAAGCTTGAGCGGATCCTCCAACGAGCCAAAGATCGTGAAGGCCGGATTGAGCGATGAATGGGGATCCTGAAAGACGATCTGCAGCTTGTTGCGGTGCGCAACCATCTCGGCATCCGTCAGCCCGCGCAACTCTACCGGGCCATCAGCGGAATTATAGGTAATCTCTCCAGCGGTCGCCCGCACCAGTTGCAGGATCGACTTGCCCAGTGTGGTTTTTCCGCAGCCACTTTCACCGACCAGTCCCAGCACCTCACCGCGCCGCACGTCGAGGTCAACGCCATCCACGGCCTTCACATGACCGACGATTGATTTGAATACGCCTTTGCGAACCGGGAAATGGGTCTGCAGTCCCCGCAGGGTCAGGATGTGGTCATCGGTTTCAGGCATTTTTCTGAACCTCCTGATGGTGCCAACACATCACCCGATGGGACTCAGACAATTGTTCTTCAGCGGGCATCTGACCACAGGCTTCAGTGGCAAAGTCACAGCGTGGGGCAAATTGACAGCCAAGGGGACGGTCATAGGGGTCTGGTGTGGCACCGCGAATGGATTTGATATTCTGCGACTTGCCGCGCCCGAGCACCGGAATGCTTTCCAGCAGCGCCTTGGTATAGGGGTGACGCGGCCGGCGCAGAACATCGTCAACCGTGCCAGCCTCGACAATGTTGCCCATATACATAACCGCCACATCGTCGGCCAGTTCAGCAACCACGCCCATATCATGGGTGATCAGCATAATCGCCGTTTCGTTCTCCTGCTTGAGCTTATCCATCAGCTCAAATATCTGCGCCTGAATTGTTACATCCAGGGCGGTGGTCGGTTCATCGGCAATCAAGATCTTGGGATTGCAGGACATCGCCATGGCAATCATCGCCCGCTGTCGCATGCCGCCGGAATAGTTGTGCGGATATTCGTCCACCCGCTGTTCTGGCAACGGGATGCCCATGTCAGCCAGCAATTCGATTGTCCGCGCCCGTATCTCGGATTTCGACAACTCGGTGTGATATTGCAGGCTCTCGGCAATCTGAAAGCCGATCGTATAGACCGGATTGAGGGCGGTCATCGGATCCTGAAAGATCATCGCGATTTCTGAACCACGGATGCGCTTCATCTCGGCGCCATCGCGCTCCAGCTCATGGATAGCAATATCGCCTGAATCCGAGTGATAGGTGATCGACCCTTCTTCAATGCGGGACAGGCGGGGCAATAGTTGCATGATGGTTGATGCCGTGACGGACTTGCCGCAGCCGCTTTCACCAACAATGCAGAGCGTTGATCCCTTTTTGATATCGAAGGAAACGCCATTGACCGCCTTGTTACACCGCTTGTTGGTATAGAAAAACGTCTTGAGGTCTTTAACGCTGAGGGCTGTTTGCTGGTTCATCGCATCACCCCTGCAACGTCGGATCGGTTGAATCGCGCAAGCCGTCACCGATGAAATTGACGCTGAGCACGAACAGTGAGATTACCGCTCCCACCGGCAGCCACATCCACCAATTGTTCTGCAAGACCCGCAAATCCTGGGCGACATTCAAAATATTGCCCCAGGTGGGAATACTCAAAGGAACACCCAGGCCAAGGAAACTGAGCCCTGCTTCGGCCAGAATGAACATGGCAGTGGTCAGCGTGATGTTGACCATGATCGGGCCCAGCGCATTGGGCAAAATATGCTTGTAGCAAATCTTGAAGGTCGAAATGCCGAAGCTCTGCAAGGCCTGGACATATTCTTCTTCGCGCAGGGACAACATGCGCGCCCGTGCCATGCGATACATGCCACCCCAGCCGGTTAACACAAAGATGATGATCAGGTTCATCAGGCTTTGTCCGGCAATCGATACAAGCAGCAGCACAAGAATGATCTGCGGGAAGGACATGAAAATTTCCGAAACCCGCAGTGCCAGCATATCGACCCAACCGCCGCGATAGCCGGAATAGCAGCCTATTCCCACGCCAATAATGGCGGCGACGACGGCACTGCCGAGGCCGACCAGAATAGATACCCGGCCACCATAGAGAATGCGGGCAAAGACATCACGCCCGGTTCGGTCGGTGCCAAATATGTGCTCCCAGGAGGGAGATTGAAGCATCGAACGCAGATCAATTTTCTGCGGATCGTGAGAGGTGATCAACGGCGCAAAAATTGCCGACAGCAGGATAGCCAGGAATATTACTAGGCCGACCACTGCCAACCTGTTGCTGAGCAGTTTGCGCAGCGCCCGACTGCCGGAACTGGATTTCAGCTTGCCAGCCTCTTCGAGAGCCTGGATACGGTCAAATTTTCTGTCGAGTGAAGTGCTTGCCATGTGATTATCCAAGTCGAACCCGTGGATCGATCAATGCCGTCAACACATCGACGATCAGGCTGGCCATCAAAACAGCGAAAACGGAAATCAGCGCGATGGACATCACCAGCGGGTAGTCGGAACCGCGAACCGCGTCGATAAATTCGCTGCCAACGCCGGGCCACTGGAATACTTCTTCAATGATCACCGAACCGCCGATCAGAGTTGGCAGGCGAAAACCGATCAGAACGACCACAGGGGTCAGGGCAACGCGAAAACCGTGGATCAGATTAATGCGCCATTCGGGCAGGCCCTTGGAGCGGGCGGTGCGGATAAATTCCCGCGACAGGGAATCCAGCATGGCGGAGCGGGAATAGCGCATCACGCCTGCCGTCATCATCAGCGACAAAACGATGCCGGGCAAAATGATGTTGGGCAGATGGTCAATAAAACTCTCATCACCGGGCATCAGTCGGCCGCCGACAGGCAGCCAGTCGAGATGCAAGGCGAAGACGAGAATGGCGACAAGGCCAAAGAAGAATTCGGGAACGGAGACCCCGAACATGCCGACCACGGTGAGTGTATTGTCGGTGGCTGATCCACGGCGCAGCGCACTGATCGTTCCCAAAACGCATCCGATCAAGGTCGAGAACACCAATGCGAAAACCGACAGTTCAAGCGTTGCAGGCAGGCGGTCCAGAACAATTGTGCTGATCGCCACACCGCCCGAAAGCGAGTGCCCGAAATTGCCCTGCACGATGTTGAAAAGCCAGATTCCGTAGCGCTCGATGAAAGACTTATCAAGACCATAGGCGGCGCGAAGTTCTGCCAATTGCTCTGGCGTGACCTCGTTGGCCAGTTCCGGGTCAATCATGTGGGAGACGGCATCCCCCGGGGTCAGTTCAAGTCCCAGATAGACCAGGAAACTGATGACCAGCAGCATGGGCAGCGTAATGAGGAGACGACGGACAATGAATGTCAACATGGTCGGATCCCTTGAACGCTGATGGTGGTTGTATGAGGCTGGGGGTCACGGCCCCGGTGGTGATTGGTGACACCTTTGGGGCCGTGACGGTCTTCGGGAGGATTACTCAGAAATCTTCGCAAATTTGTTGACCCGCAGTGAGCGGGTATAGGGGATATCAGCCGGGATAACCCGCATGTGATCCATCTCTTCCAGGGACTTCACATCCGCCACCGATTTGGTGAAGCCGAAGTCCAGGCGTTTTGCCGAAGCGTTCTTGATGACATTGCCGTCATTCTCGCCGCTTGGGAAAGCCACGATCTCTTCAACCTTGGCAACGCCACCGTGATAGTTTTCAAACGGCACGAAGCGGACAAAGTCGTTCATCTGAACTTCAGCGATCTTGAACGGGCCGGAACCGACCGGGTTCTGCCAGAATGGATGTTGCTGGAACTCAGCAGGATTGACACCGTCAAGCAGATGCTTGGGCAGCGGTGCGAACTGGCTGAATGTCAGCAACATATTCGGATCAAGGGTTGAGAAGTTGATGGTGATCTTGTCTCCATCTACCGACATGTCCTTGATCGAATCGAAGGTGTTGGCAAAGACACCGTTAATGCCGGGAATGGTCTTGGCTGTTTCAATTGACCAGGTGACATCATCGGCGGTCAGCGGCTTGCCATCATGCCAGGTCAGACCATCGCGCAGATCAAATGTCACGCTCATGCCATCAGCCGACACGGAATAGCTTTCCGCCAGCTGGCCACCTGCAGGTGCCAAAGATCCATCGGCGGTCAGCAGATGGTCCAGGCCAATTTTGGAAAACACATAAATTCCCGGGTTCAGCCATGGATGGTCAAAGAACTGGCTCGGTGCCGTGTTGGTGTAGAGCACCTTCTTGCCATTGGCATCGGGCTCTGCGGTCCAGTTGACGATGTTCCAGTCATAATTGAACTGATCATTGCCATATTGCCCGCCATTGCGGCTCAACCGGTTGCTTTCATAGATAAACAGCTGCTGGTAATAGAGCGGAATGTCAGAAAGAACCTTGTTCTCGAAGCGTTCGAAATCCTTAAACGCCTCTTTTTGCTTGGCAACATCAACGGTACCGTTGATGCGGGCAACCAGTCCATCCCGCTTCGGATCGCCGGGGGTGTAGGAGCTCTTACCGGACAGATAGCCGTTATAGTATTCCTGCAGTGCCAGAGCCGCCTTGGCTCCATAAGCAATATCCCAGACAACTGCGCTGGTGTCTGACCCGGCTTCGGGAAGCGCATTCAGCTGTCCGCCAACGTCGCCTTCCAGTTTGCGATAGGTCATCTTGATGCCAACATCACCGAGATAGGCCTGCATCGCCACCATCAGGTCAGCGGTCAGCTGGTCACCGTAATAATAAACAACGTCGAGGACCTGACTGTCGTCCCAACCCGCATCTTTCAGCAAGGCCCGCGCCTTATCGGGGTTGTAGCCATAGCGCTCCAGACCTTCTGCCTTGTAGCCGCCATTGGGGATCATCGAATCTGCAACGATGGCTTTGCCTTCAAACAGAGTTTCTACAATCGTATCCATGTCGATGGCGTAAGCGATTGCCTGGCGAACGCGCTCGTCCGACAATTGGTTGGCCCGGTCCGCCCAGGCATAGGTCGTCGAGAGCGACACGGCGGTCGCCAGTGCCATTCCTAGAAACTTTTTCATTATCATTCCTCCAATATTATCCATTGAGTTTCGCCCCGGCTTCCGTCTTGTGCTCGAAAGAGAGCCGGAAATAGGTTCCAAAATTTCGGGTGAGATGGGTGGTGAGTACTTCCACAGCCCTGTCGGCGTCCTTGTCGAGAATCGCTGACACGATCTGCCGATGCTCGTCATTGCTGGCGCGATTTCTCTCACGGAAGTCCGGCAATATCGCCCGGTTCTTCATCAACCGGCCAACAAATGTGTCTTGCAATGCGCCGAAAATCGGATTGCCGGGGATGTCTGCCAGCACGGCGTGAAACTGAACATCCGCTTCGCGGAAACCTTCCACATTGTCCAGATTGGCTTCACAAAGCTCGATGGCTTCAACCAGCTTGGCAATCTGGGCGTTGGTGGCGTGCACCACCGCGTAGCGCAACACGCTGGTTTCCAGGAACAGCCGTGCCTGTTCCAGATGGGCAAGACCTTCTGCTCCTGAAAAGAAATAGTGTGCCGCATCGCCGACGCCTTCCATGATCTTGCCAAGGGTCGGTGCAACTGCGCGTGGCCGTTTGCCCTTCGACAGATCAGCAAGACCCATGCCTTGCAAAATAGTCATCGCCTCGCGGATGACATTTCGCCCGACACCATATTGCTCACAAATTTCCCGCTCCGGGGGAAACATGTCATCTGGACGAATTTTTCCAGAATGCACGTCGGCAGCCAGTTTCTTGGCGATATCTGATGCTGAATAGCGTGAAGCCATGCAAGAATCTCCCATTCCTCGCATTTACGAAAGCATAAAATAGTTTTGGTGTCTACTTTTTTATTTTTGGTTGACCAAAACTCTGTTATCGAATACCAATTTGAGAAAGTTTCTAGCGACAACGCCCTTTGGTCTGTGTATTTCTGAACCCGACGGGCAGTCTGCTAACATCGGGTAAGGACAGGGTAATGACGATATCGGGCTCCATTTTTGCGGCCATGTTGACGCCTTTTAACGACGATGGATCTGTATCAACCAAAGGCGTCGCACCCCTTGTGGATTATGTTCTTTCAAACGGAGTTGACGGTCTGTATGCCAGCGGCAGCACCGGTGAAAGCGTTCTTCAAAGCCGTGATGAACGGGCCGCGCTGCTGTCCGAGCTGGGGGATTATGCCCGCGACAAATGCACCTTGATTGCCCATGTGGGCTCTGCATCCACCGACGAAGCGGTCAGTCTGGCAAAACTGGCCGAACAGAAGGGATTCCATGCTCTGTCAGCGGTGCCGCCCTTCTACTACAAACACACCTATTCCGACATCGCCGACTATTATAAGGCCATTGTTGATGCCGCGGACCTACCGCTGATTATCTACAATATTCCGGCGCTCAGCGGCATCGATATTCCAACAGAAGGGCTTCTGGACCTGCTCGGTGATGATCGCATTGCCGGTGTCAAATTTACCGCCCAGGATCTGTTTCAGTTTGAAGAACTGCGCAAAGCCGCCGCTAACAAGTCCTTTTATTTCGGCACAGATGAAATGTTTCTAGGCGCGGCTGCCATGGGGACAGATGGCGGCATTGGCAGTACCTATAATCTGATCGGCGATGTCTATGTTGGCATCCAAAAAGCCGTTGCCGAGGGAGATATCGATACTGCCCGACAATTGCAGCGCAAGGCCAATGACCTGATCGCCATTTTGTTCAAAACTGGTGTTCTCCCCGGGCTGAAACACGCCATGAACCGGTTGGGCGTTCCGGTGGGCCCGTGCAGACGGCCCTTCAGCCCGCCCTCGCCTGAATCAATTGCATTGCTGGAGGACTGGATGGATCAGCATGGCCTGACCGGCTGATTTCCACCGGCACTAAGAAACCGACCCTATTCCCAGGAGGCCAGATTGGTTGCACCCAACATCGTTTATCTGATGTTCGATCAGGCGAAGACCGCCGCCATGAGTTTTATGGGCAATGAAGATATTTCTCTGCCCTTTTGCGACAGTCTGGCCGAGCAGGGGTGGGTTTTTGATGAAGCTTACGCTGCCGCACCTATCTGCACACCATCACGCGCCTCTGTGCATACAGGCATGTTCCCTCAGGTCCACCAGGTCACCTGCCACCAAAACCGCGCGCCTCATAACCTGCCCCAACTTGCTGAATTGATGCAGGCGGCGGGTTATTATACCGCCGCCGCCGGACATTATGAGCCGGAGCGCAACCTGCATCGTGGATGGCACGAACAGTCGCCGATGCATGAGCGTGGACCGCTGTTCAACAGCTGGATGGATCACATTCGGTCCGGTCGCAAGGATGTCGCCTGGTCCTCGGGCAGCATTGATGTGGATGCCAGCCAGGGCAATTCCGCACTGCTGACCGACCGAATGCTGCGGATGATGGAGCAGGCCGAAAAAAGTGACAAACCCTTGTTTCTTCACATGTGCTACGACGATCCCCATCCACCCTATTTCGTGCCAAAACCCTATGACACGATGTTCAATCCTGACGATCTGGCACTGCCGCAAACCGGTGATCTGGAGGAGTTGCCGGATTGGCATCAAACGGCCCGCCAGCAAGTCGGCACTGACAAGGCTACTGACGATGACTATCGCAAGGTCCTGGCCATTTATTATGGCATGTGCCGCTATATTGATGATGAAATGGCACGTATTTACCAGGCTCTTGATGATGCCGGGAAGCTCGAAAATACCTGGATCATACTGGGCTCGGATCATGGCGACTATACCGGGGACAAGGGCCTCTTCAACAAGTCGGAATCGCTCTACAAATGCCTGCTGCATGTGCCGCTGATCATCGTGCCCCCCAAGGGGGCTGAAGAGCCGGGACCGCGCCGTATTGCAGATTTGGTCAGCACGGTTGATCTGTTTCCCACCATTCTCGCCATGGCCGGAATCAATCCCCCCACCAATCAGGGCAAAGATTTGCTGGAATGGGTCCGCAGCGGGCATCAACAGCCGATTCGAGGGGAAGTCTTCGCTCAGATCGGTGATTATCACGGATATATCAAAACCAGCTGGCCCTCCGGCATGCCGGAAGCCGGGCGCCATGCGAGCCTGACCCATGGCATCAGAACAGCCCGTCGGACCTATATTGAAGATCCCGACAATGGCGATGAGGCCTATGATCTGGAAAGTGACCCAGATGAACTTGTCTGCCTGACAAAACCGGGCAAGCCACCCCTTGATGACGAATTTGAAGGATTGAAGGCGCGTCTAAAAGAGTTTCAGGAGCAATGCCTGTCGCTGCGTGAGGAACTCGGCATTGTTCCGGGAGACCGCGGATTTGTTGAAGGCTGGGAATAGGCAATGACCGCCTTCGTGCCAGATTCCGACGGCCTGTACATTATGATCGGCAATCTTGGTTTCAGATGTCTTGCCCAGAGCTAGGATCTTTCACGCCGCGTTTCAAACTCCTTCACGCAAAACGCTTGCACCAGCGTCGATAGGCTGCCGGGCTGCGCCCTCGCGATGTTGAAAAGGCATGCGAAAAACTTTCCGGCTGGGCATAGCCAACCGCTGCCGAGATGCTCGACACCGTATCGCCGGTCGTGGCCAGCAATCGCTCCGCCTCGGCCAATCTCAGTTCGCGAAGATATTGCCCCGCCGGCTGGTCATATTGCTGTTTGTGCAGCGCGCGGAAGGTGCTTTCAGACAGATCAATTACCGCGGCCACATCGGTCAGATCCCGGATCATCGACAAGTTGCCTCTGGCCTGACGCCAAGCCCGGGTAAGGCGACTGTTGGGCTCAAACGATTTGATTGGAGCAGTGATGTCGATCGATGTAATGGAGAAGCAATCCAGAATTGCCAGCAGCAGACGGTTCCTGATCGCCTCCTGAACGCCACCTTCGGCATAGTCCAAGGATAAATTGATCAGGTTCTGCAGGTGAAAGGTGCTGTCCCAATCTGGCAGGACAAAGCCCGAGGATAATTGCAACAGGGGGTGGTCGGCACGTTCAAAATGACAAATGGAGGCCGCCGCACTGGACGAAATCGCATGCCCTTCAAACGCCGTATGCGGCAGAATCAACAGGCCTGCCGGTGCTGCAAGATGCAGTGATTGCCGCGCTGTGCCCATCTTCAGTTGCACTTGCCCGGAATGTATCCAAAGCAGGTCCACATGAGCCCATTTCGCCGGCCCAATTAAATGCCGCCGGTCGAAACGTCCAGATTCCTGGCGTAGAATGGTTAGCTCTTCATCACTCATTATCGAAGAAAAGTAGCAAATTGTTTGGTCAATTTCATCGGTATTCCTAGTTTTTGGCCATTCTCCGCAATTTTGCACGGCACCATTCTCCTGTAGAGATTGAGCTATCAACCCGGTTCAATGCAGTGGGAATAGACGATGCAAGACGCAATCCAAGATCGACAGTCTCAGGATAATCTCATCCAGTTTCAGCGGGACGGTTATGTATGCATTGATCCCTTGTTTACCCGTTCAGAAATGAATGAGCTAAATGAACAGGTTGCGCGCTTTATCCGCGATGTGGTGCCGACCATGCCGGATACTCAGGTCTATTATGAAGACAAATCGGACAAGACCAGCCTGAAGCAATTGCAGCGCATGTATGAATACGACCCCTATTTCAATGATCTGATGCTCAACGGCATAGTCCACAAGATTGCCGAGCAAGTTCTGCAGGACGAGGTGGTGCCTGTGAACATGCAATATTTCAACAAGCCCGCTGGTATTGGACAGGCCACGCCACCTCACCAGGACGGCTATTATTTTCACCTCACACCCTGCGAAGCGGTTACGGGGTGGTTGGCTCTTGAAGATGTGGACCACGAAAATGGCTGCATCCACTATGTGCGCGGCTCGCACAAGCGGGCAGAATTTCGGCCGCATGGCAAAACCGGGGTGCTTGGATTTTCCCAGGGCATGACAGATTTCGGAACAAAAGAAGACGAGGCCAACACCGTGGCTTTTCCCGGTCAGGCAGGAACTTTTTTAATGCATCATGCAAAGACCATTCACTGGGCTGGCGCCAATCGCTCCCAGAGCCGTTCGCGTCGGGCTCTGGGCTTCATCTATTATGCAAAACGGGCAAAGCTCGACAAAGCAAAACGGGACGCCTATCAGCGCTCGTTGGACGAGCAATTGGCAAAATCAGCAAAAATCTGATCCCTGGCTCCCGTCAGGAAATGATCAATGTCAGCCACAACGAGGCAAAACCTAGTCCAGAGGCTGCGATCAGTCTGAAACGGTCCCAGTTGCGGAACAACACTGCTGGCCTGCTTCCGCTCCTGGTGGGAGAGATTTCTCAGATGGACCACGCTGTTGCTGCGGCTGTCTGGATGATTTTTGCAGACTGGCTGTCGTCAGAGACGCTCATTGATCGCCCCCCTGGTTGAGAGCGGCCAGGACTTTTGAAAATTGTGCAGCATTGTCGCATGTATCGGATACCGGATTGACCATGTCCTTGATCTGCTGCCGGGAAGCCTCCGACATGGCCCAGCCAAGCGGTGGTTTCGGGTCTGAGTCTGAAGAGACGCACATTTCGAAATGGGCAAATACCGGCTCTGAAACCGATTTGACCCAATCAGGCCTGTCGCTCAACAATTGAGTAATCTCAGCAGTCGTTTTGGCTGCCAGCACACCGCGAGCGCTGCGCGTTTTTAATATCCCCCTGATCGGTCCCAGAACTTCATTCCCCCAGGATTGAGCTTGCTGATTAAGTGGTAAAAAATTGTTGTCGCCATTGTCGGGGAGATCCGGATAGTCATCTGCACCCAATCCTGGATCGCTGGTGATCTGAATAATGATCGGCCTGACGCGGCGGTCGGAATTACCCAGAAGCTCGACAAGTTTCAGCAAGATTTCCGCGGTCGTGATAGCGCCGTTATTCTCAAAATATCCGCCATCCAAAACGTGTCCCATCGACTTGTGATCAGGGTCAAGGAGGAGACCTGGAGGTGACACGTAGGTAAAGCGTGCGCTGTTTAGAGCGGCGGTCTTCAGCGCAATATCGCGTTTTAGAACCTGGTGACTGTCATAGGCGTCGAAAAATACGTCGCGGGTGACCTTCAGATGACCGGCGATAAGTCGTTTGCCGCTTTCCTGATGGGTCGCGTTTAGAAACAGGGCCGGTTGCCAGCTGTAGGAATTGGCCTTGGGAGCAAAGTCCAGGAACGGCTGGTCCAGCAAGTCTGCGGACGTTCTGCAGCCATCGTCAGATGCGCAGGTTTTGCTCCAGGCATCCGACCAGCTGTCTGCAAGCACATGTCCGCGGCTTTCAAACCAAGCTTTCGGTGAAAACCTCTGCAGCAGGTCAGAAAACAATAGCGAGGCGACCGTGGGCCCCAGAAAATCCTTGCTGAGCGCCTGGGTGGCAAATTCGGAAATGGTGCCGAACCTAAGTTCTTGTCCGCAGTCGGACAGGGTTTCGGGTTGTTGCGTTGTCATCCTAGCTGCAAACACCGAGGCACCGACGGAGCCACCAGATACAGCGCTGATGGAGAACGTGTTGCTGGAAAATGCCGAGCAGGAATCCTGCAATCGGCCAAGCACGGTGGCTGTCCAGTAGGCTGCGCGCAATCCGCCGCCTGCTGTCGAAACCAACACCAACGGTGTAGGTTTTCCATCGGCGCGCTCGGGATTAGCTTGTAACCACTTTTCCAGGGCCTGTTTGACAGACAACCTGGCCGACGGCTTTGTCTCCTCCTTGAAGGTTTGCACCACATGATTGTCGTTAAACAGACTGAAAACGATGGCCGCCAGCAACAGTGTCGACAGCAATGGGAAGCCGATTCGATTTGAAGCCCAGATCAAACCGCTGCCAATCGGTATGATGGCGCTGAAGGCAAAAAACGCAATTGCCGCTGCTCCAAAAATCTGTCCGTAGGTCAATGGATCGGCCACAAATACAAATGCCATCACCAGAGCCAGACCGATGGACACGAAGAACATTATCACATTGGCCAGTGGCGTCTTGAACAGAGCATATTCAACGCCGGGATGAGCTGTTGCGGATGCCGATGTATATTTGGCGAATTGGGGGAGCCTGCTGGCCAGTTTGCTTACTATGCTTCGCCGCATCACGATCAAAGCAAGAGTGATCACGGCGGCGACCAAAACAAATATGATCAGATGGGTATGGCCCTGCATCCAAAGTGCGGCACAGGCAACAGCAAACGGGATCACTGCATAAAGCCGAGGTAAGTGCAGCTTCCAGACAAGAGCTGAGCGGCGGCGACGCTCTGCTTTTAGGTATTCATGGCGGGCCTTTTCAGCATCGCTCAAGTCAGCCACGCCACTATGTTCCGATAAAACGTCGATCGGCACACGGGATCGATCACGGAAAAACACCAGAGCCAGACAGATTGACCCCAGAAGAAATGCAATTCCCAGATAGCCCAAATCACCGCGGGAATAGAGGCCATACCAAACGGCCAATACAAGCACCAGCAGATAGGCATCAGGCAACCAGGTCTTCCAGTTCCGGTCGCTCCAACTGCGATCTTCGCCCGAGGACTTGTCGCGTAGACTGGCCAATATGCTGGCATTTCGCTCACTTTCGCTGAGAACGAGTGTCGTACGGGCCCAGTACCAAGCCTGAATGGAAAGCCAGATCACCGCAACAAGGAGCAATATGAATGGAGCCGAGGTGGCGTTGCCCACGTCCGCGGTCAGTTCTTTTCCCTGCGCGGTAAGCAGCAAAAGCACACCGCCGATCAATATTGTAAAGGCACTGAACCTGGATGGTCCGACAAATCTCCACACCCAACCGGCAGCGCGCCAAAGCTGGCCAATGGTCAGAATGAGGATGATTCCAACAGGGATCATGAACAATATGCTGAGCCATTTCCAAAGGCCTATCGCAATGATCTTCATCCTGGTGATCCAATCCGCTTTTCGGGGTGGTTTCTGCCCCCGGGCTAAACCTGAAGAGGTCTAGCCCTTTATCTTATTGATCCATTTTTCAATTTTACCCAGTCCACCCCAGCCGGTCAGCGAAATAAACAACGGCTTTGCCGCTGCTATGATCGACTGGCCTGTTGTCATCCCGTCAGTTCCAGCACCGGCATCACCGACTGCGCCGATAACGCTTTTTGCGGCCGCAACCGCCGGTTCAAGTTGTGGAAAGAATATGGGCAATACTGTTGCACCCAGCAGGCCTATAATGCCCAGCCCGGTTTTTCTTCCGTCCAGAGCACGACCGATAGTGTCCCCCAAAGCCGCATTAACCGGTGTGAGTTCTTCGGGTTGAGGTTCTGGTTTTGGCGGATTTACCGGTTCCCCGGTCAGCGTGCCCAACAGCGACTTCAACACATCATCCACATCGGTCTTTTTGTCGGAGGGGCTGTCCGCTGCACCTTCCGATTTGCCATTTCGCAATTGTCGGATCCTGTCGCTCAACTGAACAATTGTTGTTACAACTTCCAAAAGTTCCTTCTGTCTGCTGTCTGACATGATCTTATCCTTGTCGCTGTGTTCGTGAATTACCGTGGACGCATCTGGCTGTGCCGGAACAACCTCAGGCACGTCATCCTCGTCGATCAGCACGTAATAAAACGTGTTTTGATTGTATTGATCCAACAGGTTGTTGATCAGAGTCCGGAACTCGTCCCACTGGTGGGGCGGGACGGTCTGGCAGCCCGCGCTGGAGGTTTGCGTGACCCCGCCGCGATGCAGATTTATCCAGAAAATGCCCTTGTCATCGCCCTTTTGGTCCCGGGTCACCACACAGGATGAATTCTGGCGGAACGCCGGATAGGGGCCGTTCTTGCGTTTGAAGCCGTGGGGGCCTGGAATATAACGAACCGCCTGAGGGGCCTTCAGCTTGGCAATGCCTTTTCGAAAAACCGATGGGTCAGTATTGCCGTTGAAACTGTGAACACCATTGGGCTCAATGACGAATATTGCATCATCATAAAGCCCCCGATCATTCTGACCAACTTTGCCCAAAGTATCGGTATAATAGCCTCTGACTGCCAACAATTTGACCTGGTCATCCCGGCGTCCCCCGGGGATCAGTTTTTCAAATTTTTGCAGCGCCGCAAGACTCGTTTCCGCGGTTTGTTGGGGACGGAATTTCGGCAGTAATCTCGAATTTGGATTCCTCAGCAGTTCCTGCGTTGACTGGTCTTCTTCGCTGGTCGGCGCCCCCGTCATCGCCTGGACGATTTCAGCGCTATCCATGGCGGTGACCTTGCCGCCTTTCGTCGACCTGACATTTACGGTGCTATCCCCGTAGGAACCGGACACGAATATCGCGGTTTCCGCCTTGCGGCGATTGACCAGCCCCTGAACAACTTTGCCATTGTCCTTTTTCCAGCGCGCGAACTCCTTGGCTGCACCGTCGTAGTCGCTGTCATTGAGCTTATCGCTGAGCGTGGAATTGTTGATCCGACCGGTGTTGAAATGCCAGGAGACAAGCGCGTCAAACTGATGCTGCGACAGCGGAACGTGGATCGCATCGATGACCTGTTGTTCATATTTGCCCAGGTCCCGGCGAAAAATGTTGAAGGCCTCCGGCAACGATATCTTCATGCCTGAAACAGGGATCGGCGGACCGGCCATGGCTGTGTGTCCTGCGCCGATCGTCAAAACGCCACCGCCGTCATCGTAAGTCGACAGGATGACTCCCTCATGGGACAAAATCGAGCAAATGCCCTGAACGCTAACCCTCATCACCAACCTCCCGCTGCCAAGCGTCTGCCTGAAACTGCAAGTAATTTTTGGTGCCCCGCACCTAATGGCACTACGAAATTAGCCGCGAGTCAATCTATTAATCCAATGATCACAAGCAAACTCATAAATAACTATCACTAATGTGACATTAAAATATCTTAATTTAAATATAACTTTGACTATTCTTTAAATAAATTTTGATTTAGGAATTAATATTGATAATTCTATCAAAATTTTGCATCATTTTTTGATTCAACATCCCTTTTTTTGCCAATTTTATCAGAGTCTTTCACTTCCAAATCGCGGCAATTCTGCTTGCAAACGGTCGGAAATCGCAGAGTTTTTGCGGGCACAGCAGCGCTGAATCATTACTTGATCCTGGTAAAATCCTCACGTTCCCATGCGGTCCATTTCAAACTGAATGGCATCTCTGGGATGGGTATGAACAAAACAATAGGGGGCTCAGATTTGGCGGAAAATCAAAGTTCAGTTTCGCATCTTCATCGCATTTCGAGGAAGTGGAATCGGTCTGATTTAATCATCTGACGTGAACAGATCCTTGCGCAATGTCATCAGAGCGGCGGGATCGATCTTGCCCTGAATGACGGTGGTTCTGCCACTGGCAAAAGCTTTTTCCAATACCGGTGCCACATCGCCGGGACCGTCGACCCAGATGCCATCGCCGCCACAGGATATGGCGAATTCATCGAAACGGGGGGAGGTGATTTCAGCCCCCAGCAGACGGCCGCCATAAAATTCCTCCTGATAGGCTTTTTCCGCGCCCCAGGCTTCGTTGTCGAGCACGATGATGATCACCGGCAGATTGTGCGACACCGCAGTTTGTATCTCGATCAGCGTGTAGCCGATAGCGCCATCTCCCATGATGGCAACAACCGGGCGATCTGGCGCTGCTGCCTTCGCACCGATGGCGGCCGCCAGTCCAAAGCCGACCAGCCCGAAATCCAGGGGTGTGATCAACGACATCGGCTGATAATGCGCCAACCGGTCTGCCGCCTGCAGACAGGTATTGCCGGTATCAAGGGTGACTATTGCATTGTTGGGAAGCGTCGTCCTGATTTCAGCAAGCGCCCGTCTTGGATGCAGGGGAAGGCTGTCAATTTGCGCCTCCCTTTGCCGCTCGGCTCTCAACGCATCCATGTCGCGCTGAAACCGATCACGCCAATCGTCGCAATCCGGTCTCTCCACCGCATCCAGCAATTCCACCGCTGTCAGCCTTGCATCGCCCTGGGCCGCAATTTCTGCCGGGAAGTAACGACCGACGGCCGATGCCTCGATGTCAACATGGGCGATGCGGGTCTCCGCACCGACATAGTCATTTGAGTGAAAGGTTGAGTTAAATCCCAACCTTGCACCAAGAACCACCATGACATCGGCATCTCTGGTCAGGCCCGAGGCGACCAGGTTTCCGCGCGGACCGGCCTGTCCGGCAAACCAGGGGTGACCGTGGGCCATTATGTCCGCGTGGCCGGTGGAGGCGACGACAGGCACTTCCAGTCTTTCCGCCAGTGCGGTCAGGGCATCGCGGCCGGCACCCCATTTGAAACCTGCACCGGCAAATAGGACCGGCCGGCTTGCCTTGGACAACATGTCTGCAATCGCAGCAATGTGCTGCGCCGCTGCAGGACCGGGTCGGGCAATGTTGAGCGGCTTTGGATCAATGCTCGCCACCTTTGCGGAAAACAGATCGCGGGGCACATGCAGAACCACTGGACCCCGCCTGCCTGAATTTGCCAGCCGAATTGCATCTTCCAGCATCGGTGCCAGACGTGATGGATCGGTAACCAGCACCGAACGCTTGCAGATGGGCGCAAACAACGCCACCTGGTCTACTTCCTGAAACGTGTCCTTGGCGAGATCCGCCCTTGTAATGGCCCCGGCTATCACAACCAGCGGCGAATAGGCCAGTTGGGCTTCGGCCACTGCCGTCACGATATTGACCACGCCGGGTCCGGCCTGTGCGCCCAGAACAACTCCCGGCTTACCGGTCATCCGGGCCCAGGCATCGGCCATGTGTCCGGCGGCACGTTCATCACGCGCACCAACATAGGAAATACCGCCATCCAGATACATGGCGTCATAGAGTTCCAGCATCGAGCCGCCCAACAGGCCGAACACTGTGTCAATGCCATTGGCTTTCAACACCCGATAGGCGGCTTCGCCTCCGTTGATGGTTTCCATTTTCTACTCCTCAGATCGTGGCCGCAGATTTTGCGGATCAAACAGGGCTTGTGCGTGCACAGTAACCGGAATTTCCCGATTCAGGATTTGCACCGACAGCCCCTCGGTTGGTGTTGCTTTCTTGACAAAAAGCCAGCCCAGGGATTTGCCAATGGTGTAACCGTATCCTCCGGAGGTTGTCAGACCGACCGGATGCCCCTGCAGCAGGACAGGTTCTCCACCGTGAATATCGACGTCATCGGCATGCAATTCGGCATAGAGCAACTGCCATTGCGGAGACCGCGCCAACAGGGCGCCCTTGCCAATAAAGTTTCGATCTTCGGTGACGACAAATCGCTCAAGGCCCACATCAAAGGGGCCAATATCGCTGGTCAGTTCACCGGATGCCCGATAGGCTTTTTCCATGCGCATGCCATTGAAGGCATAGGAACCCAGATCGATCAGCCCAAACGACTGCCCGACTGCAAACAGCGCGTCATAGAGACCTGCAATCTGATCCAGCGGCGCATGCAATTCCCACCCAAGCTCGCCGACAAAGGAAACCCGCAACCCATAGCAGGGAATGCCGGCAATGGTGATTTCCCTGCCAGACAACCAGGGAAATGACGCGTTCGACAAGTCCGCCTGTGTCAGTTCTGCAAGGATCCCACGGGCCGCCGGCCCGGAAAGGGCAAGCATGCCCCAGTCATCAGAACGGTTGACCATCTGCACATCTTCACCGGGCTGGATATGAGATTTTATCCAGTCAAAATCCGGATTAGCGCGGGCGATGGCGGATCCGGTGAAATAGCGGTCCTGAGAAATGCGCCAGATGGTGATCTCTGTTTCAAACCGGCCCTTCTCGGTGAGCAGGTGATTGAGGCTGATGCGACCGTCGCGCCGTGGGATGCGATTGGCCGACAGACGATCCAGCAATTGGCCGGCATCCCGTCCGGTGATTTCGAACTGAGCGAAGGCGCACAGGTCGATGACCCCTGCCCCGGCGCGTGTGGCCTTGGCTTCTTTTGACGCCAGCGCGTGCCAGGGCTGATGCCCCCAGCCGATGGATTCCGCGTGACCAGGCTCGGCAAAATAGCGTGGACGTTCCCAACCGGCGATTTCACCAAACACCGCACCCTTGGCAGCAAGACGGTCATACAGGGGGTGCCGCCTGACCGGGCGCAGACTGTCAAATTGCTTGCCCGGGCACGGGGTATCGTGGCGGCGCATGAATTCATCCTTGGTGCGCTCAACGATATAGGTGTCGGTGGCAAAATCGCCGTAACGTCGGGGATCCATTGAACGGGTATTGATCTCGCTTTCACCGTGCACCATCCAGTCGGCCAGCACCTTGCCGGCTCCACCGCCCCAGGCGAGGCCGATGGAGGAGCCGCAGGATAGCCAGACATTGGGCGCCCCGGATGGTCCAACCAGCATGCCACCGTCCGGCGTATGGGTGATGGCACCGCGCACTGTGCGTTTGATGCCCAGATTTGCCAGGATCGGCATTTTCTCCATCGCGATCATCAGGAAATCGCCGATCGACTCGAAGTCGGCTTCGAACAGCTCGTTTTCTGCCTGCCAGGGCGCGCCCTGAGGCATCTGCCAAACCGTCGGGCAGGTGTGGCCTTCGTAAATGCCGATAAGTCCGGACTGTTGTTCCTGGCGGATATAGCCGCCAAAGGCATTGTCGCGCATGACCGGCAATTCGTCGCGACCAGCAAACTCAGCAACCGTATCGGTGACCAGGTAATGATGCAGACAGGAGACGCTGGGGATGCGCAAGCCGAACCACTGGCCAACCTGATTGGCATAGGAGCCGGCAGCGATCACCACATGTTCGGCCAGCACGTCACCCTTTGCAGTGCGCAGCAACCACATATCCCCCCTGCGCGATGCACCTAATACGCGGTTATGGCGCTCGATTTTTGCGCCACGTCGTCGGCTGGCCGCAGCCAGAGCCATGGTGACGCCGGAAGGATCGATGTGACCGTCTTCAAAGGTCTGAATCGCAGCCTTGATATCGTCGGTACGATAAAAGGGATTGTGCCGCGCCACCTCTTGCGGCCCGACGAGTTCCATCGGTAAATCAAGCAACCGACCAACGCCCATGATCGACTTCAGCCAGTCCACTTCGTCGTCTGTGGTTGCAATGCGGAAACCTCCAACTTCATGCCAGCCAATATTCTGACCGGTTTCTGCTTCCACCTTTTTGTAGGTGGCAATGGACGTCTTGTTGATCCATCCGGCAATGCGGCTGCCGACTGCGTGGGCAATCTGACCGGCGGCATGCCAGGTGGAACCACTGGTCAGTTCGGCCTTTTCAAACAGGATGCTGTCAGTCCAGCCATTTTCAGCAAGCTGGAATTGTGCGGCGACTCCCATGATCCCACCGCCAATTATAGCAACCTGTATTGTACGCTCGGTGCCGCTCATGCGAAGGCCTCTTTGGCTGGCCTTAAAGATGCACGCGCTGCAAATCGCTGGCAGGCGATCTCGACCTGAAATCCAGCCACCACATTTTCTTCGGCCAGCTGTTCCAGCGGGGCATCAACCATGGCCAGGGCAACGGAGCGTCCAAAGCGATAACTCCATGCTGAAGAGGTAATCTGTCCGGCAAGCTGTTGATTGTAATAGATGGGTTCATCGTGGATCGGGATCGCCGCCGGATCATCAAAGAGAACCGACACGATGCGGCGCGCGGGCTGATGTTTCTGCAAGGCTGCTTCGCCTTCAAATCCGGTTCCAAATGCGCAAAAGCGTTCCAGACCAGCTTCGTGGGGTGTCGTGCCCGGAGTCAGCTCATGGCCAAAGGCACGAAACCCACTTTCAATGCGCAGACTTGTGCTGGCGTAAAGCCCGGCAGGTTGTGCTCCAGAAGCAGCCAAGGCCTCATAGGCCGCCATGGCCTGGTCGCTGGGCAGATAGAGTTCGTAGCCCTCTTCACCGGTATAGCTCAATCGGCCAACCCAACCTCGGGCGAGGCCAAGTTCAACTGGTGCAAAGTGGAACGGCTTGAGATGGGGAAATGAAAAACTGCTGGTGGCTTGCAAGACTTCACAAGAACGCTTTCCGGCCAATCCCAAAATGGCGTAGGCGCTGGTGACGTCGGTGAATTCAACCCGGGCGTCGCCCCTGTTATCCCGCATGCGCATAAGGTCGCGGACAATTTCTGCAGCACCAACCACCATCAGATAGGTTTCAGCGCCGTGGCGCTGAACCGTTACGTCTGACTCGATGCCGCCCTTGGAATTGAGGATCTGCGAATAGGCAATGCGGCCCTGCGCGATGTCCATATCGGCAGCGCAGAGATGATTGAGGAATTCCATTGCGTCCGGCCCCTGAACCATGATTTTGCCAAAGGCGGACTGGTCCAGAATTGCGGCACGGTCGCGGCAGGACGTGACCTCCTTACCCACCTGCTCTCGCCATTGCGGCACGCCGAAGGTGAGCGGCAGGTGGGTCTCTGCGCCACCAAAATGAGCCGCCCGTTCCCACCCGTTGCGAGCTTCTAAATATGCACCAGCCTGTTGCAGTCCGGCATGGATTGGTGAGCGCCGTTGGCCCCGGGCAGTTTCCATGGTTCGCCCGGGATAGGGGTTTTCATAGTGCCGGCCCAGCACTTCGGGTATGCGCGCCTCAAGCGCTCCAATTACATTCATTTCTGGCCCGAAACGACGTATATCCGCTTCAGCCAGCTCCATTGTCGGTTCCCCGGCAATGATCCATTCGGCCATGGCGCGACCGGCCCCACCGGCCAGTGCAATTCCGGTGGAATTCATGCCCCCCATCAAGAACAGACCTGGGACCTGTGGGCTTTCTCCCAGCATAAACTGGCTGTCCAGGGTGAAGCTTTCTGGGCCATTGAGCAGCATGCGCACTTCCGCATGGTGCAGGGCAGGAATGCGCCGCAGTGCATTTTCCATCATCGGCATAAAGTGGTCCCAGTCCTCGTCCAGCAGATCGAAGCTGAAATTCCGTGGTAAACGGTTGAGCGGCAATCCCCTGGCATGGGGTTCAAAACATCCAACCAGCAAGCCTTCCACGTCGTCGCGGGCATAGAGAAAGGCGTCCTGATCGTTCAGCGTCGGCAGATGAGCACCGGGCCCCAGCGCCTGAACTTCAGATAACGGCTTGGTCAATATGTAAAAATGTTCGCAGGCATAGAGCGGCATATGGGCTCCGGCCATGGCGGCGACTTCGCGCGACCACAGACCGCAGGCAATCACCACCTCTTCGGCTTCAATCAAATGGCCGTCGATCTCGACTGCCGAAATGCGTCCGGCTTTCTTTTGCAGGCCGGTCACGGCGCAGTCTTCAAATATTTGCACCCCCCGGGATTTTGCGCCTTTTGACAGGGCAAGCGCCACATCGGATGGATTCACCCGCCCATCTGCCGGCGACCATACTGCTCCGATCACGTCATCGGTCTCGATTAAAGGCCACAATTCTCCGGCACGCCTAGCGTCGACCACTTCAGCTTCCAGCCCAAAGGCCCGGCCAAGCGAAACCTGCCGCTTTAAATTGGTCAGCCGGTCGGCATTAGTGGCCAAAGTCAGTGATCCGGTCTGTTTCCAGCCGGTGGCCTGGCCGGTTTCCTTCTCCAGGTCGCCATACAGATCGATGGAATAGTTGATCAACTTCGTCAGCGTTGCCGAGGGACGCAACCGACGCACCAGACCGGCGGCGTGCCAGGTTGTGCCGGAAGTCAACTTGGAGCGCTCCAGCAAAACCACGTCCTTGCGGCCTTCCCGTGCCAGATGATAGGCGATTGAACATCCGATGACGCCACCACCGATGACGACCGTTCGAGCCCTGCTGGGCAATGTCATTGCAGCGCCCCCTGATCTATCATTTCTTCAAGGGTCTCGCGGAATGCGACGAGAGTTTCGTCTATCAACTCAGGCGTATGTGCCGAAGATGTGAGACCCGACGTGTAGGCCATCATGTCGACGCCGCGCCTCAACATGCCGTCACGATAGGCCTTGACCTGTGCCGGGGGCAGGCCGCGGATTTCTGCCGGCGTCAGGTCGGTCAGATCGGAGCGACCAAAGTGAACATGGAATATTGAACTGTCTCCGTAAGCAATGCCGGTCACTCCCAGTTGAGAAAAGACCGCGTTCATCCCGTCGCGCATGCGGGCCGCCATGCGATCGGCATGATGTTGAACATCACCGCTTGCCAGCAGCGGCATGGCCGCACAGGCAGCAGCGGCAACCAGTGGTGAGGCGTTGAACGTGCCCTTGTGACTGACGGGCGGTGACAAGCCGTCACGGGTGGTTCCATTGTTCATCAACTCCATGATGTCAGCCCGCCCGCAAACACCGCCGCCAGGCAGACCTCCCGTCAGCACTTTGGACAGGGTGGTCAAATCCGGCACGATGTCGTCCCGCGCCTGCCGACCACCCGGAGCCCAACGAAAACCGGTGATGATTTCATCGAAAATGAGCACCGCTCCAGCCTTACGCACGACATCGTGCAGCGCCTGCAGACACTCGGTAGACAGGGATACGCAGCCGTAATTCGCCCCCGATGCCTCAAGGATAACGGCTCCTATATCATTGTCCTGCAAGGCACTTTCCAACGCCTTGGGATTAGCCGGGCAGACCTCTATCAGGTCCGAAATTGCCGACGGAATTCCCAGCGATGCCGGCTGCTCGCTACCGGGGCTGGCGCCCTTCATCGCATGGTCATGCCAACCGTGGTAATGGCCATCAATGCGAAGCACCCGGTCCTTGCCGGAATAGGCCCGCGCCAGTCTGATTGCCAGCATGGTGGCTTCCGAACCAGAAGCGGTAAAACGCGTTCGCTCGGCGCAAGGGTAGAGCTGATTGACCCATTCGGCCCACCTTATCTCCAACTCGTGGCAATCGGCACTGAAGATTGACTGGCTGGCTTGCCGCCGGATGGCGTCGACAATTGCCGGGTGGCCGTGCCCCAGAAGCTGACTGGCGCTGCCCATTTTGAAATCGATAAACCGGCGACCGGATTCATCCCATTTCTCCGCACCCTGTGCCCGTTCAATGAAAATGGGTTGAGGATCGCGATAGCGAAGTTGATGGCTGACGCCACCTGGCAGCGCAGCACGGGCCCTGGTGTTGAGGTCCCGGGAATTCATGACTGCCTGCCGATTTGCTTGCGGCTGAGACAAATGTCGAACTGATTCCGCAACCGGGCGTCCAGGGCGTCATCAATGTGGCCAGGATAATGACTCGCCAGTATCTCACGGGTCTTGATGCGGGCAACATCACCAACTGACTGGGCGCCGCCCTCCTGCCATTCGGTGGGTGACCGGCGATCGCCTATATGGGGATAAAAGTAGTCACACTTCATGCGCTCAAACGTATGGACTTCGCCCAGATAATGCCCGGCGCCACGGCAAACGCCTGCAATGACGTCAGCGGCGATGTTCTCAGCCGATGCTTCGACGCCCCGCACGCTGCGCAAAATGTTGCCCAGCATGTCGTTGTCATTGACATAGGCCTCAAGCGAAATACCCAGAAGACTGGCATGCATGCCAGCGGCCTGGGTGATGATATTCGACCCGGCATGGGCGGCCATGGAAACAGCCAGGCATTTTTCCGCGCCATATTGGGCGTCCAGTGTCTTTGCATCCGTAATCCCGGCGATCGAGGATGTCGGCAGATTGTAGTGCCGTCCCATCTGCGCCGCTGCTGCCATCAAGACCGCCTGTTCACCACCTCCGCCACACATCGAACCGGTGCGTAAATCTGCCACCAGGGGTTTGGGGGCAAAAATTGCTTTCACGTCCGGGTCAACGAGGCGGGCAAATACCAAGCCCGCAAGTGTTTCCGCCACTGCCTGGACCAATGATCCGGCAATTGTGGCCGGGCTGGTGGCGCCGGCCTGACCGGCGCTGATGAGCTGGACCGGAAATCCGGCCCGCACGGCCCCTTCCAGCACTTCACAAGCCTCTTCAGCAAAGCGCATCGGTGGCACCACATGGCACACCATTACGGTCAGGAACGGTCGGGCACGGAAAGCCTGCTCGCCGCCGGCGATGGCATAACAGAACCGGGCAATCTCTGGCACACTCTCTGGTTCGGTAATCGACATGGAAACGTGCTTCGCCGTACCCATCAGGCAGGCATAGGCGGTATTGACATCGAGGGCCTGGTTGCCTTCTACGTCGCGTGCCACCACCGGACGGCTAAAATGGTGGATGTTTTCCATGCGATCAACCAATCGTGCAGAATCATAGAGATCCTGCAGCGTTGAGTCGCGGTATTGCCCGGTTTCCAGATCAAATATCCCGGGAGCAGCACCGCCTGTCGACATGTGCACACGGTTGTCCTCGATCCGCAGATCATGGCGTTCCTGCTGCCCGCAGAGATCAAAGCTGTTCAAGGCTTCGTCCAATGTGCGCTTCACCAGGTCGCGGGGGAACAGCAATCGATTATCGTCGGATAGTCGTCCACCCGCCTTTGTCACCTTGTCGACCATTGAGGGGATGGCCTGACTGAGTCCCAGGGTCTCCAGAAGTGACAATGCAGCTTCATCAACGAGCTGGACTTCATCGGGCGTCAAAGGCTTCAACTGGCCACCACTGACACCCGACCAGACCGGTGGACTGGGGTCCGGCTTTGAGGACTGATTCAAACGCTCCTTGCGGCCGCGCCTTTGGGTGGTTGATGTCATCGATACATGAGGTTGATTCACATTGCGCCCAGCATGGCGTCGAAGACAACTGTTTACAAAAGCAGTCTTCTCGACAAAAGATGAGAAAAACTCATGAGATGGCTATTATGCTTCCGTCCCTTTCAGCCCTTCGGGCCTTTGATGCCGCTGCCAAATTCGACAGTTTCCGCGCCGCGGCGGAGCATTTGCATGTCACAGCGACGGCAATCAGCCATCATGTGCGAACACTGGAAACCCAGTTGGGCACCGCCCTGTTTCATCGGATCGGCCGACAGGTTGAATTGACCGAGGATGGACGGCGGCTGGCGGAATCAACGCTGCAGGCATTTTCGTTGTTGGAAAATGCCGTCACGCGGGCGCGGCGCGGCCAGCGTCAGGTGGTGCGCATTGCCGCCGGCCCGATTTTCACTGCCCGTTGGCTGATGCCAAGGATCAGTGAATTCTGGCGCGACCATCCGGGTATCGATCTGGAAGTATTGCCGTCATACGAACCGCGCATGCTGGATCCGGCGAGTACGGAAATCGTCATCCGCTGGGAGCGCATGGCCGACATGCCCGAAACGGCCATCAAACTGTTGGAACTCAGCCCGGTGGCGATTGCCAGCGAAGATTTCGTTGAGCGTTTTGGGCCATTTGATGAGCCGCGTGACCTGTTGGGGGTGCCGATTCTGCATCAACGCAATCACTGGGGCTGGTTGGACTGGTTTGCCGCCATGGGCATTGCCTCGCCACCACCGCTTCGGGGCTCGATCTTTGAAGATGCCAATATATTGCTGCGAGGTGCGGCGGACGGACAGGGTGCAGTTGTCGGCTGGCTGCCGCTGATTGATCAGGATCTGAGGGAAGGAAGGGTGGTGCGCCTCTATGACGAGACCATTCCGCCCACCCACGGTTACTATGTCGACAGGCTCAGCGGAGAATCCGCATCGAGAACAGTCGACAATGTCGTCGAATGGCTGCGTTCCCAAAGTAATCTGTGAGTTGCCCGCTGACACATAAAACGGGCGGAGCGCAAGCGGCAGCACCCCCCATTTTTGGATGCTCGCCGCCCGACCTTCACTGCAGGTTCAGCTGAACAGCATTCCGCCATTGATGTCGACATTGGCGCCGGTGATGAAGGCAGCGTCGTCGGAAGCAAGGAAAGTCACCAGATTGGCCACATCATCCGGCACACCCTCCCGTTTGACCGGTGAGGCATTGGCAACATGGCTGCGCACTTCCGGCTTGGTGAAGATGTTATGGAAATCGGTGTCAATCATGCCGGGGCACAGCGCGTTGACGCGGATGTCGGGGCCGAGTTCCTTGGCCAGGCCACGGGTCATGGTCATCACTGCGCCCTTGGAAGTGGCGTAAGGCACTGCACCGGGGCCACCGCCATCGCGCCCGGCCTGGGAGGCGATGTTGACAATCGCACCGCTCTTCATGTGCGGCAGGCAGGCCTGAACCATCAGGAAGGTGCTGGTGCAATTCAGCGACATAACGTGGTTCCAGTGGTCCAGCGTCATCTCGGAGATTTTCTTACGCGCCACCAGGCCGCCGGAATTGTTGACCAAAATGTCCACCGCGCCAAAGGCTTCGACGGTCTTGGCAACCAGATTGTCGACAGCGGCCTGGGCGTTGAGATCAGCCTGCACGGCGATTGCCTGTCCGCCTGCTGCCTTAATCTCGGCCACGGCAGCTTCTGCGCCTTCGCTGCTGGAATGATAACTGAGCGCCACATTGGCTCCCTGTTTTGCCAATTGCACAGCGCAGGCGCGGCCAATATCTCGTCCCGCCCCTGTGACGATGGCGGTTTTTCCCTCTAAACTCATTTGAATTTCTCCTGCTTTGCAATGTTGGTAGATGGTGTCATTTGTCGACCTTAACGGGCTTCCGGCACCACGATTAGAAAAGGTTGATTGCATTGATCCACGGCGGCTGATCGCTGGCCAATTGCATGAACAAACCAAGCCGCTCCGATGGGCTGACAAACGTTGTCTATAAATCTACCAGCCATCGCCTATCCCCCGATCGAATGATGTTGCTTGCGTTTTTTGCATACATAACTGGTATACTAGTATTAATTTCTGGGCAAGTACTTTGTGACGAGCGGCGGCGACAAGGCCAGCCTCCAGTGTCTAAACTTTGTCAGCAAAGCCCCTGCTGGCGATCAAAGAAAGTCGTCGCGACGGGGCACAAAACTATCGATCAGGGTGCCGTCCTCCAGGGCCACGCACCCATGGGGCGTGTTGGAAGGGATCACCAAACTGTCTCCCGCGCCATATTGCTCTACCCTGTCGCCTACCGTAAATTCAAACCTGCCAGAGGCCACAAAGATTGTCTGAACATGCGCATGGTGATGAGGCTCTCCAATGGCACCTTTTGAAAATTCCACCTGCACCGTCATCGCTTCGGGATTTTCTGCCAATACCCGCCTGCGCACGCCTTCACCGGCATTAACCCACGGGAAAGTGCTATCAGTTTTCATCTTGTTCCACTCAATAATGTGTCCTTCACAATAACCTGACATGGATCATGCCGCCTTTCAATTGGCGTTCTAGTATGGTAGATTACTTCCCAGCAATTGGTGACGAGGTAGAAACAAGTGCTCAACACGGCAACACGACGAACCAGCGCGGATGATGTTTTTGACTATCTGTTGGGGCAGATAAATTCACTAACCTTGCTGCCTGGGACACGGATTTCCGAGGTGGAGATCGCCCGCCAGTTCGACGTTTCCCGTCAACCGGTCCGGGAGGCCTTTATCCGCCTTGCCAATCGTGGCCTGTTGCTGGTGCGCCCACAAAAGGCGACCATCGTGCGCCGCTTTTCAAATGAAAAAATCCTGCGCGCCCGATTCATCCGAACTGCGGTGGAATGTGAAATTCTGCGCCGTGCCTGTCAAAAGCCTCTGGGCAAACACCAGGCCCGGTTGGAGCGATTGCTGGAAGCTCAGGAAAAGGCCATTGCCGATCAGGATATCGACCGCTTTCATGCGCTTGATTATGATTTTCATCGCGCCCTATGCGCCGCTGCTGGAAGCGAGTTCGTTTTTGAAACGATCCTCGACAATAAGGCGCAGGTTGACCGGCTGTGCATGTTGAGTCTGTCCGAACCGGCGGCTATGGAGGAATTGATCGAGGATCATCGCACCATTGTGGAAGGGTTGATTGCCGGGGACGAATCGCGGGTCATTGAGGCAATCACCCACCACCTGTCACGGCTCGATGACGTGATCGCCGGCATCCGCAAATCGCACGCAGACTATTTCGAAGACTGACCGCTCCGGTAGGCCTCGGCAATCACACTTGAGGTCCGGAGCCGACTCTGATTGCCTATTGATCGCGATTGTCGATCGCGTGATTGAGCACAAAGGCAATCTGGCAGGGTTCGGTGCCGCGATTGGACCAGGCGTGATTTGTGCCCTGCTGAATGACAACGTCACCGGCTTTCAGAAGAACATCCTCTTCGTCCATCAGCATGTAAATCTCGCCAGTCAGGACAATTGAATAGTCGATGCTGTCGGTGCGATGCATGAAGGGGTGGCGGGCGCCGACCACGACATTGGCCCCCGCACCCATCTCAGCAAAGGCAGTCGGCCCATCCAGCTTGGCAAGAACTTCCGGATCCTCCGGATCAAACTGAACGATACGGAACACTGCGCCATTCTCGGGCGGGTGCAGAATCAAAGGGCCGGTAACCGGGTCTTCCTTCGTTTCCATTGGCGGTGGTGACGTGTCGTGTTGCCACAGATTGGTCAACGTTACGCCGGGACGATTGGGGCGCTGCAGGATGCAGGTCGCTTCGCTGTCCATGATCACCTCGGCGACACCATTTTGATTGTGGCCGGTGACAACGCGCCTGATTTTTCGAGCCATTTTGATACTCCTGAGTGTCTATGAATTGAGAGGTTCAGGGTCGACGGGCCGCCCCCAAAACAAAAGAAGGCCAATAACCACAAGCCCAGCAATATCGGTCATCCATCCCTGATGCAGCAGCGCCATACCGGCTGCAGCGGCGGCAATCCGCAGCAACGGGATCAGGGGCTTACGGGCATAGCCAACCACGGCGGCGGCGATGGCAAACACGCCTATTGCACCAGAGGCAATGGCCAGAATGATCTGGGGCAAGGTGCCCGTCAGCATCAGACCGGGGCCGAACACGAACATGAAGGGCAAAATATAGCAGGTAATTCCATAGCCAAAAGCGGTCCAACCCACCCGGTTGATGTCCGCATTGGCAATCCCGGCGGCCACATAGGAGGCCAGCGCAACGGGGGGTGTAATGGTGGAAACACAGCCATAGAAAAAAACAAACAGATGTGCGGTCAGCAAAGGCACGCCCATCTTTGCCAGTGCCGGGGCAACCACGGTTGCCAATACCAGATAGGCAGCCGTGGTGGGCAGGCCCATGCCAAGAATGATCGCCGTCATCATGGTCAGCAGCAGGGCCACGAATATCATGCCGCCGGATCCGGCGACAATCAGCCCGGCGATTTTGGAGCCCAGTCCGGTGATCCCCAAAGTGCCGGCGATAATGCCGGCTGCGGCGCAGGCCATGGCGATGGGAATCACCGCCTTGGCGCCCTCGGTAATCGCCTGGGCAGACTTGGTCAGGACATCCAGTCCAATGCGCCGGCTCCACGCCACGTGGCAGCCGAGCAGGACAAGAATGGAATAGAATGACGCCTTGAACGGCGAGTACCCGTTCAACATCATGGCAATCAGGGTGACGAAGGGAATGATATACTGGCCACCCTTGATCAACACTTTCCAGGTCGGCTCGTCGTCATCTTCGGCAGCGACGGTCGGTTGCAGGCCACTTCTGGCAGCCGTCAGATGCACAACGAACAGCAGCGACGCGAAGAACAACAGCGCCGGCATCAGCGCCACTTTCATGACATTGGCATAGGGCGTGCCGACAATCTCCGCCATGATAAAGGCCGCTGCCCCCATCACCGGCGGCATGATCTGTCCGCCCGTCGAGACAACCGCTTCAATGGCCCCGGCCTGGTGCGGCTTATAGCCTTCCCGCTTCATCATCGGAATGGTCAATGTGCCGGTGACGGCCACATTACCGGCGGCGGAACCGGAGATCATACCCAGCAGGGTACTGAAGATAACGGCCGTTTTTGCCCCCGCCGCGCACATGCCGCGAGTCAGGCGACTGGCGATTTTAAAGAAAAAATCCCCCGCCCCGAAGACGCTCAGGAAAGCGCCGTATATGGAAAACAATATGATGTAGGTGGAAGACACGCCGAGCGGAATGCCGAAGACTCCCTGGCTGGTGGTGGTCAGAAATTCTGACATCCGTGTCAGGCTGTAGCCGCGGCCGTACAAAACCCCGGGCAGGTAGGAAGAATAAAAGGGATAGGTGAAAAAGATCAGGCAGATGACCGACAACACCAGTCCAACCCCTCGCCGCGCCGCTTCAAGCACCAGGAACAGGGCAACAACACCTATCCAGGCATCCATCGGCACCGTCTCACCACCGCTGAAGGCGATCTCCTTCCAGCGGGACATGAGATAGAGGCAGGTGGCGATGCTGACCCCGACCAACCCGATCCGCAGAAGTTTGTCGGCTGCAGAATTCTCCAGCCTGACAAGCGTCGCGCGGGTCATGAACAGCAGTACCAACATCATCATCAGATGAAAGATGCGCACGTCACGCGTCGACAGGACAAACAGGCCGGATACATTGAGGACGTGAAACAGGCCAATCGCAAAGGCGACGATGGCGATGCCGCGCTCAAACAGCTTGTCGATCACTTGGTTCATGCTCGGCCTGTCCACCGGGGCGGGTCGCGCCCCGGTGTTGTAAGTGTGAATCGCGGCCGGCTACTTTTTAAAGTATGCCTCGGCTCCAGGATGAAGCGGAATTTTCAGGCTGAGGGAACGCTCGGGCTGAATCTGACGGGCATGGGCGTTTTCGGCGCGGAACTCGTCCATGTGGTCATATACCGCCGCCGCCAGTTTGCCGGCAACCTCGTCGCTCATTCCAGCATCAACGATCAACATGTTGTTGACCCCCAAAAGCGTGCCATCTGCTGCCGTGTTATAAACGTCAGCGGGAATGACCACCTTGTTATAGTTGGGAAATTTCTCCAGCGCCTGCGCCATAACATCATCGCCCAGCGGAACATATTTCAACTTTTTGTTGGCCTGCGCCTGCATCACCGCGCCAGCCGGATAACCGCTAAGCGCAAATGCAGCATCGACATTTCCGTCTGCCAACTGGCTGAAGCCGTCGGAATAGGACAGGAAGCTTGGCGTTATGTCTTCCATCTTCAACCCATAAAGGCCCAACACCTGACGGGTGAAAGGAATGGTGCCACCGCCGGCCGGTCCGACTGCCACACGCTTGCCCTTCAGATCGGCAATGCCATTAATATCGGAGCCGTCCAGGGTCATCATATGCAGCACGCTGAAATGCAACGACCCGATGGCGCGCAGATTCATTGCGCCGCTCTTCTTATAGGGGCCGACGCCCTTATTCGCCAAAACCGACAGATTGTTGTTGGTGATGGCAATATCGACCTCGCCGGTATTTACCAGACGGGGATTCTGCACCGATCCCTGGGTTACAACGGGAACCATGGTGAGGCCATCGGCATATTTGTCGACCAGCGAGGAGATCGCCTGACCCACCGGATAAAACGCACCGCCCTGGCTTGCCGTTCCAATTCGAAGCTCCTGTGCATTTACCGATGTCGTGAACATCGCGGCGGCGGCGGCGGCGGCGATGGCGGCGCCGGCCAACTTGATAGATTTTAACATGTTTGATTCCTCCCAGTTTCACTGCATCGCTGCGCCAATGGGGCGATACACCGCACCAGCGATGTTGATCAGCGAAGGTTCGCACGCACAAGCTAGTTCGAAAATCACCTGCAATTCAACAAAAATATCGATATTTTTCCGCTTTTCGAGATATTGTCGGCAAAGTTGCTCGAATTCAGGCCTGCAACTGAGTTGATCTTGGAAACATGGGCAGGGAAATCGACTCAGGAACATATTGTGTGATGGGGCGAACATGGTCTTTCACTCATCAGGCAAGGAGGATGGCAACATTCTGGGTAGCGCCGAAGAAACCCTTGAGATAATCGGCCAGCCTCAACTCTGCACACATGGCCGTGAGAGGCGTTTCACCGCCTCTTAAACGCCACTAGACTGGATGAATCGGTCAATTGGATTCATTGCCATGTTCAACACTATTCGCCTGACTTTGGTTGCGTTGATGATGCTCGCAGCGTCTTTGATTTCCGCGTCCGCTCAAACCGCAGCACAAATGGGCGAGGTCCAGGCATTCAATCAACTGGCAATCCAAGGCCTGATTGGCAGTCCAGCCGAAAAGCAGGCTGCGGTTGACTATTTTGTCGAACGTGGCGGCACCGACATGATTTCCACCCTGGTGCTGATGCTGAAACTGAGCGGTGAATCAAAACATATTGCCGAAGCACTGAAAACTCTGACCGGAGAGGACCTGCCAACCTGGCACGACGCGATGCTCTGGCAGGAAGCCCATCCGGAAATCCAGTCCCATCCCAGTTACCAGGTTTTCAAACTCAGCTATTTCAACAATCTGGATTCTCGTTTTCTGGAATTCTTTAATCCCCGGAAGGCGGCACCTGGTGGTATGAAAATCCGCTTTGAGGAAATCACCTGGGGCGGTGTGCGGGTCGATGGCATTCCCTCCCTCGACCGGCCAACCATGATCAAGGCCGATGAGGCCTACTATCTCAACGATGATGATTTGGTCTTCGGCATCTCCATCAATGGCGACAAACGGGCCTATCCGCTGCGGATCATGGGCTGGCATGAAATGTTCAACGATGTGATTGGCGGGGTTCCTGTGGCGCTGGCCTATTGCACCCTTTGCGGATCGGGCATCCTTTTCGAAACCCAATTGCAGGAAGGTAAGGAGCCGCTGATTTTCGGATCGTCGGGATTTCTCTATCGCTCCAACAAGCTGATGTTCGACCGGGCAACAAAAAGCCTGTGGAACCAGTTTACCGGTGAACCCGTTGTCGGGCCGCTGACCAACCAGGGCATCAAGCTGAAAATTCGTCCCAATGTAATTACGTCCTGGTCGCAATGGCGCAAGGCCAATCCGCAGACCAGCGTGTTGTCGCTTAAAACCGGCTTTCTGCGTGACTATGGATCAGGCGTTGTCTATCGGGACTATTTTTCCAGCCCGGATCTGATGTTTCCAACCATTGTACGCGACGAGAACCGGTTGAAGCGCAAGGATTATGTGTTCGGCATTCGTGATGTTGCGGCCGCACGGGCCTGGCCGATATCAGCGTTTGAAGGCGGGCGGGTGATCAACGACAAGGTTGGTTTGACAAATATCGTCCTGATTGGCGATTCCGCCACCCGCACCGTGCGCGCCTATGAACGCAAGGAAATGAAGTTCAAAGCTGGTGATGATGCCAACAGCCTGGTCGCGACAGACGGAGGAAAGTGGCGCTTTGACGAGACGGTTCTTACGGGGCCAGCCGGTGAGACATTCGCTCGCATGCCGGGCCATATCAGTTACTGGTTCGCCTGGGACGGATATATGGGTGTGAGAAGTTCGCTATTTGAAGGCTGAATCAGTCGAACAGCATCGCTGACAGTCTCGCAGCAATAAGTGCAGAAGTACGAATTGCAATGCTCGCCGCAGCTACCCAAACACGCTACCAGCAGCCGTGCGGCGTTCAAATGATGCAGCGATCTGTTGCATTTTGCCCTGCTTTCATCCGCATAAATTAGCGTGATTCGCCGCCTTGCGTAAAAGAATCTCCAGTGGTTTGGGGCTTTTTTTCGCAATGTCTCCAGCGCGTTAAGCACCTTCAGCGACCGGTCTCAGCAGGAAAATAGCACCGCCTATTGACAATACTAGTATACTAGTCTTCTACTTAGTGAGTTTCGATTGACCCCTTTCGGGAAGATGGTTGGGCCATCATCTGCGAAAGGCGCTGCCGCTGGGAGGGTGGGATGCTGAGGAATCTAATAGCCGCTGCAAACGCAATTCCAGGGCGCCACTGCACGGGGTCGGTGTCGAACAGGGTTCATCATTCCCACAATTCAAAGGCCTTCAGCTCAACAATGAGAGGCCAGACGATTTCCGGCCGGTACTAGCCGGTCTTTACTTAATTCCAACTTCATCATCCAACGGAGGAAACTATGATTAAGAAACTTTCAGCAAAACTGCTTGGCGCGGCAACTGCCCTGTCGCTGTTGACCGGCCTGGCCACCGCCGCCGATTGGCGCGGTTGGAATATCCATGTCGAGGGCTATCCAAACACTATCGCGATGGACAGGTTCGCAGAGCTTCTGGCCGAAAAGACCGGTGGCGAAATCAAATTGCAGATGTTCCACGGCGGCACTTTGGGAAGCCAGCCCGACGCCATCGAACAGGTTCGCCTTGGCGGTCTGGAAATCGGCAACTTCAACCTGGGACCAATCGGCCCGATCGCTGCGGAAGCAAATGTTGTCTCACTTCCGTTTATCTTCAAGGACGTGCCACACATGTTCCGGGTTCTGGACGGCGAAGGTGGCAAGGCCATTGCCGATGGCATGGCTGCCAAGGGTCTGATTCCCCTGGCCTGGTATAATGCCGGTGCCCGGTCCTTCTATAATGGCGCAAAGGCAATCAATGCCCCGGCCGATGTGACCGGCATGAAGGTTCGTGTGATGAACAACGATCTCTATTCCGGCATGATTGCGCAGCTCGGCGGCAACCCATCGCCGATGGCTTTTGCAGAAGTTTATCAGGCGCTGAAAACCGGGGTTGTTGATGGTGCCGAAAACAACTGGCCATCCTATGAGTCAACCGGACACTTTGAAGTTGCCGGCTATTACTCTTTGAGCCAACACCTGATCATCCCTGAATGCGTGTGCGTCAATGCCGACGCCTTTAATGCCCTGTCTGACGACATGAAGGCAGCGGTTACGGCTGCGGCAAAGGAATCGGCTGCGCTTCAGAACCAGCTTTGGGAAGAGCGGGAAGCTGCCAGCCAGAAGAAGGTTGAAGCTGCTGGCATCAAAACCAACACCATTGCTGACAAGGGTCCATTCCAGGCTGCTATGAAGCCAGTCTATGAGACCTATCTGTCGGCAAATCCCGATCTGCGTCCTTTGGTTGAACTGATCCAGTCAACCGACTAATGATCAGCTGACATCGGTCGCCCGGTAATTTGCCGGGCGACCATTTTGGATAGATGTGATGGCCGAGCAATCAACCCTTAGACAGCCCCCCGCTTGGCTTAAGCGCATGGATGCGGTGCTTGACTTCATTGCTGCGGCCTGTCGATTGCTCACCGGCGTTTCCCTGGTTGTGTTGACCGTGATCTTTGGCTGGCTGGTATTCGGTCGCTACGTCCTCAACGCAACACCCACATGGGTTGAGCAGGTTGCCCTGCTGTTGGTTATGACCATTGCATTTTTCGGCGCTGCGGTGGGTGTTCATGAAAGCACCCATCTGTCAGTCACCGCCTTGCGTACCGCCGTACCTTCAAAGCTGCGCACCGTATTTGTGATCATCACCGATTTGGCGCTTGCCGGCTTCGGCATCCTGATGCTGATTTACGGAGCCCGGCTGACGGCGTTCAAGTGGGGCGCAATGATCCCACTGATCCAGCTTCCAGAGGGTCTGCGATCCCTGCCCCTGACAATCGGCGGTGGACTGATCCTGTTATTCTCGCTGGCCCATCTGCTGCGTCTGATGGCCGGGCGCGACGCGCGCAGCGATACCATTCAATAGGAATTGATTATGGGTCTTCTTGTTCTGCTTGGTATTTTTGCCCTCTGCGTTGCGGTCGGCGTACCTGTGGCCTTCGCGCTGGGCATCTCGGCGCTTGGCGCCTTCTGGTTTGAAGGCCTGCCGCTGATGATCGGTGTTCAGCGGATCATTTCTGGCATCAACGTGTTTTCGTTGATGGCAATTCCCTTCTTCATTTTCGCTGGCGAACTGATGTTTCATGGTGGCATAGCCATGCGGCTGGTGCGTTTTGCCCAGGCGGCAGTGGGCGCTGTGCGCGGTGGTCTGGGGATCGTCAATGTCTTCTCGTCGATGCTGTTTGGCGGCATTTCCGGATCGGCCGTGGCCGACATTTCCGCACTTGGCTCGATACTGGTGCCGGTGATGAAGGAAAAAGGCTATGATGCCGACTATGCGGTCAACGTCACTGTTACCTCGTCGCTTGCAGGAATTATCATTCCACCAAGCCACAACATGATCATCTATGCCATCGCCGCCGGCGGTGGTATTTCCATTTCGAAACTGTTTCTGGCCGGCGTGGTGCCCGGCGTTTTGATGTGCATTTGCCTGGCAGTCGCTGCTTATGTTGTCGCGGTGCGTCGGGGCTACAGCGCTGAGCAATTTCCCGGCTGGACAGCATTGGCGATTGGATTTGTCGGGGCGATCCCCGGCCTGCTCACGGCCGTTATCATTGTCGGCGGCGTTCTGTCCGGCGTCTTCACCGTCACCGAATCCGGGGCCTTCGGCGCCATCTACGCCTTTGTGGTGACGCTGGTTGTCTATCGCAGCATCACCTGGGAGAACTTCCTTACCGCCGTCATGTCATCGGTGCGCACCACTGCCATGGTGATGATCCTGATCGCCTGTGCCGGTGCATTTGCCTATATGCTGACATTCTACCGGGTGCCCAACCTGACCGTCGCCTTTATGACCGGCCTGACCGACAATCCGATTCTCATTCTGCTGATGATCAACGCCTCGCTGCTGGTGCTCGGCATGATCATGGACATGGCTGCATTGATCCTGATCTGCACACCGATCTTTTTGCCTGTGGCTCAAAGCCTTGGCCTCGACCCGATGCAATTCGGCATGATTCTTCTGGTCAATCTCGGCCTGGGACTGTGCACGCCGCCGGTGGGCTCCTGCCTGTTCGTCGGCTGTGCCGTTGGCAAGCTGCCGATGGAACAGGCGGTGCGCACCATCTGGCCATTTTATCTGGCGATATTCGTGGCTTTGATGTTGATTACTTTCGTCCCCGCAATTTCGCTGACATTGCCGCGCTTGATCGGCTAGATCCTTTCAGGTTGTTTAGAATCTTGCGGACGTCAATTTTGGAGCAGCCAGCATGACACTCAAAGACGAGACACTCGACAAGTTGCGCCAGATATCCGTCGCAACATTGGCAACAGCGCTTTACAAGCGCGGGTTGCGTCATCAGGTGGTTCAAAATGTCCGCCCGGTGGCGCCGAAGGGCAAAAACATGGTGGGCCCGGCATTTACGCTTCGCTATATGCCGGCGCGAGAAGACCGCAATCAGTTGGTCGAGTTTCGCAACCCAAAACACCCGCAAAGGCACGCCGTCGAAACCTGCCCACCGGGTCACGTGCTGATCATGGACAGTCGTGGCAAGGCCGAAGCTGCCTCGGCGGGCGATATCCTTATCACCCGACTGATGATGCGGGGGGCCGCCGGCGTCGTTACCGATGGTGGCTTCCGCGATGCCATGCAAATTGGCCAAATGGAAATGCCTGCCTATCACCAACGGCCATCTTCACCGACCAATCTGACCATCAATGAGGCGATTGAAATCAACGGTCCAATTGGCTGCGGCGAAGCGCCGGTCTTCCCCGGAGATATCGTCGTCGGCGACGACGACAGTGTGATTATCATTCCGGCGCATCTGGCCGATGAGGTTGCTGAGGAAGCCCACGAAATGACAGCCTATGAAGATTTTGTCGTCGAACAGGTGCGGGCCGGTGAAACGATTATTGGTCTCTATCCGGCAACAAATGATGACGTACTGAAAAAATTTCAGTCCTGGCGGAAAGGCAATAAGCGTTGAGAAGTCAGCGCCCTTTGGCCAAGCGAACTCTTTGTTGATTGCCCTGCCGTTTCGCATGAAACTGATGGCGAATATGACCGATGGGCCGAGGCAGATTGGTGGAAATTCATCGACTGCTTCAATCGAATGGTGATACAGCTTGCTGTTTGAAGCAGTAAGCCGGGAGAATAGGTATGTCAGATTGGGTCACATTGGATTGTGAGGGATCTCCCCATTGCCGCCACGAAAACGGTTTTGCGGAGTTGGGTGGCAAGTTCTATCTCTTCGGAGGGCGACGGATTCAACCGGTCGACATATTTGATCCGCAGACAAACAGCTGGACCCATGCTTCGCCACCACCGATGGAAATTCATCATTTTCAGCCCGTCGCCATTGGCGACGAGTTGTGGTGCATCGGCACCATGACGGGTGAGTTTCCGCGAGAAACACCACTGCCGACTGTCTATATTTACGTGCCCGCCACGGATACCTGGAAGGAGGGGCCAACCATCCCGGAAGCGCGGCGCCGAGGTGCGACCGGCTGCTTGCGCCATTCAGATGGCTGGATCTATGTTGTTGGCGGCATCGTTGACGGCCACCATTCGGGCACTCAAAGCTGGTTTGACCGGCTCAACCCCGACACGGGGGAGTGGCAGGTCCTTGCCGATGCACCGAACAAGCGCGACCACGCCCCGGCGGCAATCGTCGATGGCAAATTGTACTTTTTTGGTGGGCGCGAAACTGGCCGACACGATGGAACGGATTACGAGGTGTTTTTCTCCCACACCATTGGCGACGTGGATGTTTATGATTTCACCACCCGGCAATGGTCGGTTCATAAGGAGCCGTTGCCGATACAGACGGCGGCGGGTGGCACCGGCGTTTTGAGGAACAAGATTTATTATGTCGGCGGAGAGGCCGGGCGTATGGAGACCTACAGCGAAATGCAGATTTTCGACCCGACCTCCGACAGCTGGTCGCTGGGAGCCGAACTCAATCGCTCCCGCCATGGCACCAATTGCTGTGTCTGGAACAATCGTCTTTGGATAGCTGCAGGCAGCGGTGCCAGGGGAGGCGAGCCCGAACTCACCAGTATCGAGTGCATCGAAATCAAGGATTGACTTTGGCATGTCCCGCCGGAAGCTATTTTGCGCCTGCTTGGCTGATCAGCCTGTCAGGCGCAACGCTTCGCCTGGAGTCAGATAATCATCAAACCAGATATGGGGCAGCTGATCCGCTTCATCCATCCATTCAACCACCAGCGGATGGGCCTTAATCGTCCGGGTCCATGCCTTTGTCTTCGGCCAATCTGACAAGTTGGCTCCGTGCCGTGTCAGCCGGAACACCCCAGGCGTATGGACAAAATCAGCCAGTGAAACCTCGCCAAAGAGATAGGGGCCACCGCTCGTGGTGAGGCACTCTTCAAAACAGGCAAACAATGGCAGACACTCGGCCTGCTCCTGACCGGTTAATTGCCGCTTTTGGGGATAGAAGGAACTCTCAAACGAAATGCGCCGGCAAATGTGCGACAGGCCCGCATGCTGCCATGCCATCAGCGAACGCGCCCGGGCCCGCAATTGCATATCATCAGGCAGCAATCGGCCACCACACAGGTCATTGGCAAATTCCATGATCGCATTTGAATCAAAAATCACTGTGTGCCCGGTATCCAGAACGGGCACCGCGGCCGGTGGAGAGAATTCGCCAATCCGCGCCAGATTGTTGAAACGCTGGGGCCGACGTATGTCGATGACAATTTCTTCGAAATCAAACTCCGCTTCCCGCAAAGCAAGCCAGGCGCGCATGGCCCAGCTGGACGCATTTTTTGTGCCAGAATAGAATATCGGTCTGGTCATTCGAGTTCTCCTTGCTATGCTATGTAATTCATAGCACGCTATTGTTTTCATAGCAAGGAGAACAGCCATGATCGATATTCCACGCCCCGGTTCTCCGGTCAGGGGGTCACAAAGTGGCAGCCCGATTATGGCTCTGTTTGATCTTCTTGGCCGCCGCTGGGCGATGGGAGTCTTATGGACGCTCAGTGAACAGGGGCCTTTGACATTCCGCGCCCTGCAAGCGGCTTGCGAAACCATTTCGCCGGCTGTCTTGAATGCCCGTATCAAGGAATTATCAGCAGCAGGTTTTGTTGCCAGAGGCCCATCAGGATATGTGGTGACGGAGATGGGAATGCGGGTCTATACCGATCTGTTGCCGCTATCTGCGACCGCCAAGGATTGGGCCGACAGGCTGGCTGATCCGGCTCAACAGCCATAAAGCAGAAACCCCTGCAGGCGCCAAACCGGGCTTGCAGGGGTTCTTAATTTGCCGTCTGGGAGATTGGGCTTACCTGATCCTAAAAGGAGTCAGTGTGCTGTACATGGAGAGCGAACATTGCTGTCAATGTAATTGCTGCGACGATAATCATCATGTTCCCTTCCTTCACTTGCTGATGATCTGACAATAGGGCGACCTCTCAACAGTTTCCGTGCATTTGTGCACATGTCGAGCTTGGGTCGTTCCCGCACTTCGAAACTTTCAGAAAAGTTCAGCTAAGTTCGCGCCTGGAATTTTTTGAATCTTTGTTGCTGTCGTACAGACGCCAGACTTTTTGAGCCGGGAAACCTCTGATTTCCTTCTCCCCCAACTCATCGATATGGAACTCTTCGCGCAAGCTTGCAGCCACTTCGTCCTGAACGCTGATCTGCATCGGCTCAGAGAATTCCTGCAGCCTGGTGGCCAGGTTCACCGCGGGGCCGAATATGTCATAGACATATTTCTGGATGCCCACTACGGAGCCAACCACAGCACCCGAAGCCAGGCCAATGCGGCAACGCCATTGATGGGGATGGCTGGTATTGCGGCGCTCCAGATAGCGGATAAAACGGATCGCCGTATTGGCAACGGCCTTGGCATGATCAGGCATGGGATCGGGCAAACCGGCAACGGTGATATAGGCGTCGCCAATTGTCTTGATGCGTTCGCAGCCAAACTGTTCACCGATACGATCAAAGGCACTGTAAATGTCGTTCAGTTCCGTGACGGTCACGCTGGGATCGGCTGAGGCGACCATGTCAGTGAAACCCACAAAGTCGAGCATCAAAACCGATACCGGGTCATAGAGCTGTGGCGTCACCACGCCAAAGGCCTTGAACTCTTCGTAAACCGAGCGGGGCATAATATTGAGCAGCAGCTTTTCGACCTGCTCCTTTTCCCGTTTGATCTCTCTTGTGTTGCGCTCGACCATCATCGAATAGGAATCAATCATCGATTCCAGCTCGCGAATACGGGTTATGTTCTGGCACACCAGAACAACAAGCTCCTGGCCGGCCTCATTTGTGGCAGTGAAATCAACGGCGATGACCATGGTCCGCCGCTTCTTTCGGTGTTTCATTTCCGCCGTGTAACGCCCCTGTTCGGCCAGTGACCTGTTCAGCGCGTCGACATCCAGGCCCTCGAATATATCACTGAGCTTACTGGCTCCGATCTGTACATCGAACCATTCTTCAAACGTATCATTTTGAAAATGAAAATTGAGGTTCTGCCTGTCCAGCAGCGCCACGCCGACACCAATGGCCCGCAGCAATTGCTCATTAATGGCTTCAATTGACATCAGCCTGCCTTACAATCAGATTGCGCCGGTTTTCAAATTCCTGCAGCACTGCACCGATGTCGCCGGACTCAACACCGTGGTCGGCCAAGGTACTCTGCAGCACCACTTTCAACTCATCAAAATGATGGTCGTGAATATCCAGATGCCGATGCAGCTGGTGCAATTGCTTGTCAGAGTAGGAGGCCGGACCACCCAGCAGGGAGGCAATGAACTTGGTCTGATGATCAACCATTTTCGACATGTCGATATCGTCAAAAAACGGCCCGATTTCATCGCTGTCGAGCAAGGTGTCGTAGAAGGCAAGGACGATCTTACTGACCTTGGAAAATCCTCCGTATTTCTCAAACAATGTTTGTCCACTCACGGCGACTTCTCCTCCATATGACACGGCGCTTTGACAATGGCAGCTTCAGCATAAATACGGATTTTTGGGACTTGTCAAAAAATTCGCGGAACAATGGCACCAAGCCACCCGGCGTATCAAGGCCGGGTGGATGGTCGGCGGCGGCTGACTGGTAATCTCTCATCTTCACTGGTTTTCCGTCGGTGAGCCGGAACGCTCGCCGGTCTTGGAGTTGCGAGGGCCAGCCACCGCATTGAAGGCCGTCGAGTTGCCCTTACCGGCTTCTCTCTCCATCGCCTCTAACTGCGCCTGTTGTTGCTGGGCAACCAACAGGCGCATGAATTGTTTAAAGCTGGCGCGACTCATCTTATTGTTCCTTTATTCCTGTACCTGAATGAATCAGGCGGCCACCTTGCGTGGCCAGCTGAATGTTTCGGCGGAGCGTTCTGCTCTTGCAATATGCTGGCAAATGCGGGGATTGACCCAGTCGGCGGCGTTGATCGGCGCCATATGTCCGACACCGGGCAACATGACCAGTTCCGCATCCTTTATCGACTGAAACACCAGAACCGCTGTGCGCTGCGCCGACATGGGTGACTCCATGCCCATCAACACCTGGGTGGCAAATGGCAGGCGGGACAGGTCTTCACCACCCCAGCTCTCACCAAAAATATTGCCAAAATCGGCCATCACGGTGGATCCGGCCATGGCGATTTTCTGCTGATGATTTTCCGGCAGTTGCTTCCAACACCCATCACCGTTCCAGAAATCGATGAAGGCTGCCATGCCGTTGTCCGGCGCTTCTTCGTTCGTTCCACGCTGAACTGCAGATTCGACAGCTTCAAGCTGGGCCAGATAATCGCCATCGGCAGCACTGTCGTTTTTCAACAGATGAAAAGCGGCCGGCTCAAAAAGATTGAGGCTGTTGATCAGGTCAGGCCTCATCAACGCGACTTTCAAAGCCACAGCACCTCCGTAAGAGTGACCGATCAAATGGACCGGCTCTTCGATCTTCTCAATCTGATCAATGATGTGACCCGCTATCGCGGCCATGCCGGCCTGGGCAACGGCAATCTGTGACGCGCTGCCATATCCCGGCAGGTCAAAGGCGAAAAATTCATGCCGACTTTCAAGTGATTCAGCCAGTTTGTTCCACTGACCATGGTTTGAAGCTGAGCAATGCAAGGCCACTACGGGAGAACCCGGCGTGAGCGAAAGGTGCGAAAGGTTCGTCATCGGACTTCTCCTATTGATTGTTCGATGACGGCAATCTGGCGTGCAGGTGTTTCAGCTTGTTGTCGAAACAGGCCGTTTTGTGTTTCAGTTGTTAATTCAGGCTGGGAAAGGGCGCCATCTTCGACAAATCCGATAAATCATACACTTAACTGCAGTGGCCGAACCTGTTCCACCGAGCCACTGAAACAATTGAAACATTCGCACGGTCTACTGAAAACCGATTGAAACACACATCAGATAGAGAAAATGCCATGGCAGGCGAGCAGCAAATTAACTTGGACACGGAAAAGGATCTCCGCATGGCGCGGGATCTGCTGCAGGATGCCATTGAATCCCTGAGCGAAGGCTTTGCGCTCTATGATGACGACCGACGCCTGGTCATGTGCAACGAGCGCTACAAGGAAATGAACAGCGCCGTGGCCGAATTACTGGTGCCCGGTCTGAACTGGGAAATCCTGATGCGCGAGTCCGCCCGTCGCGGCGTTTACTCCGAGGCTATTGGCCGGGAAGATTCCTGGATTCTTGATCGGCTGGAAACCACCCACGATTATGTCGACGAATATGAATTGGAGCATACCGACGGCTCCGTCTATCACGTCTCCACCCACCCAACCAAGCTGGGCGGATTTGTCGTCACCCGGACCGACATAACTGAACGCAAAAAGGCAGAACTTGCCGACCGCGACGGTGATCTGCTGGTCCGCACGGTTCTTGATGCCAGCTCTGCCATCGTCATCATGGCACGCACCGGAGACGGCCAGATCCTGTACCGCTCGCCGGCAGCTCTGGAGATGTTCGGCAATACAAAGTCAGCGCGGGAACACTATGTAAACGCCCATGACCGGGCGGATTTTGTGACCCAGATGCTGTCCGACGGACAGGTCGACAATTACCGGCTCGACATCAAGGCCAAGGGCAAGATCCTGCCAGCATCCCTCTCGTCGCGCTTTGCTGAATATCGAGGCGAGGAAGTCATCGTTACCAGCGTCATCGACCTGTCGCAGCAGATGAAAGCCCAAGCACTTATCCAACAGGTTCTGGAGGCCTGTCCCGTTCCCCTGCAAATGACCAAGGCGGATTCAGGGGATACGCTGTTTCGAAGCCCTGAAACTTTAGCCCTGTTTGGCAAAAATCGCGAGGCGAAGGCCTATTATGTCGAACAAGAGGAACGAAACGCCTATCTTTCAGAGCTGCGCGAAAAGGGTTTTGTGCGAAACCGCAAGGCCGAATACATTAACGCCAAGGGCGAAAAATTCTGGGGTGCCGCATCGGCCCAGTTGATTGAGTTTGACGGCGAAGAGGTGATCGTATCCAGCACCCGTGACCTCAGTGAAGAACTGGCCATTCAGGATGAATTGACCAGCCAACGGGAATTGCTGTTTCAAAATGAAAAGATGTCGGCGCTGGGAGAACTTCTGGCCGGGGTTGCGCACGAATTGAACAATCCCCTGTCTATCGTGGTTGGCCATTCACTCATGCTGCGTGAGGAAATCGAAGATGAAGACACGCTCCGCCGCATCGAAAAGATTTCCAATGCGGCCGAGCGCTGCGCCAAAATCGTCAAGACTTTTCTGGCCATGGCCCGTCAGCAGCCAACCAAGATGGAGCCGGTGGATTTGCGATCGGTGATCACCACTTCTGTCGACGTGGCTGGGTATGGCACCTCGCAGGAAGGCCTGGAAGTGGTGTCCAAAGTACCCGAAAGTTTGCCGGAAATACTGGCCGACGCCGATCAGATTACACAGGTCATCATCAATTTGGTGATCAACGCACAGCACGCAATCAGCGATTCCGGCATTGGCAACCGGATCGAAGTCATCGCCAAGAAAGGACGGCGACAGGGCAGCGTCAAAATTATTGTCAAAGACAATGGTCCGGGCGTGCCAAAGAATATTGGCGGGCGGATATTTGAACCCTTTTTCACCACCAAGGAGGTTGGTGACGGTACTGGCATCGGCCTGGCCTTTTGCCACCGCATTATTCACTCCCATGGGGGCAAAATCTGGCTGGACACCAGCCATAAACAAGGCAGCAAATTCTGTGTTACCTTGCCAGTGGCAGAAAAGAACGACTCCGGAGACGAGGCAGATCCGGCGAATCGGTCTTCAACTACTTCGAAGCGAATTCTTGTGGTCGACGATGAGGTTGATGTTGGTGAATTTGTCGCCGAGGTTCTGATCAAGGAAGGTTTCCAGGTGGATTTGGCGCAATCAGGCAAATATGCCCTGGAATGTCTGCAGACTCGGTCCTACGACGCGGTTCTGAGTGATCTCAATATGCCGGATGTCGATGGCCGCGGATTGTACGAAGCCTTGGCGCGCGACTATACCGACCTCGCCGCCAAAACCGCCTTTATCACTGGCGATACGATGGGGGAAGCCTCACAGAAACTGTTGCAGGAATCGCAACGACCCTTTGTTGAAAAACCCGTATCCCCCAATGAATTGCGTAAACTCGTCTACAGCCTCCTGAGCGATGGGAAAGAACAATAATGGAAAATGAAAATACACGCATCGTGGTGTGCGACGACGAGCTCGACGTTCGCGAGATGGTCCAGGAATATCTGAGCAAACGGGGATTTATGGTCTCCACCGCTGCCAATGGCGACGAACTTCGAGACACATTGTCCGCCGAACCGGTTGATCTGATTGTCCTCGACATAAACATGCCCGGCGAAGACGGGCTTGCTGTCCTGCGATCGTTGCGCGGCGACAATCCGGTGGCAGTTGTCATGCTGACTGCTGCCGGTGAAGTGGTTGACCGGATAATCGGCCTGGAAATGGGGGCCGATGATTACCTCGGCAAGCCTGTGGACCTGCGCGAACTGGAAGCCCGCATCAAGGCTGTCCTGCGGCGCAAGGGACAGGAAAAAGCGCCTGCCAGTTCATCCCCGCCGGCGGACTCAGCCCAGTTCGGCGATTACACTTTGAACATTGAGGCCGCCAAAATGGTCGCCGCCGATGGCACCGAACTGCAATTGACCGCGATGGAATTCAGCCTGCTGAAAGTGTTTGCGGAGAACAAGGGGCGGGTGCTGAACCGGGACCAAATCCTTGAACAGGCCCACGACAGATCCTGGGATCCCTTCGACCGCAGCATTGATATTCGGATTTCGCGTCTGCGGCGCAAGATTGAGAAAAACCCGGAAAAGCCATCGATCATTCGCACCGTGCGCGGTCTCGGTTATGTCTACGACCCGGGCAACTAGACCCTTTCAGCCAGCTTCCTTCAATATTTCAGCACCCCTCGCCCCATCAAACAGACGATGCGCGAGATCGGCAGATCTCGCGCATCGGGGGCAGTGGGTGGCTGACTTTTAGTAGTAGTTACGGTCCATGCAGCGGCGATACTTTCTCCACCAGTGGCGGGAACCTGTGCGATAGGCCTTGCGCTTCAAGTAGCGGCAGGAGCGGTAATAGGGCCGGTCATGATAATCGTGGCCGAAGAAGAAGTGACCACCAACATGACGGTGACCTCTGCGGTGCTTCTTGCGGAAAATCCGCTTTTTGTGACGGTGGGATTGTTTGATTTGTTGGACCTGACTGGTTTCTGTCAGGGCTTGCTGATTGCCAATCGGGCCAGCGGCCTGGGCATTCATTGGAGCAATCAGGACACCGGCGGTAATGGCGATGGCTGCGACGATTGATTTTGACATTGGAGGTTTCCTTTCGGGAGGGTTGGTTGCTGTTCCAATGTCACAACCATGCAACCACCACGTTGCGGTGGTTTTTCAGCCACGCAGCAATCGGGTTTCGTTTGTTTCAATCGTGTAGCGCTGTGAATCGACAGCACCAGGCGTGGAAGGAGTGGCCTCCCCTGCGTTCAACTCTGGCCAAAACCCTTTCAGGTTCAGCGCACGATGACCTTGGTGCCGTTATTGACCTTGCTGTAGAGGTGCTGAATGTCCTCATTGCGCATGCGGATACAGCCGGAAGATGCCGCAGTGCCAATGCTGGAGGGCGCATTGGTGCCATGAATCCGGTAAAGCGTGTCCTTATTGCCCTGGAATAGGTACAGCGCTGCTGCTCCAAGCGGGTTGTCTGGTCCGCCGGGCTGGCCATTCTTCCATTTCTTCAGATGTGGCTTGCGTTTGATCATCGATTTTGGCGGATACCAGGCGGGCCATTCCACTTTGCGCTTGACCGTCGACGTGCCGCTCCAGGCAAAACCTTGCTTGCCCACCGCAACGCCGTAGCGAACCGCACGATTGTCGCCGAGCACATAATACAGGTGTTTTGTGCTGGTTTCGACAATCACCGTGCCCGGCTTTTCATTCGATCTGAATGTGACCTGCTGGCGATCATAGAGGGTAGAACGTTTTTTGACAGACGACTGCTTGGCGGGTTTCGCCAGCGCTACCCTGCGAGAACGTTTTTTGCGCTTCGCCACCGACCGTTGCGACCGAAGACGTCTGAGCCGCTTCCGCTTAGCGCGGCGTTTGCGCAGAAACTCCCGCCATTCTTCCGGCGAGTGATGTGCAACCTGAAAACTGCCATCTTGTGATGATTCAATGCCGAGTATGGGGCCACCCAAAGGACTCTCGACCGATAATATTGTGCTCGACTTCGACTGAGCGTTAAATGTCGAGGCCAGCACCAGCAGCAGGCCCATAAATACCGTTTGTACAAACCGTTTCATCACACGAATTCCCCACGCAATACTATACAACAGGTTGATGTTCTAACGAGTACCTGTTGCGGAACTTGAAATTTATCTCCGCTCTATACTCCAACAACTAACTTAATTTGCCATAAATTTCAAGTTATTAGAGTATTGATTGTTAACCTCAACAAATCCCTGTCATGTGTAATTAACGACAGGTAAAGGGCTGCTCTGCGTTTCATTTTGTCTTCGTCTGGATTGAACTGCAAAAATTGGTGCCGAGTGCAGACAGCCGTGTGGTGCAGAGTTTCCCAATTGTCCAAGCCGCCCCGCGTACCCCATTTAAGCTTCAGCGAAATGTTGTAAGAACAGAGTCTCAACCCCAAGCCCGCGAGATCGCTGTGCCAGACAAGTATAAAATGACGGTCAATGGAAAGTCCTATGAGCTGGCCGTGGAACCCGACATGCCGCTGCTTTGGGCGCTGCGCGACGAACTGGGCATAACCGGTGTCAAATATGGCTGCGGTATCGCTCTGTGTGGTGCCTGCACCGTGCATGTCAACGGTGAAGCGGTGCGTTCCTGCCAAATGACCATGGAAGACCTGGATGGCGAGGTGACCACGATCGAAGGACTCGGCACTTCGGACGATCTGCACATCCTTCAGGCAGCCTGGATTGAACATCAGGTCGCACAATGTGGCTATTGCCAGTCCGGCCAGATCATGCAGGCGGCCGCATTGTTGAGCGAAAATGACAATCCATCGGACACGGATATCGATGCCGCAATGTCCGGCAACCTGTGCCGTTGCGGCACTTATCCGCGCATTCGCCTGGCGGTCAAGACCGCAGCCCGCAAGCTGAGAGGCGCTTGATATGGTCGCCGCCAGATCCACCCGCCGTGCCTTTATGATTGGCTCTGCGGCCCTTGTCGGTGGCGTCGCCTTTGGCACCTATCTGGTAAAAAAGGATCCGGCAAATCCATTGCATACAGAACTGAAGCCTGATGAGGCGGCATTTAATCCCTGGGTCAAAATCAGCAAGGACCAAATCCTGCTGATCGGCTCCCATGCTGATATGGGCCAGGGGGTGATGTCGATGCAGGCGGCGTTGATCGCCGAAGAACTGGATCTTGAATTTGGCCAATTCGAAACCAGTTTTGGTGCTCCCAGTGCAGCCTATTGGAATACCGCTTTAGCCCAGGAAGGACTGGTTCTGCTTTCGCAGGAAGGCGGCATGCTGGAGCGAGCGCTTCAGGAGGGGCTCGGCGCCGGAATAAAGGTGATCGGCGTCCAGGGCACGGGAGCATCGACAGCGGCGGCAGACAGTTTTGACAAACTGCGCATCGCAGGTGCCTCAGCCCGGGAAACTCTCAAACTCGCCGCCGCAAAAGTGTCGGGCATTCCGGCCGAACAATTGACCACGTCGGCTGGTGCAGTTGTCCTGCCGGATGGCACAAGGATTGACTACAAGGACCTGGCGGCCACCGCAGCGAAGCTTGAGCCGGTGCAGGACGTTGTTCTGCGCGACCCGTCCCAATGGCGATTGCTGGGCAAGCCGATGCAGCGGCTCGATATCGTAAAAAAATCAACCGGCACACAGGGCTACGGCATAGATCTTTCACTGGACAATATGGTCTATGCCGCGGCGAAGGTGAATCCGCGGCGTGGTGGCCTGAACAGTTACGACGCCGCTGAAGCCGAATCCATGCGGGATGTTAGTCGGATCGTGCCCATCACCAACGGCGTGGCGGTGATTGCCGACAACACCTGGCGGGCGTTCCAGGCAGTTGAAGCAATCGAGTGTGATTGGGGCGATGCGCCCTATCCGGCGGAGCAGGAAGAACATTGGGCGGCTGTTGCCAACGCTTTCAACGACGACAATCTGGATCGGCTTTGGCGAGATGATGGCGACGTTGATACAGCTTTGGCGGGAGCGGAGGTCGTCGAAGCGGAATACCGTTCCCCCTATGTTGCCCACCAGCCATTGGAGCCACTTAACGCCATTGTTCAGGTAACAGACGATGCAGTGGAAGTCTGGACGGGCAATCAATTGCCTCGCCGATTGCAGGTTCTGGTGGCCGGCGTCACCGGTCACAGCCGGCATCAGGTCAAAATTCACGGTCAATATATGGGCGGCAGTTTTGGCCATCGCCTGGAGTTCGACTATGTCATTCGAGCTGCCGAAATCGCCAACCAGATGCGGGGCATCCCGGTAAAACTGACTTACCGGCGCGAAGAGGATTTTGCCCACGACTTCCCCCGCCATATTTCAATGGGCCGCGGCAGGGGCGTTGTAAAGAACGGCAGGGTCGAGGCGATGGATCTGCAGATTGCTGCCCCTTCCGTGCTGGCATCGCATTTGTCGCGGGCGGCATTCCCCATTCCCTGGCCGGATGCCCAGATTGCCGCTGGCAGCTGGAACAACGCCTATGACGTTCCCAACCTGAGAACCCGCGCCTACCGCGTTGATGGGCTGGCGCCGGTATCGTCCTGGCGATCCGTGGGGGCAGCGGGTGCTGGCTTCCATTTCGACTGTTTTCTCGATGAACTGATCCACGCCGCCCAGGCAGATCCGATGGAAGAGCGGTTGCGCCTGATGCGCCCCGGCGTCAGCCGCAAAGTACTTGAAGCGGTGGCTGAAATGTCCAGCTGGGGAGGCGACCTCGCACCTGGCCGGGGCCGCGGAGTTGCCTTTGTTGAAAGCTTTGGCGTGCCGACCGCAGAAGTGGTGGAAGTCTCCACCACGGAGGATGGAATCAAGATCGACAAGGTCTTTGTAGCGGCCGATGTGGGTCGGGTACTCGACCCAGATAATTTTGACAATCAGGTCAAAGGCGGCGTTGTTTTCGGCCTCGGCCATGCGATGAATTGCGAGATCACCTATTCCGACGGCATGGCGGAACAGACCAACTTTCACGACCATGCGGGCATGCGCATCAACCAATGTCCCGAAATTGTGGTGCGCGGCCTGGAAAATGGCGACGTGGTGCGGGGGATTGGCGAACCGCCGGTGCCGCCGGCCGCACCTGCCCTGGCCAATGCCATTTTCGCAGCCACCGGTCAGCGGATTCGCGAACTCCCGCTGAACAAGCACATCGACTTTTACTAGTTCCGGCATTCTTGGTCTGGCGTCGCGGCAAAATCGATCGAATTTCCGGTGTCGGAAAAACTCCGTTACGCGGGCGAAACTGCTTCAGAATCTCCCCTTTTCAGATTGCTCTTATTTGCCGGCGAAAGACTCTAGCCACGCATAGTCCATTGTTTTATGGTCGCCATCAGATGTGGCGATGGCCAGCATCAGGGGCGATTCGTTGTCTGCGCGAGGGATATGGTTGATCGCGCAGTTCAACCGCAATGCGACGTTTACGTTAAAGTCGCAGGGGATGGGTGACCAACATGTCTTTGGCGGATTTAATCCAGTCTCATGACGACTGCCTGACAAAACTGCTGGCCGTGATCAGTGAGGATGGCGATTACGCTGTAATAAACCAACTGGATGCCCAGATAAGACTGCTATCGGATTCAATACGAGATATCCATCTGACCTCGCCGTCGGACATCAACCGGCAGATCAAGTTTTTTCTGAACCGCTCCGCCAATATCGGCGATGAGACAATCACCTCTGCAGATCGTCAGATCATTGAACAGCTTGTTGACCGGTATACCAACGAGCCGGTGAGCCAAAGAGGTCTGGGTCGCAACGAGCCGACCGTCGACACCCAGGCAGCTGTAAAACTGCGGGAACATCGCTTTGTCACCGACGAATTGATCATCCAGTCGAACTCACGCATTTCGCTCTACAATCTCAACTATTGCTATGAATATACCAGTCTGGGCAATGCCAAATTTCACCAGACTGATCCAACGGAATTCATTGGAGTGCACGTGGCCGACATTATCGGCGACCGCCGTTTTCAAAAGCGTGCCAAGCAATATTATGACCGCTGTTTTGGAGGCGAACCTCTCAACTACAGCTACTATCTCGACGTTGCGGATCAAGGCGAGCGTTTGATGGATTGCCAGCTGACCCCTTACCGGGATTCCGATGGCTGTGTCCGCGGCGCATTTTTCGCCATTGAGGACATCACCAACAGGATAGAGCGTGCCACCCGGTCGGCGATGACCAACGTCGTCAACTAACGTTTGTAACAATCAAATCGCCTGCAGAAACTGGTGACCCCAAGTGGATTCGAACCACTGGCCTCAGGATTAGGAATTTGTAGCCCTCGGTATAACTAGTTTGATTTTATTAAAGAAAAAATCAGCGTGCTAATCCCGTGCTAATCCGACCAGCACACCACAAAGTTTGGGATCGTTTCTCACTAAGTGATTTGTGCTCATTCCTCTGAGCTAATCCGGCAACAAATTTAGTTCGTCACATGGTGCTATTATGACCAGCAAAGTTGGTGACCCCGAGAAGATTCGAACTTCCGACAACCGGATTAGGAATCCGGTGCTCTATCCTGCTGAGCTACGGGGCCGGTATTTAAGCCAATAAAAACAATAAGTTATAAGAATTATTCGCATTAAACTTGGTCATTGTCGATGCCGTCATTAGCACAACTGCGCACCGAATTCATCAAAGTTTATTCAAACAATTTCGTACTTTGGGGTCAAATACCGCTCCCAACAAATACTTCTTGAACGGCACATGCACGGATTTAGAAAGGATGGTGACCCATAACGAGCGAACTGTGAATTTGGCCGACTACATTTATATCGACTTTTCAAATCTTGCTATTGGCGCGCAGCAATTGTCTGCTGTGCACGAAAGCCTCGCACCAGATCTCGCAAGCGCAATGGCTAACAAAATTTTTAACAGGAACCACAAGCTTGATGTGCGAAGACTTTGTGACGTTCTCGTGGGGGATCGGAAACAGGACGTTGCCAGGCTGGTGCTTTTTGGATCTAGGTTAGCAACAACAAACGATGCCGAATTTTTGCGGGTACTGCACAATGCAGGGTTCGAAAACAATATGAAGCTGCGAAAGGCATCAAATGGAGAAAAACAGGTCGATACCAGCTTGGTCGTTGAAATGATGGTTGATGCGCTTCAGATCTCCGACCGTGGTGATCCGTTTACGCTGGTCGCGGGTGATAGCGATTACGTCCCGATGATCAAGAAACTTACTGATATGAATATCCATGTCGACGTTATGTTTTGGGATCATGCTTCCCAGGAGCTGCAGAACGTCTGCTCAAATTTTGTATCGCTAAATCCGCATTTGGATTTACTGACCCATAAAAGTTCAAATGGGCAAATCTGAGTTTTCTAGACCCGCCCAAAGTCATTTATTCGTATCAAACTGACCAGGTATGAGGAATGATCACACTTGTTCTTGATCTTCACCCACCCCAGCAAATTTGAGTTTTGCCATAAGTATATGAGAAATCAGCCCTTTCCTAATCGCATCTTTGTGCTCAGCATCGATGGCAAGGTGTTGGCTCTTCAGTTTGAATGGTTCTTTATTCATGTGAATGTTTGCGCACCATAAACCAACATTCCGCAGCAATTCTCCCTCTTGGAGATAAAGACTCCAGAACTGGCACCCCAGTTCTGGGCCATTCGTCGACATTTCCGCTGTAAGTCCGCAAGCAAGGAAACAAAGTCCGTCGCGAATTGGAATATCTCCAGAGGGCGGAACGGTGAGACTCATTAGCTTGAGGAAGTAAACCAATTCCAATTCGGATAGATCAAGCCAGTTCGCAAGGTGTAAACCTCTGTAATTGAGAACTTTGGGAGCTTGGAAATCGGAGATATTATTGTTCATCGCCAATTGAATAGTCACAGTGTGATGGGTGCTCGGCATGATCAAGCTGCATCCAAATACCGAACGACCGCGCCGTTCTCGTTGTCTTCCATCACACGTATCTCCCACCGACGATTGGGATACTTTGGGATCAACGCCTCAAGCAGACGCTCCCCCAATTGTTCCATGCTGGAGTTGCCCACTTCATGTGTATCTCCCGGGAATACGTTTTGGCAGAATCGTTTGAGTTGGAAGAATTCGATCTCCCGATCAGCGTGAAGCACATTAACGCGAACCGAAAACCACACGGTATGACGGTGAAGGTTCGCTAGGAACGACACATCATCACCTTCGCCAGTGACAAAGAGTTCGTTGGTATCAGCACCTTCGAGCTGATGAATGATCTCCCTTTGAAAAGTTACTTCCACCCAACGGTTAATTTTTTCTTGATCCAGCATGTTTGGTTCCTTGGTTCATTCGGATGGAGCCAGCAATGGAAGGGATCGGGGCACATGGGAAGAAATTCTTTTTGCGGCGTCAAAGCACCTCAACGGCCCTGCGTAGGAGTTCGTCATTCACCTCGATATACCGTTGCGTGGTCGTCAACTGCTTATGACCGGCCAGTTCCATGATGACTTTCGGGGATACGCCTGAATGAGCCAACTTGGTTATGAACCAACGCCTTCCACTGTGCGAGGACGCTCCAACAATCCCAGCAGCCGCGTAAATCCGGCCAAACGTTTGGCCCAGGCTATCAGCGGAAAACCCAGTTCGCGAAACCTGAGAAGGGATAAGGGGATCATCCAATGATCGCGGCTCACCGTGGGCGCTTCGATACTGTTTGAGTTCCTTGAGCAGTTTGTCATTCGAGTGCACAGCACGCGCTTCATTTGCCTTGGTATTCTTTGCCTGCAGATGGAACAGCTTGCGAAATTTTCCATCCGGACCAAGCACATCATTCCAACGCAAACTTGCGATCTCAGATACCCGTAAGCCCGCATAATGAGAAAGCAGCACCAGCAGCCGATTTCGAGCTGCATGTTGCTGCTGCGCACAAACCGCTAGAACCCGTTTCAGTTCAGCGTCCGTAAGTACTTTGGCTTGTTTCATTCTCCGTGTTCTCCTCTAGTTATGAGGACAACACGATGCTTCCATTGAATTCAAAGAGCGACTGAAGATTGGCGAATTCTACCCAAAGCTGATTTCTTGCTCGTGCCGGTTAGAAACAAGTCAGGTTTCTGATAGAAGGCACTTACCGGATCGCGCTCAGTCATCTCACCTTCTGCGGTTCAAGCCTTGTGAAGTATTCTTGAATTGCCACCGTCGTTTATCCACGCAATGGCAATCTAGCGCGATACTATAGCCGTAATTTGACTGGTGGACGCAGTCATCTATCAGCCTCACCGAAAAGGGGGAAACCAATCATGAACTCCGCAGAAACAACTAACTCTTGGGGACAATTCCTGCCCAAATGGTTTTGGATTATTATCGGCCTTCAAGTGGTCATCGTATCATTCTTCGCGCTTTCGACGCTGTTCAACCCTCCACCAGACTTCGACTACACTACGATGGCCTATATTACGCGCAACCTGACTGCAGTGCTTGCAATTGTCCTGGCCGTTTGGCTGCGCAGCCGCGCTGCATTGTTTGTAGCATTGGTCGCCCGTTGCGTAACTGACATCGTAGACGCGACAACCGTTTTCACAATGAATGCCACCTATCTCAATTCAGTGGTTCCGATGGTTGTTGCACTGTTGATTATCCCTGCGCTAATCGGCATGGCTTATCTGTGGCAGCAAATGCAGCACAGTCGAGCCGGGAAGCAATTGTAGGTATTCTCGGCCTTTATCGGTCATTTGTCTTGACGGCCAGTGCCGCATTGCAGCTTCCTCAAAGCTGACCTTGGTAACTGCTGTATTTCCTAAATTTGGGTCAATCCCAACCAAAGTCTTCGACAATGCGAGTTTAGTCTTCCTTCCCGATCATCAATCCTTCGACACCTTCCATCTCTGGCATTGACCGGCCTGCTATCCCTTGCAAATCACCGTGCATGCCTACAGTAGACGCAATCACCAGATCGATCTGTTTGGCGCGTAGTGACCATTGTTTTTCGATAAAGACGCGTTCTTTACGCAGGTTATCCTGCATATCTTCGAATCGCTCTACAATCGCATCAACACGTTGTTTGAATTGCGTACCAGTCAGGTATTCATATATCAGCTCCATTTTGGTTTCTTGCCCTAAGGCGCGCCCCTTGGCACCGGCTACGTCAATCAAGCCCTGCCGCAATGAAGTCGCCAACGGCACTGCGTAACGTGGCGCGCAGACCCAAATTCCATCGACCAAACCGAAACTATCAACTCCTTCGGGTAAGGCAAAGGATGTGATCACGCCGACCTCGCAGCCAGATATTCTTTGGTCATCGCGCAACTTAGAAAGCCACCCAGCGGTCCAGTTCTTTGTGCGCTTGCTCTCCCAAAGAATGCTCCCCGAGATCCCGTTTGGGCCCATCACGTCTTGGCGCACATCAGCACCGCTGACTCCCTTTGCGACTGGTACAAATCCATCTGTCGGGAAGGCTGCAGCCAAGGTGTCTTCAAGGACGATTTCGGCTGCCTCACCTTGGGTCTGCATCGATCCTTGTTCCGACTTCTGCTTCAAAGCTTCGATCTGACGCCTCATTCCCTCCATGACCTGTGCTTGCTCAGCCAGCTTCAACCCGGCCTTTTCATCAGCCTCACGTGCAAGTTTTTCAGTTAGAGCCGGTCGCTCTACCGCAAGCATCTTCTGCAACGTCAACTCCATCTCGGCCTCTTTGTCTTTGAGCTCCTGCTCGCGTTTAAGCGCGACAGTCTGAGCAGCCTGCGCCACGCGTAGCTTTTCATCCTGTGCTTTCAGTCGGTTCTGCAGTTCCGCCTGCTCTGCCGCAATTTCCGTCTTTGCCGCCTTTTGAGCTTGCGCTTGTGCTTCAGCCAGTGCTTTGGCAGCTCGCGCCTCTCGCTTGGCGAGTTCATGATTGAACGAGGCACGAAGATCAGCCAACATCGGGCCAGCTAATTGCTCGGTTAATTCAATTTCGTTGGAACATTTCGGGCACTGGATCTTTAGTTCGGACATGTGCTCACCATGGTTACTCAGAGACTGCAAAATCTATCACGGATTTGATGGCGGCTCCAGCGCAGGGATGAGTACTGACACATTGGAGTGAGTGGTGTTGACATTCTATAGGTAGTAGACGCACCCTGTGATACATGGGGTTGGATTCGATTCCAATGTTCGCCAGTAGAGGCATCGCTTTCTAATAAACGTAATCAATAATTAGGCGACGCCATTACATGAAGAAAATTGATTTACACATACATACCAAGAGCAGTTGCCAAGATAGACCGTTTTTGTTTAACGAAGAGAAGTTAAAGCACTACGTGAGCGAAGCTAGTCTGGACTGTATTGCCATCACAAACCACAATTTGTTCGATTTGTCGCAATTTGAGAGCATCAGGAATGCGTTGAGCATTCTTGTTCTGCCTGGAATCGAAGTGGATATGGAAAAGTGCCACATTTTGGTGGTGTCGGATGGCCAAGTTTTGGACGACTTTGACAAGAGATGCGCCAAAATAAATTCTCAATGGAGATCTACGAATGCACCTTTGTCCTTTGACGATTTCAGCAATATTTTGGGCGACCTGAACCAGTACATTTTGATCCCCCATTACGAGAAGGATCCGAAAATTGGCTCCGAGGTTCTCGACAAATTCTGCGGCCAAATAACTTCCGGAGAAGTACGGAGCCCCAAGAAGTTTGTTTCGTGCATAAAGGACCCTGAGAAACTTGTTCCATTATACTTCAGCGATTGTCGGGTGGATGTTAATCTTGATCCGCTGCCGACACGACAAACCTACCTAGACTGTGACGATGTAAGTTTCGGAACTCTCCGAGAAGTTTTTCGAGACAAAAATAAAGTGGCCCTAACAGAGGCTGAGGGAAATAACTTGTTTCAGGTTTTCCCTGACGGCCAGCACCTATCTACCGGTCTCAACGTGGTTTTGGGAGACCGGTCATCCGGAAAATCCCACACACTTCAAAGGATCTGCGATTGGTTTGGCGAAGACAACGTTAGGTACATTCGTCAGTTCGATTTGGTCGCGCGTAACGAAGCGGAAGACGAAAAGAAGTTCAAAGATTTTCTTAGTGAAAGTACCAGCATTTTCTCGAAGGATTATTTGTCAGACCTTCAAAGGGTTGTCGAAGATGTACTTGAGGTTGACCTTGATGCCGATTTGAAATCGGTTGAGAATTACGTGACAAGTTTGCTTGAATATGCGCAGGAAATTACCAAACACGATACATTTTCCAAGGCGAAGATTTACAGTGAAGATGCATTTGTAAAAAAGAATCTCAATGGTCTCGTCGAACTAATTGAATCCACCAAGCACCTTTTGAGTAATGTGGATTATCGTGAAATCATCGACAAACACATCGAAGTGCCAGCTCTTCGTGAGCTCTATGTCGAACTAATGAAAAATTATTGTGTGCAGGAAGAAATCAACGTCAAGAAGACGTGGGTAAATGTTCTGGTTCAAGACGTGAAGGCCAAGCTTCAAAGAAAGTCGTCTGCTCCCAAAGTGTCAGACGTAGATTTTCTCAATGTTCTACTAAACCAACGAAAAGTAGAAAAATTCGAAAAGATCGTAGCTTTAGCACGTAAGCCAAATACACCGCTGCGGAAGAACAAGAGGGGTTTTGAGATTGTCGCGCAGGTTGGCCCATTTTCCGGTGCCGGAGAACTCAAAGAAGTTTCTCGCTCAACAAAAGGATTCAGTTCAGCGTTTGCAAAGTATGACAAGCCTTACCTTTTTCTAAATGAGCTTCGAAAGATTGGGGATCCAGTCAGCCCAGCCGACTTCAGCAAATTCCTGGTGAAAGTTGAGTACAAAATTCTTAATCGAGACGGCTTTGAAGCGTCTGGAGGTGAGCGTTCTGAATTCTTTCTCCTCGACAAAATTGAAGGCGCGGACGGAGCCGAAATTCTTCTCATTGATGAGCCTGAGTCATCTTTCGATAACCATTTCTTAAGAGCTGATGTCAACGAATTGATCAAAGAGATGTCCCAAAAGATGCCAGTGGTTATCGTTACGCACAACAACACGGTTGGAGCATCAATACAGCCTGACTACCTAATCTGTACGAGGAAAGAGATATCCGGCACAGACGTTAATTGGCGGATATATTCAGGACACCCAACGAGTAAGAAGTTATTGTCGACCGAGGGTTTGGAATTGCCAACTAGAGACGTATTGCTAGGGAACCTTGAGGCGGGTGTAGAAGCTTACGAGCAGAGGGGTATTACATATGAAAATCTTAAAAATTGAAGCTGGGTGTGGGCATTTCCGCAAGGAAGCGAATGGACCGTGGTCTCAGATAGACCAGATAAATAAGAACGACCTGCTCAAACTACTAAACTTGTTCTTGGAGGGTGATGTCGAAATGGACAATCCGTCGGATCACGAGCTGCACAACGAAGTTCATAAAATTGTATATACCAACATCTTCGAGAAACTGGGTTCACTTTCAGAAAGCAAATCGGCATTTAAGGACGAAAGCGAACGTAAATATCTCAGCGAGATCAACAAGTATTCTGCCGCCTAACGCGACCAACCAACTAGCGTCTGGGCATGCTCCCTTGGACGACTGGAATGTTACAGAAATCATAGTTCAAGTATCAAAAATACCTGCATGAAAATACATATCGTATGTCAGTTTACGCTGCGCATATTGAACCAATCGCTCTCGTACCCAATGTCAGCTTCCCCCAATAGCTGAACTCATACAAGGGCATCGTGTTCGCCAAACCAAAAAACGAAAACGCGATGCCTGCCGATCGAAGGCGCAGATCCCCCAATCGTTGTTCAATAGTCTCAGCGACTTAGTTCGAGGCATCATATTCTTGTAAAAATACGATGCTTTCTCAAAAACTACCCACTTTAAACCTTAGTGTTTCAGTTTGCTGACCATCATTTCGTTTTTCAGATTTTCAACTAACTGCTCCAGATCGATTGTGCCGTCATTACATATCATCTTGATATGCGGTGGCTCGTATTTCGCATCGGGTACATGCCAACTGCGTGGATTCTTGAACTTTAGTGTGAGATCAGCCGTCCCATCCACCAGCGGTTCAAAGGCATCAATCTCTCGAATATTCCGAAACCTGAACGTAAGACTGGAAGAATGTCGCCCACTGCTTCGGAACCGGCAAATCGCTCCCTTTAAAATTGCCGGCCATTCCCCGATCAAGTCAGTTGGTAAACGTCCGTCATGTTGACGTTTCAAGTCGTCAATTCGATTTTCAAACAAACTGATGAAACTCTTCTCGGAAACATCGATATCCAATGGATAGATGTGCTTTATCATAATTTCTTCTGCCATATTATTACTCCTTATTTCTGGCTGGTACATTTGTACTGTTATGATTCAGCAGCCTTTGAGCCTTAAAGTCATTATTTATTATTAAAAGAAATGGCGAATTTAGTTCGGTTGTCAAAACCAGTCTTTTTCAAGATTGTGCGCACATGATTGCTGGCGGTTTTGGGCTCCATGTGCAGTTCGTGCGCGATCTCTTTGTCCCCAGCACCTTCGGCAAGCAGGAATGCGATCTCGCGTTCCTTATCAGTAAGCTGCGAGAGAAGTGGATTCGAGTTAAGTGCTGCTATTTCTTCCATCTGTTCGATTGGCACAAATCGTTCGCCCGTCAGGATAAGACGTATTGCCTGCAGCAGAGCCTGACTTTCCATCGCTTTGGGCAACCAACCCAATGCACCAAGTTGCAGGGATTTCTGCACCAAAGTTGGTTCGTCCACGCCGGAAAGGAATGCTACAGCGAGATTTGGATGGCGTTCGTTAATCGCGCGCATTCCATCCAGGCCATTGGTCGGTTGCATGTCAAAGTCCAACAGGACGAGGTCAAACGCATCATCGTCTGCCAGTAGTTCGAGTGCTTGAACCATGGAATTAGCAACAACCGGGTCAAGGTTGCCATCTTGGGTCTTCAGCCAGTGTTGCAGGGTATCGGCAACAGTTGGATGATCATCCACAATAAGTAATCTTTGCATTGGCCCTCGAAATCCGGTCAGAATGTTCCATTGAACAGAATTGATTGAATATGTGCGATGAAAGTTCCACAAATCAACAATACAATCTTGGGCCATGTGCTGCTGATTGGCATTTGGTGGACCGCATATAAAAGTGCGGATCTGTTTGGTTTCTTCCATACATTTGCAAGCCTGTGGTTTTTACCAGCTGGTGTGACACTGGCGATTGTCCTAGCGGTGCCCGCTCGATTTGTGCTCGCACCGTTGTTGGCAAACCTGCTGCTGGCAATTCCGTTTGTGTGTTGGGCACTGGATATCCAGTTTACGAACTACCGGGATCCAATTCTCCACAGTCTTCGCCTATATGCGGTGTATGGTGGTTTGGGGTTGTTGTTGCGGTTTGGCATCAAACTACAAATGCCTCTGGCAACTCTTGAGAGCAGCCATTGGTTGTTGGGCCTTACGCTGGCCGCAGCCTGCGTTGGTGCACTCACGGGGGTTTCGCTTCACGCGGCGGTTGGTAATTTCCCGTGGTCTGTTGCCTGGGAAATTATTCGGCCATGGGGTGTGGGTGATGCCATTGGAGCCATCATAGTGCCCCCTCTGCTGGTTCCATTTTTGCTGGCAGTTTTTTTAAGTGAACCCAATACGGAGCCTTTGGATTGGCATTGGCCAAGCTCGGTCAACTTGTTTGCTCAAATAGTCGCGATTGCAATGGCAATGGCAACTGGTTTTATCGCACCCAATTTCTACCCAGACATTCCTGGGCTTTGGTATGTGATCCTACTTCCTCCGGTATTATTTGCCCTTCAGGGTGGACTACCGGCGGCCGCAACAAGTGTGTTTCTAACGACTATGCTGGCTCCACCTGCTGCCCACTATGCTGGTTTTGGCGGAGAGAAGCTTTCGCTTCAGTTCCTATTGCTGATTTCATCGTTGGTTGGACTGACCATTGGTGCCGCCATTAGCGATCGCAAACGTGCATTTGCCGCCGTCAAATTGAATGAGCACAATCTGGAACAACAGGTAAAGGAAAGAACCGCCGAACTTGAAGAAGCTCATGGGTTTCAAAAACACCTTCTTCGTTCTCTTGGCCACGATCTGAAACAGCCGGTGCAATCAATCAATCTCATGCTGGACAGTTTGGCAGCGGAATTCAACGAGGGTCCCAAATCCCAATCCCTCGAAAGGGCCAAGAGTGTTGGCCGATCTGCGGCAGACTTTGTCGGCAAGGTATTGGAGTTTGCAAAGAGGGATGCCGGACGCGTTGATGTTCTCCTGGAACAAGTGCGGATATCACAGGTGCTTGAACTGCTTGACGCCACGTATGAACCTATGGCTGCTGTCAAAGGGGTCAATCTGGTCGTTGATCCCACAGATCAAGTCATTCTGACCGACGAAGCTCTCCTGTTAGAAGCCCTGTCCAACCTTGTGGACAATTCGGTTCGACTGAGTTCAAAGGCCCAAACCGTTACGGTCAATGTAGTGCAAACCGACAACCAGGTCCGCATAACTGTGGGCGATCAAATTAGGGGTCTTCGCGGGGAAGCCAATGAACAGACAGGGTTTGGGTTGGAGATCGTCAGTCAGATTTGCTCAATGATAGGTGCCGAATTTGATCAAAGCCCCAACGAATCAACCATCAGTTTGGCCAAAAATGATTTTGAAAAACTTGCTTAAGCAACTTTTGAAATTTTCTTAAACGCCAAAATGGGTTTTTTTAGGTAAAATTCTCGCCAAATCGAGGAATTCCTCAATCGTCTAGGTGATTTTCTCAGCCTTCTAGGTAATTTCCTCACAACACAGCCAATAATTTTTAATGCAGCCTTTCCCAATCCGGATTTGGGAGGCCGCAATGCGAACATTTGATTTATCAAGCTTAACTCTGCCAAGAGGATCATGGACCGCTCTCTATATCGGCGCGGTGGTTCTCATCAATTGGCTGTTTCTTGTCATTCCAATGGTGCCCATGTTTGGGACAATGATCCCACCGGTCATGTTGGTCGTTGGTTTTGTGTTTGTGTTCCGCGATTTCGCGCAACGGGATATTGGCCACTGGGTAATTCTAGCGATGCTAGCGGCAGGCGCCCTTTCCTATTGGACCTCGGCACCATTCGTAGCTGTCGCCAGTTTGACGGCCTTCTTAATTTCCGAAGCCGTTGATTGGGCCGTCTTTACGTTCACCCAAAAGCCGCTTTCCCAACGTATTTTGTATTCGTCAGCTGTCGCCGTCCCAATTGACACGATCGTATTCCTGCAGATGGTCAATCACTTCGACTGGATCGCCGTTACAATTGTATCAGCTGCCAAGATGGCTGGGGCTATCTGCTTCTGGCTAGTCCTTCGTCATCGCGAGGGTCAGCATTCAGCCAACGCGGTGGGAGTGTAATCATGCCCACGCTTTGGCTCTTTGACATCGAACCCCACGAGCAACGCTATACAAGTGAGTGGCAAGTTCACCTTCCAATGCAATTGAGCCAATCCATGGCCAACAACAATCGCCGGCAGTGGAAACTCGGGATCATTTCAGGCTGCAAGACCAGCGGGACGCTCAGCCCTGGTGCATTCATGAACTTTGCAGAGACCAACTTTTACAAAGCTGTGCAGATCGCCGACTTCGCTGCAAAAGTGCAAGCGGGTCAAGTCAAGCCATCGGATCGGGTGCTATTTGCCGATGCTTGGCATCCTGGCGTTATCCACTGCAAATACATGTCCGAACTCTTGGGGTTGGGTTTGACGATTGACGTGATGTGGCACGCCGGGTCCTACGACCCTTATGATTTTTTGGGGAGGAAAGTCAAAGACAAGGCCTGGAGCTTTAATTTTGAGCGGTCGATCTATGAGGCCAGTAGCAGGAACTATTTTGCAACAAAGTTCCATCGCGATTTGTTCATCAAAAAGATCAATCCACGTGGAAGCAAGAGATCGCGGATTGTCGGATGGCCAATGGAATATCTCCCAAATCTGTTGAAGCCTTACAGCTGTGTTCACAAAACGAACACCATTGTATTCCCACACCGCCTATCAAAAGAAAAGCAACCTAAAGCACTACAGCAATTATCAAAACTTCTTCCTGGTCACAAAATCGTATTTGCTCAAAGCACCCAGCTATCCAAGCCTCAATACCATCAAATATTGGGTGAGTCTGTTGCTGTTTTTTCCGCCAATCAACAAGAAACCCTCGGGATCGGCATATACGAAGGGTTGCTGTGCGGTGCTGTTCCGATCGTGCCCATGCGCCTGTCTTACGAGGAGATGTATTCAGACTGGTGCTACCCCAGTAGTTGGTCACGCTACCCATCACGCATTGGGCAATCCAAATCGGTGTTCGCCGCCTACATTCGGGCAGCCATTCTGGCTCGAAACCCAACAAACGTTGCCATGCTTGCTGCGAAAGTTGGAAAGCAATTTTTTAATGGGAGTGCACTCTATGCCCAAGTCCTTCGATAACGACGAATACCTATCTCGCTTTCCAATTAAAGAATGCTCAGAGGCAGAATGGCGCGATGAACTCAAACAGATGGACGCACAGATTGCGGCCACTCATGGTGCCATTGATTATTCCAGCGCGCGTGCTTTCAACAATGTTGCCATATACACACCTGCATTGAGCCAAGGCTGGATCAGCACCATTGAACGAGCGATCAACAATCCGGCCGACTTTACCTTTCCAAAGCTCGGTGACTTTACGCTTGAGCCAGAAGACCTGCAGTTCACCAATCCACAATCTCGTCTTTGTTTTTATCCTTGGGTGCTCTACAGCGCGGGCCAAGCCGCGCAAACTGACAATGCTGCCAAGAAAAATAATTGGCTCACGCGAAAACCACGAGACCCAAGGGTCGTGGTGATCGGCGATAGTGGTGGCTTTCAAATCCAGGAACAAACCATAAAGTTTGAAGGCAACAAGACGGTGCGTCGAATGCTGCACTGGCTCGAACGTGTGGCCGACTATTCAATGGTCATGGATTTCCCAACAGGGAAGATCGCATTGGGCAATCTGCTACCACACACCGAGCGGATGATCCAAGCGGGTGTTCCAATTGATGAGCTGGCGCAGAAATCTGGCATGGACAGCGGCTTTGTCACCTGTCTAGAGCAAACGATACAGAACAACGATGAATACGTGAGAAGTCGCACGCTCAGCGCCACGAACATGTTGAATGTACTGCAGGGTCGAAACGAGAAGGAAAGTGCAGCATGGTTCGAGCGTGTCAAAGGCTATCCCTTTGAAGGCTGGGCATTTGCTGGAAAGCACCACTCCGAACTCGCAATATCTCTTCGTCGTCTGATCCAAATGCGTGATGAAGGGCTGCTGGCGAATTGCCCCTGGATACACTTTCTCGGCGTGTCCACACCCAAGGTCGGGGCAGCTCTTTCGTACCTTCAGCGGTCGCTGCGTGAACATACCGACGCAAAGAACATCCAACTTACGTTTGATTCAAAAAGCCCGGTCGATGCCGTGATCAACGGATACCGACCCATGGTTGGCTGTGACTTCGATAGTTCAAAATGGAGCATTCGATTTGAAAAGGTCGACTTCAAAATGGCTGCCACGGACAATCGAACACTTTGCGAGTTGGCCAAGGATTGGAAAGGTATAAAATCCAACCGCTTCATTCCCCGAACTGCCCTTGGCATGCGGTTGAAGCTCAGCGACTTGTTCGGTGACAGTTCGGGAAAACCGTCTTTACCTGACAGTTTCCAGCAAGCCTTACTTATCCACCACAACACCCAAGTCTATTTTGAGAGTTTTCGACGCATGTACGGGTTTCTCGATGACAGTCAATTCGACCGACGCCCGGAATCCCTACAATTGATGCAAATGCTCATCGATGGGGTATTTAGAACCGAAAAGCCAATGCAGGCGATCGATGAATTAGAGCCTCAACTCAATGCGCTTGTGGGGGAATAAATTGATGTCTTCAATCCAACCGATCGTCGCCACCGTAGCACAATCCGAACCAACTGGCGCTGATGCCAGCCCTTCCCACAATGCCATATTGGAAAAATCTTACTCCGACTTTGTAACCATCGGGAAACTGGTGGAACGGTCTGAAAGTCACCTTGAGAAATATCACCAATCCATTCGTAAAGCTCTGGTCGCTGTGTTCGAACTTGGCCTGCTTCTACAGCAGCATGATCTTGTGCGTACGTTCCACGAAAAGCAGGGCTTAGACTTCCCAAAGAAGGCCGAGTCCAATCTGTTCCATTCACTGATCACCAAAGCATTTGAATTGTCTTCGCGTGAAGATGCAAAATCCAAATACCGGCAAATCTTGCTTTTTGCCTACCTCAAAAAGATCTCAGCGAAAGGATTGATGGATTGCCTTGAATCACCTGGCATTGAGGAAACCTATAAAGCAGCTCGAAATTATTTGAAGAACGACTTTGCCAGTCTCTATGAAGAAACCAACACCGAACGATATATTCGCGCCAAGGACCAAATCCATGCGGAACGCATTGGATCGGCCATCAAACTGGGTAAAGACGATTCCGTTCCCACGACATTCGAGGGATACACCAATGCCATCCTGCGAGTAACGGGCAGGCAGATTGAGGTCGTTGCGGTTCAACCCCACCAAACACAAGAAGATATTCAAACCAGCATCGCCACATTGGTGGAACCCGAGGGGTCGCGAGTTCGGGCCAAGTTGAAGGAGAAAAACCTCTACCCCCTGTTCACACTGACGGACATCTTTTCTCGCTTTGTGCCCAATAAATCTGATGTCGAGACCATGGAAAAAGCAGCACGGCAACAATCAATGGGGGTATTTCAACTTGATGGCGGCGAGATCGATCAGGCCGATACAGTTCGACGCCTGGTTGCCAGAGCCAAGCAACCATTGAAAAAGTTTGAACGCTTGTCCGCGTTGGTGTTCTCTCACTCTGCCAACCAATGGTCCGCAGAAACACGAAGCACCCTGCCGAGCTTTCCAGTGGTACATTTCGAATTTGGTTCCGCCAGTGAACGTGTCGGTCACCGCCCGAACCTTTGTATTTTCGATAACAATGCCGAAGACTTTACGCGATGGTTCTTTGAACCCACGGATTGGTCCCTGGTGCGGTCAGGCAAAGCATACACGGCGAAAACGTCAGAGCACAAATCCTTGGACATTCTTCCATGGTCATCCACGGGCCATAATTGGCGCAGGCTTAAACGGTTCGCCAATTTGGGACCTGAGTTTGATGTCAGCAAATATGACCTCAAAGAGATACTCGAATGGAAGCAAAACCGACCAGTCCAGTTTGGTAGAAAGCCGTCATTTCCGAAATTCATGAAGATCGGCGCAGATGGTGACCAAGTGTATTTGGGGTCCCCAAAAGATGGGTCAACCCGAAAGCGTTTGGGTGTTCTAGATGCTCCAAGTCAAAACACTCAGCCAATTGGCGACCTCACCATTTCCGTTGACATCATCAATCGAATTGCCAAACTTTCGGTCGACTATGGGCTGAATTTCAAAGGCGCCATTTGCGAGGAGAACGATGCACCCATCGCGCTCCAATTCAAAACCATCGAGTTTTGGTGTCCTCTCACGATTACGCTACCTCTTACGATCTCAAACTATGGAGCGCCAACTGAGATCTGTGAATTCATCTAGGTCAACATGCCGGGCAAAAGGTCGTAAAATCATCGCATACTAAACAGTGCACGATAAACCCGTGTAAGCCATTGATATGGTTGAATTTCGTTTTATAGATCTAACGGTTTCGTTTCAGAGCATCGCAAAACGTGAGCCTGCTTGCCACTTTACGATGGAAATTGCGAATCCAAGTCCGCTTTCGCGACCACACTTGATCGGCGGAATTGGCATCATGGTGGTGAATATAAACGTTCGTGTGCAGCGTTTGAAAATCCGCGATCGGCTGGTTAGAGCCCAAAGTGTCGGTTCTCGGGCGGCTGTCGAATGTCAGTTTTCCGTTTTAATCCTGCAACGAGAATGGCTGCTGGTATGTCTCGCACCTGATGTACTGTGAAAACACCCCATGTCTAGATTTCAAAGCCACCACTGGTCGCTCCACTTCCGCCGAAGCCACCCGCCGATGGAGAAGTGATCGCGGAGAATAAGTAAGAACAGAGCTATGAAGGCGCACATGGCGGCCGCGCTTATCGCGACGTTGCGATTGACGGGGAACCCGCGCGCGCGAATTTTCCCGGCAAATCTCCGCTAGCCGTTTGCCCACTGAACTTTCAAGCTGCCTACAGGTGGCGTCGTTTCTAGCAGTTTCGAAATCTCATCAAGCGGCAAACTGTGTGAAACCACCCGATCAGCAATGGCACCAAGGCTAGCAATAACATCAAGCGCCTTGGGGATATTGTGATTCAAAGAATGAGATCCAGCAATCGTCAACTGTCTACGGAAAACTTCGAATGGCGCAATGTCGATTTTGGCATCTGAAGGACACACACCAAAAAACAGGCCTTTGCCGCCATTTGTAATGTAGTTGGTGATCTGGGCCGCAACTGCTGGCACGCCGGTTGCTTCAACCACCAAATCGGCCCCGTGGTGCCTCTTTTGCAGATCATCAGAACCGGTTGCCACTGCACCGAACCCAAAGCTGGAAGCCAATTCCAGACGGCTATCTGAAATGTCGCAGAAGGTTACTTGACCAACACCTTCTGACTTCAGGGCCAATCCCATGAGCAGACCCATTGGCCCGGCGCCAAATATCAATGCTTCGTCCATCCAGGATGCGTGAATCGCATCAACGCCATTCAACACACAGCCCATTGGTTCCGCCAAAGCAGCTTGCTGAAAGCTCAATTCGCCAATGGGGTGAATGTTGTCGGAACTGACAAGGCTCAATTCGCCAAACCCCCCATGGGTGGTCACCCCATAAGCCCCCAATGTTTCACAAAGATGCGCCCAACCACGTTTGCAGGCAGCGCACTTGCCGCATTCAAAGTTGGGATCAACGGCAACTCGGTCGCCCGTACTAACATTGCTCACGCCAGGGCCAACTTCCACAACCACACCAGCGTATTCATGACCAGGCACTACTGGAAATGCGCCGGTACCGTAGTTGTCCTTCAAGACCTCGTAATCGGTGTGGCAAATTCCACTGGATCTGACTTCAACCACGACTTCCCCATGTCCCGGCTTTGGGTCGGGTAGATCGGTGAATTCAACCTGATTTTTCCCGATGAAAACTACGGCCTTCATGATTAAATCATCCCTCGATGTAAGATTGCAAAGCTGCCTCAACACCGTTGGCGTCAATCTTCGCATGCCAATACTTAAACCGTTCCCGAAAAAGCGGCTGGTCTGCCAGGTCGCCATAAATGTCGGTTTGGTTCAACCAGTCCTCGGGATTGGCCTTCGACGCTATCGCGGCGGAATTGAGCTTTTTCCAGTGGGGGTCGTTGGGCTCGATCGTCGTTCCATCCTCGCGGACGCCTTGACACATCCGTGCCCAAAGTGCCTGAGATAGAGCCAATCCCTGCATAACTGTGTCCGAGGCAAGGGCATCACGCATCGTCGGCAGGATGAAGCCCGTTTGCCTCGATGAGCCGTCAAAAGCGACGCGACGAACGGTGTCGATGATCTCGGTATTGGAAAAACGCCGGCCAACCAGTTCGACATAGGTTGCTGGAGACATGCCTGGAACTGCCTCAACGTGAAACGCAATTTCGGACTTTGCCACCTTGTTGAAATAGGCGCCGATCAGCGGGTGCGCCATGCATTGGGAAATGAAGTCAAGGGACAGAATTTCACCAGCGTCAGCAATCAATCGATGTCCGCCATTCAAAATACGAATCTTCATGGCTTCGTAGGCGTGAACGTCATCGGTAAATGTAGCCCCGACTTTGTCCCAGTCCGGTCGGCCATTGCAGAAATTGTCTTCAATAACCCATTGGCGAAAATTCTCATGGGTGACGGGTGCTGCGTCTTCAATACCAAAATTTCGCACCAGTTCCAATTCGTTTGGTCCGGTCGCCGGGACGATGCAATCCACCATAGAGTTTGGAAACGTGCAATTGCTGTCGATCCAGGCTGCAAGGTCGGGGTCGGAAAGGTTTGCCAATGACACGAGGGTCTGGCGCAGGATCGCCCCATTGCCCTGCAAATTGTCGCAGCTTTGGCAGGTAAAAGGTCCAGCACCATGGGTACGTCGGATTGCAAGTGCTGCAATCATGGCGCCAAAGGCGGTTATTGGTCGCTGCGGTTGAGCCGCATCGTGCTGCATATCGGGGTGACTGCCGTCAAAGGAATTGGAAACCGGGTCGATGTAATAGCCGCCCTCGGTTACCGTCAGTGAAACAATGCGGATTGTCGGATCAGCCATCTGAGCGATCAACGCCGCATTGCTGGCTTCAACAGGAACGAAGTCTACCATCGAACCAACGACTTCGCAGGAACATCCGTTGGGGTCCAGTTCAACCAATGTAGTCAGGTAGTCCTGTTCGGCAAGTTTTTGGCGCTGGGTTTCGTCGCCTGCACGAACACCAGCCCCGACGATGCCCCAATCTAGCGCCAAATCCTGCTGCATAAGGCGGTGCAGATACCAAGCCTGGTGCGCGCGGTGAAAATTGCCAAGGCCAATATGGAGGATTCCTGGCGTAACCATGGTCCGATCATAAACCGGAGTTTTTATGCTAGCCGGAAGATCGTTTACGGTTGAATCGGAGAGTATTAATGTTTTGGTTAACATTAACTCATCCAATTTCCGCCGTCGACGTTCAATGTCTGCGCGGTGATGTACCGAGCCGCATCTGAAGCGAGGAAGACGCAAGGGGCGGCGATGTCATCAGGGTCACCCATGCGTCCTAATGGAACGGCTTCTCCAACCTCACGTTTTTTTTGCCCCAGGGGCTTGTTCTCATATTTGGCAAATTCTGCATCGACCACGTCCCACATGGGTGTGTCGACCACACCCGGAGCAATCGCGTTGACGCGAATATCGTCCGACGCCAATTCCAGCGCGAGCGATTGAGTAATCGAAATGACCGCCGCCTTTGTCGAACAATACAAGGTAATATTGGGTTCACCCCGTCGCCCCGCCTGGCTGGAAAAATTGATGATCGATCCGCCGCGCTTTTTCATCACGGGAACGACCGCCTTGCAGGTAAAGATCGTGCCGCCGACATTAACGTCATACTGGCGGCGATAGTCTTCAACCGTGATCTTGTCGAGCGACGCCATATTGAAGATGCCTGCATTGTTGACAAGAATGTCAATCCCACCGAGTGAACGCTCGATCTCGCTTACCTGATCGGTGATGGAATCGAAGTCTGTGACATCCATTGAAACCGCCATTCCGTCGATTGCTTGGGCCACCTGTTGAGCATCGATTTCATTTAGATCAGCGACGACCACTTTGGCGCCCGCCGCGTCCATTGCTGCGCAGACCGCGCGTCCAATGCCACGGCCTCCTCCAGTAATCAGAGCGACCTTGCCAGTCAGAGGCTGGGTCATAGGCGCAACCCGTCAGCGCCAAACTTGTGTATCTGCTTGGCATCCGGTGTCAGATAAACCGCATCACCGTGTTTGACCTCAACATCGCCACCGGCCCGCACGGTCAGCGGATCGCAACCGGCAATGCCGTGAATATGAATGAAGGTGTCTGACCCCAGATGCTCGGCAACACCAACGGTGCCCTTCCAGGCACCTTCGGAGGATTTTTTCGACACCTCGATATGTTCAGGGCGAACCCCAATTGTTGCCGCATTGCGTTTCTCGGCTTCGCTGCCGCTAATCAGGTTCATTTTTGGCGAACCTATAAAGCCAGCTACAAACAGGTTACGTGGCGTGCGGTACAATTCAAGCGGGCTGCCAACCTGCTCAATTACTCCCGCCTGCAGCACCACGATTTTGTCGGCCATGGTCATGGCTTCAACCTGGTCATGGGTGACGTAGATCATGGTTGTCTCTAGGCGCTTATGCATCTCGCTGATTTCCAGCCGCATACCGACGCGCAACGCCGCATCAAGGTTAGACAGAGGTTCGTCGAACAGAAATGCTTTAGGCTCTCGCACGATCGCGCGACCAATGGCAACGCGCTGACGCTGACCACCGGAAAGTTGGCCCGGTTTACGGTCAAGATACTCTGTTAAATTGAGTGCTTTTGCAGCGGCCTCGATGCGCTTCTCCTGTTCTTCAGCAGGCATTTTGGCCATCCGCATCGGGAAGGCGATATTCTTTCGCACCGACATGTGTGGGTAGAGCGCATAGGATTGGAAAACCATCGCCAGGCCGCGCCTCGCCGGTGGCAATGCGGTCGCATCTTCACCGTCGATCTCAATATTACCGCTGCTCGTATCTTCAAGACCGGCAATCAGGCGCAGAAGGGTCGACTTACCACAACCCGAAGGGCCAACAAACACGACGAACTCACCATCATCAATTTCCAGGTCCAAAGGCGGAATAACAAGAGTGTCTCCAAAGCTTTTGCTGACCTGTTTGAGTTGAATCTTTCCCATGTCGTATCCTTACTTCACCGCACCGAAGGTCAGACCTCGGACAAGTTGTTTTTGGCTGAACCAACCCATGATCAAAATCGGCGCAATTGCCATAATCGAGGCGGCGCTAAGCTTGGCGTAGAACAGGCCTTCCGGGCTTGAATAACTGGCAATGAAAGCGGTCAAAGGAGCCGCCTTGGCCGAAGTCAAATTCAATGTCCAAAAGGCCTCGTTCCAAGCCAAAATGATGTTCAACAGCACGGTCGAAGCCATGCCGGGGATTGCCATGGGCGTGAGGACGTAAAGAACCTCTTCGCGTAGCGACGCCCCATCCATCCGTGCGGCCTCAAGTATCTCGGACGGGATTTCCTTGAAGTATGTGTAAAGCATCCAAATGATGATCGGCAGATTGATCATCATCAAAACAAAGGTGAGCCCGATACGGGAATCGAGCAAACTCAAGTCACGGAAAATCAGATAAATCGGGATCAAGACACCAACCGGCGGCAGCATTTTTGTCGACAGCATCCACATCAATACATCTTTGGTACGCTTGGCGGGTACAAATGCCATCGACCAGGCGGCTGGAATGGCGATGAGAAGACCAAGCAGGGTTGAGCCAACCGAAATAATCACTGAATTCGAAAAGTGTTTGAAGTAATCCGAACGGGCCTGCACCGCTTCAAAACTCACCATGCTCCAGTCAGAGCTGAACAAGATCTCCAAGGGTGCTCTGATCGCATCCTCTTCAGTTTTGAAGGAAAGGATCAGGATCCAAAGGATGGGGAAGAACATCAAGAAGCCAAGAACACCAGCAACAGCTGTGTTGGTTATCTTGGTTTTGGTTGAGACAGCGCGTGCCATATCAATTCTCCCCTAAGCGTCGAGATTCTTGCCGATCATCCGCATCAGGAAGAAGGCAACAATGTTGGCAAGGATAATCGCGACAACGCCACCGGCGCTGCCGATGCCCACGTCAAACTGGAGAAGCGAAGACACATATATCAGGTAAGTCAGGTTTGTGGTGGCTACGCCGGGTCCACCATTTGTGGTGACAAGGATCTCGGCGAAGATCGACAGCAAAAAGATTGTCTGGATCAATATGACGACAGTTATCGCCCGTGCCAGGTGAGGCAACATGATATACAGGAACCTGTTGGGCCAATTGGCGCCGTCCATCTCTGCGGCTTCCATTTGCTCCTGATCGAGTGACTGGAGTGCCGTCAACAAGATCAATGTGGCAAAGGGCAACCACATCCACGAAACGATGAATATGATTGAAGCCATCGGGATTTGACCGAAAAAGTCTATCGGTGGAAAACCAAGCGCGACGGCAAGCTGCCCAAAAATCCCGTTGACCGGATTCATGAACATGTTCTTCCAGATCAAACCGGATACTGTTGGCATAACGAAAAACGGTGCAATCACCATGATTCGAATAATGCCCTGACCAAACATCGGGCGGTCCAACAGAAGCGCAAAACCAATACCACCAACTGTTGTAATCGTCAGCACACCACCAACAAGTTTCAGTGTGTTCCACATCGCGGCGCTAAAACTTGGATCGGTAAAGAACCAGTAATAGTTCTCCCATCCGGCGAACGGGGTCGGGCCAGGCTGCAGCAAATTGTAGCGCAAAAACGAGAAATATATTGTCATGCCAAGGGGAATGATCATCCAGCCCAGCAGCAAAAACACCGAGGGAGAAATCATCAACCGTGCGGCAGATCTGGAAGCTTTAGTGGCCATTCAATGCGCCTCCCCGCGATTGTGGATTTCAGCACTTAGGAAAAGGCCGGTTGCAGGCCCTCACCAAAATTCTGATTGGTGGGAACTGGGTCGAAGCACAAAGCTCCGACCCACCCCAGGGTCCGATTATTTAATGTAACCAGCTTTTGTCATTTCGCGAACAGCGAACTGCTGGCTGTTTGCCAGAGCCTGATCAACTGACTGCTGACCAGCCAGAGCTGCAGCAACCTGCTGACCAACGTAGTTACCGATACCCTGGAATTCAGGGATCGCAACAAACTGGACGCCAGTGTAAGGCACTGGGTCACGGGTTGGGTCGGCAGGGTCAACTGAGAGGATCGCGTCCACAACAGTTTTAGCAAACGGTGCAGCTTTCAGACGACGGGCGTCTTCTTCAACTGATTTACGTGTGCCTGATGGTACAGCAACCCAGCCTTTAGTTTCACCAACTTTTGCGAAGTACTCTTTAGAAGTCGCCCATTTCAGGAAGTCTTTCGCTTCAGCAACTTTTTTGGAGCTCTTTGGAATAGCCAGAGCCCAGGACCAGAACCAACCCGTACCTTTGTCAGTTGCCTGCTTAGGTGCTTTGAAGAAGTCGGTTTTGTCAGCAACGGAAGAAGTTGCCGGGTTACGAACGTCTCCAGCAGCTGATGTCGCGTCGACCCAAGTTGCGCATTTACCGTCTTTAAACAGAGCGCGGTTTTCGTTGTGGCCATTGGCTGATGATCCTGGAGGACCCGATTTTGTCATCAGATCTACATAGTAAGTGATCGCAGCGTTCCACTCAGCAGAATCCAGCTGTGGGTTCCAGTTTTCATCGAACCAGCGACCGCCGAAAGCGTTTGCCACGGTTCCAACAAAAGCCATGTTCTCACCCCAGCCGGCTTTACCTCGCTGACAAGTTCCGTAGATACCGTTTTCCGGATCATGCAGCTTGGCTGCCATTTCAGCAAACTCAGTGTATGTGATCTGCTCAGTTGGCACCGCGATGCCAGCCTTTTCGAACAGGTCGGTACGGTAGAACGTGAACGATGTTTCGGAATACAGCGGCAGAGCATAGAGATTGCCGTCTGCAGACAGGCCGTTTCTGACCAATGGGAAAACATCTTCCAGATCGTAATCTGCATCACCAGCGAAATCATTCAATGAAGTCAGCCAACCTTTGGCACCCCAAATCGGAGTTTCGTAAGCACCGATGAACATGATATCAAAAGAACCACCACCAGTGGCGATGTCTGTTGTTGTCCGCTGACGCAGTACGTTTTCTTCAAGAACGACCCAGTTGATTGTGTTGCCGGTTGCTTTTTCCCAAGCTGGAGCAAGCTCCTGCATGGTGATCATGTCAGCGTTGTTAACTGTCGCAATGGTAATTTCGGCGGCTGATGCGCTCAACGTCATTGTTGAAGCGGCAATCACGCCCAATCCTAGTTTTCTAAGAATATTCATCCAATTTCCTCCCAGGGTATACAGGATGGGACGGACAATAAGACTCAATCAGGCTTCGAGTCAATCAATTTTTACACATGTAACAGTTGGGAATTCGAACCACTGCAGAGCAGTGCACACAGATTGGGTGCTTATGCTGATTCTCGAATTGTAAGGGCTGCCTGTTTGTACAGGGATACAGATTCCCCAACACTCTCACCGTTAATGCGCTCATTCAGCAAACGGACAGCACTTTCACCGATCCCTGAAATATCCTGACCGACGGTTGTGATTGCGGGATCCATGTACTCGCTGAGCGGGTGATTATCATGCCCGGCAATCCGCAGGCCTTCACCTCGGTCTGCCCCCCGCGCAAACAGGCCATGCTTGTTGGCAGCTCGAATTGCTCCAATTGCAATGCGGTCATTGGCACAAAGGATTGTTCTCGAAATATATTTTTGGCGACTAAAGTGTCGGTCCATTACACCAAGTCCGTAGGCCTCAAACTCCCAGGATTCCGGCACTTCTTCAGCGATGATAAATTCGGGTTCAAATCCCAGGTCACGCATCTTGGATGCATAGGCCTCTTCTCGCTCTATCGCGTTTGTGTTGAGGCGCGGCATACCAAGAAATACCGGAGAATCACCCGTACGACAAAGGTATTCAACAATAGATTCAATACTTTGATGATTATTTGTTCCGACGAAATCCGACTTCTCAACTTCTTCGACGGGGCGGGAATCTACAAACACAATGGGAAAATCCTCTCGCGCCAATTGAAACGTTTCGGTCGAACTCTCAAGGCCCAGAGGTGCTATTATCGTGCCATCAGCGCTCATCGACCTCAGGCGAACAACAGCCTGAATTTCGCCTTCCGCGTCGCCGTCAGAACTCTGGGTTATCACGGTATATCCCGATTCCCGGGCAGCTCGTTCGATAGCTTCCAGCAAACTTGCATAAAACAGATCTTTATAGCTGGGGATGATCACGCCGATAAGGCCTGATGACTTTCGGTTCTGTCTAGTCGCGATAAAATTATAAACATAGTCGACCTCCTCCAGGCGCTCCTCGATTTTCCGAGAAGTGGAGGGGCGAACCGTCGACGGATCTTGAAAATAGCGAGACAACGTCGGGCGCGATATGCCAATGGCGACAGAAAGCTCTTTCATCGTAGCTATTTTTTGTTTGGGCTTTGCCATAAGCCGGGCCTTCTCCTTCTTCGGTCCGCTACATGTCTTCGATAAACGCGCGATCCAAGCTTATCTTTGACATATGTAAATGATTTGTCTACATCCTTTTCCAGATAGGAGGAAAGTATGTCCGACACCCACATTATTGCGACCGTCGGCGAAATCCTCGTCGAATTCGTGTCCCATAACCGCAATTGCGCACTGGAAAATATTTCTGAATATTCGGGACCTTATCCCAGCGGCGCACCTGCTATATTCATAGATCAGGCGGCACGCATGGGTGCAAGTACCGAAATGATCGGCGGAGTCGGCGCAGACGGTTTTGGCCGTAGTGTACTGCAAAGATTGCAAGAGGACGGTGTTGGCACGGATGGCGTTCACGTCTCCCAAACCCACGGTACCGGGGTTGCGTTTGTATCCTATTATGACAGTGGCGAACGGGATTTCATATTCCATCTAACTAATTCCGCTGCCGATCAGTTTGAAGTTCCAGCAGCACTTTTGACTCCCCACCAAACCTCGCTGCATGTGTCTGCTTCATCGATGGGCGTATCTTCAATGCGCGACAAGATCATGAATATTGTGCGAACAGTCGCCAATGCTGGTGGTCGCGTGACATGTGACCCAAATGCACGGCCGGAATTGATGAATGATCGTTCTGCGCGGGATGCTCTTTTTGAACTGATGGATATGAGCTATTGCCTGCTGCCGAGTACCAGTGACCTGGAGTTTCTATACCCAGATTTGAATGAAGAAGCCGCGATTGATCGGCTAATCAACTCCAACGCGGAGATCATTGCAATTAAACGTGGGGCAAAGGGTGCAACGATTGTCGGGGCAGGTGAACGATATGACTTTAAGGGGCATGCCGTTGAAGAAGTGGACCCGACGGGTGCCGGTGATTGTTTCTGCGGCACCTTCGTTTCTTTGCTTGCGCAGGATGTTTCGCTTCATGAAGCCGGGCGACAGGCTAATATCGCTGGCGCAATTGCTGTGACACGTAGAGGGCCAATGGAAGGCAATTCCAGTCCGTCCGAAATCGCCAGTTTTGCAAGTGAGCCTCTGCCACAGGAACTTTCTGCATGAGCCTCGTTCATAACCTAATTACCCGCAATCGAGCAGGTGAAGCCATTGGCTTGCCCTGCTTTTGCACAGCCAACGAACACGTCATTCGCGCTGTCCTCGCTTATGCAAAAAAGACCGGATTGCCGACAGTGATTGAGGCCACCTGCAACCAGGTTAATCAGGAGGGTGGCTATACCGGCATGACGCCGAACGACTTTATGTCATGGTTGGCTGGGATGGCAGACGAGGCCGGTGTGTCGATGGATCAGCTGATTCTTGGTGGAGACCATCTGGGGCCAAATCCCTGGAAGTCAGAACCCATCGATTTTGCAATGGAGAATGCGCGGGAGCTGGTCAAACTTTACGTTGAGGCGGGTTTTACGAAAATCCACCTGGATGCTAGCATGGCCTGTGGTGATGAGCCAAACCCGAGTTTTGCTCAGATTGCCGAACGTGCTGCAGATCTTTGTGCCGTTGCAGAGGCACACGCGCCGCATCCAGAAAAGCTGATCTATGTCGTCGGGACAGAAGTACCTATTCCCGGAGGTGAAACCGAGGAACCAGATGCTCTCGATGTCACATCAGTTGAGCGGTTTCGCGACACCATTCAAACCCATCGCGATGCGTGGGAAGCACGCGGCCTCGGCGTCGCCTGGGATCGCATCGTCTCGGTTGTTACACAGCCGGGCGTCGATTTTGGCCATACATCAATTTACCCCTTTGTGCCGGAAAAGGCCCAGCACCTAAGCACGGCAATCCTACAGGAAAATGGATTGACATTCGAAGCGCATTCGACCGACTATCAGTCGACTGGAGCATTGGCAGACCTGGTAAAAAATCACTTCTTCTTTCTGAAAGTCGGTCCTGAACTCACTTTCCGATTTCGAGAGGCTGTGTGGGCGCTGGCCTCCATTGAGGAACAACTGGAATTCAATCAACCGTCTGGCATACGAGGGGTTCTGAGCGACCAGATGAGGGCCAATCCCGGATATTGGCAAAACTATTACAGCGGCACGGTTGAAGAGCTTGAGATACTGAAGGTCTATAGCTACAGCGACCGCATTCGCTACTATTGGGCCGATGCCCAAGTGAGCGACGCATTGGGCCAATTGATCGAATCACTTGAATCGAAGCAACTGCCTGAAACAATTTTGTCCCAGTCCTTTATGGGGCTGGAGTTTGGCGAAATGCCAAAGTGCCCTACTGACTTGATCGAACAACACGTGCAACGATGTGTGGGGCGTTATTTTAAGGCCGCAGGACACTGAAAGGCGGCAGTTTTCCGGTATGTGGTGAGCTTACAAATTGCAATTTTCAGCACGGAGTTGACCATCGAAGTAATCCGTCATCGCAACGCACTTAGAATCGCTGCGCCGATATGCTATCCACGCTCCCTTGTGGATTTGTTTGAAACCAGCGGCGTCGCGCATGAAACACACATCGAACACGCATATAGGCATTTTGTCCGCTGAGCGGAAGTAGACGTTCCTTCAACTTGATCACCCAATCGAACCAGATGGGAAATTCTGGTTTGAGAATAAAGCCGAATTCAAAAAACTCAAAAACAGATCCTCAACTGTCGCCGAGCCCGTCAGTTCAAATTGAAGCTTTACTTTGATCTTGGAGTTTGGTGAGTTCATCTTTGCATGCGTATGCAAAAGAGATGGTATTAGGTGCGCAATTTCGCACTTGGAACCTCCAGTCCGATTGGGTGTCGGCCATATGTTCGTAACCTAAAAGCCCTTTGATTGAAAATTGATTTGAGAGCAAGTTCGATGAATTCAAGAATAAGCCGTCCAGAAATGGGTATAGCGACCCAGCAAAGCTTTGAGAACAAAAGGCTCTATCTACAATTTTTGAAAAATTTCGATCCAATGGACCTGCTTGTCATTGAACCGGCAGCCAGGGAAATTTTCTCCGATGGTGCCCAAATCAATGCCAGCCACCCCATCAATGAGGCCGAGGATGGCGTTGGATACGTGGCCGGGATAGTTGAGCCAATCATGGCAGCATTTGATGGATGCACGCGGCAAAACTACATTGTGCTGGGTGGCGAATACCTTGGCACCGAGTGGGTCACATCTACCGGATACTTCTATGGCCATTTTCGAAATTCACTTTTTG
>JBDWCD010000003.1:0-4120 GCA_039977975.1 Rhizobiaceae bacterium
AGCTCAAACCCTGCCACAATCCCCATCGCACCTTTTGAGGCTGCGCTGACGGCAGCCAAAGGAGAAGTTGTAGTCACGTCTTGCGGATTCTTGTCCTACTGGCAAACGCATCTGCAATCGCGCACGGACAAACCCTTCATAAGCTCGGCGCTGACCGCCTTGCATCAACTTTGCAACTTTCATGCACCTCATGACATTTTGACACTGACGTTTGATGCGTCGCGCCTGAACGCGCAGCACTTTGGCCCTTACGAAACAGACGTCATCGGGCTGCCGACGGACATGCATTTATGGCAGGTAATTTCTCGAAATCTGACAGAACTGGACGTTGATCTGGTAACGCGAGAAGTTACTGAATTCGTCATGACGCAGCGCAAGGAACACCACAAACACATCCTGCTGGAATGCACAAACCTGCCGCCTTACAAGGACGCTATCGGTTCTGCGACGGGCCTGCCAATCACTGATATACTCACCTGTATTGAAGGTGTGCGTCCGAACACTATGAGGTCCGCGTTTTTGACCCATCAATGGAGCAATCCATGACCTCAGATTATGCCGCAGCCCGCAGCACTGACAGCTTGTCCATTCCTGTCATCGATATCTCAGGCGCAATTACCGGGGACGATATCAAAAGCGTTGCCACAGCCCTACACCGGGCCGCGACTGACCACGGGTTCTTCTATATCTCAGGCCACGGAGTTGATCCGCAGCTGATGGAGCAGGCATTTGCAGTCTCAAAAGCCTTCTTCGACCTTCCGGGCAAAGACAAGGATGTGGTCGCGGTAAATACCAAGCAACGGGGTTGGATGGCGCAGGGCATGTCGCATCTGCAAGGTGACAGGACCCATGACCTGAAGGAGGTTTTTTTCTGGGGTACGGAACTGGCTGCGGATGACGAAGATGTGGTGGCTGGCAAACCCATGTGTGCGGTAAACCAGTGGCCAGCGACCTTTCCACGTCTGAACGCCGAATTGATACCGTATTACGATGCCGTTTGCGCCGTCGCGCGCCGGGTGATGGCAGTTGTCGCTGTCAGTCTTGAGAAGCCGTCCGATTTTTTTGACGCCGCTTACGCCAAACCACTCGCCCGGGGGCAATTGGTGTATTGCCCAGCCTCGACCGAAGCGGATGAAGCCGAAGAACGCTTCGGAGTGGCACCTCACACAGACTTCGGTGTGTTGACTGTCTTGCTGCAAGATGACAGCGGCGGTCTGCAAGTGCGTGCAAAGTCCGGAGACTGGATCGCGGCACCACCCATTCCTGGCACCCTTGTGTGCAACATCGGCGACCTCCTCGCGCGATGGACAAACAACCGCTTTGCATCAACCGTGCACCGGGTCATCCACGCCGGAACGGTCGCACCGCCAACAAGGCCTTCTTCATCAACCTGGCTATTCTCGGCCGCTGCAGTGAACACAGGCCCATCATCATCGACGACAACACTGAAGGTCGACGTGATCGGATCGCCATCGCTGTCTGTCGCTGTGAAGTTGAATATCAGGAAGAGATCATCCTCAGTGCCAGCCGTCGAATGATCCAGAACATCGTTCAAAAGGAATGTATAGGAACCGGTGCCGGTATCGGACAGAGTTACGCGGAATACTTCCCGCTCATCGGCGGCGCCCAAATCTGCAGTCGCGATCAATATTCCACTGTCATTGTCGAATTTGTAGGTGATCGCATCACCACGCGATGTCAGATCGGCAGCGGCTATTGCGCCTTCACTGCCCTGTATTGTGATATTGGCAGCCGCATTTGCTGTGTCGGTGAAGTTGACAGCCCGATCGCCTGTACCGTCGGTTACTCCGCCGTCAATGTCTGTATTGGCATCATCAGCCCCCCATGAGATCGCCAAATCCTCGGTGACGGAAAGCTCCGAGCCGACAATATCGCCGTCATAACCGCTATCTATGTTGCCATTCGTCAATCCATCCTCATCTACAGATGATTCAATTGGAGCTCCGATTTCAACATCATCATCAGATATATTGACCGTGAAGGTGGCGCCGACTATTTCACCGTCTGAATCTGTTGCAGTGAAACTGAAGGAAATCGGGAGCTCGTCATCGCTCGCTCCGCCCGCCTGGTGGTCCAGATTGTTTTCGAGCGTAAACACATAGTTGGCGCCTGATGCACCACTGGCAACGGCTCTTGGAACAATGTCGAGCACAACAGAGAATATGGTTCCACCCGTCCCGACATTGGCAGCTGTCAGTGTCTGTCCACCGTCTGCATTGTCTACAATCGTGAATTCCAGTGCAACTCCGTCAGATGACAAACTCAACGGGGCTCCGGAGGAATCTAGCGGGATGCCAGCGAAATTGACATCAAATGTCAGTGTCGGCGTCGGGCCCGCGTTTTCGCCGAAATTGATACCCAAGTTGCCTGTTGCCACAAGCGGGCCTTCACCTGCTTCATTGCCTTCAGCCAAATTGCCCTCATTCAGCAGACCGACTTCTGCACCAAACGTTGTTGGGACAGTATCAACCTCTCCATCAGCAATTTCACCGTGTCCGACTCCTGTGCCTGCGCCGCTGCTGCCATTAATAAGGCCAAGCGTATTCAAGCCGTCACCGAGGGCACCAATCTGGGCGTCTTGAAAATTTCCCCCAGAACCTTGAGCTCCACCTATCGCCGTCGCGAGATTGCTTGTATCACCCGCAGCTGTCTGGATCTCTTCGGCGGTCTGAGGCGTTGCAACCAGCGCGAACTGGTCCAGGCGTCAGTGTTTGTTCATCACCAACAATGGCAACAGGAGACTCCCCACCTCCGCCATAAAAACCTTAGACAATGATCGAGCCGCCATCGGCAAAGATCATCTGAAGGTCATCGCCTATTTGAAAAAAGGGATTTCGGCATTCAATACTTGCCGAAAATCAATCAACTGCCTCGTCTGCCTGAGTAACACAACACTCTGCTGTGCAGTCGGTTGTGCAAGCACGAGAGGTCCGGTTATATCTCCTCCATCTCCACCAGAATTTGAAGGCGTCGACAGTTGTGCAATCCGTACAAACTCATTCATGACGTAACTTTCGGTATGCTAATTGATGCAATTTTTCTAAAAATCTCATCCGCATATTTGCCGAATTTTTACCAAAATTTAGAGCTCAAGTTGCGATAAACTAATATATGGCAAACGAAGATTGCAAAATATTCTCAACTACCGACTGTAGTGTGGTTGTTCGATGTAACAGCGGTGTTTCTGCAGAACTAAAATAGAATTAGAGCAAAGATCAATATTGGAAATTATCAAAATACATCGACCTTAAATTATTATTGAACACAACAATAATACCAACTATTTTCACTTGCTGCGCATTTTGCAATCCGATTTGCAAGTATTATTTGCAATACTTTCAGCTATCGAGTTAGATGAAATTCTCGGTATCCCCATCACAAGAATGCCACGGTACCTGAAATCTCAATTGCTCAACAATGCGATTCGGTTTTCGCAAACAAGCAAGTATCGGTTTCGACCCAATACCTGTCGCACGTGAAAAAGAAGACCGGGTGATATGCTGGCCTGATGGTCGTACGCCTATGTTGCGCTGAGCAACAAGGAACGTTCTTCATGAAGCTTTGCCGTATACGAACCAACGCCGGAATCCGCCCTGCCCTGATCGACGAAAATTCCATAACGCGCGATTTAAGTGGGCATATAGTTGATATCACGCCGGATATAGTTGCTCCGTCCGCTCTCGAACAGCTGCAAGGGGTAGATGTCTGTAGACTTCCAGTCATTACAGGCGATTACGCACCAATCCTGTCTGATGTCCGGCGGCTGTTCTGCATCGGGTTGAACTATTCCGATCATGCCAAGGAAAGCAATCTGCCGATCCCAGATCATCCAATCCTGTTCATGAAGGTCTGCCCGGTGTCCGGTGCCAACGATCCAATCACAATCCCCAAGGGCTCACACAAAACCGACTGGGAAGTTGAGCTCGGTGTTGTCATTGGTACAAAGGCACAACATGTCAGCGAAGCGGACGCCCTGGACCATGTGGCCGGGTACTGCGTGGTCAATGACGTCTCTGAGCGCAGTTTTCAAACGGAATGGGGCGGTCAATGGGTGAAGGGCAAATCCTGCGACAGCTTCGCTCCTATCGGGCCGTGGTTC
>JBDWCD010000004.1:0-476249 GCA_039977975.1 Rhizobiaceae bacterium
CCCTCGCATCGGGCAAGCGCGGTTCGGTTCTGGGCGTCCGCCAGCCGCAAACCCACTCAGGTCGCGCTGCGACCTGTGCACTATCTGATGCCAATTCAGGAAACATCCTGAATTGGTGGGAAGGGCGCTTTTGCGCCAATCCCGGCGCAAAGGCTCTTGGACGTATGCCCGATACGACCGGCGATCCCTTACTTGATCTTGTCGCAAAAGCGCTCCTTCAGAATGGTTCCAGTTGACCGTGAAAGGCTCTAGATTTCCTGTCCTATCGACAAGCGGTATCAGGTAATGTTTCGTGGCGACAAGAAAGACGCGACATGCAAATGAGAGAGCAGCGCCATGCGCCAGGTCAGTGAGTTTCCCCGCGAAATCGTCGAACATGCCGATCTCGGCATCACCATGCCCGATGGCTGCCGCCTGTCGGCGCGGGTGTGGATGCCGGTGGATGCGCGGGACGAGCCCGTGCCGGTGATCCTCGAGCATTTGCCCTATCGAAAACGCGACGGAACGATTGTCCGCGACCAGTACACCCACCCATGGCTGGCCGGCCACGGCTATGCCTGTATCCGCACCGATATGCGTGGCAGCGGCGAGTCCGAAGGCCTGCTGGAAGACGAATATCTGGAGCAGGAATTGCAGGATGCCTGTGATGTGATCGCCTGGGCAGCGGCGCAGCCCTGGTGCAATGGCAAGGTCGGCATGATGGGGATTTCCTGGGGTGGCTTTAACGGTCTGCAGGTAGCTGCGCGTCAGCCCGCGGCACTCAAGGCGGTGATTACAATCTGCTCCACGGTCGATCGCTACGCCGATGACATACACTACAAGGGCGGCTGCCTGTTGCTGGAGAATTTTGGCTGGTCGGCGAATATGCTGTCCTATTCGTCGCGCCCGCCGGACCCGGCGCTGGTGGGTGATGAATGGCACGACATGTGGCTGCACCGGCTGAACAATCAGCCATGGCACTGGTCGACATGGATGCGCCACCAGCACCGCGACGAATATTGGAAACACGGTTCCGTCTGTGAGGACTATGGAGCCATCAAGGCCGCGGTGTTGAGCATTGGCGGTTGGCATGATGGCTATCGAAACACCATCTCTCACCTGGTTGAAAATTTAAGCGCACCGGTGAAGGGAATTGTCGGTCCCTGGAACCATAAATACCCCCATTATGCCGGCCCGAAACCAGCTATCGGATTTCTGCAAGAAGCCAGGCGCTGGTGGGATCGCTGGTTGAAGGATGAGGATACAGGCGTTGAAGCTGACCCGGCCTACCGGGCCTATCTGATGGATTCGGTGCCCGCCAAGCGCTGGTATGATGCGCGCCCGGGCCGATGGATTGCTGAACCGCACTGGCCTTCCACCAATATTGAGGAATCAAGCTTTCACCTGACCCACGACGGCAAATTGTCGGGGCAGCCCGACAGGATAGAGAAATCCATTTCCTCACCACATGATTGTGGCACTCAAAGCGGTGAATATTTCCCCTTTGCCTTCAGCGATGAATTGCCCGATGAACAGACGCCCGATGATCAAAAATCCCTGTGTTTCGATGGCGATGTCCTGGAAGAAACACGCGACATTGTAGGCGCGCCGCGGCTCACCCTGCGACTGAAATCCAATCGGTCCGGTGGGCAGATCGCCGTGCGCCTGTGTGACGTCCATCCCGACGGCAATTCCACCCACATCACTTTTGGCTGTCTGAATCTTACCCATAATTCTTCCCACGAAGAGCCACAGGCGCTTCAGCCGGGGGTGGAATTTCAGGTCTCTCTGCAGCTTGATCAATGTGCCTATCGATTGCCTGCCGGCCATCACTTGCGGTTGGCGATTTCGACCAGTTACTGGCCGTTCATCTGGCCATCACCGGAAACAACCGAGATCACCCTGCTCGCAGGGTCTGTCGCATTGGCCATTCGACCAGTGGCAGCAACTGAAGACGAGTGGCAATTTGAGGAGCCCGAGGGGGCAGAAACCTGGCGCTGCGAAAATCTGCGCCCGTCCTCCTATTCCCGCCAGACTTCGGTGGCCGATGACGGTGAGGTGATGACCATTGTGCGCTCCGATGCCGGAGAAAATCGCGATCTCCACCATGGACTGATATCCGGTACATGGCTGGAGGAGCAGTTCTTCATCCGCCCCGACGATCCGCTTTCAGCCCGTTGCACGTCGCATTGGGAGCAGACCGGCGGTCGTGAGGGGCAGATGTGGCGCACCGAGGCGAAGGCCAAAATGCACAGTGACAAGGACAGGTTTTATTCGACCGCCGAACTGCGTGCCTATCTCAATGGTGAGCTGATATTTGAGCGGCAATTCGAAGACAGTGTGACGCGAGATCTGGTCTGAATGGAAATCCGGGACAGAAAACTGGGAGGGTGCTTGACTCTCATTAAATAACATTTATGTTAATTAACATAAATACGAAATAATAGTGTCCCATGTCCAATCTTATCCAAACTTTTGCAGCGCTTGGCGACGATACGCGTTTTGCCATTGTCGAACGCCTTCTCAAAGAGGGGGAGCTTTCGGCCGGTGATCTTCAGGAAGGCACGGCAATCTCCGCCCCGGCGGTTTCGCGACATCTGAAAGTGTTGCGGTCAGCCGGCTTGATAAATCAGCGGGTCGACAAGCAACGCCGGCTTTATTCAGCGCGGCCGGAGGCCGTTCAGTCGGTTGGCGCCTGGTCAATGTCCTATCGTGAGTTCTGGCAGACCAGTCTGGATCGGCTGGAATGGGCTCTGGTTCAGGAGAGTAAGAAATGAGCAATGAACTGAAGCTGGAGCGGGTATTCGCCGCCGATGCCGAGACGGTTTTCGCCTTTGTCACCGAAACCGAACATCTGCTGAAATGGTGGGGCCCGGAAGGCATCCATATCGGCGACAATAATCTCGACCTTTCCCGCCCCGGCCTCTGGTCGTCGACCATGGTCAATGCTGAGGGCAATACGTTCAAGGTCAGCGGCGAAGTGGTGCGAACTGATCCGCCGAAATCGGTGGAATTCACCTGGGGCTGGCACGACGACAAGGATCAGCGCGGCCATCAATCCCGCGTGCGTTTCGACGTGGAACCCAATGCCGGCGGCGGCGCGCGCTTTGTTTTGACCCATAGCGAACTTTCCGATGAGGAAAGCCGCAACAATCACAATGAGGGCTGGACTTCGTCCCTGCGCAAGCTGGAACGGCTGGACGCCTGAAACCTTAAAAATGGAGGATTATGAGATGCAAGGAAATATTACATCAAGAGACGAATGGCTGGCGGCGAGACGGGCGTTGTTGGCGGAAGAAAAAGCTTTTCTGCGACAGCGCGATGAGCTGAGTGCCAAGCGGCGCCAATTGCCGTGGGTGCTGGTGAGCGAGGACTATCGGTTTGAAACGCCGGATAGGCAAAAAAGTCTGGCCGATCTGTTTGGTGACAAGTCCCAGCTGATCATCCAACATTTTATGATGGGGGAAGACTGGAACGAAGGCTGTCCCAGCTGTTCCTTCTGGGCAGACGGCGTCGATGGCACGACGGTGCATCTGGAAAATCGCGATGCAGCTTATGTTTGCGTGTCGAACACCTCGATGGAGAAGATAGAGGCCTATAAAAGCCGCATGGGCTGGAAATTTCACTGGGTGTCCAGCCTCGGATCATCCTTCAATCACGACTACCAGGCCTCATTCACGCCGGAGGAAATGGAAAGCGGCAGTGTCTATTACAATTTTCACGACACGACCTTCCCGGTTTCAGAGGCGCCGGGAATCAGCGTATTTGCCAAGGATGAAAGTGGCCAGATCTTCCACACCTATTCCTGCTATTCACGCGGTCTCGACAACATGAACGTCGCCTACCAATATCTTGATCTGTTGCCCAAGGGGCGCGACGAAGACGCACTGCCCCATCCCATGGCCTGGGTAAAACGGCACGATCAATATTAGGAAACTTGATTAGCTCGCAACATCGTCCTGAATAGGATTGCGCAATACGCCGATGCCTTCGATGTCGATCTCGACGGTATCGCCGTCGCGCATCCACAATGGCGGTTTGCGGGCATGGCCGACACCAGAAGGCGTGCCCATCATGATCACATCGCCGGGCTCAAGCGTCAGGCCTTCGGTGATATAGATCAGGGTTTCAACCACTTTGAAGATCATCATATCCGTGGTGCTCGACTGAACTGTCTCACCGTTCAACCGACATTCGATCTTCAGGCCATCAGCTGCCACGGGCAATTCATCCGGTGTAACAAAGACCGGGCCGAAGGGACCGGTCTGGTCAAAGTTCTTGCCCATGGTCCACTGGATCGTGTGGCGCTGATATTCGCGCACCGAGCCATCGTTGAAGCAGGAATAACCGGCAATTGCGTCCAGCGCATTGTCAGCGGTCAGATGGCGGGACTTCTTGCCAATGATCAAAGCCAGTTCGGCTTCATAGTCCATGGTTTCTGACTGCAAGGGCCGAATGATCGGCTTGCCGTGGGGCACCAGTGACGTGGCACTGCGCATGAAAATGGCGGGGAAGTCGGGCCTGTTGAATGGGCCCTCATTAACGTGATCCATATAGTTCAGGCCGAGGCAGAGGATTTTGCCGGGGTCCGCGATGGGCAATTCGAAATCAAGCTCATCATAGTTGAGACGGTTGCTGGCATCGGCCTTGGCAGCGAGGTCGGCAAGGCTGTCGAGCCGCTCTTCGCGAATTGCGTCTGCAATGGTTCTTGGCGCAGACGCGTCAACTTCAGTCAGGTCAATGACACCATCTTCCTGAACAACACCGATACGCGGACCATCCGCTCCCCTAAATGACACAAGACGCATGCCAACTCCCAAAAGTGTTTGAGTGAATTCCCCAGAACCATAACGGGTTCTGAGGAAAATAAAAACGATATATTTTGCAAAATCGCAAAAATATCTATAAAATTTTGACAGAGGCCCGGGCAACCTCAATTCGGATTGGCTTTGATCCGATTCTACATGTCGACCCCAACTGCTTTTCGGCGGTCGGCCTTTACGCTCACGGGAGGTAACAGATGAAGCACATATTGAAAACGGCGCTAAGCGCATTGGCGGTTTCAGTCATAACGGCAGGTGGAGCTGCTTGGGCTGCGCCTTGCATGAAAGTCACCCTGACGGGCACCCAGGGCGGTCCACCGGTCTTTAAGGGCCAGGCAGGTGCCGGAACCCTGGTGCAATATGGTGATGACGAAAACAAATGTGGCGCTGTCAAACTGCAATTTGATACCGGGCGCGGCACGACCCAGCGCCTGTCGCAGATTGGTGTGCCTGTCGGCAAACTCAACGCCATATTCATCACCCACATGCATTCCGATCACACCGAGGGCATGTCGGACATGATGCAATTGCGTTGGCATTTCGGCTCCGCTGGCCCGAAAGTCGATCTGGTGGTCAGCGAAGACGCAACATCGCCGCGCGGCCATGTGCTCAGCGGGCGCAATTTTGCCAAATCCATTGGTGATCCCCTGATCGCTTCCGGTGAAATTGCCCAACGATTGGTGGAAAATCCCAAGCGCTTGAAAGGTGGCCCGGCCGACCTCATCAATGTGATGACGTTCCCGCCGGCCAAACAGCCGACGGTAGTTTGGAGTTCCGGCGACGTTAAAGTCAGTGCCATCAATTCGCGACACATTCCTGGCCATGCGTCCTATCGGGTGGACACACCCGCCGGCAGCGTCGTCATCGGTGGTGACGCTGGTAATGACAAGCCCAAGCCACCACGCGACACGTCAACTTCGGCCCAGGTGGAACAATTGGCGTTGGGTGCCGATATCATTGTCCACTCGACCATCCATCCGGTGATGGGACCTGGCAAGGGCAGCGGCTTTCCGCCACCAATCTATTTCCGCCAATCCACGGCGACGGATCTGGGATCGATGGCCAAGCGGACCGGCGCTGGTCATTTGATGTTGACCCATCTGATCCCGCCAATGGGCGCCCCACGTCAGGGGCCATATCCGATCCCCGGCGGGGCATTGGACGAAGCCGCCTATAAGGGCGCTGTTACCGCAGGTGGGTTTTCCGGCAATACTGTTGTTGGAACCGATCTGGCCACTGTGCAACTGCCAGCCAAATAGGCTAAGGTTGCATGCCGCCTAGCATTGAGCCGGGGGAATCTTCCTCCGGCTTGAACTGCACAATTGGAAGAAGTCACACCTCATGAGCGAACAGGCAGATATAGCTGAAGTGGTTGGGCCCCGCGATCTGAGCGCAACGGAAGGCGTTGGATCAGAATCGATGACCAGCCGCGCCTATATGCGTTTGCGTGAAGATATTATTTCCGGCGAGTTGCAGCCGGGTCGCAAGCTTAAAATTGAAGAGTTGCGACGCAAATATGATGTCGGCACGTCGCCCATTCGTGAAGCACTCAGCCTGTTGACGTCCGACCACTTTGTCGAACGCAACGATCAGCGCGGGTTTCGGGTTTCCGAAGTCAGCGCCGAGGAGTTTGAGGAATTGCTGAAGACTCGTTGCTGGCTGGAAGAGCGGGCCTTGCGGGAATCGATTGCCAACGGCTCCGATGCCTGGGAAGAGCGGGTCGTGCTGGCCAATTACCGTCTGTCCCGAATTCCGCGTTCGGCAGATTCTGATCATTTTGTCGCCAACAAGGACTGGGAAATCCAGCACAAGCATTTCCACATGACGTTGATCAGCGAGTGCGGTTCGTCGATGCTGTTGAAATTCTGCGACCAGCTCTATGATCAGAACATCCGATATCGGCAATTGTCAGGCACAAAGGCCTATCCGAAACGGGATATCGCTGAAGAGCACAACGCGATTTGTGATTCAGTGCTGGCACGCGATGCCGATCTGGCAGCCGAGTTACTGATCAAGCATTATCGGCGCACCAGTAAATTCCTGAACGACGATCTGAAGCAATAATTCTTAAATCCCGTTCGGAAGGGATTAGTGAGCGGCGTCCCGCTGTCCCGATGATTCGGCAAGATCAGCCGCCGCCGCGCTTGTCTGACAATACGAAGTCGAAATCGACCACGTAGTAGGGCACATCGAGTGAATCCCTGGCTTCAAGGTCATCCGGCAGGCCGTCTTTGCTGTCGCGCTTTTGATAGTCCATCACCAATTGTTCGCGCACGCCGAAGACCGGGTCTTCGTCCAGATAGGGGTCGTCACTGGGGAAGACTTCCGTGACCAGCGTGCCCTGTCCGGGGGCGGTGACAATGAAATGCAGATGCGACGGACGCCATGGATGGCGGCCGGTGGAATTCAGCAATTCGCCGACAGGGCCATCATCGGGCACCGTATAGGGGGCCGGACGCACGGTGGAGAAAAGATAACGACCATCAGCACCCGTCGTCATATGGGCCCGCAGATTATATTCCGGCTGAGCCTCGTCCTGGTTGGAATAAAGGCCATTGTCGGCGGTCTGCCAGATTTCCAGCTCAGCGCCTTCAACTGGCGTGCCATCGGCGGTGGTGACGCGACCACCGACGACAACTGTGGTGCCCTCGTTGTCGCCCTTCAGATCAGCCCCAACCGGCACATCGGGTGCGCCGAGCACGTGGAACGGCCCCAAGACGCTGGAAGGCGTACCGTCGTCGGGCGAATTGACCATGTCCACCAGTGAGGACAGGCCCAGCACGTCGGAAAACAGGATGAATTCATTGCGCTCCGGCGTTGAGATTTCACCGGCGGCAAACATCAGCTCCAGTCCCTTGCGCCATTCGTCATGGGTCAGATTGGTCTCGCGCACAAAGTCATGCAGATGATGGGCGAGCTTTTCGAGGACGAATTTCAGCCGCGGGTCGGTATCGTCACTGCAATAGTCAAGGAAGGCCTGGGTGATTGTTTCAGAGGTGACGTTGCGCATGGCGCATCTCCCTTGCGTTGATTAATTGAGGATGCCGGTCGACAGGACCGGAAAGGCAATGATGAGGATCAGCACCAGCAACATGATGACCGCAAACGGGAAGGCGCCGAAGAAAACGTCCTTCAACGAAATATCCGGGTCGTTGAGACTGGATTTGATGACAAAACAGGATATGCCAAGCGGCGGTGTCAGCAGGCCGATCTCAGCACCGATCACCGTGACAATGCCGAACCACACAAGGCTCATGCCCATGCCTTCTACCAAAGTGATGAACAGCGGCACGACGATCAGGATGATTGAGGCGGTATCCAGCAGGGTGCCGAGGAACAGCATCAACACCACATAGATGATCATCACTTCGACAAAGCCGAGATTGTAGGTTTGCAGTACTTCGTTGAGTTGGTTTGGCAATCCTGCATAGCCGAGCATGCGGCTGTAGAGTGATGCCATGGTGATCAGGAACAGGATGGAGGCGGTGATGTGCCCGGTCTCAATCGCCGTTTCCCAAAGGCTGCGCCAGGTCATTTTACGGCGCATCACGGCGATCAGGAAAGCAGCGAGGGCACCGGCTGCACCGGCTTCAACCGGTGTCAGCCAGCCGGTATAGATGCCGCCCAGAACGATCAGGATCAACGCCACGGTCGGCACCGTTTTGTCGAGGATTTCAAATAGGGACAGGGGTTCGTCAGCCCCATGATCGATATTGGTGCCAAGATAGGCCGGGCGCAATTTGCCGGAAATATAGATCCAGGCGATGTAGGCGGCGGTCAGCAACAGGCCGGGCACGATGCCGGCCAGGAACATCTCGCCCACCGACTGTTCTGAGACGAAGGAGTAGATGATCAGCATCGCACTTGGCGGAATGATCATGCCCAGCACGGAAGAACCGGCAACCACGCCAACTGCAAAGCGCTTGTTATAGTTCAGCTTGCGCATTTCCGGTACGGCGATGCGGGTGAATACCGAAGCAGAGGCGATCGATGAGCCGGTCACGGCTGCAAACACCGCATTGGCACCTACTGTGGCCATGCCGATACCGCCGGTCAGCGCTTTAAAGGCGCGGTTCATCACCGCATAGATATCGGTCCCCAGCCCGGCTCGGGAAACCAGCAGCCCCATGACGGTGAATAAGGGAATGGTGGCAAAGGGATATTCGGTCACCCCGTCACTGGCGGCGATCTTCAAAAAGTTGAAGGCGAGGATCGACTTGCCGCTGATGATCCAGATAGAGACAAAGGACACCATGCCCAAAGCCACGGGGATATAGACCCCCATATAGACCATGGCGACAATGGCGACGACCGACAGGGCGCCAATTTCAACGGGGCTCATACCGGGCTCTCACTTTCATCGACAAGAACCGGCTTACGCTTGCCCGTTAAGGCCTTCAGCAGGAATATGATGCAACACAGGGTGACGCTGAAAAAGATTGCCAGCTTCGCCGGCCACCATGGCGCGGTGAAAATGCCGGGCGTGCCAAAATACTCGCATCGGGCAAAGGCGGCGGCCAGGTCGGTGAAGAATTCACCCGTCGGTGGCGCGCCAAATTCCGGTGGTGTGATGAAATGGCAGGTTTCGATCGATTCAACGAATTCGGGAAAGACCGTCCAGGCGATCAGCCCCATAAAAATGCCGGAGGCCAGATCAATCACCCGCGATGCGTAATGGGCAAAGTTTGGGTGACGTGTCTCGGCAAAAACCAAAAACCCGTCCGATCGGGTCAACCTGTTGCTGCGCACCACATCGGGCAGCTGCAGAAAGACGATCAGGATCAGGGAGAAAATAACAATTTCGACGACGCCCCGCAGGGGGGCGTGAAAGACGCCGCGGGCAATAATGTCGACATTCATGATGCCGACCAGCAGAAAGATTACCAAGGTGCCGACCGCGTTGGAAACGATCGCCACGGAGACGACGGGCGCGGTGATGCGGTGAAGAATATCGTTCATCGATTTATTGTCTCCACCGCAGTCGCCGCCGCGCCCGTTAGTCTTTAAAGTTCGCTTGCCCAGTCGCGTACCGGCGTCTGGCCAGCAGCTTTCAGCTTGGCTGTATAGGCTTTCAGCATGTCGGAACCGGGAGCACCGGCACCATCAAGCTTCTTGGCCCAGTCGGCGGCAATATTCGGCATCGACTTTGCCCAGGCTGCACGCGCCTCTGCGGACAATTCAACGACGGTTCCGCCACCGGCCTTGTAAGCGTCGAGGGAAGCGGTCGCGCGGCCCATGGCAACACCGGCAACATGGTCGCGATATTCAACCGCAACCTGCTGCAACACACCTTTGACCTCGTCTGGAAGCTTGTCCCACACGTCCTTGTTGACGGTGACGGTCTTGGAGTTCACCGCGCCCAAATCAGCTTTCAGCATGTAGGGGGCAACTTCCGCGATCTTGAAGGTTTTGGCAGCTTCCGGCCACAGCATGGCAGCGTCGACAACGCCAGTCTGAATCATGTTGTAGAAGTTTGGCAGACCGCCGCGGACGCCGGCCGCGCCGTCAATGCCTTCCAGATAGCGCAGGTTATAACCGGCACCAGCCACCTTTTTGCCCTTCAGGTCGTCGAGCGAGTTGATCGGTGTTTTGGAGAACAACTGATAGGTGTCCAGCACTACGCCGGTGGCCAGGTAAACCTGGTTTTCAGCCGACAGTTCGGCAGCCATCTGCGGGAATTCCTTGGCGATTTCATCAACAGCCTTGGCCACGACACGGGCGTCAGCGGAAATGAACGGTGTGACAGCCGAAATACCCTGGCTGGGCAGTTTCGAGTTGTGGAAGATGGTGGTGACGATACCGATATCGCCAAGGCCCAGCTTGATGCCTTCCAGCACGCCGCGAGGCTTGACGATGGTTCCGCCATAGGCTTCCTGCCATTTGATTTCGTAATTGCCCTTGGCGCCCAGCAGCTCGTTGACCCGCGGAATGAAGAAGCCGGAAAATTCCTTCACCCACATGGCGCGTGCCGGATAGCCGTCAATGGCGATCATGTTTATGGTTTCTGCAGCCTGGATTGGTGCGGCGCTGAACGACAGCGTTGTTCCCGCTGCCAGGGCAGCGGCCAGCAGTCCCCTGCGTGTTGTCTTCAATGTTTTTTTCAACATAGTTTCCTCCCGGTTGTTGGCTCCGCTTAGATGTCGGAGCCGATTCGAATTACTTTGATATCCACTCTTCATTGATCACCGTGCCGGCCTGTTTAAACAGCTTGGACAGTGGGCAAAATTTCCCGACTTCTGCGGCGAGCCTTTCCAGATCGGCCTGCGAAACCACTTCGCCGGTTTCAATTTTCAGGGCAATTTGAGTGAAAGGCACATCAATTTCTTCCTGCAGCGTAACGCCGCGACGGTCGAAGTCGGCGACGGCTGAAATGTTGAGATGGCCAATATTGATGCCCAGGCTATCAGCACATTTATGCCCGATAACGTTGGTGCAACCGATCAGGGCCGCTATCGCCGTATCAGTGGGGGTTGGCCCCTTGTTGGTGCCACCGCGCTCGGTTGGTTCATCGATGGCGAATGTCAGGTCGCGCACGGAAATATCCGCCAGAGAATGGGACGGACACTGGGCCTCGACCTTCAGTTTGACCGTTGTTTTTGGACGTATGTTCAAGCCCATCACTCTACTCCATTCGACATATCAGCCATTTCAGGCGAACTCGCAGACTTCGTCAAATTCAAATCGCGGCAATCGTTGGAACAAGGCCGATTCATCGGCATAGCCAATGTTGCAAAGAAAGTTCGATTTGAGCGTGGTTCCGGCGAAAAATTCTTCATCGACGATCGCATTTGAAAAACCTGACATGGCGCCCACATCCAGTCCGATCGCCCGCGCCGCCATCATCAGGTAGCCACCCTGTAAGGTAGAGTTGCGATAGGCGGTATCTTCGGCATGTTCTGGCTTGCCGCTGAAATGGCCGCGTCGGTCTTCATGGGGAAACAGCTTCAGCAATTCGCGCCAGAATTCAACGTCATATGCGATGATAACAGTCAGCGGAGCCCCCATCAGCTTGGGCAGGTTGGTTGGCTTGAGCGCCTTTGCCAACCGATCCTTGCCCTCCTGCGAGCGGACAAAGATGAACCGCGCCGGGCAGGAGTTCATGCTGGTGGACCCCATTTTGACAATGTCATACATGCGGGCAATCTGGGCGTCCGTCACCGGTCGGTCCTGCCATGCATAGTGGGACCGTGCCCTTTCCAGAATCAGGTCGATCGATGGCTGGTCCAACTGGGTAATCTCGGACCGCAGGTCGCGAATATCCTGTTGGGCAGCAGCCCGCATCGCTTCCAGATCCGGCTTCGTCTTGTCAGCAGTCGTCAATGAAGCCCCCTGGATGGCGCTACTTGTTTGTTTCAATAATTCCAAAATACCCACATTATTGGGTTGTAGTCAATAAATATCGATATTTTCATTTCTGATTTTTGTTGCTAGAATGAGAAAAATCCGAGTGGAGAAAAAGCATGCCCTTGTGGAACGAATATAAAGAAATTGCCCGTGAACGTGGTTCGCTGGCCTTTGAACTGTTTGTCGTTGAATCGACCCCGGCTGTTGGTCCTGATATCATGAAAGAGGCGCTGCCGCGGCATCTGGCCTATCAAAAGGAGATGGAAGCGGCTGGCAAACTTTTTCTGGCCGGTCCGATGTCCGACGATACCGGCGAGCAGATGATGGGTGCCGGACTTATTATATACCGGGCGGAATCGATGGATCAGGCGCGGGATATTGCCCGTCAGGATCCGATGCATGCCGAAGGCTGCCGCACATTCACCTTGCGCAAATGGTTGGTCAATGAAGGGTCGCCCTCATTTGAAACCAGATTGTCGGATAAAAAGGTTATCCTGAAATAGGCGCCGTCATAGAAGGACACCCATAGGGCTGATGAAAAATTCAAGCTTTTTAGGCGAACTCATTTCCTCAATAATCGACCGGGGAGCGAGCTTCTCTCCCTTCAGCGATGACCGGACGATTGAAAAACTGTGCGAGGACCTGCTGTCCAGCAAGGGCGAGGTTTCCAGCCGCCGGATCGGTTCGGCAATTCTGACCCGCTATCAGCAGTTGGACAGTGAGGGCAAGCTTGCCTTTTTCCAGTTGCTGTGTTCGCAAATGGACCTCGACATTGCTTCAGTTTCTCAGGCGGTGACTGCCTATGGTGGCGACCGCAGTGCGGAAAACCTGGCTGCACTGTCGGCCGCGGCGGAAGCGCCGCGACAGGAATTGCTGCGTCGGCTCAACCATGTGCCCGGGGCAACGTCGGCCCTGGTCAATATGCGCAAGGACCTGCTGGACCTGCTGCCTGCCAATCCGGAACTGAGACGCATTGATCTGGATTTCTCCCACTTATTTGTGTCCTGGTTTAACCGCGGATTTCTGGTGATCCGGCCGATATCCTGGCAGAGCCCGGCGAATATTCTGGCCAAGATCATTCAATATGAGGCGGTTCATGCCATCGAAGACTGGGACGACCTGCGTCGACGCTTGCAACCGGATGACCGGCGCTGTTTTGCCTTTTTCCATCCAGCCATGCCGGATGAACCATTGGTGTTTGTTGAAGTGGCCCTGTGTCGTGGCATTCCCAAATCTGTGCAGGACGTGTTGCAGGATGAGCGCAGCGAATTGGACCGCGAAGAGGTCGATACCGCGGTGTTTTATTCGATCTCCAACTGCCAGCAGGGATTGCGCGGCATTTCCTTCGGCAATTTTCTGATCAAACAGGTTGTTGCCGATCTGTCGGCCCAGCTGCCGCATCTGAAAACCTTCGTGACCCTGTCGCCGATACCCGGCTTCGCCAGATGGCTGGCCAGCGACCAGAGCCCGGTGAATGCCGATTATGTGGAGGCGTTGAACACCGCTTCGGCAGATGAATCGGCGGAAAGTGGTCTGGAAATGCTGAGTGCAAACAGCTCTCAATTGCGGTCCCTCGCGGCCCAATATCTGTTGCAGGCCAAGCGCGGTGACGGCCTGCCGCTTGACCCGGTTGCACGGTTTCACCTGAGCAATGGGGCCTCGGTTCTTGATCTCCATGCCCTGGCAGATACGTCTCCCAACGGCCTGCAAAACTCGTTTGGCCTGATGGTCAATTACCACTATGACATGGACCGGGTTGAGAGCCAGCACGAAGGATTTGCCCAGTCGGGCGAAGTGCCGGCTTCCAAACAGGTTTCGCAACTGGCCAAAGCCAGATTGCCAGCCGAATTGCGCCGCGTTGCAGAGAAAGAAGATTCATGACCAACCATCTGTTTGACGGCCTGTTCGGGCAGGTCGATCCCGCCAAGCCGCTGGCAATTTTGCCAAATGACGGTCAGTGGACCTATCGCGACGCGTTGGATTTTTCTGCCAAATTGGCAAATACACTAATTCAATTTGGCGTGCAGCCCGGGGATCGGGTTGCGGTTCAGGCGCCGAAGTCTATCGAGGCTGTGCTGCTGTATATCGCCTGTGTCCGCATAGGTGCAGTCTTCTTGCCGCTGAACACAGCCTATACGGGATCGGAAGTGTCCTATTTCCTCGGTGATTCCGGAGCCAATCTGCTGGTCTGCGATCCCAAGGATGCAGATGCTTATGCCGACATGGCAGGACAATTGCAGTGTCGGCTGGAAACTCTGGGTGGAACAGCGGAAGATGGGCTGGCGACAGGCTCACTTATCAAAGCGGCAGCCAAGGCCGACTATACCTTGGACAACGTCGCCAGAAAGCCGAATGATCTGGCGGCGATTCTCTATACATCGGGGACCACCGGGCGCTCCAAGGGTGCAATGCTGACCCACGACAATCTTCTGTCGAACTCTATGGCGCTGAAACAATTGTGGCAGTTTTCCAAATCAGATGTGCTGCTGCATGCGCTGCCGATATTTCACACCCATGGCCTGTTCGTGGCGGTCAACGTCACCCTGTTGTCGGGTGGATCGATGATATTTCTGCCAGGCTTCAATCTCGATGCGATGATAGAATTGTTGCCGCGTGCGACAAGTCTGATGGGCGTGCCAACCTTTTACACAAGGCTGCTGGACGACCCACGATTTACCCGCGATCTGGTCGCCCATATGCGCCTTTTTGTTTCCGGCAGCGCGCCACTTCTGGCGGAAACCCATATCCAATTTGAAGAGCGCACCGGCCACCGGGTTTTGGAACGCTACGGCATGACCGAGACCAACATGAACACATCGAACCCCTATGAGGGCGAGCGACGGGCCGGCACGGTCGGCTTTCCCCTGCCCGGTGTGCAGGTGCGGATCTGTGACCCGGATACGAACAATGAGGTTGGTGCATCTGAGGTCGGCATGATTGAAGTTTCGGGACCGAACGTGTTTTCAGGTTATTGGAACATGCCGGAGAAGACTGCTGCGGAATTTCGCGACGATGGGTTCTTCATAACCGGTGATCTCGGCAAGGTCGACGAAGAGGGATATCTGCACATTGTCGGGCGTTCCAAGGATCTGATCATTTCCGGCGGATTGAATATTTATCCGAAGGAAATCGAATTGGTGCTGGACGATCAGCAAGGTGTGTTGGAAAGCGCCGTGGTCGGTGTGCCGCATCCGGATTTTGGTGAAGCAGTCGTCGCTGTCGTTGTGCCGTCTGGAGACGGACTGAAACCGGATGTTCTGGCCGAAGGCATCCGACCGCTCCTTGCCCGGTTCAAACATCCCAAACTGATTGAGATTGTCGACGAATTACCGCGCAACACGATGGGCAAGGTTCAAAAAAACGTTTTGCGGAACCAGTTGAAAGAAACATTTTCCAACTGAATCCGACATTGGAACTCCTAAAATAAAGTGGCCGTCGCACCACTAAGCAGACCAGGTGCGACGGCCATGCGTGCCCGAGAGGGCTAGGGGCGAGCAAAGGTTCCTCTGGTGGGCACGCAGGCACTGATGCCACCGCGCACGGTGCGGCAACGGCCAGTGATTTGATGATTGCGGCGTGGCGCGACAAAATTGCAGGAAGCACCCCGCGATTTGCCACGGCACACGCTTATGGCTTCCTGAGGCGGGCCACGGCGGGCCGAAGCCGTACGGGACGCGGGGCGCTGCTGCCGCCGCCGCGGGCGGATTTCCACTCCATCACGCCGCGGCTTGCGCAACAGGCCAAACAAGGTGCCTTCACCGCGCCGCCGCTGGCCACCTTCCTGTCGCGCGCCACCACGGCGATGTTCAAAATCGCGGCTGATATTGCCCCACAGGCAATGGGGCAGAAACGGGAAGGTCTCGGTGGCGAAATAGACGAACTTACCGTTCAGCGTGCCACCATTGCATTGATCGAGCGTGCCGCTGCCACCGACATATCTCCAGTCCTGCACATAGGTGCCGTCATATTTGCCGCCGGGGGCAGACGGGCGTGTGCCTTTTTTCAATTGGTAGCCCGAGCGTCTCTTAGAGCCGAGATAGTGGATCTCAAAGCCATCGGCAGCCCAGCCGATCAGGCTGCCCTTGCCGGATTTCACCAACGCATTGGCAACGCCGTGATAATGGTAGAGCCCGCGGTTATCGACATGGGCGTTATTGTTGTCCATGCCCAGCTTGTCGCGGGCACCCAGGCCATCGAGATTCCAGCCGGAGCTGCGGTCGCGGCTGAAACCCCGGCGGCTGCTTGCATCATAATAATCAGCCGTACCGGGGCGAAATTGCACGCCGTTGATGCCAACGCCGACAGAGCCACGCACATAATTGGGCCGGCTGCCTTTGCGCGGACTGGTGGTCACGCACAGATTGATATTCTGCTTTGAAATGCGGTTCGGATTGCCGCTGTTGGGAAACTGGCCAGTCTTGTGGTTGGGAAGGCCGTTTGAAGCGATGCAGCGCTGATTGCCCTTCACTGAAATGGAGACCTTGCCGTTATGCGCAACTGCAGGAGTTGCAAATGCCAAGGTAAGTGTCGCTGCAACTGCGGTTAAAGCCATTGTGCCAGCGTGGCGCGATAAATCGGGTCCTTGCAGGTTCCAACAGGCCATCATCACTCCTTCGTGGTGCGAGGCCAACCGGGGGAGTCGGTTGGCGTGTCATGCCACCATTTCTAGACGGACAAAGCGCAGGCGAATTGAAGACAATGTGCAGGCATTGTGAAGGAGTCGAGATTTCTTTGAGATTACAGCTCGTAGGCGTAACCGACCCCATAGACTGAGCGAATGGGATCGAAATCCGGTGCCACCTGTTTCAGTTTTTGCCGCAGATTTTTCACATGACTGTCAATTGTGCGGTCATAGACATCCGCATCGTCGTGGAACACGGCATCAAGCAACTGGCTTCTGGAATAGACCCGGCCCGCGCTTTTCTGCAGCACCAGCAGCAGCTGGAATTCCCGCCTTGTCAGATTGACATTCTGCCCGTCCAGCTTCGTCAGCCACTTTTCCTCGTCAACTTGCAACCGTCCATTGCCGCCCGGTGATTGTTGGGCAGAAGCGCTGATCCGGGTGCGGCGCAATATGGCCTTCACGCGGGCGACGAGTTCGCGCGGTGAAAATGGTTTGCACAGATAGTCATCTGCCCCCAGTTCCAGGCCAAGCAACCGGTCGATCTCGTCTACCTTGGCGGTTTCCATGATGATCGGCACTTCGCTGGCGGCGCGCACCTCACGGCAGATGGTGATACCGTCCTTACCCGGCAGCATGATATCGAGAACCACCAGGTCAGGTTGCACGCCCAATATGGCCTGCGTGGCCGCTGCGCCGTCATGCAACAGGGTTACCTTCATACCGGCATCAACAAGATAATCCTTGATGACATCTGCCAGGGCAGTTTCGTCTTCAACAACCATTATGTGAGGGGATTCATCCATTATCAGACTGCCGTTTGGGGAGGGTGATGGTGACGCGCAGGCCGCCCAGTTCTGAGGGCGACAGAGCAATGGAACCGCCATGGGCGGCAACAATTTCGCGGCAAATGGACAGACCAAGTCCTGATCCGCCAAAGCGTCGGTCGCGGGACAGTTCTTCGCGGTAGAAACGGTCAAACATTTTTTCTCGGGCCTCTTCGGGAGGGCAGGGCGGTGTATCTTCGATCAAGATTTCAACCGCTTTATCTCGCGAGGTCGCGGACACAAGAATACGACCGGGTGCGCTGGTATAGCGCGCCGCATTTTGCAACAAATTGTCGAGCAATTGCCCGATCCGCAAATGATCACATTCGATCACCAGCTCGGATTCCAGTTGGCTTTCGACAGCCAATTCCTTGCCGGTGAGATAGTCCAGCGTGGCTTCCAGTCTTGTTGCAATGATTTCGCTGATATTCTCTTCGCGTGTATCGGTGGCCAGATGGCCCTCACGCATGTTCGACAGGGAATTCAGATCGGCCACCAATTGCGACAGGCGCATGGTTGAGGCGTGCAATTCTGCCAACCGGGTTTCAGTCACCTTGTGGACCCCGTCCTGCAGAGCTTCAATCTGCGCCTGCAGCACTGCAAGCGGGGTCTTCAACTCGTGGGATGTGTCGGATATCCATTTGCGCTCGATCTTGTCGCGCTTTTCCAGGTTCTCGGCCAGCTGATTAAACTGCTTCAACAACGCGCCCAGTTCATCGGAACGGCTGTCGTCTAGCCTCAATTCATAATCGCCGGAAGACAGGCGATCTCCGGCCGCCGCGAGTTGCCGCACCGGTTTGAGCAATTGGCGGGCCAGGAAATAGGCGGCGATGGCGCTGATCGCCAGCGCCAGCAGCAGGGTCGCCATCAGGGCAATCAACTGATCACGCAGAAACAGGGCATCGCTGCCCGACACCTGGCGCGGATCGACGGTAAATCCAATCCAGCCAAGCGGTTCTGCGCTCGATCCGGCCGACGGATCAATGATCGGTCGCCGGGCAAAGATCGGCCGGTTGCGATTGCCGCCAACAACCCATTCGCCCTGACTGTCAAACAGTGTCAACCGCGATCCGAAACCCATCGGATCAGGCCGCGGTGGCGGACGGCGGTTTCTGGCGGCGTTGCCGTTGGCGGCAGGGCCCGCGCCGTCGGCGACGGGGCGGGGACGTCGCGGTGGCCCGGGGCGGGGAATGGCGGTGCGCAGGAAACTCCGCCAGGCACGCCGGTTGTCCTTAAATTGCGGCCATCCGGGAATTGAGTCTTGGTGCGTGTCAACAAGACGGTCGTGCAACCGGTCAAAACGAACCAGTTCGGCTTCGGCCAGATAGCGGGCGAAACCTGACCGCATATTGTAGGTCAGTACGATTGCGACGAAGACAATAATCAAGGCTGCCACCGCCAGCATGGCGGCGAAGAGTTTCATCGATATTGAATTGCGTAATCTGGGCATAGGGGCATTTATGCCTCAATCATGGAGTCAAGATGAAGGGGCATGGAGTCAAGATGAAGGGGCCGCATCGGTTGCAAGCGCAAATGTCGCCACCGGTTCCGCAACATTGTGCAAAGTCACATCGCCCAGAGAATGCGCCAGGTCGTGAGAACTGGCGATATCGTGCGTCGTGACAATGCGCTGACCCACCGTTTTGCCATAGTCGCCCAGTCGGGCCGCGATATTGGCTGCGCGACCAATCACAGTGAAGTCGAGCCTCTCGCGGGAGCCGACATTGCCATAGGTGACATCGCCATAGGCAATGCCGATGGAACAATCGATTTGTTCGCCCTCTTCGCTCTCGCGGTCGCCGTCCGTTTGCTCGTCGCCGCCGCCGTCGCCGCCGCCGCCGATCTTGTTGCTTGCCAGATGGGCAACAATCTCCTGGGCTGAATCCAGAGCCTTGTTGCAGGCCTGTTGTTTGTCATCTCCGGCCGGGAAGATCGCCAGAACCGCATCGCCGATAAATTTCAGCACTTCGCCGTCCCGTTGATTGATGATTTCCGTGGTGGTTTCAAAGAACTGGTTTAGCAGGGAGACATAGGCCTCGCGTCCAAGCCGTTCTTCCAGCGAGGTGGAATTGCGCAGGTCACAGAACAGGATGGCGGCTTGAATATCGTCGCCGTCGCCGCGTCGGATTTCTCCACCCAGGACCCGCGCGCCGGTGCGCTTGCCGAGATAGGTTTCCAGCAGGGATTGTGCATTCTCCTGCAAGGTAAAAACTTCGAAATAGCGGCTGATGACGGAGGAGCACTCAAACAGCAATCCAAGATTGGGAGTGGTGAAGCCCTTTGGATGATCAGAAGTCAACGTCATAACGTTGATCTGTCCATTCGAGAAGGGTAGTGGCATGGCCACGTAATCGCTGGCCCCCTGTTCCTTCAAATCACCTATGATGGGAAAGTCGAATTCGATTGGCGACCCGTCAAATCGCTGTCTCACGCCCCCAAGTCCATTGGATACATGGCGCAGTGGACTGTTGAGGAAAGCGGGACTTTTGTGAATATCATAGGAGGCGGAGAAAGCGCGAACTTCATCGGTCTCCTTTGTCCAGATATAGTTTTTGCCGGCAATCATCGGATGCAGTGACCAGATCAAGATACTCATTCGGGAAATGGCGATGCCATCATGGATGAATTTTCGCGCCAGCGCTGCTGTCAATTCTTCCGGCGTTTTACACAACCACGCTTCCCGCATAACCCAATCGACTGTCGGGCCGGATATATTGCCGCTGTCCATGGGGTCAATTTCATACCCACCGTGATCAATTTTGGTGACAACGCTGGGCATAAAGGCCACGTAACCTTCTACGTCGCGACTCTCCGGCAGCGCCTTCTCGTAGCTCCAGGCTGCATTTGCAAAAGACTGATCATCAACTTGCAGATTGAAGTAACTTGCCGTTCCTTTAAACGGACAAAATGTTCGGTGATTGGGGTTGGCAGTCAGCGTGCCAACGATATCTTCAACTGGAAAATACAGGGTCGCCGGCAGTCGGGTTTCGTGCATGACCCGTGCCCTGGAACTCACCGCCACCAAGGTATCGCCGCAATAGAGCTTTACTTCGTGGTCGACCGGCAGGACGGAGATGCCGTAATCATTGGAAGTCTGTTGAGAAATCTGTGTCATCGCTCCCCAATATGGGCGTTGATGTCACCGGCTTCAAAGAATTTCTTTTATCGGCATTCGTCCAACATCAGACAGGATGTTCTTCGACGATTACCCGATCAGGATAAAAAGCCATCAAACCTTTGATTTTCTTGGCAAAGTCGAAGGGATCCAGATAGGACCAGGCAATCGACTCATGGCTTTTGCCACAGTCTTCTATGCCAAAATATGAGGCAGTACCTTTCAGGGGACATTCGGTTGTTTTAGTTTCCCTGATCAACTCGGCCATTATGTCACCTCTGGGCAGGTAAATAACCGGGTCATAAATTGTTTTGCCAATTTCAATCAGCCGTATCGCGTTTTGGCTTTCGGTCAGTACCTGCCCACCGGGCAAGCGCATCAGGACCAACTTGTTTATCGGGCGAAGCACCATCTGGTGCTGCGGCTTGTCGGGCCTATGAATGGTGGCTTCCAATGTCGATTTCCCCTACGTTAGATTGGACTGGACGTCAGAATCAGCCTCGGGGCTGAAACTCAGTCGGTGTGTATGATTGACACAACTATCAGTGAGGCCGCGGAATGCTGCAAGTCCGCCCTATACGATTGTCGCATATTCACTTCTGTCATCTGCAACCTTATATAATGCACAACGCCCCGCAATCCGTTGCATTCATTTACGAGAGGCCACCCCACATGAGCCAAGAGGAACGCAAGGATATCCACAATTCGGACATTCCACTGGTCTGTCAGGCGTGTGAAGTGCGCCATCAAGGTGTATGCGGCGCATTGGATTCAGAGCAATTGCTGCGGCTGAGCAAACACACCACCCGCAAGGTCATCAAGGCTGGCAGCGAGTTGCATCGCGGTGGAGACGAGGCGGATCGCTGCAGCAACATTATGGGCGGCGTTGCCAAATTGTCGAAGCTGATGAGCGACGGACGCCAACAGATTGTTGGCCTGCAATTTGCCCCGGACATGGTCGGCAGAACCTTTTCCAGCGAGAGCACGGTTGCGGTTGAAGCTGCAACCGATGTGCGACTGTGCTCATTTCCAAGGTCGATCATCGAGGAATTGATGACGGACACGCCTCAACTGGAACATCGGCTGCATCTTCAAAAGCTGAAGGAATTGGACGAGGCTCGCGACTGGATGCTGACGCTGGGACGCAAGTCTGCGGTGGAAAAGGTGGCAAGCTTCCTGTTGCTCTTAGCCACCCATGTGGATCCCGAAAACAAGGTGGAATCCGGCAAGGTCACGTTGGAGCTGCCGATGAAACGCAGCGATATTGCAGATTTTCTGGGGCTGACCATTGAGACGATTTCGCGGCAACTGACCAATTTGCGAAAGCGCGGGCTGATCGAAATTCAGGACCGGCGCACCGTGATTATTGCTGATATGAATCGCCTGGAAGCTGCGACCGAGCAGGACCTGTCTAAATAACCCGTGGCCACCATGGTCGCAGATGTTGCCAGCGTCACACTCGCCGCCGCCGCCGCCGCTGCTAGGGGCGTATTGCCTGTTCCTGCTGCCTGAGTAAGGGCAGGATATGCTCCACCTCAAAGGCGATGTGACGGCGCATGCCTTCAAAAAACCCCCGCAACATATACCCCAGCGTTATGGCGCTGGGTTCTTCGTCATCGGTGACGAATCTGATCAGTCCGTCTGACAATTCTTCAGCGTAGCTTTCATCTTCCCAGTGCTCATATTGCAGCCGTTCCAGACTGAGGTTGAGCGCCTTTATCTGCCGGGCTTCCAGCTTGATGTGAGGGAAAATGCGATCTTCTTCAAACCGATGGGCGGTTTTTACCGTCGGCAGGATGCTGCGGGCGATGACCAGCAGTTTCTGGCGGTCAATTGTTTGCGGCAGGGCATCGGCGATTTCTTCCAGCTGATTGCAGAGATTCAGCTGCATGGCGAAATGCTGTTGCAATTCCTGTTCAATCGGCCCGGCGCAGTCAGGATTGATGCCGCAGTTGCATGTTTCCGTGCATGGCTTTGAGCAATCCTGCACCAATTGTAAGTGAGCCCTGGCCATTGCCATCTCCTGGGTGGTCGTTCTTAATCGGTGACAATGATCTGTGATGCGCTGAAATTCCTTGATCTGGATCAAGGTTATCTGGGAACATTTGAGAGAAAACTCGAGACGGTCGACACGTCTATGGGGGTCGCACCGTCGACTGAATTTACTACAGGAAAGGGATCAGCATGCGAAACGGAACTGAGCCGATAATTCTCGGCGCGGCAACGCTGCTTGCGGTATTGGGGGCTGCCTTTGCGCAGGACGACCTATTCCGCATACATGCCTGGATATTGGTGGCAATTCTTGCTGTCACCACAATTATTTTGATGCGTCGCGTGGAGTTCGCGCCGGCAGGACAGACGCTGCCGCCAAAAGACACGTCCGGCTACATGGATGATGTGATTCGCTACGGCGTTATCGCCACGGTTTTTTGGGGTGTGACGGGTTTTCTCGTTGGTGTGGTGATTGCCGCGCAGCTGGCCTGGCCAATACTCAACATTGAGCCCTGGTTTAACTTTGGCCGGTTGCGGCCTTTGCACACGTCGGCGGTCATTTTTGCCTTTGGCGGCAATGCCCTGTTGGCGACAAGTTTTTATGTCGTCCAGCGCACCTGTCGGGCGCGCCTGTTTGGCGGCAACCTGGTGTGGTTTGTCTTCTGGGGCTATCAGCTTTTCATCGTCATGGCAGCCACAGGCTACCTGTTGGGCATTACCCAGTCGAAGGAATATGCTGAACCGGAATGGTATGTCGATCTGTGGCTGACCGTTGTCTGGGTGGCTTATCTGATCGTCTATCTGGGCACCATTGTGCGCCGCAAAGAACCCCATATCTATGTGGCCAACTGGTTCTATCTTTCCTTCATCATCACCGTTGCCATGTTGCATCTGGTCAACAATGCAGCCGTGCCGGTCTCGTTCCTGGGGGTTAAAAGCTACTCCGCCTTTGCCGGTGTTCAGGATGCTTTGACCCAGTGGTGGTACGGCCATAACGCGGTGGGCTTTTTCCTGACTGCCGGCTTCCTGGGCATGATGTATTATTTCGTGCCGAAACAGGCCAATCGTCCGGTCTATTCCTATCGCCTGTCGATCATTCACTTCTGGGCGCTGATCTTCCTCTACATCTGGGCTGGTCCGCACCACCTGCATTACACGGCGCTGCCCGACTGGGCGCAGACGCTGGGCATGGTGTTCTCGATCATGCTGTGGATGCCCTCATGGGGTGGCATGATCAATGGCTTGATGACCCTGCAAGGCGCCTGGGACAAATTGCGGACCGATCCGATCCTGCGGATGATGGTGATGTCCTTGGCCTTTTACGGCATGTCGACCTTTGAAGGCCCGATGATGTCGATCAAGGCGGTCAACTCGCTGTCCCACTATACCGACTGGACCATTGGTCACGTGCATTCCGGTGCATTGGGCTGGAACGGCATGGTGACGTTTGGAGCACTGTACTATCTGGTGCCGAAACTCTGGGGCCGCGAGCGACTCTACTCGCTGCAACTGGTCAACTGGCATCTGTGGTTGGCAACCCTCGGCATCGTTGTCTACGCCGCCGTTATGTGGGTCGCCGGGATCACCCAGGGCCTGATGTGGCGTGAATATGACGATCAGGGCTTCCTGGTGAACTCGTTCATCGAGACGGTTTCCGCCATTCATCCTGAATATGTCATGCGGACAGTGGGTGGCTTGCTCTACCTCACCGGTGCCGGTGTCATGGTCTACAACATCTGGCGCACCATCCGCGGTGATGTGCGCCAGGAAAAGGCGATGGGTGGGGTTGCAGCCCCGACCGCCGCCGCAGCAGCACAGTAAGGGGGACCGATTATGTCAATTCTGGACAAACACGGAAAAATTGAACGCAATCTGACATTGCTTTTCGTCGGTTCTCTGATCGCTGTGTTGATCGGTGGTATCGTTGAAATTGCGCCGCTCTTCTATGTCAAAAACACCATAGAAAAGGTCAAAGGCATGCGGCCCTATACGCCGCTGGAACTGGCCGGGCGCGATATCTACATCCGCGAGGGTTGCTATCTGTGTCACAGTCAGATGATCCGCCCGTTCCGCGATGAAGTGGAGCGCTACGGTCACTATTCACTGGCTGCAGAGAGCATGTATGACCATCCTTTCCAGTGGGGGTCAAAACGCACCGGCCCCGATCTGGCGCGAGTGGGCGGACGCTATTCAGATGACTGGCACGTTCAGCATCTGATTGACCCGCAAAGCGTGGTGCCTGAATCGATCATGCCGCGATATGCCTTTTTGGCAGCAACGCCACTGGCGTCGAAAAATATCGCAGCGCATCTGAAGGCCAATGCGGCGGTCGGCGTTCCCTATGATGAAGCCATGGTGACCAACGCCCTGGCGGATCTGGAAGCTCAGGCTGATCCGGATGCCGATACATCGGGTCTGGAAGAGCGCTATGCCAAAATCAGCATCCGCGATTTTGACGGCAATCCCCAGATGGTGTCGGAGATGGATGCGCTTGTCGCCTATCTCCAGATGCTCGGCACTTTGGTTGACCTGAAGGCCTATCAGCAAAACGAAAACCTGAGGTGAGGTGAGATCATGGATTATTCAACATTCCGCCAATTCGCTGACAGCTGGGGACTGCTTTATCTGTTCCTGCTGTTCATCGGCGTCATCATTTTCACCTTCCGTCCGGGTTCCAAGAAGACCGCTGAGGAAATCGCGCAAATTCCACTGAAAGAGGACAATGACAATGTCTGACAAAGAAATTGACCAACCCAGTGGCATTGAAACGACGGGCCACGAATGGGATGGCATCAAGGAACTGAACAACCCGCTGCCACGCTGGTGGTTGTGGACCTTCTACGCCACTATCGTATTCTCACTCGGTTACATTTTGTGGTATCCGGCCATTCCATTGCTGGAAGGCTCGACCATGGGCATTTCCGGCACCACCAACCGCGGCATCCTTTCTGCGGAGTTGAAGGCTGTGGAAGAGGGGCGTCGTGGGACGGTTGAAAAACTGGCCAACACCGACCTCGAAGCCATCCGAGCTGATGCGGAACTGAGCCGTTTTGCTTCAGCCGGTGGGTCTTCGCTGTTTAAAGTCTACTGTACCCAGTGTCATGGTTCAGGCGCTGCAGGCAGTGCTGGCTATCCCAACCTGAATGACGATGACTGGCTGTGGGGAGGTGATCTGGAATCGATCTACACCACCATCAAACATGGTGTGCGCAGTGATGTCGACGATGACACCCGCGATTCCCTGATGCCGGCATTTGGCGCTGATGAGCTGCTGGAAAGCGATGAAATCGCTGCAGTGACCGAGTATGTGCTGCAGATTTCGGAGCTTGAATCCGATCCGGCATTGGCCGAGACCGGGCGCCAATTGTTTGCCGACAATTGTGCTTCGTGTCATGGTGTTGACGGTAAAGGTGACCGCGAGTTCGGTGCGCCAAATCTGGCTGACTCCATTGCCCTTTATGGCAGTGATCGTGCGTCGCTGAAATCGCAGATCCAGAAGCCCAAACACGGTGTCATGCCGCCATGGGGCGACAAGCTCACTGAGGCCGGTGTCAAGCAATTGGCGATCTATGTTCACGGCCTTGGCGGTGGGGAAAAAGCGAAAGCTGAATAGTCCATGCTGACGAAGGAAAAACCTGCTGCGACCGAGCCCGGCATCGAAAATTTCGATGCCGAGGCGGTCAACTCGAAAGAGAAGCGGGTTCTCTATGAGGCACGCAAGAAGATCCATCCCAAACGGGCTGTCGGTTGGTTCCGCGGCCTGAAATGGTGGATCATGGGCGTTACCCTGGGGATCTATTATCTGACCCCCTGGTTGCGCTGGGATCGGGGGCCCAGCGCGCCCGATCAGGCTGTTCTGATCGACCTGGCCAACCGCCGTTTCTACTTCTTCTTCATTGAAATCTGGCCACATGAATTCTTTTTTGTGGCCGGCATGCTGGTGATGGCTGGTATCGGGCTGTTTCTGGTTACATCGACCCTCGGGCGTGCCTGGTGCGGCTATACCTGCCCGCAAACCGTGTGGGTTGATCTTTATCTGGTGGTGGAGCGCTATTTTGAAGGTGACCGCAATGCCCGTATCAAACTGGATGCGGCCCCTTGGTCGACCTCAAAACTCACTAAACGGACATTGAAGCACATTGTCTGGATCTTCATTGGTTTCGCCACCGGCGGCGCCTGGATATTCTATTTTGCCGACGCGCCGACACTGGCGGTTGATTTCTTTACCGGGCAGGCGGCCTTCGTGGCCTATGCCACAGTCGGAGTGCTGACTGCCACCACCTATATCTTCGGCGGCTTCATGCGCGAACAGGTCTGTACTTATATGTGCCCCTGGCCACGCATTCAGGCTGCCATGCTCGATGAGCATTCGCTGACGGTCACCTACAACGACTGGCGCGGGGAAAAACGCGACCGCCATGCCAAGCGGATGCGGGCGGCGGGGGAGTTCGTCGGCGATTGTGTTGACTGCAACGCCTGTGTTGCCGTTTGCCCGATGGGTATCGATATTCGCGACGGTCAGCAGATGGAATGCATCACCTGCGCCCTGTGCATCGATGCCTGTGACGGGGTGATGAGCAAGCTGGGGCTGGAAAAAGGCCTGATCGCCTATGCCACGCTGGAAGAATATGGTTCCAACATGAACCTGGCTACGGGCGGTGCCCCATGGGTGGCAGGGGAAATCGACCCGGCAATCATCAAGCCGGAAAACGTTCGCGGAGCAGAGGGCCGACTGGTAGATGCCATCAAGCATACCAGCCTGCGTTCTTTAACGCGTCCGCGCACCATTCTCTACACCGCCATATACGCCGCCATCGGCATTGCACTGCTTTGGGCCCTGGCAGTACGCGATACGCTGAAGGTCAACGTGTTGCCCGACCGCAACCCGGTATTCACCGTGCTCAGCAACGGGTCGGTGCGTAACGGTTATGAGATCAAGATATTGAACATGACCGGCAATGAGCGCAGTTTCCTGGTAACGGTTGACGGTCTGCCCGGTGCAACGCTGAAGACAGCCGGCTCCGCTGCCCCTGAAGGCCGTTCGTTGCGCATCGACGCCAGAGCCGATAAATTGCAGGCCAGCCGGGTGTTTGTGCGGGTACCGAAAGATCGTATCGGCGGCTCAGTGACAGATTTTTCCTTCAACATCCTTGCCATTGGCGGCAGCGACAAGACCAGCGCAGCGGCCAAGTTTGAAGCTCCCGCAAGGTTTGACAAATGAGCAAGATCAATATGATGGGCCCCAATATGGACAAGCAACCATTTCGTTTCACCGGCATGCATATGTTGGCCTGCATGGTGGCATTTTTTGGTGTGATCATTGCAGTCAACGTCACCATGGCCACCTTTGCTTCCAGCAGTTGGACCGGTCTGGTGGTCAAGAATTCCTATGTTGCCAGCCAGAAATTTAACGCCGAACTGGCGGCAGCTGAAGCGCAGGCTGAACTCGGTTGGAAATCTCAGATTTCCTACGACAATCAGCGATTGCAATTCAGCCTGTTTGACCGTCAGGGTTCAAGCCTGAAGCCGGGCACGGTGATCGTTTCATTGGGCCGTCCTGCCTTTGAGCAAAAAGACCAGCAGATTAAACTGACGGCCGATGCGTCGGGGCTCTATGCTACGCAGATTGCCCTTGAAGATGGCTCCTGGTCTTTGCGTATCGATGCCAGTGCTGAACAACAGCAGTATCGTCGTGATCTGCGCCTGTTCGTCAAACAGGGAACGGGCAGGATTGAATGAGCTGCTGCGAGTCTTCCATCGATAAGGCGGATATCACACCGGTTGGCGAGCCCAACCTGTCGGTCGCCGCGCGACTGGACGAAGAACGCGTCAGGGCGGCCTCCCGTCATCTGCAGGCAGCGCAGCATCAGACAGATTACATCGTACCGGACATGCATTGTGCCGCCTGTATCGGCACCATTGAACGCGGATTGATGTCAATGTCACAGGTCTGCTCGGTGCGGGCCAATCTGACCAAGCGAACCGTCGCCGTGGTCTGGGATGCCGATCAGGGCTCCGGGTCGGAGGTTGCCAGTTTCCTCAAACGCCTTGGCTTTGAAGCCAATCTGCACTTTCCCGGCGATGCCGCAACTGAACATGTCGATGACAAGGGGCGTCGCCTGCTGAAGTCTCTGGCGGTGGCCGGCTTTGCTGCTGCCAACATCATGTTGTTGTCGGTTTCGGTCTGGTCCGGGGCAGACGTGGAAACAGCAAAACTGTTCCACCTGATTTCCGGCCTGATTGCCGTGCCAGCGGTTGCCTATGCCGGACAGCCCTTTTTTACCTCCGCACTGAAGGCGCTGTCGGGTCGCCGTCTGAATATGGACGTGCCGATTTCACTGGCCGTCATTCTGGCGCTGACAATGAGCGTCTTTGAAAGCTTCACCAACGGATCAGAAGCCTATTTTGATGCGGCTGTGACCCTGTTGTTCTTTCTGCTTATTGGCCGTTATCTCGATCACCTGATGCGACAACGTGCGCGTGGGGCCGTGGATCGTCTTGTACAATTGACGTCGAAGGGTGGTGTGCTGATCGAGGCGGGCAAGAGCCCCCACTACATTGACCTTAATGAAATCCGCGAAGGTATGCGGTTGCGGGTCAATCCCGGTGAAAGATTGCCGGTTGACGGGACACTGGTTGAAGGTTGTTCGGATGTCGACCGAGCGCTGGTGACAGGTGAATCAAACAGCGTCACCTGCAAGGTGGGCGACCAGTTGGAAGCCGGCGTGCTCAATTTGACCGGGTCCATCGATATCATTGCCACCAGCGATGCCAGCAATTCGTTTCTCGCGGAAGTCTCTTCGATGATGGATGCCGCCGAGCGGGGCAGGGGACATTATGTCGGCATTGCTGACCGCATGGCGCAAATCTATGCCCCCGCCGTCCATCTTCTGGCCCTGCTGACCTTTATCGGCTGGATGGTCGCCACCGGTGGCGATTGGCACAGTTCCATCTACACGGCCATTGCGGTTTTGATCATCACCTGTCCCTGCGCGCTGGGGCTGGCCGTTCCGGTGGTTCATGTCATCGGGGCCCATCAGCTGATGCGTCGCGGCATCATGATGCGCGACGGTACCGGATTTGAACGGTTGTCAGAAATCGACACAGTCACGTTTGACAAGACCGGCACCCTGACCATGGGAGAGCCGGTGGTGACAGAAAGCCATCGGGTGGACGCCAATGCAGCCAGCCTGGCCAAATCCCTCGCCAGCCACTCTTCTCATCCAGCAGCGCGGGCGATTGCCAATCATCTGGAGGAGGCAAAAAGCCTGCCGATATCCGACATTACGGAGGTTCCGGGCTTCGGCGTCGAAGCGCGCCATCGCGGCCAGATTGTCCGTTTGGGCCGGGCGCGCTGGGTGGCGGAAATCGCAGCAAATGAGCAGACAGGCGAAAAAATGCCCGGCGTTGCCTTCGCCATTCAAGGCAAGCCGGTCGGCGTGTTTGAGCTGGAGGACCAGGTGCGGGAGGCCGTGCGGTCAACCATTGAGGCATTGAAGGCCGATGATCTGACAGTCGAAATGCTCTCCGGCGACCACCAGGTCCCTGTCGCAGACCTTGCCGAACGTTTGGGCATTGAAACCTATGTGCCGGAAATGACGCCGCATGAAAAGATCAGCCACATCCAGAAACTTCAGCAGTCAGGTGCACAAGTGCTGATGGTTGGGGATGGGTTGAATGACGCGCCGGCGCTTGCTGCCGCCCATGTGTCCATGGCCCCGGCATCGGCTTCCGATGTCGGCAGGCTGGCGTCAGATTTCATTTTCACCCGTCCGTCCCTTCATGCCGTTGTGACGGCCCGGGCCATCGCATTGAAGACCGGGCAATTGGTGCGCCAGAATTTTGGTCTGGCGATAGCTTACAATTGCATCGCCGTGCCGCTGGCTATTGCCGGTCAGATCACCCCGCTGTTTGCAGCGATTGCCATGTCGACATCTTCGATTGTCGTGATTGCCAACAGCATGCGGTTGAATTTCTTTAAGGACGGTTTTCACCGGTCCGGAAAGCCTGACGGTCACACAGCGGAGGCGGAAACCGCGCCAGTTGCTGCTCAGACACCTGACGAGAGGGCTGCGGCATGAGTCATCTTCTTGTATTGATACCTTTGGCGCTGGCATTGGGCGCACTTGGACTGGCGGCTTTTTTCTGGAGCCTGCGCAGCGGTCAGTATGAAGACCTGGAAGGGGCGTCGGTGCGTATTCTCGACGAGGACAATGACGAGCAGCCCTCTTGAGAAATGGCCTACAAAAGTCCCCATTTTTCGTAATCGGAAACCAACAGGCGAGTTGGTTCGCAATCTTCTTCGATCTCACTGAAACGACCAATTGGTTCGGCAAAAATATTGTCGGTCAGATCATCATTGACGGTTGATACTTCACCGATCAGCACGTCGCCGCCTTCGCCCCAGAACTTATGCCAATTGCCGGGCTCCAGTGTCACGCTGGCACCGGGCGGCAGCATCAGCACGTGGCCCGGATCAAATGTCTGGGCAATGCCGTCGCAGACCACCGGGACCGGCGCGTTTCGGTCGAGATTGCCGTCCGCGTCGCTTTCAAACATTTCAATCGCCAGTGTTGCTCCGCCGCGGTTGATGATGTCTTCGGTTTTAACGATGTGGCGATGGCAGGGAGAGATCTGGTCGTGACGCGAGATCATAATCTTTTCCGCGTAACACATGCCACGCCCCAGCTGCAGGTCTTCCAACTGGCCGTTGCGGGTGGTGAATAGGAAGAGGCCCATTTCATCGAACTTGCCAGCGCCGAAATCGGTAATGTCCCAGCCCAATCGGGAATTCAGGATATTGGATATCTCGGACTTGCGGGCCACCATTTGATCGGGCGTAAAATAGGCAAAAGGGGGCAGGTGAAAGCCATGCGAACGGATATATGCGTCTGCTGATGCGATGATCTCATTGACGGTGGAACGCTTCATGGTGACTGCCTATTGGGTAAGTTGGTTGGATTGAAATGCTGGCGTGGGCAGCAATAAACAGTTGATTTTAACCCTGCAAGTCTCAATAGATCGAACAAGGTGGCGGTTTCACTCGCGTGTTGAAAATGAAACCCGGCCTGAGATCAAAGGCAGAATTTGTATGATCGAAAAGATTGACGATATCGCCCCGGTATTGGTGGACCGCGCCAGCAAAGCGTCCCGCTTCATTGTCGCGATTGCCGGACCGCCGGGTGCAGGCAAGTCAACCTTGGCAGAACAGTTGCATGATGCGCTGGCAAAACTGGGGGAACAGGCCGCCGTCATTCCAATGGATGGATACCATCTCGACAATGCCATTCTGGAAGGTCGTGGATTGCTGCCACGCAAGGGTGCGCCGCAGAGCTTTGATGCAGGTGGATTTATCTCCCTGATCGAACGGCTGGCTGATCCGGGGCGTTATGGGGATGTGGTCATCCCGGTCTTCGATCGCAGCCGAGACATTGCCATTGCCGGCGCTGAAATTGTTTCGGCAAATACCCGAATTCTGCTGTGTGAAGGCAATTACCTGCTGTTGGACCAGCAGCCGTGGGCGGCACTGCAGGATCATTGGGACTATGCCATATTCATCAATCCGGGCCTCGATGTCATCGAACAGAGACTGATTGACCGTTGGCTGGACCACGGGCTGAACGCCGAACAGGCAAAGGCACGGGCGCTGGGAAATGACATTCCAAATGCGCGCCATGTTCTGGAATATTCAGGGGAAGCCGACCTCCAGGTTCAGGACTGAAGCGAGAAAGCTTCGCTGCTAATTGGCGCTACTCGCTGCCGCTACTCGCCGCCGCCGCTGGTGCCGTCTTCCACCCAGCCATCAGCCTGTGTGCCTTTCCAGACAATGGTATCTTGTTTGAGAAAATCGATGGAATGAACAACCGTCGAATTGTCGCTGAGCAGGCAGATATTGTAGGTGGGTGTCAAATCGCCGTAGCCCATGCGGTCAAGGCCGCTGAAATCAGGCACGCAGGGATGGCTGGTGGAGCGGGGTGCTGAAAACGGTATGCCACAGACGCTCCCTGACAAGACGTAGTGACAATGGCCGAAAAAGATGTGGCGAATATCGCTGCGGTATTCGTTCAAGATCTGACGAAACTCCACACCGTCCATCAAGCCAATTTCATCGGCATTGGGAATGCCGACTTCCACGGGATTGTGGTGCATGACCAGATAGACCGGCACCTGATCCTGCCGCGCCTGTTGCAACTGGCGGCGCAGCCAGTCCTGGCGTTGCTCGCAAAAATGGCCAGCATGGGTGCCTTCCTGCGACGTATCAAGAAGAATGAATCGTCCAATGGAGCTGAAATGTACATATTGAACAAACCCGTTTTCATCGGTTTCGGTCGTTGGAAAGGCATCGCAAAAGCGCTGCCGATGGTCATGATTGCCCATCATCAGCAGCGGTGAGAACTGCCAGTTGCGCAACATCTCCTGCAGGCGGGCATAGCTTGATGGATCCCCGTGATGGGTGAGATCGCCCGATATGATGACAAGATCGGCGTCCCCATTATGGGCGTCCACATGGGCCATGCAGGCCTGGAAATTGGCGATCGGGTCATATCCCAGGATCGGTTGCGGGTGGATGTGAATGTCGGAAATATGAACCAGTTTCATGGCATTTGCCTCGCCCAGATTAGACCCTTTGCAGATCCCGGTTTGAGGATCACGACAACAGACAATCAAGCCCAGCGAACCGGTTTGTCAACCACCCAAAAGCGCCACATTGCCCCCGGCGGCGGTGGTGTCGATACAGGCGTGGCGCTCGAGCATCAGCCAGCGTTCAAACTCCTCGTCGCACAGCAGCGGGACAATGGCTCCGTCGCGGTTGGCCAGCGCCTGGCGCAATTCACCCGCATCGTCTGACCAGTAGACAATTGCATCCACTTCCCCCAACTGGCTGATCAGCTTGCCATTGATGGTTCCGTCAATGCCGTGGGTACAACCGGGGGCCACTGCGAGGGCGTTGCAGCCAATGGCATCGGCCCTTTCGGCCTGCTGTTGTGCAGCTTCTGCCCCCGGTCCCAGGCACAGAACACGCTTGCGGGGCAGGATGAAATAGCGATTGGACTCACCAGTCGGGCCGGGCAGTTCGATGGCCGGGGCAACTTTCGGCAAAGCCGGATCCCCCTTGGCAAAGCCCGAATGCACTTGTTTTGCGCTTGCAGCTTTACCTTCCACGGCAGGCAGGGTCTTGCGTTTCTGTTTGTAGAAACGTTTCAGATAGCGCGGTCCACCGGCCTTCGGCCCGGTGCCGCTGAGCCCTTCGCCTCCAAAGGGTTGAGAACCGACAACGGCACCGATCTGGTTGCGATTGACGTAAATATTACCGGCTTCCACCCGGTCGATGACCAATTGCACCCGCTCATCGATGCGACTGTGAAGGCCAAATGTCAGACCAAAGCCTTTCGCATTGACTGCCTCCAACACTTTGTTGAAATGCTTGTTCTTAAAGGTCGCCACATGCAGCACTGGACCGAAGATTTCTTCCGCCAGGTCTTCTATTCCAGAGACGGAAATGACCGCGGGAGCCACAAAGTGGCCATCGCCGGACACCTCAATCTGTTTCAGCAATCGCCCGGATTTACGGGCGCTATCGACATAGTTGGCAATTTTGTGATGGGCTGCTGCGTCTATCAGTGGCCCGACGTCACAATCAAAATGTTTGGGGTCACCAACCGTCAATTCGTCCATTGCGCCGTAGAGCATTTTTAAAAACGGTTTGGCGATGTCTTCCTGCAGGTAGAGCACCCGCAGCGCGCTGCAGCGCTGACCGGCCGACTGGAAGGCGGACGCGACGATGTCGGTAATCGCCTGTTCGGGCAGCGCAGTGCTGTCGACAATCATTGCATTCAATCCACCTGTTTCGGCGATCAGCGGAGCGTGCGGTTCCAGATTGGCGGCCATCGTGCGGTTGATCTGCTGAGCGGTTTGGGTGGACCCGGTGAAGCAGACCCCGTTGACATTTTTGTTTGAGGTGAGTGCCGCCCCAACCTCGCCGCCGGTGCCGGGCAACAGGATCAGAACGTCATCGGGAACCCCCGCCTGGTGCAGCAAAGATACTGCAAATTCGGCAATCAGGCTGGTGGCTTCTGCCGGTTTGGCCAAAACCCCGTTTCCGGCGGCCAATGCGGCTGTGATCTGTCCGGTGAATATGGCCAGCGGGAAGTTCCATGGTGAAATACAGGCGAATATGCCGGCAGGTTCGGCATCGCTGTTTGCAGCTTCAGCCGCGTAATAGCGCAGAAAATCCACCGCCTCGCGCAATTCACCGACACAATCAAGCAGGGTCTTGCCCGCTTCGCGCATCAGCAGGGAGAACAATTCAGCGGCATGGTCTTCGTAGAGATCGGCGGCTTTTCGCAATGCTTCAGCACGGTCGCTGGCCTTCACGTGGGACCAGTTCCGCACCCGTTCGGAGGCAACTTTAACATCTTCAGAACTGGCGAAAGTCAAGGAGCCGACAGAACCACCATGGGCCGGATTCAACACCTGAACCTCACCGCCGCGGCGGCCGCCGCCGTCTCCGCCCCATTGTCTGGTTTCCAGTTCGACCAGCGCGGTTTGCAGACTGGCAAGCGTTTGCGGGTCTTCCAGATCATAGCCTTTGGAGTTCAATCGTTGCGGGGAGAACAGCTGCAATGGCGGTCGGATGATCGGGTTTTCAGGCGTATCGAGATAGGCTTCCACTGCCTCAAAGGGATCGGCGGCGACAATTTCCGGCGGCACGTCTTCATCAACGATCTGGTTGACGAAGGAGGAATTGGCACCGTTTTCCAGCAGGCGGCGCACCAGATAGGCAAGCAGTTCGCGATGGGCCCCGACGGGCGCATAGATGCGGCATCTGGTCTTTTCCTTGCGCAGCACAGTGTCGTGGAGCGCTTCGCCCATGCCGTGCAGGCGCTGGAATTCGAAGGCCGACTTGTCCTGCGCCAGTTCCAGAATGGCTGACACGGTATGGGCATTGTGGGTGGCAAATTGCGGGTAGATGCGGTCGGTCATGCCCAGCAATTGTTTGGCGCAACAGATATAGCTGACATCTGTGGAGGGTTTTTGGGTGAATACCGGAAAGCCCTCGAGCCCTTCAACCTGGGCGCGCTTGATTTCCGTATCCCAATAGGCGCCCTTGACCAATCGCACCATGATTTTGCGGTCCAACCGCTGGGCGAGATCGTAGAGCCAGTTCAGAACATGGGGGGCTCGCTGACTATAGGCCTGAACGACAACGCCAAACCCCTGCCAGCCTTTCAGCACAGGGTCAGAGAGAATGGCTTCGATAATATCCAGCGACAGATCCAACCTGCCGGCTTCCTCAGCGTCTATATTGAGGCCGATATCCGCCGACTTTGCCAGGATGGCCAATGACCGGGCGCGGGGCACTAATTCGTCCATCACCCGTTGTTTTTTCAACGTTTCATAGCGCGGATGCAGGGCCGACAGCTTGATCGAGATGCCAGGATTTTCGCGAATATCTGCGGATTTGGAAGCCCGGGCCAGGTGGGTAATCGCATCGCTATAAGACAGGTGATAGCGCTTTGCGTCAGCCTCCGTATGGGCCGCCTCGCCGAGCATGTCGTAGGAATGGGTAAAGCCTTCGGCCTCCTTGTCCTTGGCCCGTTTCATGGCTGAATCGATGGTTTCTCCAAGCACGAACTGGCCTCCGAGTTCCTTCATCACGCGGGTGACGGCCTGGCGGATTACCGGTTCCCCCAGGCGCTTGATGGCACCGTGCAGGGTGGCGGCGATGGAATTGTCATCTTCGTCGTCCAACACCTTGCCGGTGATGAACAAAGCCCAGGTTGTGGCATTGACCAGCGATGAGTGAGACTTGCCCAGGTGCTGGCCCCAGGCACTCGGTGCAATCTTGTCATCGATCAGCGCGTCGATGGTCGATCCGTCCGGAACCCGCAACAGGGCTTCGGCAAGGCACATCAGCGCGACACCCTCGTCGCTCGACAGGCCATATTCGCCCAAAAACAATTCCATCATGCCCGGATCGCTGGAATCTCGAATCCGCTGGACAATTTCCGCAGCCCGTCGGGTGATGCGGCGACGGATTTCACCATCCAGCTTCGCCGTGTCGATCAATCGGGTGAGGGCAAGTTTTTCCGGCATTGTGTGGGCTTGCCGGATGTCAGATCTGATATCGCTCATGAGGGCCTCCAACTTTCCCCTATTATTATCCAGATTGAGAGGGTAAACTTCCGTATTTTCGCCATTTTGCAGGAGAATTCACCAAAATGTTGGAAGAGCGCGGGAAACTAGATGAGAATCTGGACGGAATCGATCTGAAAATCCTGCAGGCGGTGAGTCGCGATGCGCGGATGACGGTGACCGAGCTTTCAGAACAGGTGGGCCTGTCGAAGACGCCATGTCACACGCGGCTGCGACGGTTGGAAAAAGAGGGCTATATTCTGGGCTATCGGGCGCTGCTGGATCCGGTGAAGCTGGGGCTTGATCACATTGCCTTTGTCGAGGTGAAACTGTCCGACACCCGCGCCGCTGCATTGGGCGAATTCAACAGGGCCGTGCGCAAACTAGCGCAGGTTGAGCAATGCCACATGATCGCCGGCGGCTTTGATTATCTGCTGAAAGTCCGCACCAGCGATATCACCGCCTATCGCATCCTGCTTGGGGAGGTCCTCAGTGTCCTGCCCCACGTGTCCCAGACGTCAACCTATGTGGCGATGGAAGCGGTAAAGGACACCACCGTTTTGGAATGACGGGGCGTCACTCGCTGTTCTTTGAAAGTCGGGCGAACTCATAGAGCGCAATTGTCGTGGCGACGGCGGCGTTTAATGATTCAACCCCTTCCAAGCCACCGGGAATGCGCACCAGGTCGGAACAGTATTGGCGGGTCTTGTTGCGCAGACCTTCCCCCTCGGCACCGATAACAAAGGCGACCTGTCCGCCGAGATCATGTTGCGCCAGCGTGCGCTTGCCGCGCTCATCCATGCCGAGAACGGAAAAGCCAAGTTCTTTCAATGCCTCAAGCGACTGGGCAACATTGGTGATCTGATACATATCGATCATCTCTGCGCCGCCAACAGCCAGCCGAACCACCTCGGCGGTCGGGGTTGCGGCGCGGTTTTTCATGTAGAGAACGGCGTCGGCGTGAAAAAAGGCAGCGCTGCGAATAATGGTTGCCAGGTTTTGCGGGTTTGACACCTGATCGAGAACCAGCACGCATCTTGCATCGGCCAGTTGATGCAGCTCGCTTTCCAGAAATATGGTGCGCGGTTTAACCACGGCCATGACGCCCTGGTGGCTGTCGTCGTCACCAAACCCGCCCTCGGCGTTGAAGTCCGGCCAGGCCAGCAGATAGGTTTCGACGCCCAATTGCGCAGCCAGATCGATCAGCTCGGTATGATATTCTTCCTTGCCGGCAAGGATAAGTTTTTCAATGTCATCGGGGCGTTTTAAAAAGACCGCTTTGACGGAATGCTTGCCGTAGATGATTTCGGCGCCGGATTCCGATTTGGTCAGATTAGCAGACGGTTTGGGTGGCGCGGATTTGTGATTGCGTGTGTTGCGCTGACCTCGATCGCCGGCGGCGCCGCCGGTGGCGGCACCGCCACGCTTGCTACCGCTGCCGCGGAGGCCACCGGCGCCGCGCTGGCCACCGGCGCCGCGCTGGCCTCCGCCGCCGCGCTGGCCGCCGTCGCGCTCGCCGCCGCCTTTGGGAGGTCTGGCATTGCGCTTTTTGCTGGTTTTCTTCGCCATATGCCCATTTTCCTGCATGAACGGCTATTCAACCGGACTGCAAATGTTGATTGCTTGGTCAACTTGCTTTAGCCAGATTTTCGCCAACAATGATACAGTCCGGTGCATTATTCGGCTTTGCTTCTCGATTGCAAAGAGGCTAGGCAGTTCGGGCGTCAAATGGCGTCATGAAACAGATCAGATCATTTGCACAGGTTTCTGTGCCGAGGGTCCATGAAAGGGATAGTTCGGTGAAGATTAACGGCAACCAGGTTCGCAAAGGCACATTGCTGCTGATCGAGGGCGGGCTGTGGCGCGTGACCAAGTCAGAAGCAGCGAAAACCGGCAAGAGTGGCGCCTATAACCAGGTGGAAATGAAAAACATCACCACCGGCACCAAGAAGAATACCCGTTTCAGAGCCTCCGAAACCGTCGAACGCGCCCGCGTTGAAGAGCGCAAGATGACGTTCCTGTATGAAACCGAAAACGGTATCGTATTGATGGACCCCAACACATTCGACCAGATTGATGTTCCTGCCGATGTGATTGGCGATGATGCAGTGTTTCTCGATGATGGCATGGAAGTCGGTGTTGAGTTCCATGAAGAAGACCCGTTGAACATTGTTCTGCCCGCGCAGGTGACTTTGACGATTACGGAAACGGAGCCGGCGCTGAAAGGCCAGACGGTGAGTTCGTCATTCAAACCGGCGGTTGCCTCCAACGGACTGCGCGTGATGGTGCCGCAATTCATCAATGTCGACGACGATATTGTGGTGGAGACGGAAGAGCGCAGCTACGTCAAACGCGCTGAAAAATAAGCGCTTTCAGCCGGCCTGCCGTGGCCGATCCGCTCACTGTTCATCAAATCCGCGCTATCTTGGCCTGATAGCTGGCGCTAGGGCTTGTCAGCCGCGCAGATTGCGGTGATCCTTGCCGAAAAGGGCAAGGAATCAGCGCATATGAACAAGGTCAGCATCGCCAAACACGATGAGCTTAAGGACAAGAAACCGGCCCACGCCCTGGTGGGCGAGGTCGATCTGGTGATTGTGCCAATCGACGGTGAGGTAACGGTCTTTTACGGTCGCTGCTTGCATCGCGGTGCGCTGATGTCGGATGGCTTCATTCGTGGCAAAAACCTCATTTGTGGACTTCATTACTGGGACTACCGGGTGGATTCCGGTGTGTCGGAATATGCCAATGATGAGGCTTTGCCGAAATTTCAGTCCTGGATCGAAAATGGCGAAGTATTGGTCGATGCCAATGAGATCGCCGCATGGGCGCAGGCCAATCCCCAGCCCTTCAACCGTGACGCCTATCTGGGTGTCTACGCAGACACCTCCCACGGCACCGATGAGGAGCCGCTTAACGGCCTGATTCAGCAATATGCCCGTGACGGGCTGAAGCGAACCGGCCATCACGGCAAGGTCGAATCGATGGGCGTGCCGCGCGATCAATTGCCGAGCTGGGATGATATCCAGATCCTGACAGCGCAATTGCACCGCCCGCCGATGCTGGATGATGACGCCGTCGGCACCGACGTGGTGATCGGGCCGAATGCCCAGAAACCGCTGAAGCTGGAGATCCCGCTATTTGTATCAGACATGAGTTTTGGCGCCCTGTCGGCACCTGCCAAGATCGCCCTGGCCCGCGGTGCCGATCTGGCTGGCACCGGCATTTGTTCGGGCGAGGGCGGCATGTTGCCGGAGGAGCAGGAGGCCAATTCACGCTATTTCTATGAGCTCGCGTCAGCCCGTTTCGGTTTCAAATGGGAATTGCTGGATAAGGTGCAGGCGTTTCACTTCAAGGGCGGGCAGGGCGCCAAGACCGGAACCGGTGGCCATCTTCCTGGTGCCAAGGTGAAAGGCAAGATTGCCGATGTACGCGGGCTTGAACCGGGCCAGTCGGCCATTTCGCCATCGCGCTTTCCCGACTGGACCGAGATTTCGCAGATCAAGGATTTTGCCGATGAGGTGCGTGATCGCACCGGTGGCATCCCCATCGGCTACAAGCTTTCCGCCCAGCACATTGAAAAAGATATCGATGCGGCGCTGGAAGTGGGTGTTGACTATATCATTCTCGATGGCCGGGGTGGTGGCACTGGTGCGGCACCAATCCTGTTCAGGGACAATATTTCCGTGCCGACCATTCCGGCTCTGGCGCGGGCGCGTAAACATCTGGACTCCGTTGGTCGCTCTGACGTGAGCCTGGTGATCACCGGTGGATTGCGAAAACCTGCTGATTTCATCAAGGCGATGGCTGTTGGCGCGGACGCGATTGCGGTCTCCAACTCAGCCATGCAGGCGATTGGCTGCATAGCCATGCGGGCCTGTCATACCAACAATTGCCCAGTCGGCATTGCCAGCCAGAAACCACATCTGGTCAGTCGGCTGGTGGTAGAAAAGTCTGCTGAACAGTTGAAAAACTTCTTCCAAGCATCGGTTGAACTGATGCAGGTGATGGCGCGGGCCTGCGGCCATGATCACCTGTCTGGCTTTAACCAGGATGATCTGACCACTTGGAAAAAGGAGATGGCCGAATTGTCCGGGGTGGCTTATGGTGGGCTGGGTTAATCGGGAATGTCCGACGTCACGTAGGTTAGAGGCACATCTTGTCACTCGCTGAACTGTTTATTCTTATCGTGCAGCTTTGGGGGGCAGCGGGGGCCGTGGTCTGTGTGCTGTTCCTGTTTATCGGCATCGACCGGGTCGATCCGGCTTCCCATGATGCCTACGCTTTCCGCCCGCTGTTGATCCCCGGCATTGTGGTCATCTGGCCACTGGTTCTGTGGCGCTGGTGGTCGCTGGAGAAACTGGCCCGCGTTGGCTGCCCGGCTGCAACTGACAAAAACAGCAATGGGGGCGACGCATGAAACAAAGCCTGCGCAAAGCCCATGGGTCGATCTGGAAAGTGATGTTGGTGCTGATTCCGGCGATCATCATTGCAGCGATAATCGTTCGTCAGGATGCCACGAAACTTGAACAGCCGGTGCAAATTTCCCCACCTGCGGATGCATCGACGGGAGACGGATCATGAGCGTCGCCTATCGCCCGGTTCTGTGGAACAAGAACAAATATCTCTACGACGCCGTACTGGTCATCGCCACGGTCACTTATCTGTTGGTCTTTCTGAAATGGGCTCCTTCCTTTCATGACGCCGCGCGTCCCGTGGAAACGCCAATCCTGCGGATGCGGGCCTTTGGCTCCTGCGCCTTCCTGATGCTGACCCTCATCCTGTGCATCGGGCCGCTGGCGCGGCTGGATCGCCGCTTTTTGCCGTTGCTTTATAACCGTCGCCATTTTGGTGTGCTGACCTGCATTGTGGCCTTCATTCATGCCACTTATGTGATCAACTGGTATTATGTCTTTTCGCCAACTGACAAATATCTCAATCTGCTCAACAGCAATGTCAGCTTTGGGCAGTTGCTGGGTTTTCCCTTTGAGATTTTTGGTATTTTTTCGCTGATCATCCTGATCGTGCTGGCCACCACCAGCCATGACTTCTGGCTGAGCTTCTTAACGCCGCGCATCTGGAAGACACTGCATATGGGCATCTATTTTGCCTATGCCTCGCTGGTTGCCCATGTCGCCTTTGGATATTTTCAAAGTTCGACAAGCAATTTCTTCGGTTTGGTCTTTCTCGGCGGGGCCGTGCTGGTCTGTATCCTGCATGTGCTGGCGGGACGCAAGGAAGTTCAGCAGGACGCTGTTGGTGGCGCCGCTGCCGGTTATGTGCCGGTCTGCCCGGTGGATGAGTTGCAGGAAAAGCGCGGGCGTGTGGTTGTGCTGCCCGATGGCGAACGGGCTGCGGTGTTCAAATATGACGGCAAGATTTCTGCACTCTCCAATCTCTGCGCCCATCAAAACGGGCCGCTCGGTGAGGGTCGCCTGATTTTTGGCTGCGTCACCTGTCCCTGGCACGGTTATCAATATCGCCCCGAAGATGGCCGCTCTCCGCCGCCATTCACGGAAAAAGTGCCAACCTTCAACCTGTCGATTGAAGACGGCCAATTGCTGATTGATCCGGTGGCCAATCCGGCCGGCACCTATGTTGAGCCGCTCGCCGTTCCAGGACATGTGGAGGCACCGGCATGAGCGGAAACTCTTATGACGGCTTCTTTATTGGCTGGGGCAAGAAATTGCCCAAGGGCCTCAGCGGTTTTCTGATTGTGGTCAGCCTTTTCATGGTGGGTCTGTTCGCCGGAACCGCCTTTTCCTTTGTGGTCAGTCAGGACGATCCGGGCGATGGTGCCTTTCGCGGGCGGCAAAACGTGACCGGGGTTATGCAGGCGGCCCCCTATCCGGTGGTCCACATTCCACCGGGCGACAAATATCCCAATGGTCATTCCATCATGCTGTCCGGTGGCGGCAAACGGGGGGTGCAAAACCAGGCTGAGCCGCTGGATGGTCAGGTGGTGCAAGTTCGGGGTGCCCTGCTGAAGCGGGGTGATCTGGACATGATTCAGGTGGGGCGGCGCATTCAGGCGGTAAAAGACTCGACACCTCATGAGGTTGAAACCACGTCGCTGGGCCGCTGGAAACTCAGCGGCGAGATATGTGACGGCAAATGCTATGCCGGTGCCATGCGTCCGGGCAAGGGACTGGCCCACAAGGCCTGTGCCAATCTTTGCCTGATCGGCGGTGTACCCGCCATTTTCGTGTCGAGCGGACCGGTGGACGGTTCAATTTTCTTCATGCTGGCCGATGCCGATGGCAAGGCGCTTGGCGACCGTCTCTACGATATGACGGCCGTGTTGCTCAGCGCCGAAGGGGAAATTGAAAAACGCGGCGATCTGCACCTTTTCAAGATCGACCTGGACAGTGTGGAGGTTCAGTAGATGTCGCCGCGCCATATTATCGGACTGGTCATATTCGCGGTGCTTGCCTTCGCGCTATATTGGTTCTGGCAGGAGGGTCATGGTCTGGTGCAACAGCAATTGCGCCCCTGGCCCGTGCTGCGCACAGTCTGGGGCGAATTCAGCCTGCTGATCACCTTTCTGGTAACCTGCCTGTTGCTCGGCGGTGCTCAACTGGTCTGGGACAAGCTTCCGACCAAAGATGGTGATCATTAACCGGCGTTAGTCGGAAATCTGCGTCGCCACGACAGATGATGCTTCCAGGGTCCTGTGCACCGGACATTTGTCGGCAATCTCCAGCAGTTTGGCTTCCATGCCTTCCGGCGCGCCCCCTTCGATGGTGATGACACGTGAGAACCGGTCGATGCGGGTGTTTGAGTCCTGTCGCGCATGATCACATTCGACACAGTCGCGTGAATGGATCTTGGCATGCGATACCTCGACGCTGATGCGCCCCAGTTCCATGCCTTTCTTCTCCGCATAGAGCCGCAGCGTCATGCCGGTGCAGGCGCCCAGCGCAATTGACAGAAAGTCATAGGGCGAGGGGCCTGAATCAAGGCCACCATAGCTTTCCGGCTCATCGGCAAACAGCCGGTGTTTGCCTGCCTGTACCGCCTGCTGGAACTTGCCCTCAAGTGTTTCTGTCACCCGCACGCTTTCGGTTGATTGTTCGCCCTGGACTGTATCTTTTGGCAGATAGCGATCGGCCCACCCGGCAATGACCGATGCCGCATATTCTGCATCCTCGTTGCGCGTCAGCAGGTGATCGGCCGTGTCCAGCGAAACAAAACTCTTGGGGTGTTTGGCGGCGGCGAATATTGTGCCGGCATTTTCAATGCCCACTGTTGCATCAATCGGTGAGTGCAGGACCAACAGCGGGCGCTTTAAGCCGCCAATGCGCTGTGCCAGATTGCTGGAACGCACGTCTTCTACAAATTGCTGTTCAATGGTGAAAGGCCGTCCCGCCAGACTGACCTGCGCCTGGCCATCGCGTTCTATGGCTTCAATATTGGCAGAAAAATTATGCAGCACATGTTCGGCGTCCGACGGGGCACCAATGGTGACCACGCCTTTGACTTCCGGGATATCAGCAGCAACGGCCAACACGGCTGCACCACCAAGAGAGTGGCCGATCAACAAACCCGGTGCTTCGTAGTTCTGGCGCAGATAGTCAGCGGCAATCACCAGATCCTGGACGTTGGAGGAGAAATTGGTGCTGGCGAATTCGCCCTTCGACGATCCCAGACCGGTAAAATCGAACCTGAGCACGGCAATGCCCACCCGCGCCAGTTCCGATGCAATGCGCTTTGCCGCCAGAATGTCCTTTGAACATGTGAAGCAATGGGCAAACAGGGCGGTTGCCCGGATCGGACCTGCCGGAATGTCCAGCCTGGCAGCCAGCAAGTCGCCCGAGTGACCGGGAAAGCTGGTTTTTACGGTGGTGGCGTTGAGTTGGGTCTGCATGGCGGCTGGTTCCGAAAGTGTGGTTTTTATTAGACTATGCCAATTGAGGAGCGGCAGGGTCCAATTCCAGCACACGAAAGATCACAATAAAAGGAAGGTCCCGCGAGGGGCCATCGCTGTCCCGGTGCGTGAACGCGCCACCACCTCTTCGCCGCTGCCGTCGCGAAGTTGGCCCGGCGATTGCAACTTTTCTCTGCAAGCAGGGTTTGAGATTCAAATCTGTCTCAAAGTGGAACATTTGAAAGTTTTAGGGCAATGACCAACGCGTATAGAAATGTTGACGGCACCAATAACAATCCGCTTGATCCCGAATTGGGACAGGCGAACGATCAGCTGTTGCGGCTGGTAGATCCGGCCTATGGCGACGGAATATCAACCCTGGCCGGTGATACGCGCCCTTCCGCGCGGGAAATTTCAAACGAAATTTTTGCGCAGGGCGAATTCAAGCCGAACGACTTCAGCTATAGCGATTATTTGTGGGCCTGGGGTCAGTTTCTCGACCACGACATTTCGATTACAGAAAATACCAAATTGCCGGACGAGGATGCACCAATTGCGGTTCCATTGGGCGATCCGTTCTTTGATCCGACGTCGAGCGGCACGGCAACCATTGATTTCACCCGTTCCCTGTTCGATGAATCGACAGGCACCGGTACGGACAATCCCCGCCAGCAGATCAACGAAATAACGTCTTATATTGACGCTTCCAATGTTTACGGATCGGATGCCGTGCGGCAGGCCGCCCTGCGGGAAGACGACGGCCGGATGAAAATGTCGGAAGGCGAATTGATGCCTTTCAACACGGAAGGTCTGCCCAATGCGATGGGCACGTCGGACACATTTTTCCTTGGCGGAGATGTGCGGGCCAACGAGAACATTGTGCTCAGCTCGATCCACACCCTGTTCATTCGCGAACACAACAGACTGGTGACAGAATTTGAGGAAGCGCATCCGGACTGGGATGGTGACACGCTGTATGAAGAGGCGCGCCGCGTGGTCGAAGCCCAGATTCAGTCCATCACCTATGACGAATTTTTGCCCAAACTGCTGGGCGAAGACGCTTTGGGAGACTATGACGGTTACAAGGTCAATGTGGATCCGCAGATCGCAAATGTGTTTTCAACGGCGGCCTACCGCCTTGGCCATACATTGCTGTCATCGCCCATTCACCGCACCGAGGAAGATGGCAGCGAGAGCAGCTATGGCGATCTGTCACTGAAGGATGCCTTCTTCCGCCCGGACCGGCTGGTAACCGAAGGTGGTATCGACGCTGTTCTGCGCGGTGCTGCAACCAGTTCGGCGGAGTCGGTTGACGCCCAGATCGTTGATGATGTGCGTAATTTCCTGTTTGGCCCTCCCGGCGCCGGTGGGCTGGATCTGGCTTCGCTGAATATTCAGCGTGGTCGCGATCACGGACTGGATGACTATAATTCGGTTCGCGAAGCCTACGGTCTGGCCCGGGTGACCAGCTTTGCGGAAATCACCGCGGATGTTGATCTTCAGACCAAGCTGGAAGACCTGTTTGGCACAGTTGATGATATTGATGTTTTTGTTGGTGGCCTGGCCGAAGATGCAGTTGAGGGATCAATGCTGGGTGAATTGTTTCACACCGCGCTGGTCGATCAGTTCAACCGCCTGCGGGATGGTGATGCGTTCTGGTATGAGAGCCGGCTGACCGATGACGAGATTTCCGCCATCAAGGCAACCACGTTCTCTGACATCATCGAACGCAATTCCGGCGTTGATACCAGCCAGGACGATGTATTCCAGGCGATGCAGCGCAAGGCCGGTTCAGAAGAAGCCGATCTGATGTTTGCCGGCGATGATGCGGCAATGATGATGGGTTGGGGTGGCGACGACACGATGGTTGCCAGCGAAACCAAGGGCGAAATGCACGGCGGTAAAGGTCAGGATTACCTGTACGGCTACAAGGCCGATGACTGGCTGGTCGGTGGCGCCGACAATGACCAACTGCACGGCGAATATGGCAATGACTATCTTGATGGTGGTGACGGGGCCGACTTCATGAGCGCCGGTGAGGGCAATGATAAGCTGGATGGCGGCGACGGTGACGATTACATGGTGACCGGCTCTGGTGCTGACCGGATAATGTTTTCAAAGGGCGCTGACGTGATTGGCGATTTTGATGTTACCCAGGATGTGATTGATTTTTCCGAATATGTGGGTGTCTCCAGTAAGGATGATCTGACCATCAAAACCTATTCAACCGGCACTTTGATCACCGACAAGGATGGCAACAGCCTGTGGTTGGCCCAGGTGGTTTCCGGTTACGAAATCAAAATGGATTTTGGCGTCGCACGTCACGAATATACCGGTGGAGACCAAGCGGTCGTCGTCGGCAGTGCCGGAGACGACACGTTCAAAGATGGCGAGGGCACGCAATATGTTTTCGGCTATCATGGAGACGATACATTCAAGGTCGATGGCTACAGCTACGACTATTACATTGGCAAAACCGAAGACGGTGAAGGCTATGTGATGTGGAGCGACAATGGTGTCGATCTGTTCTGGGAAGTGGAACATGTGGAATTTGCAGACGAGACAGTCGATCTCGATGCAATTGTTTGACGGCTTTATCCCTGCAACCGCCTTTGTCGAGTGCAATGGCGGCAGCGCGGGGGCAAACCCTACCAAACACCTAACCGCGCCTTTAGCAAATTTTAAGTGGTAAGGCGTAACTTTGAACCGTCCGGTCGGACAAGTTTGAGTATTGAGTAGAGAGTAATATGACCGAACACATGCGCCCAAGGGTGAAATACGTCATCGGCCCAGATGGTAGTCCATTGACGATTGCAGACCTTCCGCCAACATCAACCCGCCGCTGGGTCATTCGACGCAAAGCGGAAGTTGTTGCTGCAGTGCGCGGTGGTTTGTTGAGTCTGGAAGAAGCTTGTCAGCGCTATACGCTGACCGTTGAAGAGTTTCTTTCCTGGCAGGCTTCCATCGACGATCACGGCCTGGCCGGATTGCGCACCACCCGCATCCAGCAATACCGACACTGACTGTGATAATTTGCCGAACCGGTTAGGGGCGGCAAACAGACACTTGTCAAAAACCGCAAATTGTTCGGCCAAGTGGCCAACAATGAGCGGTTTTTTGCGTTTTAATGGAAAGCTTTAACCGCTAGTTTACCATAACGCGCCATCTTGCTGGAAAGAAAAGGTTGCCAACCACTTGTCGGTTGAACGAGCAACACAGCAGCAGGGAATGCATTTTTAATGACACAGAAAAGCGGTCTTAATATTCAGTGCGATATCGAGCCTCATATCGGGCGCAAACTGACCGATGTTGAACGCGATCTGATCATGGGTACTTTGACTCGCTGTGGCGGTAATCGCACCTGGGCTGCAGAAATTCTGGGCATCTCGGTGCGCACCCTGCGCAACAAGATGATTCAATATGATGCCGCCAAGGAAATTCCGCCCAAGGCCGGCCGTCGCACCCGCGAAGAGGGCGATGCCCATCTTGCCGTGTTGCAGAAATTTGAGCCGGGCCGTCTGTTGCCGTCCTAGGCAACAACTTTCACCATTACTGATGTCGCTGGCCGCTGGTCGCTCGCCGCTACCGGGAGCGGGACGGTTTTAGTTTGAGCAAAGCCGCCGCCACTGCACCGGCGATGGCGCTTGTTGCATAAAACCACAGGCCCGGCTGCACAAATGCGTCCGCGAGGCCGGAAGTCTTAGCCGCTGTGATGACCAGCGCCACAAGCAGCACATCCATCATTGACCATTTCGACAACACGCCCGCCCATTTGATGATCGGCGAATGGGCCAATCTGGTTTGCGGAGCGATGGCGGCGATAAAGACGATCACCAGTTTGAGCAGAGGAAACACCACCGAAAACGACAGCACAGCAAGCGCGATCAGGTAATTGCCCTCCTGCCATAGGGCGCTGAGCAGGGAGACAATGGAGGGTGTTTCCTCGAAGAAATAGAGTTTTTGCATATGCAGAATAGGCAGCGTGATGCCCAGGGCAAAGCAAAAGGAAGCTGTCAGCAGCAGAAGGGCGACGATCACACGCATGAGTAAGCCTATTCCAAGGTTCTATCGGGCTCGCTGAAAGGTGAGTGATGCCCAAAAACTTTCCCAGTGGGCGCCCTTGGCCTTTGCTTCTTTGCCCTGAGGCTCCGTCATGTGAATGGCGTTGAGCAGGTAGGGGCCGGGACCTTGCGCCGGAATCAGCGCTTTGCCCTCATCGTCCGTGTGGATTTGGTGGCTGAATTCGTTGCCGATCCCGACAAAGACTTTGATGCGGGCGCCTGCCAGCGGCTGGCCATCGTAAAGCAATTGCACCGGCATGGGCTGTGCCTCGGCGAGTGTTAGCGGATGTTGCAATGCCATCAGTTCTATTTTCAGGCCGGTGGGTGTGTCTTCACCCGCAGTGCTGCCGTCCAGAGCAATCAGCGTTTTGGCATAGCGGGCATAGGCTTCTTTCAGCTTTTCCTTGGGTTTTTCTCCCCGTTCGCTGGCGGCGAATGTGTGTTCAAGGCCTTCTTTTGTGGCATAGGCCTGGAACTTCTCCCAGCTTTGAAAGGTCAGAAAATCAACATTGCTTTGATGGATGACCGCCATCAGGCCGGGGCCGGTGGGCGTAATCTTTAACGCGGGCCGATCGCCATCCTTGCCGCGAACTTTCCGGCTCTCACCCTTCTCCCAGATCTCCGAGCGCACATTCCAAGAATTGATGAAGGACATTTCATTGCCCTTGAATTTCTGGCCAAGCTTGTGGCTGACCGCAAACGCTTCCTTGCTCGACGGCGTAAAGCTTTCCGGCAGCAGATAATATTCGTGGGCCTGTGCGCCAACCGGCAGGCTCAGCAGTAATAAGATGGCGATCCGAATAACAATGTGCACGGCGAATTTCCTGCTACAAAACGGGTTGGTTTCAAAAACCAATTGTGTAGGTTCTGCGTAAATCATAAGGGTCAACAAGGCCAGTTTGAGATGTAATAATGATACGATTATCCCGCGCTGCAGGTTTTCTGCTGTATCTTCTTTGTTTTGTACAATTGGGTCACGCGCACGAAGTGCGACCCTCCATCTTCACCTTGAAATTTGCGCAGGATCGCACATTCATCCTGACCGCCGACACCAATCTGGAGGCTTTGATTGCCGGTATTGGTGGCGAGCATGAAGATACTGATGATGCGCCAACGGCGCTGGAATACAAGCGTTTGCGCGCCTTATCTGCGATTGAGCTGCAGGCACAATTCGAACCATTCGCCCCGCGTTGGCTGGCAGAAATGGGTCTGACATTTGACACAGTCCCTGCTGAGTTCGCAGTTCAAAACCTGCAAATTCCTGAAATCGGCGATTTGGACAATGCCCGCGACTCGCTGATTACACTGTCAGGCCGCCTAACTGACAGTGCCAGCAAGTTTCGATGGGCCTATCCCGAAAAATTTGGCTCAAGTGTGTTGCGGGTGGAGCGCCCGGGGCAGGAATTGCAGGCCCAGTTTTTTGGCGCCGGGGCCGTCAGTGAAGCTTTTGATATCGGTCTTGCCGTGCCGCGAACCCTTATCGAAAAGTCTATTGACTACGCCGTGATTGGTTTCACCCATATCCTGCCGAAAGGCTTGGACCACATTCTGTTCGTGCTTGGCCTGTTTTTGTTGAATACCAATTGGCGACCTTTGCTGGTTCAGGTCACGGCCTTCACCCTGGCCCATTCAGTAACGCTGGCGATGGGGCTATACGGAGTGATCAATCTGTCCCCCGCCATTGTCGAGCCGTTGATTGCCTTGTCGATTGTCTATGTGGCGGTGGAGAACATTTTCACCAATCGCCTGCATGCCTGGCGCCCCATTGTGGTGTTTTTATTCGGGCTGCTCCATGGATTGGGCTTCGCGGGCATTTTGACCGAGATTGGCCTGCCGCGCGCGGACTTCGTGCTGGGACTTGTAGCCTTCAATATCGGGGTTGAATTGGGCCAGCTGGCGGTCATTGCACTGGCGTTCCTGGCCATTGGCTGGTTTGTCCGCAAGGACTGGTATCGTAGCCGGATCACAATTCCTGCATCGGTCGGCATCGCCGCCATGGGGGCGTTCTGGTTTATCGAGCGAACCGTTCTCTAAACCCTTGCAGGCATAGCTGGATTTAAAGCGTCGGCCAGATTTCAGACAATTGGCCACCAATGCGCAGCGGTTCCGCAGATGTCGCCAGACCAGTTGTGTCGTCGGTAACCACAAGCACGCCGCAGACCGTCGCCTCGCCCCTGGCCGGTTCCATGCGTCCTTTGTTGAGCTTGGTCAGAAAACGGTGCAGCGGTTCTTCCTTGTCCATGCCTATGGAGGAATCATAGTCTCCGCACATGCCTGCATCGGTCATATAGGCCGTTCCCCCGCTCAGAACCTGATGATCGGCGGTTGGAATATGGGTGTGGGTTCCAACCACGAGACTGCATCTGCCATCGACAAAATGACCGAAACATTGAGACTCGCTGGTCGCTTCGGCATGAAAGTCGATGACGATCGCGTCGGCGGCTTCCCCCAATGGACAGGCTGCCAGTTCAGCCTCGGCGGTTGCAAACGGATCATCGAGTTCCGGGTGCATGAACAGGCGGCCCATAATATTGGCCACCAGCACCCGCGCCCCGTTCTCGGCTTCTACCAGATTGCTGCCGCGTCCCACCGTCCCTTTTGGAAAGTTGGCCGGGCGCAGGAAACGGTCTTCTGAATCGGCCCATCCCAGGGTTTCCTTTTGGTCAAAGGCATGGTTTCCCGATGTAACGACATCCGCCCCGGCCTCCAGGGTTTCGTGGAGAATTTTTCGGGTAATGCCGAATCCGGAAGCTGCGTTCTCGCCATTGACGATGACAAAGTCTGTCGCCAGCCGTTTTTTGATCTGCGGCAGTTGTTCATAGACAGCGGTGCGGCCAGTTTTTCCAACCATGTCACCGAGAAAGAGTATGCGCATAAAGGGTGTCCTGCAGGTCCAGCGGTTTTATTTGATCTTATTGGAGAAGTTGCAATCGCCAGGCAATCTAAAAACGCCGGAATTCCAATTCGGTGATGATTCCATGAAGAAACTGATCATGTTTCTCCATCGGTACTTCATCAGCTTCTTGCATTGAAAAGCCCATGCCCAGCAACTGAACATCAATGCCTTTGGCTAACAGTTTTTCGATTGCCCTGTCATAAAATCCGCCGCCATAGCCGATGCGCCCCCCGCGCTTATCAAAAACGCTCAACGGCATCAGCAGGATTTCAGGGTCCAGAACGGCAGCCTTTTCGTCCGGGCCAAATGTGCCAAAAGCCGATTCGACCAGCGGCGCGCCACGCACCATTTCTCGGAATTGAAGATCGGTTTTTGAGGTGACCACCGGCAGACACAGCCGCGCACCCAGCGTTACCAGTTCGGCCAGCAGCGGACGCGGGTCGATTTCAGATCGAATGGGCAGAAAACCCGACACAACAGCGCCGGGCGGCATGTGCCGGGGATCAAATGCAGGGGCCTGCAGGCCAAATTCTGCGGCCTGCAAGGACATTTCGATGCGGTGAGATTCTTCCAGCTGATTGCGCTTGGCCAGAATGTCCTTGCGCAGCGCCGACTTGGTATCCGTAAGTGAGCGCGTCAAAGGTTTGATCCTGGGATTTTCGGATGGGGAAGAGTGGCGAGCCGCACAAGCCGTGCGAGTTTTATCGATCCTGGAACCTACAGCGTAGGTGGGCGCCGTGTGCCCAAGCCCACGGGCAAGGACAGGGACAGCTCCCTTAAGAATCGGTAAGGCCCCGAGGATGATTGTCACACCAACCGCGCAGCCCGCGCTATCTGTTTATAGGCATGCCAGTGGTGGATTGCGAATAAATTGTTGGCCGGTCGTGTCAAAAAAGTTGATTGCTGGAATCCGTCGCTTGCCACGTAAAAGACCTTATTGGCCTGAAGGAGCAAGCTTGGCGCTGATCTCTTCAATGCGTTCAGCTGTTTTGTTGATCGCCTCGGAAATCTGCCCTTCGCGATCTTCGCCATTGCCGGCACGCAATTTGGCCAGTTCGGATTCCAGACCAGTAATTTTATGCTGCAGAGCCACCAATTCGTCGGTCACCATCACCCCGGCCATCACCGTCAACCGTTGGTCGCCGATTTCGCCGAATGACCCTTTCAACTGGTTGATCGTGCGGTCAAACCGTTGCGCCAGGTCAAGCAAATGGGCTTCCTGGCCCTCATCACAGGCCATTCGATAGGTTTTTCCGTTAATCTGTACTGCTACCTGCGGCATTGCACTCTCTTTTGCGTCAGACGGGACGGTCCAGCACGCCACGGACGGTTTCCATTGCCGCCACCAGCCTGCGAGACACTTCACGATTGGTATCTTCCAACCGTTTGGCACGATCTACGCTGCTGTCAAGCTCTTGAGCTAGTTTGGAGCGATCATCGGCCATGCGCTGAACTTCTTCGCTGGCGCTGCGTGGGCCGGAGCCCGATTCGACAGCCGCATCCACAGCATTATCTAGTGAATCCAGCGCTTTGTTCAAGCGCGCAAGCGCCGACGCCAGACCCGATCCGGCCTCTGCCTGGGCATCTAACTTGCTTTGCTGGTCACTCATTTGGCCTCAACTGAAACAATTTTGCTGCGGGCGATTCAAAACTGCCTGATGCCAGTGAAACGCGAAATCCATGAAAACGTCAATCACCAGAACGCGTTATCCAAGTTCTTTTGAGTCGTCTACAAGGGTCTCCAACATGAGATTGTGGTTTTTTAAAGTTTGTTCAATCGCATCTTTGATTCAGCGAGCTTGGGTGCTATGTGTGCCGCGATTTTCTGCCGGTCTCGTGTCGGTGGGCTTATTGGCAAAACAAGGCAAGCGGATCACTCCGCATTTTGATATGACCCAGCAAAAAAATACACGGATGGCAGACGCCATCAGGTTTCTCTCTGCCGACGCTGTTCAGCAGGCCAATTCCGGACATCCGGGATTGCCCATGGGGGCCGCAGACATTGCAACGGTATTGTTTACCCGTTTCATGAAGTTTGACCCCAAGCAGCCATCCTGGCCGGACCGCGACCGTTTCGTCCTGTCTGCTGGCCACGGTTCGATGCTGCTTTATTCCTCTCTGTACCTGCTGGGCTACAAGGACATAGACATCGATCAGCTGAAGAATTTCCGCCAACTGGGTTCAAAAACTGCAGGTCACCCCGAATATGGCCATGCGGCAGGTATTGAAACCACCACCGGTCCGCTCGGGCAGGGCATTGCCAATGCTGTTGGCATGGCGATGGCCGAACGCAAACTGGCAGACGAGTTCGGTGGCGATCTCGTCGATCACCACACCTATTGTCTGGCCGGCGACGGCTGTTTGATGGAAGGCATCAGCCAGGAGGCGATCACGCTTGCTGGCCACCTGAAGCTGAGCAAGCTGATTGTTTTCTGGGACGACAATAATATTTCCATTGATGGTCCCGTTTCGATTTCTGATTCCACCGATCAGATTGCCCGGTTTGAGGCTTCAAACTGGAACACCATCTCTGTTGACGGCCACGATCATGACGCTATTGCCGGTGCCATTGAATCAGCCCAGGCTTCCGACAAGCCGACATTGATCGCCTGTAAGACCAAAATTGGATATGGAGCGCCAAACAAGCAGGGCACAGCCGCCGCCCATGGGGCACCGCTGGGGCCCGATGAAATTGCTGCTGCCCGTGAAGCACTTGGATGGGAAGCTGAACCCTTTGATGTGCCCGAAGATGTGCTCGACAAATGGCGCATTGCCGGACTGCGTTGCACCCATGCCCGCAAGGACTGGGAAGAGCGACTGGCTGCTGCCGATGCCAATCTGCGCGGAGACTTTGAACGTCGCCAGCGAGGCGATCTGCCAGCCAAGTTCGACGACACCATGCAGGAACTGAAAAAAGAGATTGTCGCCGAGCCACCTAAAAAGGCCAGCCGCAAGGCCTCCCAGGCAGTGTTGGAAGTCATCAACGGCGTGCTCAACGAGACCATTGGCGGATCAGCTGACCTGACCGGTTCCAACAACACAAATACCAGTCAGACCCCGCCAATCACACCGGACGATTTTTCCGGTCGTTTTGTCCATTGGGGCATTCGCGAGCATGCGATGGCCGCAGCGATGAACGGCATCGCTCTTCATGGCGGTCTGATTCCCTATTCCGGTGGGTTCCTGATCTTCTCTGATTACTGCCGTCCATCGATCCGCCTTGCTGCCCTGATGGGCATCCGCGCTATCCATGTACTGACCCATGATTCCATCGGACTTGGCGAAGATGGACCGACGCATCAGCCGGTTGAACATCTGGCGGCTTTGCGGGCGATTCCCAATCTGAAGGTATTCCGTCCCGCCGATGTGACCGAAACTGCTGAGTGCTGGCAATTGGCGCTGGAATCAGCAGATGGACCATCTGCGATTGCGCTGACCCGTCAGGACCTGGAACCGGTGCGCACCAGCTATGAAAGCGAGAATCTGTGTGGACGCGGGGCCTATGAGGCGGCTTCCGCCAATGGCGATGATGCGGAAGTATCCCTGTTTGCCAGTGGTTCGGAAGTTGAAGTTGCCATGGCTGCGAAAGCCGCCCTTGATGCAGCGGGCCATCCAACCCGGGTGGTATCGGTGCCTTGTTTTGAGTTGTTTGAAGCCCAGGGCGATGCCTATCGATCCAGCGTCATTGGCAATGCCAAGGTAAATGTCGGCATTGAGGCGGCCATTCGTCAGGGATGGGATGCGATCATCGGTTCTGACGCCCTGTTTGTCGGCATGTCCACATTTGGTGCCTCGGCTCCCTACAAGGAGTTGTACAACCATTTCGGCATCACCGCTGACGCCGTAGTTGAAGCCGTTGAAGCAAAACTCGGCGCTTGATTAAGCCTGTCTGTTTACCAGGCCAAGCCACCGACCATTAAGCAATCCACCAATCTCTTTGATACCTAAATCGTTTAGTTCTGATCTAAATCGTTTAGGTGTCAAAACAGGGGTAGACGATTGAGATTTCTGTACCTATAGCGCCGCAACAGCCTGAATTAGTGGCACAATGCGAGGTAGGAAATCATGGTCGTAAGAGTTGCTATTAACGGTTTTGGCCGAATCGGGCGTCACACTTTGCGGGCGATTCACGAACTGAATCGCGACGATATTGAGATCGTTGCGATCAACAATTCCGGCGAAATAGAAACCCACGCCCATCTGCTGCGCTACGACAGTGTTCATGGTCCTTTCCCGGGCACCATCACGACCACGGAATCAACCATTGATTTTGGCCGCGGTCCAATTCCTTTCCTGGCCGACCGCAACCCGGCCAACCTGCCCTGGAGAGAACTCGACGTTGATATCGTTCTTGAATGTACCGGAGCCTTCAATAGTACTGAAAAGTCGATGCCGCATATTGAGGCGGGTGCCAAACGGGTTCTGCTGTCCGGCCCTGGCAAACCAGCTGACAAGACCATCGTTTACGGGGTGAATGAAAACGACATCACCTACGACGACCTTGTTGTTTCCGCCGCGTCCTGCACCACCAATTGTCTGGCACCGGTCTGTGCCGTGCTGGACGATGCCATTGGCATCGAACATGGTTTCATGACCACCGTGCATTCCTATACCGGCGATCAGCCGACGCTGGACCGCAATCACAAGGACGTCTATCGCGCCCGCTCGGCGGCCATGTCGATGATCCCGACGTCGACCGGTGCCGCCAAGGCCGTCGCCCTGGTATTGCCGCAACTGGCTGGCCGCATCGACGGATCGGCGGTGCGGGTGCCGACACCAAATGTGTCGCTGATCGATCTGAAATTTGTTGCCAAGCGCGACACGTCGGCTGAAGAAATCAACGAAGCCATGAAACTGGCTGCTGGTGACCAACTGATCGGCATCCTGTCATATGATCCGGCGCCCAAAGTATCAGTCGACTTCAGCCATGATCCCCACTCATCCTGCTTTGCACCAGCACAGACAAGGGTGATGAACGGCACCATGGTCCAGGTGATGGCCTGGTATGACAATGAATGGGGATTTTCGTGTCGGATGACCGATCTGGCCGTTCATATGGGCAAGGTGCTGCAAGAGGGACCGGTTTGTGCCAAAGCGCCGGAGCTGAGCCCGGCAAGTCTTGGACAGGAAAAGCCTAAGCCTGAGCTTGCTTAACCTTTGGACGGCGCGGGCGATGGCCCGGATGGACCAGATATAAATCGCCGTTCTTGCGAACATGGATTCCGTCGTCGCGCTCGCGGCGCAGTCTGCAGATCTGGTCTGCGCGATCATACCAACGCCACTGATTCATGCTGCCTCTCCCGATAGTTTACGCCAGGTGGAGATGGTCAGATCTGTGGTATTGAGGGGATAACTCAAACACGCAATAACGCTAGATGGCACGCCAACACTTTCCAGTCACATAAACACCGTTTAGTGAGTAAGCCCAGATGGTTATCATCCTGTTAAAATGGACCCGCAGACATGCAATTTAAGACGATAGACGACCTGCCAGACGTTGCCGGCCAACGCCTTTTGGTCCGCGTTGATATCAATGTGCCGATGGACGGTGCAAAAGTTACCGATCTCACGCGCATAGAACGAATCAAACCGACCATTGTTGAATTGAGTGACCGGGGAGCGAAAGTAATCCTGCTGGCTCATTTTGGCCGCCCGAAAGGCCAGGTGGTTCCGGAAATGTCGCTTGCTCCGGTGACGCCGGCCTTGCAACAGGTCTTCGACAGGCCGGTGGGATTTGCAGATGATTGCTGTGGTGCATCGGCCATCGACGCCATCGCGGCGATGGAAAATGGCGCTATTTTGCTGCTGGAAAACACCCGCTTTCATCCCTGTGAGGAAAACAACAATCCGCCCTTCGGCAAGGAACTCGCCGATCTCGGCGACATCTTCATCAATGACGCCTTCAGCGCTGCCCATCGGGCCCATGCCTCAACAGTTGGCATTGCCCTTCATCTGCCTTCCTATGCAGGACGCACGATGCAGACGGAACTGGAAGCCCTGCAAAAGGGGCTTGGCAATCCGGCCCATCCGGTGATCGCCATTGTTGGCGGCGCCAAGATTTCCACCAAGCTGGATCTGCTCGGCAACCTGCTCAGCCGGGTCGATCATCTGGTGATTGGCGGCGGCATGGCCAATACCTTTCTCGCCGCCCAGGGCAAACCGGTGGGCAAAAGCCTTTGCGAGCACGACTTGGCGGAAACTGCCCGTTCAATCCTCGATCGCGCTGCTGCTGACGAATGTGAGATTATTCTGCCCAGCGATGTGGTGGTCGCCGAAGGTTTTGCAGCCCATAGTCCAAACCACGTAGTCGACGCAGATCATGTGCCCGATGACGCGATGATCCTGGATGCCGGTCCAAAAACACTGGCGCTGATTGAAACGCGCATCATGAGCGCCAGAACGCTGGTCTGGAATGGCCCGTTGGGGGCGTTCGAACTCGCACCTTTCGACGCGGCAACTGTTGCCGCAGCGCAGGTCGCCGCCCGCCAGACCCGGGAAGCCGGCCTGACTTCGGTGGCGGGTGGTGGTGATACGGTGGCGGCGCTGAACCATGCAGGCGTGGTGGACGATTTCACCTACGTCTCGACAGCAGGGGGTGCTTTCCTGGAATGGATGGAAGGCAAGGAACTTCCGGGCGTTGCCGCGCTGGGTTGAGCTGGTTGCGCAGAAATTGTGAGGTTTTTTCCCAACTCAATCGATTCAATTTTGCCGGCAATATTTCCACACGCTCGCGACCCTGATACGACACCTGCAGACAGCGCCCAATAACCCAACAGGAGAATGCCCCGATGAGCGAGCGGATTGAAGATATTGCACAAGCCATGGTGTTGCCGGGGCAGGGCATTCTGGCGGCCGACGAATCCACCGGCACCATCAAGAAACGTTTCGACTCCATCGGCACCGACAATACTGAAGACAACCGTCAGGCCTATCGGGAAATGCTGTTTCGCTCTCAAGAAGCGATGAATGACTGCATTTCCGGTGTCATCATGTTTGAAGAGACCCTGTTCCAGAAGGCCGCCGATGGAACGCCTTTCGTCGACATTATCAAGGCAACCGGGGCGGTGCCGGGCATCAAGGTCGACATGGGCGCTCATCCATTGCCGTCAGCGCCGGGGGAAACAGTCACCGAAGGTCTCGATGGCCTGCGCGGGCGACTGGCGAAATATTACGAAGCCGGTGCGCGCTTTGCCAAATGGCGGGCTGTGATATCCATCGATTCGGTTCGACCAACCTATGGCGGCATCAAGGCCAACGCCCACGCCCTGGCCCGCTATGCAGCGCTGTGCCAGGAAGCCGGAATCGTGCCGATTGTCGAACCGGAAGTGCAGATGGACGCCGATCCTGCCGACCATACGATTGAGCGTTGCCACGAAGTTACCAGCGCCGTGCTGCAGACAGTATTCAGCGAGCTGCACGACCAGAATGTCAAGCTGGAGGGCATGATCCTGAAGCCGAACATGGTGGTGCCAGGCAGCAAATGCCCCACCCAGAATTCACCCGAAGAAGTCGCCCATCATACGGTTTCCGTGTTGAAGCGGGCGGTTCCGTCAGCGGTTCCCGGCATTGCCTTCTTGTCTGGCGGTCAGTCGGTGCTGGAAGCCACGGCAAATCTTAATGCCATGAATGCCGCCTATGACACCCCCTGGGCGCTGACCTATTCCTATGGCCGCGCCCTGCAGGCCTCGGCCCTGCAGGCATGGGGTGGCAAATCAGACAATGTAGCGGCAGGCAGTGCAGCCTTCACCCAACGGGCCCGGATGAACAGCCTGGCCGCGAAGGGAGAGTGGAACGAGGGGCTGGAAGCAGGCTGAGCCTAAAGGTCATCGCCCCAGTCAAGCCGCCGTTGGCGCCACATTTTTTCACCGATCAGGCAGTCGTAATCCGACGCGGGTTTTTGGTGAAATGTGGTTTTCATGATGGGCAGCGTGCCGCCTGACGCCAGTTCCTGGACAATCTTCTGGCGTACCGCCGCCGGAAACTGATCCCATTCCAACACCGGGATAACAAACGATGCCGGACCGCCAATGACGCATTGGCGGTAATATTCATCCAGATCGTCCAGATTGAAACGGCTGTAATAGCCATCCTTGGTCATCAGCGGCAGACCGTTGATGACGATGCCCTGCTGCAAGGCTTCTGCCCGTGCCTCCAGCACCGGAACGCCGGCATTGTTTGGGCCGTCTCCTGAAATATCGATCACCTGACGCTGTGCCGCATAGCCGTTATCGGCAAAGCTGCGTCGGGCATAGTCAATGGCGCTCGATATGGAAGTGCGCCGCAGAGAGGAATCAAAATTGGCCACCAGTCGGGCCGCCACATTTTCCGCATCCTGCCGGTTTTTCACCAGGGTCCAGTCGACAATGACGCGTTGCGACCCTTGTCCTGCCCATTCCACATAGCGCAGGGCAATTTGGCCGATCAATCCACCTTCAATGGCACCGATAACATCATCGCTGGTCAGCGCCTCGGCATAGCCGCGCCGCTGAATCTCCAGTTCGCGCGGCGTCATCGACCGGGACACATCGACCGCCAGCACCAGTTCGACGTCGACTTCAATATAGGCAGCCTGAGAAGGACCCATGACGATCAGGGCCGTGGTCAGGACGGCAATTTGCACAGATTTGAGCGCAACCATGCGCCCATGCTGAAAGCACGCGGCGCACTTGTCCAGTAAAACTCCATTGATTTGCGATCAAAACAATGGCTTGTGGAGGACGGCGAACTGTCGGCGTTTGGGCCGGTGTTTGGGCCGGTGTTTGGAAAGGGGCGAATGGACATGAAGGATCTTGAAGGTATCACCGTGATCGCCATTGAGCAGGCCGTGGCCGCACCCTATGCCTCCAGCCGTCTGGCGGATGCCGGTGCGCGGGTTATCAAGATTGAACGACCGCAGGGGGATTTTGCCCGTGGCTATGACAGTCTGGCCAAAGGCAATAGCGCCTATTTTGTCTGGCTCAATCGCGGTAAGGAAAGCATTGCCCTTGATCTGAAATCAGCGGCCGACCTGGACGTTTTAAGGAAGATGATTGCCGCTGCCGATGTGGTGATTCAAAATCTGGTACCGGGTGCGTTGGAACGCCTTGGCCTGGGTCTGGCAGACATGCGTAAATCCAATCCGACGCTGATCACCTGTTCCATATCCGGCTATGGCGAAGAGGGCCCGCGCCGCGAGCAGAAGGCCTATGATCTGCTGATCCAGGCAGAAAGCGGTCTATGCGCTATCAATGGCACGCCGGAAGGTCCGGCGCGGGTTGGCGTATCAGTCTGCGACATCGCCGCCGGCATGGCGGCCCACGCGGCCATTTTGCAGGCCTTGTTTGGCCGCGCACAAACCGGGCAGGGCAGGGCGATTGCCGTTTCCCTGTTCCATGCCCTGGCCGACTGGATGAACGTGCCGATGATGCAGCACAGATATGGCGGCAAGACCCCCGGGCGGCTGGGACTTAAACACCCGACAATCGCCCCCTATGGCGCATTCGAATGCGGCGATGGCAAACCCTTGCTGATTTCCATCCAGAACGAACAGGAATGGCACCGTCTGTGCGCCGTATTGGGGGATGCAGAATTGCCCGCCAAATCCGGGTTCCGCAGCAATCTCGAACGGGTGGAAAACCGATCTGCGGTTGATGGCTTTGTTGCATCAGGTTTCGCCGACCATGATCGTGAGGCGATGATCGAAATCCTGCAGCAGGCAAAAATCGCCTTCGGCCGCCTGTCTGATCTGGACGATTTTGTTGCCCATCCGCAAAATAACTGGGTAACGGTCGAAGCCGGTGGTGGTGAAATTGATATTCTTTCACCGGCGGCGATTATCGATGGAACCCGGCCCCGATTTTCTGCGGTGCCGCAACTTGATCAGCATGGCAGCGCCCTGCGGGAAGAATTCTCCTGATGTCTCCGATCATGACCTCACTGCTCTCCTGGCTGTGTTTTCCGCTCTACGTGGTTCAGGGCATTTATGTGCGTCAGAAGTCACTGCGCCTGTCACCGGCAACAGGTCCGCGATCTGGCCAATTTGGCAAGGGCAGGCCCGGTATTCGATTGCTGGCACTGGGGGATTCCTCTGCTGCGGCAGTCGGCATCGACCACACATCGGGCGCAATTGGCCCACAGGCGGCCCGCAAGCTGCACGAACAGACTGGCAAGACCGTCAGCTGGCACATATCCGGTCACAACAGCGCGGTGGCATCTGAAATCAGAGATCATGTGGTGCCCAATCTGCCAGAGGCCGACTACACCCATATTCTGATCATGCTGGGCACCAATGACATGAAGAACTGGCATACGGTGAAGCGCTGGAAAAAAGGCTTCGGAACGCTGCTTTATGCTGTCAGAACACGCTATCCGGAAGCCAGGATCTACTGGCATCAGGCCATCGACATGCGCAAGGTTCCGGCATTGCCGAGCACGCTTGGTTTAATTCTCAATCTGCGTGTGAATCTGCTCAACAGAAAGGGCGCCCAGCTGTGCGTTGAAAGAGGCGCAATCTGCGTTCCTCCGCTGCCCAACGTGCGGCCGGAGGGTTATTGCCGCGATGGATTTCATGCAAGTGAGGCCGGTTATGATGCCTGGGCCGATCACATGATCGAGCATTTTGACCACGATCCCCGCTCGACCCCCGCAGCTGCTCCATTTATCTGATCGGGCCGTCAACTCGCCGCCATATCCAACCAATGCCTGATAGACTCCGCCACATCCGCCCTGTTAGATCAAAACAAGTTTGATTTGGAGGTTTCATCATGGGCGCATATGCCGATATTTATCAGGGTTGGAAGGACGATCCCGAGGCATTTTGGATGGCGGCAGCTGAGGCCATTGACTGGACGACAAAGCCCAGCAAGGCGTTCTTTGCCGACGAGGGACCCTATGGCCACTGGTTCGCCGACGGGCTTTGCAATACCTGCTACAATGCTGTTGACCGTCATGTCGCCAGCGGCCGCGCCGATCAGGCCGCGCTGATCTATGACAGCCCGATTACCGGCAATCAACGCACCTATACCTATGCCGATGTGAAGGCCGAAGTGGAAGCGCTGGCTGCGGTCCTGGTCGACCGCGGAGTGGGCAAGGGCGACCGCGTGATCATCTATATGCCGATGGTGCCCGAAGCTGCTTTTGCCATGCTCGCCTGCGCCCGGTTGGGGGCCATTCATTCGGTCGTCTTCGGTGGTTTTGCAGCAAAGGAACTGGCGACACGTATCGATGATTGTTCGGCAAAATGCGTCATTTCATCCTCCTGTGGCATCGAGCCGGGACGGGTCATCGCCTATAAGCCGCTGCTCGATGAAGCCATTGAGATATCAACTAACAAGCCGCAATCGACGATCATTCTGCAGCGGGCCGAGCTGGATTGTGAGCGCATTGAAGGGCGAGATTTCGACTATGCCGACGAAGTTGGCCGCCACAAACAGGCGGGCACTGTTGTTGACTGCGTTGATCTGCGCGCCACGGACCCGCTTTATATCCTTTATACCTCCGGCACGACCGGACAGCCGAAAGGCGTGGTGCGTGACAATGGCGGCCACATGGTGGCGCTTCACTGGTCGATGAAGAATATCTATGACGTTGATCCCGGAGAGGTGTTCTGGGCAGCGTCAGATGTCGGCTGGGTCGTCGGTCATTCTTACATCGTCTACGCACCACTGATCGCTGGCAACACCACCATCCTGTTTGAAGGCAAGCCAGTCGGCACTCCCGATGCGGGAACCTTCTGGCGGGTGATTGCCGATCATAAGGTGGCGGCGCTGTTTACAGCCCCAACCGCCTTTCGCGCGATCAAGAAGGAAGACCCCGAAGGCGCGTTGATCGAAAATTACGACCTCAGCAATTTCCGCATGCTTTTCCTGGCTGGTGAGCGAGCCGACCCGGACACCATCCATTGGGCCGAGCGGGTATTGAAAACGCCGGTCATCGACCATTGGTGGCAAACGGAAACCGGCTGGACGATAGCTGGTAACCCGACCGGTATTGAACTGATGCCGATCAAATATGGCTCCCCGACAGTGGCCATGCCCGGCTATGACATTCAGGTGCTCAGCGATGAAGGCGAAGAACTGGGGCGCGGTGAACTGGGCAATGTTGTCGTCAAACTGCCATTGCCGCCGAGTTGCTTTCCAACTCTGTGGAATGCTGAGGCACGCATGCGCGAGGCCTATCTGGATGAATTTCCCGGCTATTACAAAACCGCCGATGCGGGGATCATGGATGAAGACGGCTACCTGTTCATCATGGCGCGTACCGATGACATCATCAATGTGGCCGGGCACCGCCTCTCGACAGGCGGCATGGAAGAGGTGATTGCAGAACACCCCGATGTCGCCGAATGTGCCGTCATTGGCATCAATGACAAGTTGAAAGGCCAATTGCCGGCGGGGTTCCTGATCCTCAATGCCGGGGTGGATCGCCCAATTCCGGAAATCCAGTCAGAGGTGGTGAAGCTGGTGCGTGAGAAAATCGGCCCGGTTGCAGCGTTCAAGATTGCCGTTCCGGTGGCGCGCCTGCCGAAAACCCGGTCAGGCAAGATCCTGCGCGCCACCATGCAGAAGGTTGTTGATGGCGAGGAGTTCAATGTCCCGGCAACGATCGACGATCCGGCCATTCTGGACGAAATCAAAGCCAGTTGGGGCGAACACGTGGGCTAAACCTCAGGGGAGCTTACCGATTTCAGTATCGGTCAGGCCTGTTTGTCGAGGGCAAGCAGCACTGAATGGAGGCCGCAATCCGGGTCTTCAGCCTGAAACTCGATTGTCGCAAAACCTGCAGCCAATAACAAATCCCGATATTCTGCCGGGTCCAGACTGGCATGATAGACCGGTGCGCCATCAACGGTTCCGGTAATTTCACCTTCGGCGGGACCCACGGTGAGCAACAAATTGCCGCCCGGCAGAACCGCGGCAGCAAATTGCGGCAAGGCATGGCGTTGTTCTTCGGGGGACAGGTGGAAGAAACCGTTCCAGCTGATCAGCCCGTTAAACTGCCGGTCGGGAAGCGGATCGACCATGTCCTGGACCAACCAGCCGTGGTCAGGAAATCGCTGACGCGCCATATCTATCATCGCCGCCGCGTAGTCGATGCCAGTGAGGTGAAATCCCTTGTTGATGAGATAAGCCGATACCGGCTCGCCGCTGCCACAGCCAAGATCGAGAATAGCGCCCGCCTTGGGCAGACTGACGACGAACCGCTCGAGCCAGGCATGCTCCATTCCGGACCGGCCGCGCTGTATGTCAAAGGCACGCGCCCGATCCTGGTAGACCGACTGTGTCTGGCTCTTGATCCTGTATAGCTGATCTTTCATCTAAGCCCGAGAAGGTCTGGCGGTCAGTGGCTGTGTTTCATCTTCATGGTGTCGGCAATCGATTTCACCGTAAAGGTAAATTCCTTTTCACCGGCTTTTTCAAAGATCAGTTTTGCCGTGGATTGCTCGCCTTCCTTCAGCGGCTTTTTCAGCATCATGAACATGATGTGATTGCCGCCTGGCATCAATTTGACCGTTGCACCGGCGGGGATGTCCACGCCATTGGCCAGCGGCCGCATCTTCATCACCTGGTTGACCATTTTCATTTCGTGCAGTTCCACCCGGCCAGCAAAATCGGCAGCGCCGCCAACCAGACGGTCATCCGAGCTGCCGCTATTGGTAATCGTGATATAACCGGCACCAACCTTGGCACCGGGTGGCGTAGCACGCAGGGTTGGATGTTTGATGGTGAGATCGCCGAATACGAATTGTTCGGCAAATGCTGAGCCTGCCATGGCGGCAAAAAGGGCGATGCCCAAGAGGAGTTTTTTAAACATGGAACTGTCCTGAAGTATCCGACACCGTGCGGGTATCGGGGAATTACAATTGGTGTTTGGGAACATTCAGGACAGGGGAGGGCCGCGCACCGGATGCGCATGACTTGCGCGCGGCGAGCCAAGGAAGGTCAGGCGTCCATTGGTCTGTGCGTTGGACGCCGGTGATAAGAAATAGGCCAGTTCCGAGGCAGCTACGGCCAGGGGCTGGACAAGTGTCAGCTGACACTCATCACAATGGCCGCCTGCATCGGATTCCGGCGCCCCATTGCCAAAACAGATGATCGGCAAAGAACCGTCCGGCAAGGCGAAGGCGGTAATGTCTGGAACAGATGAGCTGAATTGCTGCGCCGCACTGGCGGGCCATGTCGTCGTCAGGGCAAGCGTGACCAGCAGACACAGGGTCCGCAATAAGGCCAAATCTTTGCCCAGGAAATTAGACAATCTCAGACTCCGTTCACGAGCCTTCTGATCGCATGTCCGTCAGGAGCGTACAAGAGGATTTTCAGATTGTCGCAGACAAGGTTCCGTGACCAATATTGGTGGCCGCCACGCCGCCGCCACGCCGCCGCCACGCCGCCGCCGCGTTGCCGCTATGCCTGTTCTGCGGCAGCCTGGAGGGCGCGAATACGTTCGGCCAGGTTCTGTGGCGGTTCTGCCGGGGTGTCGCCTTTGGCCGGCTGTTTGCCTTTGCCCTTCGAAGACTTGCCGATGGCCTTGTTGATTGGCGAATCCGGCCCCTCCAGCGATGCAGTCATTGACGTAACTTTGGCTGCCAGGTCATTGATCCGCTCACGCATCACGGCGTTTTCACGGCGCTCTTCCTGCCAGTCTTCGCCGTTTGTCAGCAGCATTGAGGAAAGCTCGGCCTTCAGGGCATCCCGTTCCTCTTCAACCTGTTCCAGCGCGTCCCTCAATTCCTGTCTTTCTGATTCAAATGTTGCGACGGCATTTTCGATATTTTCTCCCGAAGCATCCTTCAGCAATGCTTCCATCCGCAATGTCGTCTGCGCGACTTCTGCCTGAAGGTCGAAATTCTGTGCCTGCAGATCGTCATTTTCCTTTTGCAGCTGTTGTACCTGACTGCCGGAATCTCCCGACCTGCTGCGCAGCCGCGCCAGATCGGCATCGCGACGTTCCACCCGGCTTTCCAGGTCGGCGAGAGAAGCCAGCATCCGGTCGTTCTTATTGCTGATCGTCTCAACTCGTCTGCGTTCTTTTTCCAGGGCGGTCTCGGCCGCTTTCAATTCCTTGCGCAGTCGGGAATTATCTGCCGCTTCCTGCTTGCTGGACTGCTTTGCAACCCGAGCCTCGCCCTCGACAACAGTCATCTGGTTTTCCCGCGCGGCCATTTCGACCTTGCGGCTGTCAAACTCTTCAATTGCGGTCCGGTATTTGCGCTCCAGCTCCTCGTACGCGAAGGCCTTTTCTTCCAGCTGCAACTCAACGCTGGCAAGGTTCGTCGCCGCCGCGTTGAGCCTGCCTTCATGCTCTTTCATCTCATTGCGCAATTCAATTGACTGGGTTTCCAGCTCGTTGATGCGGGAGGATTTTTCCCCATGCTGATCTTCCAGGGCAATCAGTTCATCGCGCTTTCGGTTGATCTCTATCAACTGCTCGGAAGCACGTTCCTTCAGCGTTTCAAGGTTTACTTCAAGCCGCCTTGTGCTCATCGCGAATTCAGCCCGCAACTGATCCTTGTCAGCCTGAATCTCGTTCAACGTCAGTGGTACGGAGCTTTCAATACGGTTGCGCGTCAAAACCACCGCACGGCGCCAGATCGCAGGCGCTATCATCAGCGCCAGCAAGGCTGCGCAGAGGAAACCCAGGGTAAAAAACAGACCACTTTCTAGCACGGCAGTAGATGTCTCTCTTCAATTTCAAACTGTGAAAGTGCGGAAAAAACCCTCCGCCAGTCACAAAAAAAGCCTGCCACAATGTGCAGGCTTTTCCCACTGTTTTACACTCTTAACGTAAACAGAATTGCTTGCATTTGAGCCAACCGGTCAAAACGGGTTCCAGGTTGGGTATTCGCGCAGCTTCAGATAGCCGACATTGACACCCAGTCGGGCGCCAACTCCGGTGCGCACCGGCACCAGTATGGTGTCACCATGTTTCAGCACGGTCATGCCCAATCCGCCGACAAAATAGGCCGAACCGGATACGCCAAGAAAACGACGATAGATTTTTTGCGTATTGGTGAGATTGTAGACCAGCATCATTGTGCGATTGCCATCGCCGCCGAAATCCCATCCCAGCGACGGACCCTGCCAGAAAACCGGATGGTCACCGGCATTTTTGGTGAACAATTTGCCCTCGCCATAGCGCAGGCCGGCAACCAGTGCGCCGGAGGCCTCTTCGCCCAGCACATAACCGTTCGGCAGGCCGTATTCGCCAACTGCCTTTTCAATGACGGTGGCAAGACCATTTGCGGCGGCACCAAAAAAGTGGTGGCCGGCGTCGATCAATTCATTGCTGGAATAGCGCTGTGAATCCATGGCTGAAGCCTGAAAGGATGCAGTCGGTGTCGCCAGCGGAGTGGCAATTGACGCCATGAACGCAAGGGCTGCTGCGGCAGCGATGCTGCGAACCATGGTTGTAATTTTTTGAGATTTAAACAGATTCATCTCGGTTTTCCTTCACGGTTTGACGCGAATACCGGCAAGAATTCGTGACACTGTTTCCAAGGGGTATGAAACGGAAATGCGACCGTTTCTGGGAATTGTCTCCAATTTGAATCAAAAGGTTTGCGATACGGTAAACAAAATCTTGCAGTTCAACATTGTCTGCTGCTCCCAAACCGTTTGCAATGTCGCGACTTCCCCACAATCGCGCATCGCCGGGCTTTTTTTGATTCGCTGCTTTGTGTATCGACAGGATAGGTTAATGCAGCATCGATTCGTTTCGGTTATCGCAAATCAACTGACGGGGAAAACATGCCAGAACTTCCAACCCTTTCTGCTCTCGACCTGGCCGCGCTTCTGGCCAGTCGTGTGTGCCACGACATAATTTCGCCAGTCGGTGCGCTGGCCAATGGTCTTGAGGTGCTTGAAGAAGACCAGGGCGAGGAAATGCGGCAATTCGCCATGGAGCTGATTACCAAAAGCGCCAAGTCGGCTTCCGCCAAGCTGAAATTTTCACGCCTCGCCTTCGGCGCTTCCGGATCTGCTGGCGCTTCAATTGATACCGGCGAGGCGGAAGAGGTGGTCGGATTGTTTATGGACGGGGAAAAAGCCGATTACACCTGGCAGGGCGTCCGATCGCTGGTCCCCAAAAACCGCGTCAAACTGTTGCTGAATCTCGTACTGATTTCCCTGGGCGCCATTCCGCGCGGTGGCAATGTAGCGATTTCGATAGATGGGGAAGGGGAGCAGGCGACATTTTCGCTACGCTGTTCAGGCCCCAAGGCCCGGGTACCCGGCGAATTTGTCGACATGCTGAACGGCACCCTTGAAGGGGATATGTCAGCCCATGCCATTCAGCCCTATTACGCGATTCTGCTGGCCAAGGAATCCGGGTTGAGCCTCAGCGCCACTGTCGACGGCGAAGACGTGGTGCTGGCGGCACAATAACGCACCACCCCGATAAGACCCGGCCCGATTGTTAGATTTGCCTCTTCAGGCAGCCGGAATTGCCGTCAAATCCCGTACGGACTGACAAAATATCGGCAATAATTGTGGTTAGTTCCAACCAAATTGACGTTCTGTGAGACCGTCGAAAATGCTCAAAATCAAGCCAATTTCGCCTAAAATGACCGTCAATTCCGGCCCCAAGCTGCTGTAAAAATTGCGACTTAACCCACTGTTAACGTTAAAAATCACGGTTAAAAAACACAGTTAATCCACCTTTAACCTATTTTGCCCATGCTGGAATCCGAAATTCATGGGTTCCCGCTCAGTTGCGGGATTGTTTAGTAGGAAGGATGTTGCAATGAGCAGCTCTAAGAAAATGATGGCAATGGTGCCGGCTGCGTTGTTGGCGGCTGCTATTGTACAAACCGGAACGGCCAATGCCGCCGACTTGCTGGTGGATCCACCAGTATATGAAGCGCCGGAGATCGTCACCAAATCCTATGGTGGCTGGTATCTGCGCGGCGATATCACATACGATTTCCACGAAGTTGAAGGTGTTCACTACACCAACGGCTGGGGCAATTCCTCATTCTATTCTTCTGAAGCAGATGACAGTTTTGATCTGGGCATCGGTATTGGCTATCAGATCAATGAGTATTTCCGCGTCGATCTGACAGGTGAATATGTTTTCGAAGCCGATTTTGAAGGCAGCACCTATGGTTATTGTGATTATCAAGCCTTTCTCGACGGCGATCTGAACTGTTCGTCCAGCGACACCTCCAGTTTCGACATGCTAAAACTGTTGGGTAACGCCTATGTCGATCTCGGCAATTACGGCGGATTCACACCCTATGTCGGTGCTGGCCTCGGTGGCGCATATGTTCGCTGGGATGACACTGAGAGCGTCAACACCTGTACCTTCACGGTCACCAACTGTCCTGGTGCTGCACCGGCGACGAGCAGTGTATCTAGTGCCACTCAAGCAGGAACCGAATCCTGGCGTTTTGCCTGGGCGGTTCATGCCGGCTTCTCCTACGATATTGCTCACAATACCAAGCTCGACCTCGGTTACTCCTATAGCCGCGTCGAGGGTGGTGACATGTTCCAGTGGGCTGGTACCGGTGGAACTCAGGGCTATGATGAGGGCATTGAAAGCCACATCATCCGTGCCGGCGTTCGCTACCAGATCTGGTAAGCCGCAGGTCGGCTAAGCCAACGATCCGCAATGATGCCGGATCAGACAAAGTTGAGGGCGGCGTTTCCGCCCCCAATCACCCCCCCCAAATCAACTCCATCGGTTCTGGTGTTCTTTCATCCGACCTTTGTTCGTATCGTGTAGTAGGGAGTTGCTGTGATGAGAACATCCAGCCTTAGACTGACTTCGATTGCCGCAACACTCGCCCTGATGGGCCAGTTCGCCGGCGCGATGACCGTTCCAGACAGTGCCAATGCTGCCGATATGCTGGCTGACTATGGCGAACCCACCGAATATACCGAGGTGGAATTTGGCACCGGTTGGTATCTGCGTGGTGATATTGGCGGCGGTATTTCCAGTGTCGATGTGGAATCAAGCTACTATTCGGAAGACGTGGATTATGGTGACCCGATCACCATCGGCCTCGGCGCCGGATACACGTTTGCTGAAGGGCTGCGGATGGAAGTCGCGCTGAATATTTTTGAAAATTCAGAAATCAATGCAAGCAATTTGATGGGCAACTTCTACGCCGATCTTGGAACCTATGCCGGGTTCCGCCCCTATGTCGGCGCCGGATTGGGTGCCGCCTATGTCTATTGGGATGATTTCTCCCTCAACGGTCAGTGCAATGCCGGCAGTGTCGCCGAATGTGGGGTGAGTGGCGGCGAAGAACTTACCTATGCAGCCAATGCCATGCTGGGCGTTTCCTATGAATTGAGCCGGGGCCTGAATTTGGACCTTGGTTACCGCTACACTTATTTCGGAGAGGGAGGCACGACCGACACAACCGACACATTCGGTAATGTTGAAGACCTGACGGTCGGCAACAAGTCGGTCCACGAAATGCGCCTGGGTCTGCGATACGAAATCTGGTAAGTTCCCGTCAGTTCAACCAGATTGCACGAAAGGCCGGAACCTGCGTTCCGGTCTTTCGCATTTTGGACAACGGAATCCTTTCCGGGCCGCCCCGACATTAACTTTGTCAAAAGCGTCATTTACCTGTTGACGCAATCTGCGCCGTTCAATAAAGCCAGCAGCGGGACACCTCTCCCCAACGAGAGGCTTGTTATCTGGAAGGATACAATATGACAGCAAGACATGACGTCGCGACGCCACAGATGCGTCCGCAAAACCCCCGCTTTTCCTCAGGCCCCTGTGCCAAACGCCCTGGTTGGGCACTGACTGCGCTGAAAGATGCGTCGTTGGGGCGCTCCCACCGCGCCGCTGAAGGAAAGACCAAACTTCAACAAGCCATTAATCTGACCCGCCAGGTGTTGCAGGTGCCCGATGATTACCGCATCGGTATCGTGCCAGCTTCTGATACCGGCGCTTTTGAAATGGCCATGTGGTCGCTGCTGGGCGCCCGTCCGGTCACCATGCTGGCATGGGAAAGCTTTGGTTCCGGCTGGGTGACCGATGTGGTCAAACAGCTGAAGCTTGAAAATGCCACCTCCCTGCAGGCGGACTACGGTCAATTGCCCGACTTGAAGGCAATCGACTTTGACAACGACCTCTGTTTCACCTGGAACGGTACGACCTCCGGTGTGCGGGTTCCCGATGGCGGTTTTATTCCCGCTGATCGTGCAGGCCTCACCCTGTGCGATGCGACATCTGCCGCCTTTGCGCAGGACCTGCCCTTCGACAAGCTCGATGTGACAACCTTCTCCTGGCAGAAAGTGCTGGGCGGTGAGGGTGGTCACGGGGTGATCATCCTGTCCCCACGGGCCGTTGAAAGGCTGGAAACCTATTCACCCCCCTGGCCCTTGCCGAAAATTTTCCGCCTGACGAAGGGGGGCAAACTGATTGAAGGCATTTTTTCCGGCGCCACGATCAACACCCCTTCGATGCTCTGCGTCGAAGACTATATCGATGCGTTGAACTGGGCCCAGTCCCTGGGCGGTCTCGACGGATTACGGGCACGCGCCGATGCCAATTTTGCGGTTCTGGAAAATTGGGTCGCTGAAACCGATTGGGCAGAATTTCTTGCTGAAATTCCCGACACAAGGTCAAACACATCGGTTTGTTTGAAGATTGTCGACAGCGATATCGCATCTTTGGACGAAGCGGCGCAGAACGCCTTTGTCAAACGGCTGACCAAATTGCTGGATGATGAAGGTGTTGCCTTCGACATTGGCGGCTATCGCGACGCGCCTCCCGGATTGCGCATCTGGTCCGGAGCGACGGTCGAAGCCAGCGACCTGGAAGCGTTAACGCCCTGGCTCGACTGGGCTTTCTCAGCCGCAAAATCCGCCTGATTTCTCAATTCTGCAGGCTTGCCGACAGGCTGTTTGGCGACCTGCCACCTTTTGAAAGATATTCCAATGACTGCACAAAAACCCCGCGTACTCGTCTCAGACGCCTTGTCACCCACCGCCGTTCAGGTTTTTAGGGACAATGGCTGCGACGTCGATTTTGAACCTGATCTCGGCAAGGACAAAGATGCCCTGCTGGCCAAGATCGCTGATTATGACGGCCTCGCCATTCGTTCTGCCACCAAGGCAACGGAAAGGCTGATCGAAGCCGCCAGCAATCTCAAAGTGATTGGCCGGGCCGGTATCGGTGTTGACAATGTCGACCTGAAGGCAGCCTCCCGCCGTGGGATCATTGTCATGAACACACCGTTCGGCAATTCCATCACCACCGCTGAACACGCCATTTCGTTGATGATGGCCGTGGCCCGTCAAATTCCTGCTGCAGATGCCTCAACCCAGCATGGCAAGTGGGAAAAATCCAAATTCATGGGTGTTGAACTGACCGGCAAGACCCTTGGTCTGATTGGCGCAGGCAATATCGGTTCCATCGTCGCCGATCGCGCCATCGGCATGAAGATGCGCGTCGTCGCCTATGATCCCTTCCTGTCGGAAGAACGGGCCCAGGAGATGGGTGTTGAGAAGGTCGAGATGGACGAGTTGCTGCCACGCGCCGATTTCATCACCCTGCACACGCCTCTGACCGACAAGACACGCAACATCATTGACGCTGCAGCGATTGCCAAAATGAAAGATGGCGTGCGTATCGTGAATTGCGCCCGCGGTGGGCTGATTGTTGAAGCCGATCTGGCCGAGGCTCTCAAGGCGGGCAAAGTGGCGGGCGCCGGCATTGATGTATTCGAAGTTGAACCAGCCAAGGACAGCGTCTTGTTCGGCCTGCCGAATGTTGTCTGCACACCGCATCTGGGTGCAGCAACAACAGAGGCACAGGAGAACGTGGCGTTGCAGGTGGCCGAACAGATGTCGGCCTATCTGACCCGGGGTGCAGTGACCAACGCTCTCAATATGCCATCCATCTCGGCTGAAGAAGCGCCACGTCTGACACCCTTTGTCAAACTTGCCGACACATTGGGCAGTTTCGTTGGTCAGGTCACCGATGCACCGGTCAAAAAGGTTGAAATCCTTTATGACGGTCATGTCGCATCGATGAATACCAAAGCACTTTCCAGCGCCGTTCTTGCCGGCCTCCTGCGGGCCCAGGTGTCGGAGGTCAATATGGTCTCGGCACCGGTCATGGCCGGGGAGCGTGGCATTCAATTGCTTGAAATGACACGAGAAAAATCTGGTGTGTTTGAAGGCTACATTCAGCTGAACGTGATCACCGATGGTCTGACAAGATCAATTGCCGGTACGGTATTCTCTGACGGCAAACCGCGTTTTATTCAGATCAAAGGCATTAATATGGAGGCCGAAGCCGGGGCCCACATGTTGTACACGACCAACCGCGATGTGCCCGGCATTATCGGCAAGTTGGGCGGCCTGTTCGGCAATGCCGGCATCAATATTGCCAACTTCTACCTGGGTCGTAACCATGAGGGGGGCGATGCTATTGCCCTAGTTGAGTTGGACCAACCGGTCAGCAAGGCATTTTTGAAACAGCTGGAAGAGGCACCTGAAATCGACTCTGCCAAGCCACTGGAGTTTTCGATCTAGCTTTTGTCCGGGGCCGCTGGAGGCGCAGCGGCGGCGGCGGCGGATTCCGTTTTCCGCTGCGCAATCAGGATGCCGCCGACGACAAGCACGAAGGCAACAGCGTGGAACAGATAGAGTTGTTCGCCGAGCAGCAGCACGGCGAGCAGCGCCCCGAAGACCGGCACCAGGTTGATATAGATCCCGGCAATATTGGAGCCGAAAGCTTCTACGCCTTTGATGAACAATCCCTGGGCGACGAGTGAGGCAAATATGCCCGCATAGAGGACGACTGATAGTCCCTGCAGGGTGACGGGCGCTTGCAAATGTCCGGCCTGATATTCGACCATCGCTCCGACAATTCCAAAGATCAGCGCGCCAGCCACAAGGCAGGCCAGAAAGCTCTGCCAGTGCATGGTGGGTTTTGACCGCAGCGCAGTTGAATAGCCGCCATAGCAAATTGCCGCGCCCAGCATGTAGATGTCGCCGATATTGATGCCAGGCCCTTCGCCACTGAAAAGGGCAATCGGCTGGCCGGAACTGACGATGACGATAACCCCCAGAAATGTCAGCACAAAGCCTACAATCTGCAGCCATGTAATGCCGGTACGATAGATGGCATAGTTGAGGATGAAGATGATCAGCGGCATGGCGCTCTGTTCAAGCGTCACATTGATCGCCGAAATATGTTGCAAGCCGGAATAGAGGCAGTAGTTGAATCCGGTATAGCCAATGCCGCCCATCAGCAGCAAATACAGCCAGTTCTTGCGGATAACTTGCCAATCATCGGCGATGTGCTTGCGGGCAATCAGCGCGATAATCACCAGTGCCACCGCCCATCGGCTCATGGTCAGCATCATCGGCGAGACATGGCCGATGGCAAATTTGCCGGCAATCGCATTGCCACTCCAAATGAAAGTGGTCAGCGCCAGCAGCAGGTGAGGATTGCGAAAAAGGGGCAATTGCAACTTTCTAATTGAGCAAGGTCAAGCCATAACACAACAGCGGCAGCCCTCAAGCCGTTTCCGTACGCAGGGCAGGTCGCTCAGACATCTTGACGACAATTGCCGAGTGAATGGACCGTTTGAGGAGAAGATGCGCATTTCAGTACTGGACGAGTCGAATTTAACGCCAATTGCCCTTGACCTTCCTCGCCCGGTGGCGGAAATCAAACCGTAAGCAGCGCCAAATGATGAAGGTTTGCAAATCATGGCTAATGTGGTTGTCGTAGGTTCCCAGTGGGGGGACGAGGGCAAAGGTAAGATTGTCGACTGGTTGTCGGAACGGGCTGACCTGGTGGTCCGGTTTCAAGGTGGACACAATGCCGGTCATACCCTGGTGATTGACGGGGTCAGCTATAAACTATCCCTGTTGCCCTCCGGCGTCGTTCGTCCGGGAAAAATGGGCGTGATCGGCAATGGTGTGGTGATCGATCCCCATGCGCTGGTTGCCGAAATTGACCGCCTTGCAGAGCAGGGTGTTTCGATTTCTCCACAGAATTTGCGCATTGCCGATAACGCCACTCTAATCCTCTCTCTGCACCGCGAATTGGATGGTCTGCGAGAAGACGCTGCAAAGTCCGGCACCAAAATTGGCACCACCCGCCGCGGCATTGGCCCGGCCTATGAAGACAAGGTCGGTCGCCGCGCCATCCGGGTTATGGATCTGGCAAATCCCGATTCCCTGCGCGGCAAAATCGAACGTTTGCTCACCCACCACAACGCCCTGCGTCGGGGATTGAACGAAGCTGAAATCGCTGAAGATACTATTTTCAACGAGTTGATGGCGATTGCCGACCAGATTCTGCCATTTCGTGAGACTGTCTGGAAATTGCTGGCCGATGCCAAACATAATGGCAAGCGTATTCTGTTTGAAGGTGCCCAGGGGACATTGCTGGACATCGATCACGGCACCTATCCATTCGTGACATCGTCCAATACCGTTGCCGGTCAGGCAGCTGCAGGATCGGGCCTGGGGCCCAGTTCGCTGGACTTTGTACTGGGTATTACCAAGGCCTATACGACACGGGTTGGTGAAGGGCCGTTCCCAACAGAGCAGGAAAACGAGATTGGTCAGTTCCTGGGCGAAAAGGGGCACGAATTTGGCACAGTGACCGGCAGAAAACGTCGTTGTGGTTGGTTTGATGCCGCATTGGTGCGACAATCGGTGTCTACAAATGGCATTACCGGCATTGCGCTCACCAAGCTGGACGTGCTCGATGGCATGGATGAGATCAAGATTTGCACAGGCTATACGATTGACGGTGAAGCCATTGATCACCTGCCTGCCAGCCAGGGCCAGCAGGCACGGGTTGTGCCGGTTTACGAGACTTTGGAAGGCTGGAAAGAGCCAACAGTCGGCGCCAGAACATGGAATGATCTGCCGGCTCAGGCGATCAAATATGTCCGTCACGTGGAAGAATTAATCGGCGCGCCGGTTACCATGTTATCAACCAGTCCGGAGAGGGATGACACAATACTTGTTGAAGACCCTTTTCATGATTAACTTGTTGGCTAATATTGCAATTCACTGTTTGACCGATGCTCGGTCACAAGACTGGCGATTAGATGGCTGATTATCACGCTGTACTGCAGCGCACTCTTTCCGGATTTACCAACCCCAAGCCGGAGTTGAGAATTAAACTGTACGACCGGGCGCGCACCACAATTGAGCGCCAGTTGAAGAATCGAACTCCCCCAGTAGCCGGAGAGGCGCTTAAGTCTGAGCTCGGCAAGCTGGAGGAAGCGATTACCCAGGTCGAGCGGAAATATGATCCCACCTATGGGATACAACCATCTGTTGCGGCCCGGCCATCCCCCGAGCCAGTGGCAACTGGTGTGTCTTCTGCGGGCGCGCCGGAACCGGCGAAGCCTCGGGCGCCAGTCGCCCCACCGCAACCAAGTTTAGCTCCCCGACCGGAAACCCCCGCGGCGGCGCCACCTCCACCGCCGCAATCGCCGCCGCCGGCGCCACCACCACAGCAGGTTCAGCCCGCTCCCGCACCGGTGGCCCCTGATTCAAGCGTGCAGCAGCCCGGTTTTGAACCCCTGCAACCGCCCGTCGCCGCTGAACCCATTGGTGGGTTTGGTGCCGATCCCAATGCTGGCGATGCCGCCGCTAATCAATGGGCTGATGAGTTTGCATCGCATCAACCTCATCCACAATCGCCGCCGCCGCTACCGCCGCATGGAGCGGGCGACCCGCCATTGCCGGACGAACTTCAGCCGGCGCAGCCCTATGGAGCGCCGGCCGATGCTCAATGGCATCCGCAGCATCAGGCCGACCCCGGTGCAGCTCAGGTCTATTACGAACAGCCGCATCCGGCGCCGGGGCAGGAATATGCGCAGCCCTATGGTGAACCGGTCGATGAAAGTCTGGCCATTCCGCCGGCCGCTGGTTTTGGCAATGGCGGCAAGAAAAAGCGCCGCAAATGGGGCTTTTTCAAATGGTTCTTCATGTTGCTGTTTCTCGGCGCCCTCGGGGCGGGTGGATATTACGGCTGGATGAACAAGGAGCTTGTGCTTGAAAAGGTCGAACAGACCGGATTGATGGACTTATTCGATGATCCGACGAAACCCAAGCCGGTCAAAACAATTGCCATTACGCCGCCAGAGGATGCTGGTAACGAGACCGTGCCTGCGCCGAAGGTGGAAAGCCGCCTGAATGAAAACGGGCAGGAAGAAACGGTTCCTGCCAGCGATCCGGTTTCGCCGTCTGCCTTGCAGCCGGTTGTTGAGGCGCCCGCAACTGATGCAACGCCTGAAGGATCATTGCTGGTCGCGCAAAACGCCATTTTATATGAAGAAGGCTCAACAGCGGCTGAAAATACAGTCGATTCCGGGCGAGTTGTCTGGAGTGTCGTTGAAGAAGAACCGGCCAACGGCACGACCAAGGAACCGGTGATCCGGGCTCGGATTGAAGTTCCTGAGCGCAATGTCGTTTTGATCATGAAGATCAAGCGAAATGCCGACAAGGCCCTGCCGGCCAGCCATTTGATTGAGCTGGTCTTTGCCGTTCCCGATAACTTCTCTGGCGGATCCATCGATCAGGTCAGCCGTTTTGTTCTCAAACAAAGCGAACAGGGGCGCGGTGATGGTCTCATCGGTGTTCCGGCGCGCATCGCCGACGGCATATTCCTGATCGCGCTGAACAATCTTGAACAGGCGCGAGAGCAGAATGAATCACTGCTGAAGTCCCGTGACTGGATTGATATTCCGCTGCAATACAGCACTGGCCGCCGGGCCTTGATGACCATTGAAAAGGGTCTGCCTGGAAACCAGGTCTTTGAACGGGTCTTTGAAGCCTGGTCGAAGCTTTAGTCAGCAAAGATCCCTGGCAGGATTGGATATTTCCTGCCACGGATTCTAAATCTCTTGCCAAACGCGGCTTAGTCCGTCAAAACTTGCCCAGTTCCAAGGGGTGTCGCCTGTCGGCGGCTGAGATGGTTTCGGCCGGACCCTTGATCGATTAATCGATCGGGAACCTGATCCGGGTCATGCCGGCGAAGGGACAGGACATTTTGACCATAGGGGTGAAGTCAAATTTCATCGGGTCAGGTTTCTTCAAATGCATGCAAGGTCAGGACCGGTCAAACCGGAATGCATGGCATGCTGTTTGGCAATCAAGCTGACGAAAGACTGCCCGAAGGTCGCTTCGCCCCGCTTGTCAGGGGAAGCGTGACTGCGGCAATTCTTGTTGGCCTGTGGGCCCTGGCCGTGGCGATTTTTCAGCCGGCACCGTTTATTTTACCTGGCCCGGTACAAGTGATGAAATCGCTTGTGGATCAGTTTTCTTCACTGATCCATCATGCCGGCATCACGCTTGCGGAAATCATTCTTGGACTGATTCTGGGAACACTCTTTGGCGTCACCACGGCCCTGTTGGTCAACGCCTCGGGGTTGGCGCGGCGCTATGTCCTGCCGTTGATCCTGGCCAGTCAGGCCCTGCCGGTTTTCGCCATCGCTCCTTTGCTGGTGCTGTGGTTTGGTCTTGGGCTTGGCTCGAAGATCGCCATGGCCACATTGATCATTTATTTCCCGGTTGCCTCCGCCCTCAATGATGGTCTGGCCCGCGCCGACCGCAATTTTATAGATATAGCGCGCATGTATGGCGCCTCACCGCTGCAAACATTGATGAAATTTCGACTGCCTTCGGCGATGCCCTCTCTGGCTTCCGGCATTCGTGTTGCCGCAACAGTGGCGCCTATTGGCGCGGTGGTCGGCGAATGGGTCGGGGCGTCCGGTGGTCTTGGCTATGTCATCAACCAGGCCAACGCGCGGATGCAGACCGATACGGTATTTGCCGGTCTTGTGCTGCTCATTTTGATGGTGGTTGTGTTGCGTTTCATCATCGATATCACCTTAGACAATCTCGTTTTCTGGGCCCCCAGAACCAACCTGCCTTTCGCTTGAAGGAACCAAAAATGCGAATTCTGACACTAATCCCGACTATGATACTGGCGCTGATAATGAGCGTTTCATCTGCGCTGAGCGCTGAAAAACTGACGGTCTATCTCGACTGGTTCGTCAATCCCGATCACGCCCCATTGGTGATTGCCGAGAGCCAGGGCTATTTCAAACAAGCTGGCCTTGAGGTTGAATTGGTGGCTCCATCCGACCCAAGCGCGCCGCCGAGGTTGATCGCTGCAGGACAAGGCGATATTGCCATTTCCTACCAGCCTCAATTGCATGTTCAGGTGGCCGAAGGTCTGCCGCTTTCGTGGATCGGCACCATTGCCGAGACGCCTCTGAACGCTCTGGTGGCACTGAAAAAGGGGCCCATTAAGTCTATCGCCGATCTGAAAGGCAAGAAAGTGGGCTTTTCAGTCGGTGGTTTCGAAGATGCGCTGCTCGCCGCCATGCTGCGTCAGGAGGGTCTGACGTTGGATGATGTGGAACTGATCAATATCAATTTCGCCCTGTCACCTTCGCTGATCACTGGTTCGGTGGATGCCGTCATTGGTGCGTTCCGGAATTTCGAGCTGAACCAGCTGGATATCGAAAAGCATCCCGGCATTGCCTTTTATCCGGAAGAAAATGGTGTGCCGGTCTATGATGAGCTGATTTTCATTGCCAACAATGACCGAGTCGACGACAAGCGATTTCGCCCCTTTATGGATGCGGTTGAGAAGGCAACATTGTATCTCACCAACCACCCCGAAGAGGCACTGGACCAGTTTCTCAGGGCCTATCCTGACCTCGACAATGAGCTGAACCGCCGTGCCTGGGTAGACACGCTGCCGCGCTTTGCAAAGCGTCCCGCAGCCCTGGATCGCGGTCGCTACGAGCGGTTTGCAAAGTTCATGAAGGACAGCGGCCTGATCAAGGAAATCGTGCCCCTGGACAGCTACACAGCTGAACTAAAGTAAAAAAAAGCCCGGTCTCCGAGAGACCGGGCCTGACGCTGTAACGTCATAGTTCAAGCCGGCGGGAGGAGGAGGGAACCCGCCGGCTTGTATTTAATGGGCCTCAAGCTGGGCAACGGGTTTGGCCAATTCCTTGGCTGCACCGATCATTGCCTTTTGAACCTTTTCAAAGGCGCGAACTTCGATCTGACGCACCCGCTCGCGGGAAATATCGAACTCACCGGACAATTGTTCCAGGGTCAGAGGATCTTCCGACAGGCGGCGGGCGACAAAGATACGCTGTTCGCGTTCGTTGAGCACGTCCAGGGCGTCGGCCAGCATCTCGCGGCGCACTTCAAGCTCATCCTGTTTGATCAGCGTGGTTTCCTGGCTTTCGCTTTCGTCCACCAGCCAATCCTGCCACTGGCCGGATTCGCCTTCGGCTGCCTTGATCGGCGCGTTGAGGGAAGCATCACCGGACAGGCGCTGGTTCATTGAACGCACTTCCTCTTCGCTGACGCCGAGCGTGTCGGCGATCTTGGTGACGTTTTCCTGCTTCAACTCACCGTCTTCGAGAGCCTTCAGCTTGCCTTTCAGCTTGCGCAGGTTGAAGAACAGGCGCTTTTGGTTGGCCGTGGTGCCCATTTTTACCAGGCTCCAGGAGCGCAGCACATATTCCTGAATCGAAGCCTTGATCCACCACATGGCATAGGTCGCCAGGCGGAAGCCTTTTTCAGGGTCGAACTTTTTGACAGCCTGCATCAGCCCGACATTGCCTTCGGAAATCACTTCTCCAATCGGCAGGCCGTAGCCGCGGTATCCCATGGCGATTTTGGCCACCAGACGCAGATGGCTGGTCACCATCTGATGGGCAGCTTCGGTGTCATCATGCTCTGCAAAGCGCTTGGCCAGCATATATTCCTGTTGAGGTTCCAGCATGGGAAACTTGCGAATTTCATCCATGTAGCGCTGCAGGCCGTTGCCGCTGGCGGAAATGGTTGGGAGTGCGTTTGCCATAATTTTGGTCCTCTCCTTGTTACGTCGACCCCTATTGGTCAGCGTAATTGTCAATTAACACCTGATTGGTGCTGGTACCGCACAAGTCCGGTCCCCGGAGTGCGGTAATACACATATAGGTACGAATTTCGACATTTCATCGTATTTTTACGATGATGGGCGGATTTTTCATTACAATTTTGTAATATCCCATTAAATCAGTCTATTAAGGGAAGGAAAATTTGAGAAACTTTGGCTTGAACTGGTATTTTTCATCACGGACTTGTGTCTGTTTTGGGGCAGAATAAGGGGATTTGCTGCCAAATTTTGGGGTTGCACTCAGGCGCTAACAACCGCATTTTACGCCAATCCTGTAATTGCGGAACATTCCATGCCCATCAACAATCGAATTGCTGACTTTCATGATGAAATTACCGAATGGCGTCGAACCATTCACCAACATCCGGGTCTGCTTTACGATGTGGAAGAAACCTCAGCACTGGTCAGTGAAAAGCTGCGGGAATTCGGTGTTGATGAGGTGGTTGAGGGGATCGGCCGTACCGGCGTGGTTGCGGTTATCAAGGGACGCAAGACGGATTCCGGCCGGGTCATCGGCATGCGTGCCGATATGGATGCTCTGCCAATCGTTGAAAAAAATGACCACGCCTACAAATCGAAATATGAGGGCAAAATGCATGCCTGTGGTCATGACGGCCACACGGCGATGTTGCTCGGTGCGGCCAAGTATCTGGCCGAGACCCGCAATTTCGACGGCACCGCAATCATGATTTTTCAACCCGCTGAAGAAGGTGGTGCGGGTGGCAAGGCCATGTGTGACGACGACATGATGGCACGTTTTGGCATTCAGGAGGTTTATGGATTGCATAATGCGCCTGGCCTGCCGATCGGCGAATTTGCCATCCGGCCTGGCCCGATCATGGCCGGGACAGACGAATTTACCATCACCATCCGTGGACTCGGTGCCCATGCGGCAATGCCCCATGGGGGCAATGATCCGATCATTATCGCCACTCAGATGGTGCAGGCATTGCAGTCAATCGTGTCGCGCAATATCGACCCGCTGAAATCTGCCGTGCTGACCGTGACTGCCATTCACGCGGGCAAGGCCTATAATGTCATTCCTCAGGAAGCCCAGTTCTACGGCACCGTGCGCACCCTGGAACGGGAAGTTCGCGACACGGTGATTGCTCGTATGGAAACCATCATAAGTGGTATTGCCAAGGCCTATGATGCAGAAGTGGATATCGACATCGTCGAAGGTTATCCGGTGACAAGCAATCATGCCGAGCAGACCAATTTTGCCGCCGAAGTGGCCAAGGAGGTTGCCGGTGACACCAAAGTTGAGGTCAATCGGGCACCGGTAATGGGCGGCGAAGATTTTTCCTACATGCTTCTTGAGCGTCCGGGTGCGTTTATCTTCATGGGCAATGGCGATACAGCTGGATTGCATCACGAAGAATATGACTTCAACGACGAAGCCATTCCGGTCGGATCAAGCTATTGGGCAAAGATTGCCGAGCGATCAATGCCGGCCGGATGAGGTAGTTCACATGGCAATGACCGTCTGATCTGTCAGAGCAACGGTCTGGCCTTCGGTCAATTGTCCATAGGCCTGTGATATCTGTTGATACCGATTGCTGCAAAATTCGGTCACATCTGCGGGCAGCCCCATTTGGGCCAGCCTGTCGGGATTGTAGGCCTGTGCCAGCTGGACAAAAGTATTGCGCACTTCTTCTTCGCCCGCCTGTGGCGTCAAGCCAAGTGCCTGATAGGGATCGAGGTTTTCCGGAACTATTCCTGGCGCAGCCACCGAGGCCCGATCTGTTGAAGAACTCGCCGCCGTTGCCGCCGTCGCCGTTGCGGCAGGTTGGGCGGGTTGGGCAGGTTGGGCGAATTTTTTTGCGTCCCGCACTTCAGTAATGATGGACTTTGCGATCAGGCGTTCGGTCCCATCGGCTTCACCGATCAGGATAAAGCGCGCTTCGTTGTTCATGGTCCGGTCAATGGCACCGCCAAGATTGACAATCAGGTCAACCGCCAACTCACGTCCGTCGGTGAGGGTGAGTGCTACGGGGAGATTCAGTCGGTTGTTATCGTTGTTCATGGCGTGTCCTGACATGCATGATTGCGATGCCAGAATAGGACCTGCAGGTTTACTGTTCCCTAACCGCGTAGGTTGCGATCAGAGTTCCCTTGAGATTGTGCAACTGAATCTGTGTTGATCCGTCGCTCAGTTTCAATGTCAGCATCAGGCGGCCATCGCTCTGGCTGGACTGCAGGATTTGCGCGCCGGTTGGAATTGTCAGTTGATTGACAGTATCAGCGGTAGTTTGGACGGCCGCAGGCTTTGATCTTGGCACGTCATCCTGTGTCACCTTATAGACAATGGAGCCGAGGACGGCCATAAGCCCCAACATCATGATGCCGCCGGAGATGGCCAGCAGGCGAACCATTTTAACGCGGATGGCTTCAACGGCGGGATCGAGAGGTTCTTCTTCCTGTTGGCTCATGCAAGTGGCTCATAAAGATAAATTATTGGGGTGTTCCCGTGGGTGATAACGATAGTGGAGAGACAATGAAAGCCCCTGATGATGCAGCGGCGGAAATGCCGACGGAAATGCCCGGGGATCTGCCTGGGAATATGGAAGTGCTGGTCGTTCCCCATTCGAGCCAGGGCAAGCGGGTGGACAAGTTCATATCCGCAAATGCTTCAGATGATATTTCCCGTGCCCGGGTGCAGGCCCTGGTGCGCAAAGGGCATGTCACCATCAATGGCACCGTGCCGCGCGGCACCAGCACCCGAATTGCTGCCGGAGACGTCATTCGTTTCGCCATGCCACCTGCCGAAGAAGCAATTCCCCAGCCCGAAGACATCCCGCTGGATATTCTCCATGAAGACGACGATCTCATTGTTATCAACAAGCCCGCCGGCATGGTTGTGCATCCGGCGCCCGGCAATTGGTCTGGCACGCTGGTCAATGCGCTGCTGCACCATTGCAAGGGCACATTGTCAGGCATTGGCGGGGTGAAACGACCGGGCATTGTGCACCGTCTCGACAAGGACACAAGCGGTGTGATGGTGGTCGCCAAGAGCTATCGCGCCCATCTGGATCTGCAGGAACAATTTGCCGATCACGGCAGAACCGGCCCGCTGGAGCGTTCTTATTGGGCGCTGACCTGGGGGGCGCCGCCGCGGATGAAGGGAACAATTGAAACCTATCTGGGACGGCATCCTACAAAACGGCTGCAACGGGCCGTTGTCAACGAGGATGGGCCGGATGCGAAGCAGGCGATCACCCACTATCAGGTGCTGCAACGTTTTGAAGACACCAAGTCCAGCGGCGATGCGCTGGTTTCCCTGCTGGAATGTCGGCTGGAAACCGGCAGAACCCACCAGATCCGCGTTCACCTGACCCATATCGGCAATCCGCTTTTGGGGGATCCGGAATATGGCAAGCAATTTGCCAATCGCGGAGTGCGCTTGCCGCAGGCTGCAGCGGATTTATTTGCCAGTTTCAACCGTCAGGCGCTGCATGCCCGCACCTTGGGATTCAAACATCCCACCAGCGGCGAGACCGTCAGCTTCAGCGCCGAGCCGACGGAAGACATGACCCGATTGATTGCTGCTCTCAAAGGCTAAACCTGAAAGAGTCTAGTCCAGCAGGGGTGACCAGGCCGGATCAGAGGCAAATGACTGGGTGGTGACCTGCTGCTCATTGCGGCCGGTCAGGTCGATCGTGTGCAGTTTTGGACCGCCACCGGCGCCGGGTGTTTCGCGAAAAAACATCAGCGTGCGGCCATTAGGAGCCCAGGTTGGGCCCTCATTATGAAAGCCTTCTGTCAAAATGCGCTCACCCTTGCCGTCCGGACGCATGACACCAATGAGAAACTGGCCACCGGATTGCTTGGTGAAGGCGATCAAATCGCCGCGCGGTGACCAGACTGGTGTGGAATAGCGACCGGTGCCGAAGGAAATGCGCTGCTGGTTGGAACCATCGGCATTCATGACGTAGAGCTGCTGACGGCCCCCACGGTCGCTTTCAAAGACAATCCGCCGCCCGTCGGGGGCATAGGAGGGGGACGTGTCGATGGCTGCCGTGCTGGTCAGCCTTGTGGTGTTCCGCGAGCGCAGGTCCATTGTGTAAATATTGGCATTTCCGCCCTGTTCCAGGCTCATGATGATGCGCTGCCCGTCAGGCGAAAAGCGTGGTGAAAATGTCATGTTGGGAAAGTTGCCGACAACTTCCCGCTGGCCGGTTTCAATCTGCAGCAGATAGACCCGTGGGCGCCCGCCGGAAAAGGACATATAGGTAACTTCCTGGCGTGAAGGAGAGAATCTTGGTGTCAGCACCAGATCGCGCCCATTGGTGAGGAAACGGTTGTTGAAACCATCCTGATCCATGATGGCGAGGCGTTTCACCCTTTCGCTCTTGGGCCCGCTCTCGGCGACATAGACGATACGGGTATCAAAATAGCCGCTCTCACCGGTCAGTGCCTTGTAAATGGAGTCAGCGATGATATGGCCGACACGGCGCCAGTTATTGGGATCGGTGGAGTATTGTTGACCAAGAATTTGCTCCGCTCCATAGGTGTCCCAGAGCCTGAATTCGGTGCGGAACCGTCCGCCGCCCTCACTGACTACCTGACCGACCACAAGCGCCTGGGCGCGGATTGCCGTCCAACTGGCGAAATCCGGCTGACGGTTGCTGTCGCTGATGCGCTCGATGTGAGCTGCCTGGTCGATAGGGGCAAACAGGCCCGAACGACGCAGATCGGCTTCAACCACGGAGGCAATGTTGCGGCCAAGTTCAGCGTCACCCAGAAACACCGGAACGGCGATTGGCAGCGGTTCAACATTGCCGCGGGTAACATCAATTTCGATCTTCGCATGGGCGAAGGACGCCGCTGACGCCAGCATCAGACCGGCCAGAATGAAATTCAGCACAATCTTTGCAAAAGGTTGGCGGCTTGTGACCTGTTTCATAAAATCAGTCCTGTTGGTTCATTGCTACAGCAAATCGGAAAGCGAAAAATTGACGACCACATCGGCCCAGGTATCATATTTATCTGCCGGCAGTTTATAGGGTTGGCATTCTTTAACGGCGTTTTTCACTCGGCGTGAAAACACGGCTTTCGTAGCGCCGCTTGTGCCGGATACTCTGGCTCTGACCAGCCCGTCAATCTCACCGGCACGGTTCAGTTTAAATGTTACCCGTGCCTGCATTGTCGCGGCGTCCTGATGGCCCGGCAGATCGCCGGCATTGAAGCAACCTTCCAGCGCGCTGCGCAGGGCATCCAATTCGTTTTGCGACAGTTTGGATGCATTATTGGCTTTTTGCGTGCCCAGTGAAGCCTGTTCGGTCGACCGTTTGGCCCCTCCGGCGCTGGCCTTGGCTTTGTCGAGCACGGCCTTCTTCTTGGCGTCGGACTCTTTTTTCTTGTCAGCCTTAGCTTTCGCCGTTTCGACTGGCTTTTCTTGATCTTTGCGCTGGTTGGTCTGTGCGGTTTCCGGCTTTGGGCGTTGTGGTCGCTGCTTGGGCACTGCCACCCGCTTGGGCAACTCAACCGGGCTCATTTCTTCTTCCGGCGCTTCGGCAGGTTCCGGCTCGTTCTGCTTCAACAGCATGGCGATGTCGGTCTTAGGCTTGGGTTCAGGTGCCAGATTGGGGGTCGGAACCGGGACTTCAGGCTTTGGCGGCGTCGGTTCCGGGACGGCTGCGGGCGCTTCGACCTTTTCTACCGGCGGTTGCTTGTTGTCTTTTGGCGCATCGGCTTTGATATCGATATCGGTATTGCCAACGTTGACCGCCGGTTCTTCCCGGGGCGGTGCGGTGGTCGGTAGCGGTGCCGGTGTGGTTGACGGATCAGCCTTTTTGGCACCGGCAATGGACTGGGTCAGTTCTTCATAGGGAATGATGTCGATCGGTAGCGCCTCTACATCGGGCACCACCATCTGCTTGGGCGCAGCCAAAGACACGATGCCGAACGCAAGTACGGCAACATGGGCAAGTGCAGATGTTGTCAGGCCAGCCTTCACCTATCCGTCCTGTTCCTGCAGTGTGACCAGGCCAATTTTCCGGTAGCCGGCCTGGTTAAGTGCTCCCATCACGCGCATCACGGTGCCGTAATCGGTATCCCGGTCACCGCGCACATAAAGCCGTTCGTCATAGCCATTCTTGGCGATGGCCTTCAGCTTGGGGATCAGTTCATTGGCCGGAATCTCGGTTTCCTGAAGAAAGACCTGGCCGTTGGACTGAACCGAAATGGTAATTGGCTGAGTTTCGGAATTCAGCTGTTGGGCGCGGGATTCCGGCAGGTCAATCGGCACGCCAACGGTCAGCAGGGGTGCGGCCACCATGAAGATAATCAGCAATACAAGCATGACATCGACAAACGGAGTGACATTGATTTCGCTCATCGGCGCGTGGCGACGCGCAGACCTGCGTCGTCCACCTGATGCACCACCACTTCCAACAGACATGCCCATGGTCAATTATCCAATCAAATATGCCTGACCTTGTCAGGTTGCATTCTTTTCATCGATTTGCCGCGAAAGTATGGCTGAGAACTCATCGGCAAAGCCTTCCAGCCGCGTTGCGATCTTACCAGCATCGGCGGACAACTTGTTATAGGCCACCACGGCGGGGATCGCGGCCAGCAGGCCCAGCGCCGTCGCCAGCAGGGCTTCAGCGATGCCGGGTGCCACGACAGCGAGGTTTGTCGATTTCGAACCGGCGATCGCCTGAAACGAGGTCATGATACCAATCACCGTGCCAAACAGGCCAATAAACGGCGCTGCTGAGCCGAGCGTGGCGAGAAACAGCAGGCGTTTTTCCAGCCGCTCCATTTCCCGTGCCATGGCCACATCCAGCACCTTGTCGATGCGTGTCTGCAGGCCGATAGGGGAGCGGGCATTGCGCTCAAACGACCGTTTCCATTCGCTCATCGCCGCAACGAACAGGGCGGCCATGCCGTAATTACGGCGATCTGACAGGGTGGTGTACAGGTCTTCGAGGCTCTGGCCCGACCAGAAGACCTGCTCAAACTGGTTGAGCTGCCGCTTTGAGCGGGCAAACAGCAAAGTCTTGTCGACAATGATCGCCCAGCACCACACCGACGCCAGCAACAGGCCAACCATGACCATCTGCACGACTATCGAAGCTTCCAGAAACAAGTTGAGCAGCGACGTATCTACATCCGGCGCGGCCAGATCCCCGCCGGACAATTGTTGGGCCCAGGCGGTAAATGGCATCGACAGGCTCGCGGCCAGGGCCAGAGCACTCGCGGTGACGGGTTTTAGGGTGGAAGCGTTCATAAATCTGGTTCTCAAAGGGAGGGAGCGAAGGGCAACATTGTTAAGGGTCTGTCGCAAGTTCGTTTCCCTGCATTGCCGCAAAATAGGGTGAAACGATGGCCATCGGTGCGATGGCCTAAAATCGAGTAAGCATCGCAATATATTGGCGGATTTATGGTTAATTAAGCGTTAGGATGGGCTTCAGCAAGCGTTGGTGGGCTTATGACACGCCAAGCCGCTGCAGCAACTGTTTGGGATAGCGTCGTGGTTTGCCTTCAGGGTTCATCAACACCACCGTGACAATTGCCTCCAGAAGCACATGCTCCTGACGTTTGATGGTCTGATTGAACGTCAGACGAAGGCCCTGTAACTGGCCTCGCTGTGTCTCAATTGTCAGCACGTCGTCAATCCGCGCTGCCGCCTTGAAATCAATCTCCATGCGGTGCACGGCGAAGGCGAGCGGTTCGCCGAATTCCGCTGCGTTCATTTCCTTGTGGTGAACCCCCAGCAAACGCACATAGTCTGAACGACCATGTTCCAGAAAATCGAGATAGCGGGCGTGATAGACCACGCCGGAAAAGTCGGTGTGCTCGAAATACACCCGCTCTGTGAGGGTGTGAAACCCGTCATGCAGCGTGCCGCTATTGACCATCGGTCTGATCTTCTTCGAACAGGGTCGCCTGCCTTGTAGCCAAGCCGCCGGGCACTGCCAAGCCCATGTGGTCAAAGGCTTTTGGGGTCAACACGCGGCCCCGCGGGGTGCGTTGCAAAAAGCCCTGTTGAATGAGATAGGGCTCGATGATGTCTTCAACCGCATCGCGCGGCTCCGACAGGGAAGCGGCGATGGTTTCGATGCCAACCGGGCCGCCACCGAAATTCACCCCGATGATATCGAGATAGCGACGGTCCAGTTCATCCAGTCCCGACGGGTCGACGCCCAGCTGGTTCAGCGCATTGTCGGCAATCGCGGCGGTGATCGTGGCGCTGCCATCGACAATGGCGAAATCCCGCACCCGCCGCAGCAAACGTCCGGCAATGCGTGGCGTGCCGCGGGCGCGGCGGGCAATTTCCAGGGCGCCGTTGTCATCAATGCCGATGCCGAAGATACGGGCACCACGCCGAACAATCAGCTCAAGCTCGGGCACGGTGTAGAATTGCAGGCGGATGGGGATGCCAAACCTGTCGCGCAGCGGCGTTGTCAGCAGTCCCAGCCTCGTTGTTGCTGCAACAAGGGTGAATTTCGCCAGATCGATTTTCACCGACCGCGCCGCCGGTCCCTCACCGATAATCAGGTCCAGCTGATAGTCTTCCATGGCCGGATAGAGGATTTCTTCGACCGCCGGATTGAGCCGGTGAATCTCGTCGATGAACAATACGTCCCGGTCTTCCAGATTGGTCAGCAGGGCGGCGAGATCCCCCGCCTTGGCGATGACCGGCCCGGATGTGGAGCGAAAATTCACCCCCAGTTCCTTGGCCATAATCTGCGCAAGGGTGGTTTTGCCAAGCCCCGGCGGGCCAACAAACAGGACGTGATCAAGCGCTTCGCCGCGTTGTTTGGCGGCTTCCACGAAGACCGTCAGATTGGCGCGCGCCTGTTGCTGGCCGGTAAAATCAACCAGACGTTCGGGGCGGATTTCGGTGTCAAAGTCTTCCCCCTTGACCTCACCATCGATAATGCGCTCGTCATTCAACTGCTCAACTCCCGCAGGCCGAGACGGATAAGCGTGGCGCTGTCAGCATCTTCACCGGCCTCCTTCATCGCAGCACCAACCGCTGCGCTGGCCTGCTGGCCGGAATAGCCGAGATTTGTCAGCGCAGATACAGCATCCTGGACGGCGCTGCCGGCGACGCCCTCGCCGATCTCCTGTTGCAGGCCGATCGTGCCGGATGTGTCACCGGAAAGGGCAGGGGCCTTGTCCTTCAGTTCGGTGACAATGCGCTGGGCCACTTTCGGTCCGACCCCGGGCGCCCGGGACACCATCGCTTTGTCCTGCAGGGCGATGGCCGAGGCGAGATCGCCGGGAGACAATGTACCGAGAATGGCCAGCGCCACCTTGGCGCCGACGCCCTGGACATTTTGCAGCAGGCGGAACCAGTCGCGCTCAAAGTCGGACTGGAAGCCGTAAAGCTTGATTTCGGTTTCCCGCACATGGGTTTCAATGGAAAGCGACGTCGCCTCGCCATTGGACGGCAGGCCTGACAAAGTACGGGGGGAACAATGAACCTGGTAGCCGACGCCCTGAACGTCGAGAATGATCCAGTCTTCCCCGGCGCCGTCAACGATGCCTTTGAGTTTGCCAATCATCGCATTCGGGCCCGCGTTCAGGGATGATTCTTATCTCCCTTGGATAGGTTGCCCATGAGAACACGTCAAGAACATTTGCGTTCTCGCCCACCGCCTATCCTGAGGCTGCCTGCGCCGCCGCCGCCGCCGCCGCCGCTGCCGCCGCCATGCGGCTGCCGACCGTGCCGCGGTGGTGAGCGTGGCAAATGGCAATCGCCAGCGCGTCGGCCGCGTCGGTGCTGTCGAATTTCGCCTTTGGCAGCAACATGCCGACCATCAGCTTGATTTGCGCCTTATCCCCATGGCCGACACCGATCACCGCTTTTTTTACCGCGTTGGGAGCGTATTCGGCGACCTGAAGCCCGGCACGGGCTGGCACCAGCATGGCAATGCCGCGGGCCTGGCCCAGTTTCAGCGTTGCGCTGGCGTCCTTGTTGACGAATGTATGCTCCACCGCTGCCTCATGGGGCAGATGGGTGTGGATGGCACTCAACAGGCCGTCATGCAACTGACACAGTCTGCTGGACAGTTCGGTCTTGGCGTCGGAACGTACCGTGCCGCAGGCGACGAATTGCAGGCTGCTGCCCAGACTGTCGACAATGCCCCATCCGGTGCTGCGCAGGCCGGGATCAATGCCGATTATTCGGATTGCACTGGTATTTTGGGCGGACACGGGGGCCTTTCTCACAGCGATTGGCTGATAAGGTCAACTGGGTTGCAGTTCTGTCTTGAATCCGGCGGCGCTTCTTGTCAACGTCTGGTCGTATTCTGGGTATGGAGCTGGCAATGGCTGAGAAGGATTTTTCAAAGGGTGCCGCCTGGATGGCAGGCGAGATCATGCCGGTAAACGAAGCCGCCATTCCGGTGACCGACTGGGGCCTGACCCATTCGGACATCACCTATGATGTAGTGCATGTCTGGGATGGCCGTTTCTTCCGCATTGATGACTATCTGGCGCGGTTTGAACGCAGCATGGAGAAATGCCGCCTGTCCGTTGAGCAGGACCGCGAAGATATCCGCCGCATTCTGCACCAGATGGTTGGGCGCTCAGGTCTGCAGCGCTCCTACGTCTCCCTGGTCGCAACCCGCGGCCAGCCGTCAGTTCCCGGCAGCCGTGATCCACGCCTTTGCGACAACTATTTTTTTGCCTGGAATGTGCCGTTTGTCTGGGTGTTTCTGGAGGACGTGTTGGCACGCGGTGCCCATTTGAAAGTCGCCGGTACTGTCGCGCGCATCAATCCCAGCGCCATCGACCCGACTGCAAAAAATTACCATTGGGGCGATTTTACCCAGGGTCTGTTCGAGGCCAAGGAGGCTGGCTACGATAATACCCTGCTGCTCGACGTCGACGGCAATGTGACCGAGGGCCCGGGCTTCAACGTCTTCATGATCAAGGATGGCAAGGTGCGTACGCCGCGTGCTGGCGTGCTGGAGGGTATTACCCGCAAAGTGGCAATGGAAATCTGCGACCATCATGGCATTGAGGTTTCCGTCGACGACATTCCGCTGGCGGAGTTTTTGGAAGCCGACGAGGTATTTGGCACCACCACGGGTGGTGGCCCTGTGCCGATTTCGCGGATCAACGACCGGGTGTTCTCCAACGACGCGCCCGGCGAGATCACCCGCCGGATCAATGACACCTATTGGCAATGGCACAACGACCCCGCCATGAGCGAGACCGTCGATCCAAACTACTAGCGGCGACGGCGACGGCGACGGCGACGGCGGCGGCGGCGAGGCGGCGAGGCGGCGAGTGGCGGCGATAAGGTTCTGGATTCCTAACCAAATCAAAACAGTTGCCTTAAGAGTAATGGTCGAAAGGCATGTCTCAGGAATATGTGCTTGATGCGATTGGGGTGCTTTTGTTCGAGCCCAAACAAATGCGTCATGGACACGCCACGGGTCGCCATGAATCATGGGGCCGCAATGATTGGAGCCGTCTATCACAAGGTCTGCGAGTGACTGGTAACCGGACATCCGTCGAAACGTTCAAATGGCGGCGCTTTGCCGCTCAATACCTATCACAGTTTCTTCAATCTAAGCTTCGCCAAAAGACGAGTTGAAAGGTGCCTGAAAGGTTCGAATGCAAGAAGTGGTTGTCATCCTGTCGATATAATGTCGAACCGCTTGCCAAACGGAGAAGCCATCGATTGAGTCGACCAGTCTGGATCATTGATTTCGCTACTTAATCGAAAGAATCCGATATGAAATTTACGTCAGATCAATTGCTGGAATTTTCTCGCTCAATGCTGGTCGCGGCAAAGGTGCAATCTGAAACGTCAAAACTGGTGGCCGAAACACTGGTATGTGCTGAGCTTTGGGGTCATCAATCGCACGGTTTGCTCAGGTTGCCATGGTATTTGGAGCGGATCGCCACAGGCGCGACCAACCGGGATGCAGAGAAGGAAATTGTTCTGGATGGTGGAGCAATTGCTGTACTGGATGGGCACAACGGAATTGGTCAGGATATTGCACATGGGGCAATGTCCGATGCAATTCGGCGATCCAAGGCACATGGCGTCGGCGTTGTATCGGTGCGTCGCTCCGGGCATTTTGGAACCGCGATGTACTTTACACGGATGGCTGCGGAAGCAGGCTGCATCGGGATCATCACGACCAATGCAAGTCCGGCAATGGCACCGTGGGGCGGCCGTGAGAAGAAGATAGGCAACAATCCCTGGTCAATTGGAGCGCCGGCCCGTAAAGGCCCAATGGTGATGGATATCGCCAATACCGTTGTGGCGCGCGGCAAGATATTCAACGCCATAAAAAAGGGCGAAGAAATACCTGATGACTGGGCAATTGATGACTCGGGGGCTCCGACAGTAAATCCGCAGGAAGCGCTCAAAGGTTTGATACAACCGCTGGCGGCACACAAGGGATATGTGATTTCTGTAATGATGGACGTGCTTTCAGGCGTTTTGTCTGGAAGCGCATTCACGACCGATGTGGTGGGACCTTACATGCCAGAAGGACAAAGCGGTGTCGGGCACCTAGTAATCGCACTCAACGTCGATGCCTTCCGGCCGTATGAGGATTTTCTGGATGATATGGATCTGATGGTCGAGCAAATTAAGTCGACTCCACTTGCCAAGGGATTTGATGAAATTTTTTACCCAGGTGAGTTGGAAACCAGGAATGAGGAACGACTTAGGAATGACGGCGTAAATTTGCCCACCGAAACCGTTGAGCAACTGAATAAATATGCCGATAGGCTGGGTGCTCCTCGTTTGACTTAGATTGCAGTATCGCTTGTTTGGGGCTTGGCCCATTGTCACTTGGTAAGACGATCTTCCCCGTAAATTTCGGGGTCGATCAGAGCAATAATGTCCCGGCCGCTATCTGAAAACCCCAGCCCTTCACAAAGCCGTGCCGAAGGGATGTTTCCTGGAGCAATGCCTGTCTTAAACCCCGTTGCGCCGAGGACTTCATGTGAATGAACCAAGGCCTTCGCTCCAAGCACCTTCGCGATCCCTTGACCCAAACGCTCCGGGTGGGTCGACAATTGCCCCCATTGCGCACGGCGGTGGTGCGGGCTGCTAGGGGGGTGACAAAGTACCGACCCTGCGGTTGCGATTGGCGCACCTGAACCATCAAAAGCAACCATGGCAAAGCCCGGGCGGGATAGTCCGCGCATCACTGGACCAACCGGGGGCAATACCCCGTGGATCAATGCCACTTTTGCGAATGCTTCAAGCCACTCTGGAGGCGCGTCGCGATCAATCACGCGGACCGTAAGATCTTCGGGAAGTGACCGGGTGGCCAATACCTCGCGAGCTCGGTCAACACATCCTAGATCACCCAGATAGCAAGCAATGACATCTGCCTTAAGACCATGTCGCGCAATTTCGATCCGAGTTTCATCCACCTTATCGCGGGGCACGGTCTCAATAGCAGTTATGCCTAGGACTCGGGCCATAGCTATCGCGTCCTTAAGTGCTCCCTCGTGCTCATTGGACACCTGTATGCCGCGTCCATGGCTGCAAAACCTCGGGTCGTCGCCCATCATATTAATCAGGTGCTCTCCAGCGACCGCCATACGTTTTTGCGCCTTGGTTCCGAAAACTTCCATTGGAGCTCAAATTCACTTTGTTGATCACCGAAGAACTATGAATTCAGGTAGTCCGCAATTCAACCTTCGGCCCAGCAAAGCCCCGATCTCCCGGGTCCGCTGGACCGCGCGCATACTGCTACCAAAGTTTCGACCAACGTCCGCTGTTAAAAGAAGCAGACATTGCCGTTACAGCCAGTTTCCAGGTCCAGAGCTTAAGCCGCTGCAAATATGCGGGCTGGGCCGCCTGTGCCTCCCTTGGTTTTTGGGGCGCCCACAATGATCGTTGCGCCTGAATCCGGCACCGCATCCAGATTGGCCAGACATTCAATGCCGTAGCGCCCGGCGGGCAGCCAGGCATAATGGGTGGCAAAGTCTTGTGACGGTCCGTGATCCAGCGACAATGTGTCGACGGCCATGGCCACAGCGGAGGATTCTTCCAACAGCATCTGTGTTGCCTCAATGTGGAAGCCCGGAAAATGCAGTCCCTTGTTGGCGTCGCGGCCTGAAAACTCGGCCTCACTGCCGGCCTTTGCCGACCACCCCGAATTCATCGCCACACAGCAGCGTTCCGGTAACTCACCATGCTTGCTGGTCCATGCCTTGATGTCGTCTGGCGTGACTTGCGCATCGCTTTCCATCGCCGCCTTTTCACGAATGTCGATCACCGCCAGCGGGGCGACCAGGTCGGCAAGTTCAATTTCATCGACCGATTTGCCGTCTTCGGAAAAGTGCAACGGCGCGTCGATATGCGTGGCGGTGTGCTCGTCAATGGTCAGCTGGAACAGGTTAAACCCATGTTCTTTCAGATTGTATTGCTGATTGTAGGCAATGCCCGGCGCGCCGCCGAATGTCGGAAATTCCGGTGACAATGTGTGGGTCAGGTCGACGATATCGCCCATGCGATTCTGGATTGCTGAACTGTTAGCTTGCTGGGCTTGGGCGGGCGCGGAGAGTCCCGTGGACAGGGCTGCCGCCCCTCCGAGCCCGGCTGTCAACAATGCGCGGCGATTGAGCATCCGGTCTTTGACCGATTGGATGACACAGTGATTGCACATGATGTTGGCTCCAGATTGGTTGAGATAATCGGAAGCCTAGGCTGCGGCGGCCAATATGCAAAATCACATTGCCGCGCAAGATTGGTGCGGTCCTAGAGGATCAGTCCAGGGCCGCCATCACCGCATCGTCGATTTCGAAGTTCGAGTAGACATTCTGCACATCATCATCATCTTCGAGCGCGGCGATTAGCTTCATCAAAGTGCCGGCCTTGTCTTCACCAACGGGCACCAGGTTCTGCGGTTTCCAGCTTGGGTTGACGCTTTCCGCCTCGCCCAGATCGGCTTCCAGCGCAGAGGCGACTTCGCCCATGTCTTCAAAGCCGCAATAGATGGTGTGGCCGTCACCCTCTTCTTCCATGTCGCTGACGACGTCCTCGGCGCCGGCTTCAATGGCCGCTTCCATCACCGTGTCTTCATCACCGGCAGAGGCGGGATATTTGATTTCGCCCACCCGGTCGAACATGAAGCCCACCGATCCGGTTTCTCCCATCTGGCCACCATTCTTGGTGAAACAGGCACGGACATTACCTGCAGTGCGGTTTTTGTTGTCAGACAGCGCCTCGACGATGACAGCAACGCCACCGGGGCCATAGCCCTCGTAGCGGATCTCAAAATAATCATCGCCTTCCCCAACCGAGCCTTTGTCGACAGCACGCTGGATATTGTCCTTGGGCATTGACTGGCCCTTGGCGTTCTGGATCGCCAGGCGCAGGCGTGGATTGCCGTCGGGGTCCGGTCCGCCCATTTTCGATGCAACGGTGATTTCCTTGGAAAGCTTGGCGAACATCTTGGAACGCACCGCGTCCTGACGACCTTTGCGGTGCATGATGTTCTTAAACTTACTGTGGCCTGCCATGTGTCACTCCGGGAGTTGATGACCCAAACTTAAATCTCGAGCGCTTATAAGAACTCAAACCCGGTGCGGCAAGCGTGCTGTGCGGCGGAATCGGTAAAAGCCCGGATCGACTGCAGCAAGCTCACAAAACCGTGCTTGATGCGCGATGAATTGTTTATCGCGGCCCCGTGTCATTTTCCCTCATATCGGTGCAGAGTTCTGGAATTGGGATGCAGCGAATGAGGACAGACATGGCAGAGCAGAAATTGGACTGGATCAGTGTCGGACATATATCTGATCTTCCCGAAGGCCGGGTCAAAACCGTTACCGCGCGCACCGTTTCCATCTGTCTTTCACATTTTGACGGCCAGTGGGCGGCGATGGACAATCATTGTCCGCACCAGAAGGGGCCGCTGGGTGAGGGGTCCATTGAAAGGGGCGTTGACGACAAATGCTGGATCCGCTGTCCCTGGCATGGATGGGATTTTGACCCGCTGACCGGTGCGCCCCCCGGTGGTCATGAGGATACGGGACAACAACTCTATCCGCTGGATATCCGCGACGGTGAGATTTTCGTCGGACTGGAAGCCGAACCCGAGCATCAAAGAACGGTCACCGATGCCATGGTAGAGACCATGGGCAATTGGGGTGTCAAACGGGTTTTCGGCATGGTTGGCCATTCCAACCTCGGCCTTTCAGATGCCATTCGAATGCGGGCAAATACCGGCGAACTGTCCTATATTGGTGTTCGCCATGAGGGTGCTGCCGCCTTTGCCGCTTCCGCCTATGGCAAGCTGACGGGCAAACCCGCCGCCTGTCTGACCATTGCTGGCCCCGGCGCAACCAATCTGCTGACCGGCATGTGGGACGCCAAGGTGGACCGTGCACCGGTGCTGGCACTGACCGGACAGGTACAGACCCAAGTCTTTGGCCCCGGGGCCTTTCAGGACATCGATCTGAAATCAGCATTTGATGCGGTGGCGCGCTTCTCGCAGCCGGTGCTCAGTTCCTCGAAACACTCCGAGTTAATGTCGCTGGCGTGCAAGACGGCACTGGTGGAGCAGGATGTTGCCCATCTGATTTTCCCCGATGACGTACAAACCCTGCCAAGCGAGGAAAAGGCCGGGAGCCCGCAAGGACGCATGAGTGGACCATCGGTCACGCCGTCGGATGAAGATCTCCAGGCAGCGGCGAAAATGCTCAACGAGGCCAGGCGGCCGATGATCGTCATCGGTCATGGGGCGGTGGAGTCGCGGGGCGAGATCATCAAGCTGGCGGAACGCATCGGCGCGCCGGTGGTGACCACCTTCAAGGCGAAAGGGTTGATTGCCGACAGCCATGCAAACGCCGCCGGCGTTTTGGGCCGGTCCGGCACGCCGATTGCCAGCTGGTTTATGAACGAAGCCGACCTCATTCTGGCGCTGGGAACATCCTTCTCCAATCACACCGGCATCAATCCGGGCAAACGCACCATTCAAGTCGATTTCGAGCGCATGCAACTGGGCAAATTTCACCCCGTGACCCTGCCGGTCTGGGGCGAGATTGGCGCGTTCTGTCGTTCGGTTGGACCGATGTTGTCACCGTCGTCTGAGGCCGATGATCAGGTCACGGAACTGGCTGAGCGCTGGCGCATCTGGCGCGATGAAAAAACCACCCGCATGGGCGAGGATGGTGGCAATGGCATTGCTTCGGCGGTGATTTTCGACGTGCTGACAAAACTCTGCCCGGAAGACGCAGTGATTGCCGTCGATGTCGGCAACAACACCTATTCCTTTGGCCGTTATTTCGAGACCAAGGGTCAGCGAGTGCTGATGTCTGGTTATCTCGGTTCCATCGGCTTTGGTTTCCCGGCAGCCATGGGGGCCTGGGCGGCGACCCAGGATTTCGAGGAATATCAGGGCCGCAAAGTCGTATCCGTCTCCGGCGATGGCGGCTTTGGCCAATACCCGATGGATTTTACCACGGCGGTGAAATACGGCATGAACATCACCCACATCCTGCTCAACAACAGCGAACTAGGTAAAATCTCGAAAGAACAGCGCTCAGGCGAATGGCCGGTCTGGGAGACCAATCTGCACAATCCGTCCTTCGCTGCCCTTGCACGGCTTTGTGGCGGTCATGGTGAGCGGGTGACGGATCCGGGTGACCTGACCCGGGCGATTCAGGAAGCGCTGAACTATGATGGCCCGGCTCTGGTGGAAATCATTACAGATGCAGAACTGGTTTAGGCCTATCGCAGGCTGGCCAGCTCCAACATGAACTTGCGGCGGATCATTTCACCGAACGATGAATAGCCGCTGGCGGCATGGACAAAGGAACCAGTGCCGCCCGCGACATTGTTCCTGAAATAGCCAACCAGTCCTTCATTGGGGCGGGTATGGGTGCCGTCTGGAAACGGATTGAGCGAATCCTCAATTGCCAGCACGTTGATAACCACCCCCTGACTGACGGCCTGATCGCGGATGCGGGCGACCTGATGACCAACATTATTGGTGCCATCTGAAGAAATATCGATGACGCGGCGCATGGAGTGCCCGGGTGCCTGTTCGAATTGTTTCAGGCAGTAGCGTAGAACCTCGCTGGTCGACGTATTGCGCACACCCCAGTCGATCCACGGCGGGGCAGGGGAGGTGCTGATAGCGTTGGCAAACCGGTCGGCCGACTTCTGATCTTCAATAATGTGCCAGTCAGCGCCAACAAATTGCTGGTCTTGATCCGCCCACTCGACATAGAGAACTGCCACTTTGCCGCGCAGGCCGCTTTGGATGATGTCGACGACACGTGGATCGGAAATGGCCGAAGCATGCCCCAGTTTTTGCAACTGACGCTCGCTTGTTGTGACGCTTTCCGACACGTCGGCGGCGAGGCACAAGAGCATGTCGACCGGCTCAGCGGAAAGGGCCGACAATTGGGTTGTTTGAGGCTGAAGAGGGGCTAGCTTAGAACTCGCCTGGGTTTCAACAGCCTTCGCCAAGAAGACAAAACTCGCCAGAAACAGGCCTGCTAATATTGCGCGATGGACCATCTTGAATTCTTCCCTGCGACGGAAATCACCCAATTGAGTGCATAAATTGGCCAAAGGGGCAAATTTCAGGGGCGTTTCCTATCTCCGATGGCCACGCTTTGTGCCTATTGAGACCGGTGGGACAGGACATTGAGCAGCTTGCCGGCAGGGTCGTAAAGATAGAAACGACGCACCCCCCAGGGCTCATCTGTCAGCTCATAGGCGATTTTGTGCCCCTTTTGTCGGGCGCGTTCATAAACCGCGTCCACATCGTCTACTTCGATGGACATATCTGGCACATCCGTGCCCGAGCCGCCCTCGCTGGCAAAGCTGATCTGCACCGGTGCATCCTCGCCCGAGGCCAGCGTGGCGATCCAGCCGAGGTCCATCACAACGTCCAGATCGAACAGATCAACATAGAATTGCCGCACCGTATCAATCGGGTCAGCGGCAATATTTGTGACGATGCGTTTGACAATCATTTGGTGGCCTCCGGTTACTCAGGAATCCTGACACAAAAAAAGGCCCGGACGAAGCCGGGCCTTTTCGAATTTTCTTCTAAGTGCCGATTACAGCAGCGGTGCAATCACCAGGCTGACAATCGCCATCACGTTGATCAGGATGTTCATGGACGGGCCAGAAGTATCCTTGAAGGGGTCACCAACGGTGTCGCCAACAACAACGGCTGCGTGGGTGTCTGTGCCCTTGCCGCCGAGATTGCCTTTTTCAACGTATTTCTTGGCATTGTCCCAGGCACCACCGGCATTCGCCATCATTAGCGCCATCAGAACACAGCCCAGCAGAGCGCCGGCCAGCATGCCACCCAGCGCCTGTGGGCCGATCAGCAGACCAACTACAGGAGGCGCACATACGGCGATAACACCGGGAAGCATCATGCGCTTCAGCGCAGCAGATGTGGCGATTTCCACACACTTGGCGGAGTCAGGATCGGCTTTGCCTTCCATCAGTCCCGGGATCTCCTTGAACTGACGACGGATCTCGTTGATCATGTCGAATGCAGCTTCACCAACGGCCGTCATTGTCAGGGCAGATACCAGGAACGGGATCGTGCCACCGATGAACAGACCGACCAGAACCAGCGGCTCGGACAGTTCCAGCGAGAAGCCAGGATTGTTCACAGCAACGGTAGAGACGAAGGCCGCAATGATCGCCAGGGCGGCGAGTGCGGCAGCGCCAATGGCGAAGCCTTTACCGATAGCCGCTGTCGTGTTGCCGAGCTCGTCGAGGCTGTCGGTGATTTCACGGACGTCTTCGCCCATGCCACCCATTTCAGCAATACCACCGGCATTGTCTGCAACAGGGCCGTAAGCGTCGATCGCCATGGTGATACCAACAGTTGCCAGCATGCCGACAGCGGCGATACCAACACCGTAGAGACCAGCCAGTGCAGTCGATACGAAAACGATGGCAGCGATACACAGCAGTGGAATAACAACCGATTCCATGCCAACTGCCAGGCCGGTGATCATCACGGTCGCGGGGCCTGTTTCACCGGATTTGGCGATGCGGCGAACCGGGCCACCAGCGGTGTAGTATTCGGTAACCAGACCGATAGCGACACCACCTGCAGCACCTGTCACGACAGCCCACCAGACATTGGCGGAAATACCGAGATAGGCCACCAGCACATAGGCGGCTGCGAGGAACAGAACCGGCGCACCCAGAGTACCTGTACGCAAAGCAGCTGCAGGCTCAGCAGACGAACGGGCTTTCACAACGAAGATCATGATGATCGATGCAACAAGACCGATTGCAGCCAGACCCAAAGGCAGGGCCATCATGTTGGCCTGTCCATCAGCTACAGCCACCGAAGTCGCGGCAATCGCGATGGTGGCGATCATTGCACCACAATAGGATTCAAAAATGTCGGAGCCCATGCCGGCGACGTCGCCAACATTGTCACCCACATTGTCAGCGATAACGCCAGGGTTACGGGGATCATCTTCCGGGATGCCGGCTTCAATCTTACCAACAAGGTCGGCGCCAACGTCAGCAGCTTTGGTGAAGATACCACCACCAACACGGCTGAACAGGGCAACAGTCGAAGCGCCCATGCCGAAACCTTCCAGCGAGTGCGCGTCACCGCCGAGATACCAGTACAGACCTCCCAGGCCGATCAGGCCAAGAGATGCAACTGACAGACCCATGATCGAGCCGCCGAAAAAGGCAACCGACAGAGCGCTTGAAGCGCCGTCAGTCTGCGCTGCGGTTGCGGTGCGGACATTGGCCTTGGTTGCGGAATACATGCCGATCCAGCCGGCAATTGAGGAAGAAGCAGCGCCAACAACAACAGCGATAGCAACGCTTGAGCCCAGGAACAGCAAGGTCAGCACGGTCTGTGCAGCCAGGAACATCAGAAGGATCTGATATTCGCGTTTCATGAAGACCATGGCGCCCTCGTGAATCTGGTCGCCGATCTTTTTGATCGCCGCATCCCCTTCGGGATATTTCATAACCATCCCGTACAGGATGTAGGCGACGACAAGTCCAATCACGCCCATAAGTGGTGGAATGAATTCGAGCATAATGCCCCCTCTTTCACGTTACCCCCAAGTCGGAGGCCAGCCGGCATCTCTGATCAACAGTCCAGAAAACAGGCCACAAGTTTACGTTCCCATGCCCGCTTGGACATGCGTTGGGGGGCATAAAGAGGAAAACGTGCTCCATGTCCAGTTTAAATGCCGCAAAGGGCCTCATTCATTGGTAGGAGATGCGGTTTTTCAAAGGTTTTTTGCCAGATTGCACCCTGAAGTTGCGCCGCTCACACCTTGCGCTTGCGCAATTTGTAAGTCAGCGCCAGGGCCATGCAATGACGCAATTCTTCGCGCACCGCCGCAATGTCATCACGGATTACCAGAGCCCGCTTACCCTGATAATCGAATGTGGCTGGATAGAAGGTTTTGAATTGTTCAATCAGGTCTGTGGCGCAATGGACAAACAGGGCAGGTTTGGTCGTCGCCACTCCCCCACTGGCCGCTTCCATCTCGGCCGGTGCCAGGCGAATGGTGCTGCCGGACCCGGTCGCTTCGGTCAGATAGGAAGGCTGTCCCCATTTCAACGTTTCGGTGATCGTGCCTATCTCGTCGACCGTTCCGGCGGCGTCAAATATCAGCTCTCGGCAAAGCAGCAATTGCTCACCGAGCAGCGCATTGGCCTCACGATAGGTGGCAAAGGCGGATTTGACTTCCGGTGGCATGGATTCAGGCATGTAAGACATTGTGCCGAAACCGGTCGCAATAATCGACCAGATTTTGATGTTTTTGAACCGCCCGCTTGCCGGGGGTCTCCAGATCGCTGTCCAGCATGTTGTGCAGCGTTCCATATAGGGATGCATCAATACTGCTCGGAAGGCTGCCCATGAAATAAGGCTTGTCTCCCATATGGTCGGCCAGGGCCTTCACATCTTCATCAATAAAGCCAATCAGCTCGTTTCTCGTGTGACGGCCGAGGCCCTGCAGGTGAAGGGTGTTAAATATGGTCTTTTGAACTTTTCGGAAGATCAGACCACGCAGGGGTGCCGGAGCATCGCCAAAAAACGCCTGTTTGATTGCCCCGCCATGCTCTTTCCACCTGAAATGGAGGTTGAGAAAATACAGATGATCCTCGATCAGTCTGCGAAAGCCGTTGGCAATGGCCAGTTCTTCCGTGCTGAGATGATCGTCAAAATCAACACCATATTGTTGTTCGAGAAATGATTGAATATGGGCAGAATCCGGAACCAGGTCCCTGTCGGTTTTTAAAACAGGAAATTTTTTGCGCGGCGCCTTCAGCAGATTGCCGAACTCCTTTTGATAAGGCAGGCCGCTCATCGTCAGCAGAGCGTCGGCCTTCATGCCGAAGGGGCTGGGGCATTGGGTTCCAAGGGAAGGTTTGAACGTTTGTAGTGTCAACATGGTGTCACCTATTTTACTATTTTTGTCAGCATAACGTCAGCATGCTGACAACATGGTGTCAGCATCGAAGTTTTAGGCTAAGCTATGTTGATGAGACGCGCTGACCGGCTGTTACAGATCATTCAAATCCTGCGTCGGGCCGCTGGCCCGATTGCCGCCTCGACGATTGCTGAGGAGCTGGAAGTGTCCCTGCGCACGCTTTATCGTGACATGGCTTCGCTGGAATCCACCGGCGTGCCGATCCGGGGCGAGGCGGGGGTCGGATACATTTTGGAAGACGGCTACGACATGCCACCGTTGATGTTCACGGCCAGTGAATTGGAAGCGCTGATGTTGGGTGCACGCATGCTCGACAGTCGGGTGGATGAATCCCTGTCGCGGGCGGCGAAGGATGCTGTGGCCAAGATCGCCGCTGTGGTTCCCAAAGACTTGCGCGAGGTGCTCATCGACACGCCGCTATTTGCGCCGCAATTCACAGCGTCACCTGAACTGGCCATCGATCCCAATATTATCCGCCAGTCGCTGCGCCGGGAATCACAGGTCACCATCACCTATGAGGATTTGAAAGGAGCCATCACCACAAGAACAATCTGGCCGATCCTCATCAGTTTCTTTCAGGGCGCCACGGTCCTGGCCGCCTGGTGCACGCTGCGCAAAGATTTTCGCTCATTTCGCATCGACCGGATTTCTTCCTACCAAATCCTCGATCAATCTCTGCCGAAGCGCCGCAAGACCCTGTTTGCTGAATGGAAACGGTTGCAGGCAGACCAATATCCTCAATCTGATCAACCGGACGGTCGGCCACAGTTGAGAGGTGTCTGAGCCTGCAATAATAAGTCCTCTCTGCATCCGTATAGATCAGCCGTGTTCAACGGTCTCTATCAAGGTTAGAATGGCCGTCTGATTCGAACAGACCTGTTGATTTATGCCCGCGGTTGCAGCCACTCCCTCCGACGTGATCTCCCACGCTCCCGACAAGTTTGCGGTGCTGAAAGATGTCTTCGGATATGATCGCTTTCGGCCTGGTCAGGAAGAGGTGATCGACGCCCTGCTGGACGGCATATCCGTGCTGGCTGTGATGCCCACCGGTGCTGGCAAATCCCTGTGTTTTCAGGTGCCGGCACTGACCATGGATGGTCTGACCATCGTTGTCTCTCCCCTCGTTGCCCTGATGCAGGATCAGGTGGCGGCATTGCGCCTGGCGGGTGTCGCCGCCGATGCCATCAATTCGACCCAGGACCGGGACGCCAACGTCGCCGCCTGGCAGCGGGTTGCTGCCGGTCAGACGCGCATTCTTTACATGGCACCGGAGCGGTTGATGACCGAACGCATGTTGGTAGCATTGGCCCGCATGCCGATTTGCCTGATCGCCATTGATGAGGCCCATTGTATGAGCCAGTGGGGTCCGGCCTTTCGCCCCGAATATGCCGAACTTGGCCATCTGTCCCAGCGTTTTCCCGATGTGCCGATTGCCGCGATGACGGCGACTGCCGATGAAGCCACCCGTCGCGACATTGAGCACAATCTGTTTGCCGGTCCCCACCGCACATTTGTTTCCGGTTTCGACCGCCCGAACATCACCCTCAACGTTGCCGCCAAAGCCAGTTGGAAACAGCAATTGCTCGATTTTGTCGATCAGCGGCGCGGCCAGAGCGGGATTGTCTATTGCCTGTCACGCAAGAAAACCGAGGAATGTGCCGAGGCACTGCGGGCCAATGGCATCAACGCTGTGGCCTATCATGCTGGTCTTGACCGGGAGGAGCGACAGGCGCGCCAGAACCGATTTGTTACCGAGGAGGACCTGGTCGTCACCGCAACCATTGCCTTCGGCATGGGCATCGACAAACCTGACGTGCGCTTCGTCTTTCACACCGACCTGCCCGGTTCTGTGGAGGCCTATTACCAGGAAATCGGCCGTGCCGGGCGCGATGGTCAACCTGCCGATGCAATGATGGTCTTCGGTCCTGGCGATATCCGGTTGCGTCGCCAGTTTATTGAACAGGAAGACACCGACGACGATCACCGCCGTCGCGAGGTCTCGCGGCTGAATTCACTGGTTACCTATGCCGAAGCTCAGGGCTGTCGTCGCCAGACCCTGCTGGCCTATTTCGGCGACACCACGCAGCCATGTGGCAATTGCGACAATTGCCTCAATCCAGTTGAACTGGTGGATGGTCTTGATGACGCCGAATTGGTGTTTGGGGTGATTTTTGAAACCGGCCAGCGTTTTGGTCAGGCCCATGTGATTGATGTCCTGCGCGGTGCGGAAACCGAAAAAGTGATCAAGATGCGCCATGATCAGTTGGAAGTGCATGGCAGCGGTGCGCGCCACTCCAAAGCGGAATGGCAGGCAATCATCCGCCAGATGATAGCCGGTGGATTTCTCGAAGTGGATATTGCCGGCTATTCCAGCCTGCTGATCACCGACAAGGGCAATGCGTTGAGCCGCGGACAGGGGGAATTTCGCTATCGCGCCGACACATTGCAGCCCCTCAAACGTCGTGGCGGCGGCGGCGTCGGCGGCGGCGAGCGGGCGGGCAGCGGTGCCTTTGGCAAGTCACAGCCGGTGGTTGACCTGTCGAGCCGGGATCTGGACCTGCTGGCCGAGTTGAAAAAGAAACGCCTCGCATTGGCCCGCGAACGGGGCGTGCCGGCCTATGTTATCTTTCCCGACAAAACTCTGGCGGACATGGCCCACAAACGCCCAACCAATCTGGAAGAGTTTGCCGAGGTCAAGGGAGTGGGTAAAAGCAAGCTGCAGCAATTTGGCGAGATATTTATTGCCCTGATGCGGGACGCTCCCTGACCATCACGACACCCCACAATTGGGGTGCTGAGCTTTGGAGGCTTTGTATGAGCGATACAAAAATGCCCGAACTGCCCCTGACCGGTGGCTGCCAATGCGGTCAGCTGCGCTATCGGGTCACCAAAATGCCAACGACGCTGTATTGCTGCCATTGCACCGAATGCCAGGGCCAGGCGGCGAGCGCCTTTGGCATGTCGCTACGGGTTGCCGCTGATGGGGTGGAAGTTGAGGGTCGATATGAAGCCTATATCCGCGATCCCAGCAAGCCGGTCGCTGTGGAGGGCGTATTCTGTCCCGATTGCGGAACCAGGGTGATTCATCGGGGCAGGGGGGCGGATTCGGGATCAAGTATCAAGGCTGGAACCCTGGACCAGAAGCAATGGCTGCATCCGGTAGGTCATATCTGGACGGATTCGGCGCAGAAATGGCTGCAACTGGACGGACTGCTCTACCCCGGGCAACCAGACGACACCTATCATGCCCTTATTGATGCGTTCCAGGAACAGCAAAAGCGCCGCTGACAAATTCAAGCGGCGCTGCTGTTTAGGCATTTGTGCGTTTTGCACCCCAGGCGAAGTCAGCCAATCATGCCGGCTTGTTCATAGCTCTTCGGCTGTTCCGGCTCGATGGACTTGCCATCACGCTCTTCCAGCTTTTCTGCCTTGGTGAGTTCTTCCTGAACCTCTTCCAGCGCCAGCTTGGCGGCGGCCTGCTGATCGTGAAGGTCTTGAATGGAAATCTGCAGATTGTCCTGGCGCAACCGTGCTGCCTTGGCGAAGGTCGGATAGGCAAAGTGATTGACGTCGTCGATCCCGGCCTTTTTCTCTTCGTAGGCAATCTGGGAAACCAGATCATCTGCCATGGATTTGAATTGCGAGATCATGGTCTCGATTTGTGCCACTTGTCGGGCTTTTTCCTGCACCTGAAATCTTTTCAGACGAAGAACGCTCTCACGCGATTTCATACTCAATACTCCGCTACTCCCCGGCAGAAAAACGCACACCGGAAATTCGACTATCACCCATGATCGTTAAAAATTTACCTACCGACGATCATTTTTATTGGCATTAATGGCGTAAAATCCACGACTTGGGTGCCGAACGGACGGCTAATGACTGATAGGGGGTGGAAACAGCTGACCCCTAAATGGGCATCATACTGGTCGACGCTAATCATCACTTTGTTATGCGTCGGCAAGTGCGTGAAAGGTTTTCTTCACAAACCTTTCAAAAGCGTTGCGCATTAACGCGTCGTTTACCTGGCTGGTTAATACTGATGAAGGAAACCCTATCAGGTTCGCGCAAGCTTAATGGGCGCAAATCACCTGGTAGATTTCTACTGATTTGTCAGATTTGTGTTTGTTCTGAGGCAGTTTGATTGAGTTGAAGTAAAACATTAACCATGATCAAATCAGAAAAAATAAATGAATTCAAAGGTTTGTCGGATAGTTCTAGATTCTTGCAATAAGCACTTGCCATTAAGAATCATCTTTTGTTAACCATTCTGTCATAGCGTTGAGTTCGAGTTTTAGAGATAACGGCCTCCAGAATCGGTACCGTACCGGTCGGGACGCTCCTTTAAGGGGAATGAAATGCGAGTTTTGCTGATTGAAGACGACAGCGCCACCGCACAGTCAATCGAACTGATGCTGAAGTCTGAGAGCTTCAACGTTTATACCACCGATCTTGGGGAAGAAGGTGTCGATCTGGGCAAGCTTTATGATTATGACATCATTCTGCTGGACCTGAACCTGCCGGATATGTCGGGTTACGAAGTGCTTCGCACCCTGCGTCTGTCAAAGGTGAAGACGCCCATTCTCATTCTCTCCGGCCTGGCCGGTATTGAAGACAAGGTTCGCGGCCTCGGATTTGGCGCCGACGACTATATGACCAAGCCGTTCCATAAAGACGAGCTGGTTGCCCGCATCCAGGCGATTGTTCGCCGCTCGAAGGGCCATGCCGAATCGGTTATCACAACCGGCGATCTGAAAGTGAACCTCGATGCCAAGACCGTCGAAGTAAACAGCCAGCGTGTCCACCTGACTGGCAAGGAATATCAGATGCTGGAACTGCTGTCGCTGCGCAAGGGCACGACGCTGACCAAGGAAATGTTCCTCAACCATCTCTATGGTGGCATGGACGAGCCCGAGCTGAAAATCATCGACGTGTTCATCTGTAAGCTGCGCAAGAAACTTGCATCTGCCACAGGCGGCAAGAATTATATCGAAACTGTCTGGGGCCGCGGTTATGTGCTGCGCGAGATCGAAGACATGGATTTCGCCGAAAGCGCCTGATTTAAAACAGGATTTCAATTCCAAGAGCCCGGCCTTCGTGCCGGGCTTTTTGTTTCCGGCCTTGATCTCACAGTTTTGTATTGCTCGCCGTCCGCGGTATGATTGCCCAAATCAATCCGGCAATTGACAGGACGATGAGCGAACATTCTGAAATGCTGCAACGCGTTTATGACGCGAAAAACACCGAAGAACTGTCATCAGCCTATGGCGAATGGGCCCGCCGCTATGACCGCGATCTGCTGGAGGAGGGCTATATTCTACCCTTTTTCATCACCTCCTTTGTCGCCCGCTATTTGCCGAAGGGGGAGGGGCCGATCCTCGATGCAGGCGTCGGTACGGGCCTGTCCGGGCCCTATCTGCAGGCCCTTGGCTATACCGGCCTGGCCGGTACAGACATGTCAGATCAGATGCTGGAAATTGCCCGATCCAAAGGCTGTTATGATGATTTGAAATCGGCGGTTCTTGGCGAGACGTTGCCCTGGCCGGACGATCATTTTGCCGCCTTTATCAGCGCCGGGGTCTTCACCACCGGCCATGCGCCGGCCTCCAGCCTCGATGAACTAATCCGTATCACCCGTCCCGGAGGCTATGCCATATTCAATATCCGCCAATCGGTATTTGAAGAAAACGGTTTTGCCGACAAATTGCGCGAGCAGGAAAAGGCGGGCCTGGTCAGACCGGTGGAAGTCAGCCCGCCCTTTGCCGGATTCGTCTATGACAAAGACGATATTCTGGGCTTTATCCACGTGTTGCAGGTGCTTTAGGGCCTTTGGCGGCCTCAAGCCTTGGCAAATCACCGCCTTTCACGCAGAGTTGGAAGGTTAAGTCTCCAACCCATATTTGTTCCATGAAAAAACGTTCCCTTGGCCGTAATGGCCCGCTTGTCTCTGAAATCGGTCTTGGCTGTTGGAATTTCACCGGCGCCTATGGCCCCACCGACGAGGCTGAATCCATAGAGACACTAAAAACCGCCATCGATGAGGGGATCACCTTTCTCGACACTGCCAATGTTTATGGCATGGGTCTGTCTGAGGAAATCATTGGCCGCTTCATCAAGGACAATCCGGGAAAATTCTCCATTCACACTAAGGGTGGGCTGTACCGCAATCCGGAGACCAAGGAACGCTGGTTCAGAAACGATGCCGACTATCTGCGCGAAGAACTCGAAAAGTCCCTGCGTCGTCTCGGCGTTGAGCATGTGCAAATGTACTACATCCACCGTCGCGATCCCGATATCGACATTGAAGAGGTGATGGAAACGCTGCTGCGGTTCAAACAGGAAGGCAAGATCGGCGGCATCGGATTTTCCGAAATTGCCCCCTATTCCTTAAGACGGGCGTCGGCATGTGGCGAGGTGATGGCGGTGCAGAACGAATATTCCCTGTGGTCGCGCTATCCGGATCTGGGCATGCTGCAGACCTGCAAAGAGGTTGGAACGGCCTTTGTTGCTTTTTCACCGATGGGCCGTGGAATATTTGCTCAGGAAACCCCCGATCCAGCGAAGTTCGAAAAGATCGATTTCCGCTATGATACGCCGCGATTCAGCGAACCCAATTTCAGCAGGAATGTTGAAAAAGTGTCAGAGTTCAAAGTCTTAGCTGCCGATATGGGCACCACGTCGCCGGCATTGGCCATGGCCTGGGTGTTGGCACGCGGTGACCATTTGTTCTCGATTCCCGGCACCCGCTCATCGGGCCACCTGAAGCAATTGACTGCCGGGGCAGCGCTGGAGCTGAGTGGCGATGACCTGGCGGCGATTGATCGGGTTCTGCCGGTTGGCTGGGCCCATGGCGACCGTTATTCAAGAGCGCAGTGGCTTGGCGCTGAAGGCTATTGCTAATCTTGGAGGGCTCTTTGGGTCCGGGCCAGTTGATAAGGCCGGTTGCAGAAGATGATGGCGTATTGTGCAGATTGAAAGATGATCTGATATTGTGGTCTCGCCGCAAGAACCAAGTTTCTGCAAAGGAAACACGCGCCATGATTGCCTATGTCACCGTCGGTGCCGATGATATGGACCGCGCGAAACGGTTTTACGCGTCATTGCTGCCACCCCTTGGCTATGGCGTTACGGAAGGTCCTGATGGTCTCAGCTACGCGTTGCCCGTAGAACCGGGACAGTCTGCCGTTCTTCCCGATTTCTACGTTAAACCAACCTTTGACGGAAAGCCGGCCTCGGCGGGGAATGGTGCCATGGTCGCGTTTGAAGCTCGCAGTCAAAAGCAAGTTCGCGATCTGCACGCCGCTGCACTTGCCGCTGGTGGCTTTGACGAGGGGCAGCCCGGCTTTCGAGACTCCTATGGAGCTGATTTTTATGTTGGTTACCTGCGCGACCCTCAAGGTAACAAGATTGCCCTGTTCTCCAGCGATCCGAACGAACCCGGACGAGACGGATAACGCGGAATATCTTGGAGGCGACAATGCAGTGGTCACATGCCAGACATGGGGGCCGGACAGCCAGGGTTCATTTTCGGTCAGTGATTGTGCGGCCTTGTTTTGCATCACCGCCTTGCCGAAGATCCGTCAAATAACCTCTATTCAGCCCTTGCCCAGCAGCCTATTATCCGGTCCCGATATTTGTTGTGACCCAACTGGAGAAGTCAAAAATCATGGAAGCTTTTCAGGCGTTTGACGCCGATGTTCAAAAACTGCCGCAATGGGTGCAGATGTGGATGGATTTTATCGGAATGGTGCTGGTGGTATCCACGGTCGCGTTGTTGATCGGCAAAACAACCCGTGGGCTTGGTCTCTACATGCTGGGCTCGACGGTGGTGGTGGTTGCGATCATGACCTGGATGCATTCGCAGATGGGCATGGTACGGCTTCTTGGCATTGTCCATGTGGTGTTCTGGACTCCACTGGTGATCTATCTGTGGCGGCGATTGCGCGACAATCCGCCATCGCGGTTTTATTGGGTGATCATGGTCGCGCTGGGGCTCACCTGCACCGCAGCTTTGGTGTTCGACTATTACGATGTTTTCCGCTGGATCGTTGGTCAGCGCGCGCCGATCGTCTGATTGTTCGGTTATTTCTTCGGTGGATTGCCCGGAATAGGTTCACCCTGCAGGGTCGGATGGCTGCGCATATATTGCGGCGGGAAGCTGGCCTGGGCCCGCAGGACCTCGGCTGCATGCCAGGCCCAGCGGGGGTCATACAACATGCCCCTTGCCAGCGCGACAAAGTCGGCCTGGCCGGTAGAGACGATGGTCTCGGCCTGGCGGGGATCAGTGATCATGCCGACGGCCATGGTTGTGAGCCCGGTTTCGCGGCGAATATGGTCGGCAAATCCAACCTGATAACCAGCGCCCACCTGAATTTTCTGCAACGGCGAATTGCCACCGGAAGAGACATCGATGAAATCACACCCGGCTTTTTTCAACTCGGCTGAAAAACGGGTCGATTCTTCCAGCGCCCAACCACTGTCTTTCACCCAGTCGGTGGCAGAAAACCGAACACCCACAGGGGTGTTGGGTGCGACATCGCGCGCCGCGCGGAAAATCTCCAGGGGAAACCGCATCCGGTTTTCAAGCGACCCACCATACTCGTCATCGCGTTGATTGGAAATCGGCGACAGAAACTGATGCAGCAGATAGCCATGGGCCGCATGCACTTCGATGACGTCAAAGCCGAGACGAACGGCACGTTCAGCCGCCTGAACAAAGGCATGTTTTACTCGCTGCAGCCCCGCGATATCCAGAGCAGTCGGTGTGTGCCAGCCATCGGCATAGGGCAGGGCGGAAGGAGCGGAAGTTTCCCAGGCCCCGTTGTCGGCGGTAAGCGCCGCGCCGCCATTCCAGGGCAGATCGGCGGATGCCTTGCGGCCCGCATGGGCCAGCTGGATGCCGATTTTTGCCGCTCCATAGTCGCGGAAAAACTTGATCACCCGGGCCATCGCAGCCTCGTTTTCGTCGCTATAGAGGCCCGGACAGCCCGGTGTAATGCGCCCCGTCGCTTCCACGCCGCTGGCCTCAACAAAGACCAGACCCGCACCACCCACGGCATACTGGCCCAGATGCATCAAATGCCAGTCGGTCATCGAACCTTCGATGGCTGAATATTGGCACATGGGTGCAACAACAATGCGGTTGTCGAGCGCAAGCGAACCGAGATTTGCGGGTGAAAAGAGCTGAGACATGAGAGCTGATCAATTGGATGGCAAGAAGCCGCTATTGAACAAGTCTGTGCCGACAAGTCAATCTCGAGAAAGACTGCAAAGTGTTACGCTGCAACCTTCTTCAAGGTAGAGCAGATATTGTCGACAACCTCGTGAACAAGGTGTTCGTCATCGCCTTCCGCCATCACCCGGATCAGCGGCTCGGTGCCGGAAGTACGGATAACCAGGCGGCCGGAATTGGCCAGACGTGAACGGGCATCATCAATCGATTCGATCACCGTCTTGTCGTTCAGCGGGTCGCCGGAATCGTAGCGCACATTTTTCAGCACCTGTGGCACCGGCTCAAAGCGGGCACAGACTTCGCTGACCGGCTTGTCCCAGGCCTGCACAACAGACAGGACCTGCAGGGCTGCCACCAGTCCATCACCGGTGGTGGCATAGTCGGACAGGACAATATGGCCCGACTGTTCGCCGCCGACATTAAAGCCGTTTTTGCGCATGTGCTCGACCACATAACGGTCGCCAACAGCGGTACGTTGCAGAGACAGGCCCTGGTCGGTCAAAAACCGCTCCAGGCCCAGATTGGACATTACAGTGGCGACAATGCCGTCGCCGACCAGCGCATCCCGCTCTTTCCAGGACTGGGCAACAAGGGCCATCAATTGATCGCCGTCGACCACGTTGCTTTTCTCATCGACAATGATGACGCGATCAGCATCACCATCCAGGGCAATGCCGATATCGGCGCGCACTTCATTGACCTTGCGGGCCAGCGCCGCCGTGTGGGTTGAGCCGCACTCGTCGTTGATATTGGTGCCGTTCGGCTCGGTTCCGATGGCGACAACGTCGGCACCCAGTTCCCATAATGCGGCAGGCGCCACCTTGTAGGCGGCACCATTGGCACAGTCGATGGCGACGCGGATGCCTTCAAGCGACATTTGTTTGGGCAGGGTACGTTTGGCAAATTCGATATAGCGGTCATGGACACCGTCGACGCGGCTGGCGCGACCGATATCCCGGCCGCTGGCCAGCCGGTTTGTCAGGTCCTGATCCATCAGCCTTTCGATTTCATGCTCGATCTGGTCGGAGAGCTTGAATCCATTGGGGCCGAACAGTTTGATGCCATTGTCATGATAGGCGTTGTGGGAGGCGGAAATCATCACGCCGATATCGGCACGCAGCGACCGGGTCAGCATGGCAACAGCCGGCGTCGGCACGGGACCGAGCTGGAAGACGTCCATGCCAGCAGCGGTAAATCCAGCCACCAGGGCGTTTTCAATCATATAGCCCGACAGGCGCGTATCCTTGCCGATCACAACCCGATGACGGTGGTTGCCGCGGGTAAAAGCCACACCGGCGGCCATGCCGACGCGCATGGCGGTCTCGGCGGTCATCGGTGACTTGTTGGCATATCCACGGATGCCGTCAGTTCCAAAATATTTGCGTTGTTTTGTCATTAATGTCGTTCCGCTATTCACCCCAAAAACAAACCGGAGTTTTGCCAGGTCTCCGGGCGGCAATCTGACGATTGGTCGCCAATGTCTATTACAATGGGCCGGTCTTGGCACGTCACAAATTGTGACTGAATGTGTCGCATCGACCAAGGTCAAATACGGCAACTAAACGTAATGTGGCGGCGGCATTCAGATAATGCCACCGCCACAGTTAAGGTTGTTTTAACATCTTCCAACCGCCATCAGGCAATTGGTGAGTTAGGATGAGGGTTGCGGCTCCATGTCGCCAGGGGCGCCGTCTTCTTTACCCTTGGGCGACTTGGCACCGGACTTTGGCACCGCACTGCCGCGGGTTGGCGGCGTGTCGTCACCCATGTCACGGGCCGGTGGTTTGCCGTCGAGCAATTCATCGATTTCGCTACCGGTCAGCGTTTCATATTCCAGCAAGCCCTGAGCCAGTGTTTCAAGATCTTTCTTGCGCTTGGTCAGAATTTTCTTGGCCCCGGCCCAGCCTTCGTCAACCAGGCGACGAACTTCTTCGTCGATGATCTGGGCTGTTTCTTCAGAAACGTTTTTCGACTGAGCCACCGAATGGCCAAGGAAAACTTCCTGCTGGTTTTCGCCATAGGCGACCTTGCCGAGTTTATCGGAATAGCCCCATTGGGTGACCATGGCCCGAGCCAGGCGCGTTGCCTGCTCGATGTCGGACTGGGCACCAGAAGTGACATTCTTCTTGCCAAAGGTCAGTTCCTCAGCAACGCGACCGGCCATCATAACAGCCAGACGCGAGGTCATTTCCTCATAGGACATGGAAATCTGGTCGCGTTCAGGAAGCTGCATCACCATGCCCAGAGCGCGACCGCGCGGGATGATGGTTGCCTTATGAACCGGCGGAGACGCCGGCACTGTAATGGCCACCAGAGCATGCCCAGCCTCGTGATAGGCAGTGTTGCGCTTTTCTTCCTCCGACATGACCATGGATCGGCGCTCAGCACCCATCATCACCTTGTCCTTGGCATCGTCGAATTCCTGAGCGGTGACGAGGCGCTTCTCACGCCGGGCAGCGAGCAGGGCAGCTTCGTTGACCAGGTTCATAAGATCGGCACCGGAGAATCCAGGGGTGCCGCGGGCGACAACTTTCAGATCAACATTGGGGGCCAGGGGCACGTTTTTCACATGTACTTTGAGGATTGCCTCACGGCCCATAATGTCTGGATTGGAAACCACAACCTGACGGTCAAAACGACCGGGGCGCAACAGAGCTGGGTCAAGGACGTCGGGCCGGTTGGTGGCAGCGATCAGGATAATGCCTTCATTGGTTTCAAAGCCATCCATCTCCACCAGCAACTGGTTGAGTGTCTGTTCGCGTTCGTCGTTACCGCCGCCGAGTCCGGCACCACGGTGGCGACCAACGGCGTCGATCTCGTCGATAAAGACGATACAGGGAGCGTTTTTCTTCGCCTGTTCAAACATGTCGCGAACGCGGCTGGCACCGACACCGACAAACATTTCAACAAAGTCGGAACCGGAAATGGTGAAAAACGGCACATTGGCTTCACCGGCAACGGCACGCGCTGTCAGTGTCTTACCTGTTCCGGGAGGACCCACCAGCAACACCCCGTGCGGCATTTTTCCGCCCAGGCGTTGGAATTTCTGTGGATCGCGCAGGAAGTCGACAATCTCCACCAGGTCTTCCTTGGCTTCATCAACACCGGCAACATCATCAAAGGTGACGCGGCCCTGGGATTCGGTCAGCAGTTTGGCCTTCGATTTGCCAAAACCCATCGCCTTGCCCTGGCCATTTTGCATCTGGCGCATGATGAAAATCCACACACCGATCAACAGCAACAGCGGCAGCCAGTTGATCAGCATTCCAAGGAAAGTAGAGCGGCCATCGGTCACCGGCTTGGCGGTGATCTCGATATTCTGTTCTTCCAGCCGTTTCACCAGTTCCGGATCGTAGGGGGCGTAGGTGGAAAACCGGGTACTTGAATCGGTATAGGTGCCGGTGATGCGATCGCCTGTAATGGTCACCGATTTAACGCGGTTATTATCGACGGCGGTGAGGAAATGGGAATAGGCAATTTCACTCGACTGCTGCTGGCCACTGGGTGACTGGAACATTTGGAACAGGGCGATCAGCAGCAGGGCAATGAGGCCCCAGAGCGCGAAGTTGCGGAAATTGGAATTCATAAACGAGGTTCCTGCCTTGGTCGCCGGATCCAGCCGGTGAGTTTATTTGTCATCATGTCGGGCAATTTGCCCCTACTTGCAAGATAGGTCGCCAATGGGGCGATGCCAAGGTGCAAGTGACAACATGAGTTAATTGGTCGCTTTATTTTGATCGAGCCGCGGAATCAAGCAATTCCATTGCAGTTTGATAGATCTGATCATCGACTGCCGGACGAAAGTTCTCCAGGGAGGCAATATGGGGACTTTGACGTGGCGCAAATCCAGGGGCGGATGGTTGCAGAAGGATGCGGCCATCATGGATAAGGTCCTTGTCGATATTATCGGGTTTTAGCGGCAGATTTCGGCTCTCCCTCAGCACGCTGATCTGACCGTTGCGCGTGCTGATCAGGCAGCGGCCCAGAGTCAGGGTCATCTTGTCCTTGCGAGCAGCGGCCTCCGCCAGTTGCACCAGTTTGGCGGTCGGACTTCGATGGGGCAGTCCGCCGGCGACCAAGACCAGCACGGCAATGACCTCGCGCATAACAGTTTGAGACACATCGTCAGTTGGTGAAAAGATCAGGTTTTCAGCGCTGGCGGCAGTCACGTTTTTGCCGATCACGTCGGCCACCTGCCGGTTCATCCATCCACGCGACCGTGTAGCCAGGCCGGCGAGGCGCGCCAGGGCTTCGATTGAAGGCGCTTTCGAAAATTGCCCAGCCAGGTGTTTGCGCACCCTGATCCTTTCATATCCCGGGTCCTGATTGCTGGGGTCGTCGATCCACGGGATCTGGCGCTGCTGCAGAAAGTCACGCAAATCCTGGCGTCTCTTGCCAAGCAGGGGGCGCCATAGTCGGATACGGTTGAAGGTGGCCCATTGTGCCATGCCGGCCAGGCCGCGTGTACCGCTGTCGGGCCGCGCCCGTTGTGCCCGCATGAAGACAGTTTCTGCCTGATCATCCATTGTGTGCCCCAGCACAATTGCCCCTGCGCCCAGACTTTTGGCATGGGCGTGCAGCAGATCGTAGCGGGCTTGCCGCGCAGTGGCACTGTTTGCGGCCATTGCAGAGAATGCCGCGCTGGCATTTTGCCAGACGAGGGTGGTGTGGGGCAGTTGCAGTTCAACGCAAAGCTGGCCAACGGCCAGTGCTTCAGATGCCGATTCCGGGCGAAGTCGGTGATCGACAGTGGCGACATGGAGATTGAGTGTGGGATGCTGCTCTACCAACCAATGCAGCAGGGCAAGCGAATCGCTGCCACCGGACACGGCAACGACCACCGGCATGTTGCTGGCTTCCAGATCGGCCGCTGATTGAACGGATAAACTGTCCAAATTTGCGGCGGCGACGGCGGCGGCGGCAGGGTCAGGCGAAGGCTTCAGCACTTGGTCGCCGCTTGTTCGTCGCGCACCCGGGCACCCAGGCGCGGTTCGGCCTCGGGATATTGCTTGAGCACCTCGGCATAGGTGGCACAGGCCACTTCACGTTGATTGAGGCCGGCAAGGGCAAGACCGAGCGCCAGCAGATTTTCCGGCGCGGTTTCAGCTTCAGGATAATTGTTATGGGCGTCGAGATGGGAATCGGCGGCGCGGTAATATTCCTTCTGCCAGAAGTAGGCCTCGCCGAGATAGAATTTGGCCTTGCCGGTGTCGGGATCATTTGGCCAGGCCTTTAGAAACGCCGAAAAGGCCTGTTGCGCACGCTTGTAGCGGCGCACCTGCAATTCGCCAACTCCGCTGGCGAGCACTTCTAACGGGGTGGCCCCGAACTCCGCGGCCTCCACGCTTCCCTCGCTGCCATCATTGAAGATGCCGGGCAGGCCGGACAATTGCAGATTTGCGGCACCGGAATCGACGACATTGCCATCCTTATCAAAGGTCAGCGTGCCAAGTGCGCGCGGCTCATCTGCACGCACGGGCAGTTCTGTCAAAACCGGATTGTCTGCAGGTTCGACGTCCGAAGGCAATGTTGCCCCGGACGTATCAGGCTTTCCCAGGCGATCGGGCTCCCTGTTGTCCAGATCGGCGACCGATGTCGTGTCTTTTGCGGAATTGGAATCGCCGAGACCAGACTGCTTCTCTTCAATCTCCTGCAGACGAATTTCGGTTTCCTCTTCCATCATCCGGATTTTTTCCTGCAATTGAAGCAGCAGGAAGTTCAGTTCCTCGACTTTGCCGTTGAGCTGGCGAATCTGCTCTTCTAGCTCGTTGACCCGAAACGTGTCAGCCGTTTGTGCAAGCTCGGTGATAGACGATACGTCGCCTGGCGGTACCAGACGCTGTGCATTTGCCAGCGATGTCCAGCTGACAATCGCCACGGTCACGGCGATGCATAGGATTGACTTCATCTCGGTGTCCCCTTCGTTTGGAGATCAAGTTTAGCAGTAATTCTGGCCGAAATACGCCAAAACTTCAGCGCCAATTGAGCATGAATCAATGGCCCTTGAACAGTCCATCGGGGTCACAATTATGTGGCCCCGATGGCTTTGATATGGAAAATCTGGCCCTGCGCTGCGGGCTTAGCTGTTGCCGCCACCCAGGACGGTGACTGCGCGGCGGTTTTGTGACCAGCAGGATATGTCGTTACACACGGCCACCGGACGCTCCTTGCCGAAGGATATGGTCTTCATGCGATTTCTGGAAACACCGCGGGCGGAGAGATAATCTCTGGTGGCTGCAGCGCGCCGGGCACCCAGTGCCAGGTTATATTCGCGTGTGCCGCGTTCATCGGCATGGCCCTCAATGGTGATGCGATAGGAAGCATATTTGTTCAGCCAGACACTTTGTCTGTCCAGAATGCCGCGGGCCTCAGCTGTCAGCGTTGAGGAATCGGTGGTGAAAAACACCCGGTCGCCAACATTGACGGTAAAGTCCTGGCTGGTGCCAGGTTTGGCCGCATTGGCCCCGATACCCAGCTGGGAAGCATTGTCGGGCAGATTTTGTTTCTTCGCGCAACCTGCGATGGCGAGCATGGCGGCCAATGGCAGCATGATGGCGAATTTCGTGGTCGAATAGGTCGAATTGGTCAGGCGCATGAGCCGGACTCCTGTCAAAGATCAAATTGATACGGCTTTGGTGACTAATTGATAACCAAAGGCTCTTAACTGCGGCTCAACAAAACGGGTTAACGAAGTGTAAATCGTTCCAAGAGGCGAGCTAGCAGCATCAAAAGCACAAATGCGGCATTAAATTGACCATCCGTCAGATTGTCATCGCAACGGGTAATCTTCAGCCCGATGCGGCCTTTGCCTCAGCCAATACGCACAGCAGTTCAAACATGATGGATGCCCCAACCCAGGCGGTTCCACCGGAAGCATCGAAGGGCGGCGACACTTCCACAACATCGGCGCCAATCAGGTTGAGACCACGCAATTGGCGAACCATCTGCTGGGCGGTAAACGTATCTGGTCCACCGATCTCTGGCGTTCCGGTGCCAGGGGCGAAGGCCGGATCGATAAAATCAATGTCGAAGGAACAATAGGTCGGATGATCGCCGACAATGTTGCGCGCCTGCTGCATAATGTCGTCGACGCCGCGCGCCATCAGATCTTCAATCATCAGTATTGTGACGCCGTTGGCGCGACCGAATTCGATGTCCTCACCATCATACATGGTGCCTCTGATACCGATCTGCACCACCCGATTGGGGTCGAGAAGTCCCTCTTCAATGGCCCGTCTGAACGGCGTGCCATGGGTGTATTTAGTACCACCAAAATATTCATTGAACAGGTCGGTATGGGCATCGAAATGGATCATGCCAACCGGCCTGTCCTGGGCCAGGCCGCGCAGAATCGGCAGTGATATGAGGTGATCTCCACCGGCGGTCAGCGGCACGATATTGTCTCGCTTGAGCCGGGTGTAAAACGTGCTGACCCGTTGGAGGCTGGCCATCAGGTCGGCTGGATTGGGCGATACATCGCCCAGATCAGCGCAATTGCACAATTCAAATGGCTTGGTCAGCAATACCGGATGGACCGCCCGGATCATTGTTGACATGTCACGCAACTGGCGCGGTCCGTGCCTGGCGCCGGGACGGTTCGTGGTGCCGCCATCCCAGGGAACCCCAACCAGACCTATATCAACCTGATCATATAGTTCAATGCCTAGTCGTAAATAGGGCAGGCGCATGAATGTCGGTACCCCGGCAAAGCGGGGGAGGTCGAAACCCGATACCGGTTGAAAATGCTGATTGCTCATGAACCGAACTCCGATATTGGTATCGGCCGCGTGATGTTTCCATCTTCTGGCCCTGGCCAGCCAGTCAGATCAACGCATCAGATCGGCCAGCTTTTTGGCACCCTCGCGCATCGTGTCGAGATGATCAACCAGAGTGTCGACATCCAGACGCTGGGTCGGTCCGTGATAGGCAAGGGCGGCAAGAAAATTGCCGTCAGCATCATTGACCGGCACCGCAAGTGCGCACATGTCCTTGAACAATTCCTCATTGTCGATGGCGTATCCCCGTTCGCGCACCTCCTGCACTTCGGCGTTGAGTCGTTCCTTGCTGGTAATCGTGGTCGGCGTGCGGGGTTCAAAATGAATCGCATTGGCCAGATGACTGAAATGTTTGGCATCGAGGCTGGCCAGATAGCATTTGCCACTGGCCGTACAGTGGAATGGCACACGCGACCCGATGGGCAATTCAATGCGGAAAATCCAGTCCGTCTCCACCCTGTCGAGATAAGTCATGCCATCCAGTTCCGGCACAACAAAGTTGACGGTTTCCCGGGTCTGCGCCGAGATCGACATCAATACCTGGTGGCGGGCAATGTTGAGATGACGCGATGTCGTCAGTCCCCGCGCCATGCGCAGGGTGCGTGGTGCGGCCTCCAGCTTCTTGCCGCTGACCTCTCGAATCAGGAAACCTTCATCCACCAAAGTCTGGCATAGGCGATGGATGGATTGCTTTGGCAATCCCACGTGGTTGTTGATTTCGGTTGGCGACAAAGGGCGGTCCGATCGGGCAACTGCCTCGAGGATCAACAGGGTTCTCAAATTGGTGGCGACACGTTCTTCAGCTTTCATGGCACTCATCCACATTTTCCAAGCGACTCGACAAAAAGTAGCGGTTGGGCATTGCAACACGCCTTGAAGCGTGATTTGATAATTAACGAGACAAAAAGTCTCATTTTTTGGTTTTAGTCAAGAGTAAAATCGAAAAAAGTCGAAAAATGAGACCAAAACCTCGGTTTTACCGTTTCAGGCGACTGTGGGTAAACGATCGGAGGGAGCCGATTGGAATTTGACTTTGTCATCGTTGGGGCTGGTTCAGCCGGCTGCGCATTGGCTCATCGCCTGTCGCAGTCCGGCAAATACTCCGTTGCGCTGGTTGAAGCGGGGGGCCGCGACCGGTCGCCCTGGATTCATATTCCCGTTGGCTATTTCAAAACCATGGGTCATCCAAAGTTGGATTGGCAATATGTTACCCAACCGGACCCGGGCCTGAACGGCCGTTCCATCAATTGGCCACGGGGCAAGGTTTTGGGCGGCTGCTCGTCGGTCAATGGCCTGCTCTATGTGCGTGGCCAGAAGGAAGATTACGAACAATGGCGCCAACTCGGCAATGTCGGCTGGGGATGGGACGATGTGTTGAAATGTTTCAAGCGCGCCGAAAGCTGGGAAGGTGGTGCTTCAGACATGCGCGGTGGTGAAGGCCCGCTGTCGGTTTCAGCAACACGGCTGAGCCGCGATTCCGTGGACGCCTATGTTGAGGCGGCGCAGGCGGCTGGCTACCCCTACAATGACGACTATAACGGCGAGACCCAGGAGGGCATGGGCTATTTTCAGCTGACCGCCGACAAGGGTCAGCGCTGTTCGGCCGCCAAAGCCTATCTCACCCCGGTGCGCAATCGATCCAATCTGTCGGTATTGACTGGCATGCTGACCAAGAAAGTGATTGTCGAGGAAGGTCGCGCGGTCGGCATCGAAGTGATGCAGGGCAGTTCGCAAAAGACAGTCCGCGCCCGGCGCGAGGTGGTTCTGTCAGCCGGTGCCATCGGTTCGCCGCAAATTCTGATGTTGTCGGGATATGGTCCAGGAGAAAATCTGACTGCAAACGGCATCGAGGTGCGTACCGAACTGAAAGGTGTCGGGCAGAATCTGCAGGACCATCTACAAGCCCGTCCGATCTTTAAATGCCGTTCATCGACCATCAACACCGAAACCAATTCCTTGTGGAAGCAGGCTTTCATTGCTCTGGAATATGCGCTGAAGCGGACCGGGCCAATGACCATGGCGGCGAGCCTGGGAACGGGCTATCTGAAAACCCGCAAGGAGCTGGCAACGCCGGACATCCAGTTTCACCTGCAACCATTTTCCACCGACAAGGTCGGCACCGGCACCCATCCCTTCGACGCCTTCACCGCTTCGGTTTTGCAGATGCGCCCGGAAAGCGCCGGCCATCTGAAACTGAGTTCGGCCAATATCGAAGATCACCCCATCATACATCCCAACTATCTGGCGACACCGCTTGATCAGCAGACCATTGTTGACGGCATCAAGATCGCCCGCCGCATTGCCGGATTTGAGCCAGCCAGGTCGGAAATTATCGAAGAATACGCGCCGGGCAAGGCGGTTGGCGAAAACGACGATGAAGCCATTCTCGACTGGGCCCGCAACACGGCAACCACCATCTATCACCCGACGGGTACCTGCAAAATGGGCAATGATGACATGGCGGTTGTGGATTCACGCTTGAAAGTACATGGAGTGGACGGACTACGAGTCGCGGACGCTTCCATCATGCCCATCATTGTTTCCGGCAATACCAATGCGCCGGCAATCATGATTGGCGAGAGGGTGTCCGATTTCATTCTAGAGGATGCCGCTTAATGCTTGATACTGTTTTAGATTTTGGAGCGATCATAATTGCCGATATTGTGTTGTCCGGTGACAACGCGCTGATTATCGGCATGGCCGCAGCAGGTCTAGCGCCGGAACTGCGTAAAAAGGCGATCATGTTCGGCATGATCGTCGCGGCGGTTCTGCGAATCGTGTTTGCTGTAATTGCTACCAAGCTGCTGGGCATTCCAGGTCTTTTGCTGGTCGGTGCATTGCTGCTGTTCTGGGTCTGTTGGGGCCTTTACCGGGAAATCCGCGCCAATCATGACGAAGCCGCTGCTGAGGCGTTGGAAGTCGCTGAAGATGAAGAGCAGGGCTATACCGGCAAGCCGCGTCGGACGATGGCGCAGGCCCTGTGGACGATCACTTTGGCTGACGTATCAATGTCGATCGACAACGTTCTGGCTGTCGCGGCGATCGCCGACGGAAACACCCAAATGCTGGTGTTTGGGCTCGGCCTGGCGATCCTTTTGATGGCCTTTGCCGCCACGCTGATCATGAAATTGCTGACCAAATATCCATGGATATCCTGGGTCGGCCTGTTCGTGTTGGTCTATGTGGCCGGCGAAATGTTCTACCGGGGCATCTGGGACCCGGCTAACGGAATTCTGGCATATCTGAATGGAGGTGTCTGAATAAAGCTTTGATCCGCTTCAGTTTGGCGGATCAAAATAATTGTGGTGGAAGCGCATCATCCCGAGCCTTCGGCGGGACACATGATGGCATCACTTTCGTCGAAGGAACGAAGAGAGACAACAGGGAGGAATACCATGTCTGTTCTTGCTAAACTCGGCAAAACCTTTGCCGCAACTGCTCTGGTGGCGTCCGTCGCGACTGCTGCCATCGCTGAACCCGTCAACATTCGCATTCAGTCCGTGATTTCGGCCAAGAGTGACGAAGTTGTTATGCTGAAAAACTTTGCTGCTGACGTTTTGGCTCTGACTGCCAACGACCCGGTAACAATCGAAGTACTGCCTGCTGGCGCCGTTGTTGGTGTTAAAGAAACACTCGACGCCGTTGATAAGGGCCTCGTTGAAGGCGGCTTTGCCTGGACCCACTACTGGTCCGGTAAACACCCAGCCGCTGCTCTGTTTGGCTCCCCGCCTGCTGGCGGTGGTATCGGCATGGACAACCTGGCATTTTTGGCCTGGTTCCAGTTCGCTGGCGGTAAAGAGCTTTATGACAAGCTGTGGGACGAAATGGGCATGAACGTCAAAGGTTTCATGCTGCAGCCAGTTGGTCCGGAAGCTCTTGGTTGGTTCAAAGAGCCAATCCAGTCTATGGCTGACTTCCGCAAATACCGCTTCCGTACGCCTCCAGGAATTCCTGGCCAGGCCTATAAGGACATCGGTGTTGCATCAGTCGCCATGGGTGGCGGTGACATTCTGCCAGCTCTGGAAAAAGGCACAATCGACGCTGCTGAATGGTGCTGCCCGAAGCCTGACTCCGTGTTCGGTTTCCAGAAAGTCCTGAAGCACTACTACCTGCAGGGTCTTCACCAGGTTGTTGTTAACGCCGATATGTACATCAATGGCGATGTCTATAACGGCATGACCGACCATCAGAAAAAAGCTATTGAAGTTGCTGCTAATGCATCACTTTCAAAAGCCATGTCTTACCGCATTTACGAGAACGGTAAGGCACTGAAAGACCTGACTGAAAACCACGGTGTTCAGCTGCACGATACCCCGGCCGATTACTTCCCAGCATATATGAATGCTGCGAAAGCTCTGCTGGAGAAAAACGCTGCTGAAAACGCCTTCTTCAAGGAAGTCTACGACAGCCAGAAAGCCTTTGCTGAAGTCGCCGTTCCATTCTGGGCCGGTGCACAGGCATCTAACGCTGCTCTGGGTAAAGCTTTCGCTGACACTCTGAAGTAAGCCATCATCAAGATTGGGCGGAGCACACGGCTCCGCCCCTTCTTAATTTGTGAGCGCCTTGACCGGGACCGGTCTTGGAGGGTGGGGCTGACAAATTAAGAAGAAGAACAATAAGATAAGTAACACCCACGGGGAGGAAGTCGAATGGCCGAAGAGGTAATTCCTGACGATCTTGATATCACAGATGAATTGATCGCCGAGCGCCGGGCCGAGGAGCCCGGACAAACACCGGAAGACATGACCCCCTGGCAGCGCCCGATCACGGCGTTCATTGACGTGCTCAATTTGTGGGCGGGCCGGCTGATCTGCCTGCTGCTGGTGCCATTGATCTTCGTCATGGTTTTTGAAGTGGTGTCCCGTACGCTGTTCGGTACTTTCACCGGCTGGGGCATGAATGAATTTGCCATTTCCATTGGCCTCGGACCGACGCTGTGGGCCTATGACATATCGCGCATGACAGGCGGTGTCCTGTTCATGATCGGTGCCGGTTACGCGCTGATGCGTGGCGTACATATTCGCGCCGATTTCCTGTTCCGCAACTGGACCCCGAAGACCCAGGCAACCGTCGATGCGACGCTCTATCTGTTGTTTTATTTCCCGGCCATGCTGCTGTTCTTCTGGTCGGCCGCCGATTTCTGGTGGGATGCCTTCCTGAAAGGTGAGACCACAATGGACTCAACCTGGGCGCCGATCCTGTGGCCAGCCCGCCTGGCAATGCCAGTTGGTGCCTTCCTGCTGCTGTTGCAGGGCCTGCCGGAATTGTTCCGGGCCTTCCACCAGATGGGCAAGGAGCGTGAGCGGCTCTTCGTTCGTTTGTTGCCTTTCTACCTGGTCCTTCTGGCCATCGTCTTCGTGACAACTTTCTACGGCAAGTCGGTTCCATTCGATGACTGGTGGGATGCGGTTGCCGGCGGCTCGGGCCTGTTTGATTTTGAAAAGCCGACCATCGGCCTGCTGATGCTGGCGGCGATGCTGTTCTCGATCTTTGTCGGCTTCCCGATCTCGTTCACGCTGGTTTTCCTGGCCTTTACCTTTGGCTCATGGGGCACCAATTCCGCGGTGACTTTCTTCCTGATGACCCTGCAGGTGAACTCCACCATGCTGGATGATCAGCTGGTTGCCGTGCCCTTGTTCATCTTCATGGGCATCATGATGGAACAGGCTGGCCTGATGGAACGTCTGTTCAACGCGGTACAGTTGATGATGTCTCGGACCCGCGGCGCGCTTTATATCGCGGTGCTGTTCGTGTCGACCATCTTTGCTGCTGCCACCGGTATCGTGGGCGCTTCGGTGACCATTCTGGGCATCATGGCGGCGAAGACGATGAACAAGTCGGGTTACGATGTGAAGCTGGCCGCCGGTACAATTACCGCCGGTGGCACACTGGGCATCCTGATCCCGCCATCAATCATGCTGATCGTCATGGGGCCGGTGCTTGAAGTGCCGGTGACGGATCTGTTCCGCGCGGCGATTGTGCCGGGCATCCTGCTGGCTGTCCTCTACATGATCTACGCGCTAGGTCGCTGCATGATCAATCCAAGTCTCGGACCAATCCTGCCCGAAGATGAGCAGCCGGAAACGTCGCCTTACTACATCCTTGAAGTCGCCGCCGTTGGCGTCGGGATGGGCATGTTGATCTGGCTGATGGTTGCCGGTGCAAACGGTGAACTGGCGATATTCCCGCTGGCTGGTCTGTTGGCACCGATCGCCTGGATTGGTGTGATGTTTGGAATCTATCAATGGTCCCGCAAGGCGCGGCCCGGTGGCTTCTTCTTCTCAGACCTTTGGTATGAATTCTTCATGGGTCTGGTGCCGCCAACGGTGCTGATTGCCTTTGCTCTCGGTTCCATCCTGGCCGGTTGGGCAACGCCTGCTGAAGCTTCTGCCTGTGGCGCCCTGGGCTCTATCCTGCTGTCACTTGGCTATCGCAAACTGACCGCAGGACGTTTCTACGACGCGCTGATCAAAACGCTGGAAATCACCGTTCTGATCATGTTCCTGGTGGCTGCATCCAACTTCTTCGGAGCGGTGTTCTCCAATCTGGGCACACCGAAATTCTTGACCGAGTTGCTGCTGTCCTTCGAACTGTCGACCGCCGCCATGCTGATCTTCGTCATGGCGCTGGTCTTCCTGCTGGGCTGGCCGCTGGAATGGGTGCCGATCGTATTGATCATCGTGCCAATTCTGGTGCCATTGTTGGAAAGCCTGGGTGTCAATCTGGTCTGGTTTGCCATCCTTGTAGCGGTGAACCTGCAGACCGCCTGGCTCAGTCCGCCGGTGGCTTTGTCGGCCTACTTCCTCAAGGGCGTCGTGCCGGAATGGGATTTGAGCGACATCTATCTGGGCATGATGCAGTTCATGGTCATCCAGGTCATCGGCCTGGCCCTGATCTTCATCTTCCCGGGCTTTGCCCTGTGGTTGCCGGACTTCCTGTCATCAGCAGGTTCGCCAGGCTTCTTCAGCTATTCCGGTTACGGAGACTAATATGGGCTGGGAGGTCACCCGGCCTCCCACCCTCTAAATTCAATCTGTTATTCAGGAGCATGCAACGTCATGGCCATTACCTATGTCAAAAAGGCTGAGAAAAGCCCCACAACAGGTGAAGATGAAACCCGCACGATCGTGTCCACCATGTTGGCCGAGATTGAAGCTGGCGGCGAGGATGCAGCCCGCGCCTATGGTGAAAAGCTCGACAATTTCACCGGCAATATCGTTGTAACGCCGGAAGAGGTTGAAGCTGCCAGCGCCAAGGTTTCTCAGCAATTGAAAGACGATATCCAGTTCGCCTATGACCGGGTGCGCAAATTCGCACAGGCCCAGCGTGCATCGATCTCCGAATTTGAAACTGAATTGTCTCCTGGCCTCTGGGCTGGCCAGAAGCTGATCCCGATGGAGACCGCTGGTTGCTACGTGCCTGGTGGCCGCTATGCCCATGTGGCCTCTGCCATCATGTCTGTTGGCACCGCCAAGGAAGCCGGCGTGCAAAATGTCGTTGCCTGCTCCGCGCCAAAGCCAGGCGAGGGCATCAATCCGGCGATCCTCTACACGATGAATCTGTGTGGCGCAGACCACATTCTGGCGCTCGGCGGGGTGCAGGGCATTGCAGCCATGACCTTCGGTCTGTTCACCGGCAAACCGGCCAATTTCCTGGCCGGACCCGGCAATCGCTTCGTCGCCGAAGCCAAACGCATGCTCTATGGCCGCGTCGGTATCGACATGTTTGCCGGTCCAACCGAGATTGGCATCATTGCTGACGAAACCGCCGACCCGCAGCTGGTCGCAGAAGACCTGGTGTCGCAGGCCGAACATGGTCTGGATTCGCCAGCCTGGCTGTTCACCACCTCGCAGAAACTGGCCGATGACACGATGGCGCTGATGGATGGTCTGATCCGCGCTCTGCCAGACACGGCCCGTGAAGCGGCAACCATATCCTGGCGCGACTATGGCGAGGTCATCCTCTGCGACACAAAGGAAGAAGCCGCCAGGATTTCCGACCAATATGCCTCTGAGCATCTGGAACTGCATACGGCGGAAAACGACTGGTACACTGACAATCTGATCTCTTATGGATCCCTGTTCATCGGTGAAGAAACCACGGTCACCTATGGCGACAAATGTTCCGGCACCAACCATATTCTGCCCACCAAGGGGGCGGCCCACTATACGGGCGGCCTGTCGGTGCATAAGTTCATGAAAGTTGTAACAACCCAGAGAATGACCCCGGAAGCCAACCGCGAAGTTGGTCAGGCAGCGGCACGCATTTCGCGGCTCGAAGGCATGGAAGCCCATGCCCGGGCCGGTGATGCCCGCATGCGCAAATACTTCCCGGGCGAAAATTTTGATCTGGGTATTGAATAGGAAGATCAGTCATGCGTGCGCTCTATTACACCGGAACCATGCAATCGGAACTGCGCGATGCGCCGGACCCGGTTGCCGGAGACGGGCAGGTCCATCTGGACATATCACATTGCGGGATATGCGGGTCCGACATGCACGCATGGCACGGTCACGATGAGCGACGGGTACCTCCACTGATCCTCGGCCACGAATCCGTTGGCATTCCGCGCAGCGGCAAATATGCCGGTCAGCGCGTGGCGATTAACCCGTTGCATACCTGCGGCAGCTGTCGCCATTGCCTGGCCGGCGATGACCATCTGTGTGCCGACCGCCAGTTGATGAGCATGCAATTGCCCGGTGCCTATGCGGAGCAGACCGTGGCCAGCGAAGCCAATCTCTATCCGCTGGCAGATGATATCAGTGATGAAGATGCCGCACTGGCTGAACCTCTGGCTGTTTGCGTGCACGCAGTTGAGGTGGCGCGCAAGACAGCACGCCGCCCGATTGCCGAAGGGCGCTGCATCGTGCTGGGAGGTGGTGCGATTGGCGTGCTGACCGCGATGGTCCTGGCCGATCAGGGGTGTAAGGATTTGTGGATCGCCGAACCCAACGAAAAGCGGCGCGCCGTTCTGGAAAAGGCCTGTGAGGTACGGGCCTATGATCCAATGTCGGGCGGTCCTGAACCGTCGGCCGCCGACATGGTTTTTGATGCGGTGGGCATGGGTGCCACCCGCAAGGCTGCCTGCGAACTGGTTATGCCAGGTGGAACAATTGTTCATATTGGTCTGCAGGATTCCGCCGACGGAATCGATACCCGTCGCATTACCCTGCAGGAAATCCACTTTTCCGGCACGTATTGTTATTCGCGCTATGACTTTGCCGCGGCACTGAAGCTCCTGACCCGCGGCCTGGTGACAAATCGCGACTGGATCGAAGTGCGGCCATTGGAACAGGGCGCCCAGAGCTTCATGGATATCCACGAGGGCAAAGCACCGCCGAAAATTATCCTGTCGATGGCCTAAGCTTGAAAAATCCAACTGACAGATTCATGTCAGTTGGGCTATGTTAGTTCACGGTGGTAACCCAACCACTGGAGAACTCACATGACCAATTCCGTAATCGAAGTCGTCACATTCAAACTGGCAGAAAATGTTTCAGAAACTCAATTTCTGGATTCGGCCCGGGCCGTCAATGCGTTTCTGGACGCATCCGAAGGCTTTGTCCGCCGCCATCTCTCTGTCGCTGAAAACGGAGTCTGGACGGAGCATATTGAATGGCAGTCGATGGAACAGGCCAAGTCTGCATCTGAAAAACTGATGCAATTTGAGGCTGCCGGCCCTTTCATGGCGGCAATTGACGTTGAATCCGTCGCCATGGGCCACAATGCCTTGAAAATGTCCCACGCCTGATGCGCAGAACCGACCGTCTCTTTGAACTGATTCAGATTTTCCGGGACGGTCGGCTCAAGCTCGGTCGGGATCTGGCCGAGCATCTGGGGGTTTCGCTGCGCACGCTCTATCGTGACATTGAAACCCTGGTGGCATCGGGCATCCCGATCGAAGGGGAGAGAGGTGTCGGTTATATCCTGCGGCAACCGATCTTCCTGCCACCGCTGAACCTCTCTCATGTCGAACTGGAAGCGCTGCAGTTCGGCATGGAACTGGCCAAACGCTCTTCTGACAGCGAACTCAATGAAGCTGCCAATTCCCTGCTGCAAAAGGTTCACGCCGTATTGCCGGCCAATCAACAGGGCGCCAGCCGTCGCTGGCCGATGTCCGTTTACAGCGATAATATCGCGGCCGATCTCGAATGCCTGCCGCTGCTCCGCAAGGCAATTGCAGCACGCACAAAATTATCCCTGGACTATCAAAGCCTGGCCGGAGCGTTGTCGACCCGCATCATCAGACCTCTGCAGGTCGAGTTTTGGGGACAGGTCTGGACCTGCACAGCCTGGTGCGAGATGCGCCAGGATTTCAGGGCGTTCAGAGTCGATCGAATCGAAAATCTGAACCTGCTGGATGAAGACTTTGTGCCCGAAAAGGGCAGGCAGTTGGAGGACTACCTGAGGCAAGTCGAGGAACAGCTCTCCAATTGATCAGGATTTGTACAAATCACACAGGGTTTCGATCAGCGTCTGAGCTTCAGGGCTGGCGATGGAATAGTGGATATTCTGACCATTGCGGCGCGTGGCAACCAGCTCCGCTTCGCGTAATTTGCCCAGATGCTGGGAGAGGGCGCTTTGGCTGAGATTGCCGCGTTCCAACAATTGGCTGACCGTTTTCTCGCCATCGATCAAATGGCACATCACCATCAGTCGATGCCGGTTTGCCAATAGCGACAACAACGCCTCTGCCTGAGCAGCGCCAGCTTCCATTGTTGATAAATCAAGTGATCCCATATTGATAAATTAGCAGTTTCTAATATATAATCAACAGGCATTTATTGGAGAAGGCTTGTCGATGACGGAATTTACCCCATTGGCCTCGGCATTTGGCGGGGCTTTGATTGGACTTTCAGCGGTTATGCTGTTGGCCTTAAACGGTCGCATTGCCGGAATTAGTGGCATCAGTGTCGGCGTATTGCCGCCCTGGGGCGAAAGGCTCGCCAATGGCGATATGGCCTGGCGCATTGCTTTTCTCGTCGGGCTTTTGGCTGCACCAATTCTGGTTCAGGCAGTCAGCGGCGAACCGATTGCGCAAACTGTATCGACCAATGTCGGCTTGATGGTGGTCGCCGGACTGGTGACCGGATTTGGCGCCGTCTATGGCGGTGGCTGCACCTCCGGTCACGGGGTCTGTGGCATGTCGCGCCTGTCGATGCGTTCCATCATCGGAACGATGACTTTCATGGCGACGGCCTTCGTCACCCTGTTTGTAATGCGTCATGTTGTGGGGGGCTGAATCATGAAAACTGTCGTTGGATTTATCTGCGGATTGATTTTTGGTGTTGGCCTTGTCGTGTCAGGCATGAGCAATCCCGCAAAGGTGCTGAATTTTCTTGATCTGGCCGGAACCTGGGACCCATCGCTTGCTTTCGTCATGGGGGGCGCGGTCCTGGTGACTTTCATCGGCTATCGGCTGGTGTTGAACCAACCCGCCCCGGTGATGAGCGAAGTGTTCCACCTGCCGCAAAAGAAGGACATTGACGGTCAATTGCTGACCGGTGCGGCCCTGTTCGGTGTTGGCTGGGGGCTGGGGGGCTTTTGCCCGGGGCCGGCATTTACCGCAGTTCCGTTGATGTCGACTGGAATTATTGCGTTTTTTCCCGCCTTGCTGATTGGCATGTGGGCGGGCAGAATGGCGCCGGGCATTATTGCGGCGCGTGCCTAGGAGGTGACTATGTCTGAATGGCCTGTAAATCTTGACCAGAAACCCGACGTAACCGGGTTTTTCGATCCCGAGACCAACACGATTTCCTATTGTGTGAAGGATCCGGGGTCCAATGCCTGCGCACTGTATGACAGCGTCCTGGATTTTGATTTTGCATCGGGGTGGACGTCGAAAACGTCGGCCGATGCCCTGATCGACTATGTCAGGGAAAACGATCTGTCGGTTGAATGGATCATCGAAACTCACGTCCATGCAGATCACCTGTCGGCGGCGCCCTATCTGCAGGAAAAGCTGGGCGGCAAGCTGGGCATTGGTGCCCGTGTCATCGAAGTGCAGGATATTTTCGGCAAGATTTTCAACGCCGGTACGGAATTCCAGCGCGACGGCAGCCAGTTCGATGCGCTGTTTGAAGAAGGCGACACCTATAAAATCGGCAATCTGGACGCCTTTGTGCTGGCAACGCCGGGCCACACACCGGCCTGCATGGCCCATGTGATCGGTGACGCCACGATTGTTGGCGACACATTGTTCATGCCAGATGGCGGATCAGCCCGGGCAGACTTTCCCGGCGGTGACGCGCGGCAGCTCTATCAGTCGATCCATAAAGTGCTCAGCCTGCCGGAATCGATGCGCATGTTCATCTGCCACGATTATGGCCCCAATGGCCGTGACATCGCTTGGGAAACAACCGTCGGTGATCAGCGTGCGTCGAACATTCACGTCAAGGACGGTATCGACGAAGACTCCTATGTCGAAATGCGCACCACCCGTGATGCACAATTGTCGATGCCCAAGCTGATCATACCCAGTGTCCAGGTTAATATGCGTGCCGGCGACCTGCCGGAACCGGAACCGAACGGCACCCGATACCTGAAAGTGCCGGTCGACAAGCTTTAGGCCAATTAAGCGACAATTGTTTTAAACCTGAGCTTCCACTGCGGCGCTGCCTGTTCTAAAGAGCTTGCAATCAAGTTCTGCGGAAGGTTTCATTATGGAAGAAATTCAACATTACATCGGCGGCAAACTGGTGTCCGGCACGTCTGGACGCACGGCAGACGTCTACAATCCGGCAACCGGCGAAGTTCAGGCCCAGGTGCCCCTGGCATCTGCCGACGAACTGAACGCTGCCATCGCCAATGCCAAGGCGGCACAGCCAGAATGGGCTGCCCAAAATCCGCAAAAACGCGCCCGCGTCATGATGGAATTTGTCCGCCTTCTGCACCGCGATATGGACAAGCTTGCCGAAGCGTTGTCGCGCGAACACGGCAAGACCATTCCAGACGCCAAGGGCGATGTTATTCGCGGCCTGGAAGTTGCCGAATATTGCATCGGCGCTCCGCAAATGCTGAAGGGCGAATTCTCTGAAGGCGCCGGTCCGGGAATCGACATGCATTCCACAAAACAGCCGCTCGGCGTTGTCGCGGGGATAACTCCGTTTAACTTTCCAGCGATGATCCCCATGTGGAAATTCTGCCCGGCCATCGTTTGCGGCAATGCATTCATCCTCAAGCCGTCTGAGCGCGACCCCTCCGTGCCCAATATGTTGGCCCAACTGATGAGCGAAGCCGGCCTGCCGGACGGCATTTTGAACGTCGTGCATGGTGACAAGGAAGCCGTAGATGGCATTCTGGACCACGAAGACATCATGGCAGTCGGCTTTGTCGGTTCCACACCAATTGCTGAATATGTCTATACCCGCGGCTGTGCCAACGGAAAACGTGTCCAGTGCTTCGGTGGTGCCAAGAACCACATGATCATCATGCCCGATGCCGATATGGACCAGACAGTTGATGCCCTGATCGGTGCTGGATATGGCGCTGCCGGGGAACGTTGCATGGCGGTATCCGTTGCCGTTCCAGTCGGTGAAGATACGGCCAACCGTTTGATGGACAAGTTGGCTCCGCGCGTTGAATCTCTGAAGATTGCGCCTTACACCGCCGGAGACGATGCTGATTTCGGCCCTCTGGTGACGAAGGAGGCCCACGCCCGGGTCAAGGGCTATGTGGATGCCGGTGTTGAAGAAGGCGCTGACCTGGTTGTTGATGGTCGCGGATTCTCCATGCAGGGTTATGAAGACGGTTTTTTCATGGGTGCATGCCTGTTCGACAATGTCACCAAGGACATGTCGATCTATAAGGAAGAGATTTTTGGCCCGGTTCTGTCCGTGGTTCGTGCCAAAACCTATGAAGAGGGTCTCGACCTCGCCATGAGCCATGAATATGGCAATGGCGTTGCGATCTTTACCCGTGACGGGGACGCGGCCCGCGATTTCGCTAGCCGCATCAATATCGGAATGGTCGGCATTAACGTGCCAATTCCCGTGCCCTTGGCCTATTATACCTTTGGTGGCTGGAAGCGGTCCGGCTTTGGCGATCTGAACCAGCACGGTCCTGACGCGTTCAAATTCTACACCCGCACCAAGACCATCACGTCGCGCTGGCCATCGGGCATCAAGGAAGGGGCGGAATTCTCCATTCCAACCATGGGATAATCAACTTATCCCCGCCTTTGAATAATCCAACACAATGCTCCTCAATCCAATTGAGGAGCATTTTTTGTTTACCCCCCAGAGCATTCGTGAAATTTCCCTGCTGGCAGAAGAATTGGCGATTCCACCGGCCGCGCTTCAGGCCATCGCCGAGGTTGAATCCGGTGGCAGAATTTATGCGGATATTGGCAGTCGACAGGAACCGTTGATTCGCTTTGAGGGGCACTACTTCGACCGATTGCTGAACGGCGCTCAGCGTCAGACTGCCCGTCAGCGGGGGCTGGCTCATCCCAAAGCGGGCAGGATTGGCAATCCCCGCAACCAGGCGAAACGCTGGGCTTTGCTCAATCGGGCCATCAGGATCAACCGCATTGCCGCCCTGTCATCGACCTCCTGGGGACTGGGACAGGTGATGGGTGCCCACTGGCAATGGCTGGGCTATGGCAGTGTTGATGCCCTGGTGGCGCAAGCCCGCGCCGGTGCTGCCGGTCAGGTGCGTTTGATGGCGCGTTACATCGACAAAGCCGGCCTTGTGCCAGCCATTCAGAATCGCGACTGGAAGGCCTTTGCCCGGGGGTATAATGGCCCTGCCTATGCCCGCCACGCCTATGACCAAAGACTGAAATCGGCCTATCAGCGTCTTTCCACCATGGATGGCAAACAGCTTGAGATCACCTGCCAACGCGGCGAATTCGCACCGACCGTCAAGGGGTTAGAGCCGCAGGGCGATCGCGACAAAGAACCAGCAGGCAAGACAAAAACGCGTCTCGGCGCTGCTATTCGGGCTGGCTTGCTTTTCATTTCCAAACGCATCCTTTAATCTGCGCTCAAATTGAGGCTTGATTTGAAAATAAGAATGAAAAACAAAAATGAACGACTGTCCGAAGTGGTTGGTCTCGCTCCGGTTATTCCCGTATTGCAGTTCAACGATCCTGAAGTAGCTGTCCTGACCAGCCGGGCGCTGGTCGCCGGTGGCCTGCCGGTCATTGAGATCACATTGCGCACGCCGCAGGCGCTGGCCTGTATTTCGGCTGTTGCCAAACAGGTCGAAGGCGCGGTTGTCGGTGCTGGCACGGTGATGACGCCTGCGATGATGAGTGATTGTGTGGAGATCGGCTGCCAGTTTCTTGTGTCGCCCGGAGCCACGCAGGACCTGATCGACGCCAATCAAAGAACCGACGTGCCTTTGCTGCCCGGAATTGCCACTCCCAGCGAAGCGATGGGGCTGATGGCCGAAGGGTACGAATTTTTGAAATTCTTCCCCGCCGAACAGGCTGGCGGCGCCGACTATCTCAAGGCTCTGGCACCCGTATTGCAGGGTTTGAAATTCTGCCCGACCGGTGGACTGACGGCTGAAAAGGCACCACAATATCTCGGCCTGGACAATGTCGTTTGTGTCGGTGGCTCGTGGGTAGCCCCCAAGGACAAGATTGCCGCTGGTGACTGGGATGGAATCAGCGAACTTGCCGCAACGGCTTCGGCCTTGGCCCGATAGGGTCGGTCGGAGATCGCCCGCCATGCGTCTGATCGTCCTGCTCTGTATTGTGATCGCCCATCTGTCGCTGACAAGTGCATGGGCGCGTGATTCGATTCTGGTGTTTGCCCCAGCCAGCATGACCGACGTGCTGAATGACGCTGCTGGCGAATATGAAAGCCAATCGCAAACGTCGGTGGTGCTGTCATTTGCCGGCACCCAACAGCTGGCCCGGCAATTGGATGCCGGTGCGCCGGCGGATATCTACATCACTGCTGACCGCGACTGGATGGATTGGTCGATCTCCCGCGATCTGATTGTTGCAGATAATGTTTTTGCCCTGGCCGGTAATCGTCTGGTGGTCGCCGTGCGCAATGAAGTTGAGAACTGGGCTGATCTGGAAGCGCTGCTGACCCAAAACCGATTTGCCATGGCAGAACCTGACACCGTGCCTGCAGGTCGCTATGCCCGTCAGGCGCTGCAGCAAAAGGGGGTTTGGGAGATGGCGAGGCGGCAGGCCGTTTTTGGCGACAATGTGCGCACGACCCTGCGCCGCCTGGCGCGCGGAGAGGTGACATCTGCCATCGTTTATGGAACAGATGCGGCTATCGAACCGCGGGTCAGACCGTTTTTTGTATTTCCCCCCAAGGCCCATGATCAGATCATCTACTGGGCAGCGGTGACCGGAAAAAATCCGAGCGCACAAGCGCTGGGTTTTGTCAGTTTCCTGAAGGGGGCTGATGCCGGACGGGTATTTGCAAAATCCGGTTTTGTACCGCCGCCCTCGCAGCAGTCGTCGCCGCCCTCGCCATCGTCGCAACAGGATGGAAACTAGTCATGTTGTCTCATCTGTTTGATCCCGCTGTATGGGCGATTGTTGCCCTGTCTCTGAAGGTCTCCTGCGTGGCGATGATTGTGGCTTTGCCGCTGGCCATTGTGATCGGCAAAATTCTCGCCGGGCCGGGTTTCTTCGGTAAGGCATTTCTCAGTGCATTGGTCCATCTGCCGCTGGTTCTGCCGCCGGTGGTGACCGGCTATGCCCTGCTTGTTCTGTTTGGCCGTCGCGGATGGATCGGCTCGCTGCTTGATCAGATTGGTCTTGGATTTACGTTTTCCTGGGTGGGGGCAGCTCTCGCCGCTGGCATCATGGCCTTTCCGTTGCTGGTGCGTCCGATACGTCTGGCCTTTGAATCCCAGGACCGTCGATTGGGTGAGATGGCCGCAACACTTGGGGCGAAGCGCAGCAGGCGGTTTTTCAAGATTACCCTGCCGCTGGCCTTGCCTGGTATCATCGCCGGTCTGGTGCTTGGTTTTGCCAAGGCATTGGGAGAATTTGGCGCCACAATCACCTTCGTTTCAAACATTCCGGGGGAAACCCAGACCCTGTCTCTGGCGATCTACACCCTGTTGCAATCGCCACGCGGAGACAATGCGGCCCTGGCGTTGATTGTGATTTCGATTGTCCTGTCATTTGGTGCCATTCTGGCGTCGGAATGGATGATGTCTTCCAGCCAAAGAAAACTGGAGCGCTAGATCATGCTGACGGTGAAACTGGAAGGCACAATCGGCACATTTTCGATCACGGCAGATATCGAAGCCGGGGTCGGCGTGACCGCCATTTACGGACCATCCGGTGCTGGCAAATCAACCATTCTGCGGGCCATATCCGGGCTCTGGCAGCCGGAAAAGGGCTTTATCCAGGTCGGTGAGAACGTCTTGCTCGACACCCATGGTGAGATCAATCTGCCGACTGAAAAGCGGCGGCTCGGCGTGGTGTTCCAGGAGCCGATCCTGTTTCCGCACCTGTCGGTTCACGACAATCTCGCCTTCGGCATGAAGAAGCATGAGACCGGTTGGGATGGTGTGATCGAGATGCTTGATCTGGGCGATCTGGTGGACCGCATGCCGCGCAATCTGTCGGGAGGGGAATCCCAGAGGGTGGCGCTGGGGCGGGCGATTCTGTCTGATCCGCAAGTGCTGTTGCTCGATGAACCGCTGACCGGTCTGGATGATTCACGTCGCGCCCATGTACTGCCCTATCTGGAACGGTTGCGGGACGAGACGACCATCCCAATCGTCTATGTCAGCCACCACCGCGACGAAATTCTGCAATTGGCGGACCTGATCTTCACCATTGACGAAGGCACGGTGACCCAGGAACTGACACCGGGAGAATTCAAAAAAGCGACTTTGCAAACTGCCGTCCGACGGCAGGATGACGCGCGCGAATGAGAACTTTGTTGCTATTTGCCGGACTAAGCCTGTTGGCGGTGGACGCCCATGCGCGTTGCGATTCCGGCGAACGCGCCATCCGCCTTGGGTTGGCATCCCAACCAAGCACTCTGTCGCGGGGCAGGGCCGTTGCCAGCCTCGCTTCAACGATCAATCGGGATATGCAGGGGCGTGCGTGTTTGAAAATTCTGTCCAATGACCAGCAGTTTTCCTCCAGCCAGTCGGTTGCAGCCCTGCTGGACGGATCGATTGACTTTGCCTTGCCGTCTTTTGCCGATCTGGGGCGTATCGCCAGGGACTATAAGATTTTTGAACTTCCCTTCGCCTTTCGCGATAACCGGGCTGTCGGACGATTTCTGATCCTGGCCGGCGACCGCATGCAAGAGCCGTTGAAAAGATTCAATGTAAAATCCCTGGCCGTTTTCTATGGTCACTTTGATCAAATCGCATCCAGGCAAACATCAATCTTGCCGGAGGATCTCGCCGGGCTCAAAATGACCGCCGGTAACCACAGTTTTTCTGCAAAAATGATTTCCACCCTGAAGGCGGTCGATTTGTCTCTTGCCCAGGACAAGCCGGCGGACACGACCAAAGCGACTGCGATGGCTACGGCTGCGAAAACTGCTGATGCTCAAGCGATCGACTGGTTTGCTCTGAGTAACAAAAATGCCAGCAAGCCATTTGGAGCGGTCACACAGACCAACCATCGATATCATGGTCACGTGCTGCTGGTTTCGCAAAGCTGGTGGAACGGGTTGAGTTCCAGGTTAAAGCGGCCGCTTGAGGAATTGATCGCGCGGATTTCCAGGCAGGCCAATTTTGATGCAGAACAGCAGCAGGCAAATGCCAGGCGCAATGTTATCGCTGACGGTGTCAAGGTTCATGGTCTGACCCGCCGCCAGCGGCAGTTGTGGATCGAACGGCTCAGTCCGGTCTGGGACGAATTTGAAAACAAAAACCTGCTCGACATTGTCCGACAGGCAGACCGGGCGCTTTGATCCGAACAGATCGGAAGCCACTTTTCGCCGGGCAGGCCTGAAAGGGTCTATTTGTTCAAAAAGGCTTCAATCCGATCCATCGCCGCAGCGATATTTTCAGCCGAGTTGGCATAGGACAGGCGAATATAGCCTTCGCCAAGTATTCCAAAATCCGGCCCGCCGATGATCGCCACGCCGGATTCTTCCAGCAGAGCTGACGCCAGTTCCTTGGCCTTCCAACCGGTCTGCGAGACATTGGGAAAGGCATAGAACGCCCCCTTGGGCGTGGCGCAGGAGACATTCGGCAGGGCATTTGCCCGGGCCACCACCAGCTGTCGCCGTTCATCAAACGCTTTCATCATCTCGGCAACCGCATCTTGCGGGCCGTCAATGGCGGCGATGCCGGCATATTGGCTTGGCGCATTGACGCAGGACCAGGCATTGACCGCCAGCTTGCGCACGCTGTCATAAAGTGCATCAGGCCAGATCGACCAGCCCATGCGCCAGCCTGTCATTGCCCAGGTCTTTGACCAGCCATTGAGAACGATCAATCGGTCGCGGATCTGCGGAAAACTCAACAATGACACGTGCTCTTCGCCGTCATAGGTCATCACGTCGTAAATTTCGTCCGACAGGATGGCGGTATTGGGGAAGTGTTCCAACCCGTTGACCAGCTTTTCAATCTCCGCCCGCGGCGTCACGCCGCCTGTCGGGTTTGCCGGAGAGTTGAGGATGATCAAGCGGGTTTTGTCATTGACCAGCGACAGCGCCTCTTCGCCGGAAAACGCGAAGCCATTTTCCTCGCGCACCGGAATTGGCACCGGCGTTGCACCCGTAAATTCGATCATCGAGCGATAGATTGGAAATCCGGGGTCGGGATACATGATTTCGGTTCCCGGCTCGCCCATCATCAAGATAGCGGCAAACATCGTCACCTTTCCGCCGGGCATGATGCAGATGCGTTCCGGCGACACTTCGACGCCGGTTGTTTGCAAAGTGCGCCGGGCCACCGCCTCGCGCAGCGGTAATATGCCGGTTGCGGGCGTGTAGCCGTGATGGCCGTCGCGCAGCGCCTTGATGGCGGCTTCGACAATATGGTCGGGAGTGGGAAAATCAGGCTGGCCGATACCCAGATTGATGACATCCATTCCACCGGCGGCAAGCTCGGTTGCCCGGGCCAAAACGGCAAACGCATTTTCTTCGCCTATGCGGTCGAATCCAGCAATAGTTTTTATCATGAAGCACTTGTGTGTTGGGTAGATTGTGGCTTGGATTGTCCCATGCATTGAGCCGTCGCCGCAAGGGGCGTGGGCGATAATTATCAAGCGGGCGTGGAGAATTTGTGGTCTGATTCTGCCAGTTGGACGGCGCTGGTTTTCGCTGATCGACAGGAAGTGGCCGCAAATGCGTGCAGCTTTTCAAGCTTGGCTTGACCCGGCAAGTTTTGATAGCAATGGTCTGCAAATCAGGAAGTTGCAGGAATGCAGGCGCCTCATTGATGGGTAAATCGACAGGGACGCGTTCCTTGGAGTTTGCCACTCAGGGGGCCTACAACACCGCAACCTGCATTAACGGAGGCTGGTCGCAGCAATGAAAATTTTGGTAATGGGTGCGGCTGGCATGATCGGCCGCAAATTGATTGAACGCCTGGTACAGGACGGCCAATTGCGTGGCTCGGCCATTTCAGCCATTCACGGATTTGATGTTGTTGAAGCCAGTTTAGACGAAACCGGTTCCATCGACGTGACGGTATCGGCGGGTGACATTGCCGACGCGGCAACGGTTGATGCCCTCGTGGCGGTGCAGCCTGACGTGATTTTTCATCTGGCGGCGATTGTTTCAGGTGAGGCGGAGAGCGACTTTGAAAAGGGCTACCGGGTCAATCTCGCTGGCACTCAAAATCTGTTCAACGCTGTCATTGCGCGCAGCGACTATTGTCCGCGGGTTGTTTATGCTTCTTCCATCGCCGTGTTTGGTGCTCCCTTTCCGGAGGCCATTGACGACGAGTTCCACCTCACACCGCTGACCTCCTACGGCACACAAAAGGCAATCGGAGAGCTGTTGCTGGCCGACTATACCCGCAAGGGACATGTGGATGGGATCGGTCTGCGATTGCCAACTATCGTGGTGCGCCCAGGGAAACCCAATCTGGCCGCGTCCGGGTTTTTCTCCAACATCATCCGCGAGCCGCTGTCGGGACAACCGGCTGTTCTGCCGGTATCTGAGGACGTCATGCATTGGATGACCAGTCCGAGATCTGCGGTCGGGTTTTTCATCCACGCTGCTGAGATCGATTCTGAAAAGATTGGTCCGCGACGCAACCTCACCATGCCTGGACTGGCGATCACTGTGGGCGGGATGATTGCAGCGCTTGAAAATGTTGCCGGTGCCAAGACCGCTTCACTGATCGAGCACAAGACGGATGCCACCATTTCCGGCATCGTTGCCAACTGGCCGCGAAACTTTGTTGCCGACCGGGCAGAATCGCTGGGCTTTGCCGCCGAGAATTCCTTTGAAGATATTATTCGTGCCCATGTGGATGACGAGCTAGACGGTCAATTACCGACCTAATTCAATAGCTTCAGACCAGTTTGTGGACCGAATCCCGGATTTTCAGCTGTGGCTCGATAAACACTGCGCGGTTCTCGGCGCCCTTGCCGCTGATCTTGGCAAATAACGCCCGCGCTGCGAGCCTGCCGATTTCGTCATGACCATCGCCGACGGTGGTCAGCGGGGGGGCGGAAATGCTGGCCTCTTCAATGTCATCATAGCCGGTGACAGAAATGTCGACGCCCGGTTCCAGGCCGCGGCTGCGCAATCCGTGCATCACCCCCAGCGCCACCGTGTCGCTGCAACAGGCAATGGCAGTCGGCGCCGGCCCCTGTGACATGATTTGCTCCACCGCCTTGAACCCGGCTGTACGCTCATAGGGGGTTTCAATGTCTTCGCGCTGCGGCAGCGCAAGACCCGCATCCTCGTATGCTTTGGCGAAACCGGCACGTCGCGCCCGGCCGGTAGACGTTAAACGCGTGCCGCCAACCAGGGCGATATCCTTGTGGCCCTGGTCGATGAGATATTTGGTAACCAGGCGAAAACCGGCTTCGTCATTGCCCAGAAAGGCGGGCACATTGGCATCTTCCACCGTACGGGCCACCAGCGTGACCGGCAGGCCGTTCTGCTCGATCCGATCAATGTCTTCCTTGCTGGTGCCAACTGAGGGCGACATGATCACCCCGTCGGCACCGAATTGCATCAGTGTGGAGATAAAATCTTCCTGCAGGGCAATGTCGTCACCGTGATTGCACAGCAGAAATGTCTGCCGGTTGCTGCCCAGTTCGGCTTCGATGGAGCGCAGGATTTCAGCAAAGAACGGGTTGATGATATCGCGCACGATGACGCCGACAATGTCGGAACGCTGGGTGCGCAGACTGGCGGCGCGGCGGTCATAGACATAGCCGATTTCCTTGGCCCGCTGGCGCACCTTTTCCCGCGTCGCCTCGGCAACCAGCGGCGAGTCCCGCAGGGCAAGCGACACGGTTGCCGTCGATACTCCCAGATCATCAGCAATGGTGGACAGAGTTATTTTGATGCCCAATGTGTTTTCCTTCGTCGCACCAATGTTGCGTTTGCCTGCCAAACACTATGAACACAGGAAACTGGCTCCGCAATGATTTTGCGACGCCTTGGCGGGTTGTGAACAATGTGCCGTCCGTTTAGGCTCATTTCGCTTCAATAAAAAGGTTGATTTATGCGGATTTGGATCAAAAACCCCCTGTCGGTACTCGCGCAAGGCGCAGAAGGCGGGTTTGTCATTGACGGGCCGAATATTACCGAATGTCTGGCCAGCGGTGAGCAGCCGTCACAGCCGGTAGATCAGGTCTTTGATGCCAGTGAACACGTTGTTCTGCCGGGACTGATCAATACGCACCATCATTTCTACCAGACCATGACCCGGGCCCATCCCGATGCCATCAACAAGGAATTGTTTCCCTGGCTGAAGGCGCTGTATCCGATCTGGGCGAAAAATGTGAACCCGGACACGTTTCGGCTCGGCACCAGGCTGGCGCTGACGGAATTGCTGATGAGCGGCTGTACAACGGTTTCAGACCACCATTATCTCTATCCGGCGGGTCTGGAAAACGCCATGGATATCCAGGTCGAAGAGGCACAACGGCTGGGCATGCGGATGACCGTCACCCGCGGTTCGATGAGCCTGTCTGAAAAGGACGGCGGCCTGCCACCGGACTCGATTGTCCAGGACGACGATACGATCCTCGCCGATTGCGAACGGGTGATCGGCAAATATCATGACCGGTCGGAAGGTTCGATGCTGCAGGTTGCCATGGCACCGTGCGCCCCGTTTACCGTCACCAAACGGTTGATGATGGAAACCATGGATCTGGCCCATAAGCATAATTGCACCTGCCATACCCATCTTGGAGAGACCCTGGATGAAGACGACTATTGCCTGGAACATTATGGCTGTCGTCCGGTGGACTATCTGGAGGAACTGGGCTGGATGAACGAACGGGTCTGGCTGGCCCACGGCATTCATTTCAACGACGATGAAGTGCGGCGTCTGGGGGCGGCCGGTGTTGGCGTATGCCATTGCCCGACATCGAATATGGTTCTGGCCTCTGGCCATTGTCGTACCAAGGAACTGGAAGCCGCCGGTGCGCCGGTGGGGCTTGGGGTCGATGGTTCGGCGTCCAATGACAATTCCAATTTGATGGAAGCAGTGCGCCATGCGCTGATGATCAACCGGCTGACCTATGATGCAGCCAGTGTCACCCATTTTGATGTATTTCGCTGGGCAACTGAGGGTTCGGCAAGATGTCTGGGGCGCGATGATATTGGCAAGATTGCCGTCGGCAAACAGGCCGATATTTCGCTCTACAGGTTGGACGATCTGCGCTTTTCCGGTGCCGGCGATCCGCTCGCCGCTTTGGTCCTGTGCGGTGCCCACGAGGCTGACCGGGTGATGGTGGCTGGCAAATGGCTGGTGGAGGACACGCTGCCCGTCCACATGGACGTGGCAAAACTGCGCCGTGAGCATGGTGAGGCCGCCAAGGCCTTTCTTGAAAGTGTTTGATGGCCGATCACGTGGCAGAAGATGCAATTGAATCGTTGATCTCGCCACTGCTGGACAAGGGCGGACCAGTCACACCGTCGACTATTCTGGTGCTGCCACTGGGGGCGACGGAGCAACACGGGCCTCATCTGCCACTGCAGACCGACACACTGATTGCCCAGGGCCTCTGCGATCGTCTGGCAGAACAAGTTAAACCGGGCAGGGACGTGCGGTTTTTGCCAGCCGAACCCATTGGCTATTCCCCCGAACATATGGACCATGCGGGCAGTCAGACGCTGACTTTTGACGCAGCCATCAACCGATGGACGAACATTGGTGAGCAAGCCGCCAGAGCTGGCATCCGCCGGCTGGTCATGCTCAATGCCCATGGGGGCAATTCGCCGCTGATGACGATTGTCGCCCAGGAGCTGCGGGTGCGCTGTTCGCAATTGGCGGTGGCAACAAGTTGGACTCGATTCATCAAGCAAAGCGGAATCGTCAACGCCAGCGAAGAGGCCTTCGGCATTCATGGCGGTGATATCGAAACCAGTGTCATGCTGGCCCTGCATCCGGAGCTGGTCGACATGGGTCAGGCCCGTGAGTTTGACAACCTGCAGGAAGATTTAACACATAATTTCAAACATCTACGCGCCTATGGGCCTCATGCTTTCGGCTGGAAGGCCGCAGACCTGAACCCCCACGGCGTCACCGGCAATGCAGCTTTGGCAACGGCAGAAAAGGGCGAAGCGTTGATCGAACTGGCATTAAACGGGCTGACAGAATTGTTGGAAGATGTGGCCAGCTTCGATTTGGGCTTGCTGAAAGACGTCTGAGTCCTATCTTGCCACTATCCAGTTTTCAAAGGGCCAATCATGTCTGATAAAACTCCCGTTACGGTTCTGACCGGTTATCTCGGATCCGGCAAAACCACACTGCTCAATCGCATTCTTTCCGATGAACACGGCAAGAAATATGCGGTCATCGTCAATGAATTTGGCGAAATCGGCATCGATAATGATCTGATCGTCGAAAGTGACGAAGAAATCTACGAAATGAACAATGGCTGCGTCTGCTGTACAGTGCGCGGTGATCTGGTGCGGGTGGTGCAGGGCCTGTTGAAACGCAAAGGGCGGTTTGACGGCATATTGGTTGAAACCACCGGACTTGCTGATCCGGCACCGGTGGCGCAGACCTTTTTCATGGATGACGATGTGCGCGCCAAGGCACAGCTGGACACGGTGGTTGCGCTGGTCGACGCCAAGCATTTTCCCCTGCGGTTGAAAGATGCGCCGGAAGCAGAAGATCAGGTGGCTTTTGCCGATGTGGTAATTGTCAACAAAACCGATCTTGTAGACGCGGCCGAACTGGAAAAGCTTCGCGCCACCGTTCGCAAGATCAATCCCCATGCCGTCATTCATACCGCCGAACGTTCAAACATCGGCCTCGACGAAGTGCTGGACCGCGGCTCGTTTGATCTTGACAGAATTCTTGAAGATGATCCGCACTTTCTCCATGCCGATGATCACGATCACCCCGATCACGAATGTGGCCCTGGTTGCGATCACCACGATCACGCCCATGATCACGCCCATGATCATGAGTGCGGTCCTGATTGTGATCACGAAGATCACAGGCTTGATGGCAATACCCATGACGTGACGGTCAAATCGATTTCTCTGCGTGCCGGTGAGATGAATCACGAGAAGTTCTTTCCCTGGATCAACAAACTCACCCAGGTCGATGGACCGGACATTCTGCGGCTGAAAGGCATAGTCGCCTTTGCCGGCGATGATGACCGTTTTGTTGTCCAGGGCGTGCATATGATCGTCGAGGGCGATCACCAGCGGCCCTGGCATAAGGGTGAAAAGCGCGAAACACGCATGGTTTTCATCGGCCGTAATCTCGATCAGGAAAAGATCGAACGCAGTTTCAATGCCTGCATAGCCGCGTAAATGGCGACAATTGCCCCTTACGATTTCGACGAACATGTCGAACTGGCTGGATTTGTCGATGACCATCCGGCCTTTGCCCTGGTCGACGGCACCGTGCGATTTCCCACTTTCGCAGATCTGGTGATTGAGGCCAATGATGGTCTGCTCAGCGCAGATATTGCACCCGACAGCAAAAGTCTTGTGACCGGCGGCGAGGATGGCCGTGTCATGCGGGTGACCCGCGATGGCGCGTCGCTTGTTGCCGAACAGCAGCGCAAATGGATCGACGTTGTCACCTGCGGACCCAACGGAGCCGTTGGCTTCGCTGCAGGTCGCACCGTCTGGGTGGCGACACAGGATACGCTCAAGCAGTTTGATCACGAGCGGGCTGTCGAAGGCATCGCCTTTGCGCCGAAAGGCATGCGCATCGCCTGCGCCCGCTATAATGGTGTTTCCATGCATTGGGTGGCCGGGCAGGCGGCGCCTGTTGAACTGCACTGGGATGGTGCCCACACAGAAGTTCTCTATTCCCCGGACGGCCGCTATATCGTCACTTCAATGGCGGAAAACGCCCTGCATGGCTGGCGGCTCGACAATGTCAAAACCGCCGAAGGGGCGCATATGCGCATGACCGGCTATCCTGCAAAGCCGAAAAGCCTGTCCTGGTCGGTGAAGGGAAAATACCTGGCAAGTTCCGGCGCCCAGGCTGCAATTTGCTGGCCTTTCGGCGGTAAACAGGGACCGATGGGTAAATCGCCGAAGGAACTGGGAACCCGTGGCGATGCAATGGTCACACAGGTCGCCTGTCATCCGGTGGAAGATGTTGTGGCGGTTGGCTATGACGACGGCATGGTGATGGCCGTGAAGATCGAAGATGGGGCAGAGGCCCTGTTGCGACGCCCCGGCAAGGGGGCGATCTCGTCAATGGGCTGGGATCGCCGTGGTGACCGTCTTGTCTTCGGCAGTGAAGAGGGCGAGGCTGGTGTAATCAGTCTCAGTGAATAGGAGCCAAGCACGTGAAAAATCCAGAACTGAACGCCTGGTGCGATTATCCGCAGGTTGATGTTGCCCGTGCCGCAGATGGCCCGCTGTCGGGTCTGACGCTGGCGGTCAAGGACATCTTTCAGGTCGCCGGATATCCCAATGGCTGGGGGCAGCCGACAAGGCTCGCCGTGGCTGAACCTGATACGGAGACCCAAAGCGTTGTGCAAAAAATGCTCGATGCGGGCATTCGTATCGAGGGCAAAAGCCAGTGCGAAGAACTGTGCTTTTCGCTGACCGGCATCAACCAGCATTACGGGGCGCCGGTAAATGGCGCCGCGCCAGACCGGGTAACCGGCGGGTCGTCTTCCGGGTCGGTCTCGCTGGTCTCCAATGGCATTGTCGACGTGGCAACAGGTTCCGACACAGGTGGGTCGGTGCGCGCACCGGCGTCCTATTGTGGCCTGATTGGCCTGCGCACGACCCACGGCCGAGTGCCGCTGGACCTAACCATGCCTCTGGCTCCCAGTTATGATGTTTTCGGATGGTTTGCCAAAGATGTCGCCACCTATGCCAAAGTAGGCGATGTTATCCTCGAAGACGATGCCGATACAACGCCGCTGCGGCGGCTGATCGGCTGTCCCGAACTGGACGGCTTGTTGCTGGCAGATGATGACTATGTCGCCTATGCCAAGGCCGCCGAGCGGGTGGAAAAATATTTTGATGATGAGCGCTCGTTCGATGCGCTGCCGTTTGATCTGAACAAGGCCTATTGGGCCTTTCGCCGCTGTCAGGCCTATGAGGCCTGGCAGGAGCTTGGCGATTGGATCACCAGTCGCAAACCGGATCTTGGCCCGGGGATTAAGGAGCGGTTCGAGTTTGGCGCATCGCTCTCCCAACAGGAATTTGAGCAATCCAGCGGTGACCGACTGGAAATGCGGACGAGATTGGAAGAATGGATTGGCGACGATGGCCTGCTGGTCCTGCCAACCGCGCCCAGCTGTGCGCCGCTGAAAAGCGAAAGTGAAGAGACCTTGCAGGCCTTCCGCGAGCAGGCCTTGATGCTGCTTTGCCTGTCAGGCAATAGCGGTCTGCCGCAGATCACCCTGCCGCTGGCAGAAGTCCATGGTGCACCGCTTGGCCTCAGCATGATCGGCCCGCGTGGCAGCGACAAGCGGTTGATTGCAATAGCCAAGGGTATTCTGGGATGATCCGCCCGCAATATCACGGGCGACATACGCCGGATGGCTTTCTGGTCTGGGACGTGCGCAAATTGCTGGAAAAGGCGGCTGAACTGCCGGCGGTTGAGATAAAATTGAGCACCATCGCCGAATTTGACGAGAACTGGTGGTACCAGTCGGACGATGATATCCCCACCTGTCGCAGCATTGCCGATCATTTCAAACTGATGGAATCAACGGACCTGCAATACCCCATTCTTTTATGCGCGGAAGGCCGATTGATGGACGGAATGCACCGGGTCATGAAGGCTTATTGCGAGGGGCGCACAAGCATTTCCACCCGGCGTTTCGTCACCACGCCACCGCCCGACTATGTCGATGTGGATTTGGCCCAGCTGTCCTATGACAACTAAATATTAGAGTTCAATCGGCTCGCCATGGGGCGTCCGCGCTGCTGCCGCGTGCCAGGCCTGCTCGCGGGCTTCAATGTCTTGCGGCGAGGTGAGTTGTTTTTTGGCGACCAGTTTTTCCAGTGCCGCCAGCCAGTGACTGTAATAGTCGCGTTCAATTCCGGAATGGATTTCTGCTGACAGACATTCCGCCCATTCGTCCCAACCGAACAGGCCATTTTCATGCAGCCGAACTGTCATGGCAAAAGCCTGGGCTTCCCAGGGCGCGTTGAATACGGGTTCGTCGCCGTCCAGCACCATGTCGGGCAGGCTTTTCAGATCGGGGTGCGGATTAGGTTTTGACAAGATGGGGCTCCCACAGATCCACGGTGACGGTGTCTTTGGTGTGTTTGCTCGGCCCCCACAATTCCTGTGCTGAAAAGCGCACCTGATAGAGCCATTGAGGATCATCGCCCCGGTCATTGCCGGAACTGTCGGGATAAACGTGAAAGCCCAGAACCTTGACCACCTCACCAACGTGCCCGCGTGCATAGCGCGGCAGGCGTGTATGACCTTCGGGGTGATGATTAACGGTGCGGATTTGATCGCCGACCGAAAAGGACGGCTCAGCCACAGGCGGTCGATCGGCGGCCCCGGCGAGCGAGTGAATGGCTTCCCACACGGCATCCGGCGATAGCGTGCCGCGAATGTCCGCAGGCGGTGTTTGCTGCTGTCCGGATTGCAACTCTTCCACCGTCACCATGTTCCGTGAAATCAGCAGCTTTTCTGCAGCTTCAAGCCAGATGCGGTAATAGGAAAAGCGTAGGTAGTCCGCAGGTGGCAGGGTTTCGCGGGCGTGGCGGGATTGGTCGATATTCCATTTGCCACAGGCACCTAGCGCCACCACCATGCCCATGACACGGGATTCCCAGTCGGCGTGGAAATTGGGCTCATTGGCCTCTTCCCGCACCGGACCAAAGCCCTGCATGCCGCCAAGATCTGCGCCACCATTCATTGCGGATCATCCGCCAATGCTGTGCCGATCATTGAATTGCGCGACACCAGCGTCATCAATTGCTCGGCGTTCCAGTCTTCCGTGCCAAGTGGCCTTTGAGGAATCACAAGGTAGCGGGTTTCGGCGGTGGAATCATGGACTTCCACGCTGGTTGTATCCGGCAAAGTCAGGCCGAAATCTGCCAGAACGCCGCGCGGATCGATCACCGCACGCGACCGGAAGGGGGGTGATTTGTACCAGACCGGTGGCAGACCGAGCACCGACCAGGGATAGCAGGAGCACAGGGTGCAAACGACCAGATGATGAGTTTCAGGCGTGTTGAACACCGCTTCCATGTGTTCGCCTTGCCGTGACGTATATCCCAGAGAATGAATGGCAGCATTAGCATCACTGCGCAGCCAGTCGGCAAATTCAGGTTCCGTCCAGGCTTTGGCGACAACATGGGCGCCGTTCCGGGGGCCAATTTTGGTCTCGTAGATATCGATCAGCTGGTCAATTGATTCACTCTCGACATAGCCTTTTTCAACCAGCAGACTTTCCAGCGCCCGCACCCGGGCTTCCATTTTACCCAGATGGGACATGCCATCTTCGTGGTCGTGGTCGTGGCCCTTGCCGCCGCTCATTCTGCTGCCACCTGAAGACCCTGCTTGACGGCCTGATACTGTCGTGCGGCATCGCCAAAGGAACGCAGAATCGTATTCGATGGGCTGTCGGTTGCGGCCCAGTATTCGGGGTGCCATTGGACGCCAACAACATAGCCAGGTGCATCGGCGATGGTCACAGCTTCAACAGTTCCGTCTTCAGACACCGCTTCAACCTCAATACGCTCGCCCAATGTGTCCAGGGCCTGGGTGTGGAGCGAATTAACATCGACAGAATCGTCGGCAATCTGGTCTTTGAGAATGTCGGCAATGCAGCTGCCGGGCTTTATCTTCAATCCATGGGCAAGGCCAAAGCGCTCGTCCATTGTCCCTTCCCAGGGATAGCCGTGCCCTTCAATTTCGCGGTTATTCTGGAAGTTGGCGGTGACCGATCCGCCAAAGGCGACGTTCAGTTCCTGAATGCCGCGGCAAATCGCCAGCACTGGAATTCCTCGTTCCACTGCCCGGCGGATCAGGGGCAGAGTGGTGGCATCGCGAGCTTCGTCGAACGGTGCGTGATCCTCGGTTGCTGGCTGGCCGTAATTGGACGGGTGAACATTGGATCTGGAACCGGTGACCAGAAGCCCGTCAATGCGATCAAGAAGTCCGTCGACATCCTGCCGGTCGCCAATGCTGGGAATGATCATCGCCATGACGTTGGAAACATCCGTTGCAGCGTCGATATAGGGGGAAGGCGTCGCATGCCACATATAGGGATCTACATCTTTGTAGTCTGATGTGATCGCGACAAGGGGTTTTGACATGGTGGTCGTCCAGTTTCTAATTGGATTTGCCAATCGGTAATTGTCAGCAATATAGGTAATCTGTTCTGATTTTGAAACGCTAATCGATCAACTTCAGGTCAATCCCAGTTCAGCTGCTATGCGGGTCAGGCCAGCGGCGTTGCCGCCACCGGTTTTCTGGCGAATTGCGCTGCGGTGGCTTTCCACTGTGCGTACAGAAATATCCAGCTCGCCAGCGATCTGTTTGTTGAGCTTGCCAGCAGCGATCGCTGCCAGAATTTCCCGTTCCCGGTCGGTTAGGTTGTAGGGGTCATTGGCGCCGTCTTCGTCGGCCAGCGAATGGGACAGGCTTTCGCTGACGTAAAATCCCCCTTTGGCGGCAATCTTGATGGCCTTGGCCATTTCCGATTGCGAGACGTCTTTCAGCAGATACCCATTGGTGCCAAGGTCGATGGCGCGGCGGACATATTCGGAATTGTCATACAGGGACAGCATCAGGATATTGCAGGGCAGGTCGCGATCGCGAATTTCCTCAACTGCGTCGAGTCCATTCATCTCGGGCATATTGATGTCCAGCATCACCAGGTCCGGCTGCAATTGTTCCACCAGGCTCACCGCCTGACGGCCGTTTTCCGCCTCGCCAATGATTTCCAGCCCCTGTTCGCTTTCCAGCCGCGCGCGAATGCCGTCGCGGACCAGCTCATGGTCGTCGACAATCAGCAATCTGACCGGGGCTTCAGGCAGCATTGGATTTGCCCTGTCCTTTATTGTCATTTTGCGCCTTGAACCATTCAGGATTGATGGGAACGCGGGCTTCTACCACCAGTCCGCCATGTTTGGAACTTCGGATATCAAGTTTGCCCTGAAAGGCATCCATCCGCTCGCGCATGTTGCGCAGACCCATGCCCTGAGACTTGGCACCCGAACTGCGGGTCAGGATGTCGCCACGCAACTGGCCGTCATCCTCGATGGTCAAGACGACATTATGACTGTCCGGTTGCAGGGTGATCCAGACATTTTCTGCGCTGGCATGTTTGGCAATATTGGTCAGCGCCTCCTGGGCGACGCGATAAAGCGCGGTCTGGGCTTTTGACGACAGACGCTTTTCCAGCCGCACTACGTTGGAGACCACGCGGACCCCGGCATCTTCGCCAAATTCGCGTCCCAGGCTGGCAATGGCCGCCGCAAGACCGATGTCGTCGAGCACCGAAGGGCGCAAGGCCATGGAAATGCGGCGCACTTCTGATATGGCATTTTCAATGGTCACCATGGACTTTTCCAGCGCCGAGGTGACTGACGCTGTCTTGCCGACATTGGCCATCGCCTGATCCAGCCCGTAGCGGGCCGATACCAGCATTTGCGAAATACCGTCATGCAGTTCCGTCGACACCCGTTTGCGCTCGTCCTCCTGCACCTCAACAATCCGGTGGGTGAGGTCTTTCAGCCGTTGATTGGCAAAACGCTGCTCGGACAGACGGATGGCCCAGGTGAACAGGGCCGCCATAAGGATGCCCGCTGCAAACAACACCAACAGCACCGAAGTTGTCCGGTTGATCGAAGATTGCAGCGTGCCGCGCATCGCCGCCACCTCGGCTTCGACGTCGTCGGTATAAAGGCCGGTGCCGATCATCCATTTCCATTTGTCGAGAAAAACCGCGTGGCCGACCTTGTTGGCCAGGGCGCCGGTCGACGGCTTGTTCCAGACATATTCATGGAATCCCCCGCCAGCCTTGGCGACTTCGATCAGATTGCGAATGACGAAATCTCCATTGGGGTCCTGCAGGTCCCACCAGTTCTTGCCGACAAGTTCGGCCAATCGTGGATGGACGATATTTGTGCCTGTTTCGTCATAGACAAAGAAATAGCCGTCTTCCCCATAGGCCATGTCATGAAGCATTTTCTTGGCCCGCTGCTGGGCGACATGTTCGGGCAGGGCAGTGTCTTCATAGAGGCCACGAATGGCATTCAGCGCCAATTGGTTCATATTTTGCAATTCGGCCCGGCGGGCCGCCATGGTGCGGCTTTCAACTTCTGCGATCTGTGTTTGAGCAAGGGTTTGCGACTGGCCGCGGATCACCCAGAACGACGCCAGCGAGATCAAAATAACCGGTAACACTGCCGCAGCCAGAAGTTTTGTCTTGAAGTTCAATGGCTTTTCCTCTGTAACTTAGTCATGTGCAGTTCACAGGTTCGACCCTGGTTTCGGGGTTGGGGCACGCACCTCCGTAGAAGTACCCAATTGTGCGGGACTTTGCGACATGGTGTAAAGGAACCGTAGCATATTCATTTGTCCTGTGCGGATTCCCGTTCAGGACGTTTTTGTGAACGAAATGGGAGGATATAAATCCATGGATAGACGTTCATTTATCAAAAAAGCCGGTGTCGCCGGTACAGTAGGCGCCGCAGCTCTTGCAACGCCTGCTCTGTCACAGGGCATCAAGGAAATGACCATCGTGTCAACCTGGCCACGGGACTTCCCGGGTCTGGGTATTTCCGCTCAGCGCCTGGCTGCTCGCATCACCGAGCTGTCTGAAGGCAAGCTGACCACCAAATATTTCGCCGCTGGCGAGCGCGTTGGTGCATTTGACTCGTTTGACGAAGTCCGCAACGGCAACTCAAACGCTTATATCGCTGCTGACTACTACTGGAAGGGCAAGCACCCTGGCTTCGCTTACTACACTTCCGTACCATTCGGCATGACCACTCCTGAGTGGAACGCCTGGATCAAGTTTAAAGGCGGTCAGGAACTTTGGGACGAGCTGTCCGGCGAATTTGGCCTGAAAGCCATTTCCTGTGGCGGTACTGGCGCCCAGGCCGGTGGTTGGTTCAACAAAGAAATCAACTCCGCTGACGACCTGAAAGGTCTGAAAATGCGTATTCCTGGTCTCGGCGGCGACGTCATGGCCAAGCTCGGCGCTTCTCCTGTCTCCCTGCCTGGTGGCCAGATTTACGAAAACCTCGTATCCGGTTCCATCGACGCAACAGAGTGGGTTGGTCCTTTCAACGACTACTTCATGAAGTTCTACGAAGCAGCCAAGTTCTACTACACAGCTGGCATGCACGAGCCAGGTGGTGGTCTTGCATTCGGCATGAACAAAGCCTGGTGGGATGGTCTTTCTTCTTGGGAGCAAGCTGTTATCACGGCTGCTTGTAACGAAGAAAATGCTGCTCAGCCTGAAGAAGCTATCGCTAAAAACGGTGAATATCTCGCCAAGATGGTTTCTGAAAACGGTGTTCAGACCCGTGAATTCAACGACGATGTCTGGGATTCATTCGGTGAAGCTGCTGCTGCGGTGTTTGAAGAAACCCGCGCTCATTCTGACCTGGCTGCCCGTATCGACGACAGCTACCAGAGTTCAATGCGTGAAATCGCCGGTTGGCGCGCCAAGGCGGAAATCGCCTATGTTGGTCAGCGCAACCGCGTGCTGGACATCTAAGCGTCCACATCAAACGACATTTGGGAACGGGGCTTCGGCCCCGTTCTTCACTTTTGTGCCGGCAGAACCGGCGACCAAATTAAAAGATATTCAAAAAGAATATCCGCCAGCCGCAAAAGGCTGGCACGGACTAAATAGCGCAGACGCGGCGAGGCCGAACTTGTCAGCGTTGATCGTTTTGGGAGGCGACGGGAGCCATGAGTATGGACTCGGCAGTTGATATCGGCGAGCGCAGCAAATTGGTGCTGGCGACGCGGGCGTTTGGATGGGCAGTTCTTGCCCATTTTGCAGTTTGGATGGTGAGCAATATCCTCACCCATTCCTATGACTGGCCAGGCGCTTCATCCCTCTATGCAGGCGACGCTTCGCTGCTGGGGATCATTCAGTGGCTTGCCTATCCGCTCGTTATGGGCGGCACCATTCTGTGGGTATGGCGTACGCCTGCTGTTGGACTGCGCAAAGACGCAGCCTCGATTTCTGATTTCAATGCAATGCTGGTCCGTTGGGCCTTTTTTGCTGTCCTGTTCATCGGCCTGGCCGATATGGCAATCTCCTTCCTGCGGGTTGAAGGCCTGCTGGAATCGGTTGTTGGAAAGCAAATGACAACTGATCTGGGGCGTTCCGCTTTCCGGGGACCCTGGGTTCATGTTCCGATGATCCTGCTGGCTTTCGTTGTGGGCCTGCGTGCCAAGACCTTGGGTTTCCATTGGCTGGCGCTGCTGATCGTGATTGCCGAACTGGCCATTGTGATAACCCGATTTGTGTTTTCTTACGAACAGGCCTTTATGGGCGACCTGGTGCGCTTCTGGTATGCGGCGCTGTTCCTGTTCGCGTCGGCCTATACGTTGTTGGAAGAGGGCCATGTACGGGTCGATATCTTTTATGCGGGTCTGCAGAACAAGACCAAGGGCTTTTTGAACGCCATCAGTTCGATCCTTCTGGGCATTACCTTGTGCTGGACCATTTTGATCGTCTGCCTCGACGGCAAGGGTTCGATTGTCTACGGACCGGTGGTCAATTTCGAGGTCTCGCAGTCGGGCTTCGGCATGTATGTGAAATATCTGATGGCCTCGTTCCTGGTCATCTTTGCAATCACCATGCTTATTCAATTTGTCAGTTACCTGATGGAATCGGTGGCCGATTATCGTGAAGAACCCGGCACGCGGTTGAACCGCGAAGTCGCGGCGCATTAACGGGATTCAGGGGTAGTTTAAATGGAACTCGTATTTCTTGCATTGCTGGTTGTCCTGATGGCAGTCGCCCTTGGCTCCGGCTATCCGGTGGCTTTTGCCTTGCCTGGTTCGGCTATTTTGACCATCGCGGCAGCTACCGCCTGTGGCTATCTGTTTGCCGGCGACCCCGGCGCCTATTTTGCCCAGGGCGATGGTGGCCAATGGCTGTCGGCCGGGGTGTTGAACCTTCGAGGAGTCTATTGGGAGGTTGAACGGGACACGCTGATTGCGATTCCGCTGTTCATCTTCATGGGAATCATGCTGCAGCGCTCGAAAATCGCTGAAGATCTGTTGATCACCATGGCCCAGCTGTTCGGCCCGGTGCCCGGTGGATTGGGCATTTCGGTGGTTTTTGTGGGTGCGCTTCTGGCCGCAACCACCGGTATTGTTGGGGCCACCGTGGTCGCCATGGGCCTGATCTCACTGCCCGCCATGCTGCGCAACAATTATTCCAAGTCGCTTGCAACAGGTACGATTGCCGCCTCGGGCACGCTCGGGCAGATCATTCCACCCTCCATCGTGTTGATCATTCTGGCTGACCAGCTGGCATCTGCCACCGACCAGGCCTCGACCCTGCGCAAGACGCTTCACAAGGAAACCACCGGTGAACTGTCGATGCCGTCGGCATTTGATGTGACCTCCACATCGGCCGGTGAAATGTTCCTCGGTGCGCTGGTTCCCGGACTGGTGTTGGTGGCGCTCTACATGATCTATATTCTTATCTACGCCATGTTGCGCCCCAATGTGGCGCCGCCGGTAAGAAGTGAACGTGGCTTCAATGCAGAATTCTTTTTCCAGCTCGGTCTGGCGCTGGTGCCGCCTCTGGCGTTGATCTTCCTCGTCCTTGGTTCGATCATTTCCGGCATCGCAACGGTTAACCAGGCTGGTGCCATTGGTGCGGCAGGTGCCCTGTTAATGGCCGGCTATCGATTGACGCAAGGCGAGCGAAACTCGTTTGTTCCAGCAATTACCTCGCTGTTATCGCTGGTTGTCATTGGCTTCATCGTGGCCAATTTCAACACCAATATTAAGTCGATCAGCTCGACGGCCGACGCCATAGCCATCGCCGTGGCCGTGCTTGCGGTGACGGTGCTCCTGGTGTCGCTCGTCTGGAGTGCCTGGCGCGCCTACAAGATTGAAAACACCCTTGTCGAAGTGATGATCGAGACCGCCAAAGCAACGTCTTTGGTCTTCATTATTCTTCTCGGTGCAGCCATGCTGACTGCAGCCTTCCGCGCCTTTGGCGGGGAAGAACTGGTCAAACACTTCCTTGAAGGCATTCCCGGCGGCTTCTGGGCCAAGTTCATCACCGTTATGGCGGTGATATTCATCCTCGGCTTCTTCCTGGATTTCATCGAAATTGCCGTTGTGGTGGTGCCAATCGTTGCACCGATCCTGCTGGCTGACCCGTCAGCGAACATCACCGCCGTCTGGCTGGGTGTGATGATCGGTCTGAACATTCAGACTTCATTCCTGACGCCGCCTTTCGGCTTTGCGCTGTTCTATCTGCGCGGCGTCGCCCCGGCGATCGTCAAAACCATCGACATGTATAAGGGCGTCATCGCATTTATTCTGTTGCAGTTGGCCGCCCTGTTCATTGTCGCCAATTATCCGCCATTGGTGAATTATCTGCCAAACCGCGTTTCCTTCCTTTCGGAAACCGCACCACCACCGCGTAACCCGCGCATTCAGTACTGCGTTGAAGAATACATTCACAACGCCATGGTCAACAGTAATGGTGACGTCAACCGGGCAGTCGATGCGGCCCGCGGTCTCGATGCGAGCTTCCTGCCGAAGAATATTTCCAAGGATTTCATGGCGAGCTTTGACGATGTCGCTGGTGCCAAGCAATTGCTGATTGATGCAAAAGCGGCTGAGGCGGCTGTTGCTGCAGCGGCGGTGGAATATCGTCCGATCCACAGAACGGTTCGCGCACTGGAGCGTGACGCCCGGGTATTCGATACGCAGATCAAGGAATGGGAAACCGCCGTATCCCGCCTGCGTGGTGACGAGAATGCTGCGGCCCGCAAGGTCTTTGAAGATCGTATTGTCGCAGCAGAAAAGAGTCGCGACGAATTGCTGACACAGATCCCTTCAAGTTGGGAAGAGCAACAGACCACCTTTGCCAAACTGACCAAGGAAGAGGCGAAAATCCGCACTCAATTCCGCCGTAAGGCCGATGGGGCCTATCAGGGTGTTGAGACGTTGTCGAACACGCTCAACGGTTCCCAAGCCTATCTGGCTCTTGCTGCGCGCATGGCTGAAATGCGCGGCATCATCGAAAACGGCGATCCGACGGAAACCCATGAGATCGTCAATGAGTTCTCCAAGCAGTTCTCCATGGAAGGCGCCTCCAAGGTCAAATCCGGTCTCAGCAAGGTGCGTCGCAACCTGAAGCGCAAGAAGCCTGACGTCGCCAAGGCGATGAAGGAATTCGACCGGGCCGAGAAGGAATTCAACAAGCAGGTTGAATGGCGAACCGCCGCCCAGGGTGATTTCACCACTGGTGTGGCGACCTATCTCGATGCCTTGCGCGGCACCGTCGGCATGCGCCAGCAGTCGAAGATGACCCGCGAGCAGGGGCTGTTCATTGCCTCCTGCCAGTCCGGCCACCGCGACATTTCGCTGAACTTCTGATGCCGATACCTCCCTCGCCCTTGGGCGGGGGACAAAAGGCAGATAAGAGACATCTATGAAAGATGTCATCGACAAATCTGCCCTTGGTATTGAAAAGTTGCTGGCCGCGCTGGCCTATCTATGCGGCCGCCTGCTGCTGGCGCTGGTCGCCCTACAATTCGCCATTGTGCTGGCGCGCTACCTGTTTGCCGTCAATTTCCTGTGGCTGCAGGAACTGGCCGTCTATCTGCATGCGTCGATCTTTATGTTGGCGGCTGCCCACGGTCTGGTCTGCAGCAAACATGTGCGCATTGACGTGGTGTGGACCCGATTTACGGATTCTGGCAAACGCCGCATCGAATGGATAGGTACATTGCTGCTGCTCCTGCCGATGATGGCGGCAATTCTGTTCGCCTCCTTGCCCTATGTGGCGCAAAGCTGGGCAATTGCTGAGGGGTCGACGGAAGTCTCCGGTCTGCCGGGACTGTTCCTGCTGAAAACATTGCTGCCCGTATTTGCAGCACTGATGCTGCTGGCCGGCCTGTTGCGACTGATCAGGAGATAGATGTGTCGCTTGATCTGTTGCTGCTGATAGTGCTGATCGCCGCCCTGATGGCTGGTTATCCTGTTGCGCTGACATTGGGCGGCGTATCGATGCTGTTTGCGGGTCTCGGCTATGCCACCGGTCAGTTTGACCCGGTGTTGATCCATGCGCTGCCTTCGCGGCTGTTCGGTGTGATGACAAACTCGGTCCTATTGTCCATTCCGCTTTTTGTGTTCATGGGTCTGGTTCTAGAGCGGTCCAGACTGGCCGAAGACATGCTTGATGCATCTGCCAGATTATTTGCCAATGTGCGGGGTGGTCTTCCGGTCTCGGTCATCGTTGTCGGCGCGGTGATGGCCGCCTCCACCGGCATTGTCGGTGCCAGCGTGGTAACATTGGGCCTGCTTGCCCTGCCGGGCCTGTTGCGCAATGGCGTGCCGGCCCAACTGGCAGGTGGCACGGTCGCCGCGGCAGGTACATTGGGGCAGATCATCCCGCCTTCCATCGTGCTCATCGTGCTGGGCGATCAGATGTCCAATGCCTGGCAGAAAATGCAGCTGGATGCCGGAGAATTCGCCCCCGACACCGTGTCGGTTGCCGATCTGTTTGCCGGCGCGCTGTTGCCGGGACTGCTTATTGTTGTCCTGTTTATCGCCTATCTGGTGTTTGCGTCACCGACGCGAGCGAAAGTCACAGGTGAACGGCCAGATCGTCCGGCGGCCAGCGTGTTGCTAAAGGCCTTTTTGCCGCCGGTGGTACTGATTTTTGCCGTTCTGGGCTCCATTTTGCTGGGCGTGGCAACTCCGTCTGAGGCGGCCGGGGTGGGGGCTGTCGGGGCGTTACTGCTGGCGCGGAAACGACTGGACCGGGAATCGCTGAACAAATTGCTGACCGACAGCGTGCACCTGATTTCGATGATATTTCTGATCATCATCGGTGCCTCCCTGTTTTCCCTTGTTTTTCGGGGATTGGGTGGTGAGGAAACCATTTCGCATCTGTTGTCTGACCTGCCGGGCGGCACCTATGGGGCGTTGATCATCGTCATGCTGGTCATCTTTGCCCTGGGTTTCTTTCTCGATTTTCTGGAAATTTCCCTCGTCGTTGTGCCGCTGGTGGCACCGGTTCTGCTGGCCATGCCGATGGCCGACGGAACTTCCATGAGCCCGATCTGGCTGGGGGTTTTGATCGCCATCAACCTGCAGACCTCCTTTCTCACGCCACCCTTTGGTCTTTCCTTGTTTTACCTGCGCAGCGTCGCTGATGAGGCATTAACCACAACAAATCTGTATCGCGGTGTTGCCCCCTTCATTGCATTGCAACTTCTGGCCCTGATCTGCGTCATGGCATGGCCGCAGATTGCAACGATTCTTCCCCAATCGCTTTATGGCGAGTGATCGCAACAACATAATCCTGCAAGTGCGACATTTGCCGCATGAAATTTTCAAGTAATTCAGAATTGATCTTCAATTGGTGCAAAAAAACGCCAAGCAGGGCGATTTGCATTGACGTCCCCTGCTTGGATTTGGGACAATTGCAGCGAGATATGAGCCGAGATGGTTTTTCAAGGAGTGGTCGAAATTGGCAAAGAAAGATACCAACTTTACCTCGACGACGCCGCCTGTATTAAAGCCCGTAAATCTCGATGACAAATATGACCTCGACAAGGATCAGGTCTTCATTACCGGCACCCAGGCAGTCGTCCGACTGACATTGATGCAAAAGGAGCGCGACCGGCGCGCCGGGTTGAATACCGGCGGCTATGTCACCGGTTATCGCGGCTCGCCGATTGGCGGGCTCGACATGGCCATGTGGAAGGCCCAGGCGCAGCTCACAGCCAGCGATATTCACTTTGAACCGGGCCTCAACGAAGACATGGCGGCGACCGCTATCTGGGGTGCTCAACAGGCGGAAATGCGCGGTGAAGGCAAATTCGATGGCGTCTTCGGCATCTGGTACGCCAAGGGTCCAGGAGTTGATCGCACCGGCGATGTTTTCCGGCACGTCAATCTGGCAGGCACATCAGCCAATGGCGGCGTGCTGGCGCTGATGGGGGATGACCACGTGGCGGAAAGCTCCACCGCAGCCCATCAAAGCGAGTTCAGCTTCGTCAATTATGGCATGCCAGTCCTGTCTCCCGCCGGCGTCCAGGAAATTCTCGACTATGGGGTGATCGGCTATGGCCTTTCTCGTTATGCCGGCGTCTGGGTCGGCATTAAATGCGTCAAGGACACGATTGAATCCACTGCCGTGATTGATGGCCGCGTGGACCGAATAAAACTGGTCGAGCCGAAGGTCGACAGACGCCCCAAAGATGGCCTGTCGATTCGTCCCAATGATGACAGGCTGGTTCAGGAAGAGCGGCTGGTCGACTACAAGATGGACGCGGTCAGTGATTACCTTGTAGCCAACAAGATCAACAAGACCATCCTGTCCGGCGGCAAGACGCCCCGCGTCGGGGTGATCACCGCCGGAAAATCCTATCTTGACGTGCGTCAGGCCCTGGATGACCTGGGCATTGATGAAGTGCGCGGCAATGATCTCGGCATGCGCTTGTTCAAGGTCGGTTGTGTCTGGCCAATTCCGACCAAGGAATTGCAGGCGTTTGGCAAGGGGCTCGACCTGATTGTCGTCGTTGAAGAGAAGCGGTCGCTGATTGAAACCCAGCTGCGCGAAGCCCTATACGGCACCAAGGATGCGCCGACAATTGTCGGTAAAAAGAACGAGAAGGGCGAGTGGCTGTTCACCCAGAAGGCGCAACTGGATTCCAATACCATCGCCATCGGAATTGGCGAACGCGTCAACAAATTCGCCAAGGACAAGAAACTCGCCGCCCGGGTCAAACATCTCAAACAGGCCGAGGCCAATCTCGCCGCCACCGAGGGCGTCGCCATGCGCATTCCCTATTTCTGCGCAGGCTGTCCGCATAATTCATCGACCCACGTGCCGGAGGGCAGCCGTGCCTATGCCGGCATTGGCTGCCATTACATGTCCCAATGGATGGACCGTTCCACCGAAGGCTATACCCAGATGGGCGGCGAGGGGGCCAATTGGGTCGGCGAGCACAGGTTCTCCACCCGCGACCACGTGTTCCAGAATCTCGGCGACGGCACGTACAACCATTCTGGTTATCTGGCGATCCGCGCCGCGGCCGCCTCGAAGGCCAATATCACCTATAAGATCCTGTTCAACGACGCGGTGGCGATGACCGGCGGCCAGCCCAATGAGGGGGATCTGACCCCCTGGCAGATCGCCAACCAGGTCTATGCTGAAGGCGCCAAACGGGTCGTCGTTGTAACCGACGAGCCCGACAAATATGATGCCACCATTGAGTGGCCGTTTGGCACCACCATCCATCACCGTTCAGAACTCAACGCCGTACAACAGGAACTGGCCGCGACGCCGGGGCTGACCGCGATGATCTATGATCAGACCTGTGCCAGCGAAAAACGCCGCCGCCGCAAGCGCGGCACATTTCCCGATCCGGATCGCCGCGTGGTGATCAATGAGCAGGTCTGTGAAGGCTGTGGCGATTGTGGTGTCAAATCCAATTGTGTTGCTGTCGGTGCTGTGGAAACCGAATTCGGCCGCAAGCGCCAGATTGACCAAAGCTCCTGCAACAAGGATTTCTCCTGCGTCAACGGCTTCTGCCCCAGCTTTGTCACCGTGCATGGGGGCGTTTTGAAAAAGGGCAAGGGCAGTTCAGAAGGCTTGGATTATCCGGAACTGCCAGAGCCGGAACTGCCAGAACTTGACGGATCTTTTGGCGTTATCGTCACCGGTGTTGGCGGTACCGGCGTGGTGACAGTCGGTGCAGTACTCGGCATGGCGGCGCATCTGGAAGGCAAGGGAACCGCCATTATCGACATGGCCGGCCTGGCACAGAAGGGTGGCGAAGTTGCCAGTCATCTGCGCATTGCACCAACGCCGAAGGACATCAAGTCGATCCGCATCGCCGCCTCCGGTGCCGACCTGATCCTCGGCTGTGACATGGTCACCGCATCGACCCAGAAAGTGCTGGCGTCAATTGAAACCGGACGCACCAAGGTGGTGCTCAATACCCACGAAAAACTCTCCGGTGAATTCACCCACAATATTGATTTCTCATTCCCGGTCATGCGCATCATCAAAGCGCTGGAAAAAGCTGCGGGACAGGGGGCAATGGCGGTGGTCGATGCACAGAAAATGGCAGTTGCTCTGGTGGGCGATGCCATTGGCGCCAATATGTTCATGCTGGGATTTGCCTGGCAAAATGGCGGCCTGCCGGTCAGCCGCGAAGCCATCATGCGGGCGATTGAACTCAATGGTGTGCAGATACCGATGAACCAGGCTGCCTTCAACTGGGGCCGTGTCGCGGCCCATGATGTCAGCCTGTTGCCGGTCAGCGAAACACCAACTGCAGACGTTCTGGAACATCGCCGCAAATCCGAAACGGTTGAGGAATCGGTCCAGCGTCGCATTGAGCGCCTGACCGAATATCAGAACTCAGCCTATGCCAACCGATTTGCCCGCCGCATGGAGCAGATCAAACAGGCCGAGCAATCAGCTGGCAGTGGGGAAGAACTCACCGAAACCGTCGCCCGCAACCTGTACAAACTGATGGCCATCAAGGACGAGTACGAAGTTGCGCGGCTCTATTCCAACGGGGACTTTCTCAAACAGGTTTCAACCCAGTTTGAAAGCTTCAAAAAGCTCGAATTCCATCTTGCTCCGCCCCTGTTGGCCAAACGCAACGACAAGGGCGAGCTGCAGAAAAGCGTCTATGGACCGCGCATGATGAAGGCGTTCAACTGGTTGGCGCGGGCACGGTTCCTGCGCGGCACCGTGTTCGACATTTTCGGCTATACGGCAGAGCGCAAGATGGAGCGGCAATTGCTGGCTGATTACGAGATCGTGCTCGACGAAATCATCGCCGAGCTGAATGCCGACAATCTGCAGGCAGCCGTTGCTCTGGCCAATTATCCGCAGACCATCCGTGGCTTCGGCCATATCAAGGAGCGGAATGTGGAAAAGGCCAATAATGAACGCATGTCTTTGCGGGCCGGTTTCAAGAATGTCGATGGTCTGAAATCCCTGGAAGCGGCTGAATAGGTGTCGCACAGGGTCAGGGAAGCTTTTAAGGAACAGGCTGAAGTGTGCGGTCCGATGGGCTCGCCGTTCACCGCGGGGCTGTGCAATCGCTTCGGCGAACATCTTGATCATTCCAGCAAGGTCGGCGCCTTTTGCCTGGATTGGCCCGGTGATCCGGGCCCGTCCGCTGACAGTATACCGTTGCGAATCTGTGGTGGGTTCCACGCGTTGGTTCTGAGCCAGCAGGACGAAGCACTGGCCGCAGAATATCCGCCCCACAAGCTCGAAGCGCCAGCTTGGCCGGCGCTTGAGCGGGCTTTGCATGAACATGAAAGCTTCCTGTTGGACTGGATGCAGTCGGTCCCCCAGACCAATGAAGTGTCGCGTTCTTCGGTCATTTATCCGGCGTTGATGACCATTGCGGAACGCTGCCAACAGCCGCTGTCGCTTTTGGAAGTCGGTGCATCCGGGGGACTTAATTTGCGGGCCGACAGGTTTTCCTACGACCTTGGTGGACAGCAATGTGGTGAGCCCGGCAGTCAATTGCATCTGGTGCCGCAATGGCAGGGCAGTCTGCCGAAGATCGCCGCTCCCGATATTGCCAGCCGTAGCGGTTGCGATCTTAATCCGCTGGATCCTCTCGACCCTGCCGACGAACTGCGCCTGCGCGCCTATGTCTGGCCGGACCAGGCCGACCGCAAGGCGCGTATCGATGCGGCGCTGCTCATTGCCCGCGATAACCCGGCCACAGTCGACCGGCAGGACGCGGTGCAATGGCTTGGACACCAACTGGCAAATCTGCCGGAAGCGACCTGCACGGTCATCTATTCAACAATTGCCTGGCAATATCTGCCCAAACCAGCTCAGGAAGCCGGTGAAGATCTCATTTTTGAGACCGGTCAGGCCCTGGTCGGAACCGGCAGGCAGCTGGCCTGGTTGCGGTTTGAAGCCGACGGCGAATCGCCTGGAGGCGGCATTCGTCTTCAGATGTGGCCCGATGGTCTGGATTGTTTGTTGGGCAGAGCAGATTTTCACGCCCGTTGGGTTGATTGGCGCGGCCTCTAGTGGTCAACTGCGTGCTTGACAATTCGCGTGTAAACCCAAAGTACCACTTGCAAAATGGGGTCGATCACGAGAAACTTGTTACAAAACGGGGTGAAGTAGAAAAAATCCTGTAACATAATTTGGTCCGATCCCATTTCGGACCCATAGGCGTTTGGGAGGACGTTCTATCGATGGCAACCGATACGGGTGCGTTGGACACATTTCCAAAATTTCTGCTGCATAATGCAAAAAAATTCGCTGAGCGTCCGGCAATGCGTCACAAGGATTTTGGCATCTGGCAGACATGGACCTGGTCCGACATGCTGGAGGAAATCCGCAATTTTTCTGTTGGCCTGAAAGCGCTCGGGTTGAAGCGTGGCGACAAGGTCGCGGTCGTCGGGTCCAACCGGCCGCGACTTTACTGGAGCTTTTGCGCCATCCAGGCACTGGGTGGCGTGCCGATTCCCGTCTATGCCGACGCGGTTGCTGAAGAAATGGTCTATGTGCTGCAGCATGCGGAAGTGCGCTTTGCCATCGTCCAGGATCAGGAACAGGTCGACAAGTTGTTGTCGATCAAAGATGAACTGCCGCAGTTGGAAACTATCATCTATGATTGGGAGCGTGGGCTCGGCGATTACGAAGAGCCATTCCTGCACAATTTTGGCACCGTTCAAGCCGAAGGTAAAAAACAACTGTCGCAATCCGGCGCGGAGGCTGAATGGCTGGCCGGCATTGCGGAAGGCAAGGGCGCTGATCTGTCTGTAATGCTCTATACGTCAGGCACGACTGGCAAGCCCAAGGGCGTGATGCTGTCTTACGACAACCTCGTTGTCTCGTCGCAAAACGCCAACAAGTTTGACAGTTTTGACGAGACAGACGAGATCATCGCCTATCTGCCGTTGGCATGGGTGGGCGATCACATCTTCTCCTATGGCCAGTCATTGACTGCCGGTTATTGTGTGTGTTGCCCGGAAAGCCCGGACACGGTGACCGAAAACCGTCGCGAGATCGCACCAACATATTTCTTCGCGCCACCACGGGTGTTCGAAGGCCTTCTGACCGATGTCATGGTACGCATGGAAGATGCCGGAAATTTCAAAAAGAAGATGTTCAGTTACTTCCTTGACGTCGCCAAGGGCACCGGCGAGCGGATTCTGAACGGTGAACCAATCTCGTTTCTCGAACGTATCAAATACAAGATTGGCGAATACCTGGTCTATGGCCCGCTGAAAAACCGCCTCGGCATGACCCGCATGAAAGTTGGGTACACGGCGGGGGAGGCCATCGGTCCTGAAATCTTCAAGTTCTATCGTTCGCTCGGTCTCAACCTGAAACAGCTTTACGGCCAGACCGAAGCCAGCGTTTACATCACTGCCCAACCGGATGGTGAAATTTCAGCCGACACCGTTGGCACGCCGTCGCCAGATGTTGAAATCGATATCGCTGATAGCGGCGAGGTTATGTACCGTTCGCCCGGTGTTTTCATGGGCTATTACAAAAACGACGAGGCCACCAAAGAAACCAAGACAGCAGAAGGCTGGGTCCATACGGGCGACGCCGGTTTTCTCGATTCCAACGGTCACTTGCGCATCATCGACCGCGCCAAGGATGTCGGCAAGCTGAATAACGGCTCCATGTTCCCGCCCAAATATATCGAAAACAAGCTCAAATTCTTCCCCAATATCAAGGAAGCCGTGGCGATTGGCGACGGGCGCGATTATGTTGCGGTGATGCTCAATATCGACCTGCAGCCGGTGGCCAACTGGGCCGAGCGCAACAACATTGCCTATGCGTCTTACCAGGAACTGGCCAACCATCCGATGGTCTATGACATGATGGCCGAACATGTTGACCAGGTGAATCTCGACCTGGCGTCGGAAGAACGGGTGGCTGGCGCGCAGATCAGCCGCTTCCTGGTATTGCATAAGGAACTGGACGCTGACGACGGCGAATTGACCCGCACCATGAAAGTGCGCCGTTCGCTGATCAATGAGCGCTATGAGCCATTGATTGAAGCGCTCTATGACGGATCAACAGAGAAATTCGTGGAAACCGAAGTCGTCTTTGAAGACGGCCGCAAGGGCGGTATTTCGGCGACGGTTCAAATACGTGATGTCGAGCTGCATGAACCCATGCACAAGTCTGGCGCGATGAAGGAGGCGGCTCAATGAACGCCCCGGCAATGAACCTGCATTCCGGCCGCGATGACGGCATCGCCGTTGGCGAGGAATTGCTGAGCGTTTCCAATGTGACGTTGCGTTTTGGCGGAGTCACCGCGATTTCGGATGTTTCGTTTGATATTCTGAAAGGCGAAATTCGCGCCATTATCGGCCCTAACGGCGCTGGCAAGACATCGATGCTGAACGTCATCAACGGCTTCTACCATCCCCAGGAGGGAAGCATTAAGTTCCGTGGCCAAGCACGTTCGCGCATGCGCCCCTATGAGGCAGCGGCATCGGGAATTGCCCGGACATTTCAAAACGTTGCCCTGTTCACCGGCATGTCGACCCTGGATAATATCATGTCCGGTCGTTCGCTGAAGATGAACAAGAATTTTATCACCCAGATGTTCTATTACGGCCCGGCCCGCGACGAGGAAATCGCCCATCGCCGCCGGGTTGAGGAAATCATTGATTTTCTTGAGATCGCCCATATTCGTCGCCAACCGGTGGGCAAGCTGCCCTACGGATTGCAGAAACGGGTGGAACTCGGCCGTGCCCTGGCCCTGGAACCAGACCTGCTGCTGCTGGATGAGCCCATGGCCGGCATGAATCTGGAAGAAAAAGAAGACATGAGCCGCTTCATCGTCGATGTGAACCAGCAATTCGGCACCACTATTGCGCTGATCGAGCATGATATGGGCGTTGTGATGGACCTGGCCGACCGGGTGGTGGTCTTGGATTACGGCAAAAAAATTGCAGATGGTGAGCCCGCAGAAGTACAGGCCGATCAAAATGTGATCGATGCCTATCTGGGGGTGCCGCACTGATGGAGGCGTTTTATGGATATTCTCGCCGATTACCCGCAGGCCGTTTCGGCCTTCATGCTGGCGGCCGGCGTTGCGCTGATCATGGTGCCAAAGTGGATACGCTGGGCAATCGCCGTGTTGATGATTGCCCTTGGACTGGCCGGGCTGTTTCCGGAACTGGTGCAATGACGAACTTGGCGGGGACGCGGTAATGGAATTGCTGAGTGCATTTTTTGTCGAACCATTCGTTCTGATCTACGACATTCCCGATCTGTTTTTGCAGACGCTGTGGGAAGGTTTTGTCTCGGGCATTCTCTATGCGCTGATTGCGCTGGGCTTCGTGCTGATCTTCAAGGCTTCCGGGGTGTTCAACTTTGCCCAGGGCATCATGGTGGTGTTTGCCGCTCTGGCGCTGGTGTCGCTGCACACGAAATTCGGGGTGCCGGCCTGGCTGGCGCTGCTTATGGCGATCGGCATTATGGGCCTGCTGGCCATTGGCATTGAAAGGATCGTGCTGCGGCCCCTTGTCGGGCAACATGATGCGATCCTGTTGATGGCCACCATTGGCTTGACCCTGTTTCTGCAGGGGGCCGGAGAAACCATCTTTGGCGGCGAGCCGCAATCGATGATTACCGAGGAACTGGGCTTGCCGACGGGTGCCACCGACTGGGCAGTTTTTGGCGGCCGCGTCACGTTCCAGCATATTGACGTGGCGGCGATTGTTATTGCCGGCCTGATGGTGGCCGGACTGGCCGTCTTCTTCTCCAAAACCCGTATTGGCCGTGCCCTGCGGGCTGTGGCGGATGATCACCAGGCGGCTCTCTCGGTTGGTATTTCGCTGAACCAGATCTGGGTCATCGTCTGGTTCGCAGCCGGCATCGTGGCATTGGTCACCGGCATCATGTGGGGAGCCCGTTCTGATGTGTCTTTTGCACTTGAGGTTATCGCCCTGAAAGCTCTGGCCGTCCTGATCCTAGGAGGCTTCACATCAATCCCCGGCGCGATTGTCGGAGGGCTGATTGTTGGCATCGGCGAGAAGGTCTTTGAAGTCTATTGGGGCGGCATTTTTGGCGGCGGAGTGGAAGCCTGGTTCGCCTATGTGCTGGCGCTGATCTTCCTGCTGTTCAGGCCGCAGGGCCTGTTCGGCGAAAAAATCATTGAGCGGGTGTGATCATGAAACCGCAAGCTACAAATCAAAATATTGCGCATCAGATTTTCCATCTGCGCGGCAAAACGGGGAATGAGAAATAATGTTTTACCGTGAAGCCGGTCAGTTCAAAACAAGCTATAAAGCCGATCAGGCGATCTTTCCCATCCTGCAGGACCGGGTCGGCCTTGGATTGATCATTGTCGCCGCAATTCTGGTGCCGGTCTTCGGCAGCGACTTTTTGATCAATTCCTTCATGATTCCCTTCCTGATATTCGCGCTTGCGTCGATCGGCCTGAACATCCTGACCGGCTATTGTGGTCAGCTGTCCTTGGGTACAGGGGCGTTCATGGGGGTCGGGGCCTATTCCTGCTACAAGCTGGCGACGATTTTTCCGGACGTGAATATTCTCATTCACATCCTGCTGTCAGGCTTTTTCGCGGCTGGTATCGGTTGCATTTTCGGCCTGCCCAGCCTGCGCATTAAGGGGCTCTATCTGGCGATCACAACACTGGCCGCCCAGTTCTTTCTTGAGTGGTGCTTCATCCGTATTCCATGGCTCTACAACTACAACGATTCCGGCGCCATTGAGGTGCCCCAGCGGACGCTGGCAGGCATCCCGATCACCGGTCCGTCGGCGACACCGGAAGTGCGTTACTACGTTATTCTGGCTCTGGTGATCGGCCTTACCTGGATTGCCTCCAACATCATCCGTGGTCGCATCGGCCGCTCCTGGATGATGATCCGTGATATGGACATCGCGGCTGAACTGATGGGCATCAAGCCGCTCAATGCCAAGCTCTCGGCCTTTGCTGTCTCGTCCTATTTCTGTGGCGTCGCGGGCGCATTGATGGTGTTCATGTGGCTGGGCGCCGCAGAGGTGGAAAGCTTCTCCATCAACGTCTCGTTCCAGGTCCTGTTCATGGTGATCATCGGCGGCATGGGTTCGCTGATTGGTTGCTTCATGGGCGCCGCGTTTATTTTCGGACTGCCGATCTTTGTCCGCGTCTTGCCGGACCTGATGGGCTTTTCCGTCAACGCTGCAACCGTCGACCACATCTCGCGCATGGTGATCGGCGCATTGATCATCTTCTTCCTGATTGTTGAACCGCACGGTTTTGCCCGCCTGTGGCAAATCGTCAAGGAGAAGCTACGAAATTGGCCTTTCCCATACGGATAAACCGGGTAGGATTGGGGTTAAACCCGCACATGTTGCGGTCAGTTAAGGAGGGGAACGAACGAAACCGAGTTCCCGTCTACTTTTAAAAGGTTTCGATTAACGGCGCTGGGAGGCGCCAAAAACCGGAGGACAACAATGAGAATCAAGTCTCTCGTCATGGGTGTGGCAGCATCAGCAATTGCTGTTGCGGGCACCCTTTCAACCGCCGCCACGGTGGCCGCTGAAGAATTGTACGTTCCATCTCTCAGCTATCGTACAGGCCCGTTTGCTGGTGGTGGTATTCCATTCGCCAACGGATTTGCCGATTACCTCAATATGCTCAATGCCCGCGATGGCGGCATTGGCGGTGTGAAGGTCAAGGTTGAAGAATGTGAAACCGGCTACAATGCGCAAAAAGGCGTTGAGTGCTACGAAGCAACCAAGGGCAAGGGCGCTCTCGTCTATAACCCGCTTTCAACCGGCATCACCCTGCAGTTGATCCCCAAGGCACCGGTCGATGAAATTCCGGTTCTGTCGATGGGTTACGGCCTGTCTGCTGCGGCGATCGGTGAGAAGTTCCCCTGGACCTTCACATATCCGACGTCTTACTGGAGCCAGATGTCTTCGATCCTGAAGCATATCGACGCCAATGGCGGCCTGAAGGGCAAGAAAATCGGTTTCATCTATCTTGATGTTGGCTACGGTAAAGAGCCTATTCCGCTGCTCGACAAACTGGGACCACAGCTTGGCTTTGAAGTTGCCAAATTCCCGGTTGGCGTGAAGGAAATGCAGAGCCAGGGTTCCCAGTGGCTGAACGTTCGTAAAGAGCGTCCTGACTGGATGATCATGTGGGGCTGGGGCGCGATGAACGCTACCGCCATCAAGGAAGCTGCAAAAATCCGTTACCCAATGGATCGCTTCATCGGCAACTGGTGGTCTTCTGCTCACGCAGATCTGAAGCCTGTCGGTTCTGCCGGTAAAGGCTATCTCGGCGCCAACTTCTCAGGCATCGGTACCGACTATCCGGCGCTGCAGGACGTCATCAAACACGTCGTCAGCACTGGCAACACTCAGACCAAAGCAGAAGACGTCGGTAACGTCCTCTACAACCGCGGTCTCTACAACGCCGTGATCGTCGCTGAAGCCATCGCAACAGCCCAGAAAATGACCGGTAAAAAAGTCATCACCGGTGCTGATATGCGCGTTGGCCTGGAGAACTTCGATCTGTCCGACGCTCGCCTGACTGAGCTGGGTCTCGGCGGCTTTGCCGGCGCTCTGAAAGGCGACTGTTCCGACCACGAAGGTGCCGGTTCGGTCTTCATTCAGCAGTGGGATGGTTCGACCTTCAACAAGGTCTCCGATCTGATTTCGCCAATGACAGACGTTGTGCGTCCTCTGCTTGAGGAAGCTGCCAACAAATACGTTTCCGACAAGCCTGACTGGAAAGGTCAGACCTGCGGATAAGCGCATTTAACTTCGATGGACCCGGCCCCGGTCGGGTTCATCATCCTACTTTTATTCCCATTCGTTGAGAGCATCATGTCGACCGCCGAAGAGATTTCGCCTGCTGAGACCATTCTGGAAGTCAACAATATCGAGGTGATCTATGATCACGTTATCCTCGTGTTGAAGGGCGTGTCGCTGACCGTGCCGCGGGGCGGCATCGTCGCAATTCTCGGTGCCAACGGTGCTGGCAAGACAACGACGCTGAAAGCCATTTCCAACCTGCTGGGCGCAGAGCGCGGCGATGTGACCAAGGGCAATATCTTGTTCAAGGGCGAGGAGATCCAATCACTCTCCCCCAATGATCTGGTGCGCCGTGGCTGTATCCAGGTGATGGAGGGCCGCCATTGTTTCGGCCACCTCACCGTGGAAGAAAATCTGCTGACCGGCGCCTTCACCCGTAAGGATGGCTCAGCGGCAATCAAAGAAGACCTTGAAATGGTCTACAATTACTTCCCCCGACTGCGGGAGCGGAAAACGTCGCTTGCCGGCTATACATCGGGCGGCGAACAGCAGATGTGCGCCATTGGCCGTGCGCTGATGTCGAAGCCCGACATGATCCTGCTCGACGAACCCTCCATGGGTCTGGCGCCACAGCTAGTGGAAGAGATTTTTGAAATCGTCAAAAAGCTCAATTCCAACGAGGGCGTCTCCTTCCTGCTGGCTGAACAGAACACCAATATCGCCCTGCGCTATGCCACATACGGCTATATTCTGGAATCAGGCCGTGTGGTTCTGGACGGCGAGGGTGCCGCGCTTCGCGAGAACGAGGACGTCAAGGAATTCTATCTTGGCGTCGGCGGCGAAGGCCGCAAATCCTTCCGCGATGTCAAACATTACAAACGCCGCAAACGCTGGCTGGCCTAGCGGCGGCGAGCGGCGGCGGCGGCGGCGAGGCGGCGGGAAATTAGGAGTGCCGATCAGGACCTCTGAAAATGGCCCGTTGCAGGGCATAGTCGGTGCGGCATCAACGTCACAAGTTGCGGTATCAAACTACTTAAGTTCAGTTTTCGAAAACTTCGTTGATTTTGATAGGTTGAAATCAAAATCAACGAGAGTGCCAAAATGGTCAGAACGGGGTCGGCCACGCGAGTCAAACTCAGACAATCCTTGTACATTGCTGTCCGTCAGACCTTTGCTCAACGCGATATGATCCACCGTGTTGCGGCCCAGACCAGGGATTGGTCCCGCGGTTACCAGTCTGAAGTTTTCCAAAGCGCTCAATAATTTCTCGAGGGACTTCTTTGGCCCCCAGGTGCTGGGTATCCTTCTATTGAAATCTCCAACAACAATCGTCGGAACATTCGGATCTAATTGCTTTGTAAAATTCGCGAGCTGATCGACAAATTCGTTGTGTTGGAGCCAAGGTTTCCGCTTGATTTCTGCGCCAATTGGTGAGGCCATGTGATAGGGAATACATAGTCCCAAAACCCTAATCTGTGTGTTAGCAAGAACTGTACGAACCTCTAGTGCTCCTCCTAGGTCCGCCATGGAACCTGTGGAATTGCATAGTGTTAGGGGAGATTTTGACCAAATCAATACCTTGCGTTCCGCCGATTCCTGCTTACTCCAGGCAATTCCACGAGAAGACACTGTAAATCCATTAAGTTCATCTGCAGACGCTTCCCACGCTTCCGTCAGGCATACCAAGTCGGGTTCAAGATCTTCAATCTCGGACATGATCGATTTTGCCTGCCAGGTACCTGGTGCATGACGCTGAATATTCCAGTTTATTATTCGCATTTCTGGTTTCGCTTATTTAGGTGATTGTTCCGAGCGGTGACATTTCGGGCCACTAAACGACACCGCTGTTGCTTGAAGTTCGCTCGATACTTTACCAAAGCTCGGGATTGTCGAAAGCTTCCACACATTGCGACGCCCCGGCCAGCGGCTCGATGGTTCCTGCGGTCAGGGATTGTGCCTGCCAGCCGTGAGGGAACTGCAGTTTTAGAGGCGCCGCGGCAATCTCTTCTCTGATCTGCGCAAAGCCGACCTTGGAGTAATAAATTGGGTCGCCATAGGTGACGACAATATCAACGCCCTTGTTGCGCAATTCGTCCAGACCAAAGGTGATCAGTTTCTGTCCGACACCTGCTTTCTGCCGGTCGGTCTTTACGGCGACCGGCGCGAGCATGAACACGGTTCGGGCGTCTTGGGCATAGGTCAGGCGGGTAAAGAATATGCACCCCACCAGGCTGTCGGCTTCATAGGCAGAATACACGTACAGGTCTTCACTGGCCGTGGTCTCCATCAATTCGGCCACCAGATCGCCAATTAATCTACCTTCATCGTCCCCTTCCGAAGCTGCAAAGACCGCCGAAAAGAGCCCGGCAATATCAGCCTCGCGACCATCGTGGCCAGTGATATGCTCCATGACATTTCTCCAATTGCACCGTTTGTTGATGGGTGGCTGAATTCACGATGCCTTCCACGCCATATTCAGCCGTTTCGGCCCACGCACCGACAGGCCGGGCTTGTACTCCACCTCTTCATCCACCTGCTCAAAATCCTCAAATCTCTGCAACAGTGTCTCAAAAACCACCTTCATATTCATCCGCGCCAGATTGTTGCCCAGGCACAGATGCGCGCCCAGGCCAAAGGCCAGGTGACGGTTTGGGGAACGGTCGGTGCGGAACTGATCGGCCGCCTCAAACTGCGCAGGGTCGCGATTGGCCGCGCCATAGAGCAGGCCGAAAGTGGTGCCGGCGGGATAGGTTTTGCCGCGCAGGGTCATGTCTTCGGTCATGTGCCGGTGGAAGAAGGGCAGGGGGGATTCGTAGCGGAACATTTCCTGAATGGCCGTTGGCAATTGTTCAGGATTTTGACGTAGCGCCCGCACCGTGTCGGGATGCTTCAGCAAAGTATGCATGCCGCTGCCCAGCACATCAATGGTCGAGCCATGGCCCGCCATCAGGATCAGCATGCAGGTGGAGATGAACTCATCCTCGCTGTAGCGGCCCGCCCTGTCGTCTTCGATCATGCGCGAAATCAGGTCGTCCTGTGGTTTTGCGGTCCGTTGCTTCTTCAGGTCCTGTAGATAGTGATAGAAGTCGCGCGTCGCCGTCTCGGCAATCTGCTTTTTCTCGTCACTGCGGTCGACATCAAAAAACTGCACCACCTGTTCAGACCAGAGCCGCAATTGCGGGCAGTCCGGCTCCGGCGCACCGAGCAGTTTGCCAATGACAAAACCGGGAATATGGGCGGCGAAATCCTCGATAAATTCGATCCGGGACCGACCTGCCAAATCTTCCAACAACCGGTCGACATAGTCTTGAACAGCGGATTGCAAACGGCCGACGGAATCCGTCTTGAAATAGCCAAACACCAGCTTGCGCAATCGCCGGTGCACGTCGCCATCGCTGTCCAGCAGGCTGAACTGCACTACGCGTTCGTGATAGGGCATGTCGTGCCAATTGGCCTGGCGCTGGCGGCGGGCGCGTTCCTCAGCGGTCTCGATCCCCTCCAGCGAGCGAACGGCATGGGGTGACGTGGTCACGGCGACAACATCCTCATAACGCGCCAGCATCAGCATGTCCTGTGCCTCAAAATACCATGGATCGTCCAGCGCCCGCAGCTGGTCGTAAACCGCATAGGGATCGCGGGGAAATTGCGGGCCAAACGGGTCCAGAAGGGGGGCTTGGTTCCTGTCCATAGCTGAGCTTTCGTCAATTGTGTGCAATCGGCCAGGCAGGCCAAGATCGCAATTGTCCAACCACACAATGCGCCCTATGTATATCCAATGGCCAATCAATACCGCTATTCCAGCAACTCATTCAACCGCTCTGTGGTCACCGCCGTGGGGCTGACGCTGATCGTGACTTTTCTGATCTGGCTGTTTGCACGTCTGATGGCCCTGCCGCAGGCCAATACGATTACAATCATCTCGGGTCTGGTGTTTTTCGCCTTTTGTTCAGCCGCGATGATCTGGCGCTATATGCGCAATGATGTGGTCTTTGCCATCCGCCCCGACGGGTTGTTTGATGCGCGGTATTCCTCGCAAGCCATTCCATGGGACGAGATCAAGGATGTGCGGCTGGAGCGGGCGGAAAATGAATTCCAGCTAGGGGTTTACCTGTGGCCACGTCAGCAGACGGGAAAAAGCAGTGGTCCAACGTTTACAGTTGATCTGTCGGTATTGGATGGCACGGTGGAGCAGATATTGAGGGCTCTGGCCGAGCACAAGCAGATCTATTTTCAAGAGAAAAATTAGGGCAACAGGAAAGACTCATGAGCGCGCATTTTGACGACCAGGAAATTCGGGATCCTCAAGCCCGCGAAACCGACCTCTTTGCCAGACTGGCTGCCCATCTGCCAAAAGCGGTAAGCTTTTCTGCCGGACTGGCCAATCATCTCAAGGGGTGTGATCTGGCCGCCGTAACCGACCGCCAAAGTCTCGCCGCCCTGCCGGTATTGCGCAAACCGGAACTGATGGCGGCCCAGGCGGCCAATCCACCCTTTGGCGGCTTCGCCAATCTCGACGAATTGGCCGGCAACCGCATTTTCCTGTCGCCGGGACCGATCTGGGAACCCCAGGGGATCGGCGCAGATCCGTGGTTGGGCGCCCGTGCCCTGTTTGCCGCGGGCTTCCGTTACGGCGATGTGGTCATCAATTCGCTCGCCTATCACATGACCCCCGGCGGCTTTATTCTTGATGAGGCCCTGCGGGCGCTGGGATGCAGCGTGTTTCCGGCCGGCATCGGCAATACCGAAATGCAGGTGGAGGCGGCGGTTGCCCTGCAACCGGCAGCCTATACGGGCACGCCCGACTACCTGAAGGTGATTCTCGACAAGGCGCAGGAAATGGATGCCGATTTGTCCTGCATCAAACGCGCATTGGTTTCCGGTGGCGCCCTGTTTCCGTCGATGCGTGAGGATTATGCCAGTCGCGGCGTGCAGGTCCTGCAGGCCTATGCCACCGCTGATCTGGGTGTCATCGCTTACGAAAGCCTGCATGGCGGCGAGTTGGTCGATGGCATGATGGTCAATGAAGACCTGATCGTTGAAATCGTCCGCCCCGGCACCGATGATCCGGTGGCAGAAGGCGAGGTCGGCGAACTTGTCGTGACCAATTTTTCCACCAGCTATCCACTGGTGCGCTTCGGCACGGGTGACCTGTCTGCGGTGCTGCCGGGCTCGTCCCCCTGCGGTCGCACCAATGGCCGCATCAAGGGCTGGATGGGCCGCGCCGATCAGCGCACCAAGGTGAAGGGCATGTTTGTCGATCCCAAGCAGATTGCCGAACTGGTCAAGCGGTTTGATGAAGTGTCAGCCGCCCGCCTGGTGGTTGAGCGCCAGGGCGACCGCGACGCCATGCGCCTGCAGGTGACCGTCGCCGACCACGGCGACGGCGACGGCGACGGCATCGATGTCGATCAGGTGGCCGCGAGCCTGCGCGATCTGACCAAATTGGGCGGCTCCGTTGAAGTGGTTGATGCTCTGCCAAATGACGGCAAGGTCATTTCCGACGAACGCGACTACGACAGCTAGACCTGAAAGGGTCTGAGCATTGGATGCCGGACACAAAAGGGCCGCCCCGTCCGGAGCGGCCTTTATTATTGTTGAATTGTCTCGCCGCTTCGCCGCTATTTGACGGTCAGGCGACCGTCAATGCCAGTGGTGACTTTGCCCAATTTACGTACGTGAACCATCACATCATTGGCCATCAGTTTGGCCGATGAGGCGTCGATCAGCACCTTGCCGCTGCGCAGCATTTTATAGCCGTCGCCACCGCGACCCATGAAGTCGTTGGTGGCCAGGGTGTACATCTTGGCGGTATCAAGCGCCTCGCCACCCACCATCACTTCAGCAACCCGACCGCCTGCCGGTTTGGACGTGTCGACGGTGACCTTCATGCCGGAAATGTGCAGAAAGCCGCCAGTGGCTTCAGGCGCTGCCCGATAGCCGTGCTCCAGGGCCGCAAGGACGGTCGCGCCCGACACTTCCAGCTTCACCGTGCCATTGCCAAACGGCAATTCGGTCAGCACGTCGCGACGGGTCAGCGTGTGGCCTGCGTCATAGAGCTTGTTGCCGCGGATACCACCACCATTGGTGAATGCAATATCGGCGCCGACCGCGCTGCGCATGGCGTCAGCAGTCAGATTGCCGAACGCTGCCTCGCCGGTGCGGACGCTGGCCTTGCGGGTGTCCAGCTCAATTTCCGACATGCCAAGCGGCACGTCCAGTTCCTTCGACAGGGTGGCCTCATAGCCTGCGACCTTTTCGGCCACGGCAGGGTCTGGAGTGACATCTGCCGTATCGATAATGCGGAAATTCGGCCACCAGCGGACCCGGCGCTTGCCGCGGCTTTCGCCAACGTCAAACTCGACATCCATGATGGTGACATATTCGGCCTCTTCCTTCGATTCCACCAGCGCCTTGCGGCCATCATAGAAGACATGAAGGTTGTGGTCGTGTCCCGACAGAACCACGTCGACCCCGGCCTTGTAGAGCAAGTCAAAATCCATTCTTATGGCGGTGTGGACAATCGCCACAACCATGTCGGCACCGGATTCGCGCAACTCGCCACCAACCCTTTTGGCAGTGTCGATATTGCTGGCAAAAGTGATATTTCCCGGCGAGGAAATGTCAGGCGTATCTTCGGTGGTCAGACCCATAAAGCCGATTTTCACATCACCAAACTGCTTGATCACACTGTCTTCAAAACCCGGCAGCTTGCTGCCATCCTTGTAGCGGGTATTGGTGGCCAGTTTCATGAACTTGCCTTCATTCATCCGCTTGATGAATTCTTCCGGACCGTAGTCATATTCGTGGTTGCCCGGCACCAGAATGTCCGGTGGCGCCATGTTCAGCAGTTCGATCATGTGGGCGCCCTTGTCAAAACCGCCGAGGATCGATGGTGACAGCAGGTCACCAGGATAGACGAAGACTGAATTACCGCCCTTGGCCCGTTCCGCTTTAACGACGCTTGCGAGGCGGGCAACACCACCGCGTTTTTTACCCGACATCGTGTCCATGTCGCTGGCAACGATTATGCTTACATTGACGATTTCCGCCATTGCTGCGGTCATCGCGGCGAGGCCGAGCCCAGCGGCGACAGAGACGGCGATGACTGATTTTACTGTTGTTTTGAGCATCAAACTCTCCGGTTGGAATGTTCAGAAATGGTTAGGGCGTACCCTTGTCAAACAGCATGACAGCTTCATGTCTGATCGTCACCTCACAACAGGGCTAAAATTACTCCTGTGGATGAATCAGTCGCTGCTGAGACATTGCGTCCCAATCCCCACAGTTGAAAGCGGCAGGTTCTATGGGCTATGGCTTGCCGACTGCACTTTTCACCATCTGGAACCGCAATGACCGCACCGGCAAAATCACTCGCATTCTCGCGCGATATTTCCGCAAAAGCCTTTCCGCCAGACCATCCAGCGGTCAATTTCGGCAAGGTCGGCGTCCTGCTGGTCAATCTTGGCACGCCCGATGGCCACGACAAAAAGAACATGCGCAAATATCTCAAGGAGTTTCTGTCCGACCGTCGGGTTATTGAAACCCCGCGCATCATCTGGTGGCCGCTGCTCAACGGTATTATTCTGAACACCCGCCCGAAGAAATCTGGGGCGCTCTATGCCTCCATCTGGAATGAGGAAAAGGACGAGTCGCCGCTGCGGACATTCACCCGATCCCAGGCTAAGCAGCTGACCGAGCAAATGGGCAAAATCGACAATCTGGTCATCGACTGGGGCATGCGCTACGGCAATCCCTCCATTGAAAGCCGGTTAAAAGCTCTGCAGGAACAGGGTTGCGAACGTATCCTGGTCTTCCCGCTCTATCCCCAATATGCCGCCGCCACCACCGCCACGGTCAACGACAAAACATTTGAAGCCCTGATGAAAATGCGCTGGATGCCAGCCCTGCGCACCGTGCCGCCTTACCATGATGATCCCGCCTATATTGAGGCGCTGGGCAAGTCGATCCAGGCGCATCTTGAAGGCCTTGATTTTGAGCCGGAGCACATCATCGCCTCCTATCACGGCATTCCCAAAAGCTATTTCGACAAGGGTGACCCCTATCATTGCCAGTGTCTGAAGACGTCACGTCTGCTGAAGGAATTTATGGGCTGGGACGACGGTTATTTGCTCTCCACTTTCCAGTCGCGCTTTGGTCCCGAAGAATGGTTGCAACCCTATACCGACAAGACGGTGGAGCGGTTGGCGCACGAAGGCGTCAAACGGCTGGCGGTTGTCAATCCGGGCTTTGCCGCCGATTGTTTGGAAACCCTGGAAGAAATCGATGGCGAGGTGCGCGAAGAATTCACCGACAATGGCGGCGAGCATTTCACCCACATTCCCTGCCTCAATGATGGTCCCCAGGGCATGCAACTGATCGAGACAATTGTGCGCCGCGAGTTGCAGGGCTGGATTTGAGGGGTTTGATTTAAGGGGAAAGCCACTTCAACAACGTTGAATTTGCCCTTCCAACACCCCATATATTGGGCAGTGATGGGAGGAAATATGGTTTTACCAATTAGTGATATAGCGGTGCTGGTGCTGGGGTTCTTGCTGATCCTCATCCTAGTGTCGATGATCAAGCTTGTGCCCCAGGGCTACAACTACACCGTCGAGCGTCTCGGCCGCTTTGAGCGGGTTCTGAAGCCCGGCCTCAACATCATCTGGCCGTTTATCGAGCGCATCGGTTCCAAGATGAACATGATGGAACAGGTACTGGATGTGCCGACCCAGGAAATCATCACCAAGGACAACGCCACATGTAGCGTTGACGGGGTGACATTTTTCCAGGTGCTGGATGCACCAAAGGCCGCCTATGAAGTCAGCGGTCTGGAAAACGCCATTCTCAACATCACCATGACCAATCTGCGTACCGTGATGGGGTCGATGAATCTCGACGAACTCCTGTCCAAGCGCGATGAGATCAACACCCGTATTCTCCACGTTGTCGATGATGCCGTTGCCCCCTGGGGCATCAAGATGACGCGCATTGAGGTCAAGGACATCAACCCGCCAGCCGACCTTGTAGATGCGATGGGGCAGCAGATGAAAGCGGAACGACATAAACGGGCGCAGATTCTGGAAGCCGAAGGAGACAGGGAAGCCGCAATCGCCCGCGCCCAGGGTCAGAAACAAGCGGCTATTCTGGACGCTGAAGGCACCAAGGCGGCTGCCATTTTGGAAGCCGAAGCCCGTGAGCGCGAAGCCCAGGCAGAAGCAGAAGCCACCCGCGTCGTATCAGAGGCCATCGCCACAGGAAATAGCCAGGCCATCAACTATTTTGTTGCCCAGAAATATACCCAAGCCCTGCAGGCTATTGGCTCCGCGCCAAATCAGAAACTGATTATGCTGCCGATAGAGGCCAGCTCACTGATCGGTTCTCTGGGGGGCATTGCCGAAATCGCCAAGGAAACCTTTGGCGGCGGCGGCGACGACAGCGGCGGCGACGGGGGCGGCGGCAGCGGCGGCGCGTCCAAATCGAAGTCCGGCATCCCCAAAATCACCTGAGGATTGCCCAATTTGCGCTAGTAAACGCGCCAGCAACGGACCGAAAGGAGGCCTGAAATGATAGTACAGATATTGACCGATCTCGGCCCCTGGTCGTGGTTCATCATCGGTCTGATACTGTTGGTTGGGGAGGTGTTGCTTCCCGGCGTTTTCCTGATCTGGTTTGGCCTTTCCGCTTTGGTTATCGGCACGTTGACGCTGTTCCCTTTTACCGACGTGGCCTGGTGGCCATGGCAGGCGCAACTGGTGGCTTTCGGTACCTTGGCACTGGTGCTGGCATTGGTGGGGCGTAAACTGTTTCCAGCCGACACCGAAAGTGACGAAGCCTCCAAGATCAATGATCCATTGTCGCGCCATGTGGGCAGTGAAGCCACATTGCAGCAGGCGATTGAAAACGGATCCGGCCGGGTCAAACTGGGTGATACGACCTGGCGGGCCAACAGCAAGACTGACCTGCCCAAAGGCGCCAAGGTCCGGGTTATCGGCCACGAGGAAGGGGCCCTGATCGTCGAGGCGATCTAGCGCTGACGGCCAGAATCGGTCAGGCTGCGCCCACCCTCAACAGATCGTGCAGGTGCAGGATGCCAACCGGCTTTTCCTCTTCCGTGACCATCAGCGCCGTAATGTGGCGCGTGTTGAGAATTTCCAAAGCTTCGGCTGCCAGAATGTCAGGGGCGATGGTTTGTGGGCTGGCGGTCATCACATCGTCGACGACTTCCTCCAACAGCGAGGAAGACAGGCTACGACGCAAGTCGCCATCGGTGATGATCCCGATCAGCCGATCATCCCTGACCACCCCAACACAGCCAAATCCCTTCTGGGAAATCTGCAGGATCGCTTCCATCATCTGGGTGCCACTGTCGACCAGCGGTAGTGAATCGCCGGAATGCATCAGGTCGCGGGCATGCAGCAGCTTTGCGCCCAACTGGCCACCGGGATGGAACACGCTGAACTGATCGGCGGTGAAGGCACGATTTTCCAGCAGCGCCACTGCAATCGCATCCCCCAGCGCCAGCAGCATCAGCGATGAAGTCGTCGGTGCCAGATTGTGCGGACAGGCTTCTTTTTCGCGGGGCAGGGACAGGACAACATCTGCGTGCTGCGCCAGGGTAGAATTATCATCTGCAGTCAGTGCCACCAGGGGAATGGAAAAGCGCTTGGAATAGTCAAGCGTGCCACGCAGTTCGGAGGTTTCACCAGACCATGAAATGGCCAGAATGGCATCGTCACGGGCAATCATGCCCAGATCACCGTGATTGGCCTCCGTGGAATGAACGAAGAAAGCGGGCGTGCCCGTCGACGCCAGTGTCGCCGCGATCTTTGTGGCAATATGTCCACTCTTGCCGACGCCGGTCACGATCACCCGCCCCTGAATATCGCGAAACGTGCTGACTGCCTCACAAAACGGTTGTGACAGACCATTGTCAAAGGCATTTGCCAGGGCCTCCATGCCCGCACTTTCAATTTGCAGCGTGCGTTTGGCCGAGCCGATGATCTGGTCGATATTGATGGAGCTGTTCATGGCTGTGTCGTATCGCAAATGTTCGGCAAGGTGAACGAAAAATCATCGTGTTGCACTGCAAAATTGAAAGAATCCATTAACCACGTGCGTTTACATTTCGGTAAGCACCGGTCCCGGACGGCCGGTCCGCCGTCATCAGCGGCATTCAGGTAGGTTTTCAGGTTCCCGTAGAAAGTTCGTCGTCGCTTCATGGTGTCCACCGACAAAATTACGATTTCCCTCGTCGCAGCATGCCTGATTGCGGCCGCACCGCTGTCGGCTGCCCTGGCGCAGCAGGCAGATGCTGAACTGGGTACCATCGATGAGGATACGCCTCTGACCGATGAAAATCTCGACGGCCTGGACGATGATCAAAACAATGGTCGTCGGTCGACGTCAGATGTTCAATTTTCCACCAATATCGACGGTGAGGAAACGCCAACCGATGACGCCGCATTCGATGGCGACGCGAACACTGCTCCTGCAGGCCTGCGCCGGTCCGGCTCGCAAAGGGGTGATCAGGGCAATCAGCGGGCACGTCCCACCCAAAGGGTTGGCATAATCCAACCAGACGGCTCCATTTCGCCGCTGGCCAATGTACCGGCTGATCCGGTGCAGGGGGGAAGTGCCAACAGGGACGATTCTCCCTATGCAGCGCTTGGAATACGTGTTGGCACGTTCAACCTGTTTCCAGTCCTTACCCAAACCATTGGCAGTACCACCAATGCCGAGGCCAGCGAAAATGGATCATCTGCGTTCTTCTCGCAGACCGACGCACGTCTGACCGCAGTCAGCAATTGGGCGCTGCACGAACTGCGTGGCGAAGTGGGCGGCAGCTATCAGACCTATATCGACAATGATAGCGAAGACCTACCAACATTCGACTCAAACCTTCAACTGCGCATTGACCACAGCCGCAATCTGACCAGCCGGATTGGCGCCACCTACAACCTGACGACGGAAAGCGCTGAAAGCGATAATCTGACCGTACCGCCACCGCTATATGTCACCGAGCGGCCAAATGTGCATCGAATGTCCGGTTTTGCGGAAGTCGAAAAACAGGCAGGACGTTTTTCCGCTCTGTTGCGGGGCACCATTACCCAGTCAATCTATGACGGTGCCGCGCTCAGCGACGGGTCCACCCTGTCTCAGGGGGATCGCACCAATACGTTATACGAGCTGGAAGGCCGGGTTGGTTATGAAACATCAGCAACGCCTCAGCCCTTTGTCGAGGCCTCCGTGGGTGCCCGCCAATACCGTCGGGCGGTCGACCGCAACGGCAATCAGCGCGACAGCATGCTCTATGCATTGCGGGCTGGCCTTGAATTTGACCGCGGCGACAAGTTGAACGGGGAGATTGCCGTCGGCTACGCAACCGAACAATTTGACGATGCTGCGATCAATGATCTCAGTGGCCTGACAATTGATGCGAGCATTAACTGGTCGCCCCAACGCCTGACGACCTTTACAGCCACGGCACAATCTGAATTTACCGGGTCGACCAATGTCAATGAAGCGGGTTCCGTGACCTATGCCGTCTCGCTTGACGCTGTTCATGATCTGCGGCCAAACCTGTCGCTGAATGCCCGCGTGCTGGCATCATTGCGCGACTATGATGATTCCGGCCGTCAGGACAAGTTGTTGCAGGGACAGATTGGTGCGGAATGGCGGCTCAGCCGCAGCGCCGCCCTGATTGCCACTTTGGGCCATGAAACCCTTGATTCGACGGACGCATCCTCTTCCTACGAGGCGACCACCGCGCGGGCCGGCCTGCGCCTACAGCGTTAGAGCCTTACTGTTCGAGCATTTCTGCAATGATCTTGCGCACGATCGGGCCGGTATCCTCACGGGCCAGGGCAAAGGCTACATTGGCGGCAATAAAGCCTTCCTTTGAGCCGCAGTCAAAGCTGGTGCCTTCGAATTTATAGCCGTGAAAGGCCTGGTTCTCACACAGACGCAGCATGGCGTCTGTCAGCTGGATTTCACCGCCCGCGCCGGTTTCCTGGTTATCCAGCAGGCGGAAGATTTCCGGCTGCAGGATATAGCGACCATTGATGAACAGGTTGGACGGTGCGTCCTCGATATTCGGTTTTTCAACCATGTCGTGAATTTCAAAACCACCACCGATGGCAGCGCCTTTCTTGATCACCCCGTAACTGGAAACCTCCTGAGGATCGCATTCTTCCACCGCGATCACATTGCCGCCGGTTTCGCGGTAAACATCCATCAGCGACGACAAACAGCCACCATTGCTGGACTTCATAACCATATCCGGCAGCAACAGGGCGAAGGGTTCATCGCCAACGATATCACGGGCGCACCACACCGCGTGGCCCAGGCCCAGGGGTTCTTGCTGGCGGGTAAAACTCGTCCTGCCGGCCTCCGGCTGACTGTCGGCCAGAACCTCCAGCATATCCGCTTTGTTGCGCGCTTTCAGCGTCGCCCGCAGCTCCGGCTGGACGTCGAAATAGTCCTCGATAACCCCTTTGTTGCGCCCGGTGACAAAGACGAAATGTTCAATTCCCGCATCCCGGGCTTCGTTCACAGCATATTGAATGACAGGCATGTCAACGACCGTTAACATCTCCTTGGGCACAGACTTGGAGGCTGGAAGGAAACGGGTGCCAAGGCCAGCTACTGGAAAGACGGCTTTGCGAACGGGACGATCTAGGGAAGATTTGGACAAATCTGGCTCCGACCTTACTGTTGGCAGAGGCGTCGATACAGACGCATACACAGGGTTGATCTAATTTACATCACTTTTGACAGGCTTGTGTTACCAATTAGGTACCGGTGATTCTCAGGGCAACGATCATGGTAAACCAAACCTTGACCATTTCTTGGACGACGACGGAAAAAGGCGCCGCCAATGCTGCGCTGTCAAAAATTGCACCCTGGTGCGTACGACTCTTGCTGCTTGCGGCCTTGTTTGCGCCTTTGGTGCTGCCGCAACCGGCCAGCGCAGATGCCGGATTTCGCAAATGGAAGCGCAATTTTGCCGCCTATGCCACCCGCAAAGGCATCAGCAAAAACACCGTCCGGCGGGCGTTTAAGGGGGTAAATTCCCCCAATCCCGAAGTGTTGGAGCTGGCGCGTTATCAGCCAGAATTCCGTCAGAAATTGTGGATGTATTTTGACAGCCGGGTCAACGAAACCTCGATCGAGCGCGGGAAACAGGAAAAGAAGAACTGGGCCCGCTGGCTGAGCAGGATTCAACGCCAATATGGTGTCAGCGCCAATATCCTGTTGGCGATCTGGTCAATGGAATCGACCTATGGGGAGGCAATGAAGCGGCCAAAATCCCTGCGCAGTGTGATCCACTCTCTTTCCACTTTGGCCTATGCGGATAAACGCCGGCGTAAATTTGCCCGCTCACAATTAATTGCGGCGCTTAAAATCCTGCAGGCCGGGCACATTCGCCCCGACCAGCTGAGAGGTTCCTGGGCCGGCGCCATGGGCCATACCCAATTCATCCCGTCGAGCTATCTGCTTTACGGTCAGGACATCGACAGAAACGGAAAGAAAGACATTTGGACATCGGTCCCGGATGCCCTGGCGACAGCTGCCAATCTGCTGAAGAAAAATGGCTGGCGTACGGGTAAGACCTGGGGATATGAAGTTCGGGTACCGAAGCGCTTGCGCAATCAAGCAGGCAAAACCCGCCGACTGGCAGCGTGGAGAAAACTGGGTATCCGCCGGGTCGCCGGGCGCAAATTTCCCGGCTCCAACGACCGCGCCGTGTTGAAATTTCCCGCCGGGAAAAGCGGTCCCGCTTTCCTGATGTTGAGAAATTTCTACATCTTAAAGCGTTACAATAATTCAGATAAATACGCCCTGGCAGTGGGACACCTGGCTGACCGGATCGGTGGGGCTGGTGATCTGATACATCAAATTCCGCGACCATTTCCCAAGCTGCCACTGGCGCAGCGCAAAGAGTTGCAACGCCTGCTTGCAAAAATGGGCTTGTACGACAAGGACATTGATGGGAATATTGGCAGCGGAACCAGAGCCGCCATCCGGCGGGCGCAAATCAAGATGGGGCTTAACCCTACCGGGTTTGAATCCCCTGCTTTTCTGGCCCGGTTGCGCAAAAGAGGCTAAGGTGAGCCTCGTGGGTGGTCTTTGTCTGAAGACCTGTTGGAGCGAATTGCCGTGTTTCGAGTTCGTCGACTGACATTTGTGGTGGTTTTTGCCTTTCTGTTGGGCGCGGTTGGGTTTCCCCCTTCTGTGACTACAATTGGCACTGAAACCCTTTACGGATCTCAGGAAGCGCTTGCTCAGACGACCAAGAAGAAACGCCGGAGCCTGTTCAATATTCTGTTTGGACGCAAAAAGGCGAAGAAGAAGGCCGTCGTCAAAAACCGAAAGCGCAAAAGCCGCAGCAAAAAAACCCGGACCACCAAGAAATCTTCAAAAAATACAGCGAAAACCGCGAAGGCGGTCTCAAAACTCGACAATGCCAAGGTTATCCTGGTGGTTGGCGATTTTCTGGCCGGCGGCATGGCTGACGGCCTGACCACGGCCCTGGCCAAGGTGCCGGGCCTGCGGGTGGTCGATAAATCAAAGGGTCTGTCAGGGTTTGTCCGCGACGATATTGTTGACTGGTCCACCGTGTTGCCTGCATTGGTCAGGCAGCACCGACCAGCCTATATTATTGCCCAATTGGGATCCAACGACCGTCAGCAGATTCGCAGCGGTGGCCGTCGGTTGAAGAAACAGACACCGGCATGGTTTACCGCCTATGACAAGCGGGTCAAACGTCTCGGCGAGGCGTTGAAGGCAAGTCAGGTCCATTACGCCTGGATGGGTCTGCCGCCGGTCCGGTTCAAGTCAATGAACAAGGATTTTCTCCGGTTCAACGAGCTTTATGGCAAGGCCGCTGCGTCGCCCAAGGGGCAGTTTATCGACGTCTGGGATGGTTTTTCAGACGCCGATGGCAATTATTCCCGCTCCGGTCCCGACATTAACGGGCAAATTGTCTTGCTGCGATCGAAAGATGGCATCAACCTGACCCGCGCCGGCAAGCGTCGCATGGCCTATTACGTGGAAGGTCGCATTCTGAAATTATTTGCCGCCGATCTCGGCGTGGCGGGTCTCGCCGGAAGCGGCATCGATCTGGATTCCTATCCTGTGCAGTCACCGCAATATGACCCGGCAAAAACCGGCAAAACAGTTGTGGTGCGGCTGGACGATCCGGCGGCAGATGGTGGCGACGCCCTGGCCGGAGAAGTTGTTGAAGCCTCAACCGGCCTGATCCCGATTATTCCATTGGAGAAAGACGGCAAAAGCGCCCTGGTATCCAAACATGCTGGTCGGGTGGACAATTATGCCTGGCCGCCCCGGGACGATGTCACTGTGACGCCAATCGCCATCGCACAGCCTGCCCTTCGTGGGACGCTGAACGCCCAGCAGTCAGCAGCTGCCGAAAGTGCCCGGCCGGTGACCGAGGCTCTGCAGAACTGAACTTTGAATTCGTTGCCCGCCGCTCGACGCTCGCTTCAGCGCGGCAATACGGTTGAGCCCATCAGTGTCTTGTCGACAGCATGGGCGCATTGGCGGCCTTCACGAATCGCCCAGACCACCAAGGACTGACCACGCCGCATATCACCGGCAGTCCAGACTTTGTCATGGCTGGTTTTATAGGCATTGGTATCGGCCAGCACATTTTGACGCGGGTCCAGATCAACGCCCAGTTGTTCCAGCATGCCTTCGGTGACCGGAGAGACAAAGCCCATGGCCAGCAGCACCAGATCAGCCTTGAGGTCAAATTCACTTCCCTCGATGGGCTGGAACTTTTCGTCCACTTTGACGCAGAGAAGTTTTTTGACCTGACCGTCCTTGCCTTCAAAATGTTGGGTCAGAACGGAAAACTCGCGGTCTGCGCCTTCTTCCTGAGAAGATGAGGTACGCATTTTCAATGGCCAATTCGGCCAGGTCAGCAATTTGTCCTCTTTCTCAGGCGGTGTCGGCATGATTTCAAGCTGGGTGACCGACAGCGCGCCCTGGCGAATGGATGTGCCGATACAGTCAGAACCAGTATCGCCACCGCCGATGACAACGACATGTTTGCCGCTGGCAAGGATGGGCTCGACATTGGCGTTATTCTCGCCTCCATTGCGACGGTTCTGCTGGGGCAGAAAATCCATCGCAAAGTGAATGCCGTTCAGGTCGCGGCCTTCAATCGGCAGGTCGCGTGGCTTTTCCGCACCGCCTGACAGGATTACCGCGTCATGCTGTTCAACCAGCTCTTCAATGGCAACGTCGTGGCCCACATGCACGCCTGTGTGCAAGGTCACTCCTTCAGCTTCCATCTGCTCGGCGCGGCGGTCGATATGGCTTTTTTCCATTTTGAAATCAGGAATGCCATAGCGCAGCAGGCCGCCGATCTTCTGGTTCTTTTCGTAAAGATGCACATCGTGGCCTGCACGGGCCAATTGTTGCGATGCGGCCATGCCGGCGGGACCAGAACCGATGACGGCGACGGACTTGCCGGTTTCCCGCTCTGCAACCTGCGGCGTAATCCAGCCATTTTCCCAGGCCTTGTCGACAATCGCGCATTCGATCGATTTGATTGTCACCGGACTGTCGATCATGTTCAGCGTGCAGGATGCTTCGCATGGGGCAGGGCAGATACGGCCGGTAAATTCGGGAAAATTATTGGTTGAATGGAGATTCAACGACGCCTTTTCCCACTCGCCGCGATAAACGAGATCGTTCCAGTCCGGAATCTGGTTATTCACCGGACAGCCCTTCAAACCTTTCACATCGTGACAGAAGGGAATGCCGCAATCCATACAGCGGCTGGCCTGATCACGCAGGGTGGCCTCCGGCAGCGGAATCATGAATTCCTTGTAATTGCGGATGCGATCCGACGCCGGACGGTATTTCCTGTCCTGACGGTCGATCTCCAGAAACCCTGTAACTTTACCCATTTCATTTCTCCTCAGTCAGCAAGCCGTCGGCGTCGGCGTCGGCGGCGGTGGCGGCGAGGGCGGTTGCAACGATCCGATGATGGGTCGTGGCGACAGCCCGCCTCTTGCTCCTGTTATCCTTATTCTGCGGCAACACTTGCTGCGTTTTGTGCAGCTTCGATCTCTGCCAGTGCGCGGCGATATTCGGTCGGCATCACCTTGACGAATTTGGGTCGGTAATCGTCCCAACTATCGAGAATTTCAGCCGCCCGTTGTGAGCCTGTATATTGTTTGTGGTTTTCAATCAGCTGGCGCAGGCGTTCATCATCATGACGGGTCATGTCTGACGACACATCGACGCGTCCATGGTGTTCGATATCACCACCAATGTGATGTTCAGATTCCATCAGATCGTCTTCTTCAGGCACTGGCTCCAGATCAACCATCGCCAGGTTACAGCGATTGGCAAATGTGCCGTCTTCGTCCAGCACATAGGCGATACCACCGGACATGCCAGCGGCAAAATTGCGCCCGGTATGGCCCAGAACAGCAACAACGCCACCGGTCATATATTCACAACCGTGGTCACCGACACCTTCAACAACGGCTATGGCGCCTGAGTTTCGAACGGCAAACCGCTCGCCGGCCACGCCGCTGAAATAGCATTCTCCTTCAATCGCCCCATACAGCACCGTGTTACCGGCAATGATCGATTGCGTCGGGTCAATTTGCCTGGCTTCCTTCGGCGGATAGACGATCAGCTTGCCTCCAGACAGGCCTTTGCCGACATAGTCGTTGGCTTCACCTTCAACTTCCAAAGTCACGCCATTGGCCACCCAGGCACCAAAAGCCTGACCGGTTGTGCCTGACAGTTTGATATGGATCGTGTCTTCTGGCAGTCCGGCATGGCCGTAGCGCTTTGCCACTTCCCCGGAAAGCATGGCACCGGCGGAGCGGTTCACATTGTTGATTTCCAGGTCAAGTTTGACAGGCTCGCCGTTTTCCAGCGCTGGTTTGGCCAGTTCGATGAATTTGCGGTCCAGAATGTCGTCAATGTGGTGGATCTGATCTTCGCAATTATAGATCGGCACATCCGGCCCCATATCGGGATCGTAGAACAGGCCGCTGAAATCCAGTCCACGGGCTTTCCAGTGGTCGAAAGCCCGTTCCCGGTCCAATACGTCGAGCTGGCCGACCATTTCATTGAAGGTGGCAAAGCCCAGCTCGGCCATCAATTCGCGAACTTCTTCAGCAACAAAGAAGAAGTAGTTGATGACGTGTTCCGGCTTGCCGGTAAAACGCTTGCGCAGCACCGGATCCTGGGTGGCAACGCCCACCGGACAGGTATTGAGGTGACACTTGCGCATCATAATACAGCCGGAGGCAATCAGCGGTGCCGTGGCAAAGCCGAATTCATCGGCCCCCAACAGGGCGCCGACAACCACATCGCGTCCGGTGCGCAGGCCACCATCCACCTGGACGGCGATGCGTGAGCGCAGCTTGTTTTTCAGCAGAGTCTGGTGAGTTTCCGCCAAGCCCATCTCCCAGGGAGAGCCCGCATGTTTGATCGAAGTAAGTGGGCTGGCGCCGGTGCCGCCTTCCATGCCGGAAATGGTCACATGGTCCGCACGGGCCTTGGCAACCCCGGCAGCAACCGTGCCGACGCCCACTTCCGACACCAGTTTGACTGAAATGTCAGCGGAAGAATTGACGTTTTTCAGATCGTAGATCAGCTGGGCCAGGTCTTCGATTGAATAGATGTCGTGGTGAGGCGGTGGCGAAATCAGGCCAACACCCTGTGTAGAGTGACGCACCTTGGCGATTACCGCGTCGACCTTGTGGCCTGGCAATTGGCCGCCTTCACCGGGCTTGGCGCCCTGGGCCATCTTGATCTGAATCATGTCGGAATTGACCAGATACTCAGTAGTCACACCGAAACGGCCGGAGGCAACTTGTTTGATAGCCGAGCGTTTGCTGTCGCCGTTTCTCATCGGCACGAAGCGCTCAACTTCTTCTCCGCCTTCGCCGGTATTCGACTTGCCGCCGAGACGGTTCATGGCAATTGCCAGATTCTCGTGGGCTTCGGCAGAGATCGAGCCATAGGACATGGCACCGGTGGCAAAGCGCTTGACGATTTCTGCTGCCGGTTCCACCTGATCGATATTGATCGGCTTGCGGCCGGTCTCGTCGGCTGGCCGCAGTCGGAACAGGCCGCGAATGGTCAGCAGGCGCTCGGACTGATCGTTGATCGACTTGGCAAAGGCGCGGTAATTGTCCTGGCTGTTGCCACGTACCGCATGTTGAAGATTGGTGATCTCGTCCGACGTCCATGCATGGTTTTCACCACGCTGGCGCAGGGCATAGTCGCCGCCCACATCGAGAGCATGGCGCAGCACAGGCACGTCGCCATAGGCGGCGCGATGACGCTCAAAAGTTTCCTTGGCAATTTCGTCCAGGCCAATGCCTTCAATCGTCGTTGCGGTGCCCGTGAAGAACTGGTCGACAAACCCGCTCGACAGGCCAACGGCATCGAATATTTGCGCGCCGCAATAGGATTGATAGGTGGAAATGCCCATCTTTGACATGACCTTCAAGAGGCCCTTGTCGATTGACTTGATGTAGCGTTGGACAACTTCTCTTTCATCCACTTCCTTGGGGAAGAGCTTGTTGGCATGCATTTCGGCCAGAGTTTCAAAGGCCAGATAGGGGTTGATCGCCTCGGCCCCGTAACCGGCGAGTGCTGCAAAGTGATGGACTTCGCGGGGTTCGGCAGACTCGACCACCAGCCCGACGGACGTACGCAGGCCTTTTCGAATCAGGTGATGATGAACCGCAGCTGTGGCCAGCAGGGCAGGCACGGCAACGCGCGAGGCGCTGAATTGCCTGTCGGACAGGATGATGATGTTGTCGCCGCCATTGACCGCTTTCTCCGCCTTGGCGCAGAGCCGGTCGAGGCATTCTTTCATGCCTTCCGGGCCGTGGTCGACATTGTAGGTGATGTCCAGAACCCGCGAGACAAACTGGTTGTCGCCAATATCGCTGATGTCGCGAATTTTCTGCAGATCGGAATTACGCAGGATCGGCTGGCGCACTTCCAGCCGCTTTTCGCTGGACTGGTGTGAATGGTCAAACAGGTTGGGCCGCGGTCCGATGAAGGAGATCAGGCTCATCACCGATTCCTCGCGGATCGGGTCGATCGGCGGGTTCGTGACCTGGGCAAAGTTCTGTTTGAAATAGGTGTAGAGCAGCTTGGCCTTGTTCGACATGGCCGAAATTGGCGTATCGGTGCCCATCGAACCCAGGGCTTCCTGGCCGGTGGTGGCCATCGGGGTCAGCAGAATCTTGATATCTTCCTGGGTGTAGCCAAAGGCTTGTTGGCCGTCGAGCAGGTCTTCGCCGGTATATTTGCGCGGCGAAGATTTTTTGCCTTTTAACTCTTCCAGAACGATCTGCGTATCGCCGAGCCACTTGTCGTAAGGCTTGGCGGAAGCCAGTTGATTTTTGATTTCTTCGTCGGAAACGATAATGCCTTTTTCCAGGTCGATCAGCAGCATCTTGCCCGGCTGCAACCGCCATTTGGTGACAACCTTGCTCTGGTCAAACGGCAAAGTACCGGCTTCAGAGGCCAGAACCACGGTGTCGTCGTCGAGCACGAAATAGCGGGCCGGACGCAGACCGTTGCGGTCCAGCGTTGCGCCGATCTGACGGCCGTCAGTGAAAGCCACGGCGGCCGGGCCATCCCATGGCTCCATCATCGCGGCGTGATATTCATAGAATGCGCGGCGTTCTTCATCCATCAGCGGATTGCCAGCCCAAGCTTCCGGGATCAGCATCATCATGGCGTGGGAAAGCGAATAACCGCCCTGATAGAGCAGCTCCAGGGCGTTGTCGAAACAGGCAGTATCGGACTGGCCCGGCGCGGAGATCGGCCAGAGCTTGTTGATGTCGTCACCGAATTCCGGTGAAGCCAGCGTCGCCTGACGGGCGGCCATCCAGTTATTATTGCCGCGAACCGTGTTGATCTCTCCATTATGGGCGACCATCCGGTAGGGATGGGCCAGTTTCCATGACGGGAAGGTATTGGTCGAGAAGCGCTGGTGAACCAGGGCAAGGGCTGATTCAAAACGCTCATCGCGCAGGTCGCTGTAATAGGGGCCCAGCTGATCAGCCAGGAACATGCCCTTATAGATGACCGTGCGCGAGGAAAGGGAGGCCGCGTAAAAGCCTTCCAGTGATTCAGCTGCAATTGTGTTGGTGATCACCCGGCGCAGGACAAACAGGCTGCGCTCATATTCATCATCACCCAGACCATCAGGACGGGCGAAAAAGCACTGCCAATGGCCAGGCTCTGCAGCCATGATTTCCGGGTCTTGGGACAGCATTGAATTGTCGACCGGCACTGTGCGCCAGCCAATGACCGGCTGGCCTTCGGCCTGGGCGGCCTCCTCCACAATCGACTTGACCTTGGTCGGGTCGGAATCGCCATGGGGTGTAAAAAAGTAGCCGAGACCGTAATTGCCGGCATCCGGCAAGTCGAACCCCAGGCTGCTACATTCTTCGGCAAAAAACCTGTGGGGAATCTGCACCAGCATGCCGGCGCCATCGCCCATCAGCGGGTCCGCACCGGTCGCGCCGCGGTGTTCGAGATTCTCCAGAATACGAATGCCGTCCTCAATGATCTTGTGGGACTTCTCGCCCTTCATATTGGCGATAAAGCCCAGGCCACAGGCATCGTGTTCATTGCGTGGATCGTACAGACCGGCGGCTTCGCTGCGCGCCGGTTTGGTTTTGTCAGAGCTCGTGCCGGAATCCAGTCCGTTGAACAATCTATGTGTGTTGGTCATCTTGCTCTCCTTACAATCCGGCTCACCGAGCCTACAGGTCCCAATCGTCCGGGGCCTATATTTGACACAAGAAAACGGTCCATCACCCATTCGCGATGCCGTTTTCAATCGCCATGTCTGTTTGTGTTCGTGCAGCAGGAACAGCACGAATGATTATCAGGATACCCTGAATGCTGGCGAAGGTCTAAACGAGAACGCCAACAAATTCAAGATGGGTAAGTAAAGCTGTCCTATTATTCGGCCTCGGTGACGAAGGCAAATTGGCAAATGAACTGGCAAATTTCGCACGATATGCGGTAAGACCGCGCTCAATTCGCAATTTTCAGCATTCAAACCGGAATTAAGGGCGCAAAAAACCCGGCAACGGCCCATTTGCCATTACCGGGCTTTTTTCAAATTTGCGTGGATTAATTGAAAATTCAATCCTGAAATTCAACTCCTGGTCGCAATTTGAGGGCGGGGCTGCCTGTGGCAGCCACGGCCTTATTTCTTCTTGGCGGGCTTACCTTCGATCTGGCGAGCGCCTTCGCCGGAAATTTCAATCTTGCGGGCCTTCATGGCCTCTGGAATTTCCCGCACCAGTTCGATGTGCAAAAGGCCATTTTCCAGATGGGCATTGCGCACTTCCACGTGGTCTGCGAGCTGGAAGCGGCGCTCAAAACTGCGCGCGGCGATGCCACGGAACAGCATTTCGCCTTCATCTTCCTCGTTTTTCTGCTGGTTACCCTTTACCAAAAGGGTGTTTTCCTTGGCTTCGATTTCAAGGTCACTTTCCCCGAACCCAGCCACGGCCATTGAAATGCGATAGGCATTTTCGCCAGTTCTTTCAATGTTGTAGGGTGGGTAGGCAGGAGCAGACTGTTCCGGTTGCCCCATATTGTCGAGCAGGTTGAACAGGCGGTCAAAGCCAACGGTTGATCTGTAAAGCGGACTAAAATCTACATGTCTCATCTTGTTATCCTCTTATGAGCGACGACTGATATTGGGTGGCGCTGCATCTCCAGTCGGACGATGACGAATACCACCGCAGAGCCGGTTCAGGCCTCTGCACAATTGATATGGGTCGGTGGCAAAGAGATTCAAGGTTTTGCGCCCGCAGCGGCGATTTCGCTTGAGCAATTGCGAGCAAGCAGGTAGCAGGGCCAGTATGTCTGACATGGAATCGGCACAGAACGAAACGTTGTTTGAAACCTCGGGTAATCCCATTCCTGACGGTTCCAGATCCGGTTTTGCCACAACGCCTGATGGCATCAAACTCAGATATGCCCGCTGGGAGACCCAGATTCATCCCTCCAAAGGCACTGTGATCCTATTGCAGGGGCGGTCAGAACATATCGAAAAGTATTTTGAGACCGTCGAGGACCTGCGCAAACGTGGCTTTGGCGTGCTTACCTTCGACTGGCGCGGGCAGGGCGGTTCCGACCGGATGCTGGGCGACCCCAGAAAAGGCCATGTGGAAAATTTCGAGCAATATCTGACCGATCTTGAAACCATGCTGAGCGATGTCGCCCTGCCGGACTGTAAGCCACCCCACTACATTCTGGCTCATTCAACGGGGGGACTGGTCGCCCTGTTGGCGGCCCCCGCCCATGTCAACCGGATCCGGCGTATGGTTCTGGCTTCACCCTTGCTGGCGCTGAATCGCCTGCCGCTGCGCCAATCCCGCCTGCAAGGCATTTTGGGGGCACTGACCTTTCTCGGCCTCGGTCGGTTTTATCTTCCAAGTGACCGCAGCCTGGAAGAGCAAAGAGTATTCCTGTCCAATAATTTGACGTCAGACAGCGCACGATTTCAGCGCAACCGTCAGATTGTCGAAACCCACGAGCAATTGGCACTGGGACCGCCAACGATTTCCTGGACATTTGCCGCCTGTCGCGCCATGGCCCGCGTCAGCAGCCCCGGCTATTCCAATTCCATCGGTATTCCAACGCTGATGGTTGCCGCCGGCAGCGATCCCATTGTTTCACCAACCGAGGTTGAGATTTTCGGCCGCAAGATGCGCTCCGGTGCCTTTTTGACAATTTCCGGCGCCAAGCACGAATTGCTGCAGGAGCGAGATTTTTACCGTGAGCAATTACTGGCCGCCTTCGATGCTTTTGTTCCCGGCACCGAGTTCTGATTTTCCCTGCGGCATAACCCGGGGCAGGTCTATGCCTTACTGCCGTTAAGAACATTCATCGCCTGGGCGTGCAGTTCAGCATTGGCGGCTGCCAGAATTGTGCCGCCCTGTGAAGCATCACCCCCGGACCAGCTCGTCACCAGGCCACCGGCCCCTTCGATGATCGGGATCAACGCGGCAATGTCATAGACGTTGAGGCCGGATTCAATCACCAGGTCCACCTGGCCGGCAGCCAGCAGGCAGTAGGCATAACAATCGCATCCATAGCGGAACAGCTTGACCCGGCGTTCAACGTCGAAATAGGCCCTATCCTGCGGCGACTCCAGCAGGTGAGGGGACGTGGTCATCAATGTCGCCTGATCGAGCGCTGTTACCGATCCTGACCGCAGCGGGCTTGACGTTTCGCCTCCAATGGCGAGTCGTGCTTTTCCATCAACAGCCATATAGCGTTCGCGGGTAAAGGGCTGGTCCATCACCCCGGCAATCGGCACCCCATCGTCATACAGGCCGATCAGGGTTCCCCAGACGGGAATGCCGGAAATAAAGGCCCGGGTGCCATCGATTGGATCGATGATCCATTGAAAGCGGGCATCGCTTCGAACCGTGCCGAATTCCTCGCCGACAATACCGTGTTCGGGAAAGTTCTTTTCAAGCAGTTCGCGAATGGCCGTCTCTGCATTGCGGTCGGCCTCGGTCACCGGGTCAAAATCCTCATCAAGCTTATTCATCACGCCAGGATTGGTGCGAAACAGCGGCATTGTGGCGGCGGCGGCAGCGTCGCACAATTGGTTGAAAATCAGGGCCAGTTCGTCAGGTGGAGGCAGAGACATGGGAAAATTCGTCCGCGCTTGATTTATTCGGCGGCAATGGATTGGCCATAAAAGCCGGCATCGGGAAGGCTTACCACCCGCGACATAACGGCATTGATATCGCGCGTCAGGCGGGCAAATCCGGCATTGGGCTCCAATGTCTTTTCATCGACATACAGGCCGCGATTTATTTCAATCTGCACCGCATGCAGGCCTTTCAGCGGACGCCCGTAATGTTCGGTTATGAATCCGCCAGCATAGGGCTTGTTGCGTGTGACACTATATCCCAGATCGGCAAACTGGCGCATGATGGCGCGGCTGATGTCGCCATCGCATGACGTGCCATAGCGGTCGCCAACGATGATGTCCGGCCGGCTCTTGCCCTCGTTTCGGGCGCCGCTTGACGGCATGGAATGGCAGTCCACCAGAACGGCATAGCCGAAATTGACCGAGGACTTGGCCATCAGCCCGCGCAGGGTTTCGTGATAGGGGCGGTAGACATTTTCGATGCGCGACATGGCTTCCGCAAGCGACGGGCGTTGCTTGTAAATCTGCAGATTTTCCGCCACCAGGCGGGGAATGGTGCCCAGGCCACCGGCCACCCGCATTGAACGGCTGTTGGCATGGGCCGGCAGCGATTCGCTGAACAATTTGGGATCGAGTTCATAGGGTTCGCGGTTGACGTCAAGCCAGGCGCGGGGAAACTCAGCCGCCAGAAGCGGTGCGCCAAGGCCAACCACGCTGGCAAACAGCTGATCGACCAGCACATCTTCGGATCGGCGAATCTCCATGGCTGTCAGGCCTGAAGCGGTCAAAAGGCTGTCAGGATAACGTCGGCCACTATGGGGCGAATTGAAGACATATGGCACCCGTTGTTCGGCGGGCTGGTGCAGCCGAAACGGGGGAGATATTTCAGAGCCAAATTCCACGCTGATCAAGACCTGTTTATCGCCGCATTATTGATTTGCTAACTGTGTCAGTTGGTCGGGCAAGTGTCCAGATGTCGAATTGGCACATTTGGCCTCGGAATTGCCCAACGTTTATCCGATATTTACTTCAATCGTGTCTGTATGGGATATTAGTTTGGCTTTTCACCGGTTCGCCGCCGGAGAACTGGCTCCGATTTAACCCCTTAATACCTTTGGGAAGAGCATGAACAAAATTCTCCTGGCAGAAGACGATAATGATATGCGCCGGTTTCTCGCCAAGGCGCTGGCCAATGCCGGTTATGATGTCATTTCCTATGACAATGGCGCCAGCGCCTATGAGCGGCTGCGGGAGGAACCTTTCACCTTGCTGCTGACCGATATCGTCATGCCTGAAATGGACGGCATCGAGCTGGCGCGGCGCGCCACCGAGCTGGATCCCGACCTGAAGGTGATGTTCATCACCGGCTTTGCCGCTGTTGCGCTGAACCCGGAATCTGATGCCCCCAAGGATGCCAAGGTCCTGTCAAAGCCGTTTCACCTGCGTGATCTGGTCAATGAAGTTGAAAAGATGCTGGCTGCCTGAGGAAGTTCGCATTTTCCTCCTCTCTTGATAATCTTGCAGTTGACGCAGGCCCTGCAAATGTGGTGTATGCGGCTCGGTCTTGATTTTTGAAATCGGGGCTTCCCGAACCTTGCAGTTGGTTTTGATCTGCAAGCCGTTCACTGGACGGGCGATTAGCTCAGCGGGAGAGCACTACATTGACATTGTAGGGGTCACTGGTTCAATCCCAGTATCGCCCACCATTTTTATCTTTGAATTCATGGTGTTATGAGTTCATCGACCTACCGTGAAAAGCTTGATTTCAGCTGCTGGCACTCGTACGGCACAGCAAAGGGATCGTTATGGCTACAATTCGAAAACGGGGTGGCAAATATTACGCTCAAATTAGGCGGGCGGGATTTCCGTCAATAACCAAGACGTTTCGCAATCTTAGAGATGCAAGGCAGTGGTCCAGGCACGTTGAATCTTTGCAAGACAGGAAAGAGCTTGGGCCAGATAGACGTGTGTTGGAGTCGATAACTCTAGGTGAGCTTGTCGTCCGTTATCGAGACGAGGTTTCTTCCAAGAAGAAAGGCTCGGACATTGAAACCTTTGTTCTGAATGCATTCTTGAGGCATCCGATTTGCTCAAAGGTCTTGGGGAACGTTACTTCCAGAGATTTTGCTTTGTATCGTGATGCGAGACTGAAAGAGATCAAAGCCACTTCATTGAAACGGCAGCTCGCACCAATCAAGAACATGTTCGAGATTGCTCGGTGCGAATGGGGTGTTCCTCTAACTGAAAACCCCCTGGACAAAGTGAAACTGACTGTTGCCGACAACAGACGAGAGAGAAGGCTCAAAGATGGTGAACTGGAACGTATTCTTGAGGCGGCAGACAGCAGGCGCAATCCATATTGTGCGTCTTCAGGGGTTTTGGAACACTGGGCTTTTTATTTCGTTTAAGAGTTTGGTCCATCGTGTTTATTGATTTTAAGCGGCCTGATTGCGGTATTGCAATCGCCGTTTGTTGATTGTGTATCGTTTGATCCTTTCGCGTTTCAGTAGAATGGTTTCGCCGCGTCCGAAGTAAACGTCAGCAGGTGTCAGATTGCTGAGGCTCTCGTGGCAGCGATTGTGGTTGTAGTGGGTAACGAAGGCTTCAATCTGCTGCTCCAGGTCACCCGGTAGAAAGTAGTTTTCAAGCAGGATGCGGTTCTTCAGGGTCTGATGCCATCGCTCAATCTTGCCCTGTGTCTGCGGATGGTAGGGAGCACCACGAACATGATCCATGCCATTGTCACTGAGCCACTCGGCCAGTTCCCCGGAGATATAGCTGGAGCCATTGTCTGATAGCAGGCGTGGTTTGTGCTGAACCTCAACGTGATCACAACCGGAAGCCTGCAGGGCCAGTTCCAATGTATCGGTGACATCTGATGCCTTCATCGTCGTGCACAGTTTCCAGGCAATGACATATCGTGAGTAGTCATCAAGGATTGTGCTCAGATAGACCCATCCCCACCCGATTATCTTGATATAGGTGAAGTCGGTCTGCCACATCTGATTGATGGCTGTGGTCTTATCGCGGAACTCACTGGCCGCTTTGATCACGGCATAGGCTGGGCTGGTTATCAGATCATACGCCTTGAGCATTCGATAGACGGATGATTCAGAGACAAAGTAGCGCTGCGTGTCTGTGAACCGAACAGCCAGTTCTCTTGGCGACAGTTCAGGAACATCCAGTGCCATATCAACAACCCGCTCTCTGACATCGTCTGGAATACGGTTCCAGACCTTCAATGGTCTTGGCGAACGATCCTCCAGGGCTTCCACCCCACCGGTCAGATATTTGTCATACCATCGGTAGAATGTGGTGCGGGGAATGCCGAGCTTGTCGAGGGTTTGTTTGGCCGGGAGATGCGATTGCTCAACTAGACGGATGATCTCGAGTTTCTCAGATGCGGGATATCTCATTCGTCGTCTCCCCCATCCCCGATCATGCTTTTTTTGAGCAGCCGTAGTTCCAGGGCCTGTTCAGCGACAACTTCCTTCAGATCGCGGGCTTCACGTCGCAAGGACTTAACTTCCCCAGTATTGGCCTCACGTGCCGTATCACCGGCCAGACGCTTCTTGCCTGCTTCCAGAAACTCCTTCGACCAGCTGTAATAAATACCCTGCGAGATACCTTCCTGACGGCATAGTTCGGCGATACTGTCCTCGCCGCGCAACCCGGCAAGCACAATCCTTATCTTGTTCGCGCACCTCACTTGAACCAGTTGCGTTCAGGCGCTCAATCTGATGAATACCGTCTGCGAGTTTTACGACGGATGTCCTTGACCGTTCGGTCGGCTGCGTTGTGATGACGTTGTGATTTCTGTCTCATCATTCACTCCTTGATGGTGAAGATGAACCAAAACACTCCGTTAGAAAATCAGCCTAGTTTGTTCCATGGGTGCTGAACCGACACAAATCCTCACAATCAGCTAAAAGATGCGGCTTTCCAAGTCCTTACCGCGACGCATTGTGGAGAGAACGTTGACCGTATTTTTATCATCCATTTGAACAAGGAGTATGAGCGAATGGGCGATATCGATCCGGCCCAATTGTTAGTCTTCGCTGATGAGACGGTTCGGGTTAAGTCACTCCTGGCCGAGACAGAAGAAGAGATTATTCAGGCGCAATCGATATTGGCGTTAGAATCAAAACAAGAAGACTCTTGCAGCTGCCTCCTTCTAGGGAAGGCCAGGACGGCAGCGCCTACAGCGCAGACGCTCTCAATGTCAATCCGTTGGGGCCACTGGAGATTCACAGATTGACGCAATTCCTACTCCCAACAGCTGAAACTATCGCGTCGTTTTGGTAAACGGGCCATCCAAATGCGCGCTGTCTTGTCGAGCTAGAAATGGGAGGGCGGTCCTAGCTTCTGGCGTTTTTCTTTTCAGCAATTTTATATACAAATTAAAAGAGGCGGAGCCTGCCTCCTCTTTTTTAGATTTGACAAATTTTTACAATTTAAATATTGTTTGAGTATTAAGCGTAATTTCAAAGCTGTGAATTGAATCAGATCTGCTTTGAATTACGTGTTGCGCTGAATCTTCGCGCATCTCACTATGAGGGGGTGAGAATATGAAAGAGTATAAAGAATCTCATCTTAAGTATGAATCGATTCCAGACTGTGAAGGTCAAGAAATTGATGAAACGGCTGACTTGACGGTCAAGCTCCAAGACACGCGTGCGCAAGATGATACAACGCCAGACGGGCGACCACTGCGTGGGGTGCATGCCAAATCTCACGGCTGCCTCGGAGCCCGGTTTGTCGTCAATGAAGATGTTGATCCTCAATATCAGGTGGGCCTGTTTGCCAATCCCGGGCGCGCCCATGATGCTTGGGTCCGGTTTTCCAACGCGGCGGTCTTACGAGAAGACGATTTGAAGGCCGATAGAGAAGGTGTGCGCAAAAACGGTAGTCGTGGCATGGCCGTCAAAGTGTTGGATGTTGATGGCGACATGCTGGATCTCGATGGAGGGCGACAGAATCAAGACTTCCTGATGATCAACACACCTCGGTTCGCATTCGCCAATGCACGCGACTATCTTCGACTGGACCGGATCCTTGCTCTCGACCCCAAGGGAGCTGATCCTTCTGCCTATTTCATACCGGCTATACTTGCACAACTTGGCGAGCCAAGAGACGGCGAACCCGCTGAAGTTTCAGCCAAGCGCAACGCCTTGAAGGACATTTCCAGCCGAATCCCGTTTTTGAAAAATCTTACCCGAGAAGACTTGATGGGCACAATCGCGTCGGCAAAGGTTGCTAAGCTTATCGAAACGCAGGTCGTGCGCAATCCTTTGGAGGTTCAATACTTTGGCGCTGCTCCCTTCATGTTTGGCGCCGACAAGGTCATGAAGTTTTCCGCCAAGCCCGTGACTCCGGTCGCACAACCCCCGTTTGAAGACATCACGCCAACAAATCCTTCACCGGACTATCTGCGCGAGGCTCTCGCTGAAACGATGCAGGGGACGAAGGAAATCTGTTTCGAATTTATGGTTCAAACCCAGCAGGTTCCGGGTGAGGAGCTCAAGATCGAGGATGCCACGACAACCTGGGATAACGAGCTAGAGAACTATCAGAGTGTGGCTCGGCTCGTCATCGCTGCGCCGCAGACGCCCCACACGGCAGAAGAAGAAGCCATCTGCGAGCAACTCGCCTTCACGCCATGGCATTCTCTAGCAGCATTCAGGCCGATTGGAGGCATCAATCGGCTGCGCAGGAAGGTCTATCATGCCTCTGCTGAACACCGCAGCGCGTTAGGCGGGTGAGACTGTTTTAAAGGAGTTTAATCCATCGAACTCAGGAGGAAGAAGTTCAATGAGAGTTTCAATGCTTGCAGCATCCGCAATGCTGATGATTGGCTACGGCTTCGCCAGTGCATCTTTAGCTGCTGAAACTTGCGACAAGGGCACCTTTACCGGTGCTTTCGCCGGTGAGGAAGTCATTCCGCAAAACTGGACTTGTGAAGAGCGACAGCAATTCTGGTTCACCGATCAAGGCTCCCAGATCATTCCTCTCTCCTGGTTCCTTCACCTGGAGCAAAAGGGATCATCGACGAAGTTTAGCGATCCGGCCAACATGGACAAGTATCGTTACCTGCCTCAGAAGATGACCAAATTAAACCCTGACAAGTTGCCGATTGGCTTTACCAGGGGAAATGCGCGTAACAACGATGATTACAAAGCCATCTCCAACAACTGGCTTGGGATGACTTGTGCGGCCTGTCACACCGGTCAGGTGGAGTTCGAAGGCGCAAAAATCCTTATAGATGGCGCGCCGACCATGGGCGATTTAGAGATGATGATGCAGGATCTTGTCATGGCCATGCGTGAGACATCTGAAGATGAGGATAAGTTTGATCGCTTTGCGTCAAATGTTCTGGCCGCAAGCACGCTGAATGGCGATGGCGGAACAGGCGACGAGGAAGAGCTCCACGACCAATTGGACTTGATGGTCGCGGTTCGCCACGAATGGAACGAACGAAACAAAGGCGACTCTCGATACGGTCATGCTCGTCTGGACGCGATAGGGGCAATCTTTAACGAGACCGCCGCCACCGCGCTGAATGTTCCGCAGAACAGATCGTCCGCCAATGCGCCTGTCAGTTATCCCTTCATCTGGGATACCCCTCAACATGACAAGGTACAGTGGAACGGCAGCGTGACCAATGCGGGACCAGGAGCATTGGGGCGAAATGTGGGGGAAGTGCTGGGCGTATTTGGGTATTTGGACCTGAACACCAGCAGACTACTCAAGATCGGTCACAAGACGTCGGTTGATGTGGAAAATCTTGGAAGACTTGAACAATTACTTTGGAAATTGCAGTCGCCCTTGTGGAGCGACACGAAGTTGCCAAGGATCAACGAGGGGCTCGCCCTGAAGGGCAAGGCTGTTTATCGAGAATTATGTGGCAGCTGCCACCGGGAAATAAACAGAACAGATCCCGACCGCAGGATCAAGGCGGTCATGTTTCCCATTGAGAATCCGCGCGATGCAAATGATCCCAATGCACTGAACACCGACCCGACAATGGCAGTGAATTTTCTTAAGAAAACTGCGGCTGCCCATCGACTGACTAAGCTCTCATCAAACAGAAATGCGAGGTATTTGAGGATCTTTAGCAAGGGTGAGAAGTTTGAACGTGCCAATCGGGACAACATCCCCAAGGCGAAAATTCTTGGATACAGCGTTTTGGGCACTATCACTCGGGCGTTCATTGAAGACCCTCTGGTTACCTTGCGCGCGATGAAAGCTGGGCAAGAACCGGACATTGCCGCGATATACAATCAACTGCAGGAGCGGTTGGAACAGCGTCTTGAGGAAGACTTGCTGAGCGACGCCGGGAAAATCAAGGAACTGCTCGCAATGCTGAATGAAATGGGTGAGCGTATCGAGCCTCCCAATGATGGTCTTGTGGCCGCCAAGTGTTTCCCTGACGGTAATTTGCCTTGTTATAAAGCGCGTCCACTCAACGGAATCTGGGCCACTGCACCCTACCTTCACAATGGCTCAGTGCGTACCATGCGTCAACTTCTGCTTCCAGCAAGCGAGCGCCAAGACAGTTTCATGGTTGGGACGCGCGAGTTCGACGCGAGCGCCATGGGGTTTAGGGATGACGGGGACTTCACTCTCGATACATCTCTGCCCGGAAATTCAAAGACAGGCCACGACGGGCCAATCTACGGAAATATGCGCCTGAAGGAAAACCCTGAGGAGCTGAACGCTCTGCTAGAATATCTTAAGACGCTTTAAATCGCTCGTCACTTTCTCATTATTGGGTGATTGCGCATGGCAAAAGAATTGAAATCAGCCGACGAAGACCGTCCAAGCAGCAGGCCGGTCAAGAAGATCGCTCTTTTCTCCGATGGGACGGGCAACAGTTCCTCAAGTCCGCACAAGACCAATGTTTGGCGGCTCTACCAGGCCCTTGACACCTCTCCTGAAAAAAACCAAACCGCGTTCTATGACAACGGCGTGGGCACATCCAGATTTACACCGGTCGCGCTGTTGGGCCAGGGCTTCGGTTGGGGCCTGGCCCGCAATGTACGCCAGATCTATGGTTTTCTCTGCCGTGTTTACGAACCTGGAGCTGAGATTTATGCTTTCGGCTTCAGCCGTGGCGCCTTTACCATTCGAGTGGTTGCCGCGCTTATCGCCTCACAGGGCATCATCGATCCAAGCGAAGCCGAAGACGAGAAGGAGTTGGACAAATGGATCGCTGCCTCTTATCGTCGCTTCCGTAAGGACAGCTTCACGCCCTCTGCCCTATCATTCTTCCTGGCACCACTGCGCGACTTATTGGTAAGGACTTGGGAGACTGAGCCTGCTGGCAAAAATGGAGAGCCGGAAGGTCCTGACCGGGCAAAAGTCTATCCCGATTCCCTGAGCAGGCAGACAATCGTTCGCTTTCTCGGGGTTTGGGACACGGTCGATGCTTATGGCCTGCCGGTCGATGAGTTGACCCGCGCTTGGGATAAAGTGGTCTGGCCACTTTCGGCCAAGGACAGAAATTTGTCCGACCGCATTGAAAAGGCCTGCCATGCCTTAGCGCTCGACGAGCAGCGAGAGTCATTTGAGCCCATGCTGTGGAATGAACGCGGCAAGAAAGTCGGCGGTACAGTGACTGACGAAGAGCTCAGCCAGGTGTGGTTTGCCGGTGTGCATTCTGACGTAGGTGGCAGTTACCCGGACGACAGTCTGGCCTATGTGCCGCTCAACTGGATATTGGAGCAAAGCCAACTGGACGGTAAGGGCCTGCACTACTTTGAATACTTAAAGAATCAGTATGAACAACGGGCCAACTATGTTGGCCCCATGCACGACAGCAGAAGCGGTGCCGGTAACTTTTATCGTTATGCGCCGCGCAACATGGAGAAGTTGTGCAGTCAAACAAAACCCGGATTGTGGAATTGGCTTAAGAGTTTTGTGAACGATCTGGGAGATGAAAAAAACGAAGTGAACATCGTCATTCCCAAGGTGCATTTCAGTGTGTTCGAACGCCTCAAACAAAGCGGAGACGGCTATGCGCCAATAAACATTCCGGCAAAATACGCAATTGTTCAAAAGAGTGGCGAGATCGTCGATATTGGTCATCTCGATCAGAAAGGCAAACCACTCCCAGAAAGTCCATCGAATGCCAAAAAACGGCGCGACAACCAGATTCTCGCATGGAACAAAGTCTGGCTGCTCAAAGCTTTGTACTATGCCACTTTAGGGGCGATTCTGGGATTTGCTTTTTATCCTTATCACTCGGTTTCCACCGAAGATGGCGTGTTGGCTTCGGTCGTGCCCGAACTTGAGCAGTTGTTCGGGACATTTAGTTTCGTGATCCGCGAGATTCCGGGGCTCATCGGAAAGATCCCAGGTCTTGGATTCGCAGAAGGTTGGGCCTCAAGATACGAGTCACATCCGTTCGCCTTCATGATCGGTTTGCTCGTCATTGGTGGATTGCTGGCCGTTAGCCTAAGATTGAGTTCGGCGCTAAAGTCAGAAATGCGGCGTAACTGGCATCATGTTGCCGAGCGCGGCCAAGGTAGCCTGAAATCTGATAACGGATGGCGAAGAGGTTTGGCGGACATCCTGTACGGCAAGCTGAAACATGACCCTGCAACGGTCACCTCTCCGATGGGAAAGATCACGCGCGCGAGCCGGATCGTCTTGGAAGCAATCACCGTTATTCTTTTGCTGGTGCTTATTCTTGCATTGATTGCGCGCATCGTGTTTGTCGCTTCCGATGCGTTCGGCGGTATCTGCAGCGAAAAAAGCATGTATGAAGTCAAGTCGCTGCCGCATGCCTTTGAGTTCGATCCAACCGACGCGTGTTTTGCTACTGGGCTGAATGTTAGGAAGGGTCAAGACTATATCATCGAGTACGCAGTACCCGATGGTTTCAAATTCGGAAATCTGCCAGCCGACGTCAATGGTCTGCGCTCTGTTCCTATTGTAATGTACTTGCTCACACCTTGGCGGCGGCATCTGTTTTCCAACTGGGGTCAAGCAATTGCACGTGTCGACAATAAGCTTTTCGACAGACAAGTGCTCCTACCGTCGGCAAGAAGTAACGATGCGCAGAATTTGCTGCACATGAAGATTACTCCTCGGCGCAACGGTCAGCTTTACGTATATACGAACGGTGCATTGCCACTGGCGATTTTAAGGGAAATTCGTTGGCTCAGACAAATGCACCAATCCGGTCCAGTCCGCGCCTGCATGCGCGTCCGGCTTGTGAATGAGGGCGCATATGACTTGCAAAACGACAAACTGCAATGTCCGATCAAGGGTTGAACGGTTCGGACCATTGCTCGGACGACATTAACTTGGCTCAAATCGGTCGTCTCATTAGCAGCAGGCGATCGAACCAACGGTTCGCCAAATTTGAAGGAGGTAAATCATGGCTATCTATGCATTCGACGGTACTTGGAACGAAGATGACGACCTGACCGAGTTGGGCGGGAACGATACGAATGTCGCTCGATTTTTGGATGCCTGTGATCTACCTGCCGAAGAAGAGGAGTACGTGGAGGGGGTTGGGACACGGTTTTCGTTGCTCGGCAAGACAATTGGAGGAGCGATCGGCGCAGGAGGGAAAGTTCGCATTCGCCAGATGCTCAGCCAAGTGAAGGAAAACTTCCGAAAGGGAGATGAAGATATTGATGTCATCGGGTTTAGCCGAGGAGCTGCTCTAGCGCTGCAGTTCTGCAATGAGATCTCTGAGTTTGGCCTGATCGCAGCAGGCGGGGAACACAAAAAGGCTCCGCCCATACGGTTGCTGGGCCTGTGGGACGTTGTGGGCGCCTTTGGTATCCCGTTGAACATCGGTTTTAAGTTTCAAGAAAAAAATCCTGGATACACGTTGAGCGTGCCTGCCAATGTCTTGAACTGTTACCACGCCATGGCTCTCGATGAACGCCGGGAGGCCTTCACGGTCACGCGCCTTAACGCAGACCAGTTATCGGTCGACATTGAGGAGCGATGGTTCCGTGGCGTACATTCGGACGTTGGTGGTGGGAACGGCAATTTGCGGCTCTCAAACATCGCTCTGAATTGGATGTTGGAAAAGGCAGTAGAGGCGGGTCTGCCCGTCAATGCCGCAAAGGTTGAACAACTAAGGCAGGAGATGGATGCCACCGCGCCAATTTCCAAGAACTTGGACATACTTCCCGATCCACCCCGGAATGTTGCGCCGGCAGATCTGATGCACCAGAGTGCAATTGAGAATACCCTTGAGCCAGGGGAATCAGCCAGTTTCGTGGTGGGTGCCAGTGAACTTTATTCCTGGAGCGGCGTGAACTTGATTGAGGGTGGTCGATACATTTTCAATTTTGAAGCATCGCAACGATGGGCGGATGGGGAAATCGACTGCGGACCGGAGGGGTGGACGGCCGAGGAACAAGCCGAAAATTTCAACATTTTCGAGAAAATGGGAATAAGGATTGGGGAACACCTGCAGCGATTTACACCAGCAAATTGGTTCGAGGTCGTCGGCACAATTGGCAAAGATGACGAAACCTGCTTCAGAATTGGCGACGGTTCACATTCAGACAACCCCTTAACCGCACCGCAAGCCGGAGTACTTTACGCCTTTGCGAACGATATAAAAAACCGATACGATAACAATTTGGGCGAAGTCACCATAACTGTTCGGCGATTGGATTAAAGTTTGCCACTTTGGGCCTGCCTAGCGTGATTGGAAATGGCGCTAGTCCGATAGGACCCCACCAATAGTCCATTCCATAGACAGAAAATATTATTCGTCGATGTGCGTTCAAACGCTGTTGTGTCACTCAACTCCTTGACGAAACTGAAAACTCAGGATCAAACTCGCCTCAGAACAAAGCGTACAAACAATAACCACAGGACTACTCGTATTGTGGACACAATTGCTGTGAGTGAAACCTCTCGCATGTTTAAGCCAGGCCCCGAAAATGCCTCGGCATTCGGGAGTGTCTGCCAAATGAGAAAAGTGGAATAGGTAAAAACACCCGCTCCCACAAAACTTCTTAGAGTACCAAACGCTCTTTTGTATTTTCGCTGAGTTAGCGCGAAAAGAAGTCCACCCCCAAGAAATCCGAACGTCAAAATCAGCCATCCGAACCAACTTGGGAGATGCAAGATAAAACTGGCAAACCATGGAGCTGTGTAAGTGATGAGAACCCAGGGCACGCCTCCCAGAGCGCCCACGAGAATTAGAGTGCAAATTAGCAACGCTAGGGAGTTGAGCGTCAGGGCTGCAATAGCCCAGAAACCGCGACGCTTTAGTTCTAAGCGACCTTCAACTTCGGCACTCTGATCTTGGATCTGTGCCAGGGGATGCGGTAGAAGGACCAGCCCGGCCAATCCATTGACTGCAGTCGGGATATTGTTTGTCATACCTGTTCAGAAGCTGGCTGTGCGGCGATGGGGATTTGACCTTTTGGTCATTTGCAACGAAGCTCCCACAGGCAAAAAATCAAACAAAGTATGGTGCAATGAATTTCCTGACTGACGACTTCCTGGTTGATTCTCAACTGTTTGACAGACCGGTGCTGGTGACGGGAGCAGGGGGCTGCCTGGGTGCCTGGACGCTGGCCATCCTCGCCCGTTCCGGCGTTTCCTGCGTTGGCTTTGACTTATCTGACGACCGGCGGCGCCCAGCCCTGGTGATGGGGCAGGAGGAGGCCGATGCACTGGTCTTTGAAACCGGCGATATCGCTGATCTGGATCTGATCCACGGGATCATCAAGAAACACAATATCGGCGCCATTATTCACTATGCGGGTCTGCAGATACCGTTCTGCCGGGCCAATCCGGCAGCCGGTGCGCGAGTCAATGTCGAGGGCACGATCAATGTCTTCGAAGCAGTCCGGCAGGCGGGCATCAAGCGCCTTGCCTATGCCAGTTCGGTTGCAGCGCTTGGCATTCCGCCCGGTGGCCCCTATCTGGCAACCCTTTATGGCGCCTACAAGGCGGCAAATGAACATACCGCCAGTGTCTATTGGCAGGACTGGCAAGTGCCGACCATCGGCATTCGCCCCAATGTCGTCTACGGCGTTGGGCGCGATCAGGGGGTGAGTTCCAAATCTACAGTGGCCATCCACTCGGCTGTTTTGGGCCAGGCCTATGATATTGCCTTCAGCGGCAGGGTCAGCTGGCTCTATGCCGGTGAGGCGGCGGCAGCCTTTATTGCAGCCGTATCGCGTGACGGCGACGGCGCCCATGTCTTCGATTTAAATGGCAGCTGCGAGCCGGTAGACAACGGGGTGGCTGTGTTGCGGGAACTTGAACCCGATGTCGAAGTGACCATCAGCGGCGAGCCGTTTCCCTTCCCGCCTGACCTCGATGACGGTCCGATTCGCGCCCATGTTGGCGATTATCCCTCGGTCAGTCTGGAAGACGGAATTCGCATCACCCACCGGGCCTTCGGAGAGCTTATGTCCAGCGGATTGCTGCGCGATCCGCAATAGTGTCCTTGCGCAAAGGCGTTCTCTAATCTGCTTTGACAAAGGACCAAAAAAACGGGCGGCCCGTGGGCCGCCCGTCACTCACCAAATTAGGTTCGGTATCTACTGAAGATAGGTATCTTGCCGCGTTCTTGGTGAATTCCTGTTTATTCAGAAGTTCCGCTGCAGACGAATGCGGTAATTGTCTTCTTCAGCACCAGCGGTGATAAGTCCGACTGACACGTCGTCCAGCTCTTCGTGGTTGTAGCCAAGCTGAAGAACCAAATTAGGAACAATCGTCCAAGCCAAGTTGGCTGAATAACCAGTGGCCTCGACGTCACCATAATCGATCCCATCGACTGTGAGATCGACAAATTCAGCAGCATAGTAGCCCAGAGCAATGTTGACGTTGTCGGTCACCTGATATGATGCTCCGATACCGTAAACATAAGCTTCTTCGTCCACGAGGGTTCCGAATTGGGTGGCCCCGGTCTGTGCGTTGTAATAGCCTTGAACAACAAGGCCATCCGTCGGCGTCACGCTGGCCCAGACACCATAGGCCGTTTCGCTGGTACTGTTGTCCATACCAACGACGGCTGCCAGGGAGAACATGTCAGCGGAATAATCAAGCCGGGCGTAACCATCAACACTTTCCGCGTCTGCCTGGTCCAAGGATGCACCAACCATCGCCGATAGGCCATTTGCTGCAAATGTATAGTCCGCATACATTGTGCGACCACCGCCGAAATAGGCACCGTCAAACATCTGACCGGGCAGGCCGCCTAGTTCAACACGGCTTGTGCGGTACCCGGTAGAGAGTCCACCCAGTTCGATGTAAGCGTCACGCACATGGACGTCACCTTCTGATGAGTTGGACCCACCTGTGCTTTCCGTACGAATGTAGGAACGAAGGGTGCCATAATCGGTTTCCTCGCGGGCATCGAAGTTAACGCGACCATACCAGGTGCCTTCGCCGGTGGATACGTCAGCATCTGCACGGGCAATTACGTTCCCCTGTGCATCTTTCTCCACTGCAAATGCACTGATATCGTTGTAGTTGTACTGCACACGCAGTTCACCGCTGATTTTCAAGCAGGTTTCAGTGCCGGGAATGTAAAAAAATCCGGCGCCATACATGTCGCAGACTTTAACATAGTCCATTGGTTCTGGCTCCGCCACGACTGCGTCGGCGGCCAGCACTTGCGATGTGCCCATCAGGACGATCGCTGCGCTGGTTAACAGAGAGTTCAATCTCATAATTTTCTCCATAATATTTATATGAATGTTTCAACAATGAATACTTGGCATGATTCTATTTATTGATAAATATGAATCAACTAGATTCAATAAACAACATAAAAGCTGTAACTATAATGTAACACCAAAAATTATATACTTTGAAAACTATAATAGACAATATTTAATATAAAAAACACGATACAAATATGCATACTGGAAAATTTATGAGTCTTATCAAAAAATATATAAATATTTTCTCGTTTTTGTGGGGGATGTAGTGGAATTCAAGATTGGAAATTATCGCCATCAAAATCCGGACAAACAGCGATGACCGCATTAAAAGCGACAAGTGACTGCTCTTCCGGCTTGTTTGCTTGATTGAAGTAAGGAGATTCGGATTTTCCGGCATACCCAATTGCCGTGCAGATTCCCCAGTACGATTCGGTGCCTAGGATCATTCGGCTTAGTTTCGGTTTGCCTCAAGAGTGCGAATTTTTGGTCTTTGGAAGACCGAACAGGTTGAGAGCGTCAGCCTGTACGTCGCCCGGTGCCTATCGAAACGCACGCGGGTCAATGGTGATCCGGCCGATTATGTTGCCAGGATTTTGTCGCGCCATTGTTCGATGCTGTCACCGCTTGATACCGACGGATTGACCAGGCCGTTGATCACGAATGTAGGCGATTCATGGATGCCGTTTTGACGCGCATATCGGGTGTGTTGCTTGACCACTTTTTCCAACCCAGAGATTTGAAAACCTTCAGCCACCTCAACGCCGCTGACCTCTTCTATCCGGGCGATCAGCTGATTGGGCGAAACATCCAGATTGCGGCCGGTTCGATGTTCCTCAAACTCGAAAGCCTCGCGCTGTTCAAAAATGGCTGCCATAACCTGCCTGGCCGCCTGCCGGCCATCGGGGCCCGTGGAGGCTGCCACGATGGCGCGGCAGATAATGCCTGAAAACAGGTGCCAGGGTTGTGACTGCAGCCATATGCGGATTGTCAGCTGCTCCGGCCCGACAAGCTCCAGAAGCCCGTCCAGCTTGGCAAATGCCCTGGCCGAAAACGGGCAGGTGGGTTCCAGAAAGATCTCAAAACTGTTTGCGCCCTGTCCCCAGACAAGCGGGTCAGCAGACCATGAATTGTTTGATGCGGTCATAGATGCCTCCTCTTAACGGCTTGGGTGCATAATAGCAGATTGGGTCTGACAGGGCCTACATGCCGGTCAATTCCTTCATGATCTCGTCGGGATCCACCGGCAGGTCAACCGGTTCTCCCCGTTTCGCCGACAGATCCATCGCCATGGTCATCAGCAGATTCCGGTGCCCGTCTGCAGCCGTTGCATGGGGGGTTGATTGGCCGGTGTAAATCCTTTGATACCAGGCATTGGTTTCTTCGCGCATGGGTCCCCAAAGCTGATTGTCATGCAGGTCGCCGGGCGGATAACTGGTCAGGAAATCCACATGGCGCGGCGCCGCCGGTTCAAATCCTTCTGGCGCATAACCGGCTCCCTGGGCCACATCGCTGGCCAGCACCAGGTCCCGGTGGGTGTCCTCGATGTCGATTACCCCCTTGTCGCCAACAATGCCGATTTCAATGCCATAAACGGCGCCCGGCCAGACTACCGGCAGGGCCCAGGAAATATTCATCGACCAGATGGTTCCATCCGACATGGTGAACACGCCAAAAGTTGAATCCTTGGTGCCGATTTCGCCAAGCACCTTGTCGGTGGACTGGGCAAATACCGAAACCGGTGTCTTGCCCTCCATCAACCACATCGACATGTCGAGACTGTGGGTGCCGGAGACGACCATCGGGGTCAGGGTCGCCCGATCCTGGGTTCTGCGGGTGGTGGCAATCGGCACCATGCGGTTCATGAAGGCGCGGGTGACAACGGAGTGGACATCGCCGATCTGACCGGTCAGCAGGCGTTCCTTGACGGCCAGAAAGCGGCGACGGAAGCGTTGTGTATAGCCGACCACAGCGTCGATATTCGCAGCCTCGATTCCAGCCAGTATCTCGGCCGATTGCCGTGCATCGGTTGCCAATGGTTTTTCGATGAACAGATCATGCCCCCGTTCAATGGCCAGCATGGTCGGGTCAAAATGAAAGTTTTCGTCTGTCGCAATGATCGTCGCGGTGACTTCCGGGCGGTTCAGCAGTTCGCGGTAATCGGTGGTGAAGAAATCAGCATCAACATCTTCCTTCAGTGAAGTTCCCAGATCTGACTTCAGATCACACAGTCCAATCCAGCCAACGCCGGGATAGGCGCGGGCGAATTCAGCCCGGATACGGCCGATCGTGCCGCATCCGATTATCGCAAGACCAATTTCTTTGCGGTCGCGTTTATTCATTTTCAGTCCTCACAATTGGTCGCGTAGCAACGAGTTTGAGACGGGTTTCATGCCATGGCGGCAATGATCAATCCCGAAATTAATGATGGCGGGAGTTCCTCACGATTTGGCAACTCCGGTGGAACGCACGGCCCTCAGTACCCCTTCGCCAATAACGATCAGCACCAGAACCAGCAAAATGGTGCCGATCCATTGGGAGAACACATAAGACAGGCTCTTGCTTTCAAATATGAACAAGGCGCGGCGCAGATTCTCGTCGGCAAGCGGGGCAAGAATGATGCCGAGCACAATCGGCGCAACCGGGAACCGGAATACCGACAACAGCCATCCGGCAACTCCGGCGGCGAACATGATCCAGACGTCAAACATCGACAATTTCACCGCATAGGCGCCGATGACGCAGACAGGAATGATCAATGGCATCAACACACCGCGGGGCAGGCTGAACAATTTTACACAGGGGCCGATCAGCGCAAAGGCTGCCACATACATGAATATATTGGCGACGATCAGCGCTGCATAAATGAAATAGATCAGGCCGGGATGGTCGATTTCGATGGTCGGCCCGACAACCACATTCTTCAGCGTCAGGGCGGCCAGCAGCGCGGCTGCGGCGGCATTTCCCGGTATGCCCAATGCCAGGGTTGGCAGCATCGACCCGCCAATATTGGCATTGTTGGCAGTTTCTGCGCAGACCAGGGCCTCATAGCTGCCCTTTCCCCATTTGGCCTTTTCATCCGGCCTGGCGCGCCTCTTGCCAATGTCATAGGCCAGAAAGGAGGCGACATTTGCACCGGCACCCGGGATCGCCCCGATCAGCGTGCCCAATATGCCTGATCGCGCCGCCGACGGGGCAAAGCGTTTAAACAGATGCAGTGGCGGGATTATGCGCCCCACTGTGCTGGGGATTGTTGGCGCATTCTTGCTTGGCAAGGTGCGCAATATCTCGGCCATGCCGAACAGGCCAATGAGAACCGCCACATAGGAAATACCATCATACAGCGCCAGGCTGCCAAAGGTGAATCTTGGAACGGCGTGAATTGAATCCAGCCCGATAAAGGCGACAAGCATGCCAAGCCAGCCGGCCATCCAGCCTTTCAGCGGCATCGACCCGGCAGCCATGGAACCGGCCACCATAATACCAATCACCGCCAGCCAGAACATCTCCCAGGAGCGGAAGTTCAGGGCAAAAGTCAAAATCATCGGGATGAACAGGATCAGCATGATGATGCCAATTCCGCCGCCGATAAACGACGCGGCAATTGACATGCCGAGTGCCTGGCCACCTTCGCCACGCTGGGCAAGCTGGTGCCCTTCAATCATTGTCGGAACTGCATCCGGCGTCCCGGGAATATTGATCAATACCGCTGAAATGGCGCCGCCGAAAACACTGCCGGTATAGACCCCCAGCATGAAACAAATGGCGACATCCTGCGACATGCCGGCCGACAGGCCGATCAGCAGTCCCATGGCCATTGTGGTCGACAATCCGGGCAATGCGCCCCAGATAATGCCCAGGCATACGCCGCTTAAGGTCATCACCAAAAGCCAGGGCGAAATTACCAGTGAGAATGCATCCAACATGGCCATCGGCTCAGAAGCCTCCCGGCAAGGGAATGTTGAACATTTTCTGAAATACCAGCGACAGGATGAGCGTCCAGGCGGTCGAGATCGACACGGTAATCCAAATCGGGCCGCGCCATGAAATGTGCATGATGACTGTCAGGGCGACGATTGTCACCGGCTCAAACGCGCTCAAAATAAAGTGGGCACCGGCAATGTTAAATCCATATTGGAAGGCCAGGAACTGCAGGCAGGCAATGTAGACGGCGACGGTTAGTGCCAGCACCAGGGTTCGCCTGTCCTGAGCCGGGTCCCGAACTTCATCTGCTGCAGCAACCACACCGGCCCGGTGTCGCTTCAGCGCCGTTGCAGCCAGTGCCAGCGCCATGATGAAAAGAGATGCAGCGGTCAGAAAGGGCAACAGGCCCGGCGCTGTTGCCAGTCCGCCAGGGACTTTCAACTGCCACGAAGCGATCATCACAACCACCGTCAGAGCCACAACAAACCCCGAGGCGATCAGGTCGAGCATCGGGCTGGCATAGCCTGCGCCCGCCTCTTCCCCTTCGAATTTTATTGCTTCGGTGGGTGTTTTGCTCATGCCAATCGGTCCACAACTTTCATATCAAAACGGCGCGCCGGCGCGCCGCCAGGGAGACAGCGGCGCGCCGGGATCAGCAGATCATCCCTTGATGGGCGGTGGCTTGTAGCCCTGAGGTGGCCACCAGGCGTCGAAGTCCTCAGGCTTCGGCAGGCCAAGCTCCTCTGCGGATTTCACCTCGGCCCCGATCTGGTCAGAGAAGCGGTTGAAAATGTCCACCGTGATCGATTCCATCAATGCGCCTTCGCGGTCAGCAGCTTCACCGATCTTGATGTCAGACTGGAAGTGCTTGCTCTTCATCAGCGCCATGAAGGCGTCTGAACTTGCTGCAGCCTTGAAGCCGTCGGCCAGGGCCTGCATCACATCAGCGGGAATGTCGCGTTGGACCATGAAATTATAGGTCGCACCAACCGGCAGTATTTTGCGGCTTTCCGGCAGCACAGTGGCGATTGACGGCATGACATTGCCATTGTCGAGCTTAATGTCTTCAGCACTTGTCTGGCAGATATTGCGCAGTTCACCGGCACGCACCAGATCGATGTGTTCGTGAACACCACCACCGGCAATATCGGTTTCACCCTGCAGACCAGCAAGCGACGCGGCTTTACCGCCCTTATAAGGAACATATTTCAGTTCGATGCCGGCTAGATTGGCGACAATAAGCGCCAGTTCGTGCCACACGCCACCGGTTCCGGATGTCGATATGGAAACCGATCCCGGATTTGCCTTCGCTGCTTTGATGACATCGTCAAAAGTCTGGAAAGGCGAGTCCTTGCGAACCGACCAACTGGCCAGCGCATTGGCCGCTTTCATCGGCACCCAGTCTTCCCACGGGACGAAATCTGCATGGCCCATCACCCGCACAAAGCGGTTGTAGTTGGCGCCACCCAGAACGGTGTAGCCATCAGGCCGGGACGCACCGACAAACTGGGTTGCAACACCACCGACAGCGCCGGGCTTGTTGATCACATTGACTGTCCAGCCCTGGGCCTTTGCCATTTCCTCGGCCAGTTTGCGCATGATGGTGTCAGTGCCACCACCGGCACCATACATGACCACAACCGTGATGGGGCGTGACGGGAAAGATTGAGCAAAGGCTCCGCCCGGCATGGTTATTTGCAGAGCCGCCATCCCGGCCCCTGCGGCTGCGAGAAACTCGCGCCTGTCTAGTTTGGACTTATCCGTCATAGTGTCTTCCTCCTTGTTGTCGATGCCGGCTATCAGCCCACATCTATTCAGTCGTTCTGTGCCGAACGATCTTCCTTTGATCCCCGGTAATTCTGCTCCTCCAAAAAGGAGGTGACTTCGGGTTCCACGTCGGTTTCCATCAGAGCATTCCAACGATTGTTGAAACCGAACAACGCGATCACCGCGCCAATCTCGACTACCTGTTCCGGGGAAAAATGTTTCTTCAGTTGCGCCATGTCTTCCTGAGAGGCGAAGGACGGGCACTGACCGCCGGTCAGGGCAATCCGCAGAGCGGCCCGTTCTGCCTCGCTGAACACTTCAGCCGTCTCAAAGTTCCATATCTGGTCAAGTTTTTCCTGCGGTACGCCATTATCGGCGCCGTTTTTGAAAGTGTGCGCCGAACAATATGTGCAGCCATTGGCCAGGCTGGTGACATGGGCGATCATCCAGCGAAGTGCCGGGTCAACGGTGCCGTCCGGGTTGCGCACAACAGCCCGTATGAGGCCGAGTACGGCTTTGGCAATTTCAGGGCGATGGGAAAGAGTCAACATTGAATTGGCGGTAAACCCCGTCGCGGACGCCAGCCAGGAAATATCGTCAGTCGCCTCTGTATCGGCGGTCTGAGATACCGGTGGAATGTGTGGCACTTTGTACTCCTCCCAGAGTTGGGTTGTTTTTTGGTCAACTAAATGGATTGGTCAACCAATGTAGAGTCGAGCGGGAGCTCTCAAATTCCGCTTCTTTCCCACATATTCTGCATAGGTGTGGGGAAAAATCCAGAAAAATTGGCGATGTGTTGTGGTTTTCTATAATATTGGTGCACCAATGTTGTTAAATTTCTGATCTGGATGATGCCTCGGCTTCGGGGTGCTATGGCAAGTCCTTCGGAGTGTCCAATTCGCTGATGTCGACTGTGCGGCGGCTTTCTGCCGACAGGGTAATTGCCTCCAGAACTTCGATATTGTGAAGCATCTCCTCCAGCGTGAACTGATATTCAGCGCGCCCTTGGGCTGCTGCGCAGAAGGCCTCCAGATTGTCTGTGACAGCATCGGTCCATTGATGCTGTTTGTGTTCCATGGGCCGCCCGGTTTCCGCGGTGATCACGCGCACAATGCCGTCCGGCGTGTCGGGGTGGCTGTCATTGAGAATCTCAACCCATTTCTGCGACCCAAACACGTGCATGCGGATGAAATGAGGTGTGTGCAAAACCGCGCTGAGCGTCGCTGTCATGCCAGCTTCAAAACCCAATTGCACGGTTACAACATCGCCGGTCTCCCATCCCAGCGACCGGTCGGCAGTCATCGCCTGAACGGTTTCCACCCGGCCAAAGAAGGAAATCATCAAATCGGTCAGATGGATGCCCATGGCGGTCATTGCAGCGGCAGGCGAAACGGCTTTCATGGTTCGCCAGTCTCCCGAGGGAACATGCGCCAGCTTGTCATGACTGAATGCCGCTTCGGCATGCATGATTGTTCCCAGACTGTTTGACTGGATGTCCTGTTTCAGAGCCACCATTGCAGGTTCAAACCGCCGTTCATGGCCGATACCCAACTGGACTTTAGCCGCCTTGCAGGCCGCCACCGAACGATGGGCGCTGGCTGCAGTCAGGCCAAGAGGCTTTTCGCAAAAAACATGCTTTCCAGCCTCAGCGCACTGGATGACCTGTTGTTCGTGCAGGGGATTTGGCGTTGTCAAAATGACCGCGTCGACTTCATCGAGTTTCAACGGTTGGGCGATGTCAGTCCAGACTGTCAGCCCCATTTCCCCGATAGCGGCATGATTGGCTTCCATTGGCTCGACGATGCCGACAACCCGAATATGGTCATGTCCCTGTAGGCGGGTGGCCATGTGTTTGCCCCACCAGCCAAACCCGGCAATGGCGACGTTGAATATCTGCGTGTCCGGCATCAGATCGATCCCCCCAACGGGGCGAAATGGCCCTCCAAGGTCACTGTATGGCGATTCATGAAAGATCAATCCCGTCGCAAAACTTGAACCCCGAAGCCTATGGGATGGCAGACACATGCACAATTTATGTATTCGTATATCTGCAATCACATTTTGCGATGGCCTTGAGGGACGCGGGTAGAAGTAAAATCGATGGAGACCATCAATAAATATCATTATTCATTCTGGGGCTGCTCGTCACATAAATGAGGATTGCGCGATCAATGTCAGGGAAATTTCGTGAAGCTTTCATTTTTCACCATGCCAATTCATCCTTTGGGCAAACCCTTTTCGCAGAGTCTGCGCGAAGACCGTGAGGCATTCATTCTTGCAGATCAGCTTGGTTTTTCAGAAGCTTATTGCGGCGAGCACACGACCGACCAGGCCGAGATCATAACCTCGACCGTGGCGTTTTTGGCCAGCCTGGCCTACGAAACCAAGAATATCGTGCTGGGTACCGGCACGGTCAATCTTCCCAATTCGCATCCTGCGCGGGTCGCTGCTGAAGTGGCGATGCTGGACCACATGCTGGAAGGGCGATTGAACTTTGGCATTTCGCCCGGTGGTCTGATGTCGGATGCAGAAGTCTTCGGAAATCTGGATCGTGATCGAAATGCGATGTTTGTCGAATGCATCAATATGGTGCTCGATATCTGGAGCGGCGACGCGCCCTACGATCTGGAGGGCGATTATTTTAAAGTGTCCACCCGCAACACCATGATGCCTGAGATAGGCCAGGGCATTATCATGCGGCCATATCAGGAGCCTCATCCGCTGATCGTCGGCACGGTGGTTGCGCCCTATTCCAAAGGTGTAACGGCCATGGCGGCGCGCGGCTGGGAGCCAATATCTGCCAATTTCCTGCTGCCAAAATGGGTTGCGACCCATTGGCCCAACTATGTTGAAGGGTGCGAGCAGGGTGGCAGGCCCGCAGACCCCAACAATTGGCGTGTTGCCAAAAACATTTGTGTCGCGAAGGATCAGGCAACGGCAAAACGCTATGCCCGCGACCCGGGCAGCCCCTATGTCCTGTACTATCAGAGCCTGTTCACGAAGCTTGCCAAAGGCGGCCGGCTGAACCTGTTTAAGGAAGATCAGAACATGCCGGATGAAGATGTCACGCTGGACTATGTGCTGGACCGGCTGGTGATTTATGGCGATCCGTCAAGCGTCGCAGATCAGGTGCTCGAATTCCGCGAAACCACCGGTCCGTTTGGAAATCTTGTCTATGCAGGCCATGACTGGACCGACTACGATCTGGGTCGGGAATCGATGATCCTGATGGCCGAACAGGTCATGCCAAAACTCAATGCAGCTGTAGGGTCAGACGGGTGAGCCCTGCCGTTTGTGGATTGGTGCCGGGCAGCGGCGGTACCTTAATAGCCTATCAGGTTGACGGTCCCATTGGTGCTCCGTGGTTGATATTGTCGAATTCGCTGGCCTCCGACCGGCGCGTTTGGGGTCCCCAGATCAATGCCCTGACCAGCAAATACCGCGTCCTTCGCTATGACACGCGGGGCCATGGTGACAGCCAACCTGGAACAGCGCCTTACGATTTCGGTCAGTTGACCGAGGATGTCCACGTGCTGTTTGAAACGCTGGAAATCGAGCGGGCAGATTTTATGGGCATTTCGCTGGGTGGCATGACCGGACTGGCATTTGCCATGTGCGCACCCGAACGCGTTGGGCGGTTAATCTGTTGCGATGCCCGCGCATCGGCACCACCGCCTTACAAAACCATCTGGGAAAACAACATCGCTAAGCTGCAGGAAGTCGGCATGAACGGATTGGTTGAACCGACCCTGGAGCGCTGGTTTACGCCGGAATTTCTGACAGCGCCGGAAAATGCTTCGGTCCTGGCCACCGTGCGTTCAATGTTTGCCGCCACTTCGCCAATTGGCTACGAAGGCACCGCCCGGGCACTGCAGAATCTGGACATGCTGGATGGCCTTCCGAACCTGAAATGCGAAACGCTGTATATTGTCGGCGAGGCCGATATGGCAGCGCCGGTTGATGTGATGCGGGATATGGCCGACCGGACACCCCGGGCAGCATTGAAAGTTCTGCCGAACGCTTCTCATCTGTCGAATATCGAACAACCCGCTGCTTTCAATTCCGCCGTCAGCGACTTCCTCTCACTTAGATCATAAAGCAAGGATTCTCCGTGGTAGTCATTAAAGAAAAACCCATCTGGAAATTTAACATCACCGGTGGGCATCAGACATCCACCAAGTCGGTGGCAACGGCGCGGGGAAAAAGCGCCATCATCGATGAGCCCCTGCAACGCGGCGGAACCGATGAAGGTCCGATGCCGGTGGAATATGTATTCATGGGGTTGCTCGGTTGCACCCATGTGATTTCGAACAAATTGGCAGCCGCAAACGGCATTGAGTTTACCTCAATGGACATTGATATTCAGGTCACCATGGACAGCCACGGTACCCGGCTGATCAATCCCATTGACGTGCCATTTCCAGAAGTGACCCTGGTGATCGATGCAGCCTATGAAGGGCCGCGCGAAGGGGCCATGCAGGTGGTTGCAAAATTGCGCGATCATTGTGCCGTCTCCAAAATGCTGCAGGAATCAGGAACCAAGGTGGTTGAGCGCTGGACTTTGAATGGCGAAACCGTGTGAGATCGTCGGCCAATTGGCTGGACTGGGTAGCAAGTAGTATTCCATACGGGCCGGGAACCGCCTCGTTTCATGCAACCATCAGAGCATTGAAATCAGTCTCAGGCTGCAAGGCCCCCACGGAGCCACTTCATTGATCGAAATGTTCAACATTCTGGCGCCCATCACGCTGATAACCTGTATCGGTTTTATTCTCGGCAGGATGTCCATCGGTCTGCAGTCGCGCACATTGAGCAATCTGGTGATCCTGGTAGCAACCCCTGCATTGGTATTCCATACCAATGTTTTGCTAACCGTCGATCCTGCGACCATTTCCCAATTATCTGTTGCTGCATTTGCCTCGCTGATTGTTGCTGCGACTCTTGCTTTTGTCGGGTTGAGGCTGGTCGGCGGATCGGTGCGGAGCTTTCTGCCAAGTCTGATGTTTCCAAATTCGGGTAATCTGGGCTTGCCGCTGGTGGTGCTGGCATTTGGTGCGCTCGGAACGCAAATGGGTGTCGCTTACTTTATCGTCATTGCCATGGTTCAGCACAGCGTCGGATTGTCGATCGCGTCTGGTACTTTCCGGATCCAGGATCTGATCAGGCAACCGCTTTTATATTCGGTGGTGCTGGTGTTGTTTGTTCTGGCCACCGGGGTTGAAGTGCCGCCGGTCATATTGATCACCACCGGCATGTTGGGGGACATGATGATTCCGGCGATGTTGATTTTGCTGGGCATTTCCCTGGCGACATTGAAGGTGACGGATTTGCTGCCCTCCCTGGCGCTGGCCGTGGCGCGGCTGATCATCGGAATCGTGACAGGGCTTGTCGTGGTGTATGCGCTTGGCATATCCGGCACCGCCGCCGGGGTCGTGTTCATCATGGCGACCATGCCGTCTGCGGTGGTGACCTATGTCTATGCTGAAAGGTATCAGCAAAATCCAAACCGAGTCGCCGGCGCCGTTGTGGTTTCAACACTCCTGACCTTTATCTGTCTTCCCGCACTGGTCTGGGCGGCCTTCCAGTTGAGCGGCAACAGCTTTGCAGCATCCGGCGCAATGTCTATGATGACCGTCCAATGAATTTTATCAAATTGAACAATCTGCGATTTTTCGTTGCCGTCTATGAAGAGCGATCGATCTCAGCAGCCGCCCGCAAGGCCAACGCGACTCAATCGGGAGTCAGTGTTCAGTTGCGCGAGTTGGAAAACCGGCTTGGCGTCGCCCTGTTTGAACGGGTTTCAACCGGGGTCGTTCCCACCAGGGCAGGCGAGCAGATTTACCAGCGGGCGGTCAAAATTCTGCGCGAAGTCAACCGGCTCAGCGAAGATGTCACGCCGGATGCCGAAACCCTGACCGGCAAGGTGCGCGTCGGCATAATGCCGACTTTTGCCAGAGCAATACTGGCGCCGGTCATGGCCGCTTTCACCAAGGCAAATCCGCTGGTTGTGGTCACCGTTACCGAAGGCTACAGCGCCTTGCTCACCCAGATGGTGCTGGCCGGTGAACTGGATATCGCAGTGGTGCCCGATGGCTCGGTTCACGACGGCCTCAGTTCGACATTTCTCGATACGGATCTGGAGATTCTCGCCAGCCGCCAACCCCTGCCAGGGGTCGAAGGCAGTGTAGACCTGGCCCAGATTGATGCCTTGAACCTGGTGCTTCCGGGACCCGGCAATGCCCGACGCTCGAAGATTGATCAGGTGTTGAAAAGCGTCTCCCCGGTTGGTCACTCTATCCTGGAAATGGACTCGATGATGACCACGCTCGATATCATCAAACGCGGTGAGTTCTGCTCCATTTTGCCAGGTTGTCTGTGCCTGCCGGATCTGCAGGACCCCGATGTTTATCTGTATCCGATTGACCGGCCTAAAATGACGGTGGACTATTTGTTGATTGAGCCTGCAATCCGGGCAGATTCTGCTGCAATCAGGCAATTTACCGAGCAATTATCCGATGAAATTCGCCGCGCCTGCCAGATGTGCAGGACGCATTTTGACCAGCGGGCGTAGTGGCTAATCTTCAGTAAAAATGGTCAACCAATTTATTTGAAAATCAACACAGGAATCCGGCTGTTTTTTGGCATTTGGGGGCCTTTTTTGTTGCAATATGGCCTGCTTCCATGTTGAATGGTCGGGAAATTGGGAGGAGATTTTACAAAGGTCAACCAATTGAATTGCACCCGGTTTCATGGCGTCGAAATGCGCTGAAACCTGGAAAAAAAAGGACTATGCAATTCGACCAATAGGTTGCCTATGTTTCGGCCCGGCCGAGAGGCGGCAAAGGGGACCTGACCGGTTCCTGTACGGCCAGGCAGACAATCTCGATAGATGAATTTTGGCAATGATTCACCAGCGGTGAATGGGCCAGACAATAGGGCAGTGCTGATGATCTGTCGCGGGAGCTGACTGTATGTCAATGAAGATTAGATTTGGCGGCTATCAGGGTGACAAATCGGTTCACACCCGCGGTGCGCGCGTGTTCTGCGATGCGCTCAATCGCATTTCCAATGGCGACATCGAAGTCGAGTATACCCAAAATATTGTTGAGGGCGGACGCAAAGCGTCAGACCTGTTGTCAGCGACCGAGAGCGGTGAACTCGACGGGTGCTATTTCTCCTCCAGCTATCTTGCCGGCCGCGTTCCCGAACTGGCGCTGTTTGATCAGCATTTTGCGGTGCCCGACCGCCGTCGCGCCTATGGTGTTCTGGATGGTTCTCTTGGCGGCCGTCTTGCAGCAGAAGTTGCAAAGGCAACCGGCTTTGAGGTGATGGGCTATTGGGACAATGGATTGCGCCACATCAGCTCTGGGTCGACAGCATTCAGGTCACCTGCAGACTGTACGGAAATGAAAATCAGGACGCTTGCCAGCGATGATCATCAGCGGGTGTTCAGAGCATTGGGATTTTCACCCGTGGCGATTGACGTGCGCGACCTGCCGGATGCCGTTGCCCGGGGCGTGGTGGATGCGCAGGAAAATCCGCTGACCAATATTTACAATTTCGACCTGCATAAAACCCACCGGGTCATCACCCTTACCGGGCACCTGCTCGGGGTGGCCCCGGTTTTGTTCAATCAGTCTGTGGTCGGTAATTGGTCGCAAGATGTCAGGGCAGCCGTGGCGTCCGCCCTGGAGGAAGCAACCCAGGCCCAGCGGCGATTTGCCGAAGATGATGACGACGTCTGCTCCAAGGCCCTGGTGGAAGAGGGCGTAAAGCTGGTCGAACTGACACAGGAAGAACGAGCCAGCCTGGTTGAAGCAACCCGGTCAGAGGTAGAGGTAACGCGAAACCGGTTCAATCAGGATCTGATTGATCTGTTTGAAGCTGACTTGGCGGGGGTGTCGGCATGAGAAAAACCATACGCCGCGCCGCCCCCGAAGTGCTTACCATTGCCACCTTGCTGGTGACGTCAGTTCTGGCGCTGGTCTTTATCAACTATCTGGTGGAGCCGCCCAAGCTGTTGTTCGGGCGCTCTTTAACGGCCATTGAGCCGAGCCTTTTTCCCCTGATTGTTCTCGCTCTGTTGGCAGGCCTGTGTGCCATTTTGATGTGGATGATGCGCACCGCCGGAGCTGAAACGGCCGACAGTGTTGAGGATCTATCGGGCGAGGAGTGGCGCCGTGGCATGGCGTTTTTTGCGATCATGATCTGTTACGCGCTCACCATGGCACCCTTTGGATTTCTCATTGCATCGGCCATCGCGATGATCGCCATGTCCCTGTTGATGGGCACCAGGTCGATTCTGCAGATCATCTGCGTCTCGGTGATCGGGCCGATGCTGCTTTATCTCGCGGCCACAAGACTGCTTGCCGTGGCATTGCCGGAACTCAACGCAATCGAAGTTTTTTATGCCCGCCTGTTAGGAGAATGACGTGAACCCACGCCGGAAATTTGATCGGACAGCTCCGTGATTGATCAATTTTATCAAGGATTTGCAATGGCATTGCGGGTCGACACATTTGTGTTGATGAGCCTTGGTTTGTTCGGCGGAATGTTGGTCGGCGCATTGCCGGGCTTCACCACGTTGATGGCGATGGCCATCCTGTTGCCGGTGTCGTTCTTCCTTGATCCGATTGTCGGAATCCCGTTTTTGCTGGGCATATACAAGGGCGGCATATTCGGCGGCAGTATTCCAGCCATCCTGGTTTCCATGCCCGGCACCGGGGCAGCGGTCGCAACATCGCGTGACGGTTACAAGCTCACCCAACAGGGCAAGTCCCGCAAGGCTTTGGACATTGCGCTGTTTTCCTCGGTGATCGGCGATACAGCCTCAGACATCTTTACAATATTGATGATCTTCCCGATTGCCTTCCTGGTGATGCTGTTCGGCCCGCCGGAACTGTTTGCGGTTCTGCTGATGAGCCTGATCATCATCGCGGCGACTTCCGGATCCAATCCTCTCAAAAGCCTGGTCATGATGATGTTGGGCCTGTGGTTATCCTTCGTCGGCACCGATCCGCTGGGGGGTGTTGAACGGTTTACCTTTGGTCTGTTCGACTTGAAGTCTGGCATTCCACTTCTGCCGATGCTGATTGGCGTATTTGCCATTCCCGAACTGGCCGCCGTTGTCATGCGCAATGAGAAGGCCCGGCAATTGTCAGCGCTGATGGGCGAACGGCTTTCGCGGCTTGAATTCAAACGCTGCTTCAAGACCATCTGTCGGTCCACCGTGCTAGGAACATCCATCGGCATCGTGCCGGGGCTGGGGCAGGTCGTTGCAGCCATGATGGGCTATTCGGCTGCCAAAAACGCCTCATCCCACCCGGAGACATTCGGCGAAGGGGAACTGGAAGGGGTTGCTGCCGCGGAAGCCGCCAACAATGCCGTCAACGGACCGACCATGGTGCCGCTGCTGACCCTCGGCATTCCAGGCGACAACGTCACCGCAATCCTGCTGGGCGCCTTTGTTGCCCAGGGCCTGCGCCCGGGCCCGCAATTGTTTGAAGAGCAGGGGGCGACGGTGTTTGCCATCCTGATCGCCATGGTTTTCGCCAACATGATGTTCGTCGTCATCGGCTATTTGTCGATTCCGTTCTTTTCGCGGTTGGTGACGATCAAGGTCTCGATTCTCATTCCGGTGGTCATGATGTTTGCATTTGCCGGCGCATTTGTTTTCCGCTCCGACTCCGTCGACCTGATCATGCTGGTCGCCTTCGGCCTGTTTGGCATCATCGCCAAATATGCGCGATTTGATGTGATGCCGATGGTGATGGGATTCATTCTTGGGCCGCCGCTGGAATATGCCTTTGGACAGACCGTGGCGATGACCAATGGAGACTTTGCCGGATTTTTCCTGACCGAGCGCATTGGCGCGATGCTGGTTTTGCTGGCCAGCCCGCTGATCGGCTACCTGCTTTGGAAACGCATGCGCAAGGTGGCGCCGGGATAGGAACTCATTTGGTTCGATGGCGACGCATCGGCGCCTCGAACCGACAACAGAATCGATGCAACAAGGGAGAGATGTATGTTTAAAGCTAGCATCAGAAAAACAACCAGCCTGCTGGTAGCAGCCGGCATGGCTCTGGGACTGTCAGTTGGCATGGCCCAGGCGGAATATCCGGAAAAGCCGATCACCATGGTGATTCCACTTGGGCCTGGCGGTAGCCATGACCTCAACGCGCGGGTGATCACCTCGGTCATTCCATCCTATATCAATCAGGCAATGATTGTCCGGCTGACCCCTGGCGCCGGTGGTCAAAAAGGAACGCAGGAAGTCGCCAAGGCTCCGGCCGATGGCTATACGTTGCTGTTTTCGCATAACTATATCGACATGCTGCAACAGCATGTTGAAAAGCTACCCTATGATCCGATGAAAGACTTCATCCCGATTGCCCGCATCAACTTTGCGCCGATCGCCGTGGTTGTGCGTGGCGACAGCCCGTACAATACGTTTGAGGAATTGATTGCGGCGGCAAAGGCCAAGCCAGGTGGTGTCAGCATGGCGCATTCCGGTAACTGGGGTGCTCTGTTTGTGCCGGCTGCGCAGATGATGAAATCCCGCGGCGTCCAGTTTAATCTGGTGCCTTACAAAGGGGGCGGACCTGCTATGCAGGCACTGCTGTCTGGTGACGCCGATGTAACCATGGGCTTCCCGGCGACAATCGGATCATTGTTGCAAAGCGGCAAGCTGAAGGTCCTGACAACGTCCGGACCAGAGCGGCTTTATGACGGTGTGCCAACCTTCACTGAAGCCGGTGTAGAAGGCGATGTTGGTTTCATGCATCGCGTTGTTCTGGTTCGCTCCGGTACACCGGCCGATGTAGTCAAGAAACTGCAGGATGCCTTCACCGCTCTGCAGGGCGACAAGACCTACAAGAACCTGCTGAAGCGCCTCGGCGAAAATGCTGATCTGATGCTGGGCGACGAGTATCAGAAACTGCGTGACGAACAGAGTGTCTCCTACAAGGCACTGGTGGAAGCAATCACCAAATAGCTGACTGTTCCCGGGGCGCCAATTGCGCCCCGGGAAACCCTATTCAACATCTCGATGGGATGGAATTCTCATGCCAGACCGGTTCGGACCAAGAGGCGTTGTCGCAGTCGCGGTACCGCAGCAAAACTCCAACATGCAGCCTGAATACGAGGCAATGCGGCCTGACGGCGTGAATAATCAAATGTATCGCTTCGATATTTCCGATCATGTGAAGGTTCCCGAGGCCGTATTGGCGACCTTGCCGCAGGTGCGGGGCTGTTGGCCGGATATGGTGATTTGCAGCAATTCACTGGAAATGCGCTGGTGGTCGATCGAACGCCAGGCATTGTACAGAAAACAAATTCGCGAAGTATTGCCCGACCTGCCCTTCGTCACCGCCACCGACGCTTGCGTGGCGGCGCTGAAAACGGTCGGTGCCAAAAGGATCGGCGTCATTTCCCCAATGAGCGAAGAGATGTCGAAGAGTGTACAGGATTATTACCAGGCCCATGGATTCAAAGCGCCGAATGCGACCTGGCTGAAAGTCGAAACATCAGACCGGATCATCGATATTCCAGTCGATGCGATCAACGCCGCATTTGACCGGGTCGACAGCGAAGACATTGACACATTTCTGCATGTCGGCGGAGCGCTGGGCATCGTTGATATGCTGGACGAATTGGAAGAACGGCTGGGAAGGCCGGTCGTGTCGTCAAATGCCGCCACCTATTGGTATGCGCTCCGAATGATGGGCATTGACGACGAAATGGATCGGGGAGGGCAGCTGACACGGATGCCGCTGGCGGCAAACCTGCGCGATCCGGAAAAATTGGCCAACTAGCCGCCTCGCCACCTGAGCGGAGAGCGGTGAGGCGATAAGATTGCCGGCTCGCCGGGGCAAGACAAGAACGCAATCGCGTGAAGTTAATTGTAGTGGAGTGGACGACACAGATGCAGGTTTTTGGATCTCAGTTCGATGGGCAGTTTTACTCATCCGACATTGGCCCTGTCTTGCAGCGCCAACGCTCAATCCAGGGCGGCAATGCCGAGAGTCGATGCCAGTTGATCAAGCTGTTCCCGCAATGGACCGGGAACCGGCACACCATTGGCGCGCCGCTCGCTCAGCACGCTCTGCAACCGTTCTCCGGGAAGGCGAATTTCCTCGACACCGGGAAGCCGGGGCGAAGCCTTCATGTCCTGATAAATGCGATCAATGCCTGCCTTGAATACATCCACATCGGTAAAGGCGTTGATATCGAGCGCGATGATCATATGGCCGGTATTGGTCACCGTCTTGGCATCGGCATTAAAGTCGACCACATCGCGTCCAAAGGCTGCCCCGTTCAACGTGCCGGCAAGGATGCCGAATACCAATGCCAGTCCGTAGCCCTTGGGGCCGCCGATGGGCAACAGAAAACCTTCCGAGGCGCGGGCAGGATCGGTCAGCGGGGCGCCCTGACGATCCACCATCCAGCCTTCGGGCATGGCTTCGCCCCGCTGGGCAGCGGTCTTCACCTTGCCATAGGCGGCAACGGTCGTGGCCATATCCAGAACAATCGGCGGACGCTTCGCCGCTGGAATCGCGACCGCGATTGGATTGGTACTCAACAACATTTCCGTCCCGCCCCAGGGCGGCAGGTGGTTGGCGCTGCCGACGGCAATGTAAAGCCCGATCATATCCTTTTTCAGCGGCATCATGGCGTAGAGCGACGCCGGACCGGCGTGGTTGGAATGACGGGCGCCGACCCAGGCAATACCGGTCTTGCGGGCCTTGCGCATGGCAAGTTTCGTGGCGTGGCGCATCACCAGATGACCAAGCCCGTTATCGCCATCGATCAACGCGGTGGCTTTTCTGTTTTGCACTTTTTGAAAATTTGGCGTCACGTTCAGTCCGCCTGCCTGAATACGTCGAATATACATCGGCAGGCGAAAGACACCGTGTCCGTCCTGTCCGATCAGATCTGCCTTGGCCATCAGACGCGCCGCGTGGCGAGCATCATTTGGGGGCATTCCGCAGGCGATAAAACTTCGCGAGATAAAGTTTTTAAGTGCGGTGTGGGGTACGCGGTGCGGATTGGTCGACATGACAATAGGCCTTCTTGGGCGGGGATGCAGTTAGCGCAGCACAAGCTGTCAGCATAAAGGAAACACAATGGACCAGGGATTGGTAATTGAATTTGATGCAATCAACGCATTTGCGCGCGGTGATGGGGTGGAGACGCGATTAATGGTTGGCAAAGGGGTTTCCGATGCCGCGCCATTCACCAGCGGGACAACAAGCTTTCCCCCTGGTTGTGCGGCACCAAAACATTCCCACAATTGCGCCGAGCAAGTGACGGTCCTGGAAGGCCAGGCCGAAGCCCTGATCGGAGACGAGCTGACCCAGTTGAAACCGATGGACACCAGTTTCATCCCGGCCAATGTGCCGCATTACTTTCGCAATACCGGAGAGGGTAGGCTTGTCATTCTGTGGATTTACGGAGCCAGGGACGTGACACGGACATTCACCGATACCGGCGAAACCGTTCCACACCTGTCGCAAAATGATCAGGTTTGACCCGTCAGTTAGCAAGTTGAGGGGATATGTCATCCGCGAGTTGAGTTCCTGCCATATATTGGTGGACCAATCTGCGGGCAAGTGTAATGAAGGAATAACGTCGTCGATGTGGTTGCGAGAATCACGAATAAAAACAAGTTGCTGGGATTGAAGTTTGAAACACATTTGCGGGAAGTCAACGATTATGAATGGGTCTGACCAATGAGCGCTAAAGTCCTTGCCCGGGTCAAAACCTGGATTGCTTCATCGGGGTTGCCTGTGGGTGCCCGTCTGCCGCCAGAGCGCGACCTGTGCACCAGTCTTGGTGTCAGCCGCACCGAGCTACGCAAGGCCTTCCTGGTGTTGGAGGCAAATGGCAATTTGACCCGCGAAGTGGGGCGGGGAACCTTTCTGACAAGAAAGCCCGAACAACGCAAAGCCGACAATAGTGAGCGCACCATCTCGGATCTTGCCGAGGTCACCGGTCCGGTGGAGGCAATGATGGCGCGGCTCGCGCTGGAGCCCGAACTCGCCAGGATGGCGGCCTTGCATGCTTCGCCGCGACAATTGCGTCGAATCCGCGAGCTTGCCTCCAAAATGCGCAGCGCCACCAGCTGGCGCGGCTATGAAGAACTGGATTCAGAATTTCACGATATTATTGCCCAGGCGTCTGGCAACTCGCTGCTGCATGAATTGCACAAAATTCTAAATGGCGTGCGCATTGTTGTTGTGTGGCGGCGTCTTGATACGCCTGAATCTGCGCCCGACCCCGATTATCATTCATTCGGCGAGCACGATGCCATCGTTGAGGCTCTCGAAAAACGTTCCGGCAAGGAAGCTTCGTCGGCCATGCGGGCACATCTGCAAAGCACTTTGTCGACCATGACGATCAATCACTGAACCGGCATGACGCGCGCAGCCAAGCGGACCGGAATGAATTCGGCCCCGGTCGCCACAATGTTTGGCGCAAACAGAATTAGGCAAGTTGGAGAACTGAAATATGAGACAGGTCGAAGTAGCTGTGATTGGCACAGGTTGGTGCGGCGGCATACGCGCCGAAAGCCTGGCCAAATCGGCCCTGGTGGACAAGCTGCATATTTGCGAAATCAAACCCGATCGCCTGGCAGAGGTGAAGCAACTGACCAATCCGGCCTCGGCGACCCTGGACTATCAGGACATCGTCTCCAATGACAAAATTGAGGTTGTCTATATCTCGACCACGCCGGAAGGGTCGCACTACCCTATAGCCCGTGATTGCCTGAAGGCGGGGAAGCATGTGTTGTTGGAAAAGCCGATTGCCCTGGAACTTTGGGAAGCAGACGAACTGATTGCTATTGCGAAACGCAATCGCCTGAAATTCACCATCGGATATTCCCAGCGTTTCAACTCCAAGATCGCCTATGCCAAAAAGTCGATTGCTGAGGGAAAACTGGGCAAGGTGGTGAATGTCATGGTCAGTCGTCATCTGTCCCGCAATCTCGGTGCCAAGATTGCCAATCGGGTCAAACTCTCCCCTGTTGCGATGGAGTCCACCCATGATCTGGATTTCGTCTTCTGGCTGTTGGCACCGGCCAAACCGGTCAAGGTCTATTCCCAGGGCGCCTATGGCTATATGAAGGATCTCAACGGATCTTTTGACTGCATGTGGAGCACGGTAACCATGGATGATGGCACGTTGGTGGTCGTCGGCGGCGGTTGGAACCTGCCGCCAAGCTATCCCAATTATTGCGGCACCTGGATCGAAATCACCGGCACCGAGGGCGCTTTGATACTGGATGACACGTCGCGGGACAATTGGCTCAACACGGTCAAGGATGGCACCCAATATCCCATGTCGACCATGCCCGGCGAGCATGTCGACCACATGTTTGCCGGCCAGATGGGTCCAGAGACCATTCACTTCCTGGAAAGCGTGCTGATGGATAGGGAACCTATGGTGGCACCGGAACACGCACGCATGGTGATGGAGTCCTATCTTGGGGCGGATATTTCGGCTGAAACCGGTGAGCCCGTTGGCCTGCCCCTGTCGAACCACTCGCTGTCCAAATTGGCAGACATGAAAGCTGCGCAATAGAGCAGGCGGAAGAGGTAACAGTGCCGAAAGGGATCAGAACTGCAATTGTCGGGCTCGGTCAAATGGGCCGGGGCATCGCCCGAAAACTGGATGGGGACAAAATTCTGGCCGCCGCCAGCGACCTCAACGCGGAAGCTTTTGCTGCAGCTGACCTGTCAGACCGGGTGAAGAATATCAATATTGGCGAGATGCTGGCTGATGTCGATATCATCCTGTTTGCGGTTCCATCGACCGAGCAGATCGCCACACTTCTCAATTCCCAATCCAGCTCAAGTGGCCTTGTTGTGGTTGATCTGACAACTTCGCACCCCGGCCAAAGTCGCGCCCTGGAAGAGGATTTGCAAAGTCGAGGGATCGCCTATATTGACGCCGCCATGACCGGTGGCGCGGCCGGTGCGGATGCGGGAACCCTGACCTTGATGGTTGGTGGATCGGATCAGGCCGTCACCCGATGCCAGCCGGTTCTGGAGTGTATTTCCAGCAAGACATTTCATCTTGGCCCGGCCGGCGCTGGCCATGCCATGAAACTGGTTCACAACCTCATTTTGCACAGCAGTTTCATGGCGACCTGCGAAGGATTGCGGATGGCCGACCGTGCCGGGATAGATATCAACCGCGCGGTTGACGTGCTGAATGCCGGCAATGCCCGCAGCTTCGTCACCGAGACGCGGTTCCCGCGCGATATTCTAAGCGGTACGATGGATGCACGATCCCAGATTTCCAATCTGGAAAAGGATCTCGGTCTGGCGCAACAATTTGCCGGTCAACTTGACGCCATGAGCCCTTATACAAGCCTGACCCGCAGGCTTTTGAGCAAGGCTTTGGAGGCGGGTCATGCCGAGGTGGATTTTGCCCACCTGTTTCCGCTCTACGAAGAATTGGTTGCCAAATTGGAGGAAGACAAATGAGCAATCAGCGGCTGCCGAAAACCGTTGGCCTGTTTGGTCTGGGGCTGATTGGCAGCTCCCTTGCGCGACGCCTGATGGCCGCGGGTGTGGATGTCTGTGGATATGATCCCGACGCTGAAGCTATGAAGCGCCTGGATGTTGCAGGCGGAAAATCGATGCCTGCCGAAGAGGTTTGGGAATCAGACCTGGTCCTTTCGGCAGTGTTCAACACCGAACAGCTGCAAAGCCTGGTTGCAGATGCGCCGGTCCAAACGGGAAAACGCCTCATATCGATGAGCACCTGCGATCCAGCCGAGATGCCGGCAATTGCCGCTCTGGCCGACGATAGGGGCATCGAGCTGGTCGAAGCGCCCATCTCCGGAACCAGCGCTGACCTGGCAAATGGCAATGCGGTATTGCTGGTGGCCGGTCAGCAAGACAGCGCAACCGAGCTGGCGGGCCTGTTTGAAATACTGTCGCGGGCTCATTTTTTCGTTGGTGCCATTGGCAGTGGCAACAAGGCCAAACTGGCGATCAATCTGATCCTCGGGCTCAGCCGGGTGGCGGTGGCGGAAGGCCTGGTATTTGCCCAGGCTGTGGGGCTCGATCAATCCACCTTTTTCGAGATTGCCCGAGAGTCGGCGGCGGCGTCCAAGGTGATGGAATCGAAAGGCCCTAAAATGGTGGCGCGAGACTTTCAACCGCTGGGCAGGATAACCCAGTCGGCCAAGGACTTTGGCCTGATCTATGATACCGCCAAAAGTGTCGGACAGGGATTGCCCATGACGGAACGGTATCTGGAAGTCGTCGGCGACAATATCGAGCAGGGCGAAGGCGATCTCGACAATTGCGCCGTCATGCTGGCCTTGGAGCGCGCCCGCCTGCCATGGGTAAAACCGCGCTAAACCTGAAAGACATTCAGCGGGCCATCACATGATGCCGATCAGCCGCCACCAGGCCCAGGTCAGGGGAATACCGATTGCCGCAACGCCGACGGCCAACACCAGACACACCCGTGTCAAAGTCGTCACCGGAATATGCGCCAGTGCCATGGCAACCAGCAGCGGCGGCGCCTGATAGGGCAGCAGAGGCGTTGCGATGCCGACAATCTGAGCCATGGCAACGGTGAGAACCGGCAGGTCGGCGGCTGTCGCCATGGCACTTGCCAATGGCACCAGAACGACAGGTGCAGCGGGGGCGGTTGTCAGATGGCTGATCAGCGCAGAAAAACCAGCGATTGCGTAAATGTCATGCAGGCCGGAACCGGCAGTCAGGCCAAGTTTGGGAACCAGCGAGTCGGCGACCAATGTGTCGAGCCCCACATGTTGGGCAACCGCGCTGACCGCAAAAACCCCGGCCAGAAAAAACACCGGCGTCATATCCACCGACGTTTTCATGGCGTCCTTGGCCATCATTTTCAACTGCGGTATCAGCACGGCAATTGCCACAGCCATGGCTATCCAGGCAGGGGAAATGCCATGCAGGCTATCGGTTGCCCAAAAGGCGATTGCCACAAACAGCAGGCCGAGCAGGCGTCGTTGGACCTGCGTCATCGGCTCCACAGCATCCGGCCCATCCCCCTGCAGAACCGGAGCGGAGCCGCGTGCAAATGGCAGCAGACAGGCCAGGATCAGACCAAACCGCACCAGATTGGCCGGCAATTGGGCGATCAAATAATCCGCATAGGAGGTTTTGATTCCCAGCAAAGTGTCCAGTGCCCCGTAGTGAACAATGGTTGGCAGGTTGGCGGTCAGGATTGCATAGGTGGGCAATAGAGTGCTGGTGGCAGCGGCAATGGTCAGGCCGATCTGCCCCCGCGACCCGGTCTCCATGCCCATTTCCTTGGCCAGCGATACGGCAACGGGCACCATGACGATGATCCGGGGAATCGTAGATGGAACCAGCAGGCCCAGCAACAGGCCACTGGTCGACAGCAGAACCACGGTGCGGACATACGATGTGCCCGTACGCGCAAAAATGCGGGTGGCGATCTGCTTTCCAAGACCGGTCTGGGTGATCGATGTGCCGATGATCAGGCCCGAGATCATCAACCAGATCCCGCCCGAGGCGAAGCCTGAAAAAATCACTTCCGGTGGCGCCAGCCCCAATACAAGAAAACCCAGGAAACATAGAAGGGTGGTCACCAGTTCTGGCAGTACTCTTGTAGCAAAGCAGAAGATCGCCAGACCGCCGATGACGGCAACGCGCAGCAGCGCTTCATCCGCATTCGTCAACATCGCCACGGCGGCGACGATCAATATTGCGCCGGTACAAAGAACCAGCGACGCATCTTCACGAATGTTCATTCGATCAACACCAGTTGTCCGTGAAAGGCTCTAGGGAACCAAAATGGTTGAGCCAGTTGTTTTACCTGCCGCCAGCGCATGGTGTGCCTCAACGACGTCCTTCAAAGGAAGGCGCTGGTTGATGCTGACGGACAGGACCCCGTCCTGCAGCAAGCCAAACACCTGATCAGCGGCGGCAACCAGATCACTTCGATGTTTGATATAGTCGGCCAATGTCGGCCGGGTGAAGTACAGCGAACCACTGTGTTGCAACAGGCCCGGCGGTACCGGCGGTGCTTCGCCAGTCGTCGCGCCGTAAGATACCAACATGCCATAGGTCGCCAGAGATTTGATCGACGCATCGAAACTGGCAGCGCCAATACTGTCATAGACGACAGGCACGCCCTTGCCATCGGTGAGTTCAAGTACTCTTTCGCCGATATCTTCGCTGAGCCGGTCGATGGCTTCTGAATAGCCCAGGGAAAGGATCGCGTTGCAATTGTCTTCGCCTGACGTGACCCCGATCATGCGCGCCCCCAGATGTTTGCCCCATTGGCCGGCAAGCTGTCCGACCCCGCCGGAAGCCGCCCAGAACAACACGTCTTGCCCGGCCTTCACCTTGTAGGTGCGGTTGAGCAGATACTCGACCGTTGTCCCCTTCATCAGGATTGCTGCGGCCTGGTCGTCGGAAATACCATTGGGAATTCGAACCAGCCGGGCTGCCGGCACATTGCGGTGGGTTGCATAGGCGCCCAGAACCGGCCCATAGGCGACCCGGTCGCCGACTTCAAAGCCGCTGACATCGGGACCAATTGCCAGCACATGCCCGGCAGCTTCCAGCCCCAGAGGGCTGGGCAGAGACATGTCATAAGCGCCGGAGCGCTGGTAAATGTCCATATAGTTCAGGCCAATGGCTGTCTGCTCAATCTGGACTTCGCCGGAACCCGGTGCGCCGAGCTCCGCATCTTCCAGCACCATGACCTCGGGCTCGCCCTGCTCATGGATCATTATGCGTTTTATTTTCATGGGTTCTGCCTTGTCGGATTATTTTGTGAACTCGCCAGCTTCCAGTATGACCGTTTCAACCTCTCCGGCGCCATTCTCGCGGCGGTGACGTGCCGCATCATCATATTCCTTGGATGTGAAACAGGCGACTCCGGATTCGAAATCCGGGAATTCGATGACGACAAACCGTTTGAATTTTTCCGGCCCCTCCATAACCTGGAACTTGCCGCCGCGGGCAAGCACCTTGCCGCCAAACTTGGCGATAATCGCGGGAACCAGATCGGTATAGCGTTTGTAGGCAACCGGCTCGTTGATCAGTGAGCGTGCAATCCAATAGGCAGGCATGGTGTGAATCCTTGTTTGTTTGACTGCTGTCGAACCTTAGCTTCAGGCGGCTGTGTTACGGGAACAGTTGGTTTGGAAGATAAGTGGCAATTTCCGGGAAATTGATGATCAGGATCATGCCGATCAGCATGATAATCCAATAGGGTGTCGAGCTGACAAAAATCGGCACGACACTCATGCCCGGCTCGATCTCATGGATCGACGACTTCACCGTATAGACCAGCAGCCCGAATGGGGGCGTCAGCAGCCCCGCCTCAATGGCAATGATGCCGATGATGGCAAAGGCAATCGGATCGTAGCCAATTTGCACGGCTATTGGTGCGAAGATGGCCGCGGTCAACAACATGATGGAGATCGAATCGACGATCATTCCCAGCGCAAACCAGATCAACACCATGACGGTGATAATCATCCATGGTTCCATGCCGGAACCCAGGAATACACCTTCGATTGCGTTGGCCAGTCCGGTCATCGCAAGGGTGCGGGAATAGAGCGATGCGGTGACCAGCAACAGCAGTATCGGGGCAGAGGTTCGCCCGACCAACAATATGGAATCGATTATGTCGCGAAAACGCATGCCCTTGATTATGCCCAGGGCCAGGCCAATAAGTGCCCCCGCGCCGGCGCCCTCGGTCGGCGTAAATATGCCAAACCAGATGCCCCCCAACACCGCGACAATGACGGTGATGATACCCACGAGGCTGATTAAAAACTGGACGTTTGAGACTTCGTCTTCTTCCGCCTCGTCCTGTTCGTCTTCCGAGAACATTTGCTGTCCGTCGGGTCCGATGCCCACCGTGGCCGGTCGGAAAATCGCGATGCCTAAAACATAAAGGACGAACAGGCTGGCCAATAGCAGGCCGGGGAAAATGCCGGCGGCGAAGATCTGTCCGATAGACTGTTCGGTGAGAATGCCCCAAACGATCATCAGAACCGAGGGCGGGATCAGCATGCCGAGGCAGCTTGAGCCCGCCACCGTGCCCAGGGCAAATCCCTTGTGATAACCAAAGCGTTTCATCTCGGGATAAGCGATGCGCGAAAATGCGGCGGCAGAGGCAATGCTGACGCCGGTGACGAATGAGAACAGCGCATTGCCGGTAATGGTCGCAATGGCCAAACGGCCCGGCAGTCTTCGCAACAGTCTGTTAATGCCGCGATAGACATCCGTGACAATGCCCGACTTTCCGATGAATTCGCCCATCAGCATGAACAGCGGAATAACCGCAAATACATAGGCGCGAATGGCCTCATAGGCGGTCGCCGCCAGCATCCGCTGAACCGTATCGAAGGCGTAGGAGTCGGCACCGGTGACCAGGAATATTCCAAGCGCACTGGTCATGCCAAGCGCGATGGCGATATGGACACCGATTGCCACCAGGCCAACCAGGCTGACGATCAGCAAAACGGCAATATTGACTTCGAACAAAGGTATATTCTCTCTATGTGCCAGTTTCGGTTAGTGGCAGCGTGTCGGCTGCTATTCGGAATCCAGATTGGTCGGCTTGAATACGTCTATATAGGCCATCACCAGGTAGTTGATCATCGCCAATCCACTGCCAATCAAAACGGTCCAGCGGGCAGGCCATGACGGTACCCGCAGGGCACCCTCGCCCTCGAATTCGCCTTCGACATAGGACAAAACGCTTTCCTCACATCCGCCGGTGATAATCATCAGGAAGAAGGCTGCGCCCAGCAGGTAACCGATCGCCAGCAATATCCGTTGGGCGATATCGGGCAGATGGGCGACAAGAAAATCTGCTTTCAGCATTGAGCGGCTGCGAATGGCATAGCCAGCCTGCAGATAGACAATAATGACGATGGAAGCAGCAACGATTTCAGCGGTTCCGTAGATGGGGGAATCAAATACTGTGCGGCCAATAATGTTCGCCATCACCAGAAACGACAGACCAAAGGCCCATGTCGCAGCGGCGATCATCAGGAATTTGGACAAGCGATCGCTGAATGTAATGAGCGACATTTTCTTCCCCTAACTGGTGGCCAGTTGAAATCGAAGTCTGCAAAAGCACCGGCTGAAATCCTAAACCTGAAAGGGGTTAGTGACAGATCTCAGCCGGTGAGTGTTGATCAAGCGCGCTTGATCGTTGGCTTGCTTACTCGATGACGTAACGCACAGGCCACTTGTATCCGGCCTTTTCGGCTTCATCGAGCGTCGCGTTCAAGATCGCCTTTGCCGGGAAACCTTTGGCTTCAAGTTCATTGGCATATTGCTGTGGCCAGTCCTTGAGCCTTTGTGCCCATTCAAGGCGGACAGAGTCCGGCAGGTCTGAAACGGTGATGTTCTCACGCAACCAGGCCATATCCTTCTCGTAACCGATCTTGTTGAAAACGCCGGTCTGAACCGAATAGCGTTCCGCAACTTCCTTCATGATCGGCTTAACCTCTGGCGGCAGGCGATCCCAGAAGCGGTTGTTGACGTTCAGAGCATGCCAGGTGATCGATCCAAACCCGATGGTGGTGTAGAATTCACCAACTTCATGAAGTTTGAACACCGGTCCCCAGGCACTGGGGAACATGATGCCACCTTCGGCCAGACCGGTTTTGATCTTCTGGTACCAGCCGGGCAGTCCATCGGTTACCGGAATGATGCCGATATTGGCTTTTTCCATCCAGTTCAGATTGAGACCGGCGCCGAGAATTTTGCGGCCCTTGAGATCGGACAGTTCTTTCCAGGCAAAGTTTGTGCCCAGATTGTAACCACCATCACCGATGCGTGCGAGCATGGTCTGATTGTACTTCTGAAAAGCTTCCTCAAGACTTGGGAATTGCTTGTAAACATTGTTGGCGATGGTAACGCTCTGTTCCGGGTCCATGGTGCCAAAGGGCAGCATGATCTGGAATGCGTGCATCGGCAGTTTGGATGCTTCAAAGCAGAAGCAGAAACCGCCAATGTCGAGGACGCCGTTTTGAATTCCTTCAAATGTGTCAAAGACCTTGGTGATGGAACCGCTATATCCCTCGATGAATTTAACCGTGTGATCGGTCTGGGATTCGATTGCCTTTTTCAGTTCAGGCTGGAACCAGTTTTTCATCAGGCCTGCATAAACAACGGTCGGCGGATGGCCTGAGCCGATGCGGATGACAATTTCCTTCGCACTCGACGTGGCGGCCAGTCCCAGCGATCCAGCCAATACGGCGGCCGTCCCCACTGCCAAAGACCTCAGTTTTTTGTTTCGAAACATGTTATTCCTCCCATTTTGCTTGTTAGTTTTTCGATTCTATTTCTGGTTATCTTGTCCGGAAGATTTCGGCAGCGCCGAGCCGGATCCATAATTTTGCTATCGTGACCTCCCGTGTGTGTTGCAACCGTTTGATTCAAAATCCGTGTTGTTAAAGAGCCTCCACAGCAGACCGAAATTCTGTTTTTTGTTCATCCGTCAGGGGCAGCAGCGGCGGCGTCATTCGCAACCAGCTATCATCCCCCGTGCGCCAGGCTTCCATTGTTTTCATGGCTGACATCAGCGGAAAGCCGGCAGCCATCGTGCGGGCGGCGCTGACAGCCGCCATGGCGGCATCGCGTTTCGCTCCCTCCGGCGCCTGAAGGGCGGCCTGGGCTTTTGCCCCAAATGCATTGGTTGACCCGGAGATCACGCCGGCAGAACCGATCGACAGGCCATCCCACAACATGGCTTCCGATGACGGATAAACGTCAAAGTCGTTGTCAACGCCACCTGTTGCCTCGATGAATCCGCGCGACTGTTCAAAGTCACCGCTGCTGTCCTTCAAGCCGGCAATCACCGGGCCGTAAGTGCTCTTCAAACGCAACACCAGGTCTACAGAAAAGGGAACCTGTGACATTTGCGGAAAATGATAGAGATAGATGCGCAGGCGATCGTCGCCAATTTTTTCAACCAGATTGGCGAAATAGGCAAAAATGCCGTCATCGGAAGGGTTCTTGTAATAGTAGGGTGGCAGGACCAGCACATTTGTGTAACCGGCATCAACCGCCGCTCGTGTCAGCGCCACGCAGTCGCCGGCCGACGGGGCCCCGGTGCCAAATATAACCCGGTCGGTTTCAATTCCTGCGTCGGCAAAAGCACCAGGAAGAGCCAGGCGGCACGCCATCGCAATCGATGATCCTTCGCCGGTGGTTCCCGTCGGGGCAACCCCGTCACAGCCGCCATCGGACAGCAGGTGTTTGCAATAGGCGACGGATTTTTGCGCATTCAACGAGCCATCCTCGTTGAAGGGGGAAACTGCAGCGGCGTATATTCCGCGTCTTGCTTTGGACATTAAAAGTTCTCTTTCCGATATTATTCAGCCGCCTGTGCGGATGTTGCATTCTGTCGCATTGTCACCACCACCTTGATCGCGTCATCGACCCGATCCTTGGCATAGCGAAGGGCGGTTGGTAAATCTTCCATGGGGAATGTGTGAGTGTGCACCAATCGGGCGTCAAAGCGCTTTTCGGCCATGAAGGCCATAGCGCGATGGGTCGCGGAACGACCTTCGCCACGGATGCCGTAAAGATAGATATTATTGACGGCCAATGCGCCGAGATCAAAGGACACGGCGGATTTTGGAAAAGCCGCCAGGCAAATCCGACCTCCACGATTGGTCATGTGAACCGACTGGTTGACGGTGGTTTCATTGCCGGCGCAGTCGACCACATAATCGGCACCTTTTCCGGTGAGTTCCTTGACCCGGGCCACCGGGTCCTCGTCCTTCGGATTTATCGTATAGTCGGCCCCGAGCTTACGTCCGATTGCATTGCGGTTCTCGCGTGTACCCACCAAAATCACCGGGGAAGCGCCAAGCGCCTTGGCCACCGCGACCGCGAGCAAGCCTATCGGGCCGGGGCCAATGACCACCACGCTTTCGCCGGCCACCAGCCCGCCCAGTTCGGTCAGTCCATACATGGACGTCCCGGCAGTGACGACGAGAGTGGCCTCTTCGTCCGACATGGCGTCGGGCACTTTGATCATCGTATTGATGTTGTTGACGGCATATTCGGCAAAGCCACCATTGGTGGTAAAGCCGTTTGCCCGATGGCCCTTGTCATGCGCACCATAATTGAGGCCGTAATTGTGGCACGATGTATACATGCCCATGCGGCACCGTTTGCATTGGCCGCAGCCAGCATGAATCTCGACCGTTACCCGGTCACCAATTTCAAACTCGTCAACGCCGGGGCCCAGGGCCGCGATCGTGCCCATATATTCATGTCCCGGAGTAAATCCCTTATTGAACGGCGGACCGCCTTCAATCAGCGCCGGCGTGCCATAGGTCAATATTTCCAGATCTGTGGCGCATATTGCCACGGCATCAATGCGAACCAGAGCTTCGGCCTTGCCGGGAGCCGGAACAGGTTTGTCCTGCAGGGTGAGCTCTTCAGGATCTCCCAAAACCCATGCCTTCATCTGCTCGGGCACCGGCATCGTGTCTGACGTTTTTACGCCTTCCCAAGCTGAGCTTGCAGGTGCCGCGGGGCGTTGAGTGTCATTCATCGTGCGCTTTTGCTCCAATTGGTCAACCAATTTGCAGTATGTCAGATCAATTTGTACCAATAATTGGCCATAGGCAAGAATGTTTCTTTCAAAAGGCCAAACCTTCCATACAAATCTTGACTTGCCGGGATTGACGGCTAGCATAAAATCATGCTCATAGGTGAACCAATTAACACGATTTTGTCGCGTTATTTGGCGGTATATATTGAACTGGGCGTTGAATAATGTCCGCGAATATTGCTGCCGGAATTGCGTGACATCGAATGGATCAAAGCAGGGTATAAATTTATGATCGACCTCTATACGTGGACAACGCCAAATGGCCGAAAAGTTTCAATATTGCTGGAAGAACTCGGCATCGACTACACGGTCCACTCAATCGATATTTCGAAAGACGAGCAATTTGCCCCGGACTTCCTGAAGATCGCTCCCAACAACCGGATTCCGGCAATTGTCGACCGTGACACCGGTCTGGCGCTGATGGAGAGCGGCGCAATCATGCTCTATCTTGCCGACAAATATGACAAGTTCCACGTCAAGGGACAGGAATACTGGCGCATGATGGAATGGTTGATGTGGCAGATGGGCGGGCTGGGGCCGATGCTTGGTCAGGTCCACCATTTTGTGAAATACAATCAGGGCAAGTCTGCCTATGCCGAGGAACGCTATACCAACGAAGCCCGGCGCCTCTACAAGGTTATGAATACAAGGCTGGAGGGACGCGACTACGTCGCCGGGGAAGGGCGCGGCACCTACACGATTGCCGACATGTCGATGTTCCCGTGGACGGCCCGTCACGACTGGCAGCAAATTGACCTCAACGAATATCCAAATGTTCGCGACTGGTATTTGCGCATCGTCGAACGTCCGGCGACCAAGCGCGGTTACGATATCCCCAAACACGTCACCGATATTCCGATGCCGTAATCTGATACCGGCGGAGAGAACGACATGAATGAAACCCTATCCCACATCCCGACCGAAGCGACGTTGCCGATCCTGGGGACGATCAACATTCACTGGGATTATCATGCCATTTTGATGGTTGGGATATGGCTGTTTTGGGTGCCCATCTGCATCACGATCATTCGCTATGGCAAACCGCGTCCAACAAAGTTAGGCCTGCAGAGAAAGGTCAGCCTGTGGCATAAGGAATGGTGGTGGTTCAGCACCCATAAATACGGGCTCTATGCCGCGGTATTCCTGTCGCTCGGCGGCATGGCGGTGGCACTTGTCGTCAGCGGCGGTTTCAGCGGATCGGTGCATGCCATGTTCGGCATGCTGACCATCCTGATGGCGGTGGTTCAGGTGGTGTTTGGCATGTTGCGTGGCACCCATGGGGGCAAATACTATAACAATGCCGATCTTGATGATCCCTCCACCTGGCATGGCGACCATTACAGCCGCACCAACCGGCGGCGGATCTTCGAGGCCTATCACAAGACCGCCGGCTATTTTGTGGTCTTTTGCGCAACCGGCGCGATTGCCTCGGGTCTGATGCAATATCCGATGCCGATAATGGCGGCCATTGTTATCGTCACCCCGTTCTTCTTTCTGGCGTTCTGGATCGTCATGGAATTCTATGAACGGCGCTATGACGGATACCGGGCGGTGCATGGCTATGGAATTGAGCATCCCTACAACAAAGAACGCGAATATTTATAAGACCGCTCCGTTCAATCGGTGCAAAATAGCCTCGGAAGGGCATCCTCAATGGCAGATGTGTTGATTAGCGAGTTTATGGATCGGCCAACGGCGGAAGATTTGATCGCCGAGTATGATGTGCACTGGGATCCTGAGCTTTGGGGCAAGCGCGATGAATTGTTGGCGCAGGTTGCCGACATCCGGGCGATAATTGTTCGAAACGCAACCCAGGTTAACGAGGAATTGCTGGAAGCAGCGCCAAACCTGCAAGTGGTGGCCCGCATGGGCGTGGGTCTCGATAATATTGATCTCGATGCCTGCAAGGTGCGCAATATTGATGTCTTTCCGGCCATCGGCGCCAATGCCCTGTCGGTTGCTGAATATGTCATTGCAACGGCGATGATTCTATTGAGGGGGCCTGCCTATTTTGCCACGCCCGATGTGGTTGGTGGTGCCTGGGACAGGCCAAAATTTGGCAGTGGAGTCGAATTGGCCGGCCGCACCATGGGGGTGATCGGTTTCGGATCGATCGGCCAGGTTGTCGGTGCCAAGGCCGCCGCCATGGGCATGAACGTGATCGCCTATGATGCGATGATGCCCGATGACGCATCGGCCTGGGAAAATGCCCGCCGCATGGAACTCGATGAACTGGTCGCGTCAGCCGACGTGATTTCGCTCCATTGTCCATTGCTGCCGCAAACGCGCAATCTCATCGACTCAGCGCAATTCGGGCTGATGAAAAAGGGTGCGATTTTGATAAACTCCGCCCGTGGCGGTATTGTAAACGAGGCTGCCTGCGCAACCGCCCTTCGCTCCGGCGATCTCGGCGGTGCGGCATTGGACACATTGGATGTCGAACCGATCAACACCGCGACCTGCGAATTGTTCACCGGCGTTCCCAATCTGATCCTGACGCCGCATATTGCCGGGGTCACCCAGGAATCCAACAGACGTATTGCTGAAGTCGCCGCGGCCAATGTCCGCCGCGTGCTGAAGACGCCCTGCTAATCGACGCGGCAGCGCGAGAAGCCTGCGCTGCAAAAAGGAAACGAGGAAGCCCAACATGGCCAGCCAGAATTTACCGAAACCTGATTACGCCAACAATATGAAACTGATTGGTCACTCCGATCAGGGCGGGCGCCCGGACGGCGTTCAACTGATGGTCAACAAGGGCTTTGCCATAACCGGCCATATGTTTTCCAAGGGGTTCAGCGTTATTGATGTTAGGGACCCGACAAATCCAAAACCGGTGAACTATGTCGCCGCCCCCAAAAACACCTGGAATATTCACCTGCAGTCACATGATGACCTGCTGTTGGTGATCAATGCTAAGGACATGTTTGCAGCGCCTGAATTCCAGGACGAAGAGCAATATTACAAAGGTGCCCTCGGCAAGAAGGTCGGCACGGCCGATGCGACTTCGCAAGCCACAAGGGACTGGACTGCTGGCATGGCGGTCTATGATATTGCCAACCCGGCAGAGCCGAAAAAGATCGGTTTCATGTCGGTCGAAGGCGGCGGCATTCACCGACTCTGGTATGTCGGTGGCCAATGGGCTTACGCCTCGGTGCTGCTGGACGGATTCACCGACTATATCTTCATGACAATCGACATGAGCGATCCTGCCAATCCAAAAGAGGCCGGCAGATATTGGTTGCCGGGCATGAACACCGCAGCCGGTGAGGAACCCGACTGGGCCCCGACCCGCCGCAACGGACTGCATCATGCGATCATCCATGGCGACACCGCTTACGCGGCCTGGCGCGATGCTGGCATGGTCATTCTGGATATTTCAGACAAATCCGCCCCCAGCCTGATCACCCATCGCAACTGGTCGCCACCATTTGGCGGCGGCACGCATAATTGTCTGCCGCTTCCGGATCGTGATCTGCTTGTCGTTGCTGACGAAGCTGTTCTCGATAATTGCGCCGACGGCATCAAATACACCTGGATCTTTGACAATCGGGAACCGTCCAATCCAATCAGTATTTCGACCTTCCCAACACCGCAAGAGCACGACTATGTTAATAAGGGAGCCCATTTCGGCCCCCACAATATCTACGAAAACCGCCCCGACGGCATGGTGAGTTCGGACACGATCTACTCAACCTACCAAAATGCCGGCTATCGGGTCACCGATATCAGCAATCCGTTCCAGCCGCGTGAGGTCGCCGCCTTTGTACCGCCGGCACCCAACAAACTGGCCGACCACCGTCCCGGTCGGCCGCTGGTCATCCAGTCCTGCGATGTATGGGTGTCTGCTGAAGGTTTGGTCTACGGCAACGACTATAATGGTGGTCTGTTCATCATGGAGTGCGATTTCTAAGGGGCCGCAATGGCCCCGTCGCCAACCATTTCAACGGACAACAACTGAGAGGTCCGGCGGGCATGCGCCTTTCGATCAAGGACCCAAGCGCGCTCGCAATCATGGTGGCGCTGTTGATTGCCTATGCGACCCTGTGCCTGTTTGTTGATCCGCTGCTTTTCAAACGCCTTGCCCCCGCAGCCTTTTCCCCATGGGTCATCAGGCTCACCGAATTCGGCATGATGGCGCAGTTTTTTGCGGTCTGGTCACAGGCCGTTGCGACGGCGACCGCCAATCCCAGCAACATAAAATGGCAGTCGGTAAATAGTTTTCTGCTGCTGCAACTGGTCGGCGGTCTTCTCGCCTGGTGGTCGCATCTGGAGTCGGTATTCGTCTCCATGGTGATGACCTTTTTCGGCTCCTGTTTCATCGCCTGGGCAAAACTCAAGCGACAGGATCAGACGAGCCCCGCGATCGGGCCATCGCCTAAGGTGCAGCTGGGATTTGTCTGGATTGGCCTGCCAATTATTTATCTGATCTTGCTGGAACTGGTGTCGGATTGGTGGGCCGGATCACAACCGGCGGACTGGGCAGCCACCGCGACGCTTATTGTCGGGCCGCTGATGTTCTTTCAGATAAGGGCCATCTGGTACATCGCGATATCTGCGCTGCGGGAAAAGGACGATATCTCGGGGTTCAGCATGATGGGTCAATATCTGCTGCTGACGCTGCAGGTTTCAGGGACCATACTCTCAATCAACGCCGAAAATATCTTTCTTGGCTATGCCATGGCCCTGTCGGTTGTCAGCACAATCATCACAATTTGCACCCTGTTGTTGAAACGATACCGATGGAGAGGCGTGCAACGTCCTGCGACTGATCCGGTGTCATGAATTGGCTTTAAAGATAAGCAGATTGTGACCTCTGATTGGCAATTAGAAATCGCACTTTTTGGGCTGAAATGTTACAATCGGTGCAGTCTTGAAAGTCTTCCTTCAAGGAAGCAAAATTTAAGGAAACTGAGATGTCGTTAATGCTAACACCGGGCGCACAAGTGCCTAATCTTGCAGTGGAAACCGTCGGTGGAGATCGCTGGGAACTATCTGCCCAAACGCCTGAAAACTTCACCATGATCGTGGTCTATCGCGGGTTGCATTGTCCGGTCTGCAAATCTTATCTGCAGAAGCTCGAAACCCTGCTGAGTGGCTATCAAGATGGCGGGTTTTCCGTCATCGCCCTGTCGATGAACGACAAGGAGTTGGCAGAAAAATCAGCCAGCGAGTGGGAGCTGAACAATCTCACAATCGGTTACGGCCTGTCTGAATCCGATGCCCGTGCCTGGGGGCTCTACATTTCAAGAGCCTTTAAGGAAGTCGAGGCGGACATCTTCTGTGAGCCCGGTCTTTTCTGGGTGCGTCCCAATGGCGAACTCTATCTGGTGGATGTTTCCAACATGCCCTGGGCGCGGCCGGATCTTGAATTCCTGCTGTCAAAGGCAGCCTATGCCCTGGCCAACGACTACCCGGCACGCGGCGGCGATTGATCTCGCCTCAACGAACATTCCCTGCCGTTAGTCTGACGGCAGGTTGAATTGATAGGTGGCGGGTCGGAATTCGAACCCGTCGCCTTTTTTCTCGACATATCCAAGCGATGGAAATGGCAGGTGAAAGCCGATCACCGGAAGATTTTCCTTCACCGCCATGTCGAGGATATGTCGGCGGGAAATCGCGGCTTTTTCAGGCGCATCATCCATCGCAAAATGCCAGTCAGGATTAGCAAATGAAGCGACATAGTGGGGCGTCGCGTCGTTAAGAAACAGCAGGCTCTTGCCGTTGGAGGTCAGTTGAAACACCAGATGTCCGGCCGAATGCCCGGATGCATCTACGGCCAGCAGGCCCGCAACAATTTCATCCCCCGGCTCAATCATTTTTAACTGCCCTTCCAGTGGCAGAAGCACCTTTTGAAACAATGCCAGGGTCGGTTGGCGCATCTCGGAGATATCTTCTCCCCGCTTCCAGAATTCAAACTCCGCGCGGCCAATGACAATCTGCGCATTTGGAAAGATCGGTGACCCATCCTTGGCAATGTTGCCAATGTGATCGGGGTGACAGTGACTGATCAGCACGATGTCCACATCTGCTGCATCATATCCCGCTTGCTCCAGTCCCTTCATGAACCAACCCGTGCTCGGTGCCGGCGCTGCCGGCCCAAATCCGGGATCAATGACAATCAGCTGATCAGGCGTCTGGATAATTGAGGGCACAAAATTGTGCTCCAACGCCGGAAACGGCAATTGATAGTCTGCCGCCAGCGCTTCCACCTGCGATGCCGCGGCGTTGGTGGCGACAAATGGGTGGAGGTCGTTGCGATGAAAATACCCCTCCAGAATATTGGTAATGACGCAATCTCCCATTTTGAATTGGTAGAGATTTGCCCGTTTGAGTTCCTGGTTCATACTGTCTTCCAATTCGCGTTGGTGGGAAAAGACATCCCGGCGACCCGAAGTGGCCCCAATAAGGGGCCACTCCGCTGCTGCAACTTGCTCTAATTGATCGGATATTCAATTGGCAATTCGTGGCCGGCCTCCTCCATATATTTGATATAGGCGCGCATGATTTTTGGCATATCGATGCCTTTCTTGGCCTTGACCGCCTGGGCCCGTTCATTGGGCCAGTCTTTCAACTGTTCCGCCCAGGCCTTCTTTGCCGCCGGATCAATTTTTCTGATTTCCAGACCGGCTTCTTTGAGCTTGTCGAGGCCCCATTGGTGATCTTTCACCGCTTTTGCCGTGGTCTCAACAGCCCAATCAATTGCCACCTCGTCGATAATCTTGACGATCTCCGGCGGCAGTTTTGAGCGGGTCCGCAGGTTCATGGTCAGCGAAAGCTGGATCACATTGCCAAAGTCCGTAACGGTGTAAACGCCGCCCTTGGTGGCTTCATGCAGCTTCAGTTTATAGTTGGTGTCAGGGAACAAGACGATTCCTTCGCCAACGCCTGTCTGCAATTGCTGCGCCGCCTTTGGAATTGTCATCCGCACCGGAATGCCACCTTTCACCCAAGGCAGGTTCGGGCCAGCGGCCAACAGCTTTTTACCCTTCAGGTCTTCAAATGTCTTCCAGTCGAAGGCGGTTTGCAGTCCGTAATTTCCAAAGCCGCCCTGCGCCATCAGTTTTTGGTTATAGCGTTTTTCATAGTCGACATAGAGTTCGGGAAACTCCTTCATCAACCGGGCCATGGTCTTGACCTGTTTGTTACCGTCGGGCTCAGCAAATGGCACATAATAGGTGATGTTCATCGCCATCGCCTTGTCATCGTCAAAGCAGACACAGAACCCGCCAATATCCAGTCGTCCGTCCTGAACGCCTTCCAATGTGTCAAACACATTCACCACGGTGCCGGCATAGTGCTCCTTGAATTTGATGGTATATTTGGTTTCCTTTGCGACACGCTCCTGCACTCTTGGCGCAAAGAATTTTGACATGTAATTGACATAGGTGATGAACGGGGGATGCCCTGAACCCATGCGCAGGGTATATTCATCGCCATTTTTTGAAAACGCATATGCTGACTGACCAAATGCCATGGCCGCAGCCAGCGTGGCTCCAGCAATTCCTACTTTTTTCGACAGTTTTTTCATCTTCCAGTTCCTCTCTCTTAGCAGTTGTTTTAATTGCATTATTATTATTGATTGGGGCCGCAGCCCGGGTTTCCTTGGTTAAATTATCTGGGAGGGCAGCCATGTGGCGATCTGCGGCCAGGCCCAGATCATCATCATGACAATCAACATCAGGATCCAATAGGGAACCGATCCGGCAAATATCTCCGACAGGCGAACCGATTTATCTTCAACTGTTCCTTTGACCGTAAACACAAGAAGCCCGAATGGCGGTGTCAGCAAGCCCGCTTCGATGGCCAATATGCCAAAAATGGCAAAGGCGATGGGATCAAAGAACGGCGCCGTCAGCGGCGCAAAAATCGGCACGGTGATGAGAATGATCGATATGGAATCCAGGATCATTCCCAGTATCAACCAGATGACGATAATGATCAGCACGATCTCAAAATTGCTCAGGCTGTAGGTTTCAAAAGCGTGTCGGATTATTTCCGATGTGCCGGCGGCCTCCATGAATTTGGCGTACATGTTCGCAGTCAACAATAGGAACATGATGGGTGCTGCAGCCTTGCCGGAATCAACGACGGCCCGGCCAAGCTGCCGCACATTCATTCCCTTCAGGATGCCCAGTAATACGGCTGCTGCAGAACCGACGCCGCCGGCTTCGGTTGGCGTGAACAAGCCACCCCAGATGCCGCCCAGAACCAAAAGAATGATGCAGCCGATACCGATGCCGCTAGCAATTTCTGCAGCCTTCATCGGGTGCTGGTCGGTTGCCTCGTGATATTTCGGTGCAAGTTCCGGCTTGAGTGTGGCGGAAACGGCAATGAAGATCATGAAGAATACGGCAAGGATCAGGCCGGGAATGGCACCGGCGACGAAAAGCGCGGCGATCGATTTTTCCGAGATAATGCCCCAGATAATCAACAGCACACTGGGCGGTATGATCATGCCCAGACAGGCACTGCCGGCGACCGATCCCAGGGCAAATTTTTTCTCATAGCCGTGGGCGCGCATCTGCGGATAGGCAATGCGGCTGAATGCTGCGGCGGCGGCAATGCTGACACCGGTAACCGCGGCAAATACGGCGTTTCCGGCAACCGTAGCAACGGCCAGGCGGCCGGGAATTATTCGAAAACCCCGATTGATCAGATTGTATAGGTCTCGCGCCGACCCGGATTTGTTGACAAAGTCGCCCAACAGCATGAACAGGGGAATGGCGGCAAATACCTCGCTGCGCAGATATTCATAAGCGACGCTGCCGATGCCGCTTAACGCAATGCTGAGGCCGAATTCCCAGTCCCCATCGGAGCCGCCATACAGCAAAACATTGCCCAAAAAGGCGGATATAGCAAAGGCGAAACTGATGTGGATGCCAAGGAAAATTCCGGCAAACATCAGGCCGAACATGGTCAGCAGAACTGTGTTTTCGTCCATCACCGCGCCTCCCTGGCAATTAACGGGCAAACGGTGCGGGGCAGACCGGACAAAGTTTCAGACAGGAGGACTTCAAATCTAATCATCATCGAAGTCCTCGTTGTGAAACAACGATTCATAGACAAGCAGACAGCACACAAGCACGCAGATCCCGCTCACCACCACGACCAGGGTTCGGATCGGATAGACCGGAATGGTGACAATGCCCGACCCTTCCTGCTCCAGGATCGCCCATGCCTCGATCATGTTGGGCCAGCTGCCAATGCCAATGGCCGCAAACAATACCATCGCGAGCAGATAGGAGAGGGCGTTTACCAGCGACTTTCCCCGCTCACCCAGCATGAAGTAGACGATGGTCGTGCGCAGTGAATTGCGGTTGAGAATGGCCAGCGGCAACTGCAGCATCAATATCGACAAAACGGAATTGGCGACGATTTCATTGGTGCCATAAATGGGGGACCCAAATGCTTCGCGGCCGACAACGTCCGCAAGGATCAGCACCGCCACCGAACCCAGCCAGATGGCTGACAGAATATTGAGGCCCTTAGAACAGAGTTCAAGAAGCCGGCGCGACGGTGATTCAGACGATGGCATGTTCAAACGACCATCTCCCGACCCACTGCTTGGGCAATTGATGCAATTGAAACTGTTGGTGCCATGGTGATTATCTTTGCTGAATTATCTGGCGTAGAACGGTTTTGAACCCAGCAACCGTTCCATCATCAACGTCTTTGAAAACTTCAATCGCGTGGGCATCGGCGATGTCCCAAATCTGCCCGGCTTTTTCCTGGCCCGCCGCTGAAAGCGCAAAACCGCTGCCCGAATTTGTGATCAGTCCCTGCTCGGTCAGATTGTCCAGACCTTCCTGTACTTCGGTTATGGGCGCATTGGCGTGTATCACCAGGCTCTCCGCATCCTGTCCGGGCTGGTCCTGCAGCATAAGCAGGCAACGGGATTCGATGAGACGTATCCCCAGCGCCTCCAGTTTCGGTCGGTAGCTGGCCTGATAGGCGCGCACGGCCCGCAGCATCATGAAAAATATGTGATTGTTGGTGCGCGCGCCGGTGGCCAGGCCGCCGGAGTCTTCGCCACCATTTGCGCTGCTGTCGGGATGGTTGAATACCAGCGAGTAAGAACCTTGGTGAAAACACAGAGGCGAGCGGCCAAAATCGTCAAAGGCCACCACCTTGCCAATAAATATCCAATGGTCACCGCCGTCGACCTTGTCATAGGTTTCGCATTGAAAGCGCGCAGCACAGTTTGGAAAGACGGGTGCTCCGCCGAGACCTTCCTGCCATTCCACCTCGGCAAATTTATCCTCCTGTTGGCGGGCAAAATGATTGGACATTTGCAGCTGATCGGAGGCCAGGACATTGACGGCAAAATGCGACGAGGATTCAAATATCGGGCAACTTCGCGCCTCTTTCAGGCTGCTCCACAGGATCAGCGGCGGATCGATGGAAAGCGAATTGAAGCTGCTGGCGGTGACCCCGACTTTCACACCTTCGGGGTTCTGCGCGGTAACAATGGTAACCCCGGTCGCAAAATTGCCCAGCGCACGGCGAAATGCGCGCGGGTCGATTTCGGGCATTTCTTCTGGTGCGGTCATGCGACTAGGTGTTCCGTTCCGACGCTGACCATGTCTGACAGGCGAGTGTTTGCGGGACTGCCTGTGAAGCACAAACCTGCCCCGCGAGCCTCGTTCGACATCTGGATTCGCGGTTCGACGCTAAAACTGGCCTCAGGTATTTGACGCTCACACCTTGTCCCCAAAATTGACTATTTGATCGAGGCTATAGGGCGCTGTGCATTGGCGGTAATAATTATTTTTGCTGCATGCCATCACAAATTCTGATGGGGACCGGCTTTGGCCTAGTCCAATTTCTGTATGGCAGTGCTGGAACTGCGCCGGTCATAAGGCGGCCTCTGGCCAGAAATTACAGCACACCGGTGGGCTTGGGCAAAACGGCGTGGGGTGATATGAAAGGCGGGTTTTCGATCAAGGATTCCTGCCGGGTGGCCACACGCCAATACCTGAACCTGACCGCCTTAATGGGTGGAATTGCGATCCTGCTGACCCTGTGGGCCTGGGGGCAGCCGCTTATCTGCACCTGTGGCTATGTCCAGTTCTGGGTCGGCTCGATCTGGTCCAGCGGCAACTCACAGCACATTGCTGACTGGTACACTCTCAGCCACCTGATCCATGGCCTGATGATCGTACCTCTGGGGCGACTGCTGGCTCCGCGGCTGTCTTTCAACTGGTTGTTCGCCATCGCCATAGCCACCGGTGTGGCATGGGAGATTGTCGAGCATACCCAATGGGTGCTCGGTCAATTCCGGGCCACCAATGTTAACCAGGGCTATTTAGGCGACTCGGTGCTTAACGCCGTTGCTGACTACATCTTCATGCTGATCGGTTTCTTTGTCGCCAGTCGATTGCCCACTAGCTGGACAATTGCCTTGATTGTCCTGCTCGAAATCATCGCAGCGGTTTTCGCCCGCGACAGCTTTTTGCTGACAACCCTCATGCTGATCTATCGGGTTGAAGTGATTGAAGCGTGGCAGCAACAAATCAAACTGTGAACTGCGAGTCCTGCGGGCAGGCGGTTGGTGAGCGCCGCGCCCGACATTTTGATGCCCGACGAATTTTCCTCTCCTCGCCCGCGTTCATCATGAATGCGGCGATTGATTGATGGTTTCGTGACGGAACCGAGATATCCGCGCTCAATCGATCAATAAGTGTTGCGGCTGGTTACAAGAGCAGCACTTTCGTGATGCAAAACGCCACATTTCTGACATGGAGTGACGCTGCTGTCCGAGTCATTGGGGCTGGCTGAACATGTATCGATTGAGAGATCAATCAAGGAGTAAAGCCATGCGGAAGAGTAAGTACCAGCCACCGGCCCAGGGTTGGATAATCGCATCAAATTTCACCGGACCAACGCAGAAAACAAGCGACCAGAACTCATCTGCTCCGCCGATAAAGTCACGCCTGCAACGGGCGATGGAGGCGGTGGATGCCCAGCCCGATGACCAGCCGCAACCGCACCTTTTGCCAAGCCGACGGTCACCGGACCAGCTTTCGCGGCCAAACTCGCGGCCAAACTCGCCGCCACACGCCTCTAAATCGCCGGCTCAAATGTCGGAACGGTCGTGGGTCAGCGTTGAAGAGCTTATGGAAAGCGAATTGCGGGCCGAGCTTTCCAACAGTTTTGAATTGGAACGCCAACAGCATGAAGATCTGTGTCGCGACGAAGAACGGGACATCGAATCCGCCGTCGAAACATTGAAAACCCTTTCCCGGCACCCTGAATCGGCCACTGTGGAGGAGGAGTCCGAGGCCTCTGACATAAAGACTGAGGGCACCAAGAAGGTGACGGATGGTGGCACTGATGAGACCAACATATCCTCCTCTCAGTCGCTTCAGAAAGACAAGAAGGCGCGCGACGAAGGCGTCACCCGCCACGACTTTTCAAAGCCGCAGTCAGACGCAGCGGTTCGATTGGAGATGCAGGACGCGTCATTTGACCGGCTGCTGCAGGTGGCGCCGCCATTAACATTGCTGCTTATTGTTGGCGTTGTCAGCGGCATGTATGCAGCGTCCGACTGGTGGCCGGAAGTTCAACGGATTGAGCAGGCGGCGCATCAGCAGAAATCGGGCAATCCGCTCCCCGATCAGATTGTAGGCTTCGCCTCAACTTCTGCACAAAGCATGGCCTATGCCGCAGAGTCGCCCCTGACGACCCTGCGCGCGACTTCGCAAAACGTGCAGGTTGAAGAACTAGCCGCACCGCTGAAAGCGCAACAGATAAATCTGAGCGCCAATACATCTCCCTTAACAACCATGGATGAAGACACGGCGTTGACCCTGCAGCAACGGCTGGATGCGTGGGAAAGCGAAGCGGGTCAGCCTGACAAGGCGGTTTCGGCCGACAAGGCACCAGCACCACAAGAGCCCGCTGAGGCAACACCTTTGCCAATTGAAGAAGTTCGCATTGCCAGCGCTGAGCCTGCTTCTGTGCCAGTGTCGAACACAAGGAGCGTGCCCACTCAAGTGGTGGATGGTGCTTTTGTTGCGACCCGAAATGTTTCTGCAGTCAGGCAGGTAAAGCCTGCTGAGCAGCCATCCCTGCGCCCATCGCATGAGGTGGAACTGGCGCTCAATGCGGCAATGGGACTGGAACAACTTTCCACCTCAGACCGGCAGCGATTAAAGCAAGAGCTTGTGCTCGGCAAATGCACCACAACGGCGTTGTCGACGGTATTTGACAAGGTTCCGATTCTTGCCATTCGCGATCTGCGCCGAAGCCTCGGTGGAGATTGCTAATCAATCTGATCGCCTCATCCAACTAACCAGACCATAACTATCGAAAGGCAATCCATGCTCGCACTTGTCAGAATCGCCCTCGTTCTCCTCCTTCCCTGGGTTGGGGGCAGCCAGGTAAATGCCGCTGAATTTTTAAAAAGCATCATGACCGGAGGTTCCAGCGGAACCTATATTCAAATCGGCCGTGATCTTGCTGAACTGGGCCGCAATTGCGGATATAATCTCGATGTCGTTGAAAGCGCCGGGTCGCTTGAAAATCTTGTCGCTGTCAAGCGACGAACCAATACGCAATTTGGCATCGTGCAAAGTGATGTTCTTGAATATGTCCGCACCCATGCGGCCGCCGATCCCGAGCTGAAGCGGTCCCTGTTTGGGGTGCGCATCATGTATCCCCTCTACAACGAAGAAGTGCACCTGCTGGCCAGGCGGGATATTCAAAGTGTCAGCGATCTGGCCAATAAGCGTGTGGCAATTGGCAAGGTGGACAGTGGCACCTATCTGACATCCTCGCTGGTCCTGGACATCATGCGGCTCGACAGTGCTGTGCGCGTGCCCATCGGCGCATCGGAGGCATTGGCGAAGCTGCAGGCGGGAGAAATTGATGCCCTGTTTTATGTGGCAGGGGCGCCGACGAAACTGTTCAACAATCCGGATATTGACGCATCACGGTTTCACCTTGTCGGGATGCGGGACGCGCCGCTGACCGCCGCCTATGTTCCCAGTCAGATCGCCGGCGGACTTTATCCGTTTCAAAAGGACCCGGTCGATGTCATTGCGGTCAAGGCCGTTCTGATGACCTATGATTTTGATCCGCGCAAAAATGCCTATCACAAAAACAGCTGTAAAGCGGTGGCGGATGTGGCCAGCTCACTGTTGACCAATTTTGACGCGCTTCGCTCGTCGGGCCATCCAAAGTGGAACGATGTGGATCTTGGAGCAGTGCCGCCGGGGTGGCGCATTAGTGCCTGTGTCAAACAGGGCATGGCCAAGTCCTACGAGCTGGAATGTCGACAACAACCAATCCGCGAAGGCACGGTAAAAGTCGTCGATCAGGAATATCTGAACTTGCTGAAAAGTCGCTTGAAGCCCTAACCCATTCCCTTCTAGCTAGAACCATTGCGACACCTTGTGCTTTTTTGTTGGCAGGCTGATGACAGCTGTTGCCATTGTGGCTAGCCTTTGTCTGTTCATGACCAGATCATGGAAATGAACCAGGCCGAGTTTGCCATAATGACGGAAGGGGCAGGGGACACATGGAAGTTGCACTATCACCAATAGAGTTTGCCCACCGTGCCCGGCGTCTCTACTCGGACCGGGAAGCCGTCGTTGATGGGGACTTGCGCTTCACCTATGGCGAGTTTCTGGACCGCTGCGACCGTTGGTCCAATGCGCTCCAGTCTCTTGGCGTGGGGCAAGGCGACCGGGTGGCCTATATCGCCCCCAATACCCATTCCCATCTTGAGGCCTATTACGCAGTTCCACAGATTGGCGCTGTGCTGGTGCCGATCAACTATCGCCTGCTGCCAGACGACTTTGCATATATTATCAACCATTGCGGGGCGACAATTGTCTGCGCCCATCCCGACTATCTGGACGCGGTGGACAGCATTCGCGGGCAATTAAGCAACGTCACCCATTTTGTCGCTCTGGAAGGCGAAAAAGAGGGTTGGACAGATTACGAAGACACATTGGCTGCCCATTCGGCAGATTTTGCACCGGTGACAATTGCCGAGGGCGATTTGCTGACGATCAACTATACCAGCGGCACGACGGCGCGTCCCAAGGGCGTAATGATCACCCACCGCAATGCCTATATGAACATTATGGGTACGCTGGCGCATCACCATCTGACCCCGGCCGACCGCTATTTGTGGACCTTGCCGATGTTCCACGCCAACGGCTGGACTTTTACGTGGATCAATACCGCCCGCGGCATGGCCCATGTCTGTTTGCGCAAGGTGGAGCCGGCGATCATCTATGAGCTGATCAAGCGCGAGAACATCACCATGTTCTGTGCCGCGCCAACCGTTCTGATCGCCATTGCCAGTGCACCTGAAGAATTGCGCAAGGACGTTCCGCGCGGGGTGAGGCTGTTCACCGCCGGTGCGCCGCCGGCAGCGGCAACGATCGAACTGGTGGAACGCGACCTGGGATGGGAATTGACCCATGTCTATGGCCTGACAGAAACGGCACCCCTGATCACCTTCTGCGAGCCCCTGCCGGAACATCAATCCCTGTCGAGCAGCGAGTTGGCGAAGGTCAAGTCACGGCAGGGCATTGAGCTTGTTTCTTCCGGTGAACTTCGAATTGTCGACGATGAAGGCAATGAAGTGCCCCATGATGGCGAAACCCTCGGCGAGATTACTGTGCGCGGCAATGTGGTGATGAAAGGCTATTACAACGATCCTGAATCCACCGATGCAGCGATCAAGAACGGCTGGTTTCATTCCGGCGATGCAGCGGTTGTCCATCCCGACGGCTATATCGAAATCAGGGACCGCTTTAAGGACGTCATTATCAGCGGTGGCGAGAATATATCGTCAGTCGAGGTTGAGGGCTGTCTGTTGCATCACCCGGCCGTCCTTGAAGTTGCCATTGTCGGCATGCCGCACGAGAAGTGGGGGGAGGCACCCCATGCCTTTGTCATTTTGAAAGACGGGGCCAGCGCCACCGAAGACGAGCTGAAACTGCATGTGCGGGACAATCTGGCCCATTTCAAAACCCCGAAATGGGTGAGCATGGTGGATGAATTGCCCAAGACCGCCACCGGAAAGGTGCAGAAATTTCTGCTGCGCGGCAGCAAGGCTGGCATAACGCGCCAATAGGATGAGACCTATTGCAATTCTTCAGTCCTCGAGAAACGAAGTTACCTTGCCTCCGATATTGCGGGTAATTTCATCGGCGGCGATGCGCACCAGTTCGCCATATTCGGCGATGCGTTGAGAATCGATACGCACCGTCGGTCCCGAAACCGATATTGCCGATATTGCTTCGCCAAAACTGTTAAAGATTGGTGCCGCGATGCATCGCATGCCCATTGTGCGTTCCTGGTCGTCTATGGCGAAGCCCCGTTGCAGCGTCTCCTTTCGCATCTGCAGCAATTCGTCGGTCGTTTGAATTGTATGGTCGGTAAATCCCTTAAGCTGGATCGAGTTGGCCAGTTCTACGGCGTGCTTTTGCGGGCGATAGGCAAACAGGGCCTTGCCGATGCCTGAGGCATGGATCGATCCGTGGGTGCCGGGCCTGAAAAACGCCCGGATCGGTTCGTGGGTTTCAACCTGGCTGAGAAACACCACTTCGCCGCCGGCGATGAGCCCCAGATTGGCGGTCTCACCGGACTTTGACATGAGAGAATTCATCACCGGCCGGGCCTGTTCCACCATGCTGGTATTGGCCAGAAAGGCGCTGCCGATGCGGAAGGACTCAACGTCAATGCGCCATAATTGCCCGTCCTCGTCGAAATTCACCATGCCGTGCTTTTGCAGTGTCACCAGCGCCCGATAGGCACTGGCGGCGGGCATTGCCGTCAATTCAGACAATTCTGACAGCGACCGACCAGTGCCCTCAGACACCACTTTCAGCAGAGTGATGGCCTTATCCACCGACTGAATGATGGTGGAATCCGTATTGGGGTGAAAGGAGCGGGGGCGGCCCCGCTTGCGGGATTCAATCTCAGCCATTTTGCCAATCCTCCTGATTGTCAGGCAGAAATTGATAATCCTGATTGAAATTCAGAATAATGCACTGCCCATGGTGAAAAACTAATTTCACCTTTGGAACAGAGCTTTACATTATTTTTTTCAAAATGAAAAACTTTTTTGAAAAAATTGAAAAAGTATTTCACCTGCTTCATGCTGGCCTCATCAACAGCCCGCTGGAAACGAGGTATTTGAAATGTCCACGCAGAACCCTGTCTTTATTCCCGGTCCCACCAACATGCCGGATGAACTGCGCCGCGCCGTCGATTATGCCACCATTGATCACCGCTCGAGCAGTTTCGTCGAGATGTTCCTGCCCGCCCTGGCCGGTGTAAAACGCATATTGAAAACGACCACCGGCGAAAGCCTGATTTTCCCTTCCACCGGCACCGGTGCTTGGGAAGCGGCCATCACCAACACCCTGTCGCCGGGCGACACCGTATTGATCGGTCGTTGGGGCATGTTCTCTCACCGCTGGATCGACATGTGCCAGCGCCACGGCCTGAATGTTGTGATCGTTGAAGCTCCGTGGGGGCAGGGGGTTCCGCTGGACGCCTACGCTTCTGCGCTGGAGGGTGACAAGCAACACCAAATCAAGGCCGTCATGGTCACCCACAATGAAACGGCAACCGGCGTTAAGTCCGACATCGCAGCTGTCCGCAAGGTATTGAACAGGGCCAATCATCCCGCCCTGTTGCTTGTCGACGGTGTCAGCTCCATTGCCTCGATGGATTTTCGCATGGACGAATGGGGTGTCGATGTCGCCATTGCCGGTTCGCAAAAGGGCTTCATGCTGCCCGCAGGTCTGGCCATTCTGGGTGTCAGCCAAAAGGTCATCGCGGCAATGGATGCCGCCCAATTGCCACGGACGTTTTTTGACTTCCGCGACATGTTGAAGACCAATGCAACGGGCGGATTTCCCTACACGCCACCGTTGCAGTTGATCCGTGGTCTCAACCACGCCATCGAAATGCTCGAAGAGGAAGGTCTTGAAAACGTCTTTGCCCGCCACCACCGGTTGGCACAGGGGGTTCGCGAGGCGGTTGCTGCCTGGGGACTTACTCTCTGCGCTGAAACGTCAGATCTGCATTCCGATACGGTCAGCGCCGTTGTCGTTCCTGAGGGTTTTGACGGCACCGCCTTTGTTACCCATGCGGCCGACAAATATGGCGTCGCCTTTGGCGTCGGCCTCGGCGAGGTTGCTGGCAAAGTGTTCCGCATCGGCCATCTGGGCATGCTCACCGACGTGATGGTCTGCGCTGGATTGTCGGCTGCTGAAATGACCATGCTGGACCTCGGATATCCGATCAAAGCTGGCTCCGGCGTCGCTGCCGCGCAGGACTATTTCCGCCGCAACGATGTCGCAGCAAATCTGCCACATCTGGCCGCTGCGTAATCGCCGCCTGATCGCAACATTCTCGCCGCATGAACATCCAGTTTCAACAACAGGTTAGTGAACCGATGAATATTCCATCATTTGATGATGTCCTGGCAGCGCGCCAGCGCATTGAACCGCACATTCACCGCACACCGGTGCTGACGTCAGAATTCATGAACGATCTGACCGGCGCAGAACTGTATTTCAAATGTGAAAATCTGCAGAAGGCCGGCGCGTTTAAGGCGCGCGGTGCATCCAATGCGGTATTTGGCTTGAGTGATGAAATGGCGGCCAAGGGTGTTGCCACGCATTCATCGGGCAATCATGGCCTGTGCCTGTCCTATGCTGCCGGCAGGCGGGGCATTCCAGCCTCCGTTGTTGTGCCGCGTACCGCGCCGGAAGCCAAGAAACAAGCCATGCGCGGCTATGGCGCCAACGTGGTGGAATGCGAACCGAGCACCACGTCGCGCGAACAGGTATTTGCCGATGTTGTGGCTGAATCAGGGGCGGACTTTGTCCATCCCTATAATGATCCCCGGGTTATTGCGGGGCAGGGAACCTGTTCTCTGGAACTGCACGAAGATGTGGGCCCGCTTGATGCGGTTGTTGCGCCCATCGGCGGCGGCGGCATGATATCGGGCACCTGCCTGACCCTGTCGAACATCTCTCCCGATACGCAGATATTTGCCGCTGAACCGGAACAGGCTGACGACGCCTATCGGTCATTCAAGGCGGGCCACATCATCGCCGATGACGCCCCGGTGACCGTTGCTGATGGTTTGAAAGTGCCACTGAAAGATCTGACTTGGCACTTCGTTCGCAATCACGTCACTGATATATTGCTGGCTTCTGAGCAGGACATTATCGATGCCATGTTCATTATCTGGCAACGCATGAAGATCGTGATGGAACCTTCCAGCGCCGTACCGCTGGCGACCATCTTGAAGAACAAAGAAATTTTTGCCGGAAAACGTGTTGGCCTGGTCATCACTGGCGGCAATGTCGACCTCAAAAAACTGCCCTGGATGCAGTCCTGATTTGAAAGGAATACCCAATGTCAGCTTTCCAAGCGATGACCGGAAACACCGAATTTGAAGTCGGGTACAATATTCCCGCCAAGCCCGGCATGAACGAAGAAGATATTCAAACCCCCTGCCTGGTGCTTGATCTTGATGCGCTGGAGCGCAACATCAAGAAGATGGGGGATTACGCGAAAGACCACGGCATGCGCCACCGGGTGCACGGCAAGATGCATAAGTCCGTGGACGTCGCCAAATTGCAGGAAAAACTCGGCGGCGCCGTCGGCGTGTGCTGCCAAAAGGTCAGTGAAGCTGAAGTATTTGTCCGTGGCGGCATCAAGGACGTGCTGGTTTCCAACCAGGTGCGCGATCCGGCCAAGATTGACCGTCTGGCGCGCTTGCCCAAGCTTGGTTCGCGGATACTCGTCTGCGTTGACGATGCTGACAATGTCGATGACTTGTCGGCAGCTGCTCAAAAACATGAAACCGAATTGGAATGCCTGATCGAAATCGACTGCGGCGCCGGTCGTTGCGGTGTTGGCTCGACCCAGGACGTGGTCAATATCGCCCGCCTGATTGAAGCCGCACCGGGCCTCAAATTCACCGGCATCCAGGCCTATCAGGGCGCCATGCAGCATCTCGATAAATACGAAGACCGGGAAGCCAAGCTGAACACCGCCATCGACATGGTCAAAGACGCCGTGCGCGGGTTGGAAGCCCAGGGCATTTCCTGCGAACTGGTCAGTGGCGGCGGCACCGGCTCTTACTATTTCGAAAGCAATTCCGGCGTTTACAACGAACTGCAGTGTGGCTCTTACGCCTTCATGGATGCTGATTATGGCCGTATCCTCGACAAGGACGGCAAGCGCATCGACCAGGGAGAATGGGAAAACGCCCTGTTTATCCTCACCTCAGTCATGTCTCATGCCAAGGCGGACAAGGCGATCGTTGATGCCGGGCTGAAAGCTCAGTCGGTCGATAGCGGACTGCCATTTATCTACGGTCGCGATGATGTGGAATATGTCAAATGTTCCGATGAGCACGGTGTGGTTCAGGACGATAACGGCGCTCTGAAGGTCAATGACAAACTGAAGCTCGTTCCCGGCCATTGTGATCCGACCTGTAACGTCCATGACTGGTATGTCGGCGTGCGCAACGGCAAGGTCGAAACCGTCTGGCCGGTCTCGGCCCGCGGCATGGCCTACTGATCCAAACCTGAAATCCGGGCCCATGCGGCCCCCAGAAATCGAGCGACCCATGATCATTGTTCCCGAAAGTGAAATTTCCAGCCTCGTCACCCGCGAAGCAGCCTTTGAGGCAGTTGAAAGCGTGTTCGCCGCCATGGCGTCGGGGGATGCTTATAATTTCCCGGTGGTCCGTGAAGCCATTGGCCATGTGGACGCGCTCTACGGTTTCAAGGGTGGCTTCGACAAGGCCGGCATGGCACTCGGCCTGAAGGCCGGGGGCTATTGGCCCAACAATCTTGAAAACCACAACGTCATCAACCACCAGTCGACGGTGTTTCTGTTTGACCCCGATACCGGCATGGTCAGCGCCATGGTTGGCGGCAATCTGTTGACGGCTTTGCGCACGGCGGCAGCGTCCTCGGTGTCGATCAAACATCTGGCGCGCAAGAACGCCAGGGTGATGGGCATGATCGGTGCCGGGCATCAGGCGAAGTTCCAATTGCGCACCGCATTGGAACACCGCGACTTTGAAAAAGTCATCGGTTGGAACCTGCATCCTGAAATGCTACCGAATCTTGAAGAGGTCGCCAGCGAAGCCGGGCTGCCGTTTGAGGCGGTGGAACTGGACGGTATGAAGGAGGCCGACGTCATCGTCACGATCACCTCGTCTTTCGATGCAACATTAATGGCCGATCACGTCAGCCCGGGCACTCATCTGGCCTGCATGGGGACCGATACCAAAGGCAAGCAGGAGGTCGGCGTCGATCTGATCGCCGCCGCAACCGTGTACACCGATGAAATCGCCCAGTCGATCAGCATTGGCGAAAGTCAGCATGCCATTGCCCAGGGCCAATTGAGTGAAGATGACATCACGCCTCTTGGTGCGGTGATTAACGGAACCCACAAAGGCCGCATGTCGGACGATGAAATCACGCTGTTTGATGGCACCGGAGTTGGTCTTCAGGATCTCGCCGTCGCCTCTGCTGCAGTTGATCTGGCGGTCGAACAAGGCAAGGCGATCGAGGTCAATATCTAGCCTGAAACCACCGTCAGCGATGCAATAAGCGCTGACGTGTTTTCAACACGCAAAGAAATGATTTGTTGGCGGTGACAGACAGCGCCAACAGGTCTAACGATGGTTTGAACTCCTCCCAAAAGCGTGGTTGCGACGTGACCCAGAACAGACCTGTCAGAATTGCCATCAATGGCTTTGGACGCATCGGGCGCACCATTGCCCGCCAGGTGCTTTCAACATCGTGCAAGGACCAGTTCGAGCTGGTGCTGATCAACGATATCGCTCCCCTCGACAATTGCACCTATCTGTTCCGCTACGATTCAGTCTTCGGCCCCTATCCCGGCGAAGTCAGCGGCACTGCAGGTCGCCTGAACGTCAATGGCGACAGTATCGAATTCACCAATCAGCATGATCTCAGCTCTTTGGATCTGTCTGGCGTGGACGTTCTGCTGGAATGTACCGGCGCGGTAAAAAACCGCGAAATCGCCGAACGCGGACTGAAGGCCGGTGCGGCAAACGTGCTGATTTCAGGACCGGCAGCTGACGCCGATATCACTCTGGTTCTTGGGGCCAACGAAGAGCAAATGGGGCAGGCCAGGATCGTCTCCAACGCCTCCTGCACCACAAACGCTATTGCGCCTCTGGTGCGGCTGCTGGATGATGAATTTGGAATTCAGCGTGGCCATGTCTCCACTGTTCACTGCTACACCAACAGCCAGCCGCTGATTGATGCGCCAAGACTGTCCGCCGCCCGCTCCCGTGCCGGCGCCCTGTCGATGATACCCACCACTACCAGCGCCACCGATCTGGTTGGCGAAGTGCTGCCGAAGCTGAACAAAAGGCTTACAGGTGCCGCCATTCGGGTGCCCGTGGCCAGTGTTTCGGCCATCGATGCGGTGTTGCAATTGTCCAGATTTCCCGAAGCGGGAATGGGGGATTTTCTGGAGACTGCCTGCGCAGCTTCGCCAATCCTCGCCGCCACCGAAGATCCGGTTGTCTCAACTGATCTGCGCGGTCGTCCGGAATCGCTGATCGTCGCCCTGCCGGAAACCATGCAGGTTGCCGAAAAGCAGGTGCGTATCATGGGCTGGTACGACAATGAGTGGGGCTTTTCTGCCCGCATGCTCGACATGGCACAACTGATGAACAATCGCGACTGAGCTGGTGCTCATAGGTTGAAGCTTCCCAATCTGGCGTGGCGGTTGACGTCCTTGTAGAGCAGATAGCGGAACGGACCCGGGCCCCCTGCATAACAGGCCTGCGGGCAGAAGGCGCGCAACCACATATAGTCGCCGGCTTCCACTTCGACCCAGTCCTGATTGAGCTTGTAGACCGCTTTGCCCTCCAGCACGTAGAGCCCGTGTTCCATCACATGGGTTTCGGGAAAGGGAATGACCCCGCCTGGTTGAAAGGTAACGATGGTAACATGCATGTCGTGGCGCATGTCGGCCATGTCGACAAAACGGGTTGTGGCCCAACGTTCCTGCGTATCCGGCATCGGGGTTGGGTCAATGTCACGCTCGTTGACCACAAAGGCCTCCGGCGCGTCGATTCCGTCCACTGGCTCGTATTGTTTGCGGATCCAGTGAAAACGCACCGGGTCTGTAGCGAGGTTTTTAACTGTCCAATCGGTGGACGGTGGAATGAAGGCATAGCCTCCCGGCTGCATGGTGTGGTCGGTGCCGTCGAGGGTCAGGCTCAACTCGCCTTCGACCACAAAAATCACCCCTTCCGCCGTCGGGTCGAGTTCCGGCCTGTCACTGCCCCCTTCCGGAGCAACTTCCATAATGTATTGGGAAAAGGTCTCGGCAAATCCCGACAACGGCCGCGAAATCATCCACAAACGGGTGTTTTCCCAAAACGGCAAATAACTGGTGACGATATCGGTCATCGTCGTGCCGGGCAGCACCGCATAGGCGTCGGTGAACACCGCCCGTTCATCCATCAGCGCCGTTTGCGGCGGCAGCCCGCCATGGGGCGCATAATAGCCTTTGCCGAGATAGTGTTTTCCGGGGGGAGACGTTTTGGTCATCAGAGCATGTCCTTCAGGCGCAGGAGGGCAATTTTCTCAACCTGCTGACAGGCTGTCGAGAGTTCCGTATCCCGATCATTTTCAATGCGGGACTGGAACGCAGTGAGGATGTCCGATTTGTTCAGCCCCTTGACGGCGATGATAAACGGAAAACCAAACTTTTCCACATAGCGCTGGTTCAGATCGGTGAAGGTGGTGCGCTCGTCGTCGGTCAAGGAATCCATTCCGGCGCCGGCCTGTTCGGCTGTCGATTCAGCCGTCAGCCGTTTGGCCGCTGCAAGTTTTCCCGCGAGATCCGGATGGGCGTTGAGGACGGCAAGGCGCTGGCTTTCATCCGCCAGACGGAACTGGATCTTCATGGCGTGATGAAGCCCGCCGGACGTGTCGTTGGCCGGGCCCAGACCAGCCGCATAGGCATGCTCGGCAATCCATGGTGAGTGTTCAAACACCCCACCGAAGGTTTCCACAAATCCAGCCTTGCCCAGTTTGGATGGACGTTGGCGGCGCGATTGTGGTGGATGAGTTTTTGCCCAGTGTTCGGCAATATCGATACGCCGGGCAAACCAGACCGCGTCGTGACCGCTGGCATAATCGATGAACCGCTTCAGGGCCGCCAGTCGGCCTGGCCGACCAATCAGGCGGCAATGCAGGCCGATGCTCATCATCTTCGGCGCTCCATTGGCACCTTCGGCATAGAGCGTGTCAAATGTGTCCCGCAGATAATTCTCAAACTGGTCACCGGCATTAAAACCCTGGGGCGTGGCAAAGCGCATGTCATTGCAATCCAGCGTATAGGGGATGATCAGTTGATCGCGACTGGCGTGGTGACGCCAATAAGGCAGGTCATCGTCATAGGCATCGGAGATGTAGTGAAACCCGCCTTCTTCGGTGACAATGTCGACGGTGTTTTCACTGCAGCGACCAAGATACCAGCCGCGCGGGCGGGTGCCGGTAGCTGCCTCATGCAGGGCGATCGTCTGGTCAAGATATTGCTTTTCCTCCTCGCGCGAAAAGTCCTTGTACTCGATCCACTTCAATCCGTGAGAAGCGATTTCCCAATTGGCTTCCAACATCGCTTCGACCTGGGCGGGGGACCTTTGCAAAGCCGTTGCAACGCCATAGACGGTGACCGGAATATTGCTTTCGGTAAGCAGGCGATGCAGCCGCCAGAAGCCGGCGCGGGCACCATATTCATAGATCGATTCCATGTTCCAGTGGCGCTGTCCGGGCCAGGCAGCGGCACCGACAATCTCAGACAGGAAAGCTTCCGATGCCGCATCCCCATGAAGCAGGCAATTTTCGCCACCCTCTTCGTAATTGATGACGAATTGCACAGCTACATTGGCGCGATCGGGCCATTTTGCGTCGACTGGCGAGGCACCATAGCCGTGCATGTCTCTTGGATAGAACACTGAAGCTACTCCATTTAAATCCAATTCTTAGCTTATCCCAATAAATTACCAGGATTATCAAATTCGATGCGAAGGAGCATTAGCCAAAGGCCCCTATATCCCGCGGGCATCTCGCTTCATTGTTGGGCAGGTTTGCAAGTGACCGGAGAGCAAGATGTCTGACCAGGGATTTTTGACCACGCATATACTCGACACCGCACGCGGCTGTCCGGCCGAAGGCGTGTTGATTGAACTGTATCAACTGGAAGGGGACAGCCGCCGCCGTCGCCGCCGCCTGATCACCACCACGGTGACCAATGATGATGGCCGCACCGACCAGCCGATTATCCCCAAGGGCGAGCTATCGACCGGGGTCTATGAGCTGGTTTTCATGATAGGCAGCTATTTCAAGGGCGCGGCGCCGGACAGCGAATTTCCATTTGTTGACACGGTGCCGATCCGCTTCGGCATAGATGATGCAACTTCCCATTACCACGTGCCACTGCTGGCTTCCCCCTTCAGCTTTTCAACCTATCGGGGCAGTTAGGCCTGACTGGTGCTAGGACAAAATCTCGCGACATCCCTGGACCATATGGTCGATCAAAAACCGGGTCTTGGGGTCCTGCAATCGCTTGTGAGGGAACACGCAGGAGAAGGGTAGTGGCGTTGGAGGCGTGTCCCGCGCGATCTCAACCAGTTCGCCGCTGGCCAGGTGGTCTGCAACCTCAAAACGGGTTTTGTTGACAATGCCACAGCCCTGCAATGCCCAATGGGTCAACACGTCGCCATCATCGGACTCAAGCGGGCTTTTGGGGTCATAGCGACGGTTTTTGCCGTTAACCTGCAGCGTCCAGAAAAATTCGTCGGCACCCGGAAAGCGCAGCAGCAGACAGGCATGCCCGGCAAAGTCACCGCCTCTGGGCTCGCCGTGTTTTTTCACATAGTCGGGAGAGGCGCAAAGAACCCGTTCAAATCTATGCACAGCCCGCGCCCGCATTTCAGAATCGCGCAATTCGCCCAGCACGAAGGCCGCGTCCAGACCCTCATTGGTGATATCGACCTTGCGATCAGACAGGCGCAGCCGCACATTCACGTCTGGAAATTTTTCCTTAAACGACGGTACCAACGGGGCGATCAGCTTTTTGCCGAGACCCAGCGGGGCGGCGATGAAGACTGATCCGCGCGGTTGGTCGGTGACCTCGGCAATGCTGCCTTCTACCTCTTCGATTGTATCGAGAATGCGCGTTGCGCCTTTGTAAAACAGCTCACCATGTTCCGTCGGTTTCAGGCTCCGCGTGGTGCGGTTGAACAGACGAACACCCAGATGCTTTTCCAACTCGGCAATCCGGCTGCTGGTCACCGCACCGGAAACCCGCAGATCGCGACCCGCAGCCGACATGCTGCCCAGCTCATAGACGCGCACAAAGGTCTTGATATTTGCCACGTAAGACATGGTTGATTTTACCATTCTTCGGAAATATTTGATAGTCCTAGAATTTTATCGCTGTTCTCCCGATGGCCCGTATTTGCGACCCTGGGCGAGTCTTGTTTGCATCGCACGCATCCAGGCTGGCCGCAGGATGTCGGCACGAATTGGAGGAAATCATGTATTACGATTACGCCGTCATGTGGGACTGGCTGTCCTTCGCTATCAGGTGGCTGCATGTCATCACCGGCATCGCCTGGATCGGATCATCTTTCTATTTCATCGCCCTCGACCTTGGCCTGCGCAAGGCAGATGACTTGCCCGAGGGGGCGCATGGGGAAGAATGGCAGGTGCACGGGGGTGGCTTTTATCACATCCGCAAATATCTTGTGGCGCCCGCTGCCATGCCGGATCACCTGACCTGGTTTAAATGGGAGAGCTATGTCACCTGGTTATCAGGCTTCGCCATGCTGGCGATTGTCTATTATGCCGGTGCCGATCTGTTCCTGATCGACAAGCGCGTCGCTGATCTGTCGACCTGGCAGGCGATTGCCATCTCCGCCGGCTCGCTGGCCATTGGCTGGGTCATCTATGACCTCTTGTGCAAATCGAAATTCGGCGAAGACAATACGCGGTTGATGATCTTTCTGTTCTTCCTGCTGGTGTTGATGGCCTGGGGCTATACTCAGGTGTTTACCGGGCGCGCCGCCTTCCTGCATCTGGGTGCCTTCACTGCCACCATCATGTCGGGCAACGTGTTTTTCATCATCATGCCAAACCAGCGCATCGTGGTGGAAGACCTGAAAGCCGGTCGCACGCCGGATGAAAAATACGGCAAGATCGCCAAGCAGCGCTCCACCCACAATAACTACCTGACCTTGCCCGTGTTGTTCATGATGCTGTCCAACCATTATCCGCTGGCATTCGCCACTGAGTATAACTGGATTATTGCAGCGCTGGTTTTCCTGATGGGCGTCACCATCCGCCACTATTTCAATTCCATCCATTCCCGCTCTGGCAATCCCACCTGGACATGGCTGGCCACCGCCATCCTCTTCGTCCTCGCCGCCTGGTTGTCGACAGTGCCGAAGTTCTCGGCCGGCAGCGAGGCCAACGCCGCTGCTGCTGCAACTTCGGCGCGCCAACAACAATTCATGAACGCGCCGGGGTTTCAAAAGGCGGCCGAGACCGTGCAGGGGCGCTGCTCCATGTGCCATGCGCAAGAACCCGTATGGGAAGGCCTGATCGTGCCGCCAAAAGGCGTGGTTCTGGAGAGCCAGGCAGACATCGCCAGTCAGGCACGAGAAGTCTACCTGCAGGCTGGCCGCAGTCATGCCATGCCGCCGGGCAATCTCACCGATATGACGGATGCCGAACGGCGGTTGTTGGTTAAATGGTATGAAATGGCCGTGGCCAATTAGCTGCCGGATGTTAGCCTGTGCGCTATTGGTCGGATGATTATCGTTCGGCCAAGATGCCTATTGGCCTATATGTTGTCCTCATTCCTGCACAGATAGTCTTTCAGCACGCCGGGCCCCTTGGCTTTGGCATGGCACATCTCGTAGAGGCACTTTCGGTAGGTCAGCGAAACCTTATCTGGGCCGACAGCTATTTCTTCCATCGGATGCGGTATCTGTTCAGGGTCCTGGCTTTCCACCACCTGAATGTCCTCTTCCAGGATTTGCATCTGCAAGTCGATATGCGGCTGATCGGGTCCTTCATGATCGGTATTGCGGCAGGCGAACCAGAAACTGCGGCAATTGATATCGTCGAGTGGTGTCGCCCACATCCAGATCACCGATCGCGTGCCGTTTTCCAACGTGATGTCAAGCGTGACCCCAAACGGCAGATGGATCGTATAGTCGGTAAATGCGAGAGGCGACAGATGACCCTTTGAGTCCATCGCGTTGCGGGCTCCCTTTGGTGGTTCATAGCGATAACGCAGTTTGCCGCCTTCTTCGAAACGCATCTCAGGAATCAGATAGGTCACCTGGCCAGCCTTGCCCAAAGTTTCTGGATGTACGAACGGGAAATGCGCCAGATCGGTAAAATTTTCCAGCCTGCGGGCAGAGTGCGTCTTCCAGTCATAGCTGGGCCCCAAAACGCATTTGAATTCTGGATCGTCGAAGGCCAGGTGCGCAGGTATGCTGGTTTTCGCATTAGCGTCGAGCCGCACCCAGATCAGGCCATATTTCTCCTGGCAATCATAGCAGGTGGCGCAAGCCCTTCTTGGAATGGGTCCATCGGGCGCGGCGGGGATTTCAAGGCATGATCCGTCCTGGCCATAGCGCCAGCCGTGGTATGCGCATTGAATGCTGTCGCCGCGGTTCCAGCCCAGATGCAGTTTGGCTGAACGATGTGGACAGCGGTTGTTCATGGCCACCACCCCGTCATCGAACTTTGCAATCACCAGATCGGTTCCCAGAAGCTGCGCCTGCAACAAACACCCCTGTCCGGTGTCTGACGCATCAAGCTCGGCAGATGTGCACACCGGGTGCCAGAAATAGCGCCAGGTCTCGTTGTCCAGATAGGTCTTTTCCGGCATCAAACCTCCTTTGATCTTGTTCAGTGTTATCGAAGAACGGAACGCCGCGACCGTCAAGGAATCCTGGCTATTGATCAGCAATGGACTGCCGACATCTCTCCACCATGAATTCAACAAAATACCGGATCTTTGGGTCCTGCAATCGCTTGTGGGGATAGAGACAGCCAAACATCGCCGCCCGGGGCCTGTGGTTTGGCAGCACTTCCACCAGGTCGCCGCTGGCCAGATGTTCTGCAACATCAAAGCGTGGTTTGTTGGCTATGCCATAGCCACCGAGCGCCCAGTTCGTCAGGACATCGCCGTCGTCAGCATCATATTTGCCGGAGACCTCCATCCGTACTTCTCCGTCCGGGGTGTTCAGGGTCCAGAAATATTCCGGCGAGCGCGGATAGCGCAGCAACAGGCAATTGTGCTGCTTGCTGATCAGGTCGGCTGGCGTTTGCGGCGTTCCAAATTGTTCAAGATAGGAAGGCGCAGCGCATAAAATGCGCTCACAATCCATCACCTTGCGCAGTTTCAGATTGGAATCCTTCGGGTCGCCAATGAAAAAGGCCACATCCAACTCATCTTCAAAGATATCTACCTTGCGGTCCGACAGGCGCAGGCGGATTTGCGTGTGCGGATAGGCGTCGACAAATTCCGGAATCAACGGTGATATGATCCGTCGACCAATACCCAATGGCGCTGTGACTCGGATGGCCCCCCTTGGCGCATCCGAGAATCCGGCCACGATGGCTTCGGATTCTTCAACTGATTCAACCACTTTCTTGGCGTGTTCGTAGTAGACTTTCCCAACTTCCGTGGCGCTTAGATTGCGTGTTGTGCGGTTGAACAGCCGCACCCCGAGACGGTTTTCCAACTCCTTCACCCGATTGCTGGCCACCGCCGGGGTAATGCGCAGGTCTCGGCCGCCCGCGGTGATACTGCCCAATTCCATGGTGCGGACAAAAACACGCAGGCTTTCAATATAGGGCATTGGTGAACACCTCTTCGATTATCAACGAAACGTTGAAAGAGATTATCATTTAGCCGCGTATTTTTGAATATCCAGATTGGTTAATATTTGGGTTGGGACAATTGTGTCCGCAGTTGAGGAGGAGCAGGTATGAGCATTCGCAATGAAATTCAGTTTTTGCTGAACGGCACCAAGGTGTCGACCGGTGATCTGGGCGCGACCGATACCTTGCTGGACTATCTCAGAATCAACAAGCGATTGACCGGCAGCAAAGAGGGCTGTGCTGAAGGTGATTGTGGTGCCTGCACGGTTCTGGTTGGACGACTCGTCAATGGTGAATTGCACTACAAATCCGTCAATGCCTGCATTCGGTTCCTCGCCTCTGTAGACGGGTGTCACGTTGTGACGATTGAACATCTGCGCGGGGTCGATGGCGGCCTTCACCCGGTTCAGCAGGCGATGGTTGATTTTCACGGCAGCCAGTGCGGCTTCTGCACCCCCGGCATTGTCATGTCTCTTTATGCCCTGTGGATGGAAAATCCGGCACCGAGCCTGAAACAGGTGGAAACAGCGTTGCAAGGCAATTTGTGCCGCTGCACCGGCTATGACCCGATCATTCGCGCCGCCATGGCTTTGGGCGAAGACAACAGCCCGGCACAGGATTTTCTGCAAACAGAACGTGCCAGCATTTCCCAACAACTCAATGAAATCTCCGATGGGAAACGGGTTGTGATTGGTCCAGACGACAATCGCGCTGTCATTCCCGCTGACCTTGGTGACCTGGGTGAACTGCTGCAGCAACACCCCGATGCGACCATCGTGTCCGGTGCCACCGATGTTGGCCTGTGGGTGACGAAATTCCTGCAGCCGATCAGCCCGGCAATTTTTGTCGCTGACATGGACGAGCTGAAGAAAATAGATGTCAGCGCCAGCGAAATCACCATCGGTGCGGCCGTCACCTACACTGAGTTTGAAACTGTCCTTGAGGCCAGCCTGCCTCAATTGGCGGAATATTGGGACCGCATTGCCGGCTGGCAGGTTCGAAATATGGGGACGATCGGCGGCAACGTGGCCAATGGATCACCCATCGGCGACGGACCGCCTGTGCTGATTGCCCTGGGGGCAAAAATGACCCTGCGCAAGGGCGCCGAGCGTCGCGAAATCAAAGTCGATGATTATTTCATCGATTATGGCAAGCAGGACCGCCTACCCGGTGAATTTGTCGAATCCATCACCATTCCAATCCCTGCCAAAACCGACCTGTTCTCGGCCTACAAGATCTCCAAGCGCCGCGACGAGGATATTTCATCAGTGGCCGTTGGCATCCATCTCACCCTGTCTGGCGACACGATTGAAAGTGCCTGCATCGCCTATGGCGGCATGGCAGCCACCCCAAAACGGGCGACCACCGTCGAAGCTGAATTGACAGGCAAGCCTTTCACCGCCGAAGTGGTGGCCGCCGCCGCCGACAAGCTGGGAGCCGACTTCACTCCGCTCAGCGACTGGCGTGCTTCTGCCGATTATCGTCTGTTGGCCGCGCAAAATCTGCTGCGCCGCTTCCATCTGGAACATGCAGCCGGCCAGGATGAACCGGTGAGACTGCCGCAACTCCAGCAGGGGGTATCGGCATGAGCAATTCGACCAAAATCCGCGGTGGTACCAACACCGACGTCAAGCATGACAGCGCCATCAAACATGTCACCGGCAGCGCCGATTATTGCGATGATATCGCCGAGCCCATCGGCACTTTGCATGCCTATCTGGGCGTGTCGAAAATCGCCCACGCGACGTTGAAAGGCATTGATTACAGCAAGGTCCTTGCTGCACCGGGCGTGGTTGGCGTGCTCACCGCCGATGATATTCCCGGCATCAATGACATCAGTCCGACCCATTTGAATGACGAACCTGTATTCCCAACCGAAAAAATCGAGTTCTGGGGTCAGCCATTATTTGCGGTTGTCGCCGAGACCCGTGACCAGGCACGCCGTGCCGCAGAACTGGCGGTCATCGACGCCGATCCATTGCCTCACGCGCTTGATCCGATTGCAGCCCAGGAAGCCGATTATCCATTTGTCACCGCACCGCTGAAACTGGAGCGTGGCGATGTCGCCGCTGGCCAAAAGCAAGGCGAACACCGCATCACCGGTCGCATGTCGATTGGTGGGCAGGATCACATGTATCTGGAAGGCCACATCGCGTTTGCCCTGCCGGGCGAAGATGAAGATGTGATCGTTCATTCCTCCACCCAGCACCCGAGCGAAGCCCAGCATATGGTGGCTCGGGTTCTGGGGATTGCCTCAAACGCGGTGACGCTGAATGTACGCCGCATGGGCGGCGGCTTCGGCGGCAAGGAAACGCAGATGAACCTGTTCTGCGCCGTCGCGGCAATGGCGGCCAAAAAGTGGAACCGCGCTGTCAAAATCCGCCCCGACCGGGACCAGGACATGATGGCAACCGGCAAACGACACGATTTTGTCGCCGACTACGACGTCAGTTTCGACGACGATGGCAAAATCACCTCCGTTGATGGTGTATTCGCCGCCCGCTGTGGTTTTTCTGCGGACCTGTCAGGCCCGGTTACCGACCGTGCCCTGTTTCATGCCGACAACGCCTATTATTACCCCAATGTTCGGCTGGTCAGCCGCCCGATGAAGACCAACACGGTCTCCAACACAGCTTTCCGTGGCTTTGGCGGACCACAGGGCGTGATCATCGCTGAGCGCATGATGGAGGAAATTGCCTACAAGCTGGGCAAGGATCCGCTGGAAATCCGCAAAGCCAATTTCTATGGCGGCGGCGGCGACGGCGGCGAGAGCGACGGCGGCGACGGTCGCAATGTGACGCCGTACCATCAGACGGTGGAAGACAACATCATTGACCGCATTGTCGATGAACTGGAGCAGAGCGCTGACTATCAGGCACGTCGCAATTCGGTGCTGGAATTCAACGCCAAACGCGGCGTGATCCGCAAAGGCATAGCGCTGACACCGGTCAAATTCGGCATCTCCTTCACCGCCACCTGGTACAATCAGGCCGGTGCCCTGGTCCACGTCTATAACGATGGATCGATCCAGCTCAATCACGGCGGCACCGAGATGGGGCAGGGGCTGAACACCAAGATTGCCCAAGTCGTGGCCGATGGCTTTCAGGTCGACATCGATCGTATCAAGATCACCAAGACGACCACAGAAAAGGTGCCCAACACATCGGCCACCGCTGCCTCTTCAGGCTCCGATCTGAACGGCATGGCAGCTCTCGATGCGGTGCGTCAGATCAAGGAACGACTGGTCAAATTCGCCGCGGAGAAGTGGCAGGCCTCCGAGGATGATGTGGTCTTTGACAATAATCGCGTGCGGATCGGGTCAGAGGAACTTTCCTTCGACGATTTTATCGCCCAGGCCTATATGGCCCGCGTGCAATTGTCGGCAGCTGGTTTCTACAAAACCCCGAAAATCCATTGGGACCGCGCTGCCGGTACCGGACGACCTTTCTATTATTTCTCCTATGGCGCGGCCTGTTCGGAAGTTTCCATCGACACGCTGACCGGTGAATATCAGGTAGAACGCACCGATATTCTCCATGATGTCGGCAAATCGCTCAATCCGGCCATCGACAAAGGCCAGGTTGAAGGCGCCTTCATTCAGGGCATGGGATGGTTGACCACCGAAGAATTGTGGTGGGACGATGCCGGGCAATTGAGAACCCACGCGCCTTCGACCTACAAGATTCCGCTGGCATCCGACCGTCCAAAAATATTCAACGTTGATCTGGCCAGTTGGTCGGAAAACCACGAACCGACCATCAAGCGCTCAAAAGCTGTTGGCGAGCCGCCCTTCATGCTTGGCATTTCCGTTCTCGAAGCCCTGTCGATGGCCGTGGCCAGTGAGGCGGATTATCAGCGCTGCCCGCGTCTCGACAGTCCGGCGACACCGGAACGGGTGCTGCTGGCGGTCGATCAACTGCGCCGGGAGGGTTGATGATGGCTGATGATATCAAATTGTCGCGCTTCTTTGCCGCTAACAATCATGTCGCACAGGTTCACCTGACAAAGGTGGCCGGCTCGTCGCCGCGTGATGAAGGCACGAAAATGTATGTCTCCGCCGATGGCCTGTTTGGCACCATTGGCGGTGGTCGGCTGGAACAGATGGTCATCGACGAAGCGCGTGCACTGCTTGAGCGCGGTGACATCAGCGGTGTGATGGACGTGCCGCTGGGGCCAGAAATTGGCCAATGTTGCGGTGGCCGCGTGGAAGTTCAGCTGACGCGGATGAGCAGGCGGGATCGTGCGGTAGCAATCGATGCGCGCACCAGGTCGAACAACGAGCTGCCCCATGTCTACATTATGGGGGCCGGCCATGTTGGTCGTGCAATGGCAGACTTTTTCGCCTTGCTGCCGGTGCGCACCATCTTGATCGATTCCCGCGAAGACCAGTTGGAAATGAACAACGCCCCTGTGGAGCGGCGTCACCGGGCCATTCCGGAAGTGGATATTCTTACCGCTTCGCCAGGCAGCGCATTTATTGTGGTTACCCATGATCATGGCCTGGATTTTCTGCTTGCTTCTGCTGCCCTGGAACGGGGCGATGCGGCCTATGTCGGCTTGATCGGTTCGAAGACCAAGCGGGCCAAGTTTGAATCCTGGTGCCGCAAAATGTGTGACGGCCTGTCTGCTGCTGATCTGGTCTGTCCGATTGGTGGCAAAACTGCTGCCGTCGGCGGGGACAAGCGTCCACAAGTCATAGCCTCATTCGTTGCGGCTGAAGTGATGGCTATTTTGGGGGCTGATCAATGCGCCCGGCCATCCAAGCCTCGCGGTGCAATCGCTGCATCCATCAAGGTCGAGAACACCTTATCCGGCAGAAACTCCAATACTGCCGGCCTTTAACCGAACACCTAACTGCGGAGAACTCTGAAATGTCCGATCAACCCTACAGCTATAAGCTGATTGCGCGAAGTGACTTCAGCGCTTTCTGGGCTTTGTTTACCGATAACCTTATCAATTTGATGGTGCTGGCGGGCATCTGCCAATTTGTCTTTAACATGCCTGCCGAGATCGTTTATGGCCGCATCGTGCCTGGTGCTGCCGTGGCCATTCTGGCTGGTATTATCGTCTATGTACTGATGGCCAAACGGATTGCCGAAAAGAACGGCAAAGACGTCACCGCCTTGCCCTATGGCATCAGCACGCCGGTGATGTTTGTTTATCTTTTCGGCGTCATTGGACCGATCTACTGGTCAACCAATGATCCTCTGCTGGCCTGGCAGGTCGGTATCGGCGCCGGGTTTATGGGGGGCATTGTTGCAGCTCTCGGTGCGATCGTCGGTCCGATGCTGAAACGCGTTACGCCACGCGCCGGCATGCTCGGCACATTGTGCGGCATCGCGCTGGTCTTCATCGGCACGGTGCCGCTGGCGACGATTTTTGAAAATCCCTATGTCGGCTTTGCGTCACTGATCATCATCCTGTGGGGTCTGGTCGGCCGGTTCCGTCTGCCATTCAACATTCCAGCCGGTCTGCTGGCGTTGATCGTCGGTACCGTTGTTGCCTTGCTGATCGGCGAGGCGTCGTTCAGCTTTGAAGGCGTCGGCTTCTACCCGCCAGTTCCCTATTTTGGCGATTTGGTTGCCGGTATCCAGCATCTGTTTGCCAATCCGGAACTGTTCCTGGTTCTGGTGCCGGTGCAGATCTACAACTTCATTGAAACCATGAACAATGTCGAAAGCGCTGAAGCGGCGGGCGATCACTATCCGGTGGCCACCTGTCAGGTAACTGATGGCGCTGGCACGATGATTGGTGCGCTGTTTGGCTCACCTTTCCCAACCACCGTTTATATCGGTCATCCTGCCTATAAGCGTATGGAAGCCCATGCCGGTTATATCATCGGTGTTGGCGCAATCATCCCGTTTGCCGCCTTCTTCGGTCTGCTGGCCTTCCTCAACAACCTGATCCCTGTCGCGGCAGCGGCACCGGTTCTGGTGTTTGTGGCACTCAGCCTGATCACCAATACGGCCCATTCGGTAAAAACCGAGCACATGGCCGCGGTGACCATTGCCATGATGCCTCATGTCTCCAGCTTCCTGGTGACCAAGTGGGGATCGCTGATGGGTGCCCTTGGTGCTTCCGGTGTCGAAGGCCTGCCACGTCTTGGTGATGATGCCCTGACCGCTGCATTGCTGCAGCAGGGGGCCCATTACGAAGGTCACCTGGCTCTGTCGCAGGGTGCTATCCTGACCGGTCTGGTCTGGGGTGCCATTGTGGCCAGTGTCATTGACGGCCGGTTTAAGAATGCCGGTGGATTTGCCCTTGCCGCGGCCGTCATGTCGCTGATTGGTATCGTCCACTCTGCCGGCCTGCACATGCCGTCGCTGAGCGGTGTGACTGTCGGATATCTGATAGCCGCTGCCTTCCTCTACATCTATCCGATGTTCCACAAGGAAGAGGATTTGGCCAATCCCGACGTCGTGGTCGAAGAGGCAACGCCGCGACCAGCGGACGCCTGACCCATAAAACAACAAAACGAAAGGGCCTCCCTGGGGAGGCCCTTTTCATGTAGTCTCACAACAGATCGAAAATTACCATGGCTTCCAAGAAACTCCTCCGTGGCCGCATATTGAACTTCGTCTCAGAACCTCAGGGGCCTGAAGACACGGATGCCTATTCCTATATCGAGGACGGGGCATTACTGGTTGCAGACGGGGTGATTGTCGATTCCGGCGATTATGAGCAGATCAAAGCCAACGCAGATGGCACCACCGAAATCATTGATCATCGTCCCCATCTGTTGATGGCCGGATTTATCGACACCCATCTGCACTTCCCGCAAATGCATGTCATCGCCTCCTGGGGCGCGCAATTGCTGGATTGGCTGAACAATTACACTTTTCCGGAAGAGGCGCGGTTTCACGATGAAAACCATTGTGGTCGCATGGCGGGTGAGTTTTACGACCAACTGACCGCCCATGGCACGACAACTGCTGTCGCCTATTGCTCGGTGCATAAGGAATCGGCGGACGCCTATTTCGAGGAAGCGCAGCGCCGCAATATGTGTATGATCGGCGGCAAGGTTCTGATGGACCGCAATGCCCCTGACAATCTCACCGACACACCGCAATCCGGCTATGATGACAGCAAGGAACTGATTGCCAACTGGCATGGCAAGGGGCGCGCCCATTATGCCATCAGCCCACGTTTTGCGATTACCTCAACACCGGAACAGATGGAAATGGCCGGCGCTCTGGTGGCCGAGCATCCAGAATGTTTCATCCAGACTCACCTGTCGGAAAACCATGCCGAAATTGCCTATACAGCGGAACTCTATCCCAAGGCGCGCGATTATCTCGACGTCTATCAATCCCATGGCCTGCTCAGCGACAAGATGTTTTTGGGCCATGCGATTCATCTGAAACCCCGTGAAATCGACGCCCTGGCGGAAACCGGTGCCCATCCGGTTTTCTGTCCGACTTCCAACCTGTTCCTGGGCAGCGGTCTGTTCGACGACGCCGGGTTGCGGTCGCGGGGGATTACCAACGCTATTGCGACCGATATTGGCGGCGGGACCAGCTATTCGATGCTCACTACGCTGAGCGAAGGCTACAAGATATTGCAACTGCAAGGCCAGAGGCTGCACCCGCTCCGGGCATTTCACTGGATCACGCTTGGCAATGCCACGACCCTGGGACTTGCTGACAAGATCGGCACGCTGGACGCCGGCACCGACGCCGATATTGTCGTGCTTGATGCGTCTGCCACCCGTCCCATGAGCATTCGCATGGAGCGAGTGACCACGCTGGCTGAAGAATTGTTCGTTTTGCAGACGCTGGGCGATGACCGGGCGATTGCCCAGACCTATGTGGCCGGAGAAGCTCAAAAACACGCGTCGTAAGTCGGACTTGGCAATGCCGGATCAGCTGATCTAGGCTCGATCATCGACGATTGTGTGAGCCCGCGGTATATTGACCAAACCAAGAGTATTGATTGCCGGTGGTGGCATTGGCGGATTGGCGACGGCCCTGACGCTGCATCAGATCGGCGTGCAATGCACGGTCTTTGAGTCGGTGCGCGAGCTCAGGCCGCTGGGCGTTGGTATCAACATCCAGCCCAATGCCGTGCGAGAATTGTTCGATATGGGCATCACCGCAGAAGATCTGAATTCCGTCGGATTGCCAGCCGAGGAATGGGCACTGGTGGGTCAGCAGGGACAGGAAATTTATGCCGAACCCCGCGGCACCCATGCAGGTTACCGCTGGTCACAATATGCGGTGCATCGCGGCGCCTTTCAGATGATGCTGTATGACAAGCTGGTGGAACGGGCCGGCAAAGATGCAGTCCAGCTGGACGCCAAAGCCGTCGGCTATGAAAACGGCGATGATGGCACGGTCACACTCTTATTGTCTGACGCAAGCGGCAATCAAAGCAGGGAAACAGGCTGCTTGTTGATTGGCGCTGATGGCATTCATTCAGCCATCCGGGCACAGATGCATCCAGACCAACCACCCATTCATTGGGGGGGTGCGCTGATGTGGCGGGGCAAGACGCGGGCCAGACCGATCCGCACGGAATCGTCCTTTGTCGGCCTCGGCACCCATCGTCAGCGCATGGTGATCTATCCCATCTCGCCAACCGATGAAGACGGCTACGCCGATATCAACTGGATCGCCGAGGTCACCTTTGATGATCCTGAAAACCGCAAGAGCGGCTGGTTCAAACCGGCACAGATCGAGGACTTTGTTCACCATTTCGATGGCTGGACCTATGACTGGCTTGACGTTCCGGCGCTGATCCGCGGGGCTGAAACTGCTTATGAAAACCCGATGATCGACCGCGACCCGATCCCCACCTGGAGAGATGGATCTGTGGTTCTTATGGGAGATGCGGCCCATGCCATGTATCCAACCGGGTCAAATGGCGCCAGTCAGGCAATCATTGATGCCCGCACATTGGGGCAGAAAATGCTGGCCCATGGGATCAACCAGGCCGCATTGAGGGATTATGATGAGACCCTGTGCGGTCCGGTTTCAGAATTGGTCCTGCGCAATCGCGGGTCCGGGCCCTTTGGCCTGTTGAACATGGTCAATGAGCGCTGCGGCGGCGAATTCGACAATATTGATGACGTGATACCACCGCAGGAACGATCAGATTTCATGGCCCGCTACAAGCAGGCCGCCGGCTTTGCCATGGAAAAGCTCAACGCTGCAGATCCGATGATCCCCGCTGGAGCGCGGATCAAGGGTTGATATCTGCAAGGTTAGACGCGCCAGCCTATTTCGTAATGATCTCCGGCCCCATCACGGCATTGGGCAGCACCGTGGAAATCCATGGCACATAGGTGATCAGGATCAGGAACACGAACAACACGCAGACAAAGGGCAGGGCCGCCCTGACCACCGACATCATCGGCATGCCTGCCACCGCGGAGGTGACAAACAGGTTGAGCCCCACCGGAGGTGTGATCATGCCGATCTCCATATTGACCACCATGATGATGCCCAGATGGATCGGATCAATGCCCAATTCAATGGCAATCGGAAACACCAGCGGTGCGACGATGACCAACAGGCCGGAGGGTTCCATGAACTGACCACCTATCAGCAGGATGATGTTGACCACGATCAGGAACATGATCGGGCCGAACCCGGCTGCCAGCATCGCTTCGGTAATCCTCTGGGGGATCTGCTCGTCGGTCAGCACATGTTTGAGGATCAGTGCATTGGCAATCACAAACAACAGGGTAACGGTCAGCTTGCCGGCGTCATAAAGGGTCTTTTGGGTGTCCGGGTGGTAAAGTGCGGTAATCAGCGCCTGCGGTTTCTTCAGCAACGAGACGTTCTTTTCTCCCTCGCCGGTGGTCAGCGGTCCCATGTCGCGATAGACGAACGTGGCGATAATCCAGGCATAGACGGCGGCGACGGCGGCAGCTTCGGTGGGGGTAAATATGCCGCCGTAAATGCCGCCCAGAATGATAACGATCAGTAACAGACCCCAGGCGGCGTCGCGCGCCGAGGCGAATATTTCATGCCAACCGGCCCAGTCGCCCTTGGGCAGATTCTTCACTTTGGCAATCACATAGATCGCCGTCATCAGCATCAAACCCGCCAACAGGCCCGGCAGAACACCGGCCAGAAACATGCGCCCAACCGATACTTCAACGGCAGCGGCATAGACCACCATGACGATTGATGGAGGAATCAAAATGCCCAACGTGCCGGCATTGCAGATTACGCCGGCGGCAAAATCCTTCGTATAGCCCACCTGGCGCATGCCGGCGATGACGATTGAGCCGATCGCCACAACAGTCGCCGGGGAGGAGCCGGAAAGGGCGGCAAACATCATGCAAGCAAACACTCCGGCAATCGCCAGGCCACCGGGCAGGTGGCCCACACAGGCGATGGAGAAGCGAATGATCCGCCGCGCCACGCCACCCGTCGACATGAACGAAGAGGCGAGAATAAAAAACGGAATGGCCAGCAGGGTGAAGTGACCCTCAAAGGCTTCAAACAATGTGGCCGCAACCGAGGCCAGGGACGAGTCGGAAAAGACCAGCAAAAACAATACTGAAGACAGGCCAAGCGACACGGCAATCGGCACACCGCACAACAGCAGAACGATGATCAGGCCGAATAGGAGAGCGACTTCCATGACTTATTTCTCCCCGTCTTTCAGGGCCACTTCTTCAAGCGCATCCTCGACTTCGTGGCTGACGATCAGTTTCGATTCACCGCCGCGATAGATGGCGATGCCAGCACGGACAAAGCGGTAGAGCAGCAACGCCATCGACACGGGCAGCACCAGATAGGGGATCACTTTTGGCAGCTTTTCATATGCCTCGTCGTAGTTGATCCAGCCTTCCAGAAAGCCAAAAATGCTCAGCATCGGAATGTCCTGAACCTCGTAGAAGGACTGGCTGCGGAACTTGTCTTCAAGGCCGGTGGGGAACCAGCGTCCAGATGTTGGGGGCAGATCGGCAAAGACCGCCCAGTAATCCCAGGCGCCTTTCAGCATCAGGAAAGCATAGGCGATGCAGCAAAGGGCGGCGAACAGGGTGATGTTGCGGCGGGCATTGGAGTTCAACATGTTGATCACCGCATCCACCCCCAGATGAGCGCCGATTTTCACCGCATAGGAAGCCCCCAGCAAGACCAACCAGCCAAACAAAAAGACCGTTGCCTCAAGCGCCCACAAAATATTGGTTTCCATGAAACGGGCGACCACATTGGCAAAGGTGATCAGCGTCATCAGCCCGAGAATGACAGCAATAAGTCGCTCCTCCAGCCGGTCAAGCCAGGTAATTCCGTCCATCGTTCCGTCCCCGAATGTCGTGATAAAGAGGCTGCGCAACCTCAATTCAGTTGCGCAGCCTGGGTAGATCTAGTTGATCTGATTGGCCGCCTGGGCGGCGGCGATATTGTCGGCGCCAACGTCCTTTTCGAACTTGCTCCAGACCGGCTTCATGGTTTCAACCCATGCTGAGCGCTGTTCAGGTGTCAGTGACCGTACAGTTCCCTTGGCGGCAATAACAGCTTGCTTGGCGGCTTCGTTGACGGCGGTTGATTCCTTGTTGCGGGTGGCGGTGACCTCATCAACGATTGTCACGAACTGGTCGCGCACATCTGGATTGAGACCATCGAGCCAGTCAACCGAGGTGACCAGCAGGTAATCGATAATGCCGTGATTGGTTTCGGTGATACCGTCCTGCACTTCAAAGAATTTCTTGCCATAGATATTGGACCAGGTGTTTTCCTGTCCATCGACTACGCCCTGTTGCAAGGCACCATAGACCTCTGAGAAGGCCATTTTCTGGGGCGTGCCACCAATCGCTTCCATCTGTGCCACCAGCACATCGGAGGACTGAACGCGGAATTTCAGACCCTTGGCGTCGGTTGGCAGAACCAGCGGCTTGTTGGCCGACATCTGCTTCATGCCATTGTGCCAATAGCCGAGACCCTGCAGGCCGCGGCGCTTCATGCTGCCAAGCAGTTTCTGTCCGGCGTCGGACGCCTGGAAGGCTTCGACTGCAGTAATGTCCCTAAACATGAAGGGCAGGTCGAAGATGCGGAATTTTTTGGTGAACTTTTCAAACTTGGACAGCGACGGGGCGGCCAGTTGAACGTCACCCTGCAGCATGGCCTCCAACACCTTGTTGTCGTTATAAAGGGTAGAGTTCGGAAAGACTTCCATACAGGCCTTGCCGTTCATCTCTTCGTTGACCCGCTTTTCCAGCAGGCTGGCGGCGATGCCCTTGGGGTGCTTGTCCGTATTAGTGACATGGCTGAACTTGATGACAACTTCGCCTTCGTCACAGGCGGCGAAAGCAGCTGTTGAACTTGCCAAAAGCGCGGCCGTTACGGCGGCTTTCAAAATCGTTTTCATGGGGGTCCTCCCGTTTGGTTTCCAGATGTCGCGTATCGACAACCCATCCAAGATTCGTCACTGAGTCTCGTCAAAGCGATTTCTGAAAAAAATTTTTATCCTTATAAAACAAAAGATTATCACTTTTTACATTTGGAGGAATCTGGTTTGTCCGAATTTTCGGACAATATTCTTGTTTTGCTGTGACCAAGCTGATTAGGTTAAATGCGAGCGTCAACCCATCGGCAAGCCTGATTTGCAAATCCGAAATATCGTCCTCTTGAGTGCCCTGTTTTACCTCATCCTTGTGGTGCTGGCCGTCGGATATCTGCACAGAACAGTCTATCACAATAACCTCGACCAGTTGGCTGAAGCCGGCCAAATCCGCGTTAAACAGGCGAAAGAGCGTCTTGTCGACCAATTGGATCGATATCGGGTACTGGCCAATTTGCTGGCGCGCGATCCTCGCACGGCCAAGGCGGTCTCCATTCCCGCCATGCGACCTCACATGAACGAGTTTCTGCGCCGTCAGTCGCTCACCTATGGTGCGGTTAGAATTGAACTGACCGACGCAGAAGGGCGGATATTGGCAACGTCGCAACCATTGGGTCGATTGGAAAACCTGAATGATGATGCGCTCCTCCAGGCAGCGATAAATGGTCGATTGGGGCTGACCCATCGGCTGGAAAACGGCGTGCGGCAATTCAAGTTCAGCCGAGGTGTCTTGGCTGATGGGCCGGCGCCCATTGGCGCAATTGTTATTTCAGCGGATATTGCGGGTCTGGAATTTGAGTGGAGCGTGGTGCCGGAATCGATCGGGTTCTTTGACGAAAATGACGTTGTCTTCGTTTCCAACCGACCATCGCTGCTGCTGCGACAGGATCGTGACTCACTGACGCCAGGGGGCGAATATGCGCAATTCCCAAGCCATGGTCGCGAGACTGTGGCCACGCATGAAATATGGAGTTTCGAGTTTCAGTCCGACTTGCCGGACCGTGCCCTGGTGGTGGCAGCCGATGTGCCGCAGATCGACATGACAGTTCGTGGCTTCATCGATATTGCCCCGGCCCGGTCATCAGCGCAGTTGCAGGCGTCGCTGGCCGCAGCCCTGTTGGCGGTGTTGGGTCTGATCGCACTGATTGCCTTCTTCTGGCGGCAGCGGATCAGTGAAAAACTTGCCCTGGAAGGGGCGATGAATGCTCAGTTGGAAATCCGGGTCGAAGAACGCGCCGCTCAACTGCGCGCCACCCAGCATCAACTGGTCCAGGCCACCAAGATGACCGCCCTTGGTCAGATGTCGGCGGGGATCAGTCACGAACTGAACCAGCCATTGGCAGCCATCCTGAACTTTTCAGAGAATGGTCGCCGCTATCTGGATCTGGAGCGCCTGACGGATGCATCGGCCAATTTTGACCAGATCACCGGTCAGGTGAACCGCATGGACCGGATTGTCAAAAACCTGCGGGCCTTTGCCCGGGCTGAGCGAGAGGATGTGGAAACCGTTGATCTGAAGCTGATTATCAATGAGGCGATGACGCTGGTCGACACGACGCTGAAAAAACACTTGGTCGAAGTTCATTCCAATCTGCCGGCACATGAAGTTCTGGTGCTGGGCGGCCATGTTCGCCTGCAACAGGTGCTGGTCAATCTGTTGACCAATGCGGTCGACGCCATGGCGCAGACACCAAATCCGCAGATTTGGCTGGATCTGAAGGCGGACGAAACGCTGGTGACTCTGCGCGTCCGTGACAACGGACCCGGCATTGCCGATCCGGGGCGGGTGTTTGAACCGTTCTTTTCTACCAAGGAATTGGGGGCTTCCAAGGGGCTGGGGCTGGGTCTGTCGATCAGTTACGGCATTGTCGGCAGTTTCGGCGGCGACATTGTTGCTGCCACTCACGCCGAAGGCGGGGCTGAATTTGTCGTCACGTTAAAACCGACTGAGGAAGGAGAAACCCGATGACCGGTCGCGTATTGCTGATCGAGGATGATGCGCCATTGCGCCTGTCCCTGGCACAGAGCATTGAACTGGCTGGCATGGAAGTCTTGCCGATGGCAAGCTATGTGCAGGCGCGGCGCTATTTCCGGGCGAACTTTCCCGGCGTCGTCCTGTCGGATATCCGCATGCCCCACCAGGATGGTTTTGATGTTTTGGCCTCGGTTCGCTCGGCAGATGAAGAGCTGCCTGTGGTTCTGCTGACCGGCCACAGCGACGTCCCCACCGCGATGCGGGCGATGAAGGAAGGAGCGTGGGACTATCTTGAAAAACCCTGCAGTCCCGACCGGCTTGTTGATGTGCTGACCCGGGCTCTGGCACATCGTAAACTGGTGCTGAAATCCCGACAGGCCGAGCGCGAATTGTTGCGTAATGATCCGGCAGCGGTGAATTTTCCAGGCTCAGGAGCAGCCACCGAAGCGCTGCGGTTGGCCCTGCGCAATGTCGCCAAGTCGCGTGGTCATGTACACCTCACCGGCGCCGGTGGAGTGGGAAAACGCCAGGCCGCCTATGTGATCAATCAACTGCCGGCGGAGCGTGTTCCGATCCTGCGCTTCAATTTTGCCATCGGTGCGACCGTTGACCTGTCACCGCTGAGGGAGGTTAGCCAAGGTGTTGATCTGGTCTGCAATAATTTTGAACAGGCCGATTTTGATCAGGTGAGCGAGATACTCGATTGTGTGGGCACCAATGACGATGTGCGATTGATTTCACTGTCACAACTCAGCCTGCCGGAACTTCAGGGCAACGGCCTGGAAGACCGCCCGGAAGTGCTGCAGCAGATGGTGGAGATCAATCTGCCGACGATCGATGAGAGGCATGAGGACCTGCCCGAGATATTTGAGGTGTTGTTGCGCCAGACAGCGCGCAATCTCGACATTGATATGCCGGAGATCAGTGACGCGATATTGGCCGATATTTTATGCCGCAATTGGGACGGCAATCTGCCGGAGCTGCGCAGTTTTGCCACGTCCTATGCGCTTGGCATCAAGGTTCAGTCGGGCGCAACGGCCAACCTCTCCTGGTCCGATCAGGTGGAGGCGTTTGAAAAGATGGTGTTGATTGAAAGTCTGAAACGCACCCGCGGCAGCGCCCCCAAGGCGGCGCAAAATCTCGGCCTGCCGCGCAATACATTTTACGACCGATTGAGCAAATATGACCTGTCAGCCAAGGACTTCAGATCGTGATTGCATCGGACGCTTTCCAAGCATCAGAAGGCGAATTTTTGACGTAAAGGTCGGCCTTCAGCCGCCATACTGGTCGCCAACGAGACACGGGGGCTGGCTGGATGAATTTGCCCGAAGATCAACCGCGCCTTTCGGCAGACGACCTGGTTGTCGGTGACCAGTGGAGTGATCTGCGTCAATACCGGGCTTTGCCGGAAATCGACATCGACCGTCTCTATGCCTACCGGACCCAACGCCTGCGCGACCAGATGCGCGCCGCAGGCGTCGATGTCCATGTGATGGTCAATCCTGTCAGCCTGCGCTACGCCGTGGACTACAGCACCTATGCGCTGTTTCAGTCGCGCATTCCGACCACCTATTTGCTGATGTCGGTGGCGGGGCCAACGGTGATTTATGGTGGTTACGCCGACAGTCCGCTGATCGATCGCGGCGAACCAGCCAATCATATTTCTTTCTTCGACGCCGGCGACAATTTGGCTGACAATGCCCGCCTGTTTGCGGATGCGCTGGTGAAGTATCTAGACGAGATCGGCAGCGACAATCGCCGTGTTTCCATCGAATATGTCAATCCCAGCGTCACCCAGGCCTGCCTGCAGCGGGGCTTGGAAGTCGTCGACGGCATTGCCCTGTCAGAAAAGGCAAGGCTGATCAAATCAGCCGATGAAATCGAGTGCATAAAATGGGCCATTGATGTGGCGCAACTGGGCATCGCCAAGATGAAACAGGCCTTGCGACCCGGGGTCACCGAACTGCAATTATGGGGCCTGCTGAACTATACCAATCTGGCCAATCACGGTGAGTGGCACGATGGCCGCATGCTGGCATCGGGACCACGCATCAACCCCTGGTATCAGGAGGCCAGCCAGCGGGTGATCGAATCCGGCGATATGGTGGGCTTCGACACCGACATGGTGGGGCCGAAGGGCTATTTCTGTGACGTGTCGCGCACCTTCCATTGCGGTCCGGCAAAACCAACCAGGCGTCAAAAGGAAATCTACCGGCTTGCCTATGCGGAGATTCAACACAATCTGGCCCTGATCCGGCCCGGCATCAGCTTTCTGGAGATCCAGCAACACTCTTTCCCGATTCCAGAAGAATGCCAGGAAAATGCCTATACCTGCATCATCCACGGGGTCGGCATGTGCGACGAATACCCCAAGATCAACCCGGCCCATCGCGGCCCCAATCCCTATGACGGTGTTCTGCAAGCCGGCATGGTGTTGACCATCGAAAGCTATATGGGCCCCAAGGGCGAGCGCGACGGGGTCAAGCTTGAGGAACAGGTTCTGGTGACGGAAGATGGATATGAGCTCTTGTCGACCTATCCGTTTGAAGCTGAGCTTCTGGAGTGACGGGTCTAAATGTCCAATGCCTCTACAGCCAGTTTAACTCTTTCAACATCCTCCGGCTTAAGGGCTTGTACCGGCAAATGTGGTTGGGCGCTGGTCAGTTGCAGCAAATTAGCCGCTGCATAGACTACCCGCAGACTGCCGAATTCCTGAAACAGGTTCCAAAGCGGCTGAAACAGTCCATTTATCCGATCGACCTCCTTCTGATCGCCCTCCTGTGCCGCCTTGGTGAGTTGCATGCTGGGCCCGGGCAGCAGACCACCGATAACACTGAACCAGCCATCAGCACCGGCAAGAAGGGCGGCGGCACATCCCCAGTCGCCGCTATAACCAATGGAGAAATCAAGCGCCAAAGCTTTTCGCAAAGTGGCGAGCTCGGTTGAGAATGCCATCTGGGGTGGCAGCGGCATCTTTACCGCCGCGATGGTTTCGACCTGTGCCAGCCGTTGCAACAGCTCAATGCTGAAGGTGAAATGGGTGGTGGACGGGTTGTTGTAAATGCACAGCGGCAGGCTGGTTGCACAAGCCACGGCCAGAAAATGCTGATAGACTTCGTCATCGGTCAGCGGCGTATAAGAGACCGGAGCCAACAACAAACCATCTGCACCGGCCTTTTCTGCAACCTGCGCCAGACCCACCGCTTCATCCGTCCGCAGGGCGCCAACGCTTGCGATAATCGGCACCCGACCGTTGATATGGTCGACGGCGGTGCTGACCGCGCGGTTTCGTTCCCCGGTGCTGAGATAAGCATACCCCCCTGTACTGCCCAGCAGGCCAATTGAATTCACCTGCGCCGTCGCGAGGCGTTCCAGCAGCATTTCCAGCTCGTCCTTGATGATCCGCCCCTGGGCGTCCGTCGGGGTGATGGGGAATGCTGAAAGGCCGTGGAAAAGAGACATGAGTCGATCCGCAATTGAACTTGGGTTAGCGCCATATTTGCCCATGAAGTTCGCTTTGAAGCAATCACCAATTTGTTGGTTCAACTCGCACATGGCACCAAATCTGAATCCCCGTTGCGACTCATCCACACGTTGAAACACATCGATTTGCGCTTGATATATCCGGCGTGACTCGCCGCCGATTTGCGTTCACAGTCACCTTTGGCAAATCAGGGACCTGACATGACGCTCAACATCGCCGAAACAGACATTCCGGTGCTCACTGAATTCGGCCAGGCGGCGGATCCGTCGCAATATCTTGCGCTTCCCGATGACTGGCAGATTGGTGTCGCAGATATCGTCGATTCCTCCTCTGCGATAGCATCCGGGGAATACAAATCGGTCAATTTCGCCGGTGCCGCGACGATCAGCGCTGTCACCAATGCGCTTGGCGAAAAGCTGCAGCTGTTTTCCTTCGGCGGTGACGGAGCCCATTTTGTCGTCAGGCCAGACCAGATATCGGTCGCCTCCACGGCGCTGGATCAGGTCGCCAACTGGGTGTCAAAGGAACTGGGGTTTCAGATGCGAGTCGGCATGATCTCGATTGCTGATGTCAGGCGTGCCGGTTTCGAAGTACAGGCCGCGTTCTGGCAGGCCTCCAAGGACGTTCGATATGCGCTGTTTACCGGCGGCGGGCTGGAATGGGCAGAAAGCCAGCTCAAAAAAGGCAAGCTGGCGTTGGATAGCGGCGCTTCGCAAGGCGATCCGGATCTGACCGGCCTGTCGTGCCAATGGGGTCCGGTTCGGCCAAGTCGGGGCAAGGTGATTTCACTGATTGTCAAACCATTGGAGGCCGGCTCGCGCCAGTTTGACCAGTTCACCCGGGACATCGTCGCCGGTTTGACCAGGGCAGGGGCGGTAAACCCGGTGCCACAGGCGGGGCCGGACATTCGCTGGCCTTCCGACTCGATGAAATTGCAAAGCCACACCAAGTTGAGTTCGGTTGGGTCAATTGCCCGTTGGGCGCGAACCTTGGCGGAGACGGTGTTTTTCTGGGTGGTGTTCAAAACATCTGCGCCGGTGGGTGGATTCAAGCCAGATCAATATCGCGCCGAGATTGCTGCAAATATCGACTATCAAAAATTCAATGACGGATTGATGATGACGCTCGATTGTTCAGTGGATTCGATTGCCGCCCTGCGCAGCCAGTTGGAAACTGCAGCCGAAGAAGGAATAATCAAATTCGGACTGCATGTGCAGGATGAAGCGCTGATAACCTGCGTGGTTTCATCGGTGTTTGACAGCTCCCATATCCATTTCATTGACGGTTCCGACGGTGGCTATGCCACCGCGATGCAGCATTTGCGCAATCAAGAAAATAGTTCGGATATATAGCTTTATCGAATTGTAATATTATGCGAATAGATTAATAAAATTCCCTCATAAATACATAATTCTTTCCCATATGCATAGTGAGATGCAAATGAAAGGAAGAATTATGCCCTATATGGACGGACTACAGGTGGACGCAAAGGTTCACAATGCGCTGATCTATTTCAACACCGGAATGGAGCGGCCCTTGCTGAAGTTGCAACAGGTGGTCATGCGGTCGCCCGACTCGCCGCTGGAAGTGGCAGAGCGGGAATTGCTGGCGGCCTATGTATCGGCGTTGAACAAATGCAAATATTGCCGTGGTGTCCATACCGCCTGCGCCGAGGCATTTGGCGTGAAAAAGGGACTGGTCGGCGAACTGGTGGATGATCTGGAGAAGGCGGATATTGAAGAGCGGTTGAAACCGATCTTCAGGTTCGCCCGCAAGCTGACACTGGCGCAACACGAGATCGGGCAGGATGACGTTCAGGCGATCTATGATGCGGGATGGTCGGAGCGGGCGCTTTACGATGCTGTGTGTGTCTGTTGCACCTTCAACTTCATGAACCGTTTTACCATCGGCCTTGGTCTGTCGGATATTCCCGCCGAATTTGAGCGGGAAGGCCAGATGCTGAAGCAGGTGGGCTATGGGGTCGCCAATCTGTTGAAGCTGAAATGATCTGAGGTCTGGGTCTGCTAAATTGGATGGTGCCAATCGTCGGCTTGGAGGCCATTTTGCTAATTAATTGGTTGTCGCAAAACAGATGTTTTGAAACCGATCCTCAATAAACTTTAGTCAACACCGACTGTTGTTATGACAGACTGACTATCGGGCAGATTTATCTAACGCGTTCGGCCGTCAGTATATCACCAGCCAATACATCCAAGCTTTCGAAGGGTCTCATGTCCATTCTATGACCTTTCGACTTCACTATGAGTTCGCCAGTTCTATTATTCCTGTATCGCCAAAAACTATCATACGTCCAAATCGGAATCTCAACACCAATTTCGGTGGCTGCGAGATAGGTTTCGTTCAAAAACTCAGACACCGTTTGCCAGTCTGTTACGTAAAGAGAGGTCTTCGCATCTTGCCCGGTTTTGATCTGAAAATCTGACGCTGGAAATATCAGATCTACAAATTCATGCCTCGCCTTCTCGAGCAGCGTTTCAATCTCATCGTCACTCAATTCAGAGTTTCTGGCTGAGCTTTCTTCAGATGACGTATGCCATTCCTTTCTGATGTTTTCGGCAACCTTCTCGACAACCTGACGCTCTCGTGCCTCTCTTTTTTCAATCGATAACCAAGGGGTAGAAACTTTGTCACCCTGATTAACCCGACGAACCAGTTCTTCAGCCAGTCGTTTTAACGGAGTCCGCAGTGTAGCAAGCGCACCGATCGCAACGCCTGCCCAAATACCTGTTTGTACAACCGGCGTCAGCGATATTAAGAAGTCTATCCAGTTTGATTGTTCGTTAGCCAATATATTTCCCTTGAATTATACATCGCAATTTTGAAACACTTTAGATTAATTGAGTTTCGAAGAAAGGGGATAAACTAGTTTCTAAATGAAGCGACGTTGAGAAAATCGACTCTTAGCAACGATCTTTGTAACATCAATAGGCATAGGTATGTGTGTGTCGCAGGCAAGCTAATTGCTAAATTCATATTGGGGAAAATGTCCGCATTGCTGCTGTTCGATGGCAATTGGATTATTCGGTCCTGACCTTAGACTTTCCAAAAGGCCGACTTCGGCGCATTCGCCAGGTCCCAGAACAGGCCCGTCATGCAGCGCAGGGCATCCTGTGCCACGGATTTCAACAGATGTTCATTGGGCGCATGTTGCGAACAGCCGGCATAGGAATGGGGGACCCAGATTGTCGGCAGGCCCAGAATATCGGCAAAGCAGTCATTGGGCAGCGAACCCGCCAGATTGGGCAGGATGTGCGGGCGATGGCCCGATGTGGTGCGCAGGGAATCGGCGACGAAATGCAGCAGCGGGTGATCGGTGGACAGGCGGGTGGCCTGAAAAAGGGCGCCGGATTCTGCATCGATTTCGACCCGGTCAAATCCGTGGGCATCCAGATGGGTGCGCAGGGCCGGCAGGACTTGATCGGGATTCGTGCCAACGACGAAACGCAACTGACAGGTCGCCCGTGCCCAGCCGGATATGGCGTTGACCGGCGCTTCTGGCACGCCGCTTTTCATGGCCAGTACGGCAAATGAATTCCAGCCAAAGGCCCGTTCGGCCGGCGTCAGACCGACCTCCCCCCAGTCTTCGTCAATGGCCGGGCCGCCGCCGCCGCCCTCGCCGCCGGCGGCGAGGGGCAGGTCTGACAATTGGGCGCGCAGCTGATCGGTCAGGCTAGTGGGGCGCCAGGCGTCGATCTGCAGCTGGCCTCTCTGGTCGGTGATGCTGGCCAGGGCGTGGGCGAGGATGATCGCTGGATCGGCCAACAGACCGCCAAAATTGCCGGAATGGTGGGCACCCTCTCTCAAGTTGACCACCAAATCAAAATTGATACCGCCGCGGGAGCCGGTGAATATTGTTGGGATATCGGGCTTTAGACGCGGCCCGTCTGAGGCGATCAGGGCATCGGCTGCAAGGGCTTCTGCCTGTTCGGCGCAAAGGGCATGGAGGCCTGGCGAGCCTGTCTCCTCGCCCATTTCCAACAGGAATTTGACGTTGAAGCCCAGGGCACCACGCACGTCCAGGACAGTCTTCAGGGCCATCAGATTGATCAGGTGCTGGCCCTTATTGTCGGCGGTACCGCGTCCATAGATGCGGTCGCCTTCGACAGTGGTCTGAAAGGGAACCAGGCCCTCGCGCCATTGATTGGCCTGTCCGCGCACCACATCGCCATGTCCGTAGGTGAGGATGGTTGGCAGCTCGGCTGATTCAATTCTCGATGCAATCAGGAACGGACCTTTGCCCGGTTCGCTGTTGGGCAATTTTTGAAATTCAAATCCCAATTGGGAGAGCAGGGGGGCGATGGCATCATCGAGATAGGCGTGTAGCTGATCCAGCTGTTCAGGCTTTTGGCTTTCGGTGGGATAGGCAACCAGCTGCGCAAGATCGGTGAGAAAATCGCCGCAGTCAAAATAGTGGTCGATCTTTGCCAGAGCGCGGTCTCGTGAAGTCATATGCGGTTCCCATTTTCTTGGCGTGTCGGCGACACGTTCCGGCAGGTCAGGCGAGCGATTGTAAGACGATGTAGATTCCCAAGACCAGCAGGGAGAGGAAGAAAATCCGCCTGAATTGGTGCTCTGACAGGATCTGGCGCAGGCGCTGGCCAAGCACCATGCCGATCATCGCCGGGATAAGCGCGGCGAGTGACACGATGCCCCGCTCGAAGGACAGCAGACCATTGCCGCCAAGCGTCACGGCGAGCGCCAAAGTGGAGACGGTAAACAGCAGGCCCATGGCCTGCACCAGCTGGTCGCGGGGCAGGCCGATCGCCTGCAGATACATAACGCCGGGGACGACGAACGAACCGGTCAGGCCGGTGAGTATGCCGTTTATAGCACCAATAAGCGGGCCAGCCCGGGCCTCATTTCTGGTCGAGATGTCCAGTCGGAATCCGGAAAGGCCGGAAATGGCATAGGCGCAAAGCAAAACGCCCAACAGGGCTGACAGCCAGGATAAATCCAGTCTGGAAAGGCCCAATCCGCCAATGCCGACCCCAAGGGTCGCCGTCAGCAAAAAGGGCCACAGGCGCTTCAGCAAGGCGGCGCCATTTCCACCGACAGCGGCCTGCCAGATATTGGTGATCAGGGAGGGCACGATGAGCAGTGCCATGGCAATTGTCAGATCGAAAGTGACCGTCAGGATCGCCAGGCTGACGGTTGGCAGGCCAAGGCCGATGACGCCTTTGACGGTGCCGGCCAGCAGGAAGGTGCCGAAAATGATGGCCAGGGCAGCGGTTTCAATCATGCAAATACATTAGACCCTTTCGGGTCTGGCGCAATTGGGTTGGAATGCACGCCGTGATCCCAACCAGCGCAAGTTTCGTTGGGATCAGGGAAAATGTCCCGATGACTGTCCGGGCTTGCCTGAACTGGTTTTTTGACGGACAAATTACCCAGGCCAACATCCCCAAAACTGCCAAAGCCGCAACCGCCGCCGCCGCCGCCGCAACAACAGGAATATCCCATGTCCCGCGCATTTGCCGAAATCGCCTTCACCCCCTCAGTTCTGGCCACCCAGGAAAAGCAGGGATCTGCTGAAGGTTATGCTAATTTCCTTGATCCCGAAACTGATCGGGGAGACCGTATCGGCCCTGCGGAGGAGCAATTCATTTCATTGCGCGACGGATTCTATCAGGCAACGGTCACCGATAATGGCTGGCCCTATGTGCAGTTCCGGGGCGGTCCACGCGGGTTCCTGAAAGTGCTGGATGATCAAACCATTGCCTATGCGGATTTTCGCGGCAATCGCCAGTATCTCAGCGTTGGCAATCTGCAGGACAATGACCGCATATCCCTGATACTGATGGACTATCCCAACCGGCGTCGTTTGAAGGTCTGGGGTCGCGTCAAGCTGATCGGTGCCAAGGATGATGCTTTGCTGATGTCAAAGCTGCGCGATCCTGACTACCGTGGCCTTCCTGAACGGGCGGTGGTTATCACAGTCGAGGCGCTGGACTGGAACTGCCCGCAACACATCCCCCAAAAGCTGACTCTGGAAGAACTGGAACCGCAGCTGGAGCCCATCCGTAAAGAGATAGCCCAACTGCGGGAGGAAAACGCCCGATTGAAGGACGCAGTCGGCGAGTAACCTTTGCGGCGATCAAGTTTTTGCTGTTGGCCCAACCTGCTTGCATTGGCGGCAGGCTTGGCCATAAGCTTGATCATAGCAGATCAGGGAATTGGAGAGGATTTTAAATGGCCACCTATGAATGTGCAAAATGCGGCATGAGCGTCAACGCCACATGCGGCAAATGCGACGCGCCGTTGGAAAATGACATGCTGACGCTTGATGGCGGGGCGGAAGTACAGATTTCCAAATGCCCCAACGGTCATGGCAAGATCAAATCGCCGATGTGTTGCGGTCAGGACATGTCCTGCTCCGTCTGACCGGTCAGTCAGGCTGCTGCTGCCTTTGAGGGTTCTGGCTGTGAGGGCAGGGCTTTCGGCAGCAGGGATACCGCACACAAAATGACGAATGCCGCCGTCGCCAGGATCTGGAACAGGGTATCAAAGCCCCAGTTTTTGTAGACGTAGGCGACCAGCGGCAGGGTCATCGCCAAAACGGAAAACGCCACCACATAACGCACCCCATAGATGCGGGCGCGGTGCGCGCCGCTGGCCATTTTGCCGATCATGTAATCGTTGATCGGAATCTGGCCGAAAGCGCCGAGCATAAAGCCCAGGGCGACGGCAAAGGCGATGCCATCTGTCAATCCCGGCATCAGGGCGAAGAAAACCAATTGCATGGAAGCCACCACCATGAAGACACGGCGCGGACCGAAGCGATCGAGCATCGAGCCGACGATCAATTGAGCAATCGAGGCCACTGCAAAGACCAGGAAGGTCAGCGAACCAAGGACCGTCGCAACGTCTTCGGCATCAGAGCCACCAGAGATGAGTTCGGCGATCTGGGCGACAAGGCCCTGCAACCTCTCGTCGAAGATTTTGGGTAGTGCGAAGGTGGTCGACTGAAAGATGATTGAAGATACGGCAGTGGTTACGAAGACAATGACCGACACCCGCAGCAGCAGGGAGCGGTAGGTGTTTCGGGCTTCTGAGTCTGAAGCCGTCTCCGCCGTCTCCGTCGTGGTCACCGCCGCCGCCGCTGTCGCCGCCTTGGCGGTGGTGCGTTCCAGGCCGATATTGTGTTTTTGAACGCCCCAATAGATCAGACCGATTGCAATTGAGAACAGCCCGGGCAAATAAAACGCCAGGCGCCAGCCGCCATTGTCGATCAGATATCCGGTTATCAATGCGGCGCAGGCGACACCAAGATTGCCCCAGACACCATTGGTGGCGATGCGCATGCCGGTATTGCGCCATTTCATGGTGACGATGGCGAGACCAACGGGATGATAGATGGCGGCAAATATGCCGATGACAAACAGGCCAATGCCGATTTCCAGGGGTGAGCTGGCAAAGCCGGTGGCGATGGCGGCCAATCCGATGCCGATGAAAAACACAACCATCATGCCGTCGCGGCTCCACTTGTCGGCGAGCCAGCCGGCGGGCAGGGAAAACAGGCCAAAGGCGAAAAAGCCGGGAGTCGCATAGGCCAGCAGGGCCGCATAGCCGACCCCCCATTCGCGATGCAGCGCCAGCGCGGCCACGGTGGCGAATATCAACGTGATCAGATGGTCGAGAAAATGGCCAATGTTAAGCAGCAAAAAATGCAGGTGATCCCGATTAATCATGTCGAACCCGATTGCGCTGTTTCAAGACGCCGACATTGGCACAAATTTCAGCGATAAACCATCTCAGTCCGGCGTCTATTCGGCGGCCTGCAATGCGGCCTGAGCACAAAAACAGGAGGCGGAGACGGCCCGGTCTGCGCGTGCATTTGCCAGTTCCAGCCGTTGCGCGATCTGGACCAGTTCTGCCGTTTCGCCTTGTGCAATGAGGCAGTCGGACAGGCCTTTCAGGCTCCAGACATTGTCGGGATGAACAGATGCGCGACTGAGCTCTCCGCCCAGCCCAAGATCAGCCCGAAAAGTGGCCTCCGCTTCCTCCAGATAGCCTTGTTCAAGCAACAGGGCACCAAGGGCGTGGCGGCTTGGTTGCATCCATCCCCAGGGTTCGTCATAGGGCAGGGCATCATCCAGTTCCACCGAGCGCCGCAGGGCGGCGAAGGCGGCGTCGTAGTCTTGCTGGCGATAAAGGATTTCGCCGCGCAGCATTTCGGCGGCGATGTCCAGCAGGTCGATCACCCGGTTGTTGTGTAGCAAGCGTTTTTTCGGCACCCGTGCCTTGGCCTCGAGAAATTCTTTCTCAGCCGCCAGTGCAGCATCCACATTGCCCAACGCGGCATGGGCAACCCCGCGGGCATAAAGAATATTGGCGGTCAGCGTGCAGTGGAGTTCCTGGTCGTCGGGCAGTTGCATTTCCGTCGCTTGCTGCCACTTGCCAAAGCGCACCAGAATGTGCGGCTCCATGGCCAGATAGCTTTCAAAATAATTGGCCATGGGCGGGCTTTCCAGCCGCAGCATTTCATCCGGCACCGTCGCAGCAGCACCGCGCACCGCGGCCAGCGCCGGTTCGATCTGGCCCAGAAACAGCGCCCCATAGATGACGAAATGATAATTGTGCAGGCGATAGCCGGAATAGATGTTGAAGGCGCCTTTTTCATCGAAATATTTCAGATCGGCGCGAACGGCTTGCTGGTTCCAGTGGACCACATCGCGATAATGGCCACACAACACGTCAATATGGGTCGGCATATGGACCAGATGGCCGGCATCCGGCACCAGGGTGCGCAGGGCATCGCCAGCCTTCAGGGCCTTTTGTGGGAAGGGCGACATTTCCATCAGGTGCACATAGAGATGCAGCAGGCCGGGATGGCGCATCGCTGCCGGGTCTTGATCCATCGCCTCTTCCAACACTGCCTGGGCCTCTTCGGTGGAGGCGTCTTCTGCGGGCCGGCCCGAGGGCAGATCCCACATTTTCCAAGGTGTTCGGTTGAGCAGGGATTCGGCAAAAATCGTGCGCACTTCAAGACTGTCGCGATTGGCATTGAAGGCTTCGCGCATGGCATCGGCAAATTGATCATTCCATGGCGACATGTCGTCGATTGGTTCAGCTTGCGGATAGCGTGCCGGCAGAGCCTTGACCAAAACCAATTCCCAGTCCGTCAGCCCGTCCGTCAGTTCTGATGCAGCCCGGGAAGAAGCATGACCTACGGACAATGCTGCGGCGCGGTTTTTGTCGTCAAACAGATGCCACGGCATGTTGTAGTTGGGACCTGCTGCATAGGCGCGTCCCCAGTGGGCCATGGCACAGCCGGGGTCTGCCTCAATGGCTTTTTCAAAGCATGCAACCGCTTCCTCATGATTGTACCCATAGGTCCACAACAGACCGCGGTTGAACCATGTCTGGGCGAGGTCTGACTTGGTGGTGATGGGATAATGATGCCCCCCCAGGTCATACAGCTTGTCATATGCATCCATCTTGAATTCCTTTCATCGCCCGATAATCGCAGCCCATGGTAAAGCCTGTCATCTGCAAATGGAAACAATTCGGCATGCTTGGTTGTCTTCGACGGTGGTTGTATTAATAGAAGTAAAAACAATGCCTTGAAGGTAAGATTTGGCGAAGCTGGAAAATTGTGCTTACGATTTGGGCGAATTTCGCAAAGCAAATCGGAACCCCATGCGGCCAAGAAGTGACAAGCGAGCAACGATCCGCGACGTGGCAAAAGTTGCCGGCGTTTCGCCGATAACCGCTTCCCGGGCGATGCAGAATTCCGGCAAGGTGCGCCCGGGCACGCGCCAGAAAGTGGTCGAGGCAGCGCGGCAGCTGGACTATATTCCAAACCTCGCCGCCGGCACATTGGCAACCAATGCGAGCCACCTGGTGGCGGTGATCCTGCCGAACATGTCGAACTCGATTTTTGCCGACACGTTGCAGTCAATCTCCGACAGTTTGAGGGATTCAGGCTATCAGTTGCTGGTCGGCTACAGCGACAATTCTCCCGAGCTTGAGGAATCCCTGGTGCGCACCTTCCTGTCGCGCCGCGCCGACGCAATCGTTTTGACCGGTCATATGCACAGCGAGCAAACCAACGCATTGCTGAAAAGCGCCGATATCCCGATTGTCGAAATGTGGAGTGTCAGCCAGGACCCGCTTGGCGCCTGCGTTGGGATCTCAAATTTCGACGCCGCCTATTCGATGACCGATTACCTTTGTCGCAAGGGTCACCGGAATATCGGTTTCATTGGCGGCCTGCTGGAAAACAATGACCGTACACAAAGCCGGTTGGAAGGGTATCGCGCCGCTCTGCGGGACCATGGGGTGCCGGTCGACGACCAATTGACCCGTGATGTGCCTTTTGAGTTTGAAGACGGGTCCCTGGCGATGCGGGAATTGCTGGCGGTTGGCAAAAAACTGGACGCCGTGTTTGCCGCCTCCGACATTCTCGCCCTTGGTGCCTTGCTGGAATGCAACCGGCAGAATCTTCAGGTGCCGGGCGATATTGCGGTTGCCGGCTTTGATGATGAACGGTTGGCCAGCCTGATCAAACCGTCCCTGACAACCATCGGCGTGCCGCGTCGCGCCATCGGTGAAAAGGTCGCCAGCGTCGTCTTATCTGCCCTGCAGGGGGAGGCGGACAACCAACGCGTATTTGATATGGGATTCAGTCTTGTTGAACGGGAATCGGCCTGATGCCATCTGCGAGATACCCCACAGGCAGCAAATTGTGTCCCTTGACTCTGCAAAATGATACCGGTACCATTTTTGCAACTTTGGCATTGGATTCCGCTTTTTCTGCAATCCGACACCATGGCGCGAGGGCAGGCAGGGCCGTTCAGTTTGAGGGATGTGCGGCACCGATGACGACAGCGACGACGGCGAGCAACCAACAGGTGGACATTCCGTGGCAGCATTACTGACATCCATTCTCCGGCCTCTCTCTGCGGTCCTATCAATCATTTTGCGGATCGGGCGCAGCATTGCCTGGATGGCACTGGCGGTAATGGTGGGAGTCATCCTGCTGCAGGTCATCATGCGCTATGTTTTCAACAATGCGCTCGCCTGGCCCGAAGAGGCCGCCCGTTTCTGCATGCTGTGGATGACCGGGTTGATTGCCCCTTCCGCGATGCGCTGGGGTGGTTTTGTGGCCATCGACATGCTGCCGCAGGCCCTGCCGCGGCGCACCGGCCAGGTGCTGACCCTGGTCCTGCTTTTTCTGTCTGCGATAGTGCTTTTCGTAAGCATCCAGTTCGGCTGGAAGCACACTTTTGGTTTTGGCGGCAATTTCGACGCTTCGGCGATGCGGGTTCCGCTCGACTGGGTTGGGGGTGAATCCATCCGCTTCAAACTGCGCTACATGTATGGCGCCCTGCTTGCCGGGGTGGTGCTGATCTTCATTGTCAATATCGAACTGATCTTGCGCAGCATCATCCTGCTGCTGGATCCGGATCGGGAACTTCCCGACACGGACCAGATGATTATTGCAGGAGCTGATTGATGTTAGTTTGGTTTCTTCCCGTATTCCTGATCTTCCTGATGATCGGCCTGCCGGTCTTCTTCGCCCTGCTTGTCGCTCCCGGACTGTTGCTTTGGCTGGCCGGTCAGGAACGTGACATCGCGCTGCTTTACCGCAACGTCTATAACGGCATGGATTCATTTCCGCTGATGGCGCTGCCTTTCTTCATGCTGGCCGGCGAGATGATGAACCGTGGTGGCATTACCATCCGCCTGGTGGAATTCTCGCAGGCCCTGATGGGGCATCTGCGCGGCGGTCTGGCCCATGTGAATATCCTGTCATCGATCCTGTTTGCCGGTCTGTCCGGCTCGGCGGTGGCAGATACTTCGGCATTGGGATCGACGCTGATCCCCGCCATGGAAAAAAATGGCTATACCAAGCGCTTTGCCGCAGCCATTACGGCTGCCAGTTCGGTGATCGGTCCGATCATTCCGCCTTCCGGCATCATGATCATCTACGCCTATGTGATGGGCGAGAGCGTTGCCGCCCTGTTCCTGGCCGGCATCGTGCCCGGTGTCATGGTTGGCGTTGGCCTGATGGTGATGGTGCGTCTGCTGGCTGACAAATATGATCTTCCCAAGGCCGAACGCATCGTCAAGAAAGACCAGTCGATCACGCCGCTGGAGCATTGGGTTTCCTTTGTCCTGCTGCGCATCAATCTCGCCGCTGTCTTGCTGATGATCTACAAGGGCATCGCAGTGCTGGCCGGTGACGCACTGGACTTTGACATAAACGGCTGGATCCTGATGGCGGTATTCCTGCCGATCGCCCACGTCATCGTCATGTCGCAGCGCAACCGCGTGTCGCACGACTTCCGCCTGATCTGCAAACGCGCCGTTGCGCCGCTGCAGACCCCGATTATCATTCTCGGCGGGATTTTGGTCGGCGTCTTTACACCGACAGAAGCTTCCGCCGTCGCCGTTGCCTATGCGCTGGTGATTTCCTTCTTCGTTCTGCGCAGCATGAAACTGTCGGACCTGCCAGGGATTTTGACAAAATCTGCCCTGGGTTCATCGACGGTGCTGTTGCTAGTTGGTGCTGCTGTTGCCTTTAAGACAGTGGTCAGCCTCAGCCATGCGCCGGAACAATTGGCAAGCTCTATCCTGAGCCTGTCAGACGATCCGCTGATCCTGCTGTTCCTGATCAACATCCTGCTGTTCATTGTCGGGATGTTCTTGGATGCCGGACCGGCGATCATCATTCTGGGGCCGATTCTGGCACCAATCTTTGTCGAACTGGGGGTTCATCCCGTACATTTCGCCATCATTATGAGTGTTAATTTGACCGTCGGCCTTGCCACACCCCCGATGGGGCTGGTGTTATTCGTGGCATCGTCGGTCAGTGGTGAAAAGGTAGAAACGATTTCAAAGGCCATTCTTCCATTCCTGGCAGTTGAAATCGTCGTCATCTTCCTGATTACATACGTACCTGCAATTTCAATGACCATTCCCCGCCTTACGGGGTTTGTGCAGTGAAGAAACTTGAAAAAGACCTACTGGGAGGAATCTAATGGTCAAAAAATTTCTTAAAACCGTCACGCTTGCAGCGATGCTTGCGACGACGTCTGTCGTGGCAATGGCCGCAGATTACACAATCCGCGCCACCGCCAACTCGAACGAAAATGACGAGGACTATGACGGTCTGGTTGTTTTCAAGAACTATGTGGAAGCCGCGTCAAACGGTGCCATCGCCGTTGAGCTGTTCATCGGTACACAGCTCTGCTCAAAAGGTGCTGAGTGTCTGCAGGGTGTGGCCGATGGTTCCATCGACGTCTACATCTCCACATCAGGCGGTGCTTCCGGCATCTTCCCTTATGTTCAGGTTCTCGACCTGCCATATCTGATGGCTGATGACCGTATTGCCGAGCACGTGCTGGCCGGTGATTTCACCCGCACATTGCGCAAAATGGCGCTGGCTGATTCCGGCGATGCCATTCGTCTGATGACCATTGGTAATACCGGTGGATGGCGTAACTTTGCCAACACGAAGCGCCGTGTTGCCAGCCCAGCCGATATGAACGGCCTGAAAATCCGGACCGTTGTCGCTGATCTGCCGCAGGAACTGGTGCGCGCTCTTGGTGCTTCACCGACGCCGATTCCATGGCCTGAACTGTTCACCTCGTTCCAGACAGGTGTTGTTGAAGGTTCCAAAAACGGCATCACCGACATCATGGGCATGAAATTCCCGGATGCTGGTCTGCAATATGTCACTTTGGACGGCCATGCTTACATGGGCGCTCTTTGGTGGATGAACAACGCCAAGTTCATGTCCATGCCAGAGGGCATGCGTCGTGTGATTGTTGACGGTTTTGCTGCTCTCCAGCAGGCAACTTTCGCTTCACCGAAGCGTAAGTCGATCAAAGCCTATCAGGACTTTGTTGCCGGTGGTGGTGATCTCTACGTGCCAACCCCTGAGCAAAAAGCTGCGTTCAAGTCGTCGGCTGCACCGGTTTATGACTGGTTCAAAGCCAATGTTAAGGGCGGACCTGAAGCCTTTGACGCACTGACAAGTGCGGTTGCTGCAGCGGAAGCTGACATCAATGCGGGTGCTGCAAAAGACATCCAGTAGACTACGAACAAATCGGGCCGCTACAAATTTGTGGCGGCCCGATCTCTCGCGCAAAAACAACTTTTCCAGCGCGCCGCCTTTACCGAAACGGGTAAAGCCACGCTTTGTAATCATCGATCAGAATATGGGCTTTTTCAATTTGTTCCGGGGTCATCTTCTTCACGACCTCCTCCTGAGATATGGCCGCGTCCGGGTCGCCACCGATGGCCGACAGCACATACCAGGTGTAAGCTCTGACCAGATCCGGCGCCGGCATGCCCCGGCCAACCTCATAATACCAGCCGATACCAGACTGAGCACCGGGATGGCCCTTCAGCGACGAGCGCAGATACCATTCAAAGGCGCGCACATCGTCCCGCTCGACACCCAGACCCAGAGCATACATCACACCAATCAGCTCTTCCGCGTCGGCATTGCCCGACCGCGCCGCCGGCAGCAATTCCTGCATCGCCTCTTTGTATTTCTTGGCATCCATCAGATCGCGGCCGGTTTCAATTTCGGCCTGCGCGATGCTCGGCAGAAAACAGGCAAGAAAGATAATCGCCTTGCGCATGGAATTTCCTCTTTAGCAGTTATGCTGTTGATCTTTGCCGGTCAGAATATCGCGGTGACGCGGGCACAAGCAACTCAAATTCCCGCGCCACTGACGTCAGATGATTTTTTCCCGGTCGACATGAAACAGGCCAAGCTGGGCCAATTGCTGTTTTATGATCCAATCCTTTCCGGCAACCGCAATATTTCCTGCGCCACCTGCCACAGCCATGATTTCGGCACCGGCGATGGGCTGTCGTTGGGCATTGGAGAAGGCGGCGAAGGCGTAGGCCCGAAACGCACAGCCGGGCAGGGCGATGACCGCATACGCAAGCGCATTCCGCGCAATGCCTCGGCGCTCTGGAATCTGGGCGCCAGGGAAATCACCACGCTGTTCCATGATGGGCGCCTGAGTTTTTCCGATGTTTATGACAACGGATTTGACTCCCCCGCCGAGGAATGGCTGCCTTCGGGTCTGAAGACGATCCTCGCCGTCCAGGCCTTGTTTCCGATGACCTCCCAGTTCGAGATGGCCGGAAACCCGAAAGAAAATCAGGTGGCGGGCGCTGCTCATGACCGTATCGACAATGTCTGGCCGATCCTGGCCAAACGGGTCCGGATCATTCCCGAATATGGCGAGATGTTTGTCGAAGCGTTCGACGATGTGAATGAAGCGCCCGAAGTCAATATCACCCATATTGCCCGCGCGCTCGCCGCCTTTCAAAATTTTGAGTGGCAGTCCTATGACAGCCCTTACGACGCCTATGTGGCGGGCGACAAATCTGCACTGAATGACCACGAGAAGCGTGGTCTAGAACTGTTTTTCGGCGAAGCTAAATGCGCCACCTGCCACGCGGGCAAACTATTTTCCGACCAGAAATTCCACGCCCTTGCTTTGCCGCATTTTGGTCCTGGTCGAACCCGCCTGTTTGACCCCTATGTGCGTGATGTCGGCCATATGGGCGAAAGCGATCGGCTGAAAGACGCCTATAGCTTCCGCACCCCGCAATTGCGCAATGTCGAGCTGACCGGCCCCTATGGCCATAACGGCGCTTATCCGACGCTGGAAGGTATTGTGCGTCACCACCTCAATCCGACGGAAGCTTGGGAGAAATGGCAACCGGAACAGGCCAATCTGCCTGAGGTGCCCTGGCTTGCCGCCGTCGACTTCGTGTCGTTGCAGGACAAGCGCGAGCGGGCGCGCCTGCGCTCTAAAATCGATATTAAGCCGGTCGATCTTCAGGACGACGAGGTCGGCGCGCTGATTGCCTTTCTGAAATCACTGACCGGGACGGACTCCATCAAGGGCCGGCTCGGCAAACCAACATCTGTTCCCAGTGGCCTGAAGGTCGATTGAGGAATCCATTCATTCTGTGCGGGAGAAAAACGCATGCAACTGACACCGGGTAAACTGTGGGGCATGCGTCGCATGGCCGATCAAAACGGGCTCTTTAAGATGACGGCGGTCGATCAGCGCCCGCCGATCAAGAACCCGATTGCCAAACATCATCGCGTTGCCGATGCGCCCTGGGGTGAAGTCGCCAAGTTCAAACGCCTGCTGGTTGAAACCCTGCAGGACCAGAGCACTGCCATGCTGCTTGACCCCCACTACGCCGTGCCCGAAGCCATCGATCAATATGCGCCCAGCAAGGGCCTGATCGTCACACTGGAAGATTCGCTTTTTGAGGAAACTGAAGGTGGTCGTCTCTCATCAGATATTGATGACTGGTCGGTCAACAAGATCAAACGCATGGGTGGCGATGCAGTGAAGGTTCTGGCCTGGTATCGGCCCGATGCCGGCAAGGACGTCCTTCAGGCGCAGCAGGACTACACCAAGCGGCTCGGTGAAGAATGCGCCAGATACGATATTCCCTTCCTGTTTGAACTGCTGGTCTACCCACTCGCCGCTGATGCCCATCAGACAAAGGAATATGTCGAGATGAAGGGCAAGAAGGCTGACGACGTTCTCAAATCCGTCGAAGAATTCGCCAAGCCCGACTATGGCGTCGACGTGTTCAAACTGGAAAGCCCGGTCAATGCAGCCGACGCTGATGGCTCCGCTGAAGTTCAGGCAATATTTGACGAAATGGGCCGTCTGGCCGGTCGTCCCTGGGTGATGTTGTCGGCGGGTGCCGGCAAGGCGGAATTCCGCAATGTGCTGGACCATGCCTTCAAGGCCGGCGCTTCCGGTTTCCTGGCTGGCCGTGCCATCTGGCTTGATGCTTTCAACCACTATCCAGACTGGGACGCCATTAAGCGCGACCTGCGCGGCGAATCCTCAGCCTATATGAGCGACATTTCTGCGCTTGCCGATGCATCCGCCGCCGACTGGCGCAAGCATGCCTGTTTCGGCGAGGGCGGTGCAAGGTTTGCGCCCGCAGATGCCAGTTTCCGTCACGGCTATGAAGGGATGTAAGGACCGATGCCAAAAATCGGATTATTGCCTTTAGGCCGCCCGACATTTGATGTCGAACTGGCTGAAGCCAAGCTGGCAGCGATGCTGGCTGCTTTGAACGGGGCAGATATTGAACTGGTTGGCCCCCGTCATCTGCTGATGGACATGGATGCAGGTCGGGATGCTGTTGCCCAGATGCGGGATGAAGGCATTGACCATTTGCTGGTCCTGCAAGTGACATTCACCGACGCCTCGTTGATTGCAGAGGCGGCTCAGGCCCTGGACAAGCCAATGGCCATCTGGGCGGTGCCGGAACCGCGGGACGGCGACCGTTTGCGGTTAAATTCATTTTGCGGCCTCAACTTGGCAAGCCATGCACTGGGTCTGCGGCACAGAAAATTTTCCTGGCTCTACGCAGACCCGGCTGTGGTTTCAGATTCTCAGATCTCTGCATTGTTTGATGGTTCAACTGAAACCGTTGAACTGAAATCTGCGCCAACCTCTATTGAGCAGAGCGCCGAAGCGTCGGCCGTGGTTTCGCGGCTTAAAGGCCAACGCATCGGTCGCATCGGCACGCATCCCGACGGCTTCGACACCTGCGCCTATGACGCCGGCAAGTTGCAACAACTTTCAGGCGTCAGCGTCGATGAACTGGAATTGCCACAGCTTTTTGACCAGGCGCGTCAGGCGGACGAGGACGATGTCGCCCTGGTGCACAGCGCCGCCGCCGCTGCACTGCCCGATTTGGATCGGGTAGACCAGGCCGAACTGGACCGGTCCCTGCGGCTAAAAGTGGCGCTCGACAGCATTCGTGAATCCGGCAATTATCAGGCCTTTGCCCTGCGTTGCTGGCCGGAGACATTTACCGAATATGGCGGTGCTGTTTGTGGTCCTGCTTCGATGCTGGGGGAAAATAAAGTTCCCTGTGCCTGCGAAGCAGACGTCTATGGTGCCCTGACCCAATTGCTGCTGCAGGAAATATCCGGTTCCAAGGTCTTTTTGACCGATCTGGTGGATATGGACAGCCAAGACAATTCGGGCGTGGTCTGGCATTGCGGCCAGGCGCCGCTGTCCATGCGTGATGAACAGGTGGCGCCTTCGGCCACCATCCATACCAATCGCAAAATGCCTTTGCTGTTTGAATTTCCCCTCAAGCCCGGGCGGGTGACCCTGATGCGGATATCCCAGGCCTATGGTGAGACGAAAATGATCCTCACCGGTGGCGACATGCTGCGCCGACCCATGTCGTTCACCGGCACGTCCGGAGTGATCCGCTTTGATCGACCCGTTAGCCACGTTTTGCCGGACATTATCAACAGCGGCATTGAACATCACATGGCGCTGAGCTACGGCGATCACCGACAATTGCTGCGTGAAGTTGCTGCTGCCATGCAGCTTCCGATTCTGGAGATATAGCGTGACCCGCCGCTACGGATTGATCGGCTCAGGAATGATGGGCCAGGAACATATAAGAAATCTGAACCTGCTGGAGGGCGCTCAAGTGTCTGCCATTGCAGACCCCGACGAGGTGATGCTCAACCAATCAGCCCAACTGGCCGATGGCACGGTGTCCACTTTCGACAATTACCCCGAAATGCTGTCGGCCGATATCTGCGATGCCTATGTCATCGTCTCCCCAAACGACACCCATCACGATATTCTGATGGAACTGGCCGCCACCAACAAACCGATACTGTGTGAAAAGCCGCTTTGTACGACGGTCGCAGATTGCCAGCGGGTCATGAACCGCTTTGAGTCTGCCTCCGCACCCATCTGGGTGGCGATGGAATACCGCTACATGCCACCGGTGCAGCGGCTGCTGGCAGAAGTTCAAAACGGCACCGCTGGCCAGGCCAGAATGATGTCGATCCGCGAACACCGGTTTCCCTTTCTGCCCAAGGTGGGGGACTGGAACCGCTTCAACAGCCGCACTGGTGGGACATTGGTGGAAAAGTGCTGTCACTTCTGGGACCTGATGCGACTGGCGATGGAGAGTGATCCGATCCGCGTGTTTGCTTCCGCCGCTGCTGACGTCAACCACCAGGACGAAAGCTATGACGGCAAGACGCCGGACATTATCGACAACGCCTATGTGATCATCGATTTTGAAAATGGCACGCGCGGCATGCTGGACCTGTGCATGTTTGCCGAAGGGTCAAAGTGGCAGGAAGTCGTTTCGATTACCGGGTCAAAGGCGCGCATCGATGCTTGTGTTCCGGGACCGGCACGGTTTTCAAACGATGGCAAGGAACAGACCGCTCAATTGGTCTATTCAACACGCTGCGAAAAACAGGAACGGATCGAACCGGTGGAGGTGGATGAGCACATTCTGCAGGCCGGTGATCACCATGGTTCCAGCTATTTCCAGCACGAACGATTTCTCAAGCTGGTAAAGGGTGAGATTTTGACACCGGAAGTCAGCCTGGAAGACGGATTGTGGTCTGTGCGGGTCGGAGAGGCGGCCGAGCGATCTGCTGTCACCGGTCGTGCGATCGACCTGCGGTCTGATTGAATTTGATCTGAAAGGGTCTGGGCAGGCATTTTTTTGAATTATGGCTGACCAGGCCTTTACAAAATCAAGCAGGATTGCACCTGTTTTTGCAGCGCTTGTTATTCCTTTCCTAACCGATATCAGGAAATTCCGTGAAGCTGATCTTTCGGGCGCACGATGATCGGCAATAGTGCGTTCACCTGGTCGCGCTGGTCATTACTATTGGTGATTGTTGGCCCAATAGCGTATGGCAGCAGTTTCTTTCTGAAGCTCGGTCTTTTCGCTGCCAAGGGCCGCAGTCCAAAAGTCAGATGGGCACTAGCTTTGCGGTGACTGGTCAAGCAGGCGGTTGGCTTCGTCGAGAACCGTCTTGGTGAATTTCTTGAATGGCTCGGCAATCACCCGACTGCAATGCCAGTAAAGCGGTTTGTTGAGGGTTTGACCGGGAACCAACTCCACCAGCTTCCCTTCAGCGATATGGTCGTCGACCATCAATGCTGGATTCATCCCCCAGGCGACATCGGCAAGGCAGGCCGAAACAAAGCCGTGTGACGACGGGATCGTGTGGCTCTGAGGATAGACCTTGGCATTGAAAACCTGCTCAATCCATTGAATTTGCAGGTCATCTTGAGAACTATAGCGCAGCGAGGGCGCGTGCTCCAACGCCTCGACGGTCACCCCGTCGGGAAAGTATCGAGCCACAAAACTGGGGCTGGCAGTGGCGCGATAAACATGGGTGCCCAGATAGGTGCTTTGAAAACCCTGAACCGGATTCTTGTGAATCGAAATGGCTGCCAGCGCGGAACCGGCCTTCATCTGATCGATGGAATAGTCCTGATCGGCAATAGATATTTCCAGCAAATAGGGATTTGCATTGGCTGAATTAGCCTTCAGAATCCCCATGAACCAGCTGGACAGACTGTCGTCATTGACGGCGATCTTTATCTTGAGGAACTGCTCTTCATTGTGGCCGATCTCCCGGCGGTTGCGCTGGATCACCTCGCCTTCAAGCATGATGACCATTTCGGCGTGCCGGCACAGTTCAGCACCCACTTCGGTGGTCGTCACCGGGGTCTGGCGATTGAGCGTGACAGCGCCGATCCGCTCTTCCAACAGCTTGATGCGCTGCGATACGGCCGAGGAGGTGATGCCCAATGCCCGCGCAGCACCTTCAAAGCTCCGTTCTCGCTCCACGGCAAGCAACGCTTCGAGATGCGCATAATCCAGCATGTTAAAAACTCCTTAAGCTTCATTAGCACATAATAGACGTCATCGTCGCGCGAAACCCACAATTTCCATCAATTAGTAATCGCTCCCATTGATGAAATTGGATTTTTGAACGTCGTCTGACGCAATGAGGAATCACAATACCGGTCGGCATAACGAGGGCATATTATGGACCAGATTAGCAAGAATTACGAACAAGGTTACAGATCAGCTTTAACGCGAGATGAAAAACAGCTGTTTCGTCAGCAATATTGCGAAAAGTCCGTCTGGAAAGGCATCACGCTCACATTTGCGACGCTGGCGCTTATTTATGTTGCGATTGCCGCGGGTTACGGGGCACTGCACTATTTCACCAATCCATTGGCTGCTGCAGGAGTCACACTTTTCAGCTTGATCGTCGCGACGCGTCAAATGCGCGCACTAGAAAATATCGTGCATTTTGGCAGCCACAATAATTTTTGCAGAGACAAGCTTCTCAACGACCGGATGACCAATTTGCTGGCCGCCTGGCCGATGTTGCAGGACGTCATGCAATACCGCATTTTTCACAACGCCCATCACGGTGACTACGGTGCCCATGGCGACCCCTGCAAGGAGCGCCTGGAGCGCATCGGCGCCAGCGGGCTGGAAATCAACAACAACCGCCAGCTGCTATTTGCCATTCTGGTGTGGATGCCAAGCTATGTGCGCGAGTTTTACAACGAAGTGAAATCCAGCTCACGCCAGGTCGTGGTGTTTTTCGTCTGGCATGCCAGCGTGTTGGGATCCATCGCGCTGCTGGCATCGTGGCAGTTTGCCGCCTATGCGGCGCTGCACTGGTTCGTGTCGATGTTCCTGATTCTGCCTTTCCTGCGCAGCATTGCGGAATTCTCTGAGCATGACTATCAGCGCGGTGACACGGTGCGGGAAACCACTTTCAACAATCTGGGACTGCTCGACCATCTGCTGCTGCACCCGGCTGGCGATGCCTGGCACGCACTGCATCATCTCCACCCGACAGTTCCATGGTGGAAACAAGGTGCAGCTCATCGCTTTCTGACGCAACGGGACGCCGATTATCGCAGGGTTCAGAACCGTGACGATCTGATTCAGGACATTGCTCACTTTCCCGTTGCAGCTCAGACTGCTGCAGGAAAGCAGACCGATCGTGATCGCAATGCCGGCAGTGCCGAGATGTCCTATCCGGCAGGCCTGGTGCCAACAGCGGCCGAATAGGTGATCAGGCTATTCGATTTCTGCTGGGCATATTTTTTGACCCGCAGAAATCGAACCACGTTATTGATGATCTGTGATTGCAGTTTGGGGTGTTCGTCGACATTGAAGTGGTGAACCTCAGACTTGCTCGACATGTCGATGTTTTTCAGATTCCCGCGAAAGCCAGCGCCAGCCCTTACCGGTTCTCCCCAACCATTTTTCTTGAAATAGTAATTGGTCAGTTTCTGGATATTGCGTGGCGCAGGGTCGGGGTTGGTGGCGGCGATTGTCACCATGTAGCGAACTTTCATCCGGCGCTTCTTGAGCTTTTCTGCGACTCTCAAAATCGCATTGGCACCCCAGGAATGACCGACCAGGATAATCGGGCGGCGGCCGAATTTCTTCTGATTCGTCAGGATTGACTTGAAGATCGTCTCCACCTCTCGGTGTCGATAGACCCGCGCCTCAATGCCCTTCTTGGCCAGTTTGCCGGCAATCGTGTCGAGCCCTTCGGAGAAAACATTAAATCCTCCGCGCACCAGAACCACGTCACCCTTGAAACGGGAACGTTTGGCAGTCTCCTCGGCTGAAACCAATCCCGGTGAGGCTGTCCAACCAAGGATCGAAATCAATCCCACGGTCAGCATTCTTAAAATGACTGTTCTGAGTTGCCCGGCCATTGAATTAGTCCCTCGGTGAACAAGCTGCATCTCGTGTGTCGCATTTTTGAACGCCACACCCACCTCACTGAAAATAAACAAGCTGGCACCAGAAAGAAAGTACCCGCTGGCTGCATCCTCTAAAACAATTTGGGCAAAAGTCGGTACGTCCTGCGACAATAATCTTCATATGCCGCGCCAAATTGCTGATGCATCATTTTTTCTTCCGCGCCAATTCGGCTGAAATACAAAATTGCGATGCTGACCAGACCGGACAGGCCGGCGATCCAGTTTGGGATCAGCAGCCATTGGGCAATGCCCCACAACCAAAACGATGTGTACATGGGATGCCGGATTGTTTTGTAGACCCCCGTGTCGACCAATTGGTGATCCTTGCGGATTTCCAGTGACACCGACCAGTTGCGGGCAAGGTCTTTGTGGCTGCGGTAAAACAGGTAGAGAAACGCCACCATGGCAAGTGAACCAAACCACCCGGCCAGCGATAGAAACTGCGTATTGGCAAAGGACAGAAGGCCGGTTGTCAGATGCAGCGCAGGCAAGGCGACCAGGCCGAGTATGGTGAGGCCGAGCACGCTCTTTTCCTGGGCGCTGCGTTTGTCGGTGACGGTTTCGGTCTGGCGTGCCTTGCGCCGGTGAGGCCATCTGATAATCGTCCAGGCTATAATGCCCGCTGCCCAAATCCATGCGGCGACTGTTGCGGTCATTTGTTGTCCTCTTTTATTCCGGACAGATTGTCCGTGAACGGGTTTTCAGATCGATGCCTGTCAACGGACAATACGCGCCATGTCAATCTGGCCGGGCCAAAGCAGAATGCCGGAAAGTCATAGAGATATTTGCGGGTGTTGCCAAAGACAAACTGATAGTGAATTCGGAAGTAGTGGCGGCGCATGCGCCTGTAGACTTCTGGGCTCACCATCCTCTTGATCTGCAGCCGCTTGGTAATCATCGGCTGCTGCATCGACGTGGCGAATCCCATCAACTCGCTCGGCACGGTGCGGTAAAAATTGATGATGTCCAGCACGCTTTGGTACTCTATCCACCGGGTTGGCGTCTGGGAAAACAGTCTTTCCAGGCGCTGGCGAAACCAGCCACCCGCAGGGTGGATGCCGATTTTCAAGGCGGTTGAACCGACCGTCAAAACGGTAAGATTGTTGTTGAGCGCTGCAAACTCCGGATGACGTTCATAGACACGCGCCGAGGCGTCGAGAATTAATGCGCCGCCCGTGCTGTGGCCGATGGTCAGGATTTCGTCATAGTCGCCGCTGGCGGCTGCTTCAAAAATTCGGTCGGCCATGCGATTGAGCTTGTCGTCCATGTCCGGACGTTTTTGATGCAGATATTCACGCGAAAAACTCCACAGATCCATCAGATGCAGCACATGCTTATGGTTCAGAACATAATGGTAGCAAAACAGCAGTGCTGCAGCGAATACCGCAATGGCGAGAATTGGCGCCGCGGAAAAACCCAGTCCAGCAACCAGGCTTGCCAGCCAATAGGAACCAAACAAGCAGGCCAGTGACGCGATGGCAGGGTAAAAGAAATAGAGCGAAAATCGCCACGCCAGGCCGACAAATCTAAACGCTGTGCCGCTGAACACATAATCAAGGAATGTCTTCAGATACCGCCAGAACCGAATGGGTAACGGACGGGCAAAGTCCTTCAAAACGATGTCATCCAGCGTCATGAAGTTAAAGTCTGTTTGTGTCGACCATTTATGGCCCAGGTCCTCGCCGCTGGAGTCAAAGCGGCAACGAAAGATGTCGCTGTCCTGGGAGGTCAGTTCCGCGCGTTCAACATTGGCTCCCCACAATTCTTCAAAACGGCCATTTTCCCGATCCATGCGGGTGTAAAAAGCCTCAGGAGATTTTGGGTCAAACCCGCCGACAAAGAATACCGCGCGGCGCTTTACGCTGTTGCTGTCGTCGGTCATGGGCAGGCGCACGGGGGTTGGCTTGCGATTACGCGTTCATTGCCAACTTAGTTAAGCGATTGCTTCGGCCCCGTCCATCATTGTGGACCACAAAGTATTGCAGACCACACATTCGGACATTCTCGTCAGATATGGGCGTCCTGCGCACCGTCGGTCAGCAGGTCCCAGACATAGGGCGCAAAGGAGCGCCAGCATTCAAGCCGAAAGGACGTCTTGCCAGTGCGCAGAAGAACTACTTCAGCTTTGCCAAATATGGTGCGCGAGGCACAACCCACGGGAAAGGCAGCCAGCGACAGGTCCCGCGGCGCTGCCGAGTTTAACGTGGCTTCGGCTCCGTCTCCCGACAGCAGGAAGGCGACATTGCGATGGGAGATATCGGTGGCGCTGGAATTGGCGTTTTCCCGGCTCGGCATGAGTTTTTCCACGGACTTCTTTACATCGATGATCAGCCATTCGTCGGGTCCGATCCACAGGGCGGACAGGCCCGCCTTGGAAACGGATTCACCGGGTTTTGTCGGCAGATCAATGCCGATTTTCTTGCCGTAATCTGTCGCCCCCCGGGCGGTTGCGCGAAAGCTGACCCGCGCTGCAGGTGGGGCTGTTTCAATAGTGACAGCGGCATTGGCGAACCTGTTACCATCGACCGGGTTGCTGCGCTTTGCGACACTTGCTTTAGCCATGGAGACGCTCCCCCTTTGCATCGTAGAAAATTGTCCCGGTGACTTCCACCTCGATTACCTCGTCGACCATCGGTACATAGAGCGACTTGCCCTTCAGATTGTTGCCATCTTCCACCAGCGCCATGGCAATGGATTTACCCAAAGTGCCGGACCAGTAGGAAGATGTCACAAAACCGATCATTTTCATCGGGATCGGCTGGTTTGGATCAGCAACAATCTGTGCGCCTTCTTCAAGCACTTTTTTAGGATCCTTGGTCGCGAGACCAACAAGTTGACGGCGACCGTCGGCAAGCAGATCGGGGCGCTGCAATCCGCGTTTGCCGACAAAGTCCGGCTTGGCCTTGGCAATCGCCCAGGAAAGACCGGCATCGTAAGGCGTGACCGTGCCGTCTGTGTCCTGGCCAACAATGATATAGCCCTTCTCAGCGCGCATCACATGCATGGCTTCGGTGCCATAGGCGCAGGCCCCCATCGGTTCGGTCCGTTCCCAAACAGCTTCCCAGACAGAGCGTCCGTAATCGGCGGGCACATTGATTTCAAAACCAAGCTCACCGGTAAAGGAAATGCGGAACAATCGCGCTGGCACGCCGCAAACCTGGCATTCCACGACGCTCATATGAGGGAATTTCTCGTTTGAAATATCTGCACCCGACACCAGTGGTTCAATGATTTCCCGCGCCTTCGGGCCCTGCACGGCAATCGTCGCCCATTGTTCGGATGTCGACGTCAGCCAGACTTTCATTTCAGGAAATTCGGTTTGCAGGTAATCTTCCATGTGGTTGAGAACCCGCGGGGCGCCGCCGGTGGTTGTGGTAACGTGGAAGCGGTTGTTGGACAATTTTCCGACAACCCCATCGTCATAAATGAAGCCGTCTTCGCGGCACATAATGCCGTATTTGGCGCGGCCGGGCTTCAGTTTGTCCCAGCCATTGGTGTAGATTATGTTCATGAAAGCTGCAGCATCGGGGCCAACAACTTCAATCTTACCCAATGTGGAAGCGTCAAACACACCCGCCACCTGACGCACGGTCTGGCATTCGCGGTCGACCGCCTGATGCATATCCTCGCCGGAACGGGGGAAATACCAGGCACGCTGCCAATGGCTGACCGGTTCAAACTCAGCACCCTGTTCAACGGCCCAATCGTGGACCGGGGTCTTGCGCGTCGGATCAAACAACTTGCCGCGGCTGTGGCCGACAAAGGAGCCGAATGTCGTTGGCGTGTAGGGCGGGCGAAATGTTGTCAGGCCGACAGACGGAATCGGCTTCTTCAACATTTTCGAGGCAATGGCCAGGCCATGCATGTTGGACAATTTGCCCTGGTCGGTGGCCATGCCGTTAGTGGTGTAGCGCTTGACATGTTCGATGGAATGCATGCCCTCGCGAACTGCCAGTGAAATGTCCTTGGCCGTCACATCATTCTGGAAGTCGACAAAGGCCTTGCCTTTGTCTGCAGCATTTCCGGTGGCGCCAATCAGGCCGCCGGCTGTCGATACATCGTCCTTGATCATGTGCTTACCGGCACGGGCGCCAACGGCTTTCGCCGCTTCAGCAAATATATCGGCCAGTTCGTCGGTGCCGTTGCAGGCACCGATGCTGACATTGTTCTGTGGGCTGACGCCGGGCAGGAAACGCTGGGTGTCTTCGTCCCAGGCGGGCTTGCCGCGGGATTGCGAATAGAGATGCAGCGACGGGGTCCATCCGGCGCTGGTGATCAGCGCATCCACGTCAATGGTTTCCCGGTCATTGCCGTTTTGCTTGGCAAAAGTGATGCTGTTGATGCGCAGTTTTCCGCCGGTTCCCTCGACAACTGCGCCAGTAATAACGCGGACACCCAACTCATTCGCCTGCGCCACCAATTCGTCTGCAATATCAGTGCGATGCTCGACAATTATGGGAATCTCGACGCCCTCCTCAGCCAGATCAAAGGCAGCTGCATAGGCGGTATCGCAGGCGGTGTAGACCGCAACCTGGCTGCCGACTGCGACACCATATTTGTTCAGGAAGCTTTGCGCTGCGCTGGCCTGCATGATGCCCGGACGGTCATTGTCAGGAAACACCATGTGGCGCTCGATGGCGCCCTGGGCGATGATCACCTTGTCGGCGCGCACCTGCCACATGCGTTCGCGCGCTTCGCCCGGCTCGAGGCGGGACTGGTGTTCGGTGATGCGCTCATTAAGCACCAGCATGTTTTGCTGGAAATAGCCGATGCCGGTCGTCCTGTTCAGCAATCGCACATTGTCCATGGCGGCAAGTTCAGCGGTCACGCCGGCGGCCCATTCGGGGCCGGTCTGTCCGTCAACGCTGATATCCGTATCCGACAGAAGCCAGCCACCGAATTGAGGGTTCTCGTCACATAGAATAACGTTTTGTTTTTTCTTGGCCGCCAGTTTCGCTGCCATCAATCCGGCTGCACCACCGCCGATGATCAGCACATCACAATGGGCAAAGCGGTTGGAATAGCGGTCCGGGTCTTCTTCGGTTGGCGATTGGCCAAGGCCAGCGGCACGGCGGATGAAGGGTTCGTAAATCTTGTCCCAGGCAGCGGCGGGCCATTTGAACGTCTTGTAATAAAAGCCGGCTGCAAAGAACGGCGACAGCAGATTGTTGACCGCGCCGACATCGAAATTCAGGGTCGGAAACCGATTCTGGCTCTCGGCGGAGAGCCCATCATAAATCTCTTGGACGGAAGCACGCACATTGGGGGTGGTGCGGGCAGCATCCCGGCTGATCTGCATCAGCGCATTGGGCTCTTCAACCCCGGCTGCGAGCACGCCGCGCGGGCGGTGATATTTGAACGACCGGCCCATCAGATGCACGCCGTTGGCCAGCAGGGCGCTAGCCAGCGTGTCGCCTTCAAGCCCTTCATAGGATTTGCCGTCAAAGGTGAAACCTATCGACTTCGTGCCAATTCGGGAGCCACGGCCGGGGACACGGAATTTTTGTTGCTCAGCGGGCTTCATTTCATCAACTCCGCAATTTCCGATTCACTCGGGCGGGGCTCGCCAGCCTTGTAAACCTTGAGGAATTTGTCAGACACCGTGTGGCGCAGCGCATTGAAGAACCGGCCACAGCCATGGATATGCCGCCAACGTTCCAGGCTGACGCCCTTGGGGTTGTCGCGAATGAAGAACATTTTCTCAAACTCGGCATTGGACATGTCGGACATGTCCTTGGGGCGGATGATGTGGGATTCACCAGCATTGGCGAATTCCAGCTCCGGGCGGTCCTGTTTGCAATAGGGGCAATGAATCAAAAGCATGTCGTAATTCCCTTAATGCGCCACGGCGGCTGCTGCCGCCTCATCGATCAACCGGCCATTCCTGAACCGGTCCAGGTTGAAACCGGCATTGATCTTGTGCGGTTCGTCCCTGGCAATCGTATGAGCAAAGACATTGGCCGACCCCGGGGTTGCCTTGAAGCCGCCAGTACCCCAGCCGCAATTGACATAGAGGCCTTTGACCGGCGTTTTGCTGAGGATCGGCGAGCGGTCCGGCGTCACATCAACAATACCGCCCCAGGTGCGCAGCATCTTCATCCGGTTGAACATCGGGTAGAGTTCAACAATAGCGTCCAGCGTATGCTGCAGAATGTGCATTGATCCGGTCTGTGAATAGGACAGGTAGGAATCAGTGCCGGCACCAATTACCAACTCGCCCTTGTCGGACTGGGAAATATAAGCGTGCACGGCATTTGACATCACCACGCAGGGGAAGACCGGCTTCACCGGTTCCGACACCAGTGCCTGCAGCGGATAGCTTTCCAACGGCATTTGAACGCCAGCCATTTCCATCAGTACTGAAGTATGGCCCGCAGCGACGACGCCGACCTGTTTGGCGCCAATGGTGCCCTTGGTGGTTTCTACACCGGTGACTTCACCGCCGGGCGCACGATTGATGCCGGTGACTTCACAATTCTGGATAATGTCGACGCCCATGGCGCTGGCCTGACGGGCATAGCCCCAGGCCACCGCATCATGGCGGGCCACGCCACCGCGTCGCTGCAGGGCAGCACCCATGACCGGGTAGCGGGCATCCCTGGAGATGTTCAGCGGCGGACAATAGTCCTTCGCCTGCTGTGGGGTCAGCCATTCGTTGTCGACGCCGTTGAGACGATTGGCATGGATGTGCCGCTGAGCCGACTGCACGTCGTGGACATTATGGGCCAGCATCATCACACCGCGCTGGGAGAACATGACGTTATAGTTCAGTTCCTGGCTCAGGGTCTCCCACAGCTTGACCGCATGGTTATAGAGACCAGCAGATTCGTCATAGAGATAGTTGGAACGGATGATGGTCGTGTTGCGCCCGGTATTGCCGCCGCCGAGCCAGCCTTTTTCCAGCACGGCAATATTCTTGATGCCGTGTTCCTTGGCCAGATAATAAGCGGTGCCAAGGCCGTGGCCACCGGCACCGACAATGATGACATCGTAGCTTTTTTTCGGTTCCGGATTGCGCCATTGCTGGCCCCAACCCTTGTGGCCGCGCAAAGCTTCGCGGGCCAGATTAAGCGCGTTGAAGTTTCTCATAGTTCGAATCCCAAGGCTCTCGGCAGGATTGCACGGTCGGATACAAGTTATTTCGTATTTGAAGGCATAATACCAAGCATAACGAGGCTTGCGACACAGGGCGACACAGATGGGCGTTGTTAGAACACTGCGCCGTCCTTGCCTACTGCGAAATTGCCGCATAAGGGGTGATTTTGCCAACCATCTTGCGACTCCTGCCTTGACTTCTGTGCGATTGGCCTTAAACCAGCCACAGATTTGCGCGTGCCGCTTGCGGCGCGCTGTTTTTTATGGGCTCGCCAGGAGCTGAGCCCGGAATTGATGGAATGGTCCGATGAAAGTCAAGAATTCGCTTAAATCCCTGAAAGGCCGCCACCGTGCAAACCGCCTGGTTCGCCGCAAAGGCCGTGTCTATATCATCAACAAGGTGAACCCGCGCTTTAAAGCTCGCCAGGGCTAACGCCTGTTCACGCCGCAATTGCGGTTTGACGACCACATGCGCGGCAATTGGGCGCGCTGGTAACATCAATTTGCATTTGACGGGCACATGTCATTGGCTAGGCTAGGGACATGATGAAGTCGCTCGCCCCAACGATTCTTGCTTTCTGCATGGCCCTGGCCCTGCCGGTTCAAGGGTCTGCACAGTCGAATTCCGTGCCATTGCCGCAGGCGTCACCGCCGGACCCGGCAAAACCAGTACCGCCAAAGAAGCCACCGTTTGAACTCGCCAAAGATCTTGATGGCCTGTTTAAACAGCTGTCGCGCACAGGCGATTCGAAACGAGCCGACAGAATTTCCACCCGTATCTGGGAAATCTGGCACACATCCGACAGCCGTTCAGTAGATTTGCTGACCACCTGGGCGCGCACTGCCAGCGGCAGCCGCCGATTTCACGTGGCGCTTGATCTGCTCGATCAGGTGATCGCCCTGCGGCCCAATTACGCCGAAGGTTTTAATCAGCGTGCAACGCTGCATTTCATGATGGAAAATTACGGCAAGTCGATTGTCGATATCGAGCGAACCCTGGCACTTGAGCCACGCCATTACGGCGCGCTGGCCGGACTTGCCACTATACTTGAGCGATTGGGTGAAAAGGACCGGGCGCTGAAGACCTGGTACCGGGTTCTCGCCGTCTATCCGGCCATGACCAGCGCACAGGACTCGGTAGTTCGGTTGGAAGAAGATCTGGCCGGCAGCCGCATTTGACCCTTCAAACAGTATTATTTTCATGCCGTGGCAAATCCCTGTCCTGCCGCCCCACGTATCTAGTTTCAGAGAATGAATTGATAGATATGGGTGGTTGGTGAGAATTTTTGTGTTTCTATTTGCCGCGTTCCTTTTTGTTTTGATCGCCTGTTTTGTCTGGACCAATATGCAAGTCCGGGCAATTGGTGAGCGATATCCGCCTGTTGGCAGCATAATCGGTGCAGAGGGCGATCGACTGCATTTTGCTGACATGCAACTGGCGCCGGGGAAAACTGGCCCCACATTACTGTTTCTGCACGGTGCCAGCGGCAATCTGAGGGATCAGATGTTGCCCTTTGCTCCTGCCTTGCAGGACAAGGCGCGGCTTATTTTTGTCGACCGACCGGGTCATGGCTATTCGGATCGGGCGGGCGCTGAAACCCCTGCCCAGCAGGCCGAACGCTACCGGATTTTGCTGGACGAGTTGGGAGTGGAACAGGCGACAATTGTGGGCCACTCACTGGGTGCTGCCTCCGCTGCGGCCTTTGCCGTACTGTTTCCGGAACGCACCAAGGGGCTGGTGCTGCTGGCCCCGGCAACCCATTCCTGGCCGACTGGTGTGAGCTGGTACTACAGCCTCGCAGCCATGCCCATCATTGGGAACCTGTTTACCGAAACCCTGTTGCTGCCCGCTGGCCTGCAAACATTGCCTTCATCGATCAAGAGTGTCTTTGAGCCTCAGCTTCCGCCGAAGGATTATGTCGACAGGGCCGCCATTCCCCTGGCGTTCATTCCCAAGACATTCCGCAGCAATGCCCGCGATGTCGCAGGACTGAATGAATTCGTGGCGACATTCTCCAGCCGCTACAAGGAGATTTCGGCACCAACAGTCGTCATCACCGGCGATGCAGACGACATCGTTGCGCCGTCGATTCATTCCGTCGGCCTGGAACGGGACATTACCGGTGCTGAATTGATCATCATCGAGGGCCTGGGCCACAAACCAGAATATGAGGCGACCCAGGCGGCGGTTGACGCCATTTTGAAAGTTTCAAATTGAGCAGAGCTATAGCAGCGCGGGGCTTATTCAGGCCCCGGACTGATAGACGCTGCCCTGTCCGTCGCTGTCGATATAAGCAATGCGCAACATATTGGTTGAGCCCGGCGTACGCAGTGGTACGCCAGCGGTAATGATAATGCGCTCACCCGGTTTGGCGATCCCTTCGCGGCAGGCGATCCGGCAGGCCTTGTCGACCATGTCGTCGAGATCTTTCGCATCGGGTGTAATGACACAATGGGTCCCCCAGGTCATGGCCAGTCGGCGCGCCGTTTTGGGAACGGGAGAGAGAGTGAGAATTTTCTTGGCCGGGCGCACCCGCGCCGCTCTCAATCCGGTGGATCCGGAGGCGGTAAAGCAAACGATGGCAGCAAGGTCGAGCGTGTCGGCAATTTCTGCTGCGGCGAAGGAAATTGCGTCGGCGCCGGTTGGTTCCGGGTCAGGGCGCTGACCGGCAATGGTATGCAGGTAGCCCTTGTCCTTTTCGATGGCATCGGCGATCGAGTTCATCGTGGTGACGGCCTCGAATGGATAGTCGCCGGCAGCCGATTCCGCCGACAGCATCACCGCATCTGCCCCCTCATAGACCGCATTGGCCACATCGGAGACTTCCGCACGGGTCGGCACCGGCGAGGAAATCATTGATTCCAGCATCTGGGTGGCCACGACAACGGGGGTTCCGGCGCTGCGGCATTTGCGGATCATTTTCTTTTGAATACTGGGCACGGCCTGCAGCGGCATTTCGACACCCAGATCGCCGCGGGCGACCATGATCGCATCGGCCATGTCGATGATTTCATCAAGTTTTTCAACGGCCTGAGGCTTTTCGATCTTGGCAAGAATGCCGACCTTTCCCTGGCACAATTTGCGCGGCTCAGCGAGGTCGTCAGGGCGCTGGATGAAGGACAGGGCGATCCAGTCAATATCCTCTTTCAGCGCCGCCTGCAGGTCATCCCGGTCCTTGTCGGTCAACACGCCGGAAGTCAGTTCGGAATCGGGCAGGTTGACGCCCTTCTTGTCGGCCAGCCAGGTGCCAGACATTACCTCGGTCGTTGCCCAGCCGTCGCCGGTCTCAACCACTTTCAACTGCACCTTGCCGTCATTAACCAGCAAACGGTGTCCCACCTGCATGGCATCGAGGATTTCCGGATGGGGCAGGTGGACCCGCTCGGCATTGCCGGGGGCGGGATCGCTGTCGAGGGTGATCTTGTCGCCGGGCTTCACATCAATTTCGCCATTTTCAAACACACCGAGCCGGTGCTTCGGTCCCTGCAGGTCGACCATAATTCCGATGGGGAAGTTCAGTTCTTCTTCAACCTCGCGGATCGAATTGACGGTTTTGCGCATCAGGTCATGGCTGGCATGGCTCATATTGATGCGGAACACATCAGCGCCGGCCTTCGTCAACTCGCGAATTTTGTTTTTCGAATTGGAAGCAGGGCCCAACGTTGCGACAATTTTGACGCGTCGTGATCGGTTCATTTGGACGGATCGTCTTTCTCTGTTTGATTGGCATTGGTCAGGCGCACCTGCCAGCTCTTTTGTTTTCCGGTATCCACTTCAAAGAAGCCTGTTCTTTCATAGCCTCGGGCAAAGCAGTCTTTCACACCGCGAATCTTAAATTCGATATTTGACGTGCACATGAATACCGGCCCACGCCATTTGCCATCGCCGTCAACGCTCTCTGCGTGGAGGTAGAAAAACCGTGTCGCCAGATCACCTTCAATGATCGGTGTGCAGATATCTGCAGGAATGCGCCACCAGCCTTCGGTGGTCCATTCATTGTCCAACTTGTAGCCAATGGAAACGCCGACGAGGGAGTCGGTTTTGTTGCAGACTTTAAACTCGGCATGGGCCGGAACGGTCTGCAGACCATAGGCAAGGCCAAGCGCAAAAAGGAGCTGGGCCATTCTATATTTAAATCGTTTTAGAAATCGGAACATGGCTGTATTCATGGTGTTTTGTTGTTGCCTCTTTCGCTGGCTGAAGTCAACGAGTGGGCCGGTTTTATGGACACATTCACGCGATTTGGCGTCAACAGACTTCAATCCCGTGGTCGGGCCACCCAGACGCCCAGCAGAATGAACCCGCCGCCGAGCAATTGCAGCGGCGTCAGCGCCTCGGACAGAATCAGCCAGCCCAGCACCGCCGCCGCCAGCGCCTCAATAAAGATAACAAGCGACGAAAATGCGGCAGACAGGGCCCCCAGCGCCACCGCCAGCAGGCCCTGACCCAAACAGTGACTGACCAGACCCAGAGCCAGCAAGGCGGCAATACCGATGGTGGTCTGGGGCAGGAATCCCTGGCCGCTGATCAGCGTTACGGCCAGCAGCAACATCATGGTGATCACCGTGCTCATGAAGGTGACCGCGCCTGCCTGGCGCTGGCGCCGCGCCACCCGGATGGCGAGGAAATAAAAGCCAAAGAACACCGAGGTCAGAAATCCGTAAACATCCCCCATCAACCGCTCCGGTGCCAGGGCAAAGCTGGAGCCGATCAGGGCGGCCGTACCCGTCAGGCACAGGATCAGGCCGTAATAGGCCTGTCGGCCAACTGCTTCACCAATCAGTAGGCCAGAAAACAACACCACCCAGACCGGGGCCAGACAAGCCAGCAGAGTGGCATTGGCAATCGTCGTGTTCAAAATCGCCAGATGCCAGAAAAACAGATCGCCGGCAAAAAATATCCCGGCCAGAATAATGGCCCGGTCAAACTGCAGGAGACCGGCCAGCGTCAATCCGCTGCGCCGCTCTTCAACCGCTGCCCAGGCAAACAGGAAGGGCAGGGCCAGAGCCACCCGCCAGAAGGCGCTAGCAAACGGGCCGACCTCGGCAAAACGCACGAATACCGGTGAAATTCCCATCGCGATGGCACCGATCACCAGTGCTGCAAAGGCAGGAGCAAAGGAAAGCGTGTGTTTGGGATCGGTGACCATGAATTTTTGCAAAAAATAGGGGCGAATTGATGCTTTATGACCATTGAAGCAATCCACCAGCTATGACAATAACGGCCGATGCAGAAAATCTTTGCACCATTTAGAATTGTAGACGGCGACCGGGCATCAGGCATTGTCCTGCTTTGCGATCATGCCCGCAATGCGCTTCCCGAAGAATACGGGACCTTGGGCCTGCCAGAGACCGAGTTCAAACGCCATATCGCCTACGACATTGGTGCCGAGGCACTGACCCTGGGACTGGCCAAAATGCTTGGCGTGCCGGCGGTGCTTTCAGGCTTCTCCCGTTTGCTGATTGACCCCAATCGCGGCGAGGATGACCCGACAATCATCATGCGCCTGTCGGATGGCACGGTGGTCCCCGGCAATCATCCCATCAGCGAGGTAGAGATTGAGCGCCGCAAGCAGCTCTATTACGCGCCCTATCACAATGCGGTTGATAGTGTGGTGGAAGAGGCGATGGAGACCGGCGTCAATCCGATGATATTTTCGATCCACTCCTTCACCCCGGTCTGGAAGGGCATATCCCGAAAATGGCATGCGGCCATGCTTTGGGATGCCGACCACCGGCTGTCGGAATTTATCGTTGAAGGTCTCAGCCGGGACAGCAGCCTGATTGTTGGTGATAACGAACCCTATGACGGGGCGCTGACGAATGACACCATGTATCGCCATGCCACACGTCGCGGTCTGGCGCATGGGCTTCTCGAAGTCCGTCAGGATCTGGTGGCCGACGCCGAAGGTGTCCAGCAGTGGATCGATCGTCTGGTCCCGCTGCTTGAAGAAGCCAATCACAGACACGATATGCATGAGATCAGACATTACGGTTCGCGAGCTGACGGAACGGCGACGGCGGCGACGGCGGCGACGGCGAGAGACGCGACAATGGGAGCAGCTAAATGACAGAAATAGACAAGAGCACGCAGACTGAACTTGAAGCTGCCGCCTTCAGAACTCTGGTGGCGCATCTTCGTGAACGTACCGACGTTCAGAATATCGACCTGATGAATCTGAGCGGCTTTTGCCGTAATTGTCTATCGCGCTGGTATATGGAAGCGGCCAACGAAAAAGGCATTGACCTTGATAAGGATCAGTCCCGCGAGATCGTTTATGGCATGCCCTATGCGCAGTGGCGTGACCAATATCAGACCGAAGCGACAGACGAGCAGAAAGCCGCATTCAAGAAGAGCCACGGCTAGTCCCAAGGCAGACCACATTCGAAAAACACGGGCACACATTGCCTGTTGGTAGTCGGATGATTTGCCTTGCCCGCCAGCCTGCTTCGTGGTGATTACGAAGCTTGAAATTCGAGGAGTATTTTATGGCCGACACATCTGTAGCTCGTGATCAGTTGCGTTCCATCGTTGAGCGCATCGAGCGGCTGGAAGAAGAGAAAAAAGCAATTGCCGATGACATCAAGGACGTCTTTGCCGAAGCCAAAGGCAACGGATTTGATGTCAAAACCCTGCGGACCGTCGTGCGCATGCGCAAAGTCGAAGCGGCAGAACGGCAGGAGCAGGAGGCCATGCTGGACCTCTATATGAGTGCCCTTGGCATGCTGCCCGACACGTCCGGTGACGGACCCGATCCCGACAGTCTCTAAGCGCCTGAGCGAGTAGGCGTCTTAAACGATACGCGGGCAATCGTCCCGCGGTCAGAATCGCCGCTATCGAATTCAATTCTTCCAGACAGCAGGTTCAATATCTCACGCACCACTGTCAGGCCGATGCCGGCGTGTTCTTTGGTCTCTTCGGGGCTGCGAATTTTAGCCTGAGACATTTGCTTTTTGACAGCGGGTTTCAGGCCGACGCCATTGTCTTCGATGGTTACAATTCCCGCACCGTCCGCCTGTTGAACTTTGACGTCAATCTCAAGCTTGCCGTAACTCTCGCCGCCGCCGCCGCCGCCGCCGTGTTTGACGGCATTGTCGATGAGATTGCGGATGACTTCCTGGATCAGTGTTTGTTCGCCCCGTACCTGCAGTGCACCGTCGCTGTGAAAGCCCAGATCCACATCAGACCGACCGCTGTTTGACAGTTGCAGCACAAAATCCTCGCAGACGCCCCGCGCCACGTCGGCAAGGTCACAGGTCTGATCGATCAGGGCTTCCTTGGAAGCCGCGTCCACCCGCGCCAGCAGCAGCATCTGTCCCATCAACCGTTCAGCATCGCTGACGGCAATATTGGCGTTCCTGATGGCCTCGGCCTTGGCCTTGGCGTCGGTCTCGCGGTCGGCAATTTCCAGATGTGTTTTGATCAGCGCCAGCGGCGTGCGGAACTGGTGGCTGGTATTTGACGTGAAGCGCCGTAGCGCATTGATTGAGGAGCCAAAACGCAACACCAAATCGTTGATCGTATTGACCAGTCCGCGCACTTCGGTGGGCACACGATGTTCAATCGGGCGCACATCATCCGGGCTGCGGCGGGCAACTGCGCTTTCCAGTCGGTCGAGGGGGCGCAGCGCGCGCTTAATGGCGAACCAGACAATAAAGGCAGCGCTAAAAATTAGTACCGCCTGACGGGCCGCAGAGCGGATCAGCAGGTCCTGGGCAATGGCATTGCGGGCATTGGTGGTTTCGGCCACTGCGACACGGAATTCCAGAGATGTCGTACTGGACGACGCGGCACCTGTATAGGTGGCGATACGGATCGGATCGCCGCGAAAGGCCCCGTTTGAAAAATGTAGCGGATCGGCTGCAGTGGCATCGTTGGGTGGCAGGTCCAGCTTGCGATAGCCGGTGACGAAGGTGCCGTCACCCGCCTCAATGCGGTAGAAAACCCGGTCATCTTCCGACGAGGTCAGCATTTGTAGCGCCACATAGGGAATGTCAGCTTCCAACGCGCCCTCTTCATTGACGAAGATCCGTTCGGCAATCGCCAAAGCCGAACCGGCCAGCACTCGGTCGGATACTTCATCAGCTGAAATACGTGCCGCGCGATAGCCGTCAAACAGCGCGATCAGACCGATCATCAAGAGCGGGATTAGCAGCCACAGCAGCAAACGTCCGCGCAGGGAATAGGAGACTTTCAGCCCCTGCCGCACGCTCATACCGTTTCTCTCAAATGATAGCCCAGGCCGCGCGCTGCATTGATTGCCAAACCATAGCCGGAGAGTTTGCGACGCAAGCGGCTGACATATTGCTCCACTGCGTTTTCGCTGACGTCATCATCAAACCGGGTGATTGAATCAAGCAATTGAGACTTCGACAACAACCGCCCATTGGCCATCATCAACGCCCGCAGAACCATGGTTTCCCGCGCCGACAGGTCAAGCACCTGTTCTCCCGACGTTACCTGATTGTTGCGCAGATCAAAGATGACCGGTCCCATTTGCAGCAGGGACGTCTTTTCCATCGACACCCGTCGCAGCAGCGCCCGCACCCGTGCTTCCAGCTCGGAAAACTCAAACGGCTTTGTCATGTAATCGTCGGCGCCAAAGTCAAGACCGGCAATGCGATCGTCCAGTTCGTCCCGTGCAGTCAGGATCAGCACCGGCATGGTCAACCGGTCGCCACGTATTTCCTTCAGCACCTTTAACCCGTCAGTATCGGGCAGGCTGAGATCGAGGATAATCAGGTCATAGGGCTGCGAGGTGGCAGCGGCAAGGCCATCCTCGCCGGTCAGCACATGATCAACCGCATAGGACGCGTCGAGCAGCTTCTTCAGCCCGGCGCCAAGGCGTTGATTGTCTTCGACCAATAATATTCGCAATATTCACTCCCTGCGACAGGCTATTGAACATTTTCGAGCTTGTGAACTCCCCCAATGCCCGCCAGATTAGAGCATGCAGTTTTTTCTTGGCCTGTTTGCTTTGTTTGCCTTCGTTTCCGGTGCCGCTGCGCAAACCGTGTTTCCGGCACTCGAGTCCACGACACCGCGCACGCTGACGGTCTACTCATCTCTTGACGAAAGCGTTGCCCGGCCACTGATTGCCGAGTTTCAAAAGCAAAACGCCGACGTTAAAGTTCACTATCACGACCTGCAGACCCTCGACATCTACGAGCGGGCGATCAATGAGTCCGACGATGAGGGCGCAACGGCCGATCTGCTGTTGTCCTCCGCCATGGATTTGCAGGTCAAGCTGGCCAATGATGGCTATGCGCAGAATATGGGCAATATCGCTGCCAATTGGCCAAGTTGGGCCCGCTGGCGCAACAGCGCCTTCGGTCTGACTTTCGAACCCTCGGTGATCGTCTATCACAAGCCGAGCTTTGAAGGCCTGAAGCCACCCGCAAACCGGACGGAACTGACCCGTCTGCTGACAAGTTCCGACAAGTTTTTCCGCCGCGCCGCGACCTATGACATTGAGCGCTCCGGTTTTGGCTTTCTCAATCTGGCGCGCGACAGCGAACACGACCGCAAGATCTGGCGGCTGGTCAATGCCATGGGCTCCTCGGGTGTAAAACTTTATTCGAACTCGTCATCGATTCTCGAACGGGTGGCCGATGGTCGATTGGCGATTGGCTACAATATCGTTGGCTCCTATGCTCAGGCCTGGGTCGATAAATATCCCGATCTCGGCATCATTTTGCCAGAGGATTACACGGTCGTCATGACCCGCATCGCGATCGTACCCAAATTGGCCAAACAGCCCGAACTGGGCCGTCAATTGCTGACCTTTCTCATGTCACGGCAGGGCCAGTCGATCATGGCTAGGGACCTGAAGCTTCCAGCCCTGCATCCGGATATTACTGGCGACAACACCGTCTCGGCCTTCCGCAAGAAGTTCGGCGCCCGCTTGCGCCCGATCCCCATTGGCCCGGGCCTGGTTGCCTATCTCGATCAGGTCAAGCGCGCCCGCTTCATCAACCGCTGGAACAAAGCCCTGCGCGGCGAATAGCGGCGACGAGCGACGAGCGACGGGCGTCGAGCGGCGCGGCGGCTGTTCGTTCAAATCTGGGCATAAGCGAATTCCTTTAAGCCTTGTCAGCCTCCTGTCAGTTTGGTTTGATTTCATCATGGCCTGTCTGAAGTGTTTTTCAGACGCCTTATCCTCGGGAGGAAACTATGAAACTGAACTCAATCAAATGGCTCGCCGCCGGCGCGCTTATGTCAATCAGCCTCGGTGTGGCAGTGCCAGTCGCATCTGCCGCAGAGTGCATCGCACCTGCCAACCCTGGCGGTGGCTGGGACTTTACCTGCCGCCAGATCGGTAAAATCATGTTCGACATCAAGGCTGTCGACAAGCCGGTACAGGTCACCAATATGGCCGGTGGCGGTGGCGGTCTCGCCTATGGCCACGTGGTCAATGAGCGTAACGACGACGCTGATCTGATCGTTGCCGCTTCTTCGGCAACTGCAACCCGCCTGGCTCAAAATGCCTATGCCGGCATGACTGCTGACCAGGTGCGTTTCGTGGGTGCCATCGGTGCTGACCCGGGCGTTATCGTTGTTGGCAAGGACAGCAAGTTCAAGAATCTTGGTGACCTGATCAACGCCATTAAATCTGATCCAGGTTCCGTAGCCTTTGCTGGTGGTTCTGCTGTTGGTGGTTTTGACCACCTGAAACCGCTGATGTTGCTGCGCAAGGCCGGTTTCACCGACATCACGAAAGTCAAATATATCGGTGTTGACGGTGGTGCAGACGCGATCACCCAGACAATCGGTGGCTTTACCCAGGCAATGACCGGTGACATGTCCGAAGTCGTCGGCTTCCTGAAGTCCGGTGAAGTGCGTGCGCTGGCCGTTCTGACCGAAGAGCGGGTTCCTGGTTTTGAACAGGTGCCAACCGCTAAAGAGCAGGGCTTTGACGTTGTTGCTGTGAACTGGCGTGGTCTTTACGTGCCAAAAGGCGTTTCCGACGATGTCTTCAACAGCTGGGCTGACAAGCTTCAGAAAGTTGCTGACAGTGCCGAGTGGAAAGAAGCCATGGCTGCTAACGGTCTGGCACCGTTCACCAAGGTTGGTGGCGACTTCCAGGGTTACATCGACGGCGTTGTCGCCGATATTCGCGCCCTGTCGAAAGAAATCGGCGTTATCAAGTAAACGGACCTTTAAAATGGCAAAATCTGACCGCCTATTCGGTCTGTTCATTTTGGTCGTGGCGCTCGCGTATATCGCGAGCGCCACTCAAATTGAGACCAGCTTCTTGTCTGATCCAGTCGGGCCGAAAACCTTCCCCATCCTGATCGGATTGGTAGCTGCCGTCTCCGCAGTTGTGATGATCATCCGCCCGGATGAAGATCCCAACTGGCCCATCCTGCGCACTTTTGGCGCGCTGGGCATTACGGTTGTCGTGCTCGTGGCCTATGCCTTTCTGCTGAAGCCGCTTGGCTTTTTGCTGCCGACGGCAATTGCTGCAGCGTTTTTGAGCTATCAGCTCTCGCCGCGACCAATGCCTGCAGTTCTGGCCGGAATCGGCCTGTCTATCGGGCTGTTTGTAATCTTTAAATATGCTTTGGGTCTGGGCCTGTTTCCCTTCCCCAAGGGCCTCTTCTAAGGCGGCGGTGATTCATGGATATTCTGTCTAATCTGGCGCTCGGCTTCAGCGTCGCCCTGTCTCCCACCACTTTGATGCTGGCGGTGATTGGCTGTTTTCTGGGCACCATTATCGGCGCTCTGCCAGGCCTCGGCCCATCCAATGGCGTCGCCATTCTCATTCCCATCACCTTCACCCTGTCGCTTGATGCGACTTCGGCGCTGGTGTTGATGACCGCCGTCTATTACGGCGCCATGTATGGCGGACGTATCTCCTCCATCCTGCTGAACATTCCCGGTGACGAACCGGCCCTGATGACGACACTGGACGGCTATCCGATGGCCAAGTCCGGCCGTGCCGGTGATGCGCTGGTCCTCTCCGGTGTTGCATCCTTTGTCGGTGCTTTCCTGGCCACCGTTGGTCTGGTTCTGCTGGCGCCATTGCTGGCCCGTGTCGCCTATCTGTTCGGCCCGGCTGAATATTTCGCACTTTACATGCTGGCCTTCTGTACCCTTGGCGGCATGGCCTCCAACAACCAGGCCAAATCGGCAATTGCCGCCTGTATCGGCCTGGGCATCGCGATGATTGGCGTCGACAATAATTCCGGCATGCCGCGTCTGACCTATGGCAATCTGCATTTGATGGACGGCATCGACTTTTTGGTCGCCATTGTTGGCCTGTTCGCGATTGCCGAAGTCTTTTTCTTCATCGAAAGCAAGGGCAAGGAAACTTCCATTGGGGTCAAGCTCGATAAGGTGTCGATCCCCTGGAAAGACATTTTCCACACACGATGGACCATGCTGCGCGCCAGCGGCATCGGCTTTGTCGCGGGCGTTTTGCCCGGGGCAGGGGCCTCGCTTGGCAGTTTCATGGCCTATATGATGGAGAAGAACTTCGCCGGTGAAAAAGGCGGATTTGGAACCGGTGTGGCCAAGGGCGTCGCGGCTCCCGAAGCCGGCAACAACGCCGCCGCCGGTGGTGCGCTGGTGCCGATGCTGACGCTGGGCGTGCCCGGCTCCGGCACAACCGCCGTTCTGCTGGCTCTTTTGATGACCCTCAATATCACGCCCGGTCCAACCCTGTTCACCGATCGTCCTGAAGTTGTCTGGGGTCTGATTGCTTCACTGCTGATCGCCAACTTCGTGCTGCTGGCGATGAATGTGCCGATGGTGAAAATCTTTGTGCGCGTGTTGCAGGTTCCTGCCTGGATCCTGCTGCCCGGCGTGACGATGATTTCCTTTGTCGGCATTTATTCCCTGTCAGGCAGCTATTTTGACCTGCTGCTGATGGTTGCCTTCGGTGCGCTGGGCTACGTTCTTCGCAAGCTGGATGTGCCGACTGTGCCGGTCATTCTCGGCATTCTGCTGGGCGGGCATATGGAAGACGCCCTGCGTCGCGCCATGGTCCTGTCGGACGGTGACGCTGCCTTCTTGCTGTCGTCACCGATTGCGGTGGGTCTTTGGATTGCAGCCATTGCCGGTTTTGTCGCTCCCATGTTCCTGCGCAATCTGTTGAAAAAGCCACAGGCGGTAACCGATTGAGGCCATGACAAAAGTACTCATCCCAACCGGTGCGCTCGGCTTGGGTTTTGACGCACAAGCTCTGGCAGCGGGTATTGCTGCAAGGCCAGACATCATCGCCATTGATGGGGGGTCCACTGACAGTGGGCCGTTTTATCTGGGCACCGGCACATCAAAATACTCCCGCACCACCACGAAGGCTGAATGGCGGCAACTCATGGTGGCCCGCGCTGAGGCTGGGGTGCCGCTGGTGATCGGATCGTCGGGCACCTGTGGCGCCGACACGTGCGTAGACTGGATGCTGGACATCACCACCGAATTGGCTGGCGAACTGGGTCAGTCTGTAAAGGTCGCGACGATTTATTCGGGGCAATCGCCGGACCAGGTGAAGGAGGCCTTGTCAAACGGGTCGGTCAATCCGCTGGAAGTTGCCCCGCCAATTTCAGATCAGATCATCGACAGCACCACCAATATCGTCGCCCTGGCAGGTATTGAACAGATCCAGGCCGCTCTCGCCGCCGGAGCCGACATTGTTTTGGCGGGGCGCACCACTGACACTGCCATCATCGCCGCCCTGCCGATTGCGCGGGGCGATCATGCTGGCGGTGCCTGGCATGGGGCGAAGATCGGTGAATGCGGTGCGTTCTGCACAACTGATCCGCGCAGTGGCACGATCATGGTGGAATTCGATACCGACGGCTTCACCGTGCAACCGATGGCCAAGGGTGTCGTCTGCACACCGCTGACGGTTTCTGCCCATATGCTCTATGAAAATTCTGATCCCCACATTCTTTACGAGCCCGGCGGTCATCTGGATGTGACGGCTGCGCAATATGAGCAGCTGGATGAGGGCGCCGTGCGGGTGACCGGTTCCAAATGGGTGTCTTCTCCAGACTATACCGTGAAGCTGGAGGGATCCCGCATTGTCGGCTACCAGACCATCGCCATGGCGATCCTGCGGGAGCAGCGCTATGTGAAGAATGTCGACGAGTGGGTAGCGGGCATTGAAGACCATGTGGCCCGGCGCATTCAGCAAAATCACATCGCCCAGCCCTCCCAATATGATGTCGAATACCGGCAGATTGGCCGCAACAGTGCATTGGGAGAATTGGAAGGCCCTGCCGCCGATCCGGTCGAAGTCGGTATCATGGCGATTGTCACGGCGGACAGTCAGAAACTGGCCAATGAGATTGCCAAGATCATCAATCCCTATCTGCTGCACCACCCGCTGACGGCGAATGAGCCGACGCCGACTTTTGCCTTTCCGTTTTCGCCGGCGGAGATTCCGCGGGGGCCATTATATGAATTCTGCCTCAATCACGTGATGACCCTGGCGGATCCGATGCAGGCCTTCCGGCTCGAAATTGTGGAGCTGAACAATGGCTAGACTGGGCGATCTGGTTGAAAAGGTGCGGTCGAAGAATGCCGGCCCGTTCTGGCTTACCATCGATATTTTCTGCGGTGACGACGCGACCTATCGCCAGGTGGAAACGGGTCTGTCGACGCAAACCGTAGCAGAAGTGCTTCAGCAGCCAGCTGAATCGTTCAAACGATTCCCCATGCCGGATTTGAATGTCGTCAAATTCAGCATTCCAAGGCCGCATATTCAGGGCAGCCGGCTCGACCGCGACATGCATGGCGCGCAATGGGCGCTGTTGATCGAGGCCCTCGATATCGAATAGGGCAGCTCGCCGCCGCCGCCGCCGCCGCCGCTATTCGCCGAGAACTATGCCTTCGCGACGTGGATCGGCACCGCCCTGCAGGCCATCAGCGGTCAGCACGATACCGTGCAGGCCGGAGGTCAGGTCGCGTGTGCCAACCTCGTAGCCGAGCGCCGTCAGGCCGGGGATCAGATCTTCGGCTGCAGTTCCCGCTTCGACATCAAATTTGCCAAAGCGATTGACGAGGTGCGGGCTGGAGATGGCCTGTTGAATATCCATGCCCCAATCGAGATGGGCGATAATTGTTTTCGCCACATAGCCGATGATACGGCTGCCGCCGGGAGAGCCAATGACGAGCACCGGTGCGCCATCTTTCATCACAATGGTCGGCGCCATGGAGGAGCGGGGCCGTTTGCCCGGCTCGACCCGGTTGGCAATCGGCTTGCCGTCCTTTTGATCACGGAAGGAAAAATCGGTCAGTTCATTGTTGAGCAGAAATCCATTTGTCATCAGCCGCGACCCAAAACCGTTTTCGATGGTCGAGGTCATCGACACGGCGTTGCCCTCACCATCGACGATGGAGAAATGGGTGGTCGACGGCAGTTCCAGCGATTCGTCATCGGCGCGGGGCAGGCGGGTTTCATCCCATTCCGGCTCACCGGCAGCGACGCTTTCCAGCGCCTTGTCGCCATTGAGCAGCGCCGAGCGGGTTTTCAGATAGCCCGGTTTGACCAGACCCTTGGTCGGCATTTTAACAAAGTCGGAATCGGCCATGTAGCGGCCGCGGTCGGCAAAGGCGAGGCGCGAGGCATCGCCGATCAGCCGCCAGCTTTGCGGATTATCCGGCCCCAGGGCGGCGAGATCATAGGGTTGCAACAGGCCGAGGATCTGGCCGACGGTCAAGGCGCCGGACGAGGGAGGGCCCATGCCGCAGACCGAATAGGCGCGATAGGGGGCGCAGACCGGCGCCCGCTCGATCACCCGGTAGGAAATCAGGTCGCTGTTGGTCATCACCCCCGGATTGGCGGCGAATTCGCGCACCGTGCTGACAATGCCATCGGCGATGGCACCGCTGTAGAACGCCAAAATGCCCTTTTCGGCAATCGCGGTCAGCGTCGTTGCATAATCCGGGTTGCGCCGCAGATCGCCTTCCTGCAGCGGCGTGCCGTTGGGCATGAAGTAGTCCCGCGTTACCGGATGGGATGACAGGCGTTTGGCGTCCGACTTGATCTGGCCGGCGAGCCGTGGCGATACTTTGAATCCAAAACGGGCCTGACGAATGGCCGGCTGCAACAGGTTGCGCCAAGGGGTTTTGCCCCAGCGCCGGTGCATTTCGGCCAACAGGGCAGGGGTGCCGGGAACCCCAACTGAGCGGCCCCCGATCACCGCATCAAAAAACCTGAACGGTTCCCCGTCGGGTTTTTGAAACAATTGTGGCGTCGCGGCCGCCGGTGCCGTTTCCCGCCCGTCCAGGGTGGTTACCTCGCCGCTTTTGCCGTCGCGGTAGACCAGGAAAGCACCGCCGCCGAGGCCGGAGCTCTGCGGTTCCACCAGGCCGAGCATGGCCTGGCCGGCAATCGCCGCATCGGCAGCCGTGCCGCCTTGCCGCAGCACTTTTGCGGCAACTTCGGCCGCCAGCGGATTGGCAATCGCCACCATCCAGTTGTTGGCCAATACGGGCTTGCCCTGCGCCTTGCTTTGCAGGGATATAGCTGCCTCAGGTGCCACCGAATCGGCTGCCTGTTGCGCCATTACAGGGCCAGCCATAAATCCGGCCAAAAATCCGGCCATGGCCCATGTTGCGACGGTTTTGGTAATCTTATTCACGGTTCCGGCTCCAGATTTTTGCTCATCCAAGCCTGAAAGGGCCTGGCCTCTTTCAGTTTTGACTTGGTCGTATCCTGCATTTTTGCAGCAGCAGGCACAATCTTTTGGATGGATATTTCTCACCAGATGTCCGGCCCGGCACAAACCGATGATAAATATAGGAAAACCCTTTTTAGTGTCGAAAATTAAATATTCGAAGGGGAAAGTTGCAAAAATGATACAACCATTCTGATGCTCATAATCATGCATCCTAGATATATTTTCATATTTAAAACAAGAAATTAAAATATTTCTTGAAATAAAACCATGGAAATTATGATATATTTGTGCAGTGGTGACTATTATTGAACTTGAGTAACACTTTTCCGGAAGTGACTTTATCCGGATTTACCAGAATGATTTTTGCCGCTCTTGGCCTCACATTAATACAGCGTCTGGCGTTTGTTTTGTCTTGCTTTTCCCGGGCGCAGCTGTGGCGCGTGCCGCGGGCGCGGCAGGTGCGCTGCGGCGGCGTCTGTCTGGCCCTGATTCTCACCCTGGCCTGCATGATCAGCTTTGCGCCTCAGGCACGGGCGGAATATCTGACGGTTACCGGTGTTAGTGCGCCAAACATGGTCAATGGCGAAGTCGGGCATAACGGAAGTGGGGCGGCAATCAGATTCGAAATCAAGTTTAACGAGTTGCTTGACAGCGATACACTTGCTGAAGATGACATTGTTAATATTTCCAACGCGGACATTAGAAGTGTTTGGTTTGTCGATTTCGGTGAACCTAGCGAAAGGCTTCACATAGAAGTAGCTCCGCTAAATTCAGCCGCCCCTTTCACGATCATGCTTCCACAGGCCGCGGTGTCGGCTGGTGGCAAGATTCTGGAGGAGAATTTTTACCTGACGGTGGCCCACGACAACACGTCGCCGACGCCGACCATCGAAGTGCCGGGATATGCCACCGAAAGCCGCATCCCCGTCAGGGTTATCTTTGATGAACCGGTGAGTGGGTTTACGGCCAATTCTGTTGCAGACCAAACCCATGACGGGCTGGTACTGGCAGACACGGAAACTGACTTTAGGAAAGTGGATGATTCAACCTATCTTCTTTTCATGACCGTGGAGAATCCCGAGATCGATGGTTCCCACAAGGTTGTTATCGACAGCGGGCGCGCCAGGGACAAGGCCGGCAACGACAACACCGCAGTCACATCCGCCGTCATCACCTACGTAGCCGAACCCGAAGAAGGAAATGAGGCGGCGAGATTGGTGTCGATGTCGAACTCCAACACCGCTAACGGCGTCACCAGCCACAATGGGGCGCCAGTGACGCTGGACTTTGTTTTCAGCCGGGACATAGAGGATTTTACACTCGACGACATCACTGAAGGCCTTCAATTTCGGGGTAACACCGCAACCGCAAGCGGATTCAGCGGTTCCGGCAGCACTTATTCAGTGACACTACACCCCGTTGGTGCCGGTGACATCCTTTTCGGCTTTGCCACTACCTGGGTCGATCCGTCTCTTGATCGTAATTATTTCCTCACCATTCCCTATGACAACACAAATCCAGTCCTGACGCTGGAAGGCGTGCCGGAGACGGCGTCGCTTGCGGACTTCGAGGTGACGTTTAATTTCAGCGAGCCGGTTTCAAATTTTGACCTGTTTGACATCAATTCAGGCCTGTCGGGTGCCACCGCCACTGATTTTGTCAATGTGAATGGCGCCAGCAGCACCTACACGGCGCGGATTGAACCGGACGGGACCGGTGACATTGATCTGAGCATTGCCAATGGCGCGGCCACCGATGCCGCCGGCAATGCCAGCACATCGGCGGTCGCCCAAACCATCTCTTATGTAGCAGCAGGTACGGGATTAAGCCTGGAGGTCAGCCACGAATTTACGATGCATGGCGAGACGCGGCATGCAGGCCAGCGGCTTACTTACACATTCCAGTTCAGCGATTGGCTTGATCGTCGTGACTATCAAGGTAATGAGCTTTCCATGGGGGATGTGGAGGTTACCAACGGCACCGTAGTGTCAGTGAGGCGAGTACGGGTAGGCGTTTATGCAGCGGACATCCTGCCGGACGGTCCGGCAGACATGACCATCTTCCTTGCAAAAAACCGCGTTTTGTCAAGGGGCAGACAAATTCTTGCCGAAGACTTCAGCCTGACGGTGCCGTATGACGACACGCCGCCCGAAGTGACGTGGTCGAGTGGAATCTCCGCCTCATCCTCTCCGGTCAAGATTCCGTATCAATTCAATGAACCGGTGGTTGGCTTCACGAAAGATGTCGTCAACGCCGTCATTGAAAACGTCTCAGACAATGCCGAGGTGGTCAGCGACGAAGATTTCAAACAGCTGGACAATAACCTATATGAGGTGCTGATTACGCTAGATGACCCCGGAAGTAACACCGCCGTTGGATACGGGATTGGAGCTGACCGGGTCACGGACACGGCGGGTAACTATTTTGTAGCACGCGATGATAGCTTCCAATATCTCCCAACAACTCATAATAATGCAAAGCTGGATGTTGCCACACCCAATATGATCAATGGCGTAATCCGCCACAGGGGGGTGGGCCAGGATTTTGTGCTGACGTTGACATTTGACCGGGACGTGACGGGATTTGCGAGCAACGATGTCCAGGCTGTCAACGGCGCTGCGGCATTGACTGCGGACAGCTTGCAAGCGGTAGGGGGGTCACTGCAAGTCTACGAACTCACACTCCAGCCCACTGGTGTGGGCGATGGCAGTGTTTCCTTCTGGATCGACGCGGGCGGCGTCAACCCCAATATAGAGCGGGACCACTCCTATGTCTTTAACCAAGACACGACGCCCCCCGTCCTGTCACTGGATGCCTTGCCGGAGACGGTTGTCGGCCTACCTTTTGAGATGACTTTCAGTTTCAGCGAGCCGGTGAGCGGTTTTGAGTTTAACGATATTTCTGTGTCCGGCGCGACAGTTGATGAGGCAGACTTTGCGCAGGTTGATGATCAGATCTACACGCTGACCATGACGCCGGATGGTACAGCCACGGTGCAGATCGATGTGGCTGCAAATGCGGCCCTTGATGTGGCTGGCCATGGCAACAGCGCGGTTTCCAACTCCGCCACATTTGCCGAAGTGCCCGGCACCGCGCGCTTGTTGAGCGTTACTGGCCAGTATGCCATCGACGGTGTTACCCGGCACGATGGTCTCTCCCGGACCTATACATTCGAATTCAGCGAAGCTCTTGATCCGGGCAGTTTTACGGAATCGGACATTGTTGGAGTTTCGAATATGCGACCCGCCTTTAATCTAAGGGTCTCAGAAGTCGACGGCGAAGTGAACAGGGTTTTCACTGTAGTGATGGGATCTATTGTCAGTGATCAGTCGTTTACATTCCACTTGCCGCAATACGCGGTGTCCGCGGACGGAATAGGTCTCGCCAGCGATTACAGCCAGACAGTGGAATATGACGCTGAGGACCCGACCGTGGCATTGGAAGCGCCGACTTTCACGGACAAGTCTCCGTTTAAGATTGTATATAGATTCAGCGAACCGGTGTCGGGTTTGGATGCAGGTGTCTTGCAATATGTCTTGGACGAAAGGGGATACGACCCTGCAACGCTTACCGACTTCATTAAGGTGGATAGTTCCACTTATATCGCCTATGCCTCGCCAAATGATGAGGCAAATCCGGCCCTCTTAAATGTGGGCGTCATTGAGGGAGAAGTCCGGGACGCGTCCGGGCGACATCAAGCAGTGCGCAATTTCCAGGAGGTCAATTACGATCCCACTGCGAATACAGTAGTGCTGGATATCACCGGCGATTACTCGATTAGCGATGTCAATAGACACAATGGCAACGCCTTCAACCTGACATTCAAATTCGACGAGGCGGTCAGCAATTTCGACGCCAGCAGCATCACGGCAGTCAGCGGTCTTACCGCGCACCCGACCGTGACGCCGACGGGCGATCCCAGCGAATATACCGTCTTCTTCAGCCCCCAGGACACGGTCACTGATATCACTTTTGAAGTGGAACACGACGCCGTTTCACCTGATCTGGACAGGAAATACCAGGTCACCATCGTCGCTGACACCACTGCGCCGACCATCACCCTGGAAGACATGCCGGACTCGGTGAGTGATGAGCCTTTCACAATGACCATCAAGTTCAGCGAAGCGGTGACGGGTTTTACCGTCGGCGATGTTTCGCGGCACCTCTCCGGCGCCACGGCGGATAATTTTAGATCATCCGATCCATCCACTTACAGCGTCATCATCACACCCGACCGCAGCGGCGATGTGACCATCGATATTGCAGAAGATGCCGCCGTCGATCTGGCCGGCAATGGCAGCGCGGCAGTCAGCCAGACCGTAAACTATGTAGTCGGACAGGGCACGATCTCGCTCAATGTCTATAATGACAACACGATCGATGGTCAGACGGGACATGCCGGCGCGGGAAATACGGTCACTTTGAAGTTTGAATTCAGCGAAACGCTCGATGCTGGCAGCTTCACACTCGATGACATTGAGAGCCTCGGCAACGCCAACCCGACCGATTTGCGCACGTCGGATGACCGGGTCTTCGAGGTGGATATATCCGCCAATTTCGACGAAGACTTTCGGTTCAGGATTGGCAAGGATTCCGTTTCGGCGGCGGACAAGAGCCTGGCCAGCAATTTCGACTACACGGTTTATTATCATGATTCCGGGCCGGATATCGTCTTCGATGCGCCGGCCAAGACGGCCAGCGACCCGTTCACCGTGGGAATCAAATTTGTCGACCCTGACACCGGGGCTGCGCGTCCTGTTTCGGATTTTGACGCCTCCGATCTCGCGGGCGCGATAACCAACGGCTCGCTGTTAAATGGCGCGTCAGACTTCCGCAAAATAGATGATGCCAATTATGAAGTGACCATCACGCCGGCAGCAGAAGCTGTAACGGTTGTCACCAGCATTGCCGCCAACGTCGCCGAGGATATTTCCGGCCAGTTAAACAGCTCGGCAACGACTGAAACAGCCTTTGATATTGGTGCGAATGTATCGGGCCTCACCGTTACCGGGCTGCATACCGTCGACGGGTCGACCGGCCACAGGGGACAGGAATTCACCCTGACCTTTACATTCGACCAGGCCATTGCGGCGTTTGAAGCCGCCGATATTACCAAGCGGACTGGCGCCACAATTGGGGACCCCAGCGGCAGCGGAGCCGTCTATGAGGTGGTCTTCACGCCGACCGGAACGCAGGACATATCCTTTTCAATCGCCAAAGATGCCCTTTCGGTGGAGCTGGACCGGGATTACAATGTCACCATCCCGTTTGACGGCAATATTCCCATTCTGTCGATGGATGGTCTGCCGATCACAATTGACGATCAGCCATTTACCGCCACTTTCGAATTTACCGAGCCGGTATCCGGTTTTAATCTCGCCGCGATCAATGCGGCTCTTTCCGGCGGCACGGCGGACACATTCACCAATGTCGATGGTGGCAGTAAGACCTATTCGGCCAACATCACGCCCGACGCCATCAATGATGTTGAATTCGACTTTGCCAAGGATCTCTTCATGGATCGGGCAGGCAATGGCAATAAATTTCTGTATAAGGTGGCCGCCTATGCGGGGCCTCCTCCGTTGACAGTGTCGGGCCTGACGACCGACAATACCGTCAACGGTGTTAACAGGCACAATGGCGAAGATTTTACCGCTACCGTGACCTTCAGTGAGGCCATTACCGATCTCGATTATCTCGACATTACCGGTGTCACTGGCTTTGCAGCGCTCAACGCCGGCGATGTGACATCAACGGACGGGGGCATATCCTGGCAGATTGCCGTCGATCCCACGGGAACCGCAACAATCTCTTTTACCATTGCCGCCGGCGCGGTTGAATCCATCGCGGATTCGAAAGGTCTTTCCGCCGATTTCACTCCGTTTATTGCCTATGACGGGACGCCGCCAGGACTGACCCTGACCGGTGTGCCGGAGGAAAATAATAGCACCCCATTTACGGTTACCTTCGAATTTGATGAAGATGTGGGCGGATTTGTTGAAACCGACATCAATCTGACCCATGCAGAATCGTCGGAATTCACAACGGATATTCCGTTCCGGAAATTTACCGCCCTGATCACGCCGTCCTATGGCGATGTTGAGGTTAAGGTGACTGCAGATGCCGTCCATGATTCAGCCGGCAACGGCAATACGGAAGTATTTGACACAGCTGATGATACGCGCCTCCCGACTGCCACCAACATAAGTCCCGCTATTGGCAGGGTGTCGGGTGGCACTGAGGTCACCATCAGCGGAACGCACTTTGCCGATGGCGAGACCTCGGTTGAGTTCGGCGACGGACTGGACCTGATCGTTGAGGCCGGAAGCGTGACGGTTTCCGAAGCAGGAGATAAATTGACCTTGGACACGCCTGATGCGAGCGCCGTGGGAGCCGCCAGAGTGCCGATCCAGGTCACCACCCCGGTCGGCACGTCAACCGACCTAGTCTATTTTGAGTTTGATGATTCGGTTCCGCAGATTCAAAACGTCACCGCGCCGTCGGCAAATAATGGCAGCAATTTTGACGTCGACATCGTGTTCAGCGAGCCGGTTAAAGATTTTGATGAAACTGACCTTACCACTTCCAGCGGAGTGACTTCGGTTACGGTCACCCCGACCAGCGCTGCCGTCAATACCGATTATTACACCGACTATCGGCTGACCGTGGACCCTGACGGGGCAGGGGATATTGTGCTTTCCCTTGATGCCGACGCGGTGGAAAACCAGATTGGTTTGAAGAATGTGCTAGACGAATTCGCAGACGTGACCCTCGACACTGAGCGCCCGACCAGCAGTTTTCCCGTTGGCACCTATCCGGACCCGGTCATCGATGTTGCAGCCTATGCCGCTGGCAGTTTCGAAGTAACACTGGAGATGAGCGAGCCGATCCGCGTTGCCGATTTTGATGAGGACAACGACATCAATTTCAGCAGCAATGTGAGCAATTTCTCGTTTGTAGCGCAAGGCCCGACAGCAGAGTTAAAAGACAAGTTCGTCTTCACCATTCAATTGGAAGACAATGGCGAAGATTTCGTCATGGAGTTTCTCGACAATGTGGTTGCCGATGCGGCCGGCAATGGCAATGTCGGCGCCAGTCTGACCATTCCTGTCGACATCACACCGCCGGAATTGACGGTGCAGGCGCCGACCCATACCGACGGCGAAACGCCCTTCAACGTTATCTTCAGTTTCAGCGAAGACGTGACGAATAATGAAATCGATCGTGCCTATGATTTCACCCAGTCGGACATTACCGGCCTGCCTGCCGCTGCAGTGATAACCAGTTTTACCGCAGATCCGCGTGATCCGAACAGGCGATTTATCGTCGTAATCGACCCCGACGGTTTGACGGGCACCGGCATAACGGAGAATGTCGACATTGATGTTGCGGTTACTGATGTGCGCGATGCGTTCGGCCATGAACTGGTGGCTGCGGCTGACATATCGGTTGTCTACAGCACCACGGCGCCTGCAATCTATGCTGTAACTCCGTCCCGGGGTGGACCAAATGCCAATACGGATGTCATTATTAGCGGCGTGAACCTGTCTGGTGTGGTGGCGGATGGGGTGACCTTCGGTGGTGAACCTGCAACGACTTTTGATGATACAGACCCATTTGCGCTGGAAGCTACAACCCCGGTGTCTACCAATGGCACATATGTCGCGGAGGTCAAGGTGGAGACAGCAGGAGGCATAGCCACTGCCCCGGAAGGTTTTGTCTATGCCGATAGTCGCGGTCCTGATGCTCACGATGGCACATTTACGACTGATGTAGATCCGTCTGGCCCACTTGCAATCGAGTTTTCGGGATTGGATCACGACTTAGGGGACTACGTTACTGATTTTCTTTTGGGCGTTGTCCATCAGAATGAAATCGCCCTACACGGGAAACTTTACAGGGATGCGGGAAAACTTGATGAGGTCGACCTAGGGGTGGGGGGAAACAAGACTTTTGCCGCAGATGTCAACAACAAGGGGATGGTATATTTCCAACCTAACTCTGGGTACATTGGCACCTTCGAATTTGAGTATAAGGCGAGGGACATCAGTAAGGGAGGAGGAACTGCCGGGACGATTACCGTCAACGTGGTCCCCGCCAACACTGCGCCAACGGCCAACAATGACAACTATACCGCTGTGGCCGATGTCGACCTTGAAGTAGATACCGGCTTGCCGGTGGATCAGATCGGCGGTGTTCTGAAAAATGATTCCGATGATGAGCACAATATTGCTGTTACGGAATATCAGCTGTCTGGTGGATCGCCGGTCACGGCAGGCAATCCTCTGGACATCACCGGTTATGGCGATCTTACCATAAATGCCAACGGTTCGTTCTCTTTTGCGGTGGACCCGAGCGCCACAGGGACGGTGCCGACGGTCACCTATACGATAATCGACGATCACCCGAGCGGACCGAAAACCGCAACAGCAAATCTGAACATCGTCATCAATGCGGCCAACACCCCGCCCCGGGCACTGGCTGACTCGAAAACCATGTCGCAGCGTGTCGACCTTGAAGTTGACGCGGATGCAGGCGTGTTGGCGAACGACCAGGATGATGATGATGGTCAGATTCTCAGTGTGCAGACCTTCTGGTTTGACGGAGATGGTTCGGAAACCACTGCCGGATCAGGTAAGGATGATCCGGAGAACAAGGGCACGCTGACCATCAATCCTGACGGATCCTACACATTTGCCAGAATCGGGACGCCCGCATTGGGTGCGTTGACCAAAGTTTATTACAAGATGACCGACAATGCGGGCGGCACGGATACGACCATATTGAACCTGACTATCGCGGACATCAATACGCCGCCTCATGACATTCCAGAATCAATCACCAACACCACCACTGAAGATCTCACGCTGACCGTTAACAACGGTGCCGCGGAGGCCCTGCTGACCGGTCTTGAAGACGACGAAGGTGACCCGTTCGGTGTGACCTTTGTCCAGATGGACGAGAACGGTAATGGTGTCCAAAACTCCGCCAGGGCAGTGGTGGATGGCACGCCTGTCACCGTCCCTCTGACAGCAGACAATGGAGCCGTCTCGATTGGTGACATAACATTCGGGTATGACGGCAGTTACGAGCTTATTCCAACGGCTGATTTTGAAGGTGCCTTGCCTGATATCACCTATACGGTTGGAGACGTCAGGGGTGCATCGGATACGGGCATTCTGAAAATCACCGTTGATGGTGTAAATGATGCGCCGACGGATATCAGCATTACTCCCGCCTATGTGGATGCGCACACCGCCCATATTGGTGAGGATGTCGCCACGGACGTACAGTCACAGCCGATCGACACATTGGTCGGGGTGGATGTCGATGATTCCGGCACTGAACTGACCTACACTATTGTGGACGGCGAACTGGACCACGACAAATTTGTCATCGCCGGAACCAATAATGATGAATTGCACATCGCGGTCGGTACTGCCCTAGACTATGAAACGATGGTCGGAGACAAGTTTTACAAGGTCAAGGTAACCGTCACCGACGATGGTGATGACGGGAACGGCCTTAATGCACAGTCAAAGACAGTCGAGCTGCAAATTGACATCGATGACGTCAATGAAGCGCCGACAACGGAAGCCATAGCGCTGCCCAATGACGACGAGGATCCGGCCCTTGGATATGTCGAATTCGAATTGTTGGGAGAGGATCAGGATGATGCCGCAAATGCGGGTGGCCAGATTGCAAATTTCAAGATCACCGATCTGAGCAATTTGAATGGATCGCTCTATCCGGCATTTCCGGTGGTTGAGGCCGACGAACTGACCGATACAGGCGAAGACAATCGCCTGGTTGCGGCCACCTATGATAACACGGAGCAGAAATTCAAGGCGTCGGTCTATTATGTCCCGACACCACATTTCTCCGGCGCTGCAAGTTTCACCTATTCAGCTGTCGATAATGGCAATCCAGTCGCTCTGGAAGGAACCTCTTCCGCCGCCTTAATCACCCTGGATGAGGTGCAGGACATACCGGTGGCGGATGGTGAGGAGATTGCCAATATTGATGAAGACGCTGCTTCTGTGACCGTGACCTTGTCGGGCTATGACCCTGACCCAGGTGGAAGCATTACCAGTTTTGAAATCACCGATACCAGCAATCTCAACGGCACGCTCCATACCGGAACACCGCCGGTAGACGAAAATCTGTTAACTGTCACAACGATCACCTCGATCACGGCCCCAAATCCGCCGGCGATCGAATACACGGCAACTCTGTATTACAAGCCGACCGCGAACTTTGTCGGTGATGCGACATTCACCTACAAGTCCGTCGATGACGACAGCCCGAGTGCGCAAGAATCAGCAGATGCAACCATCACGCTGAAGGTCGAGAGTAATCAAAATAATGATGCGCCTGTGGCTGCGACATACACGGCCTCGGGCGGCGCTGAATATAACGAGGATGTTGAGTATATTGCGGTGGAGCTGAAGGGACAGGAACTGGATCCCGGTGACACCATCACCCAATTCAAAATCAAGGAACTGACCAATCTCAACGGCAAACTCTATCTCGATGCCGATCCTCTGGGACGTGAACTGACGATTAATGGGACCTACGAAACAGTTGACGCCGTTGTCGATGAGAGCGTCTCTGATGGTTTCAAGGCAACGGTCTATTACGAGCCGGCCGCTGATTTTGAAGGGTCGGCCAAGTTCAAATATTCCGCCATTGATGATGAACCCGGAACGCCGGCAGAAGGCGCAGCGGCTGAAATTACAATTGAGATGAATCCGGTTGACGATCCACCCATAGCCAATAATGTCGACGTGAACGGCGCAGAAGATGCGACGTCTGTTGAAGTGATCCTGTCGGGTACCGACCCGGACACCAGCGGCAGCGTTGATGAGTTCAAGATGACCAATATCGCTACACTGAACGGAGCCCTCTATCCCGATAACAGCCTGACCCCGGGCGAGGAACTGGCCGTCGGCGACGAATTGTCTGCGACACTTGACGGGCCATCGGGCGAATACCGGGCGACGATTTATTACGTGCCGGACGAAAACTTCAGCGGCGATGCTATATTCACCTATCTGGCCCATGACGATACCGAAAGGGACAGCGAAGAAGACGGCACAGTCACCATCACGGTTGATGCGGTCAATGATGCTCCTGAGATCACCAATCCTGCAGATGGCGCAACCATTCAAGTGGAAGACGGGGAGACTACTGTCACGACCGTTGAAGCCAGGGATGAAGAGGAGGATGAACTGACTTTCTCTGTCGTCGCCGCGGATGATGGCGACAAGTTCACTGTTGATCCCAATACTGGTGAGCTGACTTTCATAAATCCACCGGATGTGGATGATCCAAAGGATGTCGGGGGCGTCGCGCCTGGCGACAATATCTATGTTGTGACCGTCCAGGTTACCGACGACGGAGAACCAACTGAAAGCAGTTCCATCAATTTGAACGTTAAGGTGATCTCCGGTGACGAAACCCCACCGACGGTGGTCATCACAGCGCCGGAAGAAGTGCGCGGTGCATTTGATGCCGTTGTTACTTTCTCGGAGCCAGTGTTCGATTTTGAGCAGGATGAACTGACGGTCGACAACGCCCAGATCACTGAATTTACCGGCGACAATGGAGACACGGTCTACACGTTCACCCTGGAACCGCAGGTTATGGGTGACGTGGCACTCTCCGTTGCTGCAGGCGTGACAGAAGATGGCGGCGGCAATCTGAACGAAGCTTCCGAACTGCTTGTTCTGGATTTTGTCGACGAGGAGGAAGTGAAGCGGAAGACGAAACTGGTCATTGGAAAGTTATTGACCCATCGCGGTCGGATAACCACGCAGTTCAGGCCCAACTTTACCCGCCGTTTGCAGCGCCTCGGCGGCAATTATCAAAACAATAGCAGTGTCAGTGCCTTTGGCATGACCTATCAGGATGGGCGATTGCCTGCGACCATGAAGTTCGAGGAAAACAAGATCAGCTTTGCCTATAGCATGCGCAACGCATTGGCAGCATCCGGTGAACCGGAACTGAGCGGCAAGCTGGAGTTGCAGAGGTTTGGGCTTAATCCGACAAACAGTGCGCCCAAGGATCCTGATGAGTCTGCGCCACCGAAACTGATGTATACATTCGGACAGTCGTCGGAGCAGCAGGAGGAATCGGCCGCCATCCACGCCTATCTGTTCAACAAGCAGCAACAGGAGCTTGACGCTCAAAAAGAAGCCGCTCTGGGAGACGCTCTGGCGCTTCAACAACAAACTTCTGCGCCAGCGCACCGGATGGTCGTTGTGCCGCCGCCGTTGGCACCGCTGATGCCGCCGGCGCCGACGCCGACGCCGCTGGCGCCGCAGCTGCTGCCTTCGGCTGCTGACGCTCCCGCGCGCGCCAGCTTCAGCGACGAACGTTCCGGTTTGGCGCCACTGGAGAGCGCCGAGTTTGATGCGCGCCATTCAGCACGGCTTGCTGAGTTGCCCAAGGATCGCCTCGACGTCTGGATGGAAGGGACCTATGGCCAATTTGAAGTGGACAAGAGTGAGGGTGAATTCGGCATTCTTCATATTGGTGCCGATTATCTGTACACGCCGGATGTGCTGATCGGCTTTTCTGCGCAGATCGACTGGATTGACTCACAGTCGACGGAAGACGAGTCAACGGCAGAAGGTCTTGGATTCCTGGTCGGCCCCTATGTCACGGCGCGTCTGGCTCCTAAACTTTTGTTCGACGGTCGGGTTTCCTGGGGACAGGCCCGCAATGAAATCTCGCCGTTTGGCACCTATTCGGATGAGTTCGATTCCGAGCGCTGGTTGATCAGCGCCGCCTTTATCGGCGACTTCAAGCTGAACGAAAACCTGACCCTTATGCCGGAAGCACGGCTGAACTGGTATCGGGAGGAATCGGACGCATATGTTGATAGTCACAAGCTCGAAATAGATTCGGTGACTGTCGAAACCGGATCTCTGGAATTCGGCCCGACCGTGCGCGGAACCTTCAAGAGTGGTGAGCAGGGGAGCTTTAATCCGTTTGTTGGTTTAAAGGGCATCTGGACCTTCGCCAATAACATCTCGACGGAGGAAGTGGCCGAGAATCCGCCTCAAGCGGAGGAAGGGATTCGCGGCAAGATAGATTTCGGCATCGAGATTACCGATCCGGAACTGGCAGAAGGATTGATGATTTCGCTGTCCGGTTTTTATGATGGTTTTGGTGAGGAAGATTTCGAGGTCTGGGGCGGGAATATAGGGGTGAGAAAGAGCTTCTGAGTATAGGCTTTCAATAGGTTTTTCCTTCCAACCCCACCATGTTGATCGGCGTCACTCCGGTCCGATCAGCAAGGAGCAGCGCGAATGAACTCCTGAAAGGCTTTAAACCTGAAAGTGTCTAGACCTGTCCCGTCAAGTGGGCAACTCAACCTGCTGCGGTGTTAGGGAACGGTGAAAAATACCTCCAATAATTGTTGATTCACCATCTCCAGAATTTGTTAGGCATTTTGGCCTAGTCTGCCCCAACTCCTTTGGTATTGAGTAATTTGGGGATAGAGCCGTGCAACGATTGCCACTGAAATCGATCGCGATTTTTTCAATTGCAGCCAACCTGCTGATGATCGTGCCACCACTGCACATGTTGCAGATTTACGATCGGGTTCTGACATCCAACTCTATGGAAACACTCATCTTTTTGACATTGATCGCAGTGGCGGCCATGGTGTTGTTTGGTGCGGCGGAGGCGGTGCGCGGCAAGCTGGCCCAGCGCGCCTCGGCCCGCTATACGGTCAACCTCTCCGATCCGTTGTTCAAACGCCTGTCCGGCAACGTCGATGGCGCAAGAGGTTCCAGCCAAATCCTGCGGGACTTCAACTCCGTGCGCAGTTTTCTGGCCAGCCGCACCTTGACAGGCCTGTTTGATCTGCCATTCGTGCCATTCTTCATCTTGCTGATGTTCATGCTGCACTGGGTATTGGGTGTGGTGACGCTGGTCGGGGCTCTCGCGCTGGTAGGCATAGCCTTTCTCAACAAGGTTGCAACGGCAAAAAATTCAGAAGAATCAAAGCACTCTGATATGGAGGCGCTGACATTTGCGCAAACCGTGTTCATGCGGGCGGAAGACATTCGCGCCATGGGCCTGCTGCCATCGGTGATGGAGAGATGGGGCCAACGGATGGGTGAGGCGCTGCAAAAGGGCGATGTGGCAGCGGGACAAACCTCCGTTTTTTATGGAATTTCCAAATCGGTGCGCAAAGTCCTGCAGATCATGATCATGGCATGCGGTGCTTATCTGGTTTTGATTGGTGATATGTCGGCCGGGGTAATTTTTGCCTCCTCGATGATTTCAGGCCGCGCGCTGGCGCCGGTTGAACAGATAATTGGCGGTTGGGACCGTATCGCCCAAGCGCGGGTCGCCCACGCCAATCTGCAAGCCTTTCTGGCTGAAACATCTGAAATCCATGAACCAGTTCAATTACCGGACCCTCATGGCAACATTGCCGTGCAGGGCCTAACTTATGCACCGTCGAAATTGCCCAATGCCAAACCGGTTCTTGATGACGTCAATTTCGAGATTGCGGCAGGCAATATTCTGGCGGTAATCGGTCCATCCGGAGCTGGTAAGTCGACCGTCGCAAAGGCGCTGGTGGGGGCGATTACCCCGGACAGCGGTCAGATCATGCTCGACGGGGCGCAGCGCGGCCAATGGCCGGAGCAGCAATGGGGCGAGGCGGTTGGCTATGTCAGCCAGGAAATCACCCTGTTCCCGGCCACACTGGCTGAAAATATCGCCCGGTTGGAGTTGAACCCGGATTCTGACAAGGTCGTCGCCGCAGCTCAGGCGGCCGGCGTGCACGAACTCATTACCAGTCTTCCCGAAGGCTATGGCACGGAAATCGGACCCGGCAAGCTGGTCTTGTCTGGCGGTCAGAAGCAGCGGATCGCCCTGGCGCGGGCGCTTTATTCGGACCCCAAAGTTCTGGTGCTGGACGAACCCAACGCCCATTTGGATGCCCAGGGAGAAGTCAGCCTAATGAATGCGCTGAAACGCGCCAAGGGCCAGGGGCGAACGATTATCGTCGTCACCCAGAGACGCACGGTTTTGCAGATCGCCGATCAAGTCATGACCATCAAAGGTGGCCAGGTGGTTGATATTTCCAGCGCAGCGCAACACAGGGCAAAAATCACTGCACCAACCAAGGTGAACCGGCGCCCGGTGGTGGAAGCACCGCCATTGGCCGCAGATACAGCGGCGGATCAGATGACGCAAGACAGCCAGGCGGGAGCTGAGGCATGAAAACTCAATCACTCGATGAAATTCTGATGAATGAAAGCCCTGCCGAAGTAACGGCAGAAAGCGGCACGTCCTGGCAACAGCAGGTGCCGACGGATGCCAGCGGTATCGTCAAAAAGGGTGGCATATTCGTATTTGGCTTCCTGGCCGTGTTTTTCGTCTGGAGCACCCTGTTTCCAATCGCTTCGGCGGTTGTTTCCAGTGGCAAGATTGTGTCGGCCGGGCAGAATAAACTGATCCAGCACCCGACCGGTGGCGTGGTCCAGGAAATTCTGGTGGAAGACGGGTCGACAGTTGAAGAAGGGCAGGTGCTGTTGGTGCTTGATCCTTCTGGAAGCCAGGCCGAGCTGACCAGCCTTGTGGCGCGCCAGAACATGCTGAGTGCGTTGAAGTCGCGTCTTGAGGCAGAGGCAAGCGGTGGCAATTTTGGCAATACGATTGCTGTGTCGGGTCTGCAATTGCGCGGCGCTCAGCAGGACAGCTCAGATGGTGCCGATACCACCGCTGACGCCGTCGCTATCGCCGCCGAGGCCGCCGCCGCCGCCGCCGCCGCCGCCGATCAGACCAATTCGCAGAGCCGGGTGCTGGCCGAACAGCAGATTGAATTTGACGCCGGACGCAAGCGGCTGAACGCTGAACTGGATGCTGCCACCTATCAGATTGAGTCGCTGAAGGATCAGCGCAGTGGATTGGTTACACGGCTGGAAGGGTCACGACAATTGCTGGAATTCACTGAAATGGAGATCAAGAAGACCCGTCCGTTGGTCGAAGATGGCTATCTGGCCAAGTCGCGCCTTTGGGATCTGGACAAAAGGCGGTTGGAGCAGATTTCACAAATCGGCAATCTGGAAGCCGAAGTTGAGGCCACCAATCAAAAAGTGCTCGAAGCGGAAGCTAAGCTTGCACAATTGTCGGAAGCAGATCGCGAAAAGCGTTCCGAGGAACTGACCAGCGTGATTACCGAACTGGAACAGATCCGCGATCAGCTCGGCGCTGCCCGCAGCAGCCTCAATCTGACAGAATTGCGCGCTCCAACGGCGGGCACCATCGTCAAAATGGCGGCCCACACCAATGGGGGTGTTATCAAGGGGGGCGAGGTTGTCGCGGAAATCGTGCCGCAGGATTCAGGCCTTGAGACGGAATTCCGGGTGTCGGTGGCCGATGTCGACAATGTCAATGTCGGACAGAACGCTCGCATCGTCATCACCGCCTTCAACCGCCGCACCTATGACCCTATCGAGGGGCGGGTGAGCTATGTGTCAGCTGATTCAAGTCTTGATGAGGCGACGGGCGAGACCTTCTTCCTGGCGCGGGCGCGGATGACCCCCAATCCGGAAAAGAATTTGGGACTGGAGGAAATTCAGGCGGGTATGGCGACGGAAGTTTTTGCCGAAGCGACGCCGCGGGTTTTCATGAGCTATGCGCTGCAGCCGATATTTGATTCGATGGACCGGTCTTTCCGCGAAACCAATTAGCGCCAAATCGCCGATTTTGAACGACGGGCGTGGACGCCTCGCTGCCAAGGCTCTATATCCGCGCCAGTTGTTTAATTTCCGGCCAATCAATCAATGGCGCCTCCGCTTCTGACGCTGACAGATATCCATCTGACCTTTGGATCGACACCGTTATTCACCGGTGCTGATCTGGCCGTCCATGCGCGCGAGAGACTGTGCCTGGTGGGGCGCAATGGGTCGGGCAAATCCACCCTGTTGAAAATCGCGGCTGGTCAGCTGGAATTTGACAAGGGAGAACGTTTCTTTCAGCCGGGGACCACCGTGCGCTATCTGCCGCAGGAACCGGATTTTTCAAAATATTCCACGGTCAAAGACTATGTTGAGGCAGGATTGGAAGAGGCTGACGATCCCTACAGGGCGCAATTGCTGCTGCAGGCATTGGGGCTGACCGGTGAGGAGCCGACCGGCAATCTTTCAGGCGGCGAAGCGCGTCGCGCGGCACTGGCCAGAACACTGGCACCTGAACCGGACATTTTGCTGCTGGACGAGCCAACCAACCATCTTGACCTGCCTGCAATTGAATGGCTGGAGAAGGAAATCGCCACTATCCGGTCGGCGGTGGTGATGATCAGCCACGACCGCCGTTTTCTGGAAAACCTGTCAAAATCCACCCTATGGGTGGATCGTGGCCACACCCGCCTGCTGGACCAGTCCTTTGCCCATTTTGAGGACTGGCGCGATACGTTGCTGGAGCAGGAAGAACTCGACGCCCATAAGCTGGATCGCAAGATCGTGCGCGAGGAACATTGGGTGACTCATGGGGTCTCCGGTCGCCGCAAACGCAATATGAAGCGGTTGGGGGATCTGGGAAAACTGCGCCAACAGCGGGCGGATCGTCTCAAACCCACGGGCGATGTTGCCATTTCTGTTGCCGAGGGCGAAGCCTCCGGCAAGTTGGTCGCCAAGGTCGAAAAGATATCAAAGAGCTATGGCGAACGGAATCTGGTGCAGGATTTTTCTACCCGCATCGCGCGCGGTGACCGGTTGGGGCTGGTTGGCCCCAATGGGGTTGGAAAAACCACATTGGTGAAACTGCTCACCGGCCAGATGTCGCCGGACTCGGGAACCGTCAAAGCCGGTGCCAATGTCGAGATGTTGATCGTTGATCAGCAGCGCACCGCCCTTGCCGGTGACCTGACCGTCAAGGATGCCTTGACGGGGGGGGGCACGGATGTGGTGGCCATTGGCGAGTCGCGCAAACACGTGATGGCCTATATGAAGGACTTTCTGTTCCTTCCCGAACAGGCCCGTACGCCTGTGTCGCGCCTATCAGGCGGAGAGCGCGGGCGGCTGATGCTGGCCATGCAACTGCGTCACCCGTCCAATCTGCTGGTTCTGGATGAACCAACCAATGATTTGGATCTGGAGACCCTGGACCTGCTGCAGGAAATGATTGCCGACTATCGTGGCACGGCGATTGTCGTCAGCCATGATCGTGACTTTCTCGACCGCGTATGTACCTCGGTCATTGCGCCTGCAGGATATGGCAAATGGATCGAATATGCCGGCGGCTATTCCGACATGGTGACCCAAAGGCGCAGTCAACCATCCATAGCGCCTGCTTCTTCTTCGTCAAAACCGGCAAAAGCCCCGTCACCAACCGCCGTTCAGAAGTCGAAACCAGCGTCAAAAATGAGTTTCAAGGACAAGCACGCGCTGCAGGCTCTGCCGGGGGAAATCGACAAGCTGGAAGGCGATATTACGAAAATCAATAAGGCGTTGGCAGCAGACGGCCTGTTTGAGAAAGACCCCAAACGGTTCAATCAACTGGTCAGATTGCTGGAAAAAACCCAGGACGAACTGGACCAGAAAGAACAGCGCTGGATGGAACTTGAAATGCTTCAGGAGGAATTGGAGGGATGAATTTCATCCCTCCGACCCGCTGTTTTCAATGAAGATCAAGCTCCATGATCGGTGCCCCGTCTGAGGTGCGCTGGGGCGACTGCCCCTGGCGGCTGATCTGGCTTGAAACCCGCCGCCGCATGGCCGACCAGCCATCAAACTTGATCACATCAACCGGTTTTTCAAAGTTCACGGTGATGCGAAACTGATCGGGTTGGCTCAGCGCCGCCACGGCGATCACTTCGCCGGTAAAGGCCTGACCGAGATAGCGGCCCGAGACTTGCGTCCCCAGCGTCACCGGTGGCCCCGGGGGCTGATTGCCACAGGCGGCGTGCAGCACGTTCCAGTTTTTATAGCCATATTGATGGGCCAGCAGCTCCAGCGCCTGGCTGTGGGAGACGGGTTTCGCATCAACGCTCAGCTGGGAGCGCAGTCGCTTGGCCTGTTGCTTCAGGTTTTCCAACGAGGGAAGTGGGAGATATTCATTCATGACAATGCCTCTATCAGGACGGGTCTTTTGGAATATCAACGGTGCTCGCATTGCCATCGGTCCGGCAGACTCTGATGTTGGCATAGATTCAAAATGGCTTCACCGTGACTTTCGTCTGCGAGCGGCAGGTGCCATAACCTGAGGCGTGAATAGATCGGAGCTTGCGTAAAGTCAAATGGCCGAGAATTTCGAGGAAATGCTGACCGGGGGGCATCCCAATTCGCTGGGGCGAACGGAAGAAGTTGTTGGTCTGATATTGCAGGATGAGCAGCGTCTGGCCGAACTCTATCAATGCTATTTTTCAAAAGACGACGTTGTTCGCTTACGGGTCTCCAGCGCTTTCAAGCGGATTACCGCAAAACAGCCGGAATGGACGATGGTGTACATGGATGGATTGCAGTCGAAGATTGCGTCAATCGATCAGGCATCGACGCAATGGACGCTGGCCATCCTGTTCGACCAGACCAAAGACCTGTTGTCGACAGAGCAGCAGGCTGCGGCGCTCCGGATCATGAAGCGCAATCTCGCAAAACATGAAGATTGGATCGTTCTCAACACGACAATGAACGTGCTTGCCGACTGGGCCAAAAATGATGCTACCCTGAGCCGCTGGATGTTGCCTCACTTGCAGCGTCTGGCCAGCGACAAACGCAAAAGCGTCGCCTCCAAGGCAGGCAAGCTGCTGGACCGGTTCAAATGAGGGTCAGGTTTTAAAGCCCTGGTTCTAACACCATGTAAATCAGTGTCAGCGTAACGATCGACATGAGGGTGAATGGTCCGTTCCAGCGCCATGTCAATGTCATCGGTGAATAGCCGGTTGCCCGCGACAGCATCAATGCCCCGGCGGAGAAGGGGGCACCCGACGTGCAAATGGCCGTCCCGGCCGCTATGGCCAGTGCTGCATGGGTGATGTCAACCGGCAGAACGGGGATTTGCGCAACGATACTGCCCAGAAAAACCGCCATGGTAATCGGGCTCAACCCCACCTGGCCGAAGAACCATACGATCAGAGAAAGGCCCAGCAGAACACTCCATCCGGGAGCTGTGGCCAGGCCAATAGCGTGGGCAATCTCGGCAATCGGCACCAATTTGGCCCCCAATGTTCCGATAAAACCGGCACAGGCAACGAATACCATTTCGCGAACATAGCCTGGCATGGCGGTGAAGATGATCTCATCAAACCGGCCTGACGTGCCGCTCTTTCGATTGTCGGGCGATTGCTGGATAATCACCCAGATCAATACGACAATGGGGGCCGCCAACATCGCGCCTGAGACGATTGTCACGCCGGCAAAGCTGAAGAAGGCCACCGACAGGGAAAATAACAGGGCGCAGACAAGGGCAAAATTGCGGGCCGCGCGACGTGGAAATTTGGGGGTTTGCACGGCCCCCAGCAACCCTTGTTGGCGAATGCGTTGTCCGGTGCGGCGCCAGCGCAGCCAGTCTTCGCACCAGCCCAGCAGCAACATGATCGCGGCAACGCACAGGCCTATGCCCATCAGCCGCAAGGCGTCGATACCCTCCATCAATGTCGGCATCACCGCCTGGGTAACCGCCGTCGGCGCCCAGATCAGAAACCACGAAAATCCGCGCAAAGTGGCCATCAATTGTCGCCGTTCGCGAATTTGTGCCACTTCGTCGAGCGGCGCTCCGGCGGGCAGGTCGGCCCGCACGCCGCGCTGGATGATTGGCGCCAGCAGCGACAACGCCCCCAGATTGATCATAACCGAGAGCATATGGGCGCCACCGAACACGGCGACAAAACGCCGTTGGGGCGGTTGAAAAGTGAGAAAGCGGCCGAGATCAACGACGCTTTTTGAGGTCAATGCCCCTTCACGCAACAGCGCCATCAGCAGGATAAAGCTGGCCAGATAGGCCGACCGCGACAGGCCCTCAATCATCCAATCCAGGGCGTCCGCCGACGTAAAAGTTGCAAGAACAGCCAGGGCTATGGATATTGCGACCAGGTAAATCTCGCGCACTCTGAACAGTCGCCAGGCCGGAGCAGCAATGACAAACACGCAGGCAATGGCCGCGAATTTGAAGGTGTTGATCTGCAGATAAAGCGCCACCAATTCGCAGACCACCAGCACAAACATGGCCGCTCCGATAGTCCACATGCGCGGCGCCTCAGCCACAGGCAACGATTGGGTCGTTGGCGGCGGCGACGGCGACGGTCGCGGCTGGCTGTCGGTCATAAAGGAACTGGCGGAATCATCCGCCGGTCATGGACATATGACGGCTGACCGAGGGGGCTTCGCCCTGACGTTCGATGACAAAATCATGGCCTTTGGGCTTGCGACCAATGGCTTCGTCGATGGCCTGATACAGCAATTCATTGCCCTCTGAATCCCGCAGCGGCTGGCGCAGATCTGCAGCATCGTCCTGGCCAAGACACATATACAGCGTGCCGGTGCAGGTGATGCGAACCCGGTTGCAGCTTTCGCAGAAATTGTGGGTCAGCGGGGTGATGAAGCCCAGACGTCCGCCGGTCTCGGCAATTTCCACATAACGGGCAGGTCCACCAGTCTTATAGGCAATCTCTGTGAGGGTGAACTTCTCTTCCAGCCGCTTGCGAACCAGCGAAAGCGGCAGATATTGATCGGTGCGGTCCTCATCGATTTCACCCAGCGGCATGGTCTCGATCAGGGTCAGGTCGAAGCCTTCGCCATGGGCCCAGCGCAGCATTTCTTCAATCTCAAATTCGTTGACCTCCTTCAGCGCCACGGCGTTGATCTTGATGGCGAGGCCAGCTTTGCGTGCCGCTTCCAGCCCTTCCATCACCTTGCCCAACCGTCCCCAACGGGTGATCTTGGCAAATTTGTCATGGTCCAGCGTGTCGATGGAAACATTGATCCGCTTGACGCCACAATCGACCAGTTCCTCTGAATAGCGGCTCAACTGCGACCCATTAGTGGTCAGGGTCAACTCATCCAGCGCACCGGAATCAAGATGGCGGGACAGGGATCGTATCAGTTCCATGATATTTTTGCGGACCAGCGGTTCACCACCGGTGAGGCGCAGTTTCTTCACACCCTTTTCGATGAAGCCGGTGCACAACCGGTCGAGCTCTTCCAGCGACAGCAGGTCCTTTTTCGGCAGGAAGGTCATATTTTCCGCCATGCAATAAACACAGCGAAAGTCGCACCGGTCTGTCACCGAAACGCGCAGATAGTCCACGGTACGGCCAAACGGATCAATCATCGGGGAGGGGGTCATGTTGCTCATGAGGATAACTTAGCGATGCGAATTCAAAACGAAAGAAAAATTTTGCCACACGGGCAATTCAATTACAGGTGAAGCCGTGTGATTTGCAGTTTTCAGAATTTTGGTCACAGTCACACCAAACTCAAAACAAGGATCGCCCAATGAACATTCGCACCACCGCTCTTTCAGCCTTGTCTGGCATTACCCTTCTGTCCGCCTCCTACGGCTCAGCGCTGGCAGACGGATCTGGCTCGTTTTCCGGCCACAAAAATTACAAGGTCAGCGGCGGGGTAACCGTCACCCAGTCAGGTGGCAAAACCACCGTGAAACTGGCCAGCAATTTCAAATCCTCTTCCGGCCCCGATCTCTACATCTATGTGGGAACCGGCAAGCCGTCCAAGCGCATTGCCAAGCTGAAAAAGTTCAAGGGAGCCCAGACTTATACATTCTCAGGCACGGCCAATGTCACGTCAGTACATGTCTACTGCAAGCGCTATTCGGTCGGTTTCGGCACCGCCAAGCTGAACTAATCCTGAAAGGGTCTGGCGGCGGCGGCGGCTCTACACATCTTCCCACAGGCCGGATTCTCCGGCCCGGTAGATGGCGTCGATCAGCTTCTGGTTATTGACGGAGTTTTCCAGGGTGAAAATCTCTTCTTTTTGACCCGCAACTGCGCGGCCGATGGCTTCCGCCTGCAGCTGATACTGGTTGACCCCGGCAAAGCGAAAGGTCTGAACCTCGCTGTGATCCTTGTTGTGCAGGATGATCGTGTCGGCGTCGTAAAGTCCTGCATTGAAAGGTGCAGTCAGTTCCATCCAACCCTGATCGCCGTGGAAGGCAATCTCCTGGCGCAGGCCCATTTCGGTAGCAACATAGGTGGTCATTTCAAATGAGCCAAAATCCGCCCGCCAACTGGCATAATTGTCGGTGCCGGTGGTCGCATTGCGTTGCACCTGGGCAGATACTTTTTGCGGCTCCATGCCGGTGACAAAACGTGTGCCAACGGTTGGGTAGACGCCGATATCCGGCAGGGCACCACCGCCAAAGGCCAGGATGTTCCGCATGTTTTCCGGGTCGGTATTGTTATAGGTAAAGGCCGCCTGCACATGTTTCAGCTCGCCAATCGCTCCATCTGCCAAAAGTGAGCGCAGCTTGTGCCATTGGGGGTGGTAGGTGACCATAAAGGCCTCTGTTACCAAAACATTATTCCTGTCGCGGGCTTCGATGATGGCGTCGATTTCGCTGGCATGCAGGGAAATCGGCTTTTCGCACAAGACGTGTTTGCCGGCATCAGCTGCCTTGATCGACCATTCCACATGCTGTGAGGTCAACAGCGGAATATAGACGGCATCAATAGAATCGCTGGCCAGCAGTTCCTCGTACGAGCCAAAGGCCTGGGGAATGCCGAACCGTTCCGCAGCTGTCTCGGCGCGGGAAAGATCGCGCGAGGCGATGGCCGTGACATTGCCGTTCTCCGCCAACTGGATGGCGGGAATACCCTGTTCAATTCCGATTTTTGCAGTCGACAAGACGCCCCAACGCAGCATGGCATGATCCTTTTTGAGATTTAAATCGATTATAACAGGATAGTCTCAATCGGCAAAAGGCCAATCTGCCTTATTTCGTCACACAATCACCTTACTCAATCCCGCCTTTGGCCACAGATGGTCCGTCCTGCCTTCACATTCGCCCCATAGCGTTTCCGCACTCACAACGTGGATGGAGAGAAACATGGGACGAAAAATCGAATTTGGCATCGCCACTGCCGCTGTTGCGGTCGTACTGGTTACCGGGTTGGGCATAACGCTGGCAAATCAGGGGGCGCTTGGTTTGGCCCTGCAAACCAGTTCCGCGCCGGTCAGTGAACCGCGGGCTGAAGAAGCAGAGAGCTACCGCCCGCTGGCCCAGGCCTTTTTGAACGAACTGGCTCACCGTTCCGGACAATCCGCCGCCTTTGCCGCAGCATTTGAGGCCGGGGACGAACTGACAGAATTGAATTTTACCGCAGCCAATGGTGTCGGCGCCAATGTTGGCGAGGGTCGGCGATTTTCCCGCATGCCGCGGGCTGATCTGGGCGGTGACGGAGAATGGAGCACCCATCTGCCAAAGCGCGAAGGTGGCCCCAACGCCACGTCCTGCATAGCCTGTCACAATCGTCCCGGGCCCAATGGTGCCGGAGATGTCGCGCTCAATGCCGTGATTGACCCGACCCATATTGGTCAGCCCTCAAAGTTTCTGGAACGCAATACTTTGCCTTTGATGGCGCTGGGCGTGCCGCAAAGAATCGCCGAGGAAATGAGCCTCGATCTTGCAGCCCAAAGAAAGCGGATTTATCAGAAAACCTGTGCCGATGGCCGCGCCTCCGGGCGCCTGACCACTAAGGGGGTTTCTTTCGGCCAGCTTTCCGCAGTGCGCACCACCGCCACTCCGTGCAAAGTAAGTGTCGATTATCGCGAGTTGCGGGGCATCGACCGGGATCTGATCGTCAAACCCTTTGGCTGGAAGGGCAATCAACCGACAATCCGGGCCTTTACCCGCAATGCAGCTCACAATGAACTGGGCCTGCAGGCGGTGGAGCTGATCGCCGAAGCGGACGGTGACCGTGACGGGGTTTCCAATGAGTTGACGGTGGGCGACATGACGGCATTGACCGTCTACATGGCCGCCCTTGAACGTCCGGTCACAAAAATCGAACTCGCCGCGTTGGGGCTGTCAAAAATGACCGATGGCGAGCGGGCCGCGATCCTGAAAGGGGAGAGCGCGTTTGGAAAAGTTGGCTGTGCCGCCTGCCATGTCCCGTCCCTCGAGCTGGAAGATCCAATTTTCAGCGAACCAAGCGATACACCGGGCTTCTTCGACGCCAAGTTTCCAAGTGGCGATGATCCCGATGATCACCTGCTCTCTTATGGCACGGCGATCCGCTTTGATTTGACTTCAGACCAGCCCAACAATCAGATCAGCCTGCCCGGCGGAGAAGTGGTAAATCTGGCGGCCATCACCAAAACCAAAAAAGGCGGCGGGATTGCCCAATGGTATAGTGACTTCAAACGTCACGACATGGGCGAGGAACTGGCCGATCCCACAGACGCCCAGGGTATCAATGCGCGCATGTGGCTGACACGGTCCCTGGCGGGTGTCGGGTCAACCGGCCCCTGGTTGCATGACGGCCGGGCCACAACGCTGAACGACGCCATTCTGGCCCATGGGGGAGAAGCCGGCGTGTCCCGCGACAGCTACACCATGTTGCCGCAACAGGACCGCGAAAACCTGATCGCCTTCTTGGAGAATCTGGTGATCTACAAGCAGGAGGAAGAGGAATAGCGTCGATCAACCCGGACTATTGGTTTCTGCCGCGCAATTGTTCTTTAAGCAGTTCAATCAGGCTAATGGCTGCATCGGGAATATTGGTGCCCGGCCCAAACACCGCCTTGACGCCGGCATTGGTGAGGAAATCATAGTCCTGGCTGGGGATCACCCCGCCACAGATGACGATCTTGTCGGCTGCATCCCGGGCGGCCAGTTCCGACAGCAACATCGGTGCCAGGGTCTTGTGGCCGGCGGCGTGCGATGAAACGCCGACGATGTCAACATCTTCAGCCATCGCCAGGTCGGCGGCTTCCAGCGGCGTCATGAACAGGGGGCCAACGGTGACATCAAATCCCAGGTCGCCAAAGGCGGTTGCGATGACTTTGGCACCTCGGTCATGGCCGTCCTGGCCCATTTTGACCACCAGCACTTTCGGCTTGCGGCCCAGCTTATCGGTGAACTTGGCGACCGACGCCTGGGTGTCCTGAAATACCGGATCTTCGCCATAGGCGTCTTCATAGACACCTTCAATCGTGACGATATCGGCGGCGTGGCGGCCAAACGCATTCTCCATCGCCCAACTGATTTCACCCACCGTGGCCCGCGCCCGGGCAGCCTCGACGGCGGCTTCCAGAATATTGCCGGTGCCGGATCCTGCGACCTGTTCAAGATTGGCCAGCGCTGATGCATGGGCATCGGCATCGCGGGTTTTTCGAATTCGCATCAGCCGGGCAATCTGGGCATCGCGCACCGCAGCATTGTCGATGTCACGCACGTCAACTTTGGTTTCCTGCGTTGGCTGGAATTTGTTGACCCCGACAATCACTTCTTCGCCCTTGTCGATGCGCGCCTGTTTCTGCGCCGCCGCTTCTTCGATGCGGGCCTTTGGCATGCCTTCATTGATCGCCTGGGTCATGCCGCCCAAAGCCTCGATTTCTTCCATCAGCCCCCAGGCTTCATCGATCAGATCGGCCGTCAGGCTTTCCACGTAATAGGAGCCGGCCAGCGGGTCGACGACCTTGGTAACACCGGTCTCGTGTTGCAGTATCAGCTGCGTATTGCGGGCAATTCGGCTGGAAAAGTCAGTAGGCAGGGCAATCGCCTCGTCAAAGGAATTGGTATGCAGGCTCTGGGTGCCGCCCAAAGCCGCACTCATGGCCTCATAGGCTGTGCGCACAACATTGTTGTAGGGGTCCTGCTCCTGCAGCGAGACACCAGAGGTCTGGCAATGGGTACGCAACATCTGGCTGCGTTCGGAAGCGCCGAAATCGGCCATGATGCGCGACCACAGGTAACGTGCAGCGCGAAGCTTGGCGGCTTCCATGAAGAAATTCATGCCCATGTTGAAAAAGAATGACAGGCGACCGGCAAAGGCGTCGACATCCATGCCCTTGGCAATCGCTGCACGCACATATTCGCGCCCATCGGCCAGGGTGAAGGCCAGTTCCTGGACAATCGTGCTGCCGGCTTCCTGAATGTGATAGCCGGAAATCGAAATCGAATTGTAGCGCGGCATTTCTTTTGCCGTGTATTCGATAATGTCAGAGACAATGCGCATGCTTGGTTCCGGCGGATAGATATAGGTGTTGCGGACCATGAATTCTTTCAGGATGTCGTTCTGGATCGTCCCCGACAATTGCGCCCGGTCGACGCCCTGTTCTTCGCCAGCGACGATGAAAGAGGCGAGGACCGGGATCACCGCGCCATTCATCGTCATCGATACCGACATCTGATCAAGCGGAATGCCGTCGAACAGGATTTTCATGTCCTCTACTGAATCAATGGCAACGCCGGCCTTGCCCACATCGCCAACCACGCGGGGATGGTCGGAATCATATCCCCGATGGGTTGCCAGGTCGAAGGCAACCGACAGGCCTCTTTGGCCGCCAGCCAGGGCAGCTCGGTAGAATTTGTTGCTCTCTTCGGCTGTTGAGAATCCGGCATATTGTCGGATCGTCCACGGTCTTCCCGCATACATGGTGGCTTTGGGGCCTCTGGTATAGGGCGCCATGCCGGGCAGGGAGCCGAGATGGTCCAGCCCGTCGATGTCGTCTGCGGTATAAACCGGCTTGACCAGGATCCCTTCCGGGGTTTGCCAGTTGAGCTTTTCCGGGTCCCCGCCCTTCATCTCCTTTGATGCCAGGTCAAGCCAGTCTCTTGGGGGGTGGGTTGCGGTCATAATATGGTCTCAATGGTGGACATCTTTGAATTATTGGATACTACCATCGGGACAGCTAGCCAAGGCGCAGAAACTGCACTTTCGTCGGAGATGAAGGGCTTCTAATAGTTAACAAACGCTGTTAACGAAGTTTTCATCATTGTCTTTTCATTCGTAGTGGCGAATGGTTAACTGGAACAAGTGGGTTATTATTTCTACGCCGCATCTCAGCGAAATAATTTGCATGGGCGGCTTGGTGTGAGTGATGAAGACTATTTCGAATATGATCAAAACAATTGCGCTGATAATGGTGTCAGTGGGGACATTTTCGCTGTCAGCTGCAGCGCAGGAAACCAAATCCTTGGGCGCTGGCACAATCGTTGTCAGGCTCTGCCCGGTTAATTGTGTGGCGGTAAACGGCCATGGATTGAAGTCGGGCAGCAAGGTGACAATTTATGAAACCAAAGCTGAATGGGTGCGGGTTTCTGAATATCTGAATCGTGCTCGACTGGTGAGGAGTTTCGGCAATTCGATTACTCAAAAACCGGCTCTTTGGGTGGCGGCTAATCAACTGGCGGGGGCTGCAAATGCCCAAAAGCCTGCTGCCAAACCCAAGCCGAAACGTGCTGGCCTGGCAGGCCTGACCCGAATCGCCACGCCAACCTATCGACCCGGCACGGTATTCCCGAAAAAGGAACAAGCCAAAGCTGAGGTTGAACAGCCTGCTGCGACCGAGCAAGCGACCGAGACCGCAGCAGAAGTCAAGCAGGAGGACGCTGCGAAAGCCGAAGTGAAAACGGAAGCCAAGCCCGCAACGGAAACCGTCAAAGTTACTGAACCCGTCTCAGAACCAACGCAGCCGTCGACAAGTTCGCCGGCCGGCGAGGGAACCGGGCGATTGCTAACCTGGGAGGAATTGCAGGAAAAACTGGCCAAGCAGGCGGAAGAACAAAAGCGCCTGGCCAATTTGAGCGAGGAAGAAAAGGCCGCATTGGCCCAGGAGCAGTCCGAACTTGCCGATCAGGATGCCAAACGTCGCGAAGATTCCCTGGCCGCCGAAGCCGCACGGCAGGCTGAAGAACGACAGGCAGAAGAGGCCCGCAAAGCGGCAGAGCGTTTGAAAACGGAAGAGGCTGAAGCCGCGAAGCAAGCAGCTGCCAAGGCGGCTGAAGAAGCTGCCGCCAAAGCAGCTGAAGCAAGGAAAGCGGCTGAGGAAGCCGAAGCTGCGGCAGCAAGGAAAGCGGCTGAAGAGGCTGAAGCTGCAGCGGCAAGGGAAGCCGCTGAGGAGTCCGAAGCCGCAGCGGCAAGGAAAGCCGCTGAGGAAGCCGAAGCCGCAGCAGCAAGGAAAGCGGCTGAGGAAGCCGAAGCCGCAGCAGCAAGGAAAGCGGCTGAGGAAGCCGAAGCTGCAGCAGCAAAGAAAGCGGCTGAGGAAGCCGAAGCTGCAGCAGCAAAGAAAGCGGCTGAGGAAGCTGAAGCTGCAGCAGCAAAGAAAGCGGCTGAGGCAGTTGACGTTGCCAACGCGGAGAAATCTGCGGAGGAGGTCGAGGCCGCAGCGGCGAAGAAGGCTGCTGAGGAAGCTGAGGCCGCTTCTGCCAAAAAGGCTGCGGAGGCGGCGAAAGCTGTTGAGGCCGCTGCTGCGAAAAAAGCAGCAGAGGAAGCCAAGGCCGCAGAAGCAGCTGCCGCAAAGCTGGCCGCTGATGCAGCAGCGAAGAAATTGGCCGACGAGGAAAAGGCCGCTGCCGCTGCAGCAGCCGCCGCTGAAGAGGCAAAGAAGGCTGAACAGGCCGAACAGGTGGCTGCCGCCACCGCCGCCGCCACTACGGAAGCGGCCAAGCCGGTGGAACAAGATGAGCCGGTCTTTAAGGCCGCGAATTCCCAGCCGATCGTTTTCGGAAGCCGCCCTAAGACACTGACCAAGGCGCTTTTGGACAAACGCCTGTCCAAATTGCCCGGAGCCAAGAGCAAGGTCCGCAAGGACGTTGTCATTGCGCTTCGTCACTATGCGTTGGGACTGTTGAACAGTGAAGAATGTAAGGGAATCGCCAATGGTGGAGCCAGCGCTGTTCCGGGCATGCTTTACGTGACGTGCAGCGACGATCCCACCTATCTGCGCCAATTCCCGTTAAAGGAGGAGACCTGGTAAGCCTTGGTCTATGCTTTGTTCGGCGGGGGCCTGATGGCCCTTGCCAATCGCGGCAATTGAAGAACCAGAAGTGGTATCATCCAGATCCATAGCTGGTCGAGAAACTGGCCGATGAGCCACCAGTGCAGGACTGTCATTGCCGCTGCGACATAAGCTGTTCTTTGCAATTTCTTCCATCCGCTGCCCAATTTGCGGACGCTCCAGTCGTTGGAAGTGGCTGCCAATATCGACAGCAGTAAAAAGGCCAACCAACCGGTGGCAAGGGATATTTCCTCAAGCTCCAAAAAAACCAGTTCGGCGCTGCCAACTTCGCGCAGATAAAACATGGTATGCAACGCGCCATAGCCGAATGCGGCCACGCCGATATAGCGCCGCCGCCTTTGCAACCAACGCAATATGGAGTGTGCTGCTTGCCAGTTTCGACACAGCCGCATGAGCGGGGTTATGGCCAGGGCCAACACCATCAGTTGCGTGGCAAGAAGGCCGCTTTCATACATGATTTCAGCGTAGTACCGGTCGTTATAATAGAGGTCTGCCAGCAGGGCAGGGGCTGGGATGAACAACACAATCCAGGCCGTGAGGCGTGCATCCAACAGAGATTTGACGTGTGAAATCATGGCTTTGGTTGCGTCAGATCAGCCACACAAGCAACTAAAGAAATGGTGAGTGGCTGGTGAACGCCAACATGCCCCCCGCACTTGGAAGGCCGCAATCTGGTCGGTGCAGACTATTCGAACTCCATGATGATCTCATCGACCGCCAGGCTATCGCCCTGCGCTGCGCAGAGTTTGGAAACTTTCGACTTTTTCTCGGCCCGCAGGATGTTTTCCATTTTCATCGCTTCGATGGTTGCCAGCGCCTGGCCTTCCTGCACTTCGTCGCCCTCCGCGACATTGATCGACACCACCAGGCCGGGCATCGGGCAAAGCAGCATTTTCGATGTGTCCGCCGGCACTTTTTCGAGCATGAAGCCGCTGAGTTCGGCAACCCGGGGCGACATGATCTGAGCCTGATGAGTGGCTCCCCGATAGCGCAATTCATAACCACCGGCAGTGGCGCGTACTTTCACTGCAATGTCGTTGCCGTCGATATTGGCGCAGAGCAGCGCCATGCCGGGGCGCCATTCGGTCAGCACTTTCATCTTCGTGCCGTCGTCAAATTTTATCCGCGCGCCCTCGTTCTTAGCTTTCATGGTCAGCGGGAAGTGTTCGCCGGACAGGTCGACAACCCAGTCGCGGCCGACCCGACGCTTGTGGTTGGTCATGGCGCCAGAAATGCGGGTGCGCCGCAACTGGGCGATCATGTTCATCACTGCCGCACAGGCGGCGAGCTTGCGGCGGTCATGATCTGCAGACTGTGCGCCTTCAAAACCGTCGGGATATTCTTCTTCAATAAAGGCGGTTGTGATGTTGCCGCTGGCAAAGCGCTGATGGTCCATAACCGCTGACAGGAACGGCAGGTTGTGACCGATGCCTTCGACTTCGAACGTGTCCAGCGCAACCCGCATGGCTTCAATGGCCGCGTCGCGATCTTTGCCCCAGGTGCACAGCTTGGCGATCATCGGGTCGTAATACATGGAGATTTCGCCGCCTTCATAAACGCCGGTATCATTGCGGACGATGGCACCATCATGCTTGCCTTCTTGCGGCGGGCGATAGCGGGTCAAACGGCCGATTGACGGCAGGAAGTTGCGATAGGGGTCTTCGGCATAGAGACGGCTTTCGATGGCCCAGCCGTTGAGTTTGACGTCTTTTTGCGCCATCGCCAGCTTCTCGCCATAGGCGACGCGGATCATCTGTTCGACCAGATCAACACCGGTGATCAATTCAGTCACCGGATGCTCCACCTGCAGGCGGGTGTTCATCTCCAGAAAGTAGAAATTCTTGTCGCCATCAACGATGAATTCCACCGTGCCGGCGCTGCTGTAATCCACGGCCTTGGCCAGCGCCACGGCCTCTTCGCCCATGGCTTGGCGGGTTTTTTCGTCGAGAAACGGAGAAGGCGCTTCTTCGATAACCTTCTGGTTGCGCCGCTGAATGGAGCATTCGCGTTCGCCCAGATAGATGCAATTGCCATGTTTGTCGCCGAGCACCTGAATTTCGATATGACGCGGTTGGGTGACGAATTTCTCGATGAAAATCCGGTCGTCGCCAAAGGAACTGGCAGCCTCGTTTTTAGACGACTGAAATCCTTCGCGGGCATCATCGTCGTTCCAGGCAATGCGCATGCCTTTGCCCCCGCCCCCGGCGCTGGCTTTGATCATCACCGGATAGCCAATTTCAGTCGATATCTTCACCGCTTCTTCGGCGTCTTCAATCAGTCCCATATGGCCGGGCACGGTGGAGACATTGGCTTCCTGAGCCAGTTTTTTCGACGTGATCTTGTCGCCCATCGCCTCTATGGCGCCAACGGGCGGGCCGATAAAGGCGACATTGGCGGCTTCCAGGGCTTCGGCAAATTTGGGGTTTTCAGACAGGAAGCCATAGCCCGGATGGACCGCTTCAGCGCCGGATTGCTTGATTGCATCCATGATCTTGTCGATGACAATATAGGATTCCGCCGCAGCCGGCGGGCCAATATGGATGGCCTCGTCTGCCAAGGAGACATGCAGCGCGTTTTTATCGGCATCCGAGTAAACGGCGACGGTTGCGATGCCCATTTTGCGGGCCGTTTTGATGACGCGGCAGGCGATTTCACCGCGGTTCGCGATAAGAATTTTGCTAAACAAAGACGTCTCCTCCAAAGCAGCCCCACCATCATTATTGAAGTCGGGCGGCTTCGCCAAGTCCATCTTTAGGCTATTGTCTGACGGGCGAGAAAGGTTCTAGCTCAGGCGGATTTCAGGAAGGCCTCAGCGGCCTCTTCTTCATCAAGGTCAAAAGTGCGAATTTCCAGACCCGGTATCAGGGCCCCTTCGATAACGGAGGCTGTTTTGATCCAGCTTTCATCGGTCAAAACAGCGGCCTTATCGACCTTGCCGATCAATTGAAACAGTTTTGGCAGCATCATGAACTCAACACCCAATGCGGCCAAAGTTGGCATTTTGAAATTGGTAATCCGATAGAAAAGCTTGCCGTTTTCCAAGCCCTCACACAGTTCCAACAGCCGGTTCAGGCCGCTTTCCATGGCAGCAGCATCGATTTCGCCCTTCAGCTCGATCTGGATGACCCCAGGTTCCCTGGCATGAATGTCCAACATTGCGTGTCTCCTTTCCTAAGCTCCTCTTCATATGTGAGCATTGGCACAACACGTTTCAATATCGCCGCCGCCAATTGCCGCCAATCGCCGCCGCCTTCGCTCGCCGCCGCCGCCGCTAGCGCAGTTTGACGGCGGTTCCGTTGGCGGAAACCATCAACATGCTTTTGCCGACGGTTTCGTAGTCCAGATCAACGCCAATAATGGCATCAGCCCCCATTTCCATAGCCTCTTCCACCATGTCGTGGGTGGCCGCTTCACGTCCGGCCGCAAAAACTTTTTGATAGCCACCTGAACGGCCCCCGACGATATCGCGCACACTGGCAAAGATGTCGCGAAACACATTGGCCCCGAATACTGCTTCGCCGGCGACCAGGCCCAGAACCTGCTCAACTTCCCTGTTCGGTACGCTGTGGGTGGTGGTGATGATCATGAGATGGCTCCGTTGATTCCCAAATGCCGAATCTAGCACAAAGCCGGAACCGGTCTATCCAGAGGTTGACAGGAAATCATATTTATATAACAAATAAGTTATATAAGGAATCTGTTTTGATGGAAGCCAGACCAGAACTCGATGCGGTTTTTGCAGCCCTGTCGGACCCGACCCGCCGGGCCATTCTTGAGCGCCTGGCAAAAGGGCAGGCGACGGTGAATGAAATTGCCGCTCCTTTCGACATGAGCCAACCGGCGGTGTCGCGTCATTTGAAAGTTCTGGAACAGGCCGGGCTTATCGAGCGGGATATTGACCAGCAGCGGCGTCCGGCGCGGCTGAAGGCGCAAAAAATGTCGGCGGCGGTGGCCTGGCTGACCGAGTTCGAGCAGTTCTGGACCACGAGTTTCAATCAGCTTGACGATATTCTTGCCGGCATGAAGCTGGCGCAACCGGAGGAAGACAACAGTGAGTAAACTGCCCGAATATGTATTGGACCGAGTATTTGACGCCCCCTGCGAGTTGGTCTGGCAGGCCTGGACCAATCCAGAACATCTGGCGCGTTGGTATGGTCCCGGTGTCGAAACCATTATCCATGAATTCAATCTTCAGGTTGGCGGCTTTTGGCTTAACGAGATGAAGTGGGGCGACAAGTCGATGCTCTCCAAGGCAGTGTTTACCCAGGTGGAGCCCAATCAACTGCTGGTCTGGGACCATTCATCGACAGACGATAACTGGAACATCATTGCCAACCCGATGATGCCCGACTGGCCCAAAACACTGGATACAAGGGTGAGTTTTGAGACTGTCGGTGATAAGACCAAAGTGCGTCTGGTCTGGACACCGGTGAATGCGTCACAGGCGGAACTTGATTGCTTCAGCGGCGCTGTTGGCAATATGGGCAAGGGCTGGGAGTCCGGTTACGCAATTATCGACGAGATTCTTGTCGAAATGCAGAACGGCTGAGCCTGATAAGCGCCTATTTGTCTTTCCACAGACTGGGATCAAAGGCCTTGGGAAAGCTTTTCTCCGCCACCGGGCGGTTGATGACCAGCATGGCGTCATAATCGGCGGGATCAAACGGTTCTTCGGCGGCGATCACTTCGCGGCCGAAGAGCCAGCCCAAGCGGCCGGCATCAAGATTGCCGCGCACAAAGGGCTCGTCGCCGAAATTCTTGACCAGGCAGGCCATGAAGTTTTCATCCGCCGTCCGGTCACGGGGATTACGATCAGCATAGCGCTCGCGCGCCACGATCTTCGTCGCGCCCTTTGGATTGTCCCGGCGGATGGTGAACTGATAGTCCGTGCCGGGAAGCCGGGAGGGGAAGCCTCGATGTTTGTGCATGATCTGTCTCGCCGCCGCCGCCGCCGTCGCCACCGCCGTTGCCGTCGCCGTGGGAAATGGGAATTTGACGACTACTTACATCATTGCGACGCGGCGATAAACCCAGAGGCGTGCTGGCGGCACATTGCGCACCATCCAGTCCAACGGTTCCACCGAGTAGGTCGACCAGTTGGGCGGAATGGGCGATTTGGGACCATAGGAAAACTGCACAACCGGACGCCCCGGATTGAGCCGGTCCAGCAGGTCATTGAGCAATCGAATGCGACTTTCGGTTGGGAAATTCAACAATGGAATGCCCGAAACAATGGCGTCGAATTTCCGCCCTTGCATGTCGGGTAAAACCGAATCCAGGTTGAAGGCGTCACCGTGCAGAAACTGCACATCGGGATAGGACTGGCGCAGTTTGGGCAGGAATCCTTGAGAAAACTCAACGCTGTACAAATCCCTGGCCGGCATGCCCTTGTCGAGAATAGCCTGTGTGATGACCCCGGTACCGGGACCCAGTTCGAGCACCGGATTGCCGGAATCCACATTGATCAGGCTGGCCATTTTTCGCGCAGTGCAAGCACTGGTTGGAAGGATCGCGCCGACGGCCTTGGGCTGATCTATCCAGTTCTTGAAAAACCTGATTTCTTCATCAAAGTGTTTGCTGACTTTCCGGGCGAGCCTGGCGGGCATTCGGCAATTTCCTTGAAACGCAAATTTGTTGAAGGCGACACTATAGTGTCTGTTCGCGACCATACCAAGGCGCGTTGGCAAGATTGCAAATAATTAATGGTTGAGCTCAGATCAGCGACAGAACTGCACCTCAATCCTGCTGATAGCGGACGCCGATAAGAGGCTGGTCGCGACGGTAACTGATCTCAGGTCTGGATCTGCACCGGCAGCTTGGAGAATGCGCAAATTGAGTTGTTCATGGCAATTGTTGGCGGCCCCAGTTTAAACGCCGCCACGCGATCAATCATCGCCAGGATCAGGCATTCAATTTCCAGAATTGCCAGATGCATGCCCACGCACATGTGGATGCCAGCCCCGAAGCTCAGGTGTCGACGCGCATTGCGGCGTTCAATGTCAAAGCGACCGGCGTCGGGAAATTGGCTCTCGTCGCGATTGGCGGAGGCATAGAGCATCATCACCCGTGCTCCCTGCGGCAAAAGATGTCCGTCAATTTCCACTGGTTTGGAAGTGTGACGGCTGAAGGATCGAATGGGTGTGCCAATTCGGACAGCTTCATGAACTGCGTTGACCGCCAGCGACGGGTCGGATTTGAGCTTTTCCCACATCTGCGGAGAGTTGCCCAGATGAAAGACCAGATGGCCGACTGCAGAGATCGTCGTATCCAGGCTGGGGTTGATATAGTCTCGTATGGCAAAGGCCGCCAGTTCCGGATCGATCTCCCCCCGTCCGGCCAGTTCACTGATCCGGTGGGTCCAGCTTCCCGGCTTCAGCTTGTCCGGCGTTGCCTCGTTGACAATAAAGCTGCGCATTTCTTCGATTTTGGCGCGGGCCGCCTTGCCGCGCGCATTTTGGATACCCTGCATGTCGAAGGCAGCACTGGCCCATTTGATCATGTTGTCGCGGCCAAATTCCGGCAAACCGACCAGATCCCGCACGACGCTCAGCGGCAGCGGCTGTGCCAATTCAGAAATGGCGTCAAATTCACCCAGGCCGATGCACCTGTCGACGATTTCGTCGGCAACCTGCTGAATTTGAGGTCTCAGATGATCGATCTGGTTTTTTCGCAAGGGCGGGAGAATCGTTTCTCGCAGCGCAGTGTGGCGCGGAGGATCTGAGGCCACTGTATTGCCGCGTTGAAATTTGCAGCCGAAATCGTCGGCGGCGGCACCAAGTCCGGAGACGAAGGTTGCATGGTCCCGCAACCCATTGCGCACCACATCATAGCGGGTGAAGGCATAATTCCCGAGCGCCTCCATCCAGACAACGGGCCCCTTGGCCCGCAGCCGCTCGTAATGGGGCCATGGATCCCGGATGACATCGTCATCATAAAGATTGGTCGGATCAACGGGGCAGCTCATCACGGATACTTAACAGGGTAGCTCTCGAGTCAAAAGGGGGGGGCAATAGGGTTGGGCAAAAGGGTTGGGCAAGCGCTTCAACTCAAGTGCCGGTTATGATCAGCCTGCAGTCCAGAAAGGGGGAGCTTTTTGTGCTGACTATGCAGTGGCGACTTTTTTCCTGGGATCAAAGAACGGGATTGCGACCACTGTGGCCTGTGTTTGTACGCCGCCCGCTGAAACATCGACCTTGGTGCCGATGTCGGTGCATTCAATTGCCAGCATCGCCAATGCAATATTCTGCTTCAGACGGGGTGAAAATACGGCCGATGTCACCTTGCCAACCACGGTGCCATCCTTGCTGATCGGCCAGAACCTGGTGTTGGGGCCGGTCAGCGGCGGCAGGTCTAATACCAGGCCAACCTGTTTTCTGGTGACGCCTGCATCGCGAATTTTTCGCAATGCCGCCTTGCCAATAAATTCGGCGTCCATGTCAACATTAATCAACCGGTCGAGGCCCAGTTCATAGGGGTTTGTGTGGATGTCCGCATCGGCATGATAGGACAGCATGGCCCCTTCGATCCGGCGAATCGATGATGTGTGACCGGGCTTGAGCCCCAGCGGCGTTCCCGCAGCCATGATTTTTTCCCACAGATCATCTCCCCTGGTGCCGTCCTGCAGATAAATCTCATATCCCAGTTCGCTCGACCAGCCGGTGCGCGACACGACCAGCGGAATGCCGTCCAGCTCGACCTGCCGCAGCCAGTAATAGCGAAGCTCCAGGATATCGTCGCCAAACAGTGTGGCCATGATTTCACCGGATTTCGGCCCCTGCAATTGCAGCGGTGACACGTCCGGCTCGCCGATCGACACGTCCAGATCCGCATGCACGGCCACGCCCTGTGCCCACAGCAGAATGTCGCTGTCCGCCAGCGAAATCCAAAAGTGGTTTTCAGCCAGTCTCAACAGGACGGGGTCGTTCAAGATGCCGCCTTCGGCATTGGTGATGAGAATGTATTTGCATTGGCCAACCGACAGGTTTGACAGGTCCCTCGGTGTCAGCATCTGGACGAATTTTGCAGCGTCCGGTCCGGTAATCTCTACCTGGCGTTCCACCGCCACGTCACACAGGATTGCTGCATTCACCAGGTTCCAGAAATTTTGCTCCGGATCGCCGAAATCGCGCGGGATATACATGTGGTTATAGACAGAGAACCCTTTCGCCCCCCAGCGAACCGTGGCGTCAAAATACGGAGATTTTCGAATCTGTGTGCCAAAGCCAAAATCGTCAGCCTGCGTCATGGTTTTGCCCCTGATTGAAAGTGCTTATTGAAGTCAGAAGCCGCTCGTTTGGGTATCACGAGGTGGCTTTCTGCCTGTGCAGTTTTCTGTATCGAGCAACAGATCATGCCGCGCTGTTCCACCTGCGACATGGATCATAGGCAGGGTCAGGCCTGGTTCGGTCATTTAGACGCATAGGTATATCGGGTTTGGCCGCGAACTACCCAATGCTATTCAAGCAGCTTAGAAAAACTCAGCTCTGGCGGTTCTGTTCCAACTTGGCGTCGACAATTTCGACATTGGCATCGACCTTGGCATTGGAATTGCCGCGCTGTCGGGCAATCAGCTGCACCAATTTGTCGACTCGCTCGATGTTTTTGGCACCCGCATACACTGCCCGCGCAGCTGATGAGGGGTTGAGCAGGCTAAGCGCCGCATTGGCATATTTTTCAAACGGCACCTGATCGGCAGGGTCGGCGCCGATGTCCCGCGCCAATGCATTGACCCATGAATAGATTTCGCTGGAGGTTTGCAGATCGCTGTGCACCGCGTCCTTGATCGACTGCGGGCCGTTTGGCGTGATGGCGCGGTAATTTCCGGTCAGCAACATGCTCCACTTGGCCAATGGCACGAAAAGGGAATCATGGACACGCAGTTTGACCGGCACATCTTTGCCATCCAGCCGAACAGCTGCGATATCGGCTTCCAGATCGCGCAATATCTGGGTATCGGCATCATCTGCAAAGGCCGCTGCCTTGAAGTTGGTCGGCAGGCCGACATGCAGAAAGTTCAGTTTTTCTTCCGGCGGGCGAAAGGCCTGGGGATCGGGACTGCACAGGGTGAAGACATCAGGGTTGAAGCCGTCCCAGACCGTCGGGTCAGCAAAGCAGGGTTCCAGCAGTTTTGTATCCAGATCCGGAATCCGCCGCAGATAGGGCAGTGGTGGCATGTTCATGATCGACATGCAGGGCTTTTGCGACGCGGCGATGCGGCCCAGCAGGTCGCGTACACTGTCGGCGCCATATTGCGGCTCCTGCATGGCCATGCAGATCAGATCAAAATCTGCCGGGTCGGCATCCTGTGGAACGCAGGCGCGAACGGTCCCGGGCTGATCATTTGAAGCAATGATGCGTGGCGTGTCTTCGCCGCGAAGGGTGATCCGCACGAATGTGCCCTGCGAATTGATCAGCTCAGCCTCTTCGGGCAGGCAAATCAGGGTCACATTGTGACCGGCCATCAGCAGCTTGGTCGACAAAAGAGAGCCGTAGGATGCCCCTAAAATCAGAATTTCTTTTGCCATTGTTTTCTCCTTGCTGCGCGGCGGGTCAGCGCAGTTTCTAAATTCAATCGGTTAAGTGGTCAAATTTTTTTACCACTTTGCTGTGAATATTCAATCGCAAAATTTGAACAACGACTTGCGGTGCTTTGTCGCAAAGGGATGAAGTCGGCAGGCCGGGCGCGATTCTAGTGCTGGACGAATCTGCCCTTCTGGTTAAGATCGGTCGGATGAATTGCGCAGATACAGGATCGCTGCGTTCGAATGCATGTAGCGATTGGGGGAATTGAAATGGAGCATTACGATTTCATCGTAATTGGCAGCGGCCCCGCAGGGCGACGCGCGGCGATTCAGGCGGCCAAATTCGGCAAGAAAGTGCTGGTGATTGAGCGCGGGCGCCGGGTTGGTGGCGTCTCGGTGCATACTGGCACCATTCCTTCCAAAACTTTGCGCGAAACGGCGCTCAACCTTTCCGGTTGGCGGGAGCGGGGATTTTACGGACGTTCCTACCGGGTCAAACAGGATCTGACGGCCGATGATCTGCGGGCCAGGCTGCACATCACGCTCAACCATGAAATTGAAGTGCTGGAACATCAATTTGCCCGCAACCAGGTTACGACGCTGAAAGGCTCTGCCCGCTTTACCGGCACCAAGGAGATCGAAGTTCAGGGTGAGGAAGGGGAGACCTTTGCTTTTTCAGCCGATAAATACCTGCTGGCCGTCGGCACGGTGCCTTATCGGCCGGACAGCATTCCCTTCGACGGCGAGGTGATATTCGACAGTGATTCAATTCTCAATCTTGATCATCTGCCCCGTTCCATCTGTGTGATTGGTGCCGGTGTCATCGGCGTTGAATATGCAACCATCTTCTCGTCGCTGGATGTCCATGTCACCCTGGTTGAACCGCGCGATGCGATGCTCGATTTCGTTGACCGCGAACTGATGGAAGATTTCACTCATCAATTGCGGGATCGCGGCATGGTGCTGCGTTTCGGCAAGAAGATGGAACAGATCAGACGGCTGGAAGAGGGCGGCTGCGAAGTCCTGATGGAGGGCGGCCGCAACATCCGTTGCGAAATGGTGCTGTTTGCCGCTGGCCGGGTGGGCTCAACCGACAGTCTTGGTATCGATGCCTGCGGCCTGGCCTGCGACAGCCGCGGGCGGCTGAAGGTTGATCCGAATACATTTGAGACAGAATCGGACGGCATTTACGCCGCCGGCGACGTGATCGGATTTCCAAGCCTGGCTTCCACGTCGATGGAACAGGGCCGCATTGCAGCCTGTCACGCGCTGGACCGACCTGCCCACAATCCGCCAGAGTTCTTTCCCTATGGCATTTATTCGGTGCCGGAAATATCCACCGTTGGCATGACTGAGGAGGAGGTGCTTGAGCGCGATATTCCTTATGAATGCGGCGTTGCCCGGTTTCGCGAAACTTCGCGCGGTCACATTATGGGCCTGGAAACCGGTCTTCTGAAAATGATCTTCTCTCTCAACAGCCGCCGTCTTCTTGGCTGCCATATTGTCGGTGAGGGGGCGACGGAATTGATCCATATCGGTCAGGCAGTGCTCAACCTGAGGGGCACGCTGGAGTATTTTGTTGAAAATACGTTCAACTATCCAACATTGGCCGAGGCCTACAAGATCGCAGCTCTGGACGCCTGGAACCGCATGCCTTCTCTGGAAGACAAGGGCTAAACCTGAAAGGGTCTAACCGGCGGATTTCAACAATTCGCCAAGGCGTTTGATGCCTTCTTCAATGGTGGCCTCGTCGGCCTGGGAAAAGCTCAGCCGCAGCGTATTGCCATTGGAGCCGTCGGCGAAAAATGCCCGGCCGGGAACAAATGCCACTTTTTGGGTTTCCAGCGATTGAGCCAGCAGGTCTGCGCCATCCAGATGCGGTGGAACGGTGACCCAGACAAACATGCCTCCCTCGGGCCGGGTCCAATTCACTCCTTCGGGCATGAATTTTTCGAGGCTGGCCAACATGCAATCCCGGCGGGCTTTGTAGGCGGTTCGTATCTTGGCGACCTGCTGATCAAACCCCTTCGACGCGACCTCGTGAATGGCCATCTGGGTGATCGTCGACGAATGTAAATCTGACGCCTGCTTCAACTGAACCAGCTTGCTGATCACGTCTTTTGCCGCACAGATCCAGCCGACCCGTAATCCGGGCGACAGGGTTTTTGAAAAACTGCCGCAATAGAAGGTGCGGGTATTGTTGATATCCCCCCTGCGGGCGATGTCGAGGGCGAGGATCGGGGGTATGGCTTCGCCATCATAGCGCAGGGACTGATAGGCGGCGTCTTCGATCACCGCGATGTTCAGTTCATCGGCCATATCCAGCAGTTGTTCGCGGGCCGCAAGGTCCATGGTTTCGCCGGTGGGATTGGCAAAATCGACAGACATGTAGGCAAATTTCAACTGGCTGCCATTGGCATCAGCCGTTGCCCGGTAGTCTTCGGCGGAGCGATTGCCGGCTGGAATCAACCGGTCATATTCTGGCTCGTAGGCGTTAAAGGCCCCAAGTGCCCCCATATAGGTGGGCCAGGAAACCAGCGCCGTATCCCCCGGGGACAGGAAGATTTTGCCCAGATAATCAAGCGCCTGTTGCGAACCGGAAGTGATGAAGACGTTATCAATGTCACACTTGATATCCAGTTTCGCCATTTGCGAGACGATCCACTGGCGCAGCGGTGCGTATCCTTCGCTGACCGAATATTGCAGCGCTGAGGTTTGGCGTTCGTCCGACAGGATCGCCGAAAAGGCCTTTTGAAAGTCCTCGGTCGGAAACAGATCAGGATCGGGTATGCCGCCGGCAAAGGAGATGATATCCGGCTGGTCCAACAGTTTCAGCAATTCGCGGATTTCCGACGCCTTCATCCGTGATGCGCGCGACGCGAACAGATTTTCCCAATTCATGGTAACACCTCAATGTAAGACGGGAAGGTCAATCTAACAGCAAAACAAAATAGGTCAATGATCCTTACCTATATTGTTTTGCTTCTGGTTGCATTGCGATCCCATCGCGGCAATCGACGTCGTCATTGCCGCCGCCTCGCCGTCGCCGTCGCCGCTCGCCGCTAGAGGACGGCGTAGATGGACCACTTTTCGTCGAAACCCTTGAAAGCGTAGTCGCCGCGGAAGTCGAAATTGTGGCTGGATCCGGCGACGAGATCCCGCACCGTTCTGGAAACCAGCAATTCGCCGGAGCCGGCGCTGGCAGAAACGCGGGCGGCCAGATGTACAGCCACCCCGGCGATTTCCTCGCCGCGGATTTCGCATTCGCCGGTATGCAGACCGGCGCGGATGCTAAGGCCAAGATTGTTGCATTGCCGGATAATTTTCCGGCTGCATTCGATGCCTCTGCCGGGACCGTCAAAGGTCGCCAGCGCACCGTCACCGGTCGTTTTGACCAGGCGCCCACCAAATTCTGCAACGGTTTCCGTGCAGAGCCTGTCATGGGAATCAAGCAGGCCGCGCCAGGCCTGATCGCCCATTTTGCGGGCCATTTCGGTCGAGCCCACAATGTCTGTAAAGAGGATGGTTGCCAGCACCCGTTCGGTTGGCGGCTCCGGCTTGCTTACCCGCAAAAATTCGCGAATGTTTTCGATGATGCCGTCCTGGTCGCCAACCCAGGGGAGGTGATCGTTGCCCGGCAGTTCGACGAATTTTGCGCCATGAATATGGTCTGCGATAAAGCGGCCTTCCTCCACATTAGCGTCCTGATCACCAGTGCGATGCAGGATAAGACTCGGCACGTGGATGCTTGGCAGAATGTTGCGAATGTCAATTTGGGTGTTCATCTTCAACAGGGCAATCGCGGCACCAGGACTGGCTGAACGGCGGAAATATGTTGCCACCCTTTCGGCAAATGCCTGGTCGCCAGTCATGCTGGGAGCGTAGTGCGAGATATCCATGAGATTTCCCCATTCGCGCTCCAGAAAGTCGATTTCGTCCCGTCGCTGCTGCTCGGTGGGGGCCCAAGGATAGTCCGGGCTGTAGATGCGCTTGGCAAATGTGCCGAACATGACCAGCGAATTGGTGCGGTCTGGATGGGTGGCCGCAAAATAGGCGCTGAGATTACCGCCTTCGGAAAATCCGATCAGTGCCGCCTTTTTAGAGCCTACCGCGTCCATCACCACCAGCAGGTCGTCGGCACGTTCTTCAAGGCTCGGCAATTGGTCATTGGGCACACGGTCAGAGAGACCGGTGCCGCGCTTGTCAAACAGGATCAGTCTGGAAAAGGAGGCCAGTTGATTGAGAAATCGCGCATAGGTCGGTTCTTCCCAGCACAATTCCACGTGGGACACCCAACCGGGCACATAAACAACATCTATGGGTCCGCTGCCGATCACCTGATAGGCAATATGCGTATCTCCGCTGCGGGCATATTGGGTTGTGCCTGGCCCCATTTCAGAATTTTCCCCACTGTTGCGAATATGACCCTAGATGTTATCTGGCCCGAATAGAAGCCAGCCTGTGCCGCAATCGCCTCGCCTCTCACCGCTCGCTGCCCGCCGCCCGCTGCACGCCGCTCGTGGTCTGCGAATTTGCTTCCCAATCCCCGCCGAATCTGCAAGTTTTCACCTGCTGTGAGGAGATCAGATCATGAGCCAGGCCAGCGGCAAGTCGCCAGCATCTGGGACCAAGCCAAAGGGCATTGAAGGGCAATGGAACTACATGCCTGATGTACCGATTCAGGCATCGCCTTTCTTTAGCTGGCCGTTGCAACCCATGCGGATGGTGCGCTGGGTGGCAGACCGGTGGTTTGCGCTGGCGGAGAACTCCATTCTGGTAGTGGTCGCCAGCATTTCCTGGTTCTGGTTTCAACCCTCGCTGGAAACAGCTGCGACCCTGTCGATTGACTGGATCGCGCTTCTATATGTGCGCAATTTCCTGCTGCTGCTGGCAGTTGCCGGTGGTCTGCATCTGTATTTTCACCGATGGAAGGTGCAGCGGGACAAGCTTAAATATGATGGCCGGGATATGCGCGCCAAATCCAAGGGTTTTACCTTTGGCAATCAGGTGGCTGACAATATGTTCTGGTCGCTGGGCAGTGGCGTGGCCTTCTGGACAGGCTATGAGGTGCTGATGTTCTGGGCGATGGCCAATGGCTATGCACCGCTTCTGGTCTGGGCGGGCAATCCGGTCTGGTTCGTGGCCCTGTTCTTTTTAACGCCGGTATGGATTTCGTTTCATTTCTATTGGGTGCATCGCTGGTTGCACTGGCCGCCGCTCTACCGGCTGGCCCATGCGTTGCATCACCGCAATACCAATGTCGGCCCATGGTCAGGCTTTTCCATGCACCCGGTGGAACATCTGCTGTTCCTGTCCTCGATACTCATTCATTTCGTCATTGCTGCCCATCCGCTGCATATTCTGTTTCACATGCAGCATCAGGCGTTGACGGCGGCGACGTCCCATACCGGGTTTGAGGGGCTATTGGTGGCGGACAAGAACCGCCTGGCGCTGGGCACATTTCACCACCAGATGCACCACCGCTATTTTGAGTGCAATTACGGCAATCTGGAAGTGCCGTGGGACAAGTGGTTTGGTTCATTCCACGACGGCACGGCTGAAGCCAACGAGAAAATGATGAAGCGACGGCTGCAGCATCTGCAGAGTTAGCGCGGCATGCTTAGATTGGTGAATGCGGAATCAATGCGGATTGTTGGCGATTGGCGCATAGGCCGTCACCATGGAGCGGGCCAGGTATTTGTGAAAGTCGCGGATCGTGCCTTCGAAATCATCACCGGCCAGCGGGCCGGCCTGGGCATGGACCGACGACAGGGTTTTCTGCAACCGTTCCAGTTTCTCCCGGTCTTCCCGGTTGACCTCTTCCCATAGCGCAATGCGCTGCTGGATCGTTTCGTCCGACAGGTCGTCACCATAGACCGACATGATCCAGCGAACCCTTATCCTGTCGACGGAAATCGGGTGCAGGTTCAGCGAGACCAGCAGACTGGCGGACTGACTGGCCACCTGGGTCGGAAATATGCTGAACAGTGAGGAGCGGTGACGTTGTTTTTCGCTCAGACCAGTTGCTCCCATGCCGCGACTGGGTATGTCGTTTGGATAATTGGCGTGGTAGCTGGTGAAAACGTCACCGGAAACGCCCTTGCTGCACAATTCGGTTGGCGTGTAGCCACGCAGGGTCTGCGGATGCACCACCGACAGGTGATAGCCCTCCATGAAATTCTCCACGAGGCATTTCCAGTTGCAGTTCCAGATCTCTTCAGCGGCATGCACGGTGCGGAAATTTTCCGTCTCATAAGGGTCAATCAGCCCGTCAAGTTTCTGCAATTGCGGGGCCAGATCAGCTGCATCAGAATCGAGATTGGCATAGATAAAACCACGCCAGACCTCGCAGCGGATTTGCGGCAATCCGCATTTGCTCTGGTCGAAATTGGCGTTTTGCATATGCGGTGCGCGGATCAATGCTCCATCACGTCCATAGCTCCAGGCATGATAGCTGCAGACGAACAATTTGCGGTTTCCGCTGCCCTCGGCCACCGGCATACTGCGGTGCCGACAGACATTGGACAGGACACGTATGGTGCTGTCATTGCCACGCACTACCAGCAGCGGTTCGTTCAACAGATCGATGGTGAAAAAATCGCCCGGTTGGGGGATTTCATCGCTGCGCCCCAGACAATGCCAACCATGGCGCAGAAAATGTGATTTTTCGAACTCGAAAAACTCTGCTGACGTGTAGAAATTACCCGGCAGGCCCATCGGTGCGTCATCGGGCATCAAGGCCGTGGCCTGCAGCATTTCACTCATCAGATGAAGTTCTGAACTCATGGCTGAACACTCACGTCAGTCGGTTGTCGGCAATAGCGATCCCGGTTTGGTTGGCAATAATTCCATCTTCATTCCTGGCATTTTTTGCGGTTGAAAAATCCTATAAAACCGACATGTCGGTCGCTTGCTGTGGCGCTTTCCTGATGGGGCAATTATGGTCGATGGATCGTCAGCGGGCAGGGAGTTGAAGGATTGTTTGAATCACGGCTGAATGACCTGCGCCTGCGGATGGGGAAAGCAGGACTGGATCTTGCGCTGATCACCAATGAAGACGTCGTCTATTATCTGACGGGCTATTACGATTATCTGCACATGGAATTTGGCCGCCCGACCATTTTGGCGGTGCCCCGCGAAGGCAAGTCGCTGCTGATCACGCCGACCATTGATGAGGTGATGGCACGTTCAAGCGCCAAGGTTGATCGCATTGCCGCCTGGAATGATGGTGCCGGCAACGAGTGGCGGGAAGAATTGCCAGAAGCGCTTGCTGGAATTTCCAAAATTGGCATTGAGATCAATCATATGCCGCCGATGGTGCGGGCCTATCTGGCAGAATTGGTGGATGCAGCATCGCTTGAGGACATGACATCAATCATATCCGACATGCGGTTGATCAAGTCACCACAGGAATTGCAACTGGCGCGTCATGCGGGCGAAGTTGCCGGCGCGATGATGGCCACCGGGCGGCAGGCAATTGGTGATGGCGTGCCGGAATATGAGGTGGCTCTGGCGACCTCCGCTGCCGGCACCCGCAAGGCGGCGCAATTGCTGGCTGATCACTATGGCGAGACGGATATGTCGCCAAACACCCACTTTCTGCAGATCATGGCTTCTGGCAAAGACATCATCAAAACCCACCACCGGGCGACAACCCGGATCATGCGTCGTGGCGAACCGGTCTTCCTGTGTTTTTGCGGGATGACCAATTTTCACCGGTTCAAACTGGGTTTTGATCGCACCTTCTGGATTGGCGAGACCGATCCGGAGCAACTGAAAATTTATGACGTTGCTGTCGCCAGTCAGCAGGCGGCATTGGCGGTGTTGAAGCCTGGTGTGACCGCGGAGGCTGTCCATGCTGCCTATGCCGAAGTCATTCAGACTGCCGGTTTCGACTATCCATTCCGCTGCGGGCGGGGAACCGGCTTCAGTTTCCTGGAAAGCCCGCAACTGGTGACCGGAGACAAAACTCTGTTGCAGCCGGGCATGGTGCTGGCTGTCGACGGATCAGTGGCAACGGGTGATTTCCGTGCCCAGGTGGGGGACAGCTTTATCATTACCGAGGACGGTTGTGAGCAGATCACCCATCATTCCAAGGCGCTGGAAGACATCATCATATAGCGCTGCTGCCGCTCGCCGCCGCAGTCTCTCGCCGCCGCCGCTCGCCGCCGCTAGAGGGGGAGGTTGTCGTGTTTCTTCCAGGGATTTTCCAGCTGTTTGCCCCGCAACATGGCAAAGGCGCGGCAAATGCGTTTGCGCGACTGGCTGGGGTGAACCACGTCATCGATGAATCCCTTCTCCGCCGCCACAAAGGGATTGGCGAAACGGTTTTCATATTCCTTTGTGTGTTCTGCAATCTTTTCCGGATCGCCGAGATCGGAGCGATACAGAATTTCCACCGCGCCCTTGGCACCCATCACGGCGATTTCAGCCGTCGGCCAGGCATAATTGACATCGCCGCGCAGATGTTTCGACGCCATCACGTCATAGGCGCCCCCATAGGCCTTGCGGGTGATAAGCGTAACCTTCGGTACGGTTGCCTCGCCATAGGCATAGAGCAGCTTGGCGCCGTGCTTGATGACACCACCATATTCCTGGCTGGTGCCGGGCAGGAAGCCGGGCACGTCCACCAGGGTGAGGATGGGGATTGAGAAAGCGTCGCAGAAGCGCACAAAACGTGCCGCCTTGCGCGACGAATTGATGTCCAAAACACCGGCCAGGACCAGTGGTTGATTAGCAACGATTCCGACCGTCTGGCCTTCCATGCGGATGAAGCCGGTGAGAATATTCTTGGCGAAGTCCGGCTGAATTTCGAAGAAGTCGCCTTCATCGCCCAATTTGTAGATCAGCTCATGCATGTCATAGGGCTGATTGGGATTGTCGGGCACCAGCGTATCGAGGCTGGGCTCCTCCCGGTTCGGGGAGTCAAAGAAAGGGCGAACCGGCGCTTTTTCGCGGTTGTTGAGCGGCAGGAAGTCGTAGAGGCGCCGCATCTGGCGCAGGGTTTCCACGTCATTGTCAAACGCACCGTCGGCAACGGAGGATTTCGACGTATGGGTCTTGGCACCGCCCAGTTCTTCAGCGGTGACGATCTCATTGGTGACGGTTTTGACCACATCGGGACCGGTGACAAACATGTAAGACGTGTCTCGCACCATGAAGATGAAATCGGTCATTGCGGGGGAGTAGACGGCACCACCGGCGCAGGGGCCCATGATCACCGAAATCTGTGGAACCACGCCGGAGGCCAGCACGTTTTTCTGAAACACATCAGCATAGCCGCCCAGAGAAGCCACGCCTTCCTGAATGCGGGCGCCGCCGGAATCATTGATGCCAATGACCGGCGCGCCATTTTTCATGGCCATATCGAGGATCTTGCAGATTTTGGCGGCATGGGTTTCCGACAGGGAGCCGCCGAGCACGGTAAAATCCTGGGCATAGACATAGACCAGACGGCCATTGATCGTGCCCCAGCCGGTGACAACGCCGTCACCAGGGATCTTGGTTTTTTCCATGCCGAAATCGGTGCATCGATGGGTGACGAACATGTCGTATTCTTCAAAACTACCGGCATCCAGAAGCACTTCCAGCCGTTCTCGGGCGGTCAGCTTGCCCTTGGCATGCTGGGCGTCAATGCGTCTGTCTCCGCCACCCTTGCGGGCTTCGCTGCGTCGTTCTTCAAGCTGTTCGATAATGTCGTGCATGGCCGGTCTTTCATGAAGCGTAATCCAGCAAACTTAAAGCCGCTGACGGCCAAGCGCAATTACATCTTTGGCAGCAGGAGATGCGGTCAATATGACTGTCTGGGGCCAACCAGGCCCAGGCGTTGAACGTTGTTGATGCGGTCCCGATCAAGCGCTGGCGTGGCTGCTCAATTGCTTGATGGCTTCACTGGCGTCAAAGTCCAGCAGTTCAGCAAATTCAATGAATTCCACGACATCAACGCGCCGTTGTCCACTTTCCAGTCGGGCTACAAAGGACTGATATTCACCCAGATTTTCTGCCAATTCAGCCTGCGTCAGTCCGGCCTTTTCGCGGGCCTGAACAAGCATTTCAATCAGCAGTTCGTGCCTTACCGACCCCAGTGTCTTTGCCAATTTTGCGATCCCATCTGTTTCGAAGGGACAGATATATCTGTTTTCCACCTGTTTGGGGAGCGCTGGCCTGGAAGTTGCGGGAAGGTGGAGGCGTGTGCGCCGGGCTATTGAGCAGCAAAAGAATTGCCACCTTTCGCCCGGCGGCGGCGCCGCCGCCGCTACTCCCCGCCGCAACCCGCCGCCGTCGCCGCCGCCGCCGCTGCCGCTCGCCGCTCGCTGTTGCCGCTAGGCGGCTTCCAAACGACGCGGGGCCAGCACAAATTTCCGCTGATCCTGACCGTCGATCCGCACCATCGTGCTTTCTTTCACCATTGCCCAACCCTTGTGATCGCCATCCAGCGGTTCTGACGCCAGCGCGACGCCACCATGATCCAGCTTGCTGGACAGATACAGGGTCGGTGAATTGCCATCGCTGGAATAGCGGCCGCCATAAAGGCGAACACCGTCGGTCAGAACAAAGGTCAACCGTAAGGGTTGGCAAATCCCCATGGATTGATGCAGATCGGCAATTTGTCTGACGGTTGTCTGGCAGGCGGAATGGGGTGTGCTTTCCAGTCCGTTGGCAATCATCAACAGGAAGATCAGTTCTGAATCGGTGATCCCCAGTCGCGCCTGAAACAGTTCGTCGGGCAATTGTTGCTCCAACACCCGGCGCAGCTTTTCGAATCCGCCGATCTGGCCATTATGGACGAATGACCAGCAGCCATAGGTGAACGGATGGCAATTTTGATAAGAAGCACCGCCGAAAGTCGAGGCGCGCACATGGGCGAGGAATACGCCGGCGCGTACGGCTCGGCAGATGTGAAGAAGATTCGGATTGGCCCAGGCAGGCATGATCTCTTTGTACAGCGCTGGCATCGATTGAGGGATATCGGTTTGCGCTGCTTGATCATGTCCGGAATACCAGGCCAACCCGAATCCATCGCCATTAACCGCCAGCTTGGCTTCTTCGGCCACCTGGCTTTGGATCACCAGGGAGTGGCTGGGCTTAATGACGATATTCTCAAGCGGAATTGAAGGTCCGCAATAGGCAAGCAATCGGCACATGAATTTTAGCGGTTTTCAATCCGGTAATACATTTTGCGGATCAGATTGCCGGCGGTTTTTTCAAACAGACACGGAATTATCGCGTGGACCAGCGCCGCCCCTGCCGCCAAAAACAGGCTGCCGGCAAAGCGACCGGCAAAGGCCATATGCTCAAAATAATCCTCTTCAACAGAGGCGGGATGGTCGAGGAACATTTTTGAGATCATAGTGCGCATTGTGAGAAAGTCCGGTTGAAACTGACCAAAGAATAGAATGGCGGCGGTCAGAAAAGTTCCCAAAATTCACCTAATTGGTCTGGATATTGGGAATATTTCCCGATATTGTAGAAAACATGGACAATTTTGACCGAGAAATCCTGCGTGCTTTGCAAATTGACGCCGATCAGTCGGTCGAATCATTGGCTGAAAAGGTCAACCTGTCTCGCAATGCCTGCTGGCGGCGGGTCAAGCAGTTGGAATCAGCAGGTATCATCAAATCGCGCGTTGCGCTGGTCGACGCGGAAGCGGTGGATCTGGGGCTGACGGTGATGGTCCTGGTGCGCACCAATGAACACGCCGCCGACTGGGCCGACGCTTTTCGCACTGCCGTTCATGCCATGCCGGAGATTACCGGCGCTTACCGCATGAGCGGCGATCTTGATTATGTGCTGCGGGTCTGTGTGCGCGATGTGAAGTCTTACGACGCCTTTTATCAGCGCCTCACCACAAGGCTGAGGCTCAGTGATATTTCTGCCAGTTTTGTGATGGAAGAAATCAAGGATACCACCGCACTGCCGCTGTGAGGTTTGCATGACCCTTGATCTGCGGACGTCCGGGCAATTACCGATGGGTGAAAATGTGACCAATCTATACGACACAATCGGCCTCAACTACGCCAATCTGCGCCAGCCTGATCACCGTATTGCCGGCAACATCAACGCTGCGCTGGGAAATGCCAAAAGCGTGTTGAATGTGGGCGCCGGGGCCGGTTCCTATGAACCTGCCGATCGGCAGATTACCGCTGTTGAGCCGTCCATCGAGATGATCCAGCAGCGCCCGGAATCAAACGCCATTGTGGTGCAAGGCAGCGCTGAACAGCTGCCCTTTGACGACGATAGTTTCGATGCCGCCATGGCAGTTCTGACCATCCATCACTGGTCTGACCAGCCAAAGGGCGCACAGGAAATGCGGCGGGTAACCCGGGGCAAGATCATTTTTCTTACCTATGACCCGGCCTTTCGCGGTTTCTGGCTATTCGACTATTTTCCGGCACTGGTAACCCTGGACGAGGGCCAGATGCCACCAATCGACGGCTATGAAAACTGGCTGGGACCAACGACGATTTCATCAGTGCCGATCCCCCACGATTGTTCCGATGGATTTCTGGCCGGCTATTGGCGTCGGCCAGCGGCCTATCTGGATGAACGGGTACGCGGGGCGATGTCGTCTTTCTGGGCACTGGGCGACGTCTCGGACGGATTGCGCAGGCTTGAAGCCGATCTGAAATCCGGTGACTGGGAGCAGCGCTATGGTGAGGCTCTTGAACTCGACGAACTGGATTGCGGTTATCGATTGGTAGAAACCGGGTGAGCGGGCGGCGTGCCCGCCCGAAACCTTCTCTAGCCGCGTTTTTCCTCACGGGCATCCAAAGCGTCATTGAATTTTTGCGGGCTCCACTTTTCAGCCAGCGCCTCATGGATCAATTGTTGTTGTGATGTCGGCGCCAGGCCGCCAACCGGTGGGTCCGTGTCCAGAGAGGTGGGGAAGGGATAGCCTTCGCCGGTGCTGGCGATCGCCGCATTGATCTGTGCCGTCGGCATATTGCTGTCCAACAGGACGGGATAGACCAGCTTGCACATCGCCACCCGGTCGATCCGCTCCAGCGGCACGCCGAAGGCCGAGGAGACCTGCAGCAGATTGGCCATGCGATCGATATCTTCGGTCACATTGCTGCCGGCGGCGTGGAACAGACCGGGAGAGAAGAACAACAAATCGCCTTTTGACAGCGGCAGTTGCACATGCCGCTCTTCAAACAACTCCCGCACATCCGCATCGCGATAGCGCAGATAGTTTTGCGGCCAGGTCTGGGAGAAAGGCAGCAATTTCGTGGTGCCGGATTCAATCGGCATGTCGCAATGGGCAATCGCCCCCTGCAGGGTCAGTTGTTGGGAAGTGATATGAACATGGGGCGGATAGGCGCGCACCTGTTCAGCTGTCAAAAAACCCAGATGATAATCACAGTGGGCTTCCTGCGCCTGCCCCCCCGGGCGCACCAGGTTGACTTGCGCGGTGGTCTGGAACGCCGGTCCGAGCCAGGCTTCGCTGGCCAGTTCAATCCACAGATTGCCATGATATTCGGCAAACAATTGCGGGTCGGCGCGGCAGAGTTTTTCGAGGCTGTTCCAGATCCGGTCATTGGCCCCGGCGGTGGCGAAATGGTCGGCGCCACTTTCCTTGGTTTCCCGTTCCCGGCGGATGATGTCTTTGAACGTTTCGGTCGCCGCATCGATGATGCTGGTGTCGTCATAGGCACCTTTCAGCACAAAGACGCCTGAGCCGGTCAGCACATTGGTGCCGATTTCAGCCTTCAGCGCCGCCCGTTGATCTTCGTTCGTGAGGGCGCTTGCAAGTGCCGCACAGTCGTAAATCGGAATATTGTGAACCACCTTCGCAGCCATTGGCACATCGCTGGCGGAAAGCTTGCGGTCGATGATGGTTTTGAGTTCTTCAATGGCCATTTGGGGCGGCTCCGGGGGCAAAAAATGATTGAAGCTACTTTTCGGCATTTTCGATCAATTCGCAAGCGGCGGTGGCGAAGTGGCGGGCATGGGGGTGGCTGTCGCCGAGGTGCCTGGTGGCGGGCTGAAAGTGGGTCGCATCGCCCTAGCTGCTCGCCGCCGCCCGCCCGTCATCCAAAATCACGGCAAGTACCAGGCCGTTGGGCACCACCAGCGTCGGTTTCTCCGATCCGCCTCCAGAATGAGGTGGACGAGTCCAAGATTGCTGGAGGCACCATCAGCCCATCGCCAGGTGTCTTTGAGTTCTTCTGACTTCTGTTTTGAATGTCCTATTTTCCGGGTGCTGTAGTTCGGTTTCCGGGCCGTGTCCGGGCTGCCTTTTTTCTTTTTGTCCCAATAATATTGGAAGCGAATGGGCTGTTGCGATTCAACAATCAAGCCAACAACCTTCACATAAATAAATTGGTTAGGTCGCCCGTTGGCGTCGCCCGGAAAACTGCCCCCCACCGCTTCATAGTCGTAGAAATTTATCGACCAGTCGCCGCGGCGAATGATGCGACCATCGGGATATTTGATTGCAAATTCTGGCTGGCCCCTATTGGCGAATTCAGAAAAAACAGTTGTCCGTCCAATAAGCAGACCGTTGGGCAAGACCACGCATTCAAATCGCTTGGCAAAAAACACATAAGAAAGCAGCAGCAAGTAGGTGCCTATGATGGCAAAAATAATTGCGAAAAATCTCAAAATAAATCGCATCGCTGAATTTCCGTCAGGCCGGTTATTGGGTTATAAAGCGGCTTCTTTTTTTATCCGCATAAATCCTGGCATTTACACTGCCGCGCCATTCGTCCGTTATTTTGTAATACCGGCTGAACGGCAGTTCCCGTAAGTCTTTTCGCTCTGAATTATTGGCACAGATTGTGCCTTTCCTGAGGCGGGGCGAGCGCCGTTCGCCGCCGCTCGCCTCCATTGTCATCCCCGCGCAGGCGGGGACCCAATTCGACACCCGAAAACAGACGTTGGTTGAGGGGCATTCGCAGCGCATTCCTGGCAAACTCTCCCGTTTCATCGAATGGATACTTGGGTCCCCGCCTGCGCGGGGATGACAACGAGGGGGAAAGTGTAATTCTAGCCGCTCCCAAGCCAGCGGGGATTACTTTTCCCTTCGCCCTTCGTCGCAAGACCCGTCACAACGTTTGACCTGTTCCCCGTGATGGTTCAAAACCATCACCGAACCCAAGACATTCCAGCTCATTTTCCGGCAAGGAGACCCAAGCTGTGCTGACCAAACACGAAACCAACCCTACCGACCACGCCAATACGCCAGAAACGGCCCGCGCCAAGCCTCCGGCTCTGAACTGGGAAGACCCGTTTTTGCTGGAAGACCAGCTCACTGAGGACGAGCGGCTGATCCGCGATTCTGCCCGTGCCTATGCCGACGAAGCGCTGGCGACCCGCATTCTGGAAGCCAACCGCCACGAGAAATTCGATCGCGATATTCTGCGCGAAATGGGCCAGCTTGGTCTGCTCGGGTCGACCATTCCGGAAGAATATGGCGGGGCAGGGGTCAATTATGTCTCCTACGGTCTCGTCGCCCGGGAAGTGGAGCGGGTTGATTCCGGCTATCGTTCGGCCATGTCGGTGCAGTCTTCCCTGGTGATGCATCCGATCTTTGCCTATGGCTCAGACGAGCAGCGCGAGAAATATCTGCCCGGCCTCGCCAGCGGTGAGATGGTGGGTTGCTTCGGCCTGACCGAGCCAGACCACGGCTCCGACGCCGGCGGCATGTTGACCCGCGCCAAGCCGGTGAATGGCGGCTATTCCCTGTCGGGCGCTAAAAACTGGATTACCAATTCCCCAGTCGCCGATGTGATGGTGGTCTGGGCCAAATCCGACGCCCATGACGGCAAGATCCGCGGCTTCCTGCTGGAACGCGGCATGAAGGGCCTGGAAACGCCTAAAATCGAGGGCAAGTTCTCCCTGCGCGCCTCGATCACCGGCATGATCCAGATGGAAGACGTGTTCGTGCCGGAAGAAAATCTGTTGCCTAATGTCTCTGGTCTGGCCGGTCCGTTTGGCTGTCTGAACCGGGCCCGTTACGGCATTTCCTGGGGCGCCATGGGTGCGGCAGAATTTTGCTGGCACGCGGCACGCACCTATACGCTGGAGCGCAAGCAGTTTGGCAAGCCCTTGGCCGCCAATCAGTTGATCCAGAAAAAACTCGCCGACATGCAGACAGAAATCTCACTCGGCCTGCAGGGCTCCCTGCGCCTTGGTCGCCTGATGGATGATCACAATGCACCCGCCGAACTGATCAGCCTGATGAAGCGCAATAATTGCGGCAAGGCGCTGGATATTGCCCGCGTCGCCCGCGACATGCATGGCGGCAATGGTGTGTCTGACGAATATGGTGTCATCCGCCATGTGATGAACCTGGAAGCCGTCAACACCTATGAGGGCACCCACGATGTGCACGCCCTTATTCTGGGCCGCGCGCAGACGGGCATTCAGGCCTTTATGTGAGCTGCGGCGAGGCGGCGAGCGGTGAGGGACGGATGACATCTTCTTTGCTGCAATTTCGTCGCGCCCGTAGCGATGATCTTGAGGCCATAATTGCCCTGTTTGCCGACGATGAATTGGGGCGTCTGCGCGAAGACGCCTCATTGCCGCTGAATCAAAAATACACCGCCGCATTCGCCAATATTGATGGCGATGACAATCAACATATGCTGGTGGTCGAGCGGGACGGCGCCCTGCTGGGTTTCCTCCAGATCACCTTCATTCCTTATCTTTCAAGGCTGGGCAGTGTACGCGGTCAGGTCGAGAGCGTGCGGGTGGCGTCCAACCTGCGCGGCCAGGGAATCGGCACATTGATGATGAAAGAAGCCATTCGCATCTGTCGCGAACGAGGCTGTTTTCTGGTGCAGTTGACCACTGATCTCAAGCGGCAGAAAACCCGGAAATTTTATGAAGATCTGGGCTTCGAAACGACCCATCACGGCATGAAGCTGATGCTGCAAGACTGAGCGTCAGCGGGATTTGAACCGAACTCAAACTTGATTTGCCCGCCGATTGCCATCACCCTTGAATCAGTTGCGGCCATCAAACAGGTTGGGCCGTCCAGATCGGGGAGAAATTCATGCGCCTGTTACTCGCCGCCGCGCTGCTTTTCATTTTGCAGACCGGACAATCCATCAACGCCCAGACCCTGCCGCCGCAATCGCTCTATCAGGCGATGCTCGACGGCAACAAGGCATCCGGCTGGGTGTCCTTTCGAAATTTCAATGGCCAGCAATTGCTGTATTTCACAACCTTGCAAACCCTGCATTGTCGCTTGAAGGAAATCCGCTATTCGATCAATTCCAACGCCTTGGATCAACGGGTTGAACCGGTCAAATGCAACAAGGCGCTGCCATTCAGTATCAATGATGACGATGTGTTGGGCGGGCGGATTTACAAATCCATGCCTCTGGGCACGGCGCAATGGGTGGCCGTGCAGGTGGTCTGGGAGGATGACGCACAGAGCGAAGTTCAGCGCGTCAAGGTCTGCGAGGATGTTGGCGAAAGCACCTGCGGTATCGTCGAATAGCAGCACCGCCGCCGCCGCTCACCGCCGCTCACCGCCGCCGCTCGTCGCTCGCCGCTAGCCGACCCAGATGGCGCGAAAATCGTTGACATTGGTGCGGGTCGGGCCGGTGGTGATGAGGTCGCCAAGCTTTTCAAAAAAGGTGTAGGCATCGTGCCCGTCCAGCATGGCGCGGGCATCAAGCCCTGCGGCAGTTGCGCGGGCCAAGGTATCGGGCGTGATCAGGGCACCGGCATTATCTTCACTGCCGTCAATGCCATCGGTGTCGGCGGCCACTGCAAAAATGCCATCGGCTCCATCCAGCGCGATTGCAAGCGCCAGCAGATATTCGCAATTGCGCCCGCCGCGGCCACAGGGCTTGCCAGCTTCCACCGTTACGGTGGTTTCGCCACCCGACAGGATCAGCCGCGGCCCGCCCGCCAGGGCCAGTGCTGCATGTTCGGCAGCGACCACGCGCGCTTCGCCCTCGATATCGGCCCCCAGGGTGGTTACTTCGTGTCCCTGCTTTCGGCAGGTCTCGACCATTGCCGCCAGCATGTCTGCCGGCCGGGAGATCATGACGAATTCTGAATTTTCGAAGATTGCATCGTCGGGCTTGGGGGTCTCGGCCTTCGGTTTGGCCAGATGAGCACCAACCGATGATGTAACTTCGATTTCATAGCGGGCCAACAGGTCTTGTGCGTCGGCGACCGTTGTCGGATCTGGCACGGTCGGTCCCGAAGCAATTGTGCTGGGGTCGTCATGGGGCACATCGGAGATCGCAAGAGTCACAATCCGCGCCGGTGCCGCGGCTTCCGCCAACCGTCCACCTTTGATGGCGGACAGGTGTTTGCGCACAATGTTCATTTCACCGATGGGCGCGCCACTCATCAACAGGGCCTTGTTGATGGCCTTTTTCTCGTCCAGCGAAATGCCGTCAGCCGGCAGCGCCAACAGGGCCGAGCCGCCACCTGAGATCAGGCACAGCAAAAGATCGTCCGCGGTCAGCTGCTGCACCTCACCCATCAGCCGCTGCGCCGCCTCATAACCTCGATTGTCGGGCACCGGATGAGCCGCTTCGATCACCTCGACACGGTCGCAGTCCATACCATGGCCGTAGCGGGTCAGCGCGATACCGGACAGTGGAGCGTCTGCCGGCCATGCCAATTCTGTCGCCCGCGCCATCGAGGCCGCGGCCTTGCCTGCAGCCACCAGCAGAGTGCGCCCTGTCGGCGGCGGTTCCGGCAGATGTTGGGCCAGCATGTGGGCGGGGTCGGCGGCGGCAACGGCGTCTTTGAACAGTTGACGCAAAGTGGCGGGAATGTCGGGGTCAGGGTGGGAAACAGACACTTTTGGGCTTTCACATGGGGCGCTGATGACAGACAATGAAGGCAATACAGATTTTGCACGGAAATTGGAACATGCCCGGGCCGACACCAACCGAATTGCGCGTAGCCAAAGACAAACGCGCGCTGACTGTTTCCTTTGACAGCGGCGAGCGTTTTGAGATGAGCGCCGAATTGCTGCGGGTGGAATCCCCGTCCGCAGAAGTGCAGGGACATGATCCCAGCCAGAAAAAAATCATTCCCGGCAAAAGCCGGGTGGAGATCATCAAGGTAGAACCTGTGGGCAATTACGCCGTGCGTCTGGTATTTGACGACATGCACGACACCGGGATTTATTCCTGGGAGGTGCTCCACCGGTTGGGCAGTCAGGCGATCGATCTGATGGCCGCCTATCAGCAGAAATTGGCCGAGCAGGGTTTGAGTCGCTAGACGCCCGCCGCTGTGGAAGACTTGGCTGGCATATTGGCGCGTGGCGCTTGCAGCGCTACACCAGATCAGACCTGATCATCGTGTGGTTCCAACTTGGCCAAACTCTATTTCAACTATTCGGCGATGAATGCCGGCAAATCGACTGTTCTGCTGCAGGCCTCGCACAATTATCGCGAGCGCGGCATGAATACGATGCTGCTCACCGCCGCGCTCGACGACCGAACCGGCATTGGCAAGATCGGTTCGCGCATTGGTCTGGAGGCGGGGGCTGAAACATTTGCTGAAGGGGATGACCTGTTGGCACGGGTTCAACAGGCGCATGAAGAAACACCGATCAACTGCGTGCTGGTGGACGAAGCACAATTTTTGAGCCCTGAGCAGGTTTGGCAATTATGCCGTGTGTCGGATCGGTTGGGCATTCCGGTCATGTGCTACGGGCTGCGCACCGATTTTCAGGGCAAGCTATTCCCCGGCAGCGCGCAATTGCTGGCGCTTGCAGACTCGTTGCGCGAAATCCGTACCATCTGCTGGTGCGGGCGCAAGGCGACCATGGTGGTTCGACTGGATGAGAATGGCCGCGTATTGGAAGAGGGAGACCAGGTGTCGATTGGTGGTGAAGAAAGCTACGTGTCCCTGTGCCGCCGCCATTGGGAAGACCGCGATATCGGCCCCAACAGCCAGTTGAAAATGTTTTTGTAAGGCACGGTGGTCCCGCCTGTATCTAGCAATCATCGATCGTTGCCAGATAAGCATCGACTTCCCGGCGATTGCGCAGTTTGACACGGGTTTTTGAAGGTGGCGCTGTCTCGAGCAGATTACGCATCTTTTCCCTGTGGCTGTTTCGGGTAATCCAGATCCAGCGATAGAATTCCGCATTGAAACGTTCCGGGCAATCCGGCGGCAGGTCGGGCCTTGTGCGCCCATAGTCTCTCAAAGTGCGACGAACAACGCGCAACACCCGCAGCCATAGGGGAAAATCCAACCAAATGAGCGTGTCACAACGGTCCAGGCGCTCCGGCCAGGTCAAGGTGTGTCCACCTTCAAAAATCCAACTGTCCCGCTGGTGGACTTCGTGGCAAAGCGCAGCTTTTTCCGCGCTATTGCGTTCGATCCAGCCTGGTTTCCAATGGATCATATCAATATGGACCACGGGCAGGCCGGTATGCTGGCCGAGTTGCCGTGCCAGGGTCGATTTGCCCGATCCCGGTTGGCCAATGATCATGACCCGCTTCATTTTCATCTCCCGCAACCGGACTGAAATTCGGCTGTCGGGAGCCATAGCGCCCTGCATCCGGGAATAAAAGTCATATTCGTGTCGGGTCAGTGGTGGCGGTCTGACGGTCGGCAAGTCTCAGGCTGACTGGACAAATGACACGCACTTTCAGCGGTTTGGCAGATGAAAGCTTGATGAAATCATCAAAACCTCCTCAAACTTTAGCAAAATTGCCCAAATTTGCCTTCCAAACCGATTACCAGTCCAGCACATTCTCCCCCTATGTTAAGGGCTTTCTAACCATACTTCACCCATTGTGGGGGCTGAGCACGCGGAGCGCCTGGGTATTTTGCGTGTGTTGAGCAAATTTGGGCCACTTGGGTTGGGGGTTAGAGAAGGCATGGCTGGATCTTTTCAATCGATTTTCAATCGAAAACCTGCCGTCGCGCCCGAAAATTCGGCCGAAACGCTGGTAAGTCCGGTGAAGGACAAGCCGCTGATGCGGGTCCTGGAACCTCGGATTCTGCTCGACGCCGCTGCCGTTGAAACCGCCCTCGACATTGCCGGCCAGGCCGCCCATAGCCAATTGGCTGATGATTATATGGAAAATGCCGCCGACGGCGGCGATGGCGGCGGCGATGGCGACGGCGACGCTCCGCAGGTGCAGGATGCGCCGCCAGCCGATGATGACATTGCCGAAAGCCTGGCTTCCGCACCCCGCCGCACCGATCGGGAAATCGTCTTTGTCGATGCATCGATTGAAGATCGTGAAGGTCTGATTGCTTCATTGGAACCCGGTGTCAGCGTCCACATCATTGATTCCGATTCCGATGGTGTGCAGCAAATGGCTGACCTGCTGGCACAGTCAGGCGGCTATGATGCGGTCCACATCTTTTCTCACGGCAGTCAGGGAGCGTTGCAATTGGGCAATGGCGTTCTGGACGCCAGCTCTATCGGCTCTGAACATGCCGACGCCCTGGCCCAGATTCGCGATGCTCTGAGCGAAAATGGCGATATTCTGATTTATGGCTGTAATTTTGGTGAGGGCGACCTGGGTCAGCGCACCGCCGGGCTCCTGGCTGCTGCCACGGGAGCCGATATTGCCGCTTCCGACGACCTTACCGGTTCGGAATCGCTTTCCGGCGACTGGGACCTGGAAGTTCAGCACGGCCAAATTGAATCCCGTTCTTTCACCCTGCCGGACTGGCAGGGCATTTTGCCGGGCTATGAATTGCAGCCCAGCGGTGAACCGACAATCGGCCATCTGGACGATGGTATTGTTGGCACCTCCAACACAACGGCCACCTGGAGCGATGCGGTTGTCTTCGATCCGGGCGGCGGTGGCCCCATTCAGACCTTCGATATCAGGGCTACTCTGATCGGCATGTCGGATGGCATGTCAGCAACCTTTGAAACGGTTGCCTCCACCGACGGATCAATGGATGATTTCCGCGTCATCGTCACCAATATTGGCGCGGTGGTTGGCTCTGCCGGTGGCCAGGACATTGTCGAGGAAGGCAGTGTTGCGGTGCGTTGGGCAATCTATGAGGCAGGCACCGAAACATTGGCGCCGCCAGACCAGTTCAATCTGATCTTCAAGGATATTGAAGGCCTGGCGGGCACTCCAGAAACAAGGGAAACCGTGGCGGTGGAATCGGAGGAGATCGTCTCCTACACGGTCAATGCCGGCAGCGACCTGCAGATAAGTTCCGGCTATAACGGATTGACGGCAACGGGAACCGAATTGGGTACTGGCGCTGTTGGCTCTGACCTCGGCCTTTCGTGGGTCAGCGCCAATCAGTTTGTCGTCACCTATACCTCGCGCACGCTGATTACCAATTTTGATATGGATGGCGACCGCGACATGTCGGCCTTCCCGACACCTGAAACCACCAAGACCCAATTGGTCGATCTCAACGGTGCGGCGGCCGGTGAGGATTATGTGACCACCTATATCAACGGTTCTCAAATGGGGTCCGATGACGACGTTCCCCTGACACTGACCGATGTGAATATGTCGATCTTTGATTTTGACGGCGAGTTTCTGCAGAGCGCAACAGTGACGCTGACCAACGCATCATCGGGAGACGACATCAATTTCGACCCTGTTCTGCTGGGTGCATTGGGCATATCAGCCTCCTATACGGACACCGGCACCGAACGCATTTTGCAGCTTTCCGGATTTGCTCTCATTTCGAACTATGAGACCGCCCTGCAGTCGATTTCCTATTCCAACAGCAATGCCGATGGCAGTTTTGATCAGGTGACCGACCGGATCTTCGAATTCTCCGTATTCGACGGAGTGATTACTTCCGATATTGCTCAAACCACCGTTCAGTTTGCGACAGCCGCCGCTGCCCCTGTGGCGGGAACCAATGTTTATGTTGAGGACGAGGATACGACCATCGTTGCTAACGTGGCAACCGGCCTGTTGTCCAACGACTCCGATCCCCAGGGCGCGAGCCTGACAATCATAGGAGCTATGGATTCTGATTCCATCGCCATTCCCATTGGCGCTGCCCACACCATGCCCAGTGGCGCATCGCTGACGCTTAATTCCAACGGCAGTTTCACCTATATTCCCGCCCTGAATTACAGCGGCAATGAAACAATCAGCTATTCCATCAGCGACGGTGTGAATTCAGCCAGTGGCATCGCCACCTTTAATATTCAACCGGTCATTGATGCAGTCACGTTGAACGTTATTCAGCCCGACAATGTTTCGGCTGAAGATGTCTCAAGCGATCCCGTCGATATATCGGCAACTTCCGATGACCCGTCAGAACAACAGATCATCCTGGCCACCGATATTCCTGAAGGTGTTGTGCTTACCGACGGTCTGAACTTTTTCACTGCCGGTGATGGCCTCTACGAAATGGACATTACCGATTGGGACCGTACCCAGTTGCGGGTCTTGCCGGTGCAGAATTCCGATGAAGACATCGACATCATATTTGTGACAGAAAACTTTGAGGTTGATGGATCGATCAGTTTCGACAGCCAAACGGTCACATTCCACGTCGATGCGGTTGCCGATATGCCGATCCTGATTGTTGAACAGGCGTTTGGCGATATTGACGAAAACGTACCTCTTGGCGACGTCATTTCGGTTGACCTGTTCGATACGGATGGTTCTGAGGCGATTACCGACATCACGATTTCGGGCATTCCCGCCGGAGCACAGATGATCGCTGATAGCGGTCCTTTGACGATTGTCGGGGGCAGTGTCAGTTTTGCACTGCTTGATTTGCCCGGCCTGATTTTCAGCCCGCCGATTACCGGGACCGACGCCGTATACAACCTGTCCGTATCCGCCACCTCTACCGAAGTGGCCGCCGAAAACGGGATTGAAACACCCAGCGCCACCCGCTTTGGAATTGGCCTGACCATTGAACTCAATGATAATGACAATCCGGTTGTCGCGGTCGACGACGCGGCATCCACCTTTGCCGGCGAGAGTGTCAGCATTTATGTGCTCGACAACGACTTTATTCCAGATGGTGCCCCGTTGATCACCCATGTGAACGGAATTGCCATCGACACGGTGACACCCGTGACACTGCCCGGTGGACAGGGCGACGTGGAACTCAGCCCCTTTGGCTATCTGGTTTTCAACGCTTCAGCGACATTCGCCGGTGAAGTGAAGTTCAGCTATACCGCCCAGGATGCTGACCTCAGCACTGACGACGGCATTGTTACTGTTTCGGTTGAACCTCGCTGGAGATTGTCGAGCGTTCCCAATGTTGTAGAAGGGGATTCCGCGCGCTTCATCCTGGGGATTGAAGGCGGTGTTGCCCAGGGAGACGTGATCAGTGCGGAGGTGATTCTGGAAGAGGGCAGCACCGATGCCAGCGACCATGCAGCCCTTGCCGATGCGATCAATGATTCAATTATCAATTTGGGCCAGACGGATTTTTCCTTTGACGGCACCAACATCACCTATACGGCACCGGCCACCAATTATACGGCGAATTACAACCCCACCGCCGGCACATTCCTGGATATTTCGGCGACCGGCGATGCGCTCAATCTTGGTGATGACGGCATTACCGGCCGCAGTATCGGTTTTGACTTCAGTTTCTATGCCGATACATTTTCTTCGGTCTTCGTATCGGCCAATGGTTATCTGACATTCGGCAGCCCCGGCGCTGACGCCAACAATGCCAGCCTTGATGGCACTGCCTTGTCGGGCCGGCCAATCATTGCGCCTTTCTGGGACGATCTGAACACCGCCAGCGGCAATGTCTATATCGAGACGATTGGCGCCATTGAAGGCCAGCGTCAGTTCGTCATCCAGTGGGACGGCGTGCAGAATGCCAGCGACGGATCGGGCACCGGCTCTTTCCAGGTGGTGTTGGATGAGGCCGGCAATGCGATCACCTTTAACTACCAGGACGTGGTATTTGACGGGGTCGGTGACAATGGCGCGGGTGCAACCATTGGTCTGCAGAGCCCCGACGGCGTTGCCGATGAATTCTCATTTAATGACGGCGGCAATATTGTCGATGGTTCGAGCATCACCTTCACCCGTGAAGCCAATGTCAACGTTGAATTGTATATCGATGTGCCGATTGTCGACGATGCGGCCTTTGAAGACGAGGAAGACTTTAACCTGCGCATCGTCAGTGCGGTCAATTCCGCCATCGGTGTTGATACCTCAACCGTCACCATTTCGGTCAGCGACAATTCCGCCCCCGTGGCCGTAGATGACAGCGTTGCCACCACCGAGACATCGACGGCCCTGATTAATGTGATCACGAATCCAGGCGGACTTGATTTCGACCCGGAAGGTCATGCGCTGCAGATTTCCGAGCTCGACGGTGTGGTGATCACCGGAGGTACAGCTGTTACCCTCGCTTCCGGGGCAACGGTGGGGGTTAATCCCAATGGCAGCCTCACCTACAACCCCAACGGTGCCTTTGCCCATCTGGAAGAAGGCGAACTTTCCACTGATACATTCACCTACAAGGTGGTCGATGCCTATGGCACCGAGTCAACTACACCGGCGACGGTGACGGTCAACATCACAGGTGAAAACCAGACCGCCGTTATCGACCTGAATGATGATGGCACCACTTCAGACACCACCCACAACGTCACTTACGGTCCGCTGGAAACCACCATGAATGTCACCGCGCCCGATGCGGTCATCCTTGATGTGGACGATACCGAACTGAGTTCAATTTCGATCACCCTTGGCGGCTTCATGCAGCCGGGCAATGAAAAGATCCGCACCGGCGGTCTGATAATTGAATATGGCACCGCACTCAGCGCCACCAAGTCGCAAGGCGGAACCCTGTTTCGGATCGACTATGACGGCGTCAATGACATTCAGATCACCAATAATTTTGGTCCGGAATTCTCCGTCGCAGATGCCCAGGACCTCATTCGCGGTCTGCTTTATGAAAATGATTCAAGTGACGACACCCGCGGCACCCGCACGCTGACATTTGTTGCCACAGATGACGACGGTCCTGGCACGTCGGCGGTTTCCGAAATCTATGTGGTCGGCAATAACGTGGCACCTGATGCCGGTGACGATGGTGTGCCAACTCCCTATCAAACCATTGAAGATACATCGATTCTGATCACGGTTGCCGAATTGCTGTCGAACGACAGTGATGTCGATTTCAATCCGCTTGATATCATCGCCGTGAACGGTGGCGCCAATGGGTCTGCGATCCTCGATGGGTCCGGAAACGTCATTTATACGCCGACCTCTGATTTCACCGGCTCAACGTTCTTCACCTATACACTGGATGATGGCGAAGGTGGTCAGGATACCGGTACTGTCTATGTCGATGTTACCCCGGTCAATGATGCGCCGCGCATCGACCTCAATGGCTTGCAGCCGGGTATCGACAATACAATCACCTATATCGAAAACGATCCGGCTACGTCGATGTTCCTGCTGACTGGCACCGTCATCGATGTCGATAATGCAAATCTGACCGGCGCCGACATTGTCCTGACGGGCGGTCAGATCGATGATGTGTTCAACTTCGGCACCTTGCCGGCCGGTATCTCCGCCACATTGGTACCGGCGGAGGCCGCGACCGGCCTGACGGCACCTGCCACGGTCACCATTCAATTGACCGGCACCGCCAGCGTCGCCGATTATGAAATCGCCTTGCGCGGCATCGGCTTCTCCAATCTCTCCGATCTGCCGGACACCACGCCACGCAGCGTCGCCATCACTGCTACCGATGGTCTGGAAACTTCCCTGGTGGCGACAGCCACAATCAACGTGCAACAGGTCAACGACGTGCCGGACACCGTCGATGATGGCCTGTTCACCTTCGATGAAGACACGTCACTTACCATCGCACCCGCCACTTTGCTGGCCAATGATTCCGACAAGGATGGCGAGGCCCTGACGATCATTTCAGTGCAGAGCCCGATCAATGGCAGCGTTATCACTGATGGTTTCGGGGACTTTGTCTTCACGCCAAATCCAAACTATTTCGGCCCGGCCTCCTTCACCTATACGGTTGAGGACGAGTCTGGCGCCACACGGGTTCAGCTGGTCAGACTGGACGTGACATCGGTCAATGATGCCCCGGTCATCACCCTGGATACCGGCAGTGGCGACGGCAACTATGCCTTCACCTATACGGAAAATGATCCGGCCACCGATATTGTCGCTGCGACTCTGGATCTTCAGGACATCGATCACGCAAATCTGGCCAGCGCCACGGTCACTTTGACCAATGGTCAGGTCGGAGACCTGTTGGAGCACGGCACCATGCCCGCAGGCATTACCGCCAGCATCGTGCCGCCGACTGCATTGACCAGCGCCGGTCCGATCACCGTTGCCCTGAGCGGTTCCGCCCCTCTGGCCGATTATGAAGCGGCGTTGAAACTGGTCACCTATCGTTCAATGTCCGAGGCCCCTTCGGTGGTCAACCGGACGCTGTCGATCTCCGTCAATGATGGTGATGATGATTCAAATGTCGGAACCACGACCGTCACCGTCATCGCCGTTAATGACGCGCCGATTGCTGCTGACGACAACAGCCTGACTTTGAACGAGGATTCAGCCAGGATTATCCTGCCATCAGAATTGCTGGCCAATGATATTGACCCGGATTTCGACACGATCTCAATAGTCTCGGTGCAGTCCCCGGTGAATGGAACCGTTGTCCTCAACGGCGATGACACAATCACTTTCACACCGGCCACAGATTATTTTGGCCCGGCCTCCTTCACCTACACCATCGATGACGGCAATGGCGAACAGGATACGGCAACTGTCAATCTGACCATCAATTCGGTCAATGACCGGCCGGTTGTCGATCTGGATACCGGTACGGGCGGGGCTGATTTCGCCACCACCTATCTGGAAAATGATCCCGCTGTTGCCGTGGTTGATCCAACCATCCAGATCACCGATGTGGACCATTCCAGCCTGGCCAGCGCTTCCGTGGTTTTGACCAATGGCCAGATCGGCGATCAATTGCTGGTGGGGTCGCTGCCAGCAGGCATCACCTCTTCGATCAGTCCATCGGGAGCACTGACCACAGCCGGCACCGTGACAGTCACACTGACCGGTGGCGCGACATTGGCCGACTATGAAACTGCCCTGCAGGCGGTCAGCTATGTTTCCCTGTCCGATGATCCGGGCAATACCACGCGAACGCTTGATATCAGCGTCAATGATGGAACGGCGGATTCAGTCATCGCCACCACCAGCATTGCGGTGACCCCGGTCAATGATGACCCCGTGGCCAATGCTGACGGCACCTATTCGTTTAACGAAGATACAAACTTTGTTATCGGCGAAGCTGGTCTGCTGGCCAATGACAGCGACATTGAAAACGACACGCTGACTATTTTGTCCGTGCAAAATCCGGTCAACGGAACCGTGTCTCTGCTGGCAGGTGTCGTTACCTTCACCCCGGATGTTGATTATTCTGGCCCCGCCTCGTTTGAATACACCGTTGATGACGGCAATGGCGGCAGCGATACAGCTATCGTGTCGCTGACGGTGAACGCGGTCAACGATGCACCTGACATTGATCTTGACGCAGTTGCTGCCGGGACGGGCTTCTCAACAACCTATATTGAAAACGGTACGCCGGTGGGTGTGGTCGATGCCAGCGTGGTGATCACCGATGTTGATGGCAGCACCTACACGCAAGCCTCGCTCAATCTGACCGGCGGCCAGATTGGGGATATTTTGAATGTTGGTGCCCTGCCTGCCGGCATCACTGCGGTTGTAACCCCGTCCTCAGCCCTGACAGCAGCCGGACCGATCAATGTTCAGCTCACTGGAACTGCGAACGCGGCTGATTATCAGGCTGCCCTGCAGGCCATCACCTTTGAATCACTGTCAGACAATCCAGGTGCCACCGCACGGACGATTGCCATCACTGTCAGCGATGGAACGGACACTTCAACCGCCAGCCTGGCAACCATCAATGTAACGCCGGTCAACGATGTGCCGGACGCGCTGCCTGACGGCGTCTACACTTTCAACGAGGATGAAGTTTTCACATTGCCAGAGGCGACCCTGCTGGCCAATGACACCGACGCCGATGGCGACACATTGATCATCAGTTCAGTCCAGTCGGCGGTGAATGGCAGTGTTGCCCTCGACGGTTTTGGCAATGTGGTATTCACGCCCACGCCGACCTATTCCGGTCCCGCCTCTTTCACCTATACAACCCGAGACCCCAGCGGAGCCACTGACACGACAACGGTCAGCCTCAATATCCTGATCCTCAACGATGCACCAATCGTCGATCTTGACGCCAGCGCTCCCGGTTCCGGTTATGCAACAAGCTATACCGAAAACGGCATTGGCATCGCTATTGTCGATTCCGATGTCTCAATCAGCGATGAAGATCACCTCACCGCTGCCTCGGCCAGTGTCACGCTGACCAACGGACAGATTGGTGACTTGCTTGAAGCGGGCGCCCTGCCTGGCGGCATCTCTGCCAGCATCGTGCCTTCAACAGCATTGACCAGCCCTGGAACCATCACCGTGACGCTGAGTGGCGTGGCCTCTCTTGCCGACTATCAGAGCGCTTTCCAGGCCCTGACCTATCGGTCCACTTCTGAAGATCCCGATACGACCAATCGCGTGATTGAATTCGTGGTCAGCGATGGTGAGGATGACTCAATCACCCAGTCCACCACCATCACGGTGAGCAGCGTCAACGACGCTCCCTTTGCTGTCGATGATGGTGTGCCAACACCCATCTCCGTTACGGAAGATGTCCCTGTGCTGATCAATCCGGTGGCCAGCAATGACTACGACTTTGAAGGCGACACGCTAACAATCACTGAAATCGATGGCAATGCAATTGTCCCCGGCGGCTTCGTCAATGTGGCGACCGGTCGTGTAGACCTGGCGCTCGACGGTGTCACGCTGACCTATTCGCCCACGCTCAATTTCTTCGGTCCTGCCACCTTCACCTACACGCTCAGCGACGGTGCCTTGACCGATACGGCAAATGTCAATCTCGACGTTGTGCCGGTCAATGATGCACCGATTGCGCTCGATGACGGGCCGGTCGTTCTGGTCGAGGACGGCTCCGTCTTCTATGATCCGGTATTGAGCAATGACAGTGATGTCGAAGGCGATACCCTGTTGATCGAAATGATCGACGGCCAGGCTATCGCCCCCACCGGCAGCGTGACGATTGCCAGCGGAACAATCACGCTGGGTGCAGATGGGCGTACCCTGCAATATGTCCCGAATCCCGACTTCAACGGTGCGGCTGTGATCAGCTATGTGGTCGGCGACGGTCAGGCCACGGCGACGGCCAATGTGACTTTTGATGTCACCGCCGTTGATGACCCGATCACCCTGGTCACAACGCCACCGGATCTGGCTTTCAATGACAGTGATCCGGTGAGCTTGCCGATGGCCGGTTATTTCGACGATCCCGATGCCGATGCGCTTGTCTATACGATCAGCGGATTGCCCATTGGCCTGTCCTATGATTCTGCTACCGGCCTGATCAGTGGTGTTCTCGATTCATCTGCTTCTCAATCCAGTCCCTATTCAGTGACCGTTTCCGTTGATGATGGGGTGAGTTCGATTGTTTCCACCGGCTTTACGCTGGACGTGGTCAATATCGCCCCCGTAGCAACTGTCGATCAGACGCTTGTGGTTCAGGAAGGTGATACACTGAATGTGGATACGGCTGCGTTGTTCACCGATGCGGACAACGACACATTGACATATGCCGCCAGCGGTCTGCCCGCCTGGGTCGGGTTTGATACGGCCAGCGGCCTGATCACCGGCGTCATCCCCGCCGATGCATCCCTGGCTGGCGCCTTCACGGCGACGATTACGGTTGACGATGGGGATGGTGGCGTGGCCTCCATCGATGTCACCATCGATCCGCGCAATGTTGCGCCAGTGGCAACCGCGTCGATTGCCGACTTGCGGATTGGTGAAGAGGATCCCGTCGATATCGATATCAGCGGCCTGTTTGTCGATGGTGGGCTCGACAGCGATCCAATCGCCGTTTCGGTCACCGGCCTGCCAGCAGGCGTCAACTATGATTCCGTCCTCAGTCGGATTTCAGGTGTGATTGCACCAGGCGCCAGCACCCAGAACAATTATGCCGTGACAATCACCGCCGATGATGGGCAGGGGGGCATCACCCTGGTCAGTTTCTCTATTCTGGTCGGCGACAACTCCCTGGTCGTCGAGCAGCCACCGCTTGAGGACGTTGACGACTTGATCGAATTCGAACCGATCGACACCCAAGAGCAGGAAATTGATGCCATCAGCCAGGTGATTAATGAAATCGCCGGACTTAATTCCACCACCGGTCTTGGACAGTCCTCAGGCATTATCCTGTCGACCATTGAAGGCATTGAACCATTGCGCGAGGCAACTTTGGCGGGTTCCGATGACGGTATCCCAGATCAGGTCGACGCCATGGACAAGATGGCTAATTCAACCGACTGGCTGCGGACATCTGGCCGCGAGGGCAATGGTGATTGGAGCGTTGCCGGTAAATTTGGCTATATGGCTCTGACCGACGACATTCATCTCGCCGGCACCAACAACGCCGATGAGCGGTTGCAGCGTTTGACCATTGAGGCAGAAAGCCGACAGGGTGCCCTGTTCATTGAATTGAACAACCAGCTGGACCCCGAGCGCGACGGTCGGGTGGTCACCACCACTTTTACCTATGAGGGTGGCCAGCAATTGCCCGACTGGATGAAGCTTGTCCGCGAGGGCTTCATTTCCGCTTCACCGCCGGAAGACATCAGCGAGTTCCATCTGGAAGTGTCGATTGTTTTGGAAACCGGCAAGGACCTCGCCAAACAGGTGATGATCGATACCACGTCGGGCGCCGTCATCGAGGTTGGTGAAGACCAGGTTGAACTGCCGAAAGTCCAGGCAGAGGATGAGGCTCCAGGAGACGATTCCCTGGAGCTTGGTGAGCTGCGCGGGTCGTTGCAATTGCAAGGCTCCCAGGACCGACCATCTGACGGCTGACCGCGACCAGTTCTTCAAAATCTGAACTGCATAATTATGCCAATCTGAACCATGGGCATAAATTGCTTATGGAACAGTGGGTTACAGCTTTTTAGATCACGTAATTTATGGTGAAAAATGTATAAATTTTTGCGGCTGTTAAGCCTTCGTTAGGCACAAATGTAGATATTGGGCGGGACCGATTTTTTTGGCCGGAATGGTTAATGAAATGTCGGTGAAACAAGCGTTGCGAGGAATTTATTGTGAAGCGTATCCTGCTCTCTGCTACAGTGGCCCTGAGCCTGTCGGCCTGCACAGTTGTACCAAAGCCGTTGACCACAGGGTCATTGGCCAATTTTGCAGACAATAAACTGGCCGATGTAACGGCGGATCAAGAGCCGGTAGGCGAAGCCATCACGCTCTATCAGGCCATGGCCCGCGCGCTGCTTTATAACCTCGATTTTCATGTTGAATTGTACAATGAAGCGCTGGCCAGCAAGCAGCTGGCAACAGCGCGCCTTGAAACCCTGCCAAATCTGGTTGCCTCCGCCGGCTATGTGGGCCGCAACAATGATGGCGGCAACGCCTCTTCAACCGAATTCCCGGACCGCGAAAAATTCCAGGAAGACATTCACCTGTCTTGGAATATTCTTGACCTTGGTCTGTCCAAAATCCGTGCCGAACAGGCAGCTGACGAAGTTCTGGTGGCCCGAGAAAAACGTCGCAAAATCATCAACCGCGTGATCGAAGATGTGCGCACTGCCTATTGGCGCGCCGTCTCTGCCGACCGCCTCGTGGTCGGCTTGCGCAAGCTGGAAGGTCGGGCTCAAAAAGCCCTGAAGAACTCTGCTTCGCTGCAAAAGGATGGTCAGACTTCACCGTTGACTGCACTCACCTATCAGCGCGAACTGGTAGAAATTCAGCAGCGCATTCAGCGGCTGCAAAAAGACCTGTCGCTGGCCAAGATCCAGCTCGCCGCTCTGATGAATATCCGTCCCGGTGAACATTTCACCCTGGCCCAGCCCAAACGCCGTGCAGGCAGTACCGAACTGGAACTCTCCGGTGACGAAATGGTTCTTGCAGCGATGGAAAACCGGCCGGAAATTCGCGACATTCAATACAAGCTGCGGATCAATGAAAAAGAATCCAAGAAGGCGCTGCTTGAACTGCTGCCATCGGCCAATCTGTTTGCCAGCGCCAACTGGGATTCCGACCAATATCTTTACAACAACAATTGGGTAGGTTGGGGCGCCAAGGCCACCTGGAACCTTCTCAACGTCTTTAAGTACCCGGCCAAGAAGCGGTTGGTAAAGGCCAAGGAAGAAACTCTTGAAGCCCGTGCATTGGCGGTCACCATGGCGATCATGACCCAGGTTCACGTCAGCCGCGTGCGCTATGGCCACACCAAGAAGATCTACCGCACCGCCGCCAAGCATTATAAAATTCAGACCGGTATCGTGAAGCAGATCCGCTCCAGCTTTGCCGAAGGTCAGGCCAGCGAGCAGACGCTCATTCGTGAGGAAATGAATACCCTTGCAAGCCAGGTGGCCGCAGATGTTGCCTATGCTGACCTGCAGAACGCCTATGCCAATATTTATGCGTCCATGGGCATCGACCCTTATGCAGACGACCTGCGGGCCGATGACTCGGTGGATGGCCTCGCCGAGACGTTGCGTGAAGTCTGGATTGAACGCGGCGACCGCTCCGGTTCGGTGCGCGCCCGGCGCGCAGCAAAAGCTCATATGGTTACGGGTTCGGTCAAGAAAACCGTCGATCCAAAGGCCGTCGATCCCATTGTTGCAGAAACCCATGGCTGGGCGGCGATGAAAGTAAAAACCAAATACGACTCGGAAATCGTGCATGTGGAAAACAATCCCAAACGCGCGTTCTGGAAGAATTTGATTGCTGGCGGAGACCGCAGCGGCGTCAACCCGATCAAGGAAAACGACAAATAGGCTGCACCATTCGGCATTGCCGAAGGCAAACGAAGTTTATTTGGTCTGTTGCCAAAGAGGATATTTGAAATGAAAATCAAAACCGCTTTTTCCCTCATTCTGGCGGCCGGTCTGGTCTCCACATCCACTTCCGCTCTGGCAGGTAATGCGTCCAGGGCGGTTCAGGAAATGACCCTGCGGGACCGTCAGGCTTTGCCCAAGACGAAGTTCGGCATCGATTTGATGACCACCGGCTCGGTTCGGTCTGAGAGCAATTTCGATGCCCGCGGTGTGGTCATTCCCAACGCCGAGGTGACCCTTGGTGCCGGCATTGCTGCCCGCATCAAACTGATGCCGTTCAAGGCTGGCGAAGAATTCCGCAGGGGTGAATCCCTGGTGGTTTTCGATTGTGCCCGCCAGAATGCTGATCTGCGAGGCGCCAAGGCCAATCTGACCAAGGCCAGTTCCCACCACCGTGGCAAAATTCGCCTGAAAGCCCGTGGTGCTGCTGGTGCCCAGGAAGTGCGGGACGCGGCTGCCGACATGGAAGTCGCCAAGGCCAATGTTGATGGTCTGCAGGAAGTCATCAGCCTGTGCAAAATCAATGCGCCGTTCAATGGTCGCGTCGTTGAACGCCACGCTCAGACCCACGAAATTCCCGCAGCCAACGCGCCAATTTTGACCGTCGTTGACGACAGCACGTTGGAAGTTGATCTCATCGTACCGTCCACATGGTTGCGCTGGGTGAACAAGGGAACGCGGTTTGAATTTGACGTCGACGAACTCGGTCGTTCCTATGTTGCCCAGGTGGATCGTCTCGGCGCCAAGGTCGATGCGGTCAGCCAGACTATTAAAATCACCGGCAAATTTGTTGAACGTCCCGGCAACGTGCTGACTGGCATGAGCGGTACCGCCAAATTTGATCCACCCACAAATTAGTCAAGACCTGGCTCGCCGCTGAGCAGACCGTTCACGGCGCCCCATCCTGACCCGGAATATAAAGCATATGTCAAAATCTCAGGCCCAATTGTCTGCAAAGCCCGATCGGCCTGAAGGATTCCAAAACGCTGCTCCTGCGGCGAACGCGGCGAGTGCGACGAGTGCGGCCAGTGCAGCCAGTGCGGCCAGCGCCGCGAGCACGGCGACAAGCGCTGCGGCGGTTAATGCCGCCAATGCCGCAGCCGTCAGGAACAGAACCCAGTCCCACCAATCCATGCAATCAGCCCCGGCCAGTGCTCCCGCGATTGACGGAGCGTCGCCAGGCCCGGCAACAAGAAGGTCAAATGTCAACGGACCTGGCCCAAGCCGGGCACGGGAATCGGACATTGCCAATGCACTGCTCAACCTGGAGCGGGAGGCCCGGAAATCTGAAACCGAGGCCGAACTGGGTTACCTGATAGTCAACGGTTCGCGAGTCGCTGTTCAATATCGCCAGGCATTGTTGGTCATGCGCACCGGTTCCGCCAAACGCCGGGTGGTCGCTGTATCATCCCTGTCGGCGATTGACCGCAATTCAACCTTTATCCGCTGGGTGGAACGCCTGGCAAAGCAAAAGCTGGCAGGTGAAAACGGCGAAAAGGTCGTCTCCTTTGATGTCCGCGTCGAGGCAGCCAGCGATGATCTGGATGCCAGCTCCTATCCGTTTTCCAACATTGCCTTCGTACCCCTGCAATTGCGGGACGGCACAATTTTTGCCCATTTGATGCTGACCCGTGAAGGCGACTGGGACGAGCGCAGCCTGGTGGCCGCAGCACGACTGTGTGAAACCTTTTCCCATTCCTGGGAAGCTTTGACAGGCCCGGCTCGGGTAAAGCGCAAGATGCGCTCGCGCAACCTGTTGTGGATCCTGGCTGCTGCTTCAATCATCGTGGCCGGCTTTTATCCTGTCCCCCTGTCGGTATTGGCCCCTGCTGAGGTGACACCAACCGACGCCTTTGTCGTTGCTTCTCCCGCAGATGGTGCGATTGAAACGATAGAGGTGGAACCCAATACGGTGGTCAAAAAGGATCAGTTGCTGTTCACCTTTGCCGATACCGATCTGCGCAACCGGGTGAAGCTGGCAGGGCAGGCGGTCAGCGTTGCCGAAGCCAGATATCAGCAAAGCCTGCGAACTTCGTTTTCCGATTCCCGTGCCAAACGAGAGTTGTCGATTGCCCAGTCAGAATTGCAGCTCAAGGCGAGCGAATATGACTATGCCCAGGAATTGCTGAAAAACACCCGAGTGACCGCCGGTGCGTCTGGCCTGGTATTGTTTGCCGACAAGGACAGCTGGACCGGCCGTCCGGTATCAGTCGGCGAACGGATCATGCGCATTGCCGATCCGGGCAAAGTCGAAGTGACAATCAATCTGCCGGTTTCCGACGCTATCATCCTGGAAGAAAAAGCACCGGTCGAACTCTATCTGGACAGCAATCCGCTGGAGCCGGTCGCCGCTTCCGTCACCAGCGCAAGTTTTCATGCCCAGCCCGATGGCGAAGGGGTATTGTCCTATCGCGTGCGGGCCCGGTTTGAGGCTCAACCGGGCGAACAGCCACCACGTATTGGACTTCGGGGAACGGCCAAAGTCTATGGCGACAAGGTGCGACTGGCTTACTTCCTGCTGCGCAAACCCATTTCAGCGATTCGGCAATGGACGGGCTATTAAAAGACCCTGAACAGGAGGACGCATCGCTTCCGATCCTGCGGGATGACCTGGAGATCGTCCCTTCTGCTGCGCAGACCAATGGCGCGCCGTCCTGGGTGATCTTTGATCCGGTCTCCAACCGTTATTTTGAAATCGGTCGCGAACTGCTGGACATGTTGATGCTGTGGCGGGCCGGCAGCGTGCAAAGCCTGATGCGACGCATCAAGGCGGAATTCGGCCGCGATGTGACGCGGGAAGAAATCGGCGATGCCACCCACTTCCTCATCTCCAACGCGCTGGTGCGCGATATTCCCGGCAATGATTACAAAACCATGGCGGAAAAGAACGAGTCGGCCAAGAAGTCGCTTCTCGCAACCGCCATGCATTCCTATCTGTTTTTCCGCATTCCCCTGTTTCGTCCAGACCGTATTTTACGGGCGACATGGTGGATGGTGAGTCCGCTGTTCACTCGCACGGCCGTGTGGATATTTGCCCTGCTCGGCATTACCGGCCTGTATCTGGTGTCACGCCAGTGGGAACAGTTTACCGGCACCTTCCAGTTCATGCTGTCGTGGCAAGGCGCAGTGCTTTATGGCGCCAGCCTGGTGGTGGTCAAATCACTGCATGAACTGGGCCATGCCTATATGAGTGTCCGCTATGGCCTGCGCGTGCCGACCATCGGTGTTGCGTTCATGGTGTTGATGCCGGTGCTTTATACCGATACCAGCGGTGCCTGGACGTTGCGCTCCCGTCGCCAGCGACTGATGATCGACGGGGCCGGCATATTCACCGAACTTGCACTGGCCTCTTTGGCAACCATCCTGTGGGTGTTTCTGCCCGAAAGCGGGTTGCGGCTTTGTGTCTTTGCCGTGGCGACGACGTCCTGGATCACCTCGCTTGCGGTCAATCTCAATCCGCTGATGCGGTTTGACGGCTACTATATTCTCTCCGACACACTCGGCTTTCAGAACCTGCAGAACCGCAGTTTTGATATGGCCCGCTGGCGGCTGCGCGAATTGCTGTTCGGGCTTGGAGAAGAACCGCCAGAAGTGTTGACACCGCGCATGCGGCGGCTGGTCATCCTGCATGCATGGTGCACCTGGATTTATCGGTTCTTCCTGTTCCTGGGCATAGCTTTGCTGGTCTACACATTTTTCATCAAGATTATCGGCATCCTTCTGTTTGTCGTGGAAATCCTGTGGTTCATCCTGATGCCGATCTGGCGCGAGATGAAACATTGGTGGTCGCTGAAAGGGCAGATTATGTTCTCAAAACGCTTTTGGTTTTCCTCCTTGGTTGCAGCCGGTCTGACCGCTCTGGCAGTCACGCCCTGGTCGACCCAGATCACCATCCCGTCGCTGATGACAGCAAGTCAGGAGCGTTCGCTATATGCGCCATTGCCGGCGCGGATTGCCAATCTTACCTTGGCCAATGGGCAACAGGTCAGCAAAGGCGATGTGCTGGTTCAACTTCAGTCACCGGTATTGGAGCGCGATCTGCTTCTGGCGCGCGAGCGCAAAATGTTGCTGGAAACCCGCATTGACCGCTCCGGCTCAGATGCGCAGGACCGGGCGTCTCTTATCGTGCTGACCAACGAGTTGGAGTCGGTCAAAGAGGAAATTGACGGACTTCAACGAGTTAGCGAGCAATTGGTAATGCGTGCGCCGTTTGACGGCACTATCACCGATGTCGACCCAGAACTTCACGCCGGATTGTGGATCGGCTCCAAACTGCCCCTGGCGGTGTTGCAGTCGCAACAGGCGCCGCGGATTAAGGGCTATGTGAGCGAGCAGAATGTCTTCCGCTTTGCAGTGGGTACATCGGCGCGGTTTGTTCCTGAAAATCCGGAACTGCCGATTGTTTCTGCGACTGTCTCAGAAGTTGCCGAGGCCAGCACCCTGCAATTGGACGAACCCTATCTTGCCTTGCCCTTCGGCGGATCCATCGCCGTGGAGGAAGCCCGCAAGGAAGAATTGCGTCCTATGGAGGCCGCCTATTCAGTGGCTCTTGAACCGCAAGCAGACAGTCCTGTCGCGCAACCTAAAATGGCAGTTCGCGGCGTTGCAATTTTGCAGGGTGAGCCACAAAGTTTCTACCAGCGCGCCAAGTTGCAGGTGTTGAAAGTATTGGTCCGCGAACTGGGCGCATAATGGCCTGTTAACATGTAAAAATCGCGCACAAATTCCGCAGATATGCTGGATTTTTGCCCGAGCCTGCCTATATTATGCAGACAACGAAAATCGATAACACAAGCTGCTCAAGTAACGTTGTTGACGCGGGGTAAGACTTCCGTGAAATCAAAGGCTTTTCAGGGAGGGAATACACCATGTCCGACATGACGAAATTTGACCGCGAAATCGAGAAAACCCGTGCCACCGTCGAAGAAATGCGCGGCAAGATCGAACAGAGCGGCGTGTTGCTCGAAGAACTTTCCAAGTCAGAATCGATTGGCGATGCAGATTTCGATATCGAAAATGCCCGCATTGACGATGTGCTGAAGCAGCAAAAGGTGATGGAAGGCAATATTGCTGACCTGATCATCGGTCTGGAAGATGCCACCAATGTTTTCGGTGCTGAATTTGAGTCGATGAAGAGTTTCACCACCTGGGAAAGCTTTGTCGGCATATTTTCCAAGCAAAAGGCGCAGCGCATGCGCACCGATCGGGTTCGCAACATGTCGCTGGCCGGAAATCTGCAGGAATTGCTGACCAAATCGGACACGATTACCGGCATTTTGAAAGATCAGGAAACGATCCTCAACCAGCGTTATGAGACTTCGGAATCCAGTCTTCGTTCGGTCATAGAACGGCGCAAGGAGACCATCTCGCAGCTGGAGACGGCGCAGAACCGCATCGAAGAGTTAAACCCGATGCTGCTTGATCTGGAAAACCAGATCTCCGTCTCCACTGACCAGAAGAAGCGCGCCGACCTGGAAGGGGAACGCTCGAAACTGGCCACCGAATATAACGCCATGCAGGCAAAGGAACAGGAATTGCTGGCTGAAAGTCAGACGCTGGAGCGCTACACCTCCATGTTCCAGACCTTTGTTGACTCGCTGAACAATCAAAAGGCGGCGCAGGCAACATTGATCAACAAATTGTCGATCGATACCGAGCAGCGCATCGTCCTCTACAAGGCGCTGGAAGACTCGCTGAAAACTGCCGCTCAGCAGGATGTTGCCCACAAGATCAACACTTTGGGCAATCAGGTGGACACGGCAGCAGAAAGCACAATGGCTGGCATTGGCGCAGCAGCTCAGAGCCATATCGGCGATCTGCTGGAAATGCATGAGAAAAACATGGTGTCGACCAAGGACATCCAGCGGCGCAAGCAACTGGCCGACGATGCGTTTGCCCGTCGATTCCAGGAAGTCATGGATAAGCACAACAAGGCTGATTATATCGGCCAGACATAATCGCGACCGGCGGCGAAGACGGCGGCGGCGATGGCGACAACGGACAAGATAAGGCGCAACAAGCCTGATACGGTTGGGCGGTATTTCCGCGCGATTGATTCAGCCCTTGACGGGTTGGACACTTATCTGCGGGAGGACGATTCACCGCTTTACAACCACGCCATGATTGGCAGCGTGCTGAGCGAATATATCGACCGGCTGAACCATTCATTCAGCGCCTGGGAAAACCGCATATCCTTTGCCGAACGCTTCCGTATCAATCAGGCAGAAAGCGGTTATCCGCTCTATCGCAATGTCCTGGACCTGGACAACGATGCCAAGTCTGCAGAAAAGCAACTGGCGGAATTGCCCTCGGCCGACACCCTGCGCCAGGACATGGTCGACTACATTCTTTTGAAAAAGAAGTTTCCCACCGCGCTGCAAAAGGCGATGGCCAGACGGCTCTATCTGGAAGAGGTCAAACAGGGAGAAGTCTTTCAACCGCTGATCCTGCCCAAGACCATCAAAATATCGCTGAACAGCAAGACCGGACGGCCCTTTTACGTGGTTCATTGGGGGGCGTTTGACGGCAGTGCCAACCTGCCGATGGTCTATATTGCGGTGATTGAGGATTCGTCGAAGGAATTGTCAAATCTGCTGTTGAGCGGGGATCGTCTGAAAAAGGATCTGGATATTCCGTTTCCCATTGATGGCTTGCTCAATCCGGACCTGGCCCACCAATTTGACGATTTTTGCGAAAAGAACTCGGCCTACAGCCTGACGCCTGCAACCATCGCCGACAATATGGACCGGGATTTTGAACATCTGCACCCGGTGCAGTTGCGGCGCATTGTGATGGGACCGTTCTATTCCGCCGGCGTCACCAGCCATGGACGGATTGTCGAAAATATCCTGAAGAATGTCAGCCGCGAGGAGAATGCCTGGATGCTGACCTGGACCGTGCAGGAATTGTTTTCGGTGTCGGAGACTCCGGCGAAATGGGGGCTGTGGGGGTCGACGCCCGCCAAACAGACCTACCATATCGACACCGATGACCTGGAAGCGGTGCAGCAGGGCGTCAGCGCCTATCAGCGCCATGCGCTGATCCCCCACGAAGCCTATCAGGCGATCTATGCCAGCGGCAAAACAGATGCAATTTTCACCGGTTACAGCACCCATGTGATCTCCGGTGGCCAGGTATTGAGAGATTTTTGAAGATGGATATTGGGCTGACCACACTGCGTGAATCTGAAATCGAAAAGCACCGTTCTGTTGCCCAGTCGCTGGTGACCAGTTTTGTCCAGGTGAAGACCGGCAAGAGCGAAAGCCAGACCGAAATCGCCGGCACAAGACGTCGTTTCGTTTCCACCGTCTCCACTGCTGGCACAAAACACACTCACAAGGTGGAGTTCACCAAATCCATTTCAGCCATTGATCCCGAAGACGGGTTGATGTCCCTGGCCCAGCACGGGTTGCTTTTCAAAGCGCGCCGGGCTGTCGCTGTCGCCCTGGCGATTGGCGACAAATTTGCCGAGCAAACTGGATTGGATGCGCTGACCCGGAAAAATCTCGGTGGTGATCTGTCCGGGGAAGAAATGGATCGCTTCCGCACCCTGGTGGAATCGTCGGCCTATATCGCCGCCTTTTCCGCCGCCGCCTACCTGTTGCAGATGCTGCCGGAGGAGGGGGAGCCCGCCAATGATGTGGCAGAGCCCGACTTTTTGTTCGACACGCCACAGGATGCGCTGAAGGGGCTGATTGCCTGCGTCGATGCGGCCATCCAATCCTGCTCCGATGACAAGTCGATGACCGCCCGGGCCCGCGAGGCGGTGCGTCTGTCGATGGATGAACTGTTGCAACGTCGGGCACGTTTTACAGCTCTTGGCTCATTTGAGCAGGTGCATTTGCGGCTTGAAAGCGATGGCTTTGAGCTCAACGGTTTTGACGTGGCACCCGGTGCCAAGCGCTCCAAACTGGTGATGCAGTTCAAGCAGCCCAATGAAATCATCGGCAACCATATTGCCAAATATCAGGCGATCAAATTGTCGAAAATGCTGATGGCCTATGACTTTGAGCGGCAGATGAACCCGTTTGTTGAATTGGGTGGCTTTCTGTTCACATTCATCGGCGATGGCTCTCCCGGCACCGGCAAGACGATCCTCATTCAGATGATCGCCGGCATGATCAATGATTATTGTGAGATTGCCGGCTACGGCTTCACCTATGAGAATTTCGGTGTTGACCAGATCTCTTCCTATCAGGGCAAGTCGGGGCAGAACTGCAAGCAATTCGTCACCAATGTGCTGAACAGCAAGACCATCGGTTTCGGCACGGTGGATGATATTGACCAGATCGCGGCGAAACGTTCCGACGACCGGGCGTCTGCCGGTCAGCAGGAAGTAACGGCAGTGCTGATGGAAAGCTTTGCCGGTGCGAAAACCGTGGTGCGCGGCAATTGCGCCTTCGGCATGTTCTCCAACTATCCCGAAAATGTCGACGATGCGCTGCGCCAGAGGGCTGGGGCCCGCTGGCTGGTCGACGGCCCGCAGACCCGCGACGATTATATCGACATCTTTGCCCTGCTGGCTGGCAAGAACCACGAGATCCCGCTGGGCGACCATGACCTGTTTGAGGCTCAGGTGATCCAAAAGGCCGTCAGCGAAGCCTATGCCGATCTGTCGAAGCCGCAGGAAGAGGGCATGATTGCCGTCCATGATCGCTACATGAACGATGTGGGCGAGCCAAAAACCCTGGCCGATATCGGCACCTATTTGCATATGATCAAGGTGGCCGAACCGCGTTTCACAGGGCGCGCCATCAAGAACATCACCGATGCCATCAAGATGCGGGCGATGGATATTGAGCTGCCGGACGAATGGTTCGAAACCCCCGACACCTTCATGCACAAGGATTATGACACCAAGCGTGACATGATTGCCGAACTGCGCTCGCCCTTCACCATGGATATGGTGATGCAGGAGATCAACCGCTACGCCGATTCCGAATTCCGCTATACCGACAAGTCCGACAATGCCGCTGTTGAAGAGATCATCCGCCGTGAACGACAGCGCGAGCGCGCCATTGTCGAAATGGAAGCGATGAAGAAGGACGGTCGCTGGTGAAACTGCTGGAAGAATCTGAACTGATCTTCGGGCGCATGATGCCGGTAATCGAACCGCATCTGATTGAACGCTATAATCAGGCACTGACCGGATTTGGTCTGAAAAAGACCAGGCTGAAACAGTTCCGTATCGACATGACAGGATATTCGCCTGAAATCGCTGAAGAATTTGGCGATCCGCAATATCTTGACCCCCATGGTATCAACCGGCGTTTCATCATCCTTTCGCCGAACCAGGTGGGTCTGCCCGTCGTGCACACGGCCTTTTCCAATACCGGAAAGCTGATGCACCAGTTTTTTGAAGGCAATGCCAAGGCGATCAACGCGCTGACCATCAAGGATGTGGTCTATGGCGAGATTGAAGACCCGATTCTGGAGGCCCACGACATCGAGGACCTGCTGTCGATTGAACAGGTCGAGTTCAAAGTGTTCACCGGTCAGAACCTGGCCCAGCAGGCGCTTGATCTGCGGTTGATGATGGACCGGCTGACCAAGGAACCCGACGCCTGGCGTGACAATGACATGCTCGACGACATGGTGGCGCTGGCCAGGTCCACCGGTGACATCCGCACCAATGATCTGGTGCCGACGGAAGTGGTCTTCCGCCACAACACCTTCTGGTCGAGCCATTTTGGCGGCGTCTATGTGTTTATCGATGAGCGGGAGACCACGGTTATCGGTGACCCTTCAGCACCCGGTTTCCGCCGCTCACGCCCCTGGCAGGTGAGCTATATTGACCGCAACGACCTGGACCTGGTTTACCGCTTCCTGGTGGATACCGGTCGGGTCGATATCCCCCGTGGATCATGGATTGAGCGCACCGGCTATCTCGATCACCGCATCGAGACCCTGGTCACCATGCTGGCCTTCCATCAGGCGCCGCGCAGAAAGCACAATCCAACATCGCGCCGCTGGGTGAAAAGCTGGGTGAATTCGAATACCAGTCTGGTGGAAAAGGAGGGCACTTTGCCATTCCTGCTCTGGGCCAAGCGCGAATATGAAGCCTGGGCAAATGTTGATCTTGATGAAATCGATGCCCGGGGCAAATTCATCCTGTCGCGTGCCAAGCCGGGCCATGATGATCAATGGCTGGTCAACCGGCTGATCTCTGACTATGTGCCCTTCGACTTCATCACCCGCTATGTCTTCAACAAACCTGCCTTCTATGCCGACTACGACAAATGGGGTGCCGGTCTGAAGCAACATGTTGTCGACAGGGTGCAGGATACCTACTTGAGTAACAAATCACGGTTCCGGACGGATATGTTCGGGATGCATTCATAATCTGCCGGGACGGAAAGTCGCCAATGTTAGATCCAATCGTCAATTTTTTCGTTCGTGTCTTCAATCTGATTGGACAAGGCATCGGTTGGCTGATCGCCCTGGCACTGTGGCCCTTCGTGTGGTTCAGCCGCTGGTACACCAAACGCGGCTGGATCTTGAAATCTATTGTCGGGCTGATCGTCCTGGCGATCGTCGCCAGCTATGTCTATCTGTTTGCGATCACCCAGTTCTGGACCGGATACGACCGCGACTATGCCAGGGCCTATGTCGCAGAAGCCGGGACACCGTCAGCCGGCGAAGCAGTCAATTCGGCGACCGATGCCACCAAACAATGTCAGCCTTCCAGCATTGTTCGGGCCACGGCCGATCTGATTGATTTCAACGTCAATGAGAATACCTGGATCCCGTCGACGCTGTTTGCAAAGCTCGGCTTTTTCGGTATCCCGTGGAAAAACACCCCCTATTTCGACAATAAGGCGGCGTTTCAACTGGGCATCAACAAGGCGCTGCGGCGGACCTCGATTGAACTGGTTGACCGTCTCGGACGGGTGCGCGGAACCTCGGGCATCAACCAGAATCTTCAGGAAGCCCGCACCGGCCTCGCCTATGACGAGGACAGCTGGTTTTTCTCGATGGACCCGTTTGGCTTCAGAACGACCACCCAGACCAATTACCGCCGCGCCGGGGAACGCCTGGTGGCATTTAACCAGGAACTGGAAACCTGCGTCACCAATTTCGATGCCCGTCCTGACAACCTGCTGGAATTCTTTGACCGCATTACCAAGGATATCGGCTCGACATCCGATATTTTGCGCACAAGGATGGAAGCCAGCAATCTGGGCTGGCTCGACCCGCGCGCCGATGACCGTTTCTGGTTCGCCTATGGCGAACTCTACGCCTATTCCGGCATCCTCGCCGCCGCCCGCGCCGATTTCAGTGAAGTGGTCGCCACCCGTAATCTCGACCAGTTGTGGGTGCGCACCGAAGATCAGTTGCGCTCGGCACTCAACCTGACGCCCGGCATAATCTCCAACGGCCACGAGGCCAGTTGGATCATGCCGACCCATCTTGCAACGATGGGCTTCTATATCCTGCGGGTCCGCGCCAATCTGGTTGAAATGCGTGACGTTCTGGATCGCTGACGGCGCAAAACGTGTCCGCCATGGCTAAAAAGTTCCTGGCGTTGTGAGTAAAATCGCGACGAATCGGCCAGGATTCGTGCAGAAATATGTATCTACCAGATTTTTATGCTGGGTAGATTTCCAAAATTGATACAGAATTCGCGTTTATCCATTGTAATATCGATATATTTGCCGTTTATTTTTGAAGGTAGATTTATTTTTTCCAGATTGTTATAAAAATTCAAGCTCATGATGATCTCATAATCATGAGTGGCATGCATTTTTATGAACATGGGTCATTGGTGCCAGGCGCGCATAGTAGGCAAGACGCTTTGCACAAATTGTAGGGAATGACCAACGCCCTTGGGGAAGGGCGGTGTCGAAGGGTTCGGATCGCATTGTCGACCGGACCCTTCGAAACATTTGACCCCGACACGCTGTAATTGCCGTTGGTTGAGCACAGATCGCTTGCAAGCGCATCCCGTCGGCGCTAAACAATCTTTCATGATGACTATTCGCGTAAATCTTTCCTGGTGGTGGGCTCGCTAAAGGCGGCCACGGGATAGTTTTGCAAAAAGACCCTGACCGCCCAGTTTCCGGGCGGTTTTTTTATGTCCCGGTCTGGCAGTCAAACACAGAGATGACAGATGAGCAGCACAGATTCCTTGTTTGAATTCACCACCGAGGGGGGTGTCGAAATCACCCGCACCAGATTTCCCACCCCCTATGGGGATGCAATTTCCTCCTATATCGACAGGTTGGACACCCGCCGCGGTGCTGTTTTTTCCTCCAATTATGAATATCCGGGACGCTATACCCGCTGGGATACGGCGATTATCGACCCACCTCTCGGTGTCGTATCGAAAGGTCGCTCTGTCACGATTGAGGCCTATAATGAACGCGGCATCGTCCTGCTCGGCTTCATTGAACCGGTGCTGCAGAACCATCCTCACATTGCAATGGCCAGTCGACACGACAATCGTCTGGACCTGCATGTGAGGGAACCTGATGGCGTGGTGTCGGAAGAAATGCGCTCGCGGGCGCCTACTGTATTTTCCGTTTTGCGCTCGATCATCGATCTGTTCCGCAGCGATGCCGACCCCAATCTGGCGCTCTACGGCGCTTTTGGATACGACCTGTGTTTTCAATTCGACCCGATTGATCTGAAGCTTAAGCGCCCCGATGACCAGCGTGACATGGTGATGTATCTGCCGGATGAGATTTTGGTGGTCGACCACCATGCTGCCGAAGCCTGGCACGAGCGTTACGATTTCGCCATGGCAGGCGAAACCACCAAGGGGCTGGAACGGGGAGGCGAGGACATGCCGTTTAAACCCGCTGCCGAAGATCCGGGCAGGGGGGACCATGTGCCAGGAGAATATGCCCTTCTGGTGGAAAAGGCCAAAGAGAAGTTTAAGCGCGGAGATCTGTTTGAGGTGGTTCCTGGTCAGGTATTTACAGAGCGCTGCACCAATCCGCCCTCGGCCATCTCGCGCAAGCTGAAGGAAATCAATCCTTCTCCCTATTCTTTTTTCATCAATCTGGGTGAGGGCGAATATCTGGTCGGTGCCAGCCCGGAAATGTTTGTCCGGGTTGAAGGGCGGCGCATTGAGACCTGTCCGATTTCCGGCACCATTCGCCGTGGCAAGGACCCGATTGAAGACAGTGAGCAGATATTGAAACTGCTCAATTCCAAGAAGGACGAATCGGAACTGACCATGTGTTCCGATGTTGACCGCAATGACAAAAGCCGGGTCTGTGAGCCCGGATCGGTCAAGGTGATCGGCCGCCGGCAGATTGAAATGTATTCCAGGCTGATTCACACCGTCGACCATATTGAGGGCCGGTTGCGCAAGGATATGGATGCCTTTGACGGTTTCCTCTCCCATGCCTGGGCGGTGACGGTCACCGGCGCGCCGAAACTCTGGGCCATGCGGTTTATCGAGGAAAATGAAAAAAGCGCCCGCGCCTGGTATGGCGGGGCTGTCGGCATGGTCGGATTTAACGGCAATATGAATACCGGCCTGACCCTGCGCACCGTGCGCATCAAGGACGGCATTGCCGAAGTGCGGGCCGGCGCGACCCTGCTTTATGACAGCAATCCTGAAGAGGAAGAGGCCGAGACCGAGTTGAAGGCGTCGGCAATGCTGACCGCCATTCGCGATGTCAGCCTGGGCAATGCCGCAGGCGCCGGTCGCGAAGCGGCCAGTGTCGGTGATGGTGTGCGCATTCTGCTGGTCGATCACGAAGACAGTTTCGTCCACACACTGGCCAATTATTTCCGCCAGACCGGGGCCGACGTCACCACCATCCGCAGCCCGGTGCCGAAAAAAATATTCGACGAAGTCGATCCAGATCTGGTTGTGCTGTCACCGGGACCCGGTAATCCGCAGGATTTTGACTGTGCGGCGACGATTGCAGAAGCCCGTCGGCGGGACATTCCCCTGTTCGGTGTCTGTCTGGGACTGCAGGCGATCACCGAAGCCTATGGTGGTTCGCTGGCCCAGCTGGAGGTGCCGATGCACGGCAAGCCTTCGCGCATCAACCTGCAGGACAATTCGCTGGTCTTTTCCGGTCTCGACCGGGACACGACCATCGGACGTTATCATTCCCTCTATGCCGACGCTGAAAAGCTGCCAGAATCCATGCGCGTGACGGCGCAGACCGAGGACGGCATTATCATGGGCATCGAACATGTTGATGAACCAGTGGCGGCCGTCCAGTTCCACCCCGAAAGCATCATGTCCCTCGGTCAGGATGCGGGCATGAGGATGATCGAAAACGTCGTCGCCCATCTGGCCCGGCGGCGAGCGGCGAGCAACTAGCAGCGGCGGCGAGCGGAGAGCCACGAGCCACGAGCGGTGCACGGCTGCTTACCTCACAGCACCTTGGTCATGAAGGTGCTGTTGGGGTCTTCGGTGTAGTCGCCGAAGGGAGGGCATTTGCTGTAGCCGAATTTGCCATAGAGCGCGCGGGCCGGGGCAAATCCGTCCTGTGAACCGGTTTCGAGACTGAGACGCTTGAGGCCGGTATTCCTGGCATGAGCTTCAAGATGTGTCAGCAGCTTCGCAGCAATGCCCTTGCCGCGTGCCGCCTTGGCGGTGTGCATGGATTTGATTTCACCCTGGCCGTCACCCAATTGCTTAAGCGCCCCACAGCCCAACAACTCGCCACGACTGTCGTCGCCGCCCTCGCCGTCGCCGTCGCGGCCCCAGGCGGTCCAGAAGGTGACTTCGGGCACCCGTAAACTGTCCAGATCAAGGGCGTGGACGCTTTCCGGCGGCGATTGGGACCGCATCAGGTCCAGATGGGCTTCCAGCAGCGCGGCAATTTCCGGGCCGCGCAGGTCGTCGACAATGATTTTCACGTGGCGGCCTTCAATTCTGGCAGGCCAGTGGTAACGCCGGGCTTCACCACCGCCTCATCATAGGCATTGCGGCCAAAAACTTCGCGCACCATGGGTTCAAAGAATTCCAGCGGCTCGGATTGATAATCCGGGTCGAAGGAAGCTTGATCCCAACGCTCGCAGAAATCGGCACAGGCATTGAAGCTGGGGTGGTCCTTGTAATGATCGCGGGCATTGCGGTCCCAGCCATAGTGATGGCCATAATAGATCATCTGGAAAATGCCATGATGCTCTACAACCCAGGAAACTTCCTCGCGAACGAAGGGGCGAATGACTTCCGCCGACATGCGGTCATGGTTTTGCGGGGCCAGCCCGTCGCCGATGTCGTGCAGCAGGGCGCCCACCACCCAATCAATATCGGCACCTTCGCGATGGGCGCGGGTGGCCGATTGCAATCCGTGGTCGAGCCGGGTGATTTTATAACCTTCCAGGGTCGCTTCACCCTGGCGATGCAATTCATCGAGAATGCGGTCTGCCGTCATCGCCTGGAACGGTTTTTCCAGCTCATGCAGGAGCTCGTAGTCTTCCTTGGAGCCATGCTTCATTTCGGTAAAGCTGACGGTTTTTTGCTCGCTCATCGACTTTTCAACCTCGTGTCTAAAGGCGATCGCCTGATCAATTTTCTGTTGCCCACCTCTTGTATCTGCAGCGGACCAGCAGGGAAATGATTCAGGCCAATTGGGATGTTTGTCAATCGACAAAAATCGGGTCTGCGAATTTCCACTTGCAAATTACTTAACATGTTAATAATATTTCTCCCAACCCCGGAGGACCCATGCCGCATCTGATTGTTGAACATTCAGCCAACCTGTCTGACAACCATGACATGGAGGACCTTGCCCAGCGGCTCGGTGATGCCTGTGTGGCCACAGATATTTTCCCACTGGCCGGCGTGCGGGTGCGCATGCATCCGGTGGAAACCTATGCCATGGCCGATGGCCATCCTGATAATGCATTTGTCGCTGTCATAATGCGCATCGGCGCGGGCCGCGATCTGGAAACCCGGCAGCGGGGCGGTCAGGTGGTGTTTGACCTGCTGTGCAATACCTTCGCGGACTCAATTGAACAGGGCTACATGGCGATCTCCGTCGACATCGAAATCAATGATCCTGATATGTCCTTTAAACGCAATGGCGTGGCGGGGCGTCTGAAAAGGGAAGCTAATTAATGTCAGATCTGCAATCCAATCTCGATCGGCTGTCCGGTCACCTGAAACAGTTTGAAGGCAAGGTTCTGCCGCACCGTATCGATGGTGAGGATGTTGTCAGCGACAAGGTCATGCAGAGCCGTTCGCCGGTGGATGACAGCGTAATCTGTGATGTGTCGGAAGGTTCAGCCTCCGACATCGATGCGGCAGCAACGGCTGCCTATCACGCCTTTCCCGCCTGGCGGGACATGTCCGGTAAAGAGCGCAAGAAGATCCTGCATGCGGTGGCCGATGCGATTGTCGCCCGTGCCGACGAAATTGCTTTGGTGGAAAGCTGGGACACCGGCCAGGCCATCCGCTTCATGTCAAAGGCGGCCCTGCGCGGCGCTGAGAATTTCCGCTTTTTTGCCGATCAGGCAGAAGGCGCCCGTGATGGCCAGACCCTGCCATCGCCAAACCACATGAACATCACCACCCGCACGCCGATTGGCCCGGTGGGCGTGATCACGCCCTGGAATACACCTTTCATGTTGTCGACATGGAAGATTGCTCCGGCGCTGGCTGCCGGCTGCACGGTAGTCCACAAACCCGCCGAATGGTCGCCCCTGACCGCGCGCCTGTTGGTGGAGATCGCCGAGGGCGCAGGACTGCCCAAAGGGGTGTGGAACATGGTCAATGGGCTGGGCGAAGAGGCCGGCAAGGCCCTGACCGAACATCCGATGATCAAGGCAATCGCCTTTGTCGGCGAAAGCGCCACCGGATCCGCGATTATGCGACAGGGATCCGAAACGTTGAAACGGGTCCATTTCGAACTGGGTGGTAAGAACCCTGTCGTCGTGTTTGACGATGCCAATTTTGACCGTGCTGTCGATGCCGCCATCTTCATGATCTATTCATTGAATGGGGAACGCTGCACGTCGTCTTCCCGCGTGCTGGTCCAGGCCGGCATTTACGACAAATTTGTTGCGGCACTTGAACAGCGGGTCAAGAAACTGAATGTCGGTCATCCGCTTGATCCGGCGACTGAAATCGGCCCACTGATTCATCCGCGCCACCTGGCCAAGGTGACATCCTATCTGGACATTGCCGAACAGGACGGTGCCCGGATCGCGGTGCGAGGGGAATCAGATGATTCATCGGGTTATTTCGTCAAGCCGACGCTGTTTGCCGATGCGACGTCCAACATGCGCATTGCCCAGGAAGAGATTTTTGGCCCGGTACTGACGGCAATGAAATTCAGCGACGAAGCAGAAGCGTTGAAAATCGCCAATTCGGTCGCCTATGGACTGGCCGGATATGTATGGACAAATGATGTAACCCGCGCCCTGCGCTTCAGCGACGGGTTGGATGCCGGCATGATCTGGGTCAATTCAGAAAATGTCCGCCATCTGCCAACCCCGTTTGGTGGCACAAAGGCTTCCGGCATTGGCCGCGACGGCGGCGACTGGTCGTTCGACTTTTATATGGAAACCAAAAACATCGCCATCGCCACCGGCGAGCACAAAATCAGCAAGTTGGGAGTATAATCATGGCCCTTCCTCCTGTCGTCCTGGACCCGCCATTCAACATTTTGCGCATCAGCCATATCGAGCTGAATGTCACCGATCTGGCGGCATCGAAAAAGTTCTACAGTGACATTATCGGCCTGGCGATTACCGACGAGACCGGAGAACGCATCTATTTCCGGGGCATGGAAGAGCGCAGCCATCACTGTGTCATTCTTGTCCAGTCAAAATCCGCCAGTGTCGCGGCGATGGGCTATCGTGTCTGGGCAGAAGAAGATCTCGACAAGGCCCATGCATGGTTTGCCGCACAGGGCAGGGACGTTGCCTGGGTTGAGCGGGCCCATCAGGGACGTACTTTGCGCACGTCCGACAATGCCGGCATGCCAATTGAGCTGCATTATGAAATGGAGCGACTGCCGACCATCCACCAGCAATATGCCCAGTATAAGGGCGTCAAACCGCTGCGTATCGACCATTTCAACTGCTTTTCCACCAATGTGGATGAAGCAACCGCGTTTTATCACAAAATGGGTTTCCGCACGACGGAATATACTGCTGACGAAGAATCCGGTGCTCTTTGGGCGGCCTGGATGCATCGCAAGGGTGGTGTCCATGACCAGGCCTTTACCAATGGATATGGACCGCGTCTGCATCACGTGGCGTTCTGGGTGCCCCATCCGCTGGCCATTCTCGACCTGCTCGATCTGATGGCGACCACCGGCTATGTGGCCAATATCGAACGCGGCCCCGGCCGTCACGGCATTTCAAATGCGTTTTTCCTTTATATTCGTGATCCCGACAATCACCGCATCGAAATCTATTGTTCAGACTATCAGACAATTGACCCTGATCATGAGCCGATCCACTGGGATTTGAAGGATCCGCAGCGCCAGACCTTGTGGGGCGCACCGGCTCCGCGTTCCTGGTTTGAAGAGGGCAGCCTATTTGAAGGGCTCGACGTCTCAGAACCGAGTCTTAAGGCGCAGCCAATTGTCGCGCCCTGACGGGAAAATTTCCAATGTTCAGGCCGATTTGGGGTGAAATTCGGCTCTGATGGCACGATCCTGCCACAACAGGCAAAAAATCTTGCGACAAGTTGGGTTTCCTGCCCCCTAACAACTGGACAAAATGGTCCGATAAGGCATAGAGAGACGCAGGGTAGTCTGTTGTTGGGCGCGCGGCCACGTGCGCTTGCCTGTAAGCCGGTAAGGTGCAGGGCAGCAATCTGCCAAAAGTTTAAATACCGGAGAGGATAACTCCATGAGTGAAGCACACGCGAGCGACGCTACACGCCGCGATTTTCTTTACATTGCAACCGGCGCGGCCGGTGCAGTTGCTGTTGGCGGCGTGGCCTGGCCTCTGGTCAGCCAGATGGGCCCCAATGAGCGCGAAAAAGCAGCCGGTGCGCCGGTGGAGATCGATATCTCCGCGGTGGAACCCGGCATGCTGATTACCGTGATCTGGCGCGGCGCGCCATATTTCATCCGTCATCTGACCGAAGCTGAAGTGGCCTCGGCCAAGGAAGCTCCGGAAGCTGACTTCCGCGATTATGCCAGCGCAGACGGCCGCATCGCCGCGGCTGAGGGAGCCGATCCGAAATGGGCCATCGTCAGCGCCAGCTGCACCCATCTGGGCTGTGTGCCAACCAAGGTCGATACCGGTCTTGAAGGCTGGTTGTGCCCCTGCCACGGTTCGAAATTCGATGTTACCGGCCGGGTGATGAAAGGTCCTGCACCAACAAACCTGCCGCTTCCGCCATTTGCCTTCGCCAGCGAAGAAAAACTGGTCATCGGCCAAGATAAAGCAGGAGCTTAAGTCATGAGCGGTCATTCTACCTATAATCCGACCACCGGTCTCGGCAAATTCATGGATGCCCGGCTGCCCATCGTGCGCCTCGTCCATGACAGCTTCGTTTCCTTTCCGGTCCCCCGCAACCTGAACAACTGGTACACTTTTGGCGGCATTTTGATGGTCATGCTGGTATCGCAGATCATCACCGGTATCGTCATTGCCATGCATTACACACCGGAAGCCACCATGGCTTTTGACAGCGTGCATCTGCTGCGTCGCGATGTCAGCTATGGCAACGTATTGCAGGTCTGGCACGCGGTTGGCGCGTCGATGTTCTTTGTGGCGGTCTATATCCATATTTTCCGGGGACTGTATTACGGTTCCTACAAGGCGCCGCGCGAAGTGCTCTGGATTCTGGGCGTTGTCATCTATCTGCTGATGATGGCCACCGCCTTTATGGGCTATGTTCTGCCCTGGGGTCAGATGTCCTATTGGGGCGCCCAGGTGATCACCAACTTCTTCTCCGCCATTCCGCTGGTGGGTGAGACGGTGCGTGAATATCTGCTGGGCGGTTATGCGGTTGGCAATGCCACTCTGAACCGCTTCTTCTCCCTGCATTACCTGCTGCCATTCATGATTGCCGGTATCGTTATCCTGCATATCTGGACATTGCATGTGACGGGTCAGACCAATCCGACCGGTGTTGAAGTGAAGTCCAAACAGGACGTGATCCCGTTCACACCATACGCAACGCTGAAAGACGCGTTTGCGATGGTCGTGTTCATGATCATCATGTGTTACTTCGTTTTCTTCATGCCCGATTATCTCGGTCACGCCGACAACTACATCATGGCGGATCCGCTGAAGACGCCGGCGCATATCGTTCCTGAATGGTATTTCCTGCCCTTCTATGCGGTGCTGCGAGCGATCGATTTCAACATCGGTATCCCATTCACCGATATCGTGTTGATCGACTCCAAGCTCGGCGGTGTTCTGGCGATGTTCGGTGCGATTGCAGTGCTGTTCTTCGTGCCTTGGCTGGATACATCTGACGTCAAGTCGGCCAACTACCGTCCGACTTACAAGATCTTCTTCTGGCTGTTTGCCATCAACGCCGTGTTCCTGGGTTATCTGGGATCACGTCCCGCTGAAGGCATCTGGATCCCGCTGATGAAGGCCTCAACCTTCTGGTACTTCCTCCACTTCATCGTCATCATGCCGCTGCTCGGCTGGTTTGAAAAACCACTGCCACGCCCTGCCAGCATCACCGATGACGTGTTGGCGAAGTCAAGCGGCAGCGCCGCCGGCGGCGGCGGCGAGGCTGCTGAGGCCCAGGCTTAGATATCTAACGCGACACCGCGGCCGGCGCCGCGGTGTTCAACCAGTTTCAGGTGGCCGAAGCGGCAACCGGTAAAGAGAGAAACAAAAATGAAGACGGTCTTCACAAAATTCACCTCCATGATTTCCGCCGTAGTTATGGCCTCCGGCCTGGCGCTGGTCGGCACGTCTGCAGCATCTGCAGCAGGCTATCCGCTGGAAAAGCCGAAAGAGCAGAGCTGGAGCTTTGCTGGCCCGTTTGGCAGCTATGACCAGGGTCAGCTGCAGCGCGGTCTGAAAATCTATGTCGAGGTCTGCGCAGCATGTCATTCCATGAACCTGCTGTCCTATCGCAATCTGGATGCGCTTGGTTACAGCGAGCAGCAGATCAAGAATTTCGCCGCTGAATACGAAGTTACCGACGGCCCCAATGACGACGGCGAGATGTTTGACCGTCCGGCCCGGCCAACAGACCGGTTTGTTGGTCCCTACGCCAATGACAAGGAAGCAGCTTCTGCCAATAATGGCGCGCTGCCACCGGACATGTCGCTGCTGGCCAAAGCACGTGCCCCTGAGCGCGGTTTCCCAACCTTCGTCTTCGACATTTTCACCATGTATGCTGAAAATGGCGCCGACTACATTTATTCCCTGCTCACCGGTTACCAGGATCCGCCGGAAGGTGTGACCGTTGGTGAAGGTCTGCATTACAATCCCTATTTCGTAGCCGGCTCATCGCTGGCCATGGCCAACCCGCTTTCCGATGATCTGGTTGAGTTCGATGACGGCACCAAGTCGACCCTTGATCAGCAGGCGCGCGATATCTCTGCCTTCCTGATGTGGTCAGCCGACCCGAACCTGCCGCAGCGCAAGCAGCGCGGTTTTATCGTGATCCTGTTCCTGGTTCTGTTTGCCGGACTGCTCTACTTCACCAAGAAGAAGGTCTGGTCTAACGTTGCCCATTAGGTGCGTTTAGCTATTGAATTAAAGGGCTCCGGAATGCTGTTCCGGAGCCTTTTTTATTGACATATCTGCCCCAATTGACTGGAAAATCGCCATGGAAGAATCCCTGAAACAGGAACTCAATATCGCCATTCGGGCGATTGAGGACTATCCCAAACCAGGCATCACCTTCCGTGATATCAGCACGTTGCTGCAAAATGCCCGCGCCTTTCGCCGCGCTGTTGACGCGCTGGTTCACCCCTATGTTGGTATCGGTCTCGATCAGATTGCCGGCATTGAAGCCCGTGGCTTCATCCTCGGCGGGGCGATTGCCCATCAATTGACGTCCGGCTTTGTGCCGATCCGCAAGAAGGGCAAACTGCCGGGCGAAAAGGTCTCGGTTGCCTATAGTCTGGAATATGGCGTCGACGAAATGGAGATGCATCGCGATGCGGTCAAACCCGGTGACCAGGTCCTGCTGGTCGACGATCTGATCGCTACCGGTGGCACTGCGGAAGCTGCAGTCAAACTGTTGAAGGAAATGGGTGCAGAAGTGGTTGCCGCCTGTTTTGTTATCGACCTGCCGGATCTGGGCGGACGCAAAAAGATTGAATCGCTTGGCGTTCCCGTCCGTACCCTGATTGAATTCGAAGGCGATTAGGATTCTGGATCAACGAGATCCCAATGATGGCCTTCGTCGCGATACAAAACCTTGGTGGGGTTGAATTGTGAGGGATCGTCCAGCGTCGCCGCAGTGAGGAAGAAATTGTCGGCAAAGCCGGTATTTTCATTCAGAACATGGGTGCCGCAGGTCGGGCAAAAGCCAGACTTTACCGTGTTGCCGGACGGCGCAGGGCGATCATACCAAGTCAGTTTACCGCTCAGGCCCAGGTCGTCAGACCTGCAGATAAAAGCAGATGCATGGCCGGTGCCGGAAAGATATTGGCAGGAGCGGCATTGGCAGTGAAATGAGAACCCCGGTGCTCCACTGAGAACATAACGTATGCTGCGACAGGCACAGCCGCCTGTGAGTGTCTCGCCCTCGCCGCTTTCCTCATCCATAGCTCAATCCATTCGAATGCTTACAGCTCCATCCATGGAGATGACCATAACACCATCCTGGTTGACGCCAATAGAATTGACGGTGAGCAGGCCCCAGCCCGGGCGGCGGGGGCTGACCCGCTTGCCGGTAATGGTGGAGGAGAATGTGATTGTATCGCCGACATAGACCGGCGCGGGCCATTTCAGATCGCGCAAACCCGGCGACGGACCAATCACCGGTTCCGTGCCCTCGTATCCGGTCAGTCGCATCAGCTCTTCTTTGAAGTTGTGAATATTGTGCCGCATCCATAGGGAGCCGGTATGCCAGCCGGACGCGCACAGGCGACCGAAAATGCTGTCTTTTGCCCCTTCCTCGCTGACATGGAACCGCTGGGGATCGAATTTCCTGGCAAACCGCAGGATCTCTTCGGTCTCGAATGTGTGGCTGCCCAGATCCAGCCGCATGCCGGGCTGCAGCAATTGATAGATCGGTGGTCTGCTCATGATGCCGCCTCCCGGGAGGTTTTGAACATGCCGACCCCCTTGGTGCGCATGACCTCCTCGTCACGCTGGTTCCGCACGCGATAGACAAAGGAAACGATGCCGAGGGCCGGGTTTGATTGCGAAACGCGGCTGGCTGTGACCTCTGCTTTGCCAGACAAGGTATCGCCGGGGCGCACCACGCTCAGCCAGCGCACTTCTTCGAGCCCCGGGGAGCCCTGTGAAGGCGAGTCCAGCAAATAGCCATCACAGATCATCCGCATCAGGATCGCCGACGTATGCCAGCCTGAGGCGATCAGGCCACCCACCTGTTTGGCCTGATCGGACTGGCCATCGAGGTGAAACGGCTGCGGGTCGAATTCCTGCGCAAATTCGATAATCTCCTCTGCGCTGATTGTGTGGGCCGGCAGGTCGAATATCCGTCCGACAGTAAAGTCTTCAAATGTCAGCAAGGTCGACCTTTCCTATTCGCATCACAAAGCAGCTTGGTTCGGCACCGCGCCAAATTGGTGCACCGTCAAACAATACTCAGCACTGCCTGTGCGAACCAGCGCTGAAGACAAGCAATTGTCAGGTGATCCCCGTAATTTTCGGTTTCGTCTTTCGCCGCCGTCTCAGCGTCGGGTTATCCGCATCGGCACGCCATTGTCCGGCTGAACAGTCACCTTCATGACCGGCCAGGGCAATTCTGCTCCATCATAGTCGAACTGGAAGCTGCGCATCAGCAGTGCCAGAATTATCTGCGCCTCCTGCATGGCAAACCGGGCACCGATGCAGACCCGTTGCCCCAGGCCAAAGGGCAGATAGGCAAACCGGTCAATGCTGTCGCGATTTTTCCCGAAGAAACGTTCGGGGTGAAACTGTTCGGGCCGTTCCCACAGCGTCTTGTGACGGTGCAAAATCCAAGGGCTGGCAATGATGTTGGTTCCAGATTTGATTTCCACGCCGTTGAAATTGATTTCTCCTGCAAGGGTGCGGGACACCACTGCCGCCGGGGGAAACAGGCGCATCGATTCCTCAAAACAGGCGGTGATCCAGGGAAGATGCGCGCCCCAGTCCTCGGGATTTATCTTATCGATGTCCAACGCGTCGGCTTCTGCATGGCAGCGCTCTCTGGCATCGGTGTCAAAGGCCAGAAGATAGAATGTCCAGGCCAGGGCGCGGGCGGTTGTTTCGTGCCCGGCTGCGATGAAGGTGATGATGTTGTCTTCGATTTCATCAATGGTCAGCGGCGCATTCTCGCTGTCTTTGGTGGCCAGTAACAGGGTCAAAAAATCGTTCGGCAGTTCTTCGCTCGCCTCGCGCCTGGCCATGCGTTGGCGGGCGGTTTCGCGAACCGAGGAACGCAGTCGTCTCAAAGCGCCATGGCCACGCAATTTTGTCAGCCTTGGCACCCAGTCCGGCGCGCCGAAAAAATCCACCGGGTCAGGCCGCGAGAGGTGTTTGAGGAAATAGGCAACATCGGCAATCATCCTGTCGCTGTCTTCGTCCAGGTCGCCGGAAAACAGCGAATTGGAAAGCACCAGATAGGCCAGCCGGGTCAGCTTATCGGCCAACAAGACCTTCTCCGGTCCGGCTTTGAGCTGGTCTATGAACTGCTCGGTGACCAGACGCATGTCCGCGGCGAAGCTGTGTACATTTCTAGGCACAAAAACCGGTGCTATTGCGCGACGGGCCTTGCGCCAGACGTCCCCCTCCGCCGTCAGCATGCCTTCTCGCAGAGCCGGTTTTAGAACCCGTTGTCGCACCGAATGGGCGACCAGCAGATCGGCCTTCTCAACGAAGATGTGTCGCAGCAATTGCGGCTCATGCACCATGGTCACCGGTTGGTGAAACATTTGCGTGTGAAACACCGGTCGCTCATAGGCATTGACTGAGAAAGATTCGATTGGATTGCCAATAACCTTGGGCAGCACGGCTGCGGAGCGCAGCCAGGTAAAGTTTTGTGGCGGATCGGAGCGCGGTTGCGGGGCAGGCGGGGCAAAGCCCCCTTCACAGTGCTCTAAACTGGATTGATGCATGCCCAATGCCGATGGTTTGCGACTCGTCCACCTTCAATGTGGGCGATATTCGGCTTAATGCAAGTCGGTACCCGAGGCAGAGCAGACTAGGTATTGAACTTGAACAGCATCACGTCGCCGTCCTGCACCACATATTCCTTACCTTCGTCGCGGGCCTTTCCGGCTTCCTTGGCCGGAACTTCGCCGCCCAGTGTGACGTAGTCGTTATAGGCAATGGTCTGGGCGCGAATGAATCCGCGCTCAAAATCAGTATGGATGACACCAGCAGCACCGGGGGCCTTGGTGCCCTTATGGACAGTCCAGGCACGGGTTTCTTTCGGCCCGGCAGTAAAATAGGTGATCAGTGACAACAGGTCGTAGCCTTCGCGGATCAGCCGCGACAGGCCGCTCTCTTCAAGTCCGTTCATTTCAAGGAATTCGCCCTGTTCATCATCGGGAAGCTGAGCGATTTCCTCTTCGATGGCGGCAGAAATCACCACCGTCCCGGCGCCTTGTTCAGCTGCCATGGCAGCAACTTTCTCCGACATGTCATTTCCGGTGGCAGCATCGTCTTCAGCGACATTGCAGACATAGAGAACCGGTTTGGAGGTCAGCAATTGCAGGCCCTTGAGAATGGCCAGATCTTCAGCAGCAATGCCGTCCAGCAGCTTGCGCACCGGCTGGCCGTTTTGCAGCAGTTCCAGCGAGGCTTCCATCATTGGCAATACGATGGCAGCTTCCTTGTCCTTGCCGGTGACCCGTTTGCGCATCTGGTCGATACGGCGCTCCAGGCTGTCGAGGTCGGCCAGCATCAGTTCGGTTTCAATGGTCTCGGCATCGGCAATCGGATCGATAGTGCCTTCCACATGGGTGATGTCGTCATCCTCAAAACAGCGCAAGACATGAACCACCGCATCAACTTCGCGGATATTGGCGAGAAACTGGTTGCCCAGGCCCTCGCCCTTGGAAGCGCCGCGCACCAGGCCAGCAATATCGACAAATGAAATGCGGGTCGGGATGATTTCCTTCGACTGGGCAATCTCGGCGATTTTGAACAACCGCTCGTCCGGCACCGCGACCTCACCGGTATTCGGTTCAATGGTGCAGAAGGGATAATTGGCCGCCTGGGCCGAAGCCGTGCGAGTCAACGCATTGAAAAGAGTAGATTTACCGACATTGGGCAAGCCCACGATTCCGCATTTAAAACCCATAATCTGCTCTTTTCATTCCTGAATGTAGGGGCGACGTGACTAGCCGTCTTTGTCGCCAAACAGTTTTTTCAACATATCCGCCATCGGTCCCGACTGGGGAAGTTTTGCACCCGGTCCGCTCTTATTGGCCTGCCGGATATGGCTCTTCTTCTTTGCCGAGTTCTTCGTCGAGTTCTGGCCCTTTGCGCCGGCTGGCTCATTGGACTGCGTGCTCAGCGCCAACCGGTTCATGAAGCCTGCATCGTCGCCCTTTACCAGCATGTCTGCGTTGCGGCCGATTTCGTCGAGCAGCGGATCGCGCCAGGCGGCGTCTGCCTTGGCAAAATCACCAAGCACATGGCCGCTGACCCGGTCTTTTTGGCCGGGATGTCCGATGCCGATGCGCACCCGGCGATAATTTTTGCCCAGATGGGCGTCGATGGAGCGAATGCCATTGTGACCACCGGCTCCGCCGCCGGTCTTGATGCGGACCTTTCCGGGCGCCAGATCAAGCTCGTCGTAGAGCACCACCACATCGGATTCCGGAATCTTGTAAAACCGGGCAATTTCGCCGACCGAACGACCGGATTCGTTCATATAGGTGGTGGGTTTGACCAGCAGGCATTTTTCGCCGGCGATCTGACCTTCCGAGATCAGCGCCTGAAACTTTGCTTTCCAGTCAGGAAAGCCCTCATGGCGGTGAATTTCATCCACCGCCATGAAGCCAACGTTATGACGTTGCTTTGCGTATTTGGGGCCCGGATTGCCCAGGCCAACGATGAGAAGCATGGGATCGTCCCGTCTTCATCAGGTTGAAGCAAATCTGGCTTATTCGTCGCCTTCGCCTTCAGCGCCTTCGCCGTCTTCTGCACCCTCTTCGCCTTCTTCACCTTCGAGGCCTTCTTCATCCTCATCCGCATCATCCTCAGAGCGCAGGGCTGCTGGTGTTGCGATGGTGGCGATGGTGAAGTCACGGTCGGTAATGGTTGGTTCCACATCTTCCGGCAGGTCAACCGAGGAAATGTTGATGGAATCACCAACGTCGAAAGGTGTCAGATCGATTTCAAAACCCTCAGGGATCGACGTGGCAGGCACGTTGACCTCAACGGTGTGGCGCACAATGTTGAGCACACCACCGGCTTTCAGGCCTGGGCATTCTTCTTCGTTGATAAAGTTGACCGGAATTTCAACGGTCACAACGGTGCGGCGTGAAACGCGCAGCAGGTCGACATGCAGAACTTTGTCTGAAACCGGGTGCAGCTGGTAGTCCTTAGGAAGAACCTGGTGAGATTCGCCATCAACATCGATCGACAGGATGGTTGTCATGAAGCCACCGCCATACACACGCATGGTGACATCTTTGTGGGGCAGGGCAATGCCGAGAGGGGGTTTCTTGTCGCCGTAAATAACGGCAGGCACCATTGAATTCCTGCGCAGCTCGCGTGCGGCCCCCTTGCCTACACGGTCACGCGCCTGGGCCTCGAGCTTGTTTGTATCGCTCATAATATGCTCCTAAGCGTTTGTCAGAGGTTGCCGGCCAAACCGTTTGGTTCAAACCAGCTCAATCCAGGACCTTGATCCGATAAGGTGTCATGATTTCCAGATTGACCCGTGTTCCCTCCAGGGGTGTCGACACGGTGGCGGTGCTATAGACCCAAGCACCGCTGGACGCAAGGGCTTTGGCCGAAAATTGCGGTGATGTTTAGACCCTAGTCGAACAGGCTGGAAACCGACTGTTCCAGCGCCGTGCGGTTGATCGCTTCACCGATCAGGTCGGCAATCGAGATGACACGGATATTGTGGGCTGCCTGCACCGCCGGGGTTGGCTCGATGGTGCTGGTGATCACCAGTTCCTTCAGCTTTGAAGAAGTGATCCGCGCCACGGCTCCGCCAGACAGAACGCCGTGGGAAATATAGGCGGTCACTGATATGGCGCCATTGGCCAGCAGGGCTTCAGCGGCGTTGCACAGGGTGCCACCGGAATCGATGATGTCGTCGATCAAGATACAGTCGCGGCCGGAAACGTCACCAATGACGTTCATCACTTCTGACTCTCCGGGCTTGTCGCGGCGCTTGTCGACGATCGCCAGCGGCGAGTTGACGCGGCGCGCCAGCGCCCGGGCACGGACCACGCCGCCAACGTCGGGCGAAACCACCATCAGATTGTCAACATTGTAATTGGCCCGCAAATCGCGGCTCATCACCGGCACGGCAAACAGATTGTCGGTTGGAATATCGAAAAAGCCCTGAATCTGGCCGGCATGCAGGTCCAGTGTCAGCACGCGATCCGCGCCGGCTTCGGTAATCAGATTGGCCACCAGCTTGGCTGAAATGGGTGTCCTTGGGCCGGGCTTGCGGTCCTGGCGGGCATAGCCGAAATAGGGCAGGACGGCGGTGATGCGGCGGGCTGAAGAACGGCGCGCCGCGTCGATCATGATCAGCAATTCCATCAGGTTGTCATTTGCCGGATAAGAGGTTGACTGCAGTATGAAAACGTCTTCGCCGCGGACATTTTCCTGGATCTCGACAAAGATTTCTTGATCGGCAAAGCGCTTCACTTCACATTTGCCGAGGGTGATATCCAGATAGCGGGCAATTTCCTCCGCCAGACTCTGATTAGCGTTTCCAGAAAAGAGCTTCATGCGGGTCTGCGATCTTGCATGCGGAGTTTGTGGGCTTGTCTTAACAACAGCTTGATCGTTTCACCAGACAGATTCGTCGCTTTATCCCCATTACAGGACAATAAAATCCAGCCCATGGCAGCTCAACTGTTCCGGTTTCCCCTCGGTTGTGAGGTAGGTCTGTCCCAGGCTCATCGCCGTCTGGCTGTCACTGTCCATGATGATCATATGGGCAAACAGGGTCATATTGGGTGCCACTTCAGTGTCATTGCCGGCAAAAAACATCGGCCCATCCATCCAGCAGGGTGCGTAGCGGGCGCCGACCGAATAACCGCAGGCATTAAGGCGATGGCGGGCCAGTCCGGCTGCATCCATCACCTTGGTATGCGCATCAAAAATATCGCCAAATGTATTGCCCAAGGTCATCGCCCCTTCGACGGCCGTCAGGGCATCACGGGCGGCGTTGAAAAAGCGTTCATGGTCGGGCTTTGGCTTGCCAATCACCAGAGTGCGCATCATCGCCATGTGGTACTGGGCAGAGACGCCTGCCCATTCGAGGGTCAGCTGGTCATCCTTCGACAGCTTGCGGCGTCCGGATTTATAACGGCACAACAGGGCATCTTCGGCGGAACCGATGATGAAACCATTGCCGGCGTAATCGCCGCCGGCCTCCAGCACGGCACCCTGCATGGCGGCGAGGATCTTGGCTTCATCGGCACCGGCTTTGGTAGTTTTCAGCGCCGCATCAAAGGCCGCATCGGCGTGCTCTGCGGCCTTACGGACATGGACGATCTCTTCGTCGCTTTTGATCAGGCGCAGGCGGTGGACCAGATCGGAAGCGTCGCTGGCGTCGGCAAAACTGCGCAATACGTCATCAACCTTCTTGCCATTGGCCGCATTCAGTCCCGGGCAATCATATTCAACGCCGATTTTCGTGCCGAGCAGACCCATTTGTGACATCAGATCGCGCAGATCATTGGCCGGATTGGCGCTGCCGCTGTCGGTCCAGATGACAATGTTTTCAATATTTGACGTGTGGCGGGCCTGGCGCAGGTCGGCGGAACGGGTCAGCAGGGCCATTTCGCCATCGGCTTTGACCACCAGACACTGGAAGAAACAGAAGCCAAATGTGTCATAGCCGGTCAGCCAATACATGCTTTCCTGGGCAAACAGCAACAGCGCCTCCAGCCCACGCTCCTGCATGCGCGCCGACAGGAGGGCGCGTCTGTTGGAAAACTCTTGCTCAGAAAAGTGCAACATATCTGGTTCCGATCAGGTGTCGTTCAGGACGATGGCGGATAATTGCCGCCCATAGTCTGGTTCTTGGCGATGGGTGGTTCGGCGATAGGAGTAGAAATTGTCTTCTTCCGCATAGGTGCAGCGGTTAACCGCCGCCGCCTGAATGCCGAGGTTGGACAGCCGGTCGACAATATAGCCGGTCAGGTCAAATTGGTAATGACCGACCTTGTCGGAACCGGTGAAATATCGGGCATTGTCTGGAGAAACCGCAAGGAAGGGCGAGGCAAATCCCGGTCCCACCTGATAATTGTCCTGCGAAATTGTGGGCCCCAGAATGCCGGTAATATTTGCGATATCTGCGCCAATTTCGACCATCGCCGCCACGGTGTTTTCAAGCACACCGTTCAAGGCGCCTTTCCAACCGGCATGACAGGCACCAATCACGCCGGCATTGGCGTCAGCTAACAGGACGGGTCCGCAATCGGCGGTGACGATGCCGAGTGCCAGTCCCTTCCTGTTTGTCACCACACCATCGGCCTTTGGCCGGTCACTGGTCCAGGCTTGATCAGTGATGATCACGTCAGGTGAATGCACCTGGTAGGGGGAGGCGAGCCTGTCTTGGGCGACGCCGAGCGCGTCGGTCATACGGCGGCGGTTTTCCACCACATCGCCGTGAACGTCGTTTGATCCAAGTCCGGCATTGAGGCCTTCATAGAGCCCCCCTGACACGCCCCCCTGGCGGGTGAAGAAGCCATGCTGGATGTTATCCAGAGCCTCCAGGGATCGGCTTTGAATTGGAATAACCTTGCTCATCACGCCCATGAACCGTTCAGTGTTGATCAAACCTAACCGAAGTCCGGATAGGCGCAACCGGAAACTTCAGGCTTATGAAAATCCTGGCCAGCGGTCAGTCAGGCCAGCAGGGTCCGACGCGGCGCCAAAGGCCATGACCTTGAACAAATCGCCCATTTGCGATGGTCCGGCCAAACGTTCCACGGCCTGATGCAGTCGGTCGTGCACAGCCGTATCGTGTCCCGTCCCCAGCGCTCCGGCCCTTTCCAACAGGCCGAGCGCCAGCAGGAACTCACCCTGGGTGACGGGCTCTGGCACCTCACAGTCATTGGCCCGGGCAATAGCGCAGAGCGGGGCGAAGTCGACATGGCTGGTCAGGTCGGTCTGGCCAAGCCCGGTCAGGGGATCGGCAAAGGCATGGTCCCGGACCGCCTGAAATGTATCGCCAAAACCGGATTTCAGATGCCCGTAGTCAATCAACAGAGCCGCGCCCGACTGTTGGCGCAGAAAATCGGCAATCCGGGAGACAAAGGCTTCGCGGGCAGGCGCCGTTTCAAACAGGGTGGCCTGAGGCCGTTCACTGTGATCTTCTGGCAGTTCCGCCTTGTCCAGCTGGTTGGGACGTAAGACGAAGGCCAATTGATCATCAATCAGGCCAACGGCCCGTTCAAACCACTCCTCGCCGTTCTTGCACCATTGGCGAAAGGGCAGGGCATCAAGTAATTCGTTGGCCAGGATGAGGGTGGGCCGTGGTGTCAGATCGTCGATATCGCGCAGCCAGGTAATGTTGGCGGCGGAGGACAATGTCAGGCTCTGTTGTTCGCTGAGAGTCGGGCTGACCTCGATCAGGTGCACATGGCAAGCAGATTTAAAGCCGGACAGGGCATCGGAGATGCGCAACAGATCCTGCATCAGCGTGCCGCGACCCGGGCCGATCTCCACCAGATTGAAGGAGGGTGGCGAGCCGAGAGCCTGCCACATCTCCATGCACCAAACGCCAAGCAATTCGCCGAACATCTGGCTGACTTCCGGTGCGGTGATGAAATCGCCGGCCTGACGCTGGGCCGAGGCGCGTCCTCCGACCGGATTGCCGGTGGTGTAATAGCCGTGTTCAGGATGGGTCAGGCAAAGCGTCATATAGTCCGCCAGAGGCATCGGGCCGTGCATCTGTATATGTCGGCGGATTTCTTCCTCCAGCGGAGTCATTTGGATACAGCGGTGTCCTCGCCGCCGCCGTCGTCTTCGTCGCCGCCGTCGCCGCTGCCGCCGCTGTGCGAGTGCCAGGGGGGGCGGTTTTTTGATGACACCATGCCCCAGATACCGATTGCCAGCATCGGCAGGGAAAGGATCATGCCCATGGTCAGCCATCCGCCCGCGAGATAACCGATATGGGCGTCGGGCTGGCGGAAGAATTCCACGACAATGCGGGACAGACCGTAGCCGACCACCCAGGTGCCGCTGACGAAACCCGGATTCTTCAACTTGCCAAACCGGAAAATCAGCAGTGCCAGAACGCATAACAGGACCAGCCCCTCGAGGCCGGCTTCATAAAGCTGGCTTGGATGGCGGGGCAAGGGGCCGCCATTGGGGAATACCATCGCCCAGGCCACGTCGGATGTGCGCCCCCAGAGTTCCGAATTGACGAAATTGGCGATGCGGACGAAGAAAATGCCGAAACAGGATGCAGTTGCAATAACGTCCAACAGGGAATAGGCGGAAAAGCCACGGGAGCGGGCAAACAGCACCATGGCGATGATCGAGCCGATCGTACCGCCATGAAAGCTCATGCCACCATCCCAGACAGCCGGGATTTGCAGCGGATTGCTCAAATAGTAGCCCAGATTATAGAACAGCACATAGCCCAGCCGGCCCCCGGCAATGATGCCGATCACTGCCCAGGTGAGAAAATCGTCCAGATGGATCGGCTTGATGGGGGAACCGCTGGCTGGCCACAGGGCGGGATTGGAGACCACGCGTTTGGCAAATATCCAGCCCAGCACAATGCCGACAACATAGGCGACGCCATACCAGTGAACGGCAAACGGGCCGATCTGAATCAGCACCGGGTCTATGGCCGGAAAGCTGAGCGCCGAGATTGTATTGGCAAGCGGGTGCATGGGATATGTCCGATGGAGGTTGGTGTTTCAGCTTTTGCCCGGAAACGCCCGGCGCATCAAGTTGCCGCATATGGACAGTTGAAGTCGCGGCCCCAAGCCCCTAGGTAATGGTCAGAACTTACCCATTGGAGCCTGTCATGAACCAAGGCGATCAGGGGCCATCGCGCCTGTTTGATGAATTTGCGAAACTGATGACCGACGCAGCCGGCGTCGCCCAGGGCGCGCGTCGTGAGATGGAAGGGGCCATGAAAAGCCAGGCCGAGCGGTTTTTGCTGCAGATGGACCTTGTTCAGCGCGATGAATTTGAGGCAGTCAAGGAAATGGCGTCGAAGGCGCGCATGGAAAATGAAGCTCTGCGAGCCGAAATTGACGAACTGAAAAACCTGGTTCAGGCGAAGGCAAAAAAGCCTGCTGCCAAAAAACCGGCGGCCCGAAAGCCTGCGGCGAAGAAATAACCGCCGCTGGGCAAAAACCCTGTTGAAAAAATTTGCCCGTGGATAAGTTTTGAAATCCTGATTCTTTTGAATCGTTTGCTGGTGCATTCAAAAACTTTGATTCAACGCTCAAGCCGGTGATTCTGTGCATGATCTGTACTGCGGGGTTCGCTGTGTCGCGTCTCGTATTATTGTGAAACCAACAAATGATTCGGAACGGTTTCGCGTTTCAAGTTCTTCCCGCCGGAATTGTTTTCAATAGCGCAGATTATCCGCCTGGGGGTGGCTGCACGCGCGGTGTTGCTTAGAGAAAGAGCGAGATTTGATGGGCATTGGTGAGTCACTTTTGGAACGGGCCAGTCATCCGGTCGATACCATTGAGCAGGTTGCTGACTTCAACAAATGGTCGTTTGAGCGACCTGCTGATGATGAGATCGCCATTCTGGTTCAGGGTGTGTGGACCGACTACTCCGTCTCGTTCTCCTGGATGGAAGATTTTGAGGCCCTGCATATTGCCTGTGGGTTTGACATGCGGGTTCCCAAAAAGCGCCATGTGGAAACCATGCGGCTGTTGTCGCAGATCAACGAGCAATTGTTGTTCGGACATTTTGAAGTTTGGCCACAGGATGGGTCGGTTCTGTTTCGGCAGGCCATTCCTCTCTCCGGTGGCGCTGAAGTAAATGATGCACAAATCGAATGTTTGCTGCAGGCGGCTTTGTCGTCCTGCGAACGCTATTATCAGGCATTTCAATTCGTCGTCTGGGCTGGCAAGTCAGCGACGGAGGCGTTGGACAGCGTGCTGTTCGACACGGTTGGCGAGGCATAAGTGTGATGTCCTCCCAGTTGCACGTCTCGCCGACCATATGTCTGATCGGGGCTGGAAACATGGGCGGTGCCATGCTCGGCGGCTGGTTGGCCGGGGGGCATGACCCGCAGGCCATCACCGTTGTTGATCCAAACCCACCCATCTACATGCTGGAAATGATTGGCGAGCACGGGGTTACCCATGTATCCGACGCCAGCCAGGCCCGGCCGGCGGATCTGATCGTCGTTGCCGTAAAACCGCAGATGATGGAAAAAGTGCTGCCGGGACTGAGCGGTCTTGTGACCAGCGACAATGCGCTGCTGTCGGTTGCGGCCGGAACCACAATTGCCCAATTGGCCGCCCCCTTTGCTGAGGTGAGCCCGCGGGTCATTCGCGCCATGCCCAACACGCCTGCCATGGTGCAGCGGGGCATTACGGTTTGTGTTGCCAATACAAGCGTCAGCGAGCAGCAGAGATCGATTGTCACAAATACTTTGTCGGCCATCGGCATGGTGGAATGGATTGAAGATGAGCTGTTGATGGACGCGATTACCGCGGTGTCCGGCAGTGGCCCTGCCTATCTGTTTCATCTGGCGGAAGCTTTGGCGGAAGCCGGCGAAGCGGCAGGATTGCCGGTGCAACTGGCGGCAACGCTGGCGGAAGCGACGGTCAGCGGAGCCGGTGAATTGATGCGGCAATCGGAATTGTCCCCCTCGCAGTTGCGGCGAAATGTGACCTCGCCCAACGGCACCACGCAGGCGGCGCTTGAAGTGTTGATGGCCGATGGTGGTTTCCCTGATCTGCTGCGCGACGCGGTTGAAGCTGCAGCCAGGCGATCCCGTGAACTGGCAGGCTGACAATGTCGCAACAAATAAGCTTTGACGACTTTATGAAGGTAGAGATACGGGTCGGAACCATCGTCCAGGCGGAAGTGTTCGCCGAAGCCCGCAAGCCCGCCTACATAATGCTGATCGATTTTGGTCCGGATATTGGCGAAAAGAAGTGCTCGGCCCAAATCACTGTACACTATCAACCAGAAGACTTGGTTGGGCGTCAGGTGATGGCGGTTACCAATTTTCCGCCACGCCAGATTGGCCCCATCATGTCGGAAGTGCTGACATTGGGATATGCCGACGAAAATGGCGACATCGTTCTGGCGGCCATCGATAAGCCGGTTCCCAATGGCGAGCGGATGATGTGATGACCCGTCGGCGACCGCGGCGACGGCGGCAACAGCGGCGTCGAATGGGTAAACTTTCCAAGGCTCATTGAAGTTTCAACAAACAGTGCGTTACGCTGATGACCATAGTGCTTGCCAATGGCAGGGCGCCGGGCTTGTGCCCAATGGTCTGAGAAGGAAGTATCGTGCCACAAATACCATCGCTGACGACACCGGACGAATATTTTCTCAACCTGTCGGACTGGCCCTATGAGCCCAATTACATCGACGATCTGCCAGGTTATGAAGGGTTGCGGGTGCATTATGTCGATGAAGGGGCGCAGGATGCAGATCATGTCTATCTGTGCCTGCATGGTCAGCCCACCTGGAGCTATCTTTACCGCAAGATGATTCCGGAATTTGTCGACAGCGGTGCCCGGGTTATTGCGCCGGACTGGTTGGGGTTTGGCCGATCCGACAAGCCGATCAATGACGCGGTTTACGGCTTCCATTTCCACCGCAACATGATGCTGGCGCTGATCGAGCGGCTGAACCTGACAAACATCACTTTGGTGGTTCAGGACTGGGGCGGCTTGTTGGGTCTGACCTTGCCGCCGGACATGCCGGAGCGTTTTGAACGGCTGCTGATCATGAATACAGTACTTGCCATGGGCAAGGCGCCCAGCCAGGCGTTTCTCGACTGGCGGGCCTATGTGGCCGCCAATCCGGACATGAATGTCGGCAGATTGATGAAACGCGCCACGCCGATTCTCAATGAGGCTGAGCAACAGGCCTACAACGCGCCGTTCCCGGACATGACCTTTAAGGCAGGCATGCGCCGGTTTCCTGAAATGGTGATGGTTGAGCCCGGGATGGAGGGTATCGAAACAAGTAAACGCGCCGCCGAGTTCTGGCGCAATGAATGGCAGGGCCAGTCATTCATGGCGGTTGGCGCACAGGATCCGGTACTCGGGCCACCGGTGATGGAAAAGATGCGCAAGATCATCAACGGGTGCCCGGAACCGATGGTCATCGAAGATGCCGGGCATTTTGTTCAGGAATGGGGCAAGCAGATTGCCAGTCAGGCAATCGCGGCATTTGCCGGAAAAAGCTGATTTGTGCGGCCAGATATGCTGCGCATTTGCATCCAAAACCGAGTCCGATCGGCATTGGGTCTGAACAAAGCTTTATTGGACGACCAGTTTCAGCTCGATCGCCTTTGGACCCTTGCCCTTGCGGTCGGGTTCCACTTCAAAAGTAATCTTCTGACCTTCTTCCAACGAGCCGAGACCCGATTGTTCGACGGCAGAGATGTGCACAAAAATGTCCTTCTCGCCTTCATCCGGGGTGATGAAGCCATAACCCTTTGCTGCGTTGAAGAATTTTACGGTGCCTTGCATGGGGGATTTCCTTTTCCCAAGTGTGATGCCTGCATAAGACATGCAGAAAATCCAGGTTCCTGCGTCGGGGAAAGGAAGTGATGCTCTTTTATAGATTGCCTAGGGGAAGGGGGGCATCACGCATCTGACCCGCCAATGGCGGTCAAAAGTCTTCCCTGTGGCCTGCTCGAAATGGTTGGCTATGTCGCCGCCGCTCAAACAGCTCGTTTCCAGTCTCCGGGCATAAAATGACCCGAACATGCAAATAATGGCGGCGATATTAGTCCTTTGGCAAGCATTTTTTGAATTTAGGCTATCGATTCTTTGAATTTAGCCGCCGCCAGGCTGGTTGTGGTGATGGCCACGAACAGCAGGAATCCTCCCGAATATCCGATCCAGGTGAGCCGTTCCCCCAGTAATATGGCTCCGGCAGCGGCTGCAAACAGGGCTTCAGAGGACATCAACACCGCGGCGTCGGCGGCCCGTGTATATTGCTGGCAGATTGCCATCAGCAAAAAGGCCAACGCCCCGGCAAACAGTGCGGCATAGAGAATTTCCGGTGCCGCTGCCAACAATGTTTGGGTCGAAACCAGTGGTTCGTGGCGCCATTCGGCCAGTCGGGCAATCGCAAAGCCGAAGCCGGACATCAGCCCGGCCACAGCAAATTGGGCGCAGGCCACTGCCGCCGGGCGGCGCAGGCGGGTGACCGCATGGCCCATCGCCAGCACATGCAGTCCGGCAAAGATGGCGCCAAGGACAACAAGCCAGTCACCCCAGTTGAGCTGATCCAGCCCACCGCCACCCAGCAACCAGATGCCAAAAAACGCCATCAAAGCTGCTGGCCAGACAAGTTTTGGCTGGCTTTGACCCAGCGCAAAGAAAGCCAGCATCGGGGTCAGAACAACATACAGACCGGTCAGCACCCCCGCATTGGTCACCGTAGTTCCCAACAGGCCCACCTGTTGCAGCGCCATGGCGAAGAAAAACATGAGCCCGACCAGGCAAATTGCGGTCCAGTCGTGTTTCGAAAAGGGCCGCGTAGCGCCTCCCGAAGCAATGGCTTTTTGGTGTTCCACAAGGGCGAACGGCAAAATGGCCAGTGACGCCAGGGCAAAGCGCAGCGACATGAAGGTGAACGGGCCGATATCTTCCATCGCCGTTTCCTGGGCAATGAATCCAAGGCCCCAGACCAGGCCAGCGATCAGCAACAACGCATTAGCAGAGCTTCGAGACATTGTTAGAGCCTTTCACGGCCAAATGGACGCAATTCTGTTTGTGACTGGCGAGATGATCCAGAGTTGAAACGTGCACAGCGCGATGCCCTCGCATCGGGCAAGCACGGTTCGGCTCTGGGCGTCCGCCAGTCGCAAACCCACTCAGGTCGCGCTGCGACCTGAGCACTATCTGATGCCAATTCAGGAAACATCCTGAATTGGTGGGAAGGGCGCTTTTGCGCCGATCTCGGCGCAATGGCTCTTGGACGTATGCCCGATACGACCGGCGATCCTTTACTTGATCTTGTCACAAAAGCGCTCCTTCAGAATGGGTCCATTTGGCCGTGAAAGGCTCTAAAGTTCCGGAATTTGGCAGTTGAAAAGCCTCGCTAGGCCCATCTGAAGTAAAGTGCAAGCACAATCATGTTATGTTTTTCACGTCTTTGGTCTGACCTCATGACATTGCCTTTTTTCGGCGCTAGTCTGAAACTTCAATGGGTGCTCTTGCGTATATTGAGGGTAGTTAGATGCTGCGGTGACTGACGTCGCGGCAACAGCAAAATGGAGAAAAACATGTTGTCTCGTTCACTAAAAACCGTTTTGGCGGCTGGACTTGTCGTTGGTATCGCTTCTGTTTCCGGCCAGGTTTTCGCTGCCAGCAGCGGTGGTTCATCGAACACAACGCCCACCTGCATCAATGGCAAGGTCTGGGACAAAAAGACCAAAAAATGTGTGGTTCCGGAACAGTCCAGCAATCTGGATGATGATAATATCTACGAAGCGGCTCGCGATCTGGCTTATAACCGTCGCTATGAAGAAGCCATTGTTGTCCTGGAACTGGCCGAGAACAAGAATGATCCACGAATTCTGAACTATTTGGGCTATTCCAACCGCAAGCTCGGACGTGTTGAAAAAGGTCTCACCTATTATGCCGCGGCATTGCGGGAAGATCCCGATTATACGCTGGTAATGGAGTATATGGGCGAAGCCTTCCTGCAACTCGGCAAGGTCGACAAGGCGCAGGAATTGCTCAGCGAAATCGAAAAGCGCTGTGGCAAGGATTGCCGCGAATACACCATGCTGGAGACGGAAATCAGCCGTTATCAGACCCAGTAGGGCCCTACCCAATAATTCGAGCTTTAAAGAGACCCTGCCGATTATTAATCGGCGGGGTTTTTGCTGTCTATGTCACTCAGCGGCTGCAGCGGACTTACTGCAGAAATGGATTGCTGGCCCGCTCCTGGCCGATCGAACTGGCTGGCCCGTGGCCGCAGATAAACTGGACGTCGTCTGGCCATGTCATCAGCTTGTTCTTTATCGAGCTGATCAGCGTGTCGTGATCACCGCCCGGCAAGTCGGTTCGTCCGATTGAACCGGCAAATAGCACGTCGCCGACATGGGCGAATCCCGCCTTCTTGTTGTAGAAAACCACATGGCCAGGGGCATGGCCCGGGCAGTGGAAAACATCGAACTGATGTTCGCCGATGGTCATCACATCACCTTCTTCCAGCCAACGATCGGGCTGGCAATTACGCACCTGTCCGTCCAGCCCAAACATCTGCGCCTGTTTCTCCAGGCCCTCCAGCAGCGGCAGATCGTCCTTGTGCGGGCCGATCAGTTCAATACCGTACTCGTCTTTCATATCCATGGCGCCTGCGGCGTGATCGATATGGCCATGGGTCAGCCAGATGGCCGTCGGTTTCATGCCAATCTCAGCGATGGCAGCAATCACTTGCTCATTGTCCCCGCCGGGATCGATGATGACCCCCTCCTTGCTGTCTTCATCCCACATCAGCGTGCAGTTCTGCTGGAATGCTGTAACTGGGAGAATCGCGATTTGAAGGTTGGCCATGGATATTCCTCGCAAAAAAGGGCGGTGGGAGAATGTCTCGCCACCGCCCGTCGTTAACACGAACCGGGTCTGAATTACTAACCCTTCATCTTGTTCATCACCATGCCGGCAACCGCCGTCAATATCGCGCCACCGGCGCCTCCGCCAACAGCCGATCCGATCAGACTGCCCAACATGCCACCCCCGGCTGCGTCACCAACTGCAGCGCCGGCTCCGGCACCGCCCAACATGCCGAGAATGGAGCCACCACCGAGGCCACCAAGGGCGCCTGCAATGAGGTTGCCGGTAGAGCCCATATTGACGCTTTTTAAAACCGATGCGATGCCGCCGCCGCCCATGATGCCGGCGATGACCTGAATGATGATTGGTAGTAGTGCTTCCATTGTTTTTCCTCCGCAATGGTTGCCCGCCCGATGCGGACCCGCGCTCATAAAACGGCTTCCGTTACGTCAAGTCAATGGCAAGTTTGCCCGCCCACAAAAAGATCGGATTTTTGGTGCGGTGCCCGCGTGAAGGCTCAGCCGGGTGTGACTTCTTTTTCGTAGTCTTCGATCATCAATTTGCTGATCGAACCGGGCTGGAAGTTATAGGGACCTATTTCTGAAACCGGGGTCACCTCGGCGGCAGAGCCGGTGATGAAGCATTCTTCAAAATTCGCCATTTCTTCCGGCATGATCACTCGCTCAACCACTTCCAGCTGACGCCGTTTGGCCAGTTCCACCACCGTCTGTCGGGTGATTCCGTCGAGGAAGCAATCCGGGGTGGGCGTGTGAATGATGTTGTCTTTGGTGAAGAAGATATTGGCACCGGTGCATTCGGCAATCCGGCCGCGATAATCAAACATCAACGCGTCGGCATAGCCCTTGGCTTCTGCGGCGTGTTTTGAAAGAGTGCAGATCATGTAGAGACCGGCGGCCTTTGACTTGCAGGGAATGGTCGCCGGGTCGGGCCGCTTCCAGTCGGCAATGTCCAGGCGGATGCCCTTCATCTTTTCTGCCGGATCAAAATAGGACGGCCAGTCCCACACGGCGATGGCGAGGTTGATCTTGTTGGCCTGGGCGGAAACTCCCATCATTTCACTGCCACGCCAGGCAATTGGACGGATATAGGCGTTGGTCAGGCCCTGACGCTCCAAAGTGGCGATACAGGCGTCGTCGATCTGCTGAACTGACCAGGGAATTTCAAAACCAAGATATTCAGCCGACTTGTGCAAACGCTCGGTATGCTCGGTCAATTTGAAGATTTCGCCACCATAGGCCCGCTCGCCCTCAAATACCGCGCTGGCATAATGCAGGCCGTGGGTCAGCACATGCACCTGAGCATTGCCCCACTCAACAAATTCTCCATTGTACCAGATGTCTCCATCCAGCTGATCAAATGGAACGCCAGCCATGCTAAACCTCTTTACTGTTGTCTCAAAGCCTGTGCGGCCCAACAAAAAACATAGGTTACTATGGGCGCGGTATATGTTATGTCAACCGTCCTGACCTAAATGCGAATTCTGGATACCACGTCCCCCCATGTCTGGCCCCACTCACATTGATGATTCCGATCCCGACTCTCAACCGGTGATGGTACCGCCGGAGCCGGACGAGGATCTGGACTTTCCCCTGGTGGAGCTGTTCTTCTTTGCCTATCGCGACTTTATTGCCGATGCTGACGGCATGCTGGAGGAATATGGCTTTGGCCGCGCTCACCACAGGGTGCTGCATTTCGTCAACCGGCGTCCCGGCATGGTGGTGGCCGAACTGTTGGACATTCTGCGCATCACCAAGCAGAGCCTGGGACCGGTATTGCGCCAACTGGTGGAGAGCGGACATCTTGTGCAGATTGCCGGCCCTGAAGACCGCCGTCAGCGGCTCTTGTATCCAACGCAAAAAGGCCGCAATCTTTCCATTCAATTGACCCATATGCAGTCGCGGCGGATCAAAGGCGCGATTGAGGGGATAAAGAACAAGGATCGCGAGAGCATTCGCGATTTCCTGTTCGGTATGATCGAGCCGGAAGAACGCGATCTGGTCGACGGGCTGATGGCTCAGGATCAATAAAAGACTGCAAAATAGGCGCGGTACCCGGTTGAAAGGATGCATTATATGGTGACGATACAGGCATCACAGACTGCCGCCGTCGAGTCGGGCAAGGCAGCAAACCTGTCGGATGACGCCGCCCATATTCTGGTGATTGATGACGACCGGCGCATCCGCGACCTGCTGTCGCGCTACCTGAGCGAACAGGGCTTTCGCGTCTCCACGGCTGCCGATGCCGCCGATGCTCGCCGCAAGCTGGACGGTTTGAGCTTTGATCTGCTGATTGTCGATGTGATGATGCCGGGTGAAAACGGCACGGATTTTACAAATGCAATCCGCCAGCGGCTTGATGTGCCGGTGATGATGCTGACGGCGCTGGGAGAGGTTGAGGCCCGCATCAAAGGCCTGGAAGCCGGTGCCGATGACTATCTGGCGAAACCTTTCGATCCGCGCGAGCTGGTGCTGCGGATCAATTCCATTCTCAAACGCGTCAAGGTCGAGGAGCCCCCGAGCATTGAGCAGGTGCTGTTCGGCCCCTACACATTCTCACTGACATCAAGGGAACTGAAAAAGGCGGGAAGCCCTATCAAACTGACCGACCGGGAACGGGAAATCATGGTTTTGTTTGCTCAAAACGCCGGTCAGGTGGTGCCCCGGATTGATCTGGTGGGCGAAGATGCAACTGCCAGCGAGCGCACCGTTGATGTTCAGATTAACCGGCTGCGCCGCAAGATCGAGGCGGATCCGGCTTCCCCGACCTGGCTTCAGACCGTTCGCGGCATTGGATATAAGCTGCAAATCGAATAGGCTGGCACCATATTTCATTTCACCGCCAAAGGGATGACCGGCATTGAGTGATCAAACCGACAGATTACCGCTGACGCCGCCGCCGCCGGACCCTGCCGCTTCCCGACCGTCTCAGCGACCGCGCCGCTATAGTCCGTTGCGGCGCTATTGGCGGCGCCTGGCCCGCCGATTTGCTGCGACCATGCCAACTGGTCTCTATGGGCGCTCGCTGATTATCATCATCGCGCCGATGTTGCTGCTGCAGGGGATTGTCGCCTTCGTCTTTATGGAGCGTCACTGGCAATCGGTCACCAATCGTTTGTCCGCTGCAGTGGTGCGCGATATTTCGGCACTAGTGGATGTTATTGAGACCTATCCGCAGGACACTGAATTTGAGACCATAACAACCATTGCTCGCAAAAGACTATCGCTGGATATGCGCATCCTGCCACTGGAAGACTTTCCAGCGCCTAAGCCAAAACCATTTTTCTCTATTCTTGACGCTGCATTGAGCCAGCAATTGGCCCGACAGATCAAAAAGCCATTTTGGATTGATACGCTGGGGGATTCCGACATTCTGGAAATTCGCATCCGGCTGGAAGAAAAAGTGCTGCGTGTGTTCTTCCCCCGCAAACAGGCCTATGCCTCCAACACTCATATTTTCCTGCTTTGGATGGTCGGGGCATCCGTGGTGCTGCTGATCATCGCCATCCTGTTTCTGCGCAACCAGATCCGGCCCATCCAGCGGCTCGCAGACGCTGCTGAGTCTTTTGGTAAGGGGCAGGCAGTTCCTGACGAGTTCCGACCGCGCGGTGCAACCGAAGTGCGTCAGGCGACAGTCGCATTTCTGGAAATGCGCAACCGGATTGAACGGGCGCTCGACCAACGCACGTCCATGCTGGCCGGGGTCAGCCATGATCTGCGCACCGTCCTGACCCGTTTCCGCCTGCAACTGGCCCTGGTTCCCCAGTCCAACGAAGTCGACGCCCTGTCCAGCGATGTGGATGACATGCAGGACATGTTGCAGGCCTATCTGGACTTCGCCCGTGGCGATACCGGGGAAGACGCCAGCACCGTCAGTATCGAAGAAGAACTGCAGCGCTTCCATGTGGAAGCAGAAAAACTCGACAAGTCATTTGAAGTCAAACTGAAGGGCGACCCGTCCATCGTCGTCCGACCCACCGCCTTTTCGCGGCTTATGTCAAATCTCATTCTCAACGCCCTGCGTCACGGTGATCGTGTCGAGGTGCGTGTGCGCCACCGGAAAAACAGTCTCCTGCTGGAAGTGCATGACGACGGCCCCGGCATTGCCGAGGGTCTGCGCGACGAGGTGTTCAAGCCCTTTGTGCGGCTGGATGATGCCCGCAATCAGGATGAATCCGGTACCGGTCTCGGCCTCGCCATTTCGCAGGACATCGTTCACACCCATGGCGGCGAGATATCGCTGGATGTCAGCGATTTGGGTGGCTTGATGGTGGTCGTAACACTGCCTGCATGACGACCCTGTCGAGCTAAACCTGAACGGGTCTGGGATCGTCAATCCGCGGATTTCTCAAGCCCTTTCAGGCGATCCAGCCAGCGATCAGCACGTCTTGGATTTTCCCGCCAATAGGGAATGTCGACCTGTCCCCGGCCGTAGAGAGCCAGCGCTGACACATCATCATCATTAAATTCGAAAAACCGCACACTGATCGTGTCGGGCCGCCGCAGCAGACGGCTGCGCTGAACATAGCGCAGGCGATAGGGGTCCGCTTCGTTGTCGACCCTTTCCAGACTGGTTTCCTGCTCCAGCATTTTGACAAACGCGGTTCGCAGGGTCAGCGCGTCGGTGTCATAGACCGGGCTGAGACGATCAAGGTCGGCTGTTTTGCAAAGTGATTGCGGGCAAATGAGAACCTCATCCCGGGTTGGCGTTTTACCCAGGCGAAAAAACTCAACCGTTCCCAAATCGGCAGGCCCATGAATAGAATGCCAAACCCGTTCCCAGCCATAGGTGGTCACCACCAGGAAGGCGACGCCCCAAAGCAGAAAGAATCCCAACAGGAACGTGAGAATGCGGGAGATCCAGATCATCTCTCAGGCCTAAGATGAGCCGAAGCCCCGGTCAAGGGCGGCGACAGCGACGACAGCGACGGCGGCGACGGCGGCGACAGCGGCGACAGCGAGGCGGCAAGGCGCGCGGCAAACCATCGGTATTGTAGTGAAGATTGGTTCGGCGTTGGAAATTAACGCAGTTTTGCGCGTCAGGCACTGAATCCTGTCAGTCCCACCAATACCGTGGCGCCCAGAGCAACCGCCATGATGATAGTGGACTGCAATGCACCATGAACACGGTTTGCCGTGCACACCCGGGTGGCGAGCGCCTGTTGATTGCGAGCGGTCTTCATAATTTAGCCTGTTAATTATACCCCGATGAACCCTTAAACAGCCCCTGAAACTGCATGACAAATCGCCATGCTGCCTTTTTGCAGCCGATGTTGTTTGCAACGTGGAGGAATTGCGGCGAGATAGTGATTTATAGTTAACAAATGGTTAACGAATAGCCACACAAATTGGACTATACAGAAATATTCCCACCTGAACGAGGACTTCGGCTTTAATTGGGCAGCCAGTCCAGCGTCACATGGCCGGGCTCCCGGCGCACCCGTTCCAGCCAGGCGGCAATGCCCGTGCGGCTGGAAACGTCAAATCCACCACGCTCGGCGCTGTGAGTATATCCATACAGGCACAGATCGGCCAAAGAGATTGCCTCTCCCGCCAGATAGGGGGTCTTGGCAAGTTGCGTTTCCATCACGTCCAACGCCTTATTACCCCCGTCAAGAAGAGCCGCCAGCCGTTCCGGCGACCGGTCCATCTCACGCTGCGGGTAGACATAGACAGCACTGCGTACTGCCACCGTACCTTCGTGGAAATTCTGTTCAAAGAACATCCACTGGAACATCCGGGCCCGTTCCAGCTTGTAGTCAGGCACAAACCGTGTGCCTTCACCAAAATAGGTCAGGATGGCATTGGATTCTGACAGGCACGCGCCGTCCTCAAATTCTACTGTCGGCACTTTGCCGCTCGGGTTCTTACGCAAAAAATCCTCTGTCCGGGTCAACGTGTTGTCGCCATCATATTCCGTGGGGATATGGGTATAGTTCGCCCCGAGATGGGCCAGCAGCAAACGCACTTTGTAGGAGTTCCCCGATGAAGGCATCGAATAGAGGGTGAACATATCAATACTCCTGTTTGTTGGAACCCAGATAGCCTGATTGTCGTGACCTCAACAAGTCATGTTAATCGGTTCTATTCGGCTTGCTGCGGGTCTGGCAAAAGTCGGTATATGCAGTAAAACTGGCATCAAGTCGTTTCTTTCTGGATATTGCCTTGCTAACTGAATCACCAGAACTCCTCGCCGTCACTCAAAGATGGATGAAGGCGCAGGAGCAGAAGAATCCGGAAGTTCTGGTCGGGCTGTTTTCCGATTCAGAGCACTTGAGATATATCGGCACGGGCCATGGTGAGAACTGGAAGGGACGTTTCGTCCGCGATGGCTATTCCCGCCACACCAACGAAATTCCAGCCTTCACCGCCCATGTCGATCACATTGAAGCCTTTGAAAACGGTTCCACGGGATGGGCCAACTGGATCGGCACACTGAAATTCGAACATATGGAAGAGGTCAAACCGATCCGCATGACGTGGATTTTTGTCCTCGAGCGCGGCAACTGGAAAATTGCTCAGATGCACCTTTCAACGCCGCGCACAAACTTTGAAATCGCCGGGCATGAGCATTACGCATTTGCAGAACTGATAGAGGCCGCCAAACAGATTTCTCCGTCACTGGGCCAACAGGGCACGGCGACCATCATGTTCACCGATGTTGTCGGGTCCACGGCTCTCAACGCGCAGTTTGGTGACAAGGTCTGGGCATCAAAAATCAATGAGCATTTTTCCACCATCCGCGCAATCGTCGCGCAGGACGATGGCGAGGTGGTGAAGTCGCTTGGCGATGGCACCATGTCCAGTTTTCCAACGGTTGCCGGGGCCCTGCGCTCGTCCATTGCCCTGCAACGAAAACTGGCCGCCGCTTCCGAAGACGCTGCATTGAACATACGCATTGGCATCCACGCCGGTGATGTCATCAAAACCGATGACGATTTTTTCGGCAATGTGGTCAATACCGCCGCCAGAGTTGCCGAGGCAGCAACGGCCAGGCAAATCCTGGTGTCCGAATCGGTGCGTGGCTTGGCCACGGCAGGCGAATTCAGTTTTGGGGAAACGATATCTCTCAACATTCGCGGTATAGAGGGAGAGAGCACGATTTGCCCGCTACATTGGTGATATTAGGCGGCATTGGCGGCTTTTTGACATAAATCAAGGATGCAGAATTCTTTTTTGGCGATTTTGGCAAAAATCAACCGGAGTGGTGCCAAAATGGAATTTTCGACAATCGTTTTTACGGTCTTTTTGCTCGGGGTCGTCGCCTTCGCATTGATCCTTGCCTATTGCTCCGTCACTGATGGTGTGGCGGCGCAGTCCAGCGACGAAAGTTGAATCGCGGCAGCGGCATTTGACCGCCATTTCTCCGTAAGGTTCGGTCCCGGCGGCAACCGATGGTCTGCGCGCCGCCGGGTCGGGCCTGCGGTTGGGCAATCATTGCGCAATTGAGTTGACGCTTGCGCATGTGAATCAGTCATTTCCAGCTTGCTCTTTTGCCACCACGGTTCTAGTTTCGCGCCCGTTTGGACCGCATCGTGGTCCGCTACTTCAAACAGGAGACTGATCCCATGGCATTCCTTGCCGATTCACTTTCACGCGTAAAACCCTCTGCAACGATCGCAGTCAGCCAGAAGGCGCGTGAACTCAAGGCAAAAGGCATGGACGTCATCGGCCTGGGCGCCGGTGAGCCCGATTTCGATACCCCAGATAATGTTAAACAGGCGGCCAAGGACGCCATCGACCGCGGCGAAACAAAATACACAGCTGTTGCGGGAATCATCGAATTGCGCGAGGCGATTTGCGAAAAGTTCAAGCGCGAAAACGGTCTCTCCTATGAGCCCAACCAGATCATTGCCGGAACCGGTGGCAAGCAGATTCTGTTCAATGCCTTCATGGCAACGCTGAATGCTGGCGACGAAGTCATCATTCCGACCCCCTATTGGGTGAGCTATCCGGAAATGGTTGCCATCTGCGGTGGTGAGAATGTCTATGTTGAGACCTCCATTGAAACCGAATTCAAGGTCACAGCCGAAGCGCTGGAAGCGGCAATCACGCCGAAGACCAAGTGGTTTCTCTTCAACTCGCCTTCCAACCCATCAGGTGCGGCCTATTCGCACGACGAGTTGAAGGCGCTGACCGACGTGCTGATGCGTCATCCCCATGTCTGGATACTGACCGACGACATGTATGAGCATCTCGTTTATGGCGATTTCGAATTCACCACTCCCGCCCAGGTCGAGCCCGGTCTTTATGATCGCACCCTGACTATGAATGGTGTTTCCAAAGCCTATTCAATGACCGGTTGGCGTCTTGGCTATGCCGGCGGACCTGTTGAACTGATCAAAGCCATGGACATGATCCAGGGCCAGCAGACCAGCGGCACCTCCTCGATCACCCAATGGGCGGCAGTTGAAGCGCTTAACGGACCGCAGGAATTTCTGGAAGAACGCAAACAGGCATTTGAAGAGCGCCGCGATCTGGTCGTGTCGATGCTGAACCAGGCCAACGGCATTCAGTGTCCCAAGCCCGATGGTGCCTTCTACGTCTTTCCGTCCTGCAAGGATCTGATGGGCAAGTCCACTGAAAGCGGCAAGGTTCTGGAATCCGACGAAGATTTTGTCACCGCCCTGTTGGAGCAGGAAGGCGTTGCCGTAGTGCACGGATCTGCCTTCGGACTGGGCCCCAATTTCCGGATTTCATACGCCACTGATACCGAATCATTGAAGAGCGCCTGTGAGCGCATTCAGCGGTTCTGTGCTTCCTTGAAATAAGCAAAACCTGAAAGAGTCTAATCGACTGAGCCGGCCCGACCATTGGTTGGACCGGTTCCAATTTTCAGAGTTTGTTTGTTGATCCTGAAAAAAAAGAGGGGGCCGAACCTGAGGGAAGTTCGACCCCCGGGGCGGCTGCCTGCGACAGAAGCACACCCCTTTCTTGTAAGCACCGATTATCGATTCTGTCGGATCGTCAAACCGGGCTGCAAGCTTGCGAACTGCTTTTTGGAAGGCCTGTAATACATTCCCCCCGGCTCCTGATTATGCAGGCGCCCGGAGCAAAAATTCGCCCCGTCCAGCAGTGCCAACCAGCTTTTCTGATACCGCGTCAGAAGGCTCAATTTGCACATTTCCAACAGAAAAAGCGGTGCTTTATCCTGTTGCTTCAATATTTCTAACCCGGCTTAAGCAATTAATAAAGGTGCCGGTTTGAGTTTTTGCCGATTTTTTTGGGAAAATAGCGGGTTTGTCGCATCAAGCTCGAAAAATGCCGAATTTGGACAAAAAAAAGCCGGACCTGAGGGTCCGGCTGAAGATTAGACAGTGGGTCCGGGAGGGTGACCTCTACTGCCTTTAGGATTGACGCAGGTTGGGAGGAGATAACCGTGCGCGTCTCTCCCTTCCCATATGGATTTATTAATGATCATTTACAATGACGCCCGACGCATGGGAGCTATGCACAAACTGCATGGCTCGACCTTGAAATTGAATAGTGGAATGCGTGAGAACCTCTCATCCGTTTTACGTAATGGTAAGTAGACGGAGTTCAGGTTTCAATATCAGCAAGTTAGGATCGGACGATGCTGGTTTCTGGTTGGCCTCTTCTGGCCAAAAAATCGCGAATTCACTGTCTGAAAACGGTGTCACATAAATGTAACACACGGCCTATTCTGTCATTCAGTGGGTAAACCACAGCCCTGCTTGTGTGGTTTTTGAGCTTTTCACCTTCAAAGCGATTCCATTTCGGGATGGCGTGTCGAGTGATTTGCAGTTGCTAAAAACTCCAGTTTTTGGCTTGTTCCAGAAGAAAATCTCGGAACGCGCCAAGTCTGGCGGAATTCCTCAATTCCGAAGAATAGGCAAAATAGGTGTCGAAACTTGGCACATCCGTATCAGCCGAGGACATGACCGGAATCAGGCCGGAATCGTCCTCAACCGAGTAGTCCGGCAACAAGGCCAGACCGGCCCCGCGTTGCACGGCACGCTTGATCGCCAGGATTGAATTGATCTTCAACACAGGCGTGCGGGCTTTGCCCGGCGGCATGCCGGCAGTCAGCATCCAGTTGACATCTGCCAGGTAATTGGGCGTTCCGTCGCCCCAGACCACCAGCCGGTGTTTATCCAGATCTTTGACGGATTCAGGTGCCCCGAACCGGTCAATATAATCCTGCGTGGCAAAGACGTGAAAATGCACCGTGAACAGGCGTCGCTGAATGATGTCGGGTTGCAGCGGTTGCCGCAGTCGCAAGGCGCAATCGGCCTGACGCATGCCCAGGTCCAACTCGTCATTGCTGAGCAGCAGTTCCACCTGGATATCGGGATACAGGTCGATAAATTCCCGCATTCGGATGGCCAGCCAGGCTGACCCCAACCCGACCGTAGTGGTCACCCTTAAGGGGCCTTTGGGCGCGCCGCGAAAATCATTCAACCGCCCCGCCGCGGCCTCCAGCTTGTCGGTAACTTCTTCGGCAGCCTTGAACAGGATTTCCCCCTGTTCGGTCAGAATCAGCCCCCTTGCGTGGCGGTGAAACAGCGGCACGCCGACTTCCGATTCCAACGAGGATATCTGGCGACTGATGGCGGACTGGCTGAGATTCAGCGTTTCCGACGCATGGGTAAAGCTGCCAGCATTGGCGACCTTGTAGAAAATGCGCAGTTTGTCCCAATCCATGGGCATGGCCGAAATCCCGCCGGTGCTGTTGCTGTGCCGACGACAAATCGCTGGCCTTGAATCGCTGCAAGAATAGGGGGCTTTTGCGACAGGTCAAAGGCTTGGGGAAATATTCTGTCCATTCCCCAAGCCTAATTGCGGGGCATTTTGCCCCATGGCACTGCTAGTTTAGGTGCTGTTTGAAGAAGTCAATTGTTCGACCCCACGACAATTCGGCCATTTTTTCGTCATAGCGCGGCGTTGAATCATTGTGGAAGCCGTGATTGGCATTCTCATAGATATGGGCGGTATAGGTCTTGCCATGCTCCTTCAAGGCGGCCTCATAGGCGGGCCATCCGGCATTCACCCGCTTGTCCAGCTCACCATAGTGCAACAGCAGCGGTGCCTGGATGCGGGGCACGTCTTCGGCTTTTGCCTGACGCCCATAATAAGGTGCGGAAGCTGACAGTTCCGGATAGGCCACGGCCAGCGCATTGCAGACACCGCCGCCATAGCAAAAGCCGACACAGCCAACTTTGCCGGTGGAGTCGTCACGGCCTGCCAGATGTTCATAGCCGGCGAAGAAATCGTTCATCAATTTGCCACGATCAACCGTTTTCTGCAGCGCCTTGCCGTCGTCATCATTACCTGGATAGCCGCCAACTGACGTCAATCCATCTGGGGCCAGAGCCATGAACCCGGCCTTTGCCACCCGTCGGGCCACGTCCTTGATATAGGGATTCAGGCCACGGTTTTCGTGAATTACCAGCACAGCGGGCAGTTTTCCTGCAGCATTGCTGGGCTTGACCAGATAGGCCTCCACCGATCCGTTGCCGTTGGGCGAGTCGTAATTGACATAGCTGGCTTTGATGTCGGGGTCGTTGAATGACACCTGTTCTGCCATGGCATATTGCGGGCTGAGCATTTTCAACAATGCCACGGCCGTCACACCACCGACGGCAAATTTGCCAGCGCGATCAAGGAATTCGCGTTTCGACATCATGCCATGGGCATAATAGTCGTAGAGTTCGAGAAGTTCCGGATCAAAGTCCTGAGCGGTCATACGTTTCATAGTGTCTCTCCAATCGAGTTATTCCAGCCCCGATCAGCCTACGACACGCACACGACACCAACAAGACGCCTCACTTCGCTGTGACGATATGTTACGGATGGGTGGTAGGATGATTGCTGACCAGCAAACAAGGGAGAATGTTTGATGCTCGAATTGCGGCCCAACTGCGAATGGTGCGATGTGGATCTGCCACCTCAGTCTGCGGAAGCGCGGATCTGCAGTTATGAATGCACCTATTGTGCCGATTGCGTCGACAATGTTCTTTTTAATGTCTGCCCCACATGCGGCGGCAATTTTGCGCCGCGGCCGATCCGTCCGAAACAAGCCTATCGCGACAGCCTCCAACTGGGCCTGGCCAACCAGCCCGCCGGTACCGCACGCAAGCACAGCAAGTTCACCGCTGAAGAACTTAGTGCATTTGTTGGCAATCTGAAAGATATGCCCCCGGATCAAAGGTGATGCGGCGACATCATGGCGCCAAATGCGCCTCAGTGCAGGGCGCTATTCGGCAGCTTCGACGGCGCTTTCCAGCTCGGCGAGATATTTTTCCGCTTCCAAAGCCGCCATGCAGCCCATGCCTGCGGCGGTGACCGCCTGACGGTAGATGTCGTCGGTGACATCTCCGGCCGCATAGACGCCCGGAATCTCTGTCGCGGTTGAATCAGGAGCCGTCCACAGATAGCCCGATGATTTCAGTTTCAGCTGGTCCTTAAACAATTCAACAGAAGGGGCGTGGCCGATGGCAATAAAAATGCCGTCGACGGGCAAATCCTGAACCTCACCGGTCTTGCGGTTTTTGATCACTGCGGATTCAGCCGATGGCATCAACCCGTCCTTACCCTTGATTTCAATCAGTTCGCTGTCCCACATGAATTCCACATTGGGTTTTTTGAACAGACGTTCCTGAAGAATGCGTTCGGAGCGCAGCTCATCGCGGCGGTGAACCAGGGTCACTTTGGAGGCGATGCCTGACAAATACAGCGCTTCCTCAACCGCCGTATTGCCGCCGCCTACGACGATGACATGCTTGTCGCGATAGAAGAATCCGTCACAGGTGGCACAGGCAGACACACCGAAGCCCATAAATTTCTCTTCCGATTCCAGCCCCAGCCATTTGGCCTGGGCGCCGGTACAGATGATGACGCTGTCGGCTGAATAAGTGTCGCCGGATTCAGCCTCGAAACGGAACGGGCGCACATTGAGTTCGGCCTTGGTGATCGAGTCATTAATGACCTTGGCGCCGACATTTTGCGCCTGGGCGAGCATCTGTTCCATCATCCAGGGACCCTGAACAGGATCGGCATAGCCGGGATAGTTTTCAACGTCGGTGGTGATGGTCAACTGACCGCCCTGTTGCATGCCGGCAACGAGGATTGGATCCAGCATGCCGCGCGCCGCATAGATGGCGGCGGTATATCCGGCCGGACCAGATCCGATGATCAGTACCTTTGTGTGATGATTGGCCATATCTTGTGCCTTAACCGTTCTAACCAATCCCATATTTAGGGCTGGTGAGGGGCCGGTTACAAGTGGTGCAAATGTCCATCCCCCGTTTTGAACAATATGTGATTGCATGGAATGGCCGTTAGGGGCTGCAAGAAGTCTGGCCGCCTGATTGTTTCCCTAGACGCAATGGGATAAACCGACTACCACACGGAAAATTGGTACTATTGGGCAAAGGTGTTGGATAACTATGTTGAGCGTTGAAGAAGTAAAGAAATCGATTTTGGCAAGCTTTGCTGCCGCTGAAGCCCATTCCGATCCCTATCCCTATTTCCTGGTTTCCGATGTGGTGCCAAAGGAAATGTTGCCGGATCTGCAGGAATTGCCCTTTCCGGCACCTGATCTTGAAGGCGTATCCGGCACCCGTGAAGTGCACAACAAATCGCGCAATTATTTTGACGCGGAAAACTGCGACCAACACAATGCCTGTGGCCTGCTGGCGGAAGCCCTGCAAAGCAACGAAGTCGTGGCTGCGGTTCAGTCGACTTTCAACACCGACCTCAGCGATACGTTTCTGCGTATAGAATATGCCCAGGACACAGATGGTTTTTGGCTGGAACCGCATACCGATATCGGCGTGAAATCTTTCACCATGCTGCTCTACCTGTCAGACGGTGAGGGTCATGAAAAGCTCGGCACCAGCATCTATGCCGACAAGGAAACCCATGTCGGGGAATCGCCTTTCGCGCCCAATCTGGCGATGATTTTCGTGCCCTCCAACCATACCTGGCATGGCTTTGAAGCGCGCAAGGTCAACGGTGTACGCAAGTCGATCATCATCAATTATGTCACCCAGGACTGGCGCGCGCGCGAACAATTGGCCTTTCCGGAATCAACCGTGCCTGTCGGTTAAGCGGCGAGCGGCGGCGGCGGCGTCATAGCGGCGGACAATCTCCGCACAAATTTCCGCCGTTGCATCGACTGGTTTGCCGGTCGATCTGGCAAAACCATGTTGGATGTCCCGAACAAGTCCATCGGCCTCCAGGCCGTCCAGGAAGCGGTGCATTTTTTTGTGCAGGTCATCGGGCCTGAACACATGAACCGGGCTTCCGCTGACCAGCGCTTCTGACACCATATTGTGACTGTCGCCGGTGACGATCAGCCGGTCACACCAGGCCAGCATCTGCAGATAGGGGTTGGGTCCGTCCCGTTCTTCATCAGCCCAGAAGTTTGAGTGATAAGATTTGAGCGCTGCTTGCGCAGACCCCAAAAGTTCCTTCGGTGTGCGCCGCGAAGCGGTAACCAGGACGTTTGTTTTTGATGGCAGACTTTGCAAAGCCGACATCAGCCGCTGTTGCGAGGCCTGCGACCAACTGACGGACTTCGTATTGCCCCCGAGGATCACACCTACATTGGGGGAGGGGAAGTCGTTGAACCGCACCGCGGCCGACTGCCGTGCAGTGGCCAGTTTCTCGGCAGTCAGGGCATGTGGAGAGGTAACCGTCGAAATGGCATTGGGTTTTGACAATTGATCATGTTCCGGTGCCCAGATCAGGTCCGCGATGTCATGATGCAGCGTTGGGTCCTTTAAATAGACGGCAAAAATCTCGCGACCCCGACGTCCCTTCAACGCCCGAAGATAAGGCACGGTGCGCCGCCCGGAAGCGATAATCATATCCGCGTCGGTGCTCATCAGTGCCGACTGCCGGTCGACCGCCGACAGGGGCATGTAGGGCAGGGGAAGTGAAGTCAGCCAACCCGGACTGACCACGGTTTCACTGATATGTTGAGGTTTTGCCAGCCTGCTCGCAACACCGCGGCATTGAACCAAGTCGCCGATTTTGCCGTCGGTCAATATCAGGATTTTGAGGTCCGATTTTTTCATGGCATTGGAATTTCTGTTTCGACCGGCACGCAATAACCGGCGATGACCGCCGGTCGGGCGGCAATCCTTCGATACCAACGCAGGACATTTGGAAATCTGTTCAGATCAATCTTTTGAAATTCAAACCGCGCTGCCCAGGGCCATATTGCCATATCGGCAATGGAATATTCGCCGGCGACAAAGTCTCGCCCCACCAATTGCCCTTCCAACACGCTGTACAATCTCTGCGCCTCTTCGCCAAAGCGGTTTTCGGCATAGTCGGACCGGCCAGGATTGAAATGCAAGAAGTGATGTGCCTGACCGAGCATGGGGCCAAAGCCTGCCGTTTGCCAGTCCAGCCATTCCAGCGCTTGCCAGTGGTGGTGCGGGTCCTTGGGCAGGAACTTCTCTGATTTGGTCGCCAGATAATATAATATGACACCGGATTCCATCAGCGAAATCCCCGTCTCGTGATCAACGATGGCGGGGATTTTGTTGTTGGGGGAAATTTTCAGGAAGTCGGCCTGGAACTGCTCATTGTTCATGATGTCAATGGAGTTGACAGAATAGTCCAGCTCCATTTCTTCCAAGGCAATGGAGACCTTACGGCCATTGGGCGTGCCGAAGGTGTAGAGGTCGATCATTGAGAACTCTACACGTATTGCACTTTCAGAATTTCATAAGCGCGGGCGCCACCCGGGGCGGCAACTTCAACACTGTCACCTTCTTCCTTGCCGATCAGCGCACGGGCGATCGGGCTGGAGATGGAAATCTTGCCTGAATTAACATCGGCTTCCTGATCGCCGACAATCTGATAATGCTTTTCTTCGTCAGTCTCTTCGTCGACAAGACGGACGGTTGCACCAAATTTGATGGTGTCGCCAGACATCTTGGAGATATCAATGACTTCGGCACGGGCGATCACATCTTCCAGTTCCATGATGCGGCCTTCATTGTGGCTCTGCTGTTCCTTGGCTGCGTGATACTCGGCATTTTCTGACAGGTCGCCATGTTCACGGGCTTCGGCAATCGCATTAACAATGCGATGCCGGTCTTCCGACTGGCGGCGTTTTAATTCTAATTCCAGCGCGGCAAATCCCGGCTGGGTCATGGGAACCTTTTCCATTTTGGCTCCTCCTTGGTTTTACACTAATGTTCGGATGCGGCGTGAACCACAGTACCGATGGTCGTGATTTTCGATTTTTCTGCGGCGGAGGCGCTAATTCTTACTCCGTCGACTCTCTATATCAGTATATGGGGCAGTGAATCGGGGCGTCAAGTTGGATTTAGTTCTCGGTGAGCCGTTGAAATTTTGCCAGACTGATATTTGAGCCGCAGGCAACAATGCCGACATTCGCCCCTGTTAATTGATCCCTGAGCCGCCCCGTGACCGCCGCTGTTGTTGCCGCGCATGCCGGTTCGGCGACTATTTTCAAGCCGTCATAGAGCAACGTCATCGCGCGGCGCATTTCATCATCTTCGATGCGAACTATTTCAGCGACGTTGGCGCGGGTGATGGCAAAACCGTTGGATCGGGTCATCGGAGAGCCAAGAGAATCGGCAATCGTGTCGACCCGTTCCAGTTCCACCGCTTCGCCGCGTTCAAAACTGCGCCACATGCTGTCGGCACCAAAGGGTTCGATACCGATGATCCGGCAATCGGGAATGGCCAGCTTAATTGCCGTCGACATTCCGGAAATAAATCCGCCACCACCGACGGGAATAACCGCCACTTCCATATTCGGGCGGCTGCGGGCAAATTCCAGACCGCAAGTTGCCGCGCCAAGGGTCATATGGGGGCTTTCAAACGGATGCAGCAGAGTGCGCCCCTCCGCTTCCACCAGCCGGTCAACCTCAGCAAAGGCTTCCTCAACATTCCTCACCAGAACCACCTCGGCACCCAGCGCCCTGCACCCGTCAACGCGGATTTTGTCGGCGCTGTCGGGCATGACGACTTTTGCCGAAATGCCGGCGTCTCGGGCTCCCCAGGATACGGCCAGCGCATGATTGCCAGCCGACACCGTGGTCACGCCGGCCGACAGCTGGTCATCATTCAACGCATCCACTGCCAGCAAAACTCCCCGGGCCTTGAACGATCCGGCCTGTTGAAACAGTTCCATCTTCATATGTACCTGTGCCCCGTCACCGGGCAGGTGAGGGGTCAACCGGTTGGAGTTCAGCGTCAGAGTTGGTGTCGCGACAATGCGACCACTCAAGGCAGCGCTGGCGGCTTCGATTTCAGCAAGGGTAGGAGCAGGGAACACGGCAATTTCCGAAGGGATGCAAAAGGCTGTTCTAGCAGGAATTTTGACTACCTGAAACTGTCCGTTTACCCATTTCGGGCCTCAGCAGACTACCGATATTTGGCTAAACTATAGCGTTTTGGCCATCATGACAGTGGCACCGGTGCGGCCGGTTTCGCACCAACCGAGGCGAAGATAGAGGCGTTGGGTATCGGTCATTTGTGCGTGCGTATTCAGCCGCATTTCAGCAAAACCCTGTTGGCGGGCGAGATCTTCTGCATGGGTAATCAGCTGCCGCCCCAGGCCTTTGCCGCCGTGATCTGGATGAACCGCAAGATTGGCCAGCTTGATAAAGTCATCGCCCAGGACCAGAACCACAACGCCCGCGACAGAGTTATCCTGCTCAATCACCCATACCTGATTGGTCAATATGTCCTGGTCGAGGCCTTCTGATACCGGCGGTAGGTCCTCAATGGTTTGGGCATAGGGGGCATAGGCCGCGTCAATGCAGGCGATAATCTGCGGCACATCTTGCAATGTTGCTTTGCGGATGGTCGGTTCCGGCATGTTGCCCCTTGCTGTCATGCGGCGTCGGTAAAGTAATCCTGCAACGGGCTGACTGTGATGTCATCATTGACCATGGCCTCGATGGCATCGGTGGCGGCGATGCTGCCGGAGACCGTGGTGTAGTAAGGCACTTTGTTCAACAAGGCCGCCTGCCGCAGCGAGCGGGAGTCGCTCAGTGCCTGCTGGCCCTCGGTGGTGTTGAATATGATGTCCACCTGCCTGTTGCGGATGGCGTCCTCAATATGGGGACGGCCTTCCAGCACTTTATTGACCCGCTCACAGTCGACACCACGTTCGGCGAGATAGCGCTGGGTTCCGCCAGTGGCCAGGATGTTAAAGCCGAGGCCTTGCAGTTTGCGGGCGGATTCCAAGATGCGCGCCTTGTCGTCTCCCTTGACTGAAATGAAAACGGTACCCTCTTTCGGCAGATCGTTGGATGCGCCGAGCTGGGCCTTGGCAAATGCCATGGCATAGTCGCGGTCGAGGCCCATGACCTCGCCGGTGGACCGCATTTCCGGGCCGAGCAGCGTATCGACGCCGGGGAAACGGGCGAACGGGAAGACGGCTTCCTTGACGGCAATATGCTCGAGTTCACGGGAATTGGGTCGGTTCGGCAGCAATTCATCCAGGCTCTCGCCGGCCATGATGCGGGCGGCATTGCGGGCAATTGGCACGCCGATTGTTTTGGCCACGAAGGGCACGGTGCGCGACGCCCTTGGATTGACCTCAAGCACGTAGATGACACCATCCTTGATGGCATATTGCACATTCATCAGCCCGACGACACCGAGTGCCAGGGCCATCGCCGAAGTCTGGCGCTCCAATTCGTCGAGCATCGCCGCATCAAGTGAATGGGTCGGCAGGGAACAGGCGGAATCGCCGGAATGGATGCCGGCCTCTTCGATATGTTCCATGATGCCGCAGACATAGGTGGAACTGCCGTCGCTGAGGCAGTCGACATCCACTTCGATGGCGTTGGTCAGATAGGAATCGATCAGCACCGGTGTATCGCCGGACACCACCACAGCTTCTGAAATATAGCGTTCAAACTGGGCGTCATCGCGAACAATTTCCATCGCCCGGCCGCCAAGAACATAGGACGGACGGATAACCACCGGATAGCCAACCTGTTTGACGATTTCCCGCGCTTCATCAACCGAGCGGGCAATGCCGTTGACCGGTTGTTTCAGATCAAGCTCGTTCAGGAAGTTCTGGAACCGGTCGCGGTCTTCCGCCAAGTCGATCTTGTCGGGAGACGTGCCAAGGATCGGCACGCCTGCAGCTTCAAGGTCATGGGCCAGCCCTAGCGGCGTCTGGCCGCCGAATTGAACGATCACACCCATGAATTCGCCTTTGCTCTGCTCCGTGCGGATGATTTCCAGCACGTCTTCAGCCGTCAGCGGTTCAAAATACAACCGGTCCGACGTGTCATAGTCGGTCGATACCGTTTCTGGATTGCAGTTGACCATGATCGATTCATAGCCCGCATCAGCAAGCGCAAAGGCTGCATGGCAACAGCAATAGTCAAACTCGATGCCCTGGCCGATCCGGTTGGGACCACCACCCAGAATCATCACCTTTTTGGCATCGGATATGCCCGCCTCACTGCGCAGGCTGCCGGCAAAGGGCGTCTCATAGGTGGAATACATGTAGGCGGTCGGTGAGGCGAATTCGGCAGCACAGGTATCAATGCGTTTGTAAACCGGGTGGACATCCAGATCGGCGCGGGCCTTGGCGACGTCTGCGGCCGTCCCACCGCTGAGTTGCGCCAGGCGCTTGTCCGAAAAGCCCATTGATTTCAGCGCCCGCATATTGCTCGCGTCTTGCGGCAGGCCATGGGCCGCCACGCGGGCCTCCATGTCGATAATTTCCTGCATCTGTTCCAGGAACCACGGGTCGATCCGGCAGAATGCATGGATCTCTTCCAGGCTGGTGCCAACCCGCATGGCTTGCGCCACTTTCAGCAGCCGGTCAGGCTTTGGCGTGCCCAGCGCGGCGCGGATGGCGTTGCGGTTTTCCTTGTGGCCTTCCTCGCTGTCGGCCTTGGAGTCAAAGCCGTCAATCCAGATTTCATCCAGCCCATCGAGACCGGTTTCCAGGCCGCGCAAGGCTTTTTGAAAGCTTTCCGCAAAGGTCCGGCCGATGGCCATCACCTCGCCGACCGACTTCATCGACGTGGTCAATGTATCGGAGGCGGCACCGAATTTCTCAAAGGCGAAACGCGGGATCTTGGTGACCACATAGTCGATGCTGGGTTCGAAGGACGCTGGTGTTGCGCCGCCGGTAATATCGTTTTCCAACTCATCCAGCGTATAGCCAACCGCCAGACGGGCGGCGACCTTGGCGATCGGGAAGCCGGTGGCTTTCGAAGCCAGGGCAGACGACCGCGACACACGCGGGTTCATTTCAATAACCACCAGGCGCCCGTCCGCCGGATTAACCGCAAACTGCACATTGGACCCACCGGTCTCAACACCGATTTCCCGCAGCACGGCAATGCTGGCATTGCGCATGACCTGATATTCCTTGTCGGTCAGGGTCAGCGCTGGCGCAACGGTGATGGAGTCGCCCGTATGGACGCCCATCGGATCAACATTTTCAATCGAACAGACGATGATGCAGTTGTCCACCTTGTCGCGCACCACTTCCATTTCGAACTCTTTCCAGCCCAAAACCGATTCTTCCACCAACACTTCGTTTGTTGGCGAAGCCTCAACCCCGGAAAGGACGATCTCGTAGAGTTCATCCAGCGTGTAGGCGATTCCACCGCCCTGACCACCCATGGTGAAGGACGGCCGCACAATGGCCGGCAGGCCTGTGGTTTCAAAGGCATCCAGTGCTTGCATCTGGGCGGTGATCCGGTGGCGCTCGCGGCGATATTGTTCGCCTGTATCCCAGGCTTTCTGCAATTTGTCGCGATCACCATTTTGGGCAAAATGCTCTTTTTCATCGGCCGCAAACTGCTTTTTCAGATCAGAAGTGTTGACGAAGGCCGATGCAGGTGTCGCCAGACCGATCTTGTCCATGGCCGTGCGGAACAGATCCCGGTCTTCTGCCTTGTCGATCGCCGCTGCGTCAGCACCGATCATTTCAACGCCATGCTTTTCCAGAACCCCCATACGTTCCAGCGACAGGGCCGTGTTGAGCGCCGTCTGTCCGCCCATGGTTGGCAGCAGGACCAGCTTCTCGTCAGGATGGTCGGCCCGTTCCTTCTCGATGATCTTGGCAACAATGGCCGGCGTGATCGGTTCGATATAGGTGGCGTCGGCCAGTTCCGGGTCCGTCATGATGGTTGCCGGATTGGAATTGACCAGCACGATGCGATAGCCCTCGGCCCGCAGCGCCTTGCAGGCCTGGGTGCCGGAATAGTCAAACTCACAGGCCTGGCCAATGACAATGGGGCCAGCCCCGATAATGAGAATGGCGTCGATGTCTTGTCTTTTGGGCATGTGCGGGCCTTAGCTGGCTAGTTTTGACCTGCTCTTTGCCGTGCGGAAACACGTCCAGTAAACCCGTCCGGAGCTCAGAGCAAAATGTCGTGGCTAAGGCGTCTCTATAGGGGAAGCCGGGCGAACGGGGAACCCCAAATCACCGCATTTTCGTGGATGAATGTGCGGCAATTGTACCGCTTGTGCCGGACTTGGCAGCAGCAGTCTGATTTTGACACATAAGTGAGCCGGTTACGAACCGATCCTGCGGCCGATTTAGGCGGTAAATTTGCATCCCTTGGTCAGCGCAACCGGGCTTTCGCCTTGCGCCGGATCAGCCCCCGCCTTAATGTCGGCATAGTAGATGGGCAGCCCATAGACAGGTTTATCAGCAGTGAGGAAACGCCATGCGCTGGCGCGGAAGACGGGAAAGTTCCAATATTGAAGATGTCCGCAGCGGCGGCGATAGCGGCGGACGCCGCGGCGGTGGCGGCGGCGGATTTCGCCTGCCCGGCGGATTGGGTCGCAATCGCACTGGCGGTGCGGGCCGCAGAGGCGGCACGGTCCGGCGCGCCGGCGGCGGTGGCTTCGGCACGATCATCATCATCGTCATCCTGTTCTTTGTCCTCAAATCCTGCGGCATCAATCCCCTCGACATGCTGACCGGCGGCGGCGGCGGCAGCTTGGTGCCACAGCAGACCGAGCGCACCACCCGCACCACACCCATGCCGGCACCGAAGACCGACAGCGGCGGCACCAGAACCACCAGTTCTGATGAAATGAAGCAATTTGTCGGCGTCGTGCTGGCGGAAACTGAAAATGTCTGGAATGGCATTTTCCGCCAGGAAGGCCGCGACTATCCCGAACCCAAACTGGTGATGTTTTCAGGTCACATCCGCTCAGCCTGCGGACAGGCCAGTTCAGCAACCGGTCCCTTTTATTGTCCCGGCGACAGCAAGGTCTATCTCGACACCTCGTTTTTCCAGACCCTGGCGCGGCAATTTGACGCCAGCGGCGATTTTGCCAATGCCTATGTGATTGCCCACGAGGTCGGACATCACGTGCAGAACGTCATCGGCGTGCTGCCCAGGTTCAACCAGATGCGCCGCTCGCTCAGCCAGGCGGAAGCCAATCAGATGTCCATCCGGGTGGAGCTGCAGGCCGATTGTTTCGCCGGTATCTGGGCGCATTTCACCGATCAGAAAGGTCTGCTGGAAAAGGGTGACCTGGAAGAAGCGTTGAATGCGGCCACTCAAATTGGCGATGATGCCATTCAAAAGCGTACTCAGGGCTACGTGGTGCCGGAGAGTTTCAACCACGGCACTTCAGAGCAGCGCAAAGCCTGGTTCTATCGCGGCTTTGAGACTGGCAAATTGGGCGAATGCAATACGCGGGTGTTCGAAGGCTACTAGGCCTGAAAGGGGCAAGGGTCAGGACCCATTAATCCGAGAGGTCGCAATGGCCGCTTCGAGCCCACTTTGGAACAACTGCCTCTGTCGCTGATGAAATATGCAGGTGACCTACTCACCGGCAATGATGATCCACAGCGGTAACCAATCACTATTTTTCGACAAGCGAATAGATTTCGGTCATTCCACCAAGATCTGGCACCGGATATCTTCCGATTGACGTAAGCCCCTCTGGGCTGGATTGGAAGAATTGTGGCGAAGCCAACACCGAAAGTGCTAAGGATTTCGTGAGCGCCTCAATGCGGGTAACTTGATTTGCCGAAGCGCCAATTACCGTCATATCGAGACGACCGGCAGTTCCCACGTTCCCAAGAGTCACGTCCCCCGCATGCAAGCCGATTCCAAAAACAAGGTCTTCTGCCGAACTTGAACCTATTTTTGAGTGCAAGTGGTCTGCCTTCACAAGAGCTTGCCGTGCTGCAAATAACGCCGATGAAAATGCCATCTTCTCGTCGTGCTCATCAAGAGGAAAGATGGCCATCACACCGTCACCAATGAATTTGAGGACCTCCCCACCGTTCTCGATTACAGAACCTGCGGTACAATCAAAATAGTTGTTTAACAATTCCAAATATTCTTCTGTCGGTAGGCTGGTGGATAGCCTGGTCGAATCCCGCAAGTCGCTGTACCACAGAACGCAACTCACCCTGTTCCCGTCTCCACGCTCTATCATGCCAGAAATTATGTTGCGCGCTGGAATTCTACCGACATAAGCTTCCAATAGTTGCGCGGAGAGCATCTGTTCGGTTGCCGTTTTCAAAAAAAGAGAAAATGCTGGCCAAAGCGACTTGATTTGATGGATGTGATCATCTGAAAACCCACTGCCATTTTTTGTGGCAAATGAGCCATAGACACCCTCTGAATTTGTTGCGGTTTTCCGCGATTCCCAGTATCGACCATAAGATTGTCGAATAAGTAAATAGTCGCTAAATCCACGAGCGTTCAGTTCTCCGAAAATCTGAAACTTAGCCCGCGTTTCCGAATTCTGAAGATCATAGCGTTCGAAGTCAGATGCACCTCTGGCTAAATGTCCTGCGGGAGTAGTGTTGTGTTTGGAATTAATTATGACGGATTTTGGAACAAACTCCGTATCAGAGATTCCTATGTCTATTTCCCAAGTTGTATCCACAGCACCCATAATTTGATGTCGTTGAAAAGTAGAACAGTTGATCCGGTCAACTGGAATTCCGCAATCCAATAGCCGTTCTGCAAATGCTTGGATTGTCTCTTTAATGGGTTGCTCGGTTAGCGCGTTGATAACGAGCCAGTTGGTGATTTCCGTTAGTTTTTCTTCGCGAGGGACCATCCCAGAACCACCCTTTCATACCACAATCGGCCTATGGCTGATAAACAACCTAACCACCCCCATCCAATTCTGCTTCTTTTAATCTGGTGGAGACTGGAGTTATGTGCACTTATACAATTAATTAGTATTTGGCAGTACCCACCTGATTTCCGCTTTGGAACAATTTGACGCAAGTGGTGATGTCGTCACCTAAACACCTGCTCTTGGCATACCAAGACGCTTTGTCCGCATGGCCGACATTCTCTGTTTCACGGATTCAAATATAATTCGGGCTGTGATTCAAATAGGCTAGCGGACTTGCCCATGTGTGATCACCACTGGCTCAACTTGGGCGTATTTGATCGCATCCTTGGTGGTTTGGCAGGGGCAGAGAAGAACCAGACACCGTCATGATCGACGCCACTCACCTGACAGCTCACGGGACTATTGGTAGCCTAGACCCTTTCAGGTTTAGCCTCAGGACGGACCCTAGACCCTTTCAGGTTTAGCTGGACCCATTCTGAAGGAGCGCATTTGTGACCAAATCAAGTAAAGGATCGCCGGTCGTATCGGGCATACGTCCAAGAGCCATTGCGCCGAGATCGGCGCAAAAGCGCCCTTCCCACCAATTCAGGATGTTTCCTGAATTGGCATCTTATAGTACTCAGGTCGCAGCGCGACCTGAGTGGGTTTGCGACTGGCGGACGCCCAGAGCCGAACCGCGCTTGCCCGATGCGAGGGCATCGCGCTGCGCACGTTTCA
>JBDWCD010000005.1:0-116472 GCA_039977975.1 Rhizobiaceae bacterium
ACCGCCCAGAACCTTAGAAAACTGGCAAAATTGACCCCGGCACCAAGCCCAACCCCGTAAAGCAATGCCCAAACAGGATCGCACTGAAATCAAAACAGAAAACCCAAGTTTCTCAGATGAGTTTTTCAACGGAATAGGCTCGCTGCTGCCGTTGACCAAATCACGACCCGACTATTTTCAACGTCCGCTTCGACGATCTACGTTTGGGTCTGCTCAATTTGGCCATCGGCCGCGTTTCCCCAAAAAAAGGGGGTGATTGCCATTAGATAGGAAAGGCTCAAGCCCTCTGTTACCTTAGATTCTGGAGTACTCCTATATTGTGCACAACAGACTGGACTTCTGTTCAAAACGGAGCGGTAGTGTCTGTGCGGCTCAAGTTTGGGCCCTGTCTCGGTGGTAGCGCTTGCATTGAGTGAGCGTGATTATGGAGACAGTAACATGACCAAAGAAGCATCATTCACTATTACGGCCCCGCGCACCGGGACCAAACAAGCTAGACTGGTGTCGATGTTATCGGCCAGACGCGGTGTGACGATTGAGAAAGTTTGTGAGGCCATGGGGTGGCAGCCCCATACCACACGCGCATCATTGACGGGATTGCGTCGGCGTGGATATCAGATTGAGCGCAGTGACCACAAACCGGCAAAGTATTCAATCAGGGTCGTGCGAGTTTGAATGTGGCATCGTCAGAAAAGCCCCTGATCGGCAAGCTCGCCGGACTAGAAACACTCAACCGGACAGAACTGGTCGATCGGTGGTTTGAGGCTTACGGGAACCCACCATTCAAAGGAGCCCGTCGATCAACACTCATCCGTGGCTTGGCCTATCATCTGCAATGTAAGACCTATGGCGGGCTCAAGCCGGGTGTCGGCCGTGAACTCCTCAAGATTGCTGCTGGCAAGTCTATCGGGCAGGTTGAGCAATGCGGTAAGCCAAACACCAGCATTGGCAGCCAACTGGTTCGTGAATGGAATGGCAAAACCCACACCGTAATTGTTTCTGACAGGGGATACGTTCTGAACGGAGTGACCTATACGTCCCTGTCGGCCGCAGCCAAGGCCATTGCAGGTGCCCACTGGTCCGGTCCCAGATTCTTCGGGGTGGCCTCAAGAGCAAGCAAAAGACTTTTCGATGCGCTATCTACACCCGCAAGTCCCACGAAGAGGGTTTGGATCAGGAGTTCAACTCCCTCGATGCACAATATGAAGCATGTTCTGCCTATATCGCCTCTCAGGCTGGTCTGGGATGGGTTCTGCGGGATAAACACTATGATGATGGTGGAGTATCAGGCGGTCATATTGACCGTCCGGGACTTCAGCAGCTGATATCAGATATCAAGGCCGGTCTGATTGATATCATCGTTGTTTACAAGGTTGACCGCCTGACGCGTTCTCTGACCGATTTTGCAAAGCTGGTCGACATATTCGACCGCAGTGATGTGTCATTCGTTTCTGTAACCCAGGCGTTCAATACGACAACATCCATGGGGCGACTGACACTCAATGTTCTGTTGTCATTTGCGCAGTTTGAAAGGGAGGTCACCGCCGAGCGTATCCGAGATAAAATCTCCGCCTCAAAGAAGAAGGGCATGTGGATGGGAGGAAGGGTTCCCCTTGGATACAGAAGCGAAGACAAGAAGCTGCTCATCCAGGATGATGAGGCCCAAACCATCAAAGGTCTGTTCAAACTCTATGTCGAACACCGCAATGTCCGGTTGGTTAAACAGCGTGCTGACCTAATGGGATATAAAACCCGAAGAAAGATAGACAGGTCCGGCACAGCCAAAGGTGGCCAACCCTTATCGCGTGGCCACATCTACGCGATACTGTCTAATCCGGTTTATCGGGGGAAGATCCAGCAAAAGGACCAAATTCATCCTGGAGAACACGAGGCAATAATCGAGGAAGACGTATGGGTGCAGGTGCAATCCGGGTTGAAGTCTAACGCGTTCGAGAGAAAGACAAAAGGCAACAGCCAATCGCCGGCCTTGCTTACTGGACTGCTATTTGACGCCGAAGGTCAGAAGTTGGTTCCTCATCATGCCAACAAGAAAGGTCAAAAATATCATTACTATGTCAGCCAACGGCTGAAATCAGAAAATACAAACCAAGGTTGGCGAATCCCTGCTGAAGTGATCGAAAGTTTGGTCCAGGGTGTTCTGACAGATGCACTGACATCAGGGACAGATCTCATTGAGAATCTCCATGACAACGACATGCCAGCGAGAGAAATTAGCGCCATTGTCGCTTCAGGTAAAACCCTGGCTGAACAAATCACCAATGCGGATCACATCGAGCGCAAGGCCCTTTACCAAACCACCTTAAAGTCAATCACCTTGTCAGACGAAGAGATCAGCTTCTCCCTCAGCCCAACTGCATTCGAAATACATACTGATGACACCGACCAAATTATTATTACCCGCCCCATGTGCATCAGGCGTCGTGGTCATGAGATGAAATTGATTGTTGGAGAAAAAACTCCAACAAGATCCATCAGGGACCCTAGCCTGATAAGGCTGATAGCCAAGGCGTATGCTCTCAGAACAGGTTTGGAAGACGGATCGATTCCTTCAATCCTGGAGTTTGCAAAGCGAAACAATATCGATCATGGCGATGCCAGGCGCATGTTGCCGCTGGGCTACCTCGCTCCGGACATCATCGAAGACATTCTATCGGGCCATCAACCCGCCGACCTGACACCGCTCAAGCTCAGGTCAGGTTATGATCTACCTATTCGATGGGACGTACAACGGCCCCATCTTGGCTTTCGAAACTAATACTGCACCCCACCAAGAGGTCACTGGATTGGCCATGAGAGACGAAGTGATAAATTGGCACATATATGGCGACATATTACGTCTCACGAGATCAAAACAGATACAAGTATCCCGCTAACCCACGGAAACTACGATACTATTATTGAGGATTGGAATTATCCTGTCACCGGAGTGACTGAATGGTGGAGCTAGACGGAATCGAACCGACGACCTCTTGCATGCCATGCAAGCGCTCTCCCGACTGAGCTATAGCCCCATCCGAACCGACTGGCGCCGGTTAAGTGGTCGCCACCTGGTGGGTGGCTTCGGGTTCGTCAATCAATGTCAACGAACCCGCGGTTCATACGAAACGGTCCTGCAATTGACAAGTCAATTTTGAACCAATTCGTGAAGAAAAAATGCGATTTCCCGCCAGGGGATAATCGGATCAGGTGTCTTCTTTGTCGTCCTTGGTTACGGGGATGAAGTCGGCGAGATTTTCGTCGTCATCATCCTCGTCATCCAGAAACGGACCGTCGGCCTGGTCATCGTCGTCGTCATCTTCGATTTCGACATCTGGAATATCGCTTGGAATGTCTTCCTCGTCGCCGTCAACAGTGTCGCTGTCATCGTCCTCGGCATCTTCCAGGCTGATGATTTCTGGACCATCAGTCTCGACTTCTTCTTCGTCACTGGTGGTTGCTTTTTCCTCAGCTTCCTTTTCAGGCTTGGCTTTGGCGGTGGTGACAACAAGTTCGAAAGTTGCGCCGCATTTAGGGCACAGGATGGGATCGCGATTGAGATCGTAATATTTTGCAGCGCAGCTGGGGCACAGGCGCTTTTCGCCAAGTTCTGGTTTAGCCAATGGTCTGCCTCATCAAAGTAGAAATCCGGATTTCGGCCGACAGTCTGCCAGCGCGATTGATGGCAGGGTCTAGCCTTCACAGAAGCGCCTGTCAAAGGGATAAATGCGTCAATTTTGATGGAAGTTTCATCGCCGCAGACTGTACTGGCAGGTGACAGCAGTGGGATTCCGTCCTATATACGCAGCGCTGACCGAACACTCGTCCAACCCCAAACCAAATTTGCAAATTATGGCCAGTCCTACTGAGGCCCATGGGCATGACCACACGCCCGTTCCAATGACAAGTTCCCCCGTCACCAATCTGTCAGGAACCATCTCGGCTCCCGGTGACAAATCGATCTCCCACCGTTCGATGCTGCTCGGTGCCGTCGCCGACGGACAGACCCGGGTGACCGGGCTGCTGGAAGCCGACGATGTCATGGCAACCGCCAGCGCCATGCGGGCGCTGGGTGCCAATATCCGCAAACAGGGCGACACCTGGTTGGTGGATGGCATGGGCAATGGGGCGCTGTTGGCGCCCACCGAACCGCTGGATTTCGGCAATGCCGGCACCGGATCGCGCCTCGCGATGGGCCTGGTCGCGGGTTATAATTTCCCCGTCAGTTTCGTCGGCGATGCTTCCCTGTCGAGCCGGCCGATGGGCCGGGTGCTCAATCCGCTGCGCGAAACCGGCCTGCAGGTCGACAGTTCAGAAGGCGACCGCTTGCCGCTGACCGTTCACGGGGCGCCGCTGCCGGTGCCGATCACCTATCGGGTGCCCGTTGCTTCAGCACAGGTAAAGTCCGCCGTATTGCTGGCCGGGCTGAACATAGCCGGAACCACAACCGTGATTGAACCGGTGATGACCCGTGATCATACGGAAAAAATGCTGGCCGGATTTGGCGCCGAAATTTCCGTTTCTGTGGATGAGGATGGCGCCCGTCATATTTCTGTGAAAGGCCAGACCGAGTTGAAGGCCCAGGATATCACGGTTCCCTGCGACCCTTCCTCCTCCAGCTTTCCAATTGTCGCCGGGTTGATCGTGCCGGGTTCCGACGTGACCATCAAAAACGTTCTGCTCAACCCCACCCGTACCGGATTGTTTGAAACCCTCATCGAAATGGGTGCGGATCTGACGATCTCCGATCGCCGGAATTCCGGTGGTGAGGACATTGGCGATATTCGGGTCAGGCACTCGTCGTTGAAAGGTGTCACCGTGCCTGCCGACCGGGCACCGTCAATGATTGACGAATATCCGGTACTGGCCGTTGCGGCGGCCTTTGCCGAGGGAGAGACCAGGATGCTCGGCCTGGAGGAGCTGCGGGTCAAGGAATGTGATCGTCTGGCGGCGACCGCCCGGGGGTTGGAGGCCAACGGAGTGGATTGCACGGAAGGTGAAGAGACGCTGACGATACGGGGCGGCAATGGAGAGGTCGCTGGAGGCGGCGATGTGCAGACGCTGCTCGATCACCGTATTGCCATGAGCTTTCTGGTCATGGGCATGGCGTCCCGGCAGCCGGTTTCGGTTGATGACACGGTGATGATCAACACGTCGTTTCGCGAATTTGCGCCGCTGATGACCTCGCTGGGAGCGGATTTGTCGTGAGTTTGCTGAAGATCAAGCGCCTGCCCCATAGTGCCGGATTGCCCCTGCCGTCCTACGAAACGGCGGGCGCTGCAGGCATGGACCTGCGGGCGGCGGTGCCGGACGACCAGGTGGTTATTCTGGCCCCGGGCCAGCGGATGCTGGTGCCCACTGGATTGACCATCGAATTGCCGCATCGTCACGAGGGGCAGGTGCGTCCCCGGTCTGGTCTTGCCATCAAACACGGCATCAGTCTCATCAACACGCCCGGAACCATAGATGAAGATTATCGTGGCGAAGTGAAGGTCCCGCTGGTCAATCACGGCGACGAAGAGTTTCAGATCACCCGTGGCCTGCGCATTGCCCAACTGGTGGTTGCGCCTGTCGTTCAGGTCGAGGTGGAAGAGGTGGATGAGCTCTCCTCGTCCGACCGCGGCGGCGGTGGATTTGGCTCCACTGGCTCCTAATTTGTTGCGGTGACTGTCCGGGAATTATCGGGCCCGAATGCTGGTCAGATATTCACGATCACGCGCTCCCCAACTCCTTGGCTGAATCAGCGGCAAAAGTTTGGTTTTTAGCGGTTCAGCGCCTATATTATCAGTGATTTACTGCGCGATTCGTGCAGGTGGATATTTGCGTCCCTTGCGATGCGATCGAGCAGGATGAATAGATGAGCGACGAGCAGGATCCCATCGAGGGCGAAGTCCGCAATGGCGAGGACTATGGCGCTGATTCCATTAAGGTTCTGAAGGGCCTGGATGCGGTGCGCAAACGCCCCGGCATGTATATCGGTGATACCGATGACGGCTCCGGCCTGCATCACATGGTCTATGAAGTTGTCGACAACGGCATTGACGAAGTGCTGGCTGGCCATGCGGACCGGGTGACGGTGACAATCAATCCGGAAGGCTCGGTGACGGTGACCGATAATGGCCGTGGTATTCCCGTTGATATACATGCGGAAGAAAACATGTCGGCTGCCGAAGTCATCATGACCCAGCTGCACGCCGGCGGTAAGTTCGACCAGAATTCCTACAAGGTTTCCGGCGGTCTGCACGGGGTTGGCGTGTCGGTGGTGAATGCGCTGTCCGTATCGCTTGTTTTGAAGATTGCCCGCAACGGCAAATGGCATGAGATTTCGTTTACCCACGGAGTGTCGGACGGGCCGTTGAGGGAGACAGGTGATGCTGGCGATTATACCGGCACGGAAGTCACCTTCATGCCGTCGAGCGAAACCTTCTCGAACATCAAATTCGAGTTTGACCGGCTTGAACACCGATTGCGGGAATTGGCCTTTTTGAACTCGGGCACCAGGATCATTTTGACCGATGCCCGTTCGGCGGAGCCGAAGACAACCGAACTCTTCTATGAGGGCGGTCTGAAGGAATTCGTGCGCTACCTGGACCGGGCGAAACAGGCTTTGGTCGACATGCCGATTTATCTGAAGTCGGAAAAGGACGGCATCACAGTGGAACTGGCGCTGTGGTGGAACGATTCCTACAACGAAAACGTGCTGTGCTTTACCAACAATATTCCGCAGCGCGACGGCGGCACCCATCTCGCCGGATTTCGCGGCGCACTGACGCGTCAGGTGACCGGCTACGCGGATTCTTCCGGCATTATAAAAAAGGAAAAGGTCTCTTTGACCGGTGATGATTGCCGGGAAGGGCTGACCTGTACCTTGTCGGTAAAAGTGCCGGATCCAAAATTCTCGTCGCAGACCAAGGACAAGCTTGTGTCTTCGGAAGTGCGCCCGGTGGTGGAAAGCCTGGTCAATGAGACCTTACGGGAGTGGTTTGAGGAAAACCCGACTGAAGCCAAGATTATCGTGTCGAAGGTCGTCGAGGCGGCCAGTGCCCGCGAAGCGGCCCGCAAGGCGCGCGAACTCACCCGTCGCAAAGGGGTGCTTGATATTGCCTCGCTGCCCGGCAAGCTGGCGGACTGCCAGGAACGCGACCCGGCAAAATCAGAACTGTTTATTGTTGAGGGTGACTCTGCCGGCGGCTCTGCCAAACAGGGTCGTGACCGGAAAAACCAGGCCATTTTGCCGCTGCGCGGCAAGGTGTTGAATGTTGAGCGCGCGCGGTTCGACAAAATGCTGTCGTCAGAACAGATCGGCACGCTGATCACCGCATTGGGCACCGGCATCGGCAAGGACGAGTTCAATATTGAAAAAGCCCGCTACCACAAGATCATCATCATGACTGATGCTGATGTGGACGGGGCGCATATCCGCACCCTTTTGCTGACGTTTTTTTTCCGGCAAATGCCTGAACTGATCGAGCGGGGCTATCTCTATATTGCCCAACCGCCACTTTACCTAGTGAAGCGCGGCAAGTCTGAGCAATATCTCAAAGACGAAGCGGAGCGGGAAAATTATCTGATCGAGGGTGGCCTTGATGAAGCAACGCTGACGCTGGCTTCCGGTGAAGTCATGGCTGGCGCTGATCTGCGGGCGGCTGTTGACCGGGCACTGGACATTCGTGGTCTGCTGGAAGGCCTTCATACCCGCTATGACCGCGGGGTGGTTGAACAGTTGGCGATTGCCGGCGCGCTGAACGCTGAACTGATGGCAGATCGAGAAAAGGCTGCTGCTGCGGCCGATTATGTTGCCAAACGTCTCGATGCCCTGGCCGAAGAAACCGAGACCGGTTGGATTGGTGAACTGCGCGAAGACAGCAACGGTTTCGCCATGCAGTTTTCGCGCATGGTGCGCGGTGTAAAAGAGGTGCATATGATCGACAATGCCCTGATCGCATCGGCAGATGCGCGGGCGCTGGACGCCTTTGCCTCGCATCTCCAGCCGCTCTATGGACGGCCAAGTCAGTTGCAGAGACGGGACGTTGTAACCGATGTATTCGGTCCGCGCGATCTGTTGGATGCGGTATTTGCAGCCGGAGAAAAGGGCCTGTCCTTCCAGCGCTACAAAGGCCTGGGAGAAATGAATGCCGAGCAATTGTGGGAGACCACATTGGATCCGGATGCTAGATCATTGCTGCAGGTGCGCGTCAATGAAGCGACCAAGGCCGATGATCTGTTTACCCGTTTGATGGGTGAAGAAGTGGAACCACGGCGCGAATTCATTCAGGACAATGCCCTGTCGGTGGCCAATCTGGATTTCTGATCTAACGCATTGGGGTGGTTTCGACCGTTACTAATTGCCTTCTGCGGGCTGCGGATACCAATAAAGCGCGTTCGGCTTGCCGCGCGGGATCTGAACGAAATTATTGGCGAAGACACGGTATTCATGGCTCCAGTCGCCATCCGGCCACTGAACGCGGATTTTTGCCCGTTCAGCAACTCCGAGGCCGACATGAATGAAACCGGCCTGGCCGGAAGCATGCCCGCCACCGATCTGCACCATTCTTGATTGGGTCAGATTGCCGGTTTTGACGGTGATTTTGGCGCCGACCCCGGCTTTGTTCACCTTGCCATTATTGAGTTCGATGGCCAGCCAATTGCCCATCCGGCGATGTCCCCAATCGGTCTTGGCTCCCCGGTTGCGGAACAGGCTGACCGGTCCCTTGCGATTGACCACGACCAGATCCAGCATGCCATCGGCATTGAGATCGGCAATTGCGGCGCCGCGGCCACGGCGGTCGAGATTGATCCCCGCCTTGTCGCCCTGTTCATAAAATTTCTGGTCGAGCCCGCCCATCAAAAGGTTGTCGGGATCATAGGCGGCGAAGTCGGGCATGGCTTCAACATTGCCCTTGGCGATGTAGAGGTCCAGCCGCGTGTCGTTGTTGAGGTCCGCAAATTGGGTATGCCAACCGGTGGAGGGTTTCAAATCGGTGCCAATATAAGGCCGGTGGGCGGTCATTTGTTTTTCAAAGGCGGCATCGCGATAGGTGGGCCGTTCGCCTTCGGCTTCCGGATCCAGTGTCTGCAGCATGGTATCACCCATGGAAGACAAGGCATATTCGGGATAGCCGTCCTGATCGAGATCAGCTTCGGCAATGCCCATGCCCCAGATGCGCAAGGGCTTCCAACCCTGGCTGCGGGAAAACAGTCGCGGGGTGCCACCACCTTCGGGCAGGCGCCACAATTGCTCCTGACCGCCACGATAATATTGCCGGTCATTGGTGATCCGAAGCGACGGGGTGCCTGACTTGTTCCAGTCGGTAAACAACATCGACAGGGAGCAATAGCCCGGTTGCAGCTCGTAAGGCTGGCTGTATTTGAGCCCATCATTGTCCACCGGCCGGTTCAGAACATTTGCTGAGCAGGTGCCCCAGGGGGAACCGGGTGCTGAGCGGTCCACATAATTGCCAATTGCCAGGGTAGGGAATTTGGCGTCTTTTTCCCAGGTGGCTGCAAATCCAGTGCTCCAGGCATTGCCACCGTCAAAGGCCAGCGCGCGGTTGGCCTTGGTGAACTGGCAATTGCCCTGACCTTTCAAAATGATGTTTTCACCCAGTCGCAATACCATCAGATCCACATGGGAATCGGAATCAAAATTGATTGGATAGGCGCCCAATACCCGCGACGCGTCTCGTTTTGACAATTGCAGGGGGGACTTTTCAAATTTCAACTCGCCGGCCACGGCGGAGCGATTGATAAACAATTGCGCGGGATTGCTGCCGCCAGCCAGGAACAGGTCCGGCATTCGGTCGCCATTGCAGTCAAAACTGGCGAGGCCACCACCGACAAAAAATTCCCAGGGGCCGTCATATGTGTGGTTCAGTCCGGCTTCAGCTGCTTGTTCCTGCATGCTGGGAATATCGAAAGGAAATTCCTGCGCCGTGCCCATCTGGGGAACGCTGCATGCAAGGGCAGTTCCAAATATTGTGGTGAGGAGTGCTCTCATTTTTCAATGACCAGTGTGCGAAGATAGGCGATGAGTGCGGAGCGGTCCGGTGCCGGCGCGGCTTCGTAAGCATCACGGGCTGCCCGTCCTGCGCCCCCATGGGCCAATATGATCGAGTCCAGCGTGGTGAAATCGTTGCGGTGGCCATAGGGGGCAGTTGAGCCGACGCCCCACAATTCGGCCGTCATGAATACATCGCGGCCAACAAAGCGTTGAGACAATAGCTCGTTGCCAAGTGTGGCGATGCGTCGGTCGGTCATTTTGTGGCGTTTGAGGTCGCCAAACAACGGCACAAGAACACGACCCTCGTCATCTTTGGGTAGGTTCTTTGCCCAGTCGAACAGCGCCAGATCGTAGCGTGCCGTGGTCTCAACCTGGCTGGTGTCGAGAGTGCCTGCCGCGTCGAAGGGACCCGGATCGCTGAATTTGAGGGAATTTAGGGGCAGTGAAGTGCGATGGCAGCTGTTACAGGTCCAGTCGTTAAACAGTCCGGCCCCTTTTGCGGCGGCCTGTTTCCAGGCATCGCTGTCAGGTTGCCAGACAGTCGGGGCGGGCAGGGTGGCCTGCCAGGCCACCAGCGCGGAAATGTCGCCCGGTGTTAGTTCATCAACGTGCTTGTCCTCGTCAAAGTCATTCTCGCCGGTCCAGCGGCTGCCAAAACGTTCAGTCGCCTGCATGCCGTGGTGATGGTTCATGGCGTTGATCGTAAACTGGCGCAGTGACGTCATCACGCCCTTCTGGCTGAAGGGGCGGATGACCAGATCCGTATCGACACCATCCACTTCCGACAGATCCACCAACCCATCCGGCAAGGCCGTCAAAAAGCCGAACGAAACGCCCTTGCTCTCAAGGGCGACGCGTTCCGGTTCACCCTGCTGCCGTGCCAGTCGCAAAGCCTTGGCCCGGGCGGCCGCGAGATCAGCGCTCATTTCCCGGGCCAACAGCTCAATCAGACCGGCGCCAAACAGATGATTTGTTCCCCGTTCATTGGAAAATTGTGGGTCGCTGGTATCGAAATTTGCGTTGGTAAAACCCTCCGACGCAAAGACATTGGTGACAAATCCGCCAGCACCGCCGGGGGCAGGGTCGTTGTGACACGATCCACAGGCAAGGGAATCGGGGCCGGAAATACGGGCCAGGGGTTCGGTGAGCTGGTGTCTGACTTTGGTCGGGTCGATCGCCTGGGTCGCTGCCGGTCGACCAGCACCGTCAAGAGCTGTGAACTTGGCAACAAACAGGGCTTCACCGATTTTGGTCAGATTGTCGAGTTGCTGACGGGTGAGGTCGCCGGATGGTGCCTGTTGCAATTTGCCGAGTGCGGCGGTGACTTCTGCCCATTCGACTTCGCCGAAAGCTGCGCCGCCGCTCACGCCGCCTATTGTGCCAAGCAATACGCCTGCTAAAGCGGCGCTGATCATCCATTTGAACTTCATTCTGCTGCCTCATCAGTATGGCGTCGATCGGCTACCTGCTTGTCCAGGGCCATCAGGGCGCGGACGGCACAGCCTTCACGTACCAGCGGGCGTTCGTCTGCGAAACAGTCAATTTCAACATCCCGCAGGTGACTGTCGCCCGGCGCGGTTTCAAGGGCCTCGCGGATTGCTGGTTCCATAAACTCGATCAATGTGGCGCCCCGTCCGACCAGGACAATCGGAAACTGGTCGACTATGGCAAACAGGCTGGCAAGACCGGTGCCAATCGCCGAGCCCGCCTCCCGTATCGCTGCCAGGGCATCGGCGTCGCCTCTATTGGCGGCGTTCAGAACTTCTGCCAGGTCTGGAAGGTCCATGACACCGGATGGTGATACATTCTGGTCCTGCCCCTTGGCGCGTCGGCAGATGGCGTAATCGCCTGCATAGGCCTCAATACAACCGAGATTTCCGCAGCGGCAAAGCGCGCCGCCCGGAGTGTAGCTCATATGGCCGAATTCAACCGCCGAGGATCGCGTGCCATTGATAATGCCGCCGCGCAAAAACAGCCCCATGCCAACTCCGTGGGCAAGCAATACAGTGGCAAAATTCTCACCATATTTGACCGGATCGCGCCAGTTCAACGCCTGGGCTATGAGGTCGCAGTCGTTGGCAATATGCGCAGAGACGCCAAAATGGCTTTCCAACCAACTCTTGATCGGAATATTTTGCTCTGCACAAATAGGCGTCCACAGGATGCTGTTGCCGCTAACATCGGTTACCCCCTGAAATCCCAGTTCGATATGACGCAGAACTTGCTTGTCCGATTTGGCCCGGTCGAGCGCCCCCTGAATGCTGGAGATCACGGCGCGGCGAATTTGCTGCGAGGTAATGTCCTTGTTGCTGATCTCGATGGTGTAAACACTGCAGAGATTGCCCGCATAGTCGAACATGGAAGCAGAGACAAAGTTCAGCTGAAAATAGACCGCGCAAACCATTGCAGCATTTGAATTGATGCCCAACGACACTTTGGGCCGCCCCCGTCCGGACGAGGCCTTGTCATGAGAAGCGCTGTCCTCGGGTTCAATTCTTGAAAGCACGCCTTCCTCAAGTAGGTCCGACGTAATCGCTGACACGGTGGCGGCGCTCAATTTTGTCTGGGCGCTGATCTCAGTGCGCGATACCCCCTGATGCCGCCGAATCGTCGACAATATCTGCGCTCGGTTGTGTTGGCGCATGTCATCTGAGCGGACAATCTTCACCATTTCGGGGTCCAAAATTTACGCATTGCCGAGACCGAAGTCACAGTCTTGCACAGGGCGTCTTCAAAAAGTCTATAAATTTCAATATCTTGCAATCTCATAACTTTTATGTTGACACAAAGCCCCGTTCAAGTCACTATTTTTTTTGAGCCTCGAATTAAATGAGGTTCGGCGGATGATCCGTCGCTATTACATGTATTGGTGTTCGCACCGGGAGGAAATTTATGAAAAAACTAACCATCGCCCTGATGGGCGCAGCCATGCTGTCGGCTTCTGTTGCCGGTTCTGCATTTGCGGCTGGTAAAACAATCGGCGTATCCTGGAAAATCTTTCAGGAAGAACGCTGGAAGCGCGATGAAGCAGTTATCAAGGGCATCGTTGAAGCCAATGGCGACCGCTACATCTCTTCCGACGCTCAGGGTTCTGCTGCAAAGCAGCTGACAGACGTTGAATCACTGATTTCGCAGGGCGCCGACGTTCTGATGATCGTGCCATTCGATTCTGAAGCAATTCTGCCAGCCGTCGACAAGGCGTCTGCTGAAGGCATTCCGATGATCGCCTATGATGTTCAGATCGAACATCCAGATTCCCTCTACATTACTTTCGACAATGTTGGCGTTGGCCGTCTGATGGCCAAGACCATGTTGGCGAAAGGTAAGACGGAAGGCAATTTTGCGTTCATCAAAGGCGACCAGGGCGATCCAAACGCGACCTTCCTGTTTGAAGGCATTATGGAAGTGCTGAAGCCAAGCATTGATTCCGGTAAAATCAAAAACGTTGGTGAAGCATTCACCGATGGCTGGAAGCCTGAAAATGCTCAGCGCAACATGGAACAGATGTTGACTGCCAATAACAACAACATCGACGCTGTGATCTCTGAAAATGACGGCATGGCCGGTGGCGTTGTTGCTGCCCTTGCCGCTCAGGGCATGGCTGGCAACGTGCCGGTAACCGGTCAGGACGGCGACCTTGCTGCTCTGAACCGCGTTGCACGTGGCACTCAGCTGGTGTCCGTATGGAAGGACTCACGCGCACTGGGTAAGGTTGCTGCCGAGGCTGCATTGATGCTGTCTGAAGGCAAGAAGATGACCGACGTACCAGGCGTTGCACCGTTTTCCGGTGGTAAGCGTGGCGTCACCGTCAACTCTATCCTGCTGGCCCCAACAGCCGTCACCAAAGACAACATGAACGTTGTCATCGATGCTGGCTGGATCGGCAAGGAAGCCGCTTGTGATGGCGCTCAGGCTGGTGTTGCTGGCTGCTAATCAGCGACTTTGGTGAAATTGATCGGGCGGTTCAGATCGCCCGGTCTCTTCTGCCCGGGCCGCGCCGCTCTCCCAGTTGCGCGGCCCATTTTGTATCCAATCCAACAATCTGATTAACTGACTGTCCAAGCTGCAGCTGGCCGCGCTGACTGCATTTTTGACAGCGAGTTCGGGGAGAAAGAACAATGTCTGATACACAGGAAGAAATCGAGGTCAAAGAAAGCGCGCTGGTGAAATTCCTGCGTGCGACAGAGGTCGACACCCGAATGTTGGGGATGGTCGCGGCCTTGTTGATCATCTGGGTCGGTTTTCACCTCTATGGTCAGATATTTAACGGCTATGGGGCGTTTTTGACATCCCGTAACCTTTGGAACCTGTCGGTCCAGACCTCGTCAATTGCGGTGATGGCAACCGGCATGGTGCTGGTTATCGTCACCCGGCATATTGACCTGTCGGTGGGCTCCCTGCTGGGGGTGACGGCGATGCTTATGGGGGTTGTCCAGGTTTGGATACTTCCACAATATCTTGGTCTCGGCAGCCCGTTTATCTGGATTATCACCGTCCTTTTTGGGCTTGCCTTTGGCGCGACAATTGGTGCTTTTCATGGGTTTTTGATCGCCTATCTTGGCATACCCGCTTTTATCGTGACGCTGGGTGGCCTGTTGTTCTGGCGCGGTTCGGCCTGGTGGGTGGCGCGTGGTGAAACCATCGCCCCGGTCGATCAGACCTTTGCACTCATCGGTGGTGGTCCTTTCGGAACTGTCGGTGCCACGGGTTCGTGGATCATCGGTATTCTGGTCTGCGTCGCCATCGTTGCGGCGCTGATTTCGGGCCGCAAGCAGCGCATCAAATTCGGCTTTCCCCTGCGTCCCATGTGGGCAGAGTATCTGATTGCCGGTATCGGTTCGGCGCTGACACTGGGTGCCGTTATCGTGATGAATTCCTATCCTTGGCCAAAAGGCATTGTGCGCCGCTATGCGGAAGCCAACAATATCGAAGTGCCGCCGGAAGGGCTGTTTATTTCCCACGGATTTGCCATTCCCGTTCTGGTCGCCCTGGCGGTTGGCTTGGGCATGACATTCCTGGCCACACGGACCCGGTTTGGCCGCTACGTATTCGCCATCGGTGGCAACCCCGAAGCGGCGGAACTGGCCGGTATCAACACCAAGAAAATGACCATGATGATCTTTGCGCTGATGGGTGGCCTGACCGCCATTTCAGCGGTCATCGCCAGCGCCCGCCTGAACTCGGCAACCAATGCGCTGGGTCAATTGGACGAGCTTTACGTGATCGCGGCTGCCGTCATCGGCGGCACATCTTTTGCCGGCGGTATCGGCACCATCTATGGCGCCATTCTCGGCGCGCTGGTGATGCAGTCTCTTCAGTCGGGCATGGTGCTTGTCGGATTTGATGCGGCCATTCAGCAAATGGTCGTTGGTGGCGTCCTCGTCACCGCGGTCTGGGTGGACACCCTGTATCGCAGAAACTCAGCATAGGGAGGCAAGAACATGGCTAAACCTGCAAACAAAAAAGCAAAAGGCCCGTCGGCCGATCCCAATGCGGGCAAAACACCACTGGTGGAGATGAAAGACATCTCCATCGCCTTTGGCGGTATCAAGGCGGTGGATCATGCCTCCTGTGATCTTTATCCAGGCGAGGTTGTCGGGCTGCTGGGTCACAACGGTGCCGGCAAGTCAACGCTGATCAAAATCCTCTCCGGGGCCTACCCCCGCGACAGCGGACAGATCTTTGTTGATGGTGGAGAGGCAACGATTGCCAATCCCCGTGACGCCAAGGGCTATGGCATTGAAACGATCTACCAGACATTGGCTCTGGCCGATAACGTCGATGCCGCGGCCAATCTCTATCTTGGGCGTGAATTGCTGACCCGTTGGGGAACCCTGGACGATGCGGCAATGGAAGCGGAAACCCGTAAGGTGATGGGGCGTCTGAACCCCAACTTCCAACGCTTCAAGGACCCGGTGAAACAGCTGTCTGGTGGTCAACGCCAGTCGGTGGCGATTGCAAGGGCGATTCACTTTAACGCCCGCATCCTGATCATGGACGAACCGACAGCGGCTCTCGGACCGGCCGAGACCGAACAGGTTGGTGAGCTGATCCACCAGTTGAAGGCCGATGGTATCGGCATCTTCCTGATCAGCCATGACATTCACGATGTGTTTGATCTGGCTGACCGCGTTACCGTGATGAAAAACGGCGCGATTGTCGGGTCTGCCCGCACCGAGGATGTCACCAAGGACGAAGTCCTGGGCATGATCATTCTTGGCAAATGCCCCGACGGTGCAGTTCCGGGTCCCGGAGCCCTGGCTGCTTGATGAACACTGAACAGGCCCTGTCGACATGGCTCGGCAGGGCACAAGACAAACAAATGTAGGAGAACTTCATGTCGACCGGATTCTTTGGCGATGTCACAACCATTCCATTTGAAGGCGCGGACAGCACCAATCCATTGGCATTTCGCTATTACGATCCCAATGAGATGGTCATGGGCAAGCGGATGGAAGATCACCTGCGCTTTGCTGTCTGCTATTGGCACAATTTCTGCTGGCCCGGCAGCGACCCTTTTGGTGGGCTGACATTTGAGCGCCCGTGGTGGGAGGAAAATTTTGACGATCCAATGAAAGCGGCCAAGCTGAAGGCTGATGTTGCCTTTGAAATGTTCACCGCTCTCGGCGTTCCTTATTATTGTTTTCATGACGCCGATGTGCGTCCGGAAGGCGCGAATTTCGCCGAAAATACCCGCAATCTGGAAGAAATTGTCTCCTATTTCGAGGAGAAGATGGAACAGACCGGGCTGAAACTATTGTGGGGAACGGCCAACTTGTTTTCCCAGCGCCGCTACATGTCCGGTGCGGCGACCAATCCGGACCCGGCGGTGTTTGCCTTTGCCGCTGCGACTGTAAAAACCTGCATCGACGCGACCCACCGTCTTGGGGGCGAGAATTATGTGCTTTGGGGCGGCCGTGAGGGCTATGAAACCCTGCTCAATACCGATCTGAAACGCGAAGATGCGCAACTGGGCCGGTTCCTCAATCTGGTCGTTGAGCACAAGCACAAGATCGGTTTTGAAGGCGCCATTTTGATCGAGCCAAAGCCACAGGAACCGACCAAGCATCAGTATGATTACGATGTGGCGACAGTCTACGGCTTCCTCAAACGGCACGGCCTTGAAAATGAGGTAAAGGTCAATATCGAACAGGGACACGCCATCCTGGCCGGCCACACATTTGAGCACGAACTGGCTTTGGCTGACGCGCTGGGTATTTTCGGGTCCATTGATATGAACCGCAATGATTACCAGTCTGGCTGGGACACCGATCAGTTCCCCAATAATGTGCCGGAAATGGCGCTGGCCTATTACCAGGTGTTGAGGGCTGGTGGCTTTACCACTGGTGGCACGAATTTCGATGCCAAACTGCGGCGCCAGTCGCTCGATCCGGACGATCTGTTGATCGCTCATATCGGTGGCATGGATTGTTGTGCTCGTGGTTTGAAGGCTGCCGCTGCGATGATCGATGATGGGGCGCTCAGCGATCCGCTCGAACAGCGCTATGCAGGCTGGAGCAATGAAGGCGGTGAAAAACTGCTGGCTGGAGAATGGTCGCTTGATCAGATTGCAGAATGGGTCACTGCACAGGACATTAATCCACAACCGGTTTCCGGACGTCAGGAACTGCTGGAAAATATCGTGAATCGTTACGTTTGATGTTTGCTGACTGTCACAATTCTCCATTAGGTTAGGAAACTTGCGGAAATAATCCGCACTTCCCGAACCAGTTTGGACAGACGGCCAATGAGCTCACAATCGATAACACTCCAGCGCAAATGGTTTGCCGAATTCATTGGCACGGCCTTTCTTTTGGCCACAGTGGTCGGTTCTGGCATCATGGCCGAAACCCTGGCGGGCGGTAATGTCGCCATCGCCTTGCTGGGCAATACCATTCCAACCGGTGCCATTCTGGTCGTTCTCATCACCATGTTGGGGCCGATTTCGGGAGCGCATTTTAACCCCGCTGTATCGGTGGTGTTTGCCCTGCGGGGCGAACTGCCCTGGAACCAGTGCGGCATCTATATAGTGTTCCAGATCATTGGCGGCATACTTGGCGTCTGGGCAGCGCACATCATGTTCGATGACACCTTGTTGCAGTTTTCCATGAAGGCACGCACCGGCGGTGCACAATGGTTCGCCGAGGCGGTGGCGACTTTTGGTCTGGTCTTTACAATTCTGGCGACCCTGCGGGCCCGGCCCGATGCGGTGGCAATGGCTGTCGGTCTCTATATCACGGCTGCCTATTGGTTCACCGCGTCGACCAGTTTTGCCAATCCGGCAGTGACCATAGCACGCGGCTTTTCCGACACATTTGCCGGTATCCGTCCGGTTGACGTGCCTGGATTTGTCATTGCACAGCTGATTGCTGGTGTGTTGGCGTGGCTGGTGTGCAAATGGTTGTTGGCTGAAGGAAGTGGAGAGAAGGTCTGATGGCTGTCGTCATTCACCATAACCCCGACTGCGGCACGTCGCGCAATACGCTGGAGATGATCCGCCAATCCGGCGAGGAACCCATAGTTGTTGAATATCTGCAGACCGGCTGGACCCGTCCGCAGCTCCAGGCCCTGTTTGCCGCCGCTGATCTGACACCGCGAGAGGCTCTGAGAACAAGCAAATCTCCGGCGGAAGAACTGGGCCTACTGGACCCTTCCGTCAGTGACGAAGCCTTGCTGGACGCCATGCTGGAGCATCCGGTGCTGGTCAACCGCCCAATCGTTTGTTCACCAAAGGGTGTTGCCCTTTGCCGACCATCGGAAAAAGTGCTGCCGCTGCTGGAAAACCCGCCAGCGCAATTCACCAAGGAAGATGGCCAGTCCGTCAGCTAACCGGATGCGCCAATCAGCCTTTTGGCAAGTCCCCGGAAGACTCGATCACTGATCCCAAAAGACCATATTTGATCGCCTCATCTGTGGTCAGCCAGAAATCGCGGTGGGTATCTTCGCTGATCTTTTCGCGTGTCTGACCGGTGGCTTCTGAGAACAGTTTGTCAAAGCGTTCGCGCATCTGGCGAATCTGCTCTGCCTGAATCTCGATATCTGAAGCCTGACCACCAACACCACCACTTGGTTGATGCAGCAGGAAGCGTGTATTTGGCAGACAGAAACGGTTCTCCAGATCAGCCGAAATAAAGATCAGAGCTCCCGCACTGGCCACCCAGCCGCTGCCGATGCAACGCACCACCGGGGTGATGAACTTGGCGATGTCATGAACCATGTCGCCGGATTCCACATGGCCGCCGGGGGAAGAGATAAACATGTTGATCGGATCGTCGCTGACCTCTGCCAGGGCAAGCAATTGGGTGGCAACGTTCTTGGCAAGTTTGTCGTCTATCGTTCCAGTCACCAACACGTTGCGGCTGCTGAAAAGAAGTTCGGCGGCCTTGTTTTGATCTTCTTTTTCCTGCTTGCGGCTATCCGCCATGTTGGATCCTTCCTTGGGGTCTTTTCATCGGGGAAATCAGATTCCCGCCAGGTGATTTGCAAACCAATCTGAGTCGCCAAGAAATAGGTGATGCGCAGCGGTTTGTGAAGCCATCAAAGGGGATTCATTGGGGGCGACAGGTTTGTACCGTGTTACCAGGTCTGCCTGCTCAACAGGGACAGGGCCTGGCTGATATTGTCAAAGGCCAGTTTTGCCCGATCCACGCTGTGGCGGGCCAACAGGTAAGAGTGAACCAGGCCGGCTTCCTCAATGAATTTCGCCTTGCCGCCGGCCGCTCTGATCTTGGCGCAATAGGCTTCGCCATCATCGCGCAGCGGGTCGCATTGGGCTGCGAAAATCACGGTCGGGGGCAGGTTGGAAAAGTCGGGATCGAGCAGCGGCGACAGCTCCTTTTGCTGCCATTTTGACAGATCGCCAGCGGTGCGCATGCGAGCATAAAACATGATGTCTTCTGTGGTCAGCATCGGCGCATTTGCGTGTTCCAGGTATGAGCCCTTGTCGAAGTCGTTCCCCAGCGTTGGATAGACGAGTAATTGGCCAATCGGTTGTCGCGATTCTGCCCGACTGGCATGGGTCACCGCGGCCGCCAGATTGCCACCGGCGCTGTCGCCCATCAAAATAATTGGTAGTTCGGATTCGCCGACCAGATGGCGGTAGGCTTGTACAACATCTTCGTAATCCGCAGGGAATGGATGTTCCGGTGCCAGTCGGTAATCAACCGCGGTAAGGGGCAGTCTGGTGGCATGGCAGATTTCAGCGCAATAGCTGTCATGGCTGTGCAGACCGCCAATAACAAATCCGCCGCCGTGGAAATACAGGATCTGCGCGCTGGCTGATGGCTCGTTGCACTCATATTTGCGGCAGGGAATGGTGTGGTCCGATGCGGCGGCGGCAATGGAGAAGTCGCTGGATTTCACGCCCTCGGGATAGTCGACAGAAAGGGCATTGCACAGATCGTCATAGACCTGGCGCTGTTTTTCTATGGAGAAATTTACCGCGTCCGGCGGATACCACTGCGCGGTCCGCTCAATGAACGCCCAGGTTTGGGCGTCGATCAGGCTGCGGTATTTGTCGGGAAAGGCCATATCAGTTCCTTTGCGCAAATCGGTTCAGGCGGAAGGGATGAGGGTCGACACAGGGCGCTTCTGCGCAAACCATCTGTGCCATCAGACGACCCGCGCCCGGTCCCAGACCAAAACCATGGCCGGAAAATCCGGTGGCCATGAAAAAGCCCCCCAGACCGTCGGCGGGAGAAATAACCGGAACCACATCGGGCGTCACATCAATTGCGCCCCCCCATTGTTCAACGATCTCAGCGCCATCGAATACGGGCAGGGCCTTGGTTAGCGCCTGCAGGCTGGCCTGCTGAATTGCTTGATTGGGTTCAGGGTCCAGTATGCGAATCTGTTCAAACGGTGAGACTTCATCACTGCGCCAGCGACGTTTCAATCGAGCCTCTGCAAAGAACTTCCTACCGAAACGCAGTTTGTAGTCGCGCCACTCGTCTTTCAACAAAGGCCAGAAGTCTGGCAGCAGCCGAAAACTGTCCGGCATGATGTCGGCAACGCTCAAAGTGCCGTGGGCCAGGGTATAGCCGCCGTCCAGCCGCTTGCGGATGGCGAAATCGCCAACAGCCACCGATATGTCAATGCCGGTTTCAAGTGCAGCGGTTCGCATGACGGAATTGACCACAGTCAACTGGGGCAGGGCGATGCCTTCATTGTGGCAGAAGCGCCGCGACCAGGCCCCACCAGCGAGAACCACTGACTGGCAGGCAATCTCACCCCGTTCGGTCACAACGCCGCTGATCCTGCCCCCCTGACGAGCCAGACTGCGCACGGCGCAGTTTTGCAGTATCGCAACGCCAGCCCGCTGGGCAGCTATTGCCATGGCGGGGACGGCAATTGTGGGTTCGGCCCGGCCATCATCGGGGGTCAACAGTCCGCCGAGCCAGTTTGCCGCGGCATTGGGCGTAAGCTCATTGGCTTGCTGCGGCGAGATCATCCGCGTCGACAGGTCAAATTCTCCGGCATAGCTTTCAAACCATTTTGTGCGCTTTTCCAACTGGGCCGGGCTATCGCACAGATAGGCAATCCCGCATTCGCGAAAGCCCACGTCTTGATTGCAACGCTGATGCATCTGTCGCCACGCCCGCATGGAGATTTTCATCAGGGGCAGTTCTCGAGGATCGCGACCCATTTGCCGACACCAGCCCCAATTGCGGCTGGATTGCTCGCCTGCAATAACGCCCTTTTCGCAGACCGCCACTTTCAGGCCCCTGTCAACCAGCTCAAGGGCGGTGGATATGCCTGCTATGCCGCCACCGATAATGACCACATCTACCTTTGCCGGTTGATCTTGGCTGTCAGGAACGGGGGCAGGGGCTGGCATGGGCGGAACCGGGGCGAAAATACTTCCTGAAACCCCAACAGGAATTCAGCGTCCGATCAAGCTGGAAAATGCCTCAAACCTGCGGAGGTGTCGGGGGTTCGCCCAGGTGATCGCGCTTTATCCAAACCTGCGCGCCATCGGGACCGACCTGAACTGTCGAGGCCGAGTTCGCAGGCAGGCGTAACCAGGACCCCTCTGCAAAGTTCTCGCCTGCTTCAACAAAGGCCCCCTTCAGGACCAGAAGCTCGAGCCCCTTTTCGGCTCTGAGTTCAACTTCTGTATCAGGCTTCCAGCGCTCCAGCACAACGTCTTCTCGCGTGTCGTTGAAAAGCGGCATGACCTCGACACCGGGACGGGTGGCATCGGGCAGATATTTCATCTTGTTGGTATCGATGCGCACATGGGTGCGGTCCTGCATGTCAAACTGCCAGAGTTTGACGAAAATTGTGCACCCGGGCTCAGATCCCGGCGTATGGCTGGATTGTGGCGGATTGCGGATATAGGTGCCGGCGGGAAAATCGCCATGTTCGTCCTGGAACACCCCCTCGAGCACAAAAAATTCCTCACCTCCGGTATGAACATGGGAAGAAAACTGGCTTTCCGGCGCATAGCGCACGATGGAGGTGGCCCGGGCCACTTCGTCCCCCAAACGGTCAAGCATCCGCCGGTCGACCCCAGGCATCGGCGAGGCGATCCACGGCAGTGAAGAGGAGTGAACCGCACAGCGGGCGTCGAAATCGGCATTCAGTTCCACGGTAATGTCCTCGACTTTGGCTCGCATGGCGAGCCGTGGGGGTTATCACAGGTTAATCTGGGCCGGGCGAAGGGGGAATTCAAGCTCGCGATTAGCACGATACCTTGATCTGGCAGACAGCAGGTCTCGCCGCCTCAGCGGGCCGCCCAATTCATGCCCCGCTGCACGATGTTGCGCATTTGGGGGACTGAAAACTCATCGGCAATATGTCCAAGGGCACTGTAAAATACCCGACCTTTGCCGTGGTGCCGTTTCCACACCACCGGCATCACCACCCCCTTGGTCCAACTGGCATATTCGCCGCTGAAAGTGGTCGTCGCCAATACCTGGTTGGACGGGTCAACATGCATATAATATTGCTCTGAGTGATAGTCGAAGTCTTCGATATCTGCGGTAATCGGATCCTCGTGATCAACAACATTGACCCGGTAATCGATGATATTGCCGGGATGAGCCACCCATTGACCACCGACCATGAATTGGTAATCCACCGCATCGCGAAAGGAATCGCCCATCTGGCCGTGGAACCCGGCAAGGCCAACACCCGATTCCACCGCTGAAGTCAGGTTGGAAAGTTCTTCATTTTCAATCGTCGACTGGGTGATGATCGGAACAATCAGGCTGAACTGGTGCAGTGCAGGATCAGCAAAAGCGCCGGTTGAATCGGAGATTTCAACGTCAAATCCATCCTCCTGCAGCATTTCGGAAATTACCTTTGCGCAGGCTTGCGGCGTGTGGCCTTCCCAGCCTCCCCAGACAATCAGTGCTTTTTTCATTAGGCGGTTCTTCATGGTTGATGGACTGGTCAGAGACTGGCGGATTCGACCCAAAAAGTCAGCCGGTTTTTAAGCTGCGGGGTCGAGATTTGAGGCTTAGGGAGCCCACAAACCTGCGATTCCTGTCAATCTTCAGACAATCTCCATGAATTCTCCAGATTCCCTGCAAGCTTCAGATTCTGGCTTTCGGTAGCTTCGTTTCAGGCAGAAATGCATCACCAGCAAGGAGCAAGACTATGACCATCGCTGTTAACACGGACAATCAATCGGAACAGGACACAGAATTTGTCCGCTTCTGGAACGAGGTTCTGGCACCCAAATTCATCAAGTTCAAACACGTCCTCGTCGACGGCCTGTCGCAGCACAGCGCAGCGGTTTTCCCAACCCTGCCGGTGCAGGCAGGCGACCGGGTGCTGGATGTCGGGTGTGGCTTTGGCGATACCGCGACATTGCTGGCCCGCCGCGTTGGACTGAGTGGTTCGGTCGTCGGCGTGGATTGCTGTGATGCATTTCTTGATTATGCCAGGAAGGAAGCTGCGGCCAACAGAATTGAGAATGTCGATTTTGTGCGCGGTGATGCTGAAATCGCTTTGCCATTAGCCGAATTCGACTTTGTTTTTGCCCGTTTTGGTACGATGTTTTTCGTCAATCCCGTCGCTGGTCTGCGCAATATGCGCAAGGCGCTGAAGCCTGGCGGGCGCATGGTTCACATTGTCTGGCGCAACCGTCAGGACAATCCCTGGCTTTCCATGGCCAAAGACGTGGTTTTGGATTTTCTGCCACAGCCGGGCGAGGACGCGCTGACCTGTGGCCCTGGTCCGTTTTCAATGTCCAATCCAGAAACGGTGACCGCAATGATGAAGTCAGCCGGATATGAGGATATCGAACTGACCCGGGTGGACTCACCGGTTCTGGTGGGCAACGATGTGAAGGATGCGATTGCCTTTCAATTGGCGATCGGGCCAGCTGGGGAGGTTTTTCGGGAGGCCGGCGACAAAGCGGAAGAAATGCGTGAGCAGATCGAAGCAGCGCTTGCGGAAGCAATCAACAAGCAGAAGATTTCATCAGATGGCATTGTCATGGACAGTTCATCCTGGGTCATCAGCGCCACAAATCCCGTCCACCCCGTAAGTTAAGGAGAAGTAGGATGACCAATCAAGACGCAACACGTCTGTCTTTCGACAAGCCCGGCAGAGGCCGGGTTTATGACAGCATATTAGAGACCATTGGCAATACGCCGCTTGTGCGTATCGGCAAACTGGCGGCCGAAAGGGGATGCCAGGCGGAGATACTGGCCAAGCTTGAATTCTTTAATCCGATTGCCAGCGTCAAGGACCGTATCGCGGTCGCCATGCTGGAAGCGATGGAGGCCGATGGCAAGATTGGACCCGGCAGCGTGATCGTTGAGCCGACTTCTGGCAATACCGGCATTGGCCTGGCCTTTGCCTGTGCTGCCAAGGGCTATCGTTGCATTCTCACCATGCCGGACAGTTTCTCCATTGAACGGCGTAAGCTGATGAAATTTCTGGGTGCCGAACTGGTGCTGACGCCAAAGGAAAAGGGCATAGGCGGCGCCATCGATAAGGCCAATGAGATTATCGACGCCACCGACAAGGCGATCATGCCGTGGCAATTCGGTAACCCGGCCAATCCAGATGTGCATCGCAGAACAACGGCTGAAGAGATCTGGCGCGACACAAATGGTGTGATTGATGCGGTGGTTCTGGGGGTCGGCACCGGCGGCACGCTGACCGGCGTTGGCGAAGTGTTAAAACAGCGCAAGCCAGGCTTAAAGGTGTTCGCCGTGGAGCCGGAAAACAGTCCGGTTCTATCCGGCGGAACCCATTCGCCCCACATGATCCAGGGCATTGGCGCGGGCTTCGTTCCAGATGTGCTGGATACCGAGTTGATCGACGAAGTGATCTTGGTGAGCAATGAGGAGGCCATCGAAACCTCACAACGTCTGGCTGCACTTGAAGGAATTCCCGGCGGTATTTCCTCCGGCGCCGCCCTGGCCTGCGCCATGAGAGTGGCGGCCCGGGACGACATGAAGGGCAAAACAATTGTGACGGTGTTGCCAAGTTTTGCCGAGCGCTATGTTTCGACGGCGCTGTTCGATGGATATGGTGAGGACTAGCGGCGACTACCAGCGGCGAGGGCCAGCGCTGTTCGGCGCAAAACAGTTTGACCGACAGCAAAACGGGCGTGGATGCACAATCCGCGCCCGTTTGTATTGAAACTGATCCTGGGAGAAACAGGAATCGACGCTCAGGTCACACCGGCCAGTTCCAGGCCTTTGATATATTGTTCAATCTGGTCTTCGCGCTTGAGGTAAAACAGGTGCTTACGGGCAAAGTCGATGGAGAATTCAGGCTTTACGCTGTGCAATTGGTGCCGGGCGTCGGCGGCCAGAGACTCATCGCCAAGATGACCCAGGGCTGAAACCAGGTGGGCGCGCGCCCAGTATTGTGCATTGGGTATCTGCACCGCCTTGCGGGCCCACAGCACGGCGTCGGAATATTCACCACGGAACAAATGGGCCAGGGATCGGTAGGAAAAGAAGGCCCAGCGAAACGGATCATGGGGGCTGAGGCGGATAGCGGCTTCGAAATGTTCGATGGCCTCGTCCAGGCGTCCCTCATAAGCCAGTGAATCCCCCAGTCCGCAATGGGTGACGGCAAGGCTTGGATTCAATTCCAAGGCATGTTCCAGCGCGTCAATTGCCAGATCATATTCGCAGCGGGCGAGATGCACACGTCCAATGGTAAAATAGCTGTTGGCGTCCTGATCATCCAGTTCGATTGCCCGCCTGGCAGCCGTCAGCGCTTCGTCCATCTGTGCCTGTTCGGGGGCAGCATCAAAATAAACCATGCCAAGGACGATGGCATAGGCCAGCCGCGAATGGGCGCTGGCGAATACCGGGTCCATTTCCAGCGCTTCGCGCAACAATTCCTGCGATCTGATATTGGCAGACGGGGTAAATTTGTAAAACTCTGCCACACCCATTTGGTAGATGTCCCAGGAGCCACGGTTCTTGCGCGGGCGTTTTTCCGCCTTGCGCTGCTCATTGAGCCCCAGTTCGGCATCGATGCGGGCGCTGACGGTTTCGGCGATTTCGTCCTGCAATTCAAAGATGTCGACGAGATCCCGGTCAAAACGTTCCATCCAGACGCTGAATTCGGTGTCGGCATCCACAACCTGGACGGATATGCGCACCCTTGTGCCCGATTTCCGCAAACTGCCGGTGACCACATAATTGGCTTCCAGCTTTTGTCCGATGAGCTTGATGCCATCTGAACTGTTGCGGAAGGAAAAGGCCGAGTTGCGGGCAATCACTGTCAGCCATCTGTTTTTCGACAGGGCCGTGGTGATGTCCTCGGTAATGCCGTCTGACAAATAATTTTCTGTGGCGTCGCCGCTCAGATTGGCAAATGGCAACACGGCAACTGACGGTTTAACTGTCACCGCCTTTTCAGGTTCTGACAGTGTTGAGGCGTCCGCCACGGCCGCCTTTTCAGCGGCGGCATTTGGGACTTCGGCCACAAATCGGAATCCGCGGCCATGAATTGTGCGGATCGTATGCTGGGCGGTACCGTCGTCTCCCAACACTTTGCGGGCGGCTTTGATCTGGCTGCTGAGTGCGGCATCAGAGACGATCCGGCCCTCCCAGATTTTTGCAAATATCTCCTCCTTGCCAACGGTGCGGCTGCGGTTCCTGGCCAGGTAGGAAATCAGATCGAAGACTTTTGGTTCAACCGCGACCTGCTCACCAGATTGCTGCAATTCATAGCGGTCGAGGTCCAGGGTGAAATCCCCAAACCGGATGCTGCGTTCGATTGTCTCTGCGTCCTGTGGTGTCAGCTCGACCTTGAATGCTTCGATCGGGCGGTCGATATTTTTCAGCGACTGCTCTCCCATCGATATGAATGTCACCGGCAGGCGATCACCGATGTGGTCGTGAACCTGTTTGGACAGGACAATGGAGCCGGGTTCAGCGATGCTCTCCAGACGGGCGGCGACATTTACTCCATCGCCGTAAATATCGTCGCCTTCGACAAGCACATCACCGACATGCAGACCAATGCGCAGTTTGAAACCATAGTCAGCCAGAGAATCCGTTTTGATCTGAGTTTGCACATCAATGGCGCATTGCAGGGCTTCTACCACGCTGGTGAATTCGGCCAGCGTACCGTCGCCGATCAGCTTGATGATCCGTCCCTCATGACGGCGGATTGCCGGATCAATCAGCTCTCGGCGCAAATGTTTCAAATTGGCCAGCGTTGACTCTTCATCGTGCTGCATCAGGCCGCTATATCCAACGACGTCCAATGCCACGATGGTGGTGAGCTTGCGTTTCATCTGCGGCCTTCCAAGTTACCCGTCCGCGTAAGCTATATCAGAAACAGGCCAGTTTGGACTATGCCATTGAGCACACTGTGAATCGCAGTCAGACCGTTGTGAATTGTTTTTGATTCTCGATTAGAAAGGAAGTCATTTCAGTCGCAGTCTTGGGCAGCGCCCGGGAAATTTTTGTGGCGATGCACAGGTTGCGCCTGAAGCCGAAACCCAGATCGAGGGTAATCAGTTCGCCAGCATTGACATCGGCACGAACATTATCCAGCTCCGCGATGAGAATGTGGTCGGTGGCCAGGCTGATATCACGACATATTTTCAGATTGTCAGCTGCAATTTTCAGCAGCGGAACCGTTGCGCCGTCAATCCCCAGCCTCGCTTCCAATTGCCTGCTAATGGAGGGCGTCACATTAAACGAAGTGAAACCAAAGGAATGTGCAAGCTCAAATGTCGGTTTGCTCAATTGCAAGATCGGATGACCAGGGCGGCAAAAAAATCCGCCCAGTTGCTCGCCCCAGGCCTCGGTCGTCAGATCATTGCGCGCTACAGCTGTCTGGGCGTCGCAAATGGCGAAATGGTCCAGTTCATCGGAAAGCCGGTTCAGGATGTGGTTTGAATTAAATACGGAAACTTCGAAACTAACTTTCGGTTGTATTTTGCTGAAGGCCACCATGGCCCGGCCTCCGAAATTCTCGGCAATCGTGGTCGACATGCCGATTGAGATGTGACCGGCGGTTCCCAATTGCAGATTTTTTACGCCTGTTTCAAAGTTGCTGGCTTCAAAGAGCAGCTTATTGGCGTGCTCCAATACGCCATCTCCAAAGGGGGTCAGCTTGACCGCACGGCTTGAGCGATCAAACAATTTTTCACCGAGTTGGGATTCCAGTGCCTTGATCGAATGGCTCATCGCGGGCTGAGACAGATGGGCGCGTTCAGCCGCCTGATGATAATTCAGTTCTTCGGCGACGAGTTGGAAATGCCTCAGTTGCTTTAAATTCATTTGCCCAGAGCTTTGCGATGATAGTTCGTAACAAATTTCATGATAAGTGATTTCTATCAATAAGATCAATAACATTCATTGGATTGATTGAATCCGCTCAACTATCGTTGACCTACGGGCAGTTTTGACTTGGCAGATTAATTTCTAACTTATTGATTATAAACACTTAAAATCTGATCCATTTGCAAACGAATCAATGCTCAGTGATTGTGGGGCACGCGGCAATGTTTCAAGCGTTTGTAGAACGCGAATATGACGAGGATCTGGCGGAAGAAGACCTTTCGCGGCTGTTTCCGGACGATATTCAATCAGTTGAGCTGAAGCAGGCTTGCAGCATTGCAAGACAGTTCTTTGAAGAAGCCGGACACCAATTGCTGTCGGTCATATTTTGCGATTGTGACGACAGCCGTCCGGCAATTCGCGCATTTCGCAATCTGCCACCTGCGCTCGATACCCTGTCTCAAAAAATGAAGTCGGCCGGTGGCTGCCCCCCTCAAAAAGAGGCTCAGCGTTTGTTGCAGCCCTTTGACTGGTTCAAATTCAACCCTAGCCGGTACAGCGACCTTCAAAGCATGAAGTTCCTGCTGGAGGTCTCAAAGCTGCCCTATGGATGTGTGCTGGGTGTTCCTGTCAGATTGGGCAACGGATTGGTGATCTTCTCGGTGGGAATCGACAAGTCGCGCTGCGATGCATCAACAAAGCGCGCGATCATCCTGGATGTTTTGCAATTGGCCACGGCGATGATTGGCGGGCTAAAGGAGGTGGAACATCTTTTTCAAACCCAAAAACTGTCGATTCTGGAGGCCAAGGCCCTGATGTTTGCCATGCAGGGATTTTCCAATCAACAGATTGCTGGCTTCCTGAAATTGGGTGAAGTCACCGTCGACATGCTGTTCAAGTCGGCGGCCGATCGGATCGGCGCGCACAATCATTTTCAACTGCTCAGCAAAGCCATCGCTGATGGCGAAATCGCCAATATTCAGTTGACCGACGCGCCCGCCATTTAGGCTCGAAAAGGTCTATTGCGCCGGGCGTTGCGATGGCTTGGCGATGCGGCCGGTCGGCACATAGCTGGAGGTAAAGGTCGCACCTGCCGATGTGGTTCCCAGATTACCGGCGTTCAAAACGGCGCGGCAGCGGTTTGGCAGATCTCGCATTCTGATCTCGCGCTTCTTGCGCGGTTTCGGTGGTTTGGCCCCCGGTTTGGGCTTGCGCCGCGGGCCATAGGCGACCTTGAACCAATAATCCATCGTTGCCTTGTCACATCCCAATGACGGTACGGGTGCCTGGGATTTGCAGCCAGGAGAACCGGCTGGACAACCGATGCGTATATGGAAGTGGTAGTGATGGCCGAACTGGGCGCGGATTTTGCGCAGCCATCTGGGATTTTTTGGATATTGGCGACACAGTTCCCGCTTAATGGTCGGGTGAACAAATATGCGCTCAACATTTCGATATTGGGCGGCGGTTCTGATGATCCCCGCATGGGCCTTGGTAAAGCGTTTCTTGTCGAGCTTTTGGTTGGTAAGCTTGCCGTTTGCAGTTCGCGCCAACATCGACGTGGCGGAAAGCTGTTCCCTTTCCTTGCGCGACAGGCGACGATCTGGCATCGGAGTCAGCCAGACATCGGCATCCAGGCCGGCCTGGTGGGAGGCGTGACCGCTGGTCATCGGCCCACCGCGCGGCTGGGTCAGGTCGCCAACCAGCAAACCGTTCCATCCAACTTTCTTACCGTCCCTGGAGAGTTTTTTGACCGTCGCAATGAGTTCCGGGTGGGCCCAGTGCCGGTTGCGAGACAGGCGCATGGCCTGCCAGGTCGGTCCGTCATCCTCCAACCGCTGCGCACCGGCAACACAACCCTTGGCGTAGGAGCCGAATACAGCGGCAGGCAATGCTGCAGCTACCTTCTTGGCACCAAACAGGCGCTTGGCGACGGTTTCAGCACCGGCAGGCGCAAGTTGGGCGGACAAACCGATGGCGGTGAGTGAGATACACAGGGATTTGCAGAGCTTGGACAGGATCATATTTCGTCTCTTACGGCATGCGAGATGAAGATATGCATTCCACTGTTGGGGCAGCAGGTGATGCGTGAATCACCAATGATTATCCCACAATTTCAGAATTTTGAAAGTCGGGGCCCCGTTACCTTCAATTTTGGCATAATTTAGACGGGGAATTCAGCGCGTTACAGGGGCCGATCGCCGACCGACAGGCCCCTGTCAGATGTGGTAAATTATTTGCCCGGCTGAGGGACAATGCGCAGATAGGGGCGCACTTCGTTCCAGCCATCGGGGAATTTATCCTTGGCTTCCTCGTTCGATACAGCCGGTACGATGATGACGTCTTCGCCGTCCTTCCAGTTAACCGGTGTGGCCACCTTATGATTGGCGGTCAGCTGCAGTGAATCGATCACCCGGATGATCTCGTCGAAATTGCGGCCGGTCGAGGCGGGGTATTGCAGGGTCAGTTTGATCTTCTTGTCAGGACCGATAACGAATACCGAACGCACGGTCATCGTGTCGCTGGCATTGGGGTGAATCATGCCATAGAGATTGGCAATGCTGCTGTCGTCGGCAATCAGCGGGAAATTGAGCGCTGCTCCTTGCGTATCTTCAATGTCGGCAGCCCAACCAGCGTGATCTTCAATCTTGTCGACCGACAGGCCGAATACGACGACGCCGCGTTTTTCAAATTCCGGCTTCAGCTTTGACGTGTAGCCAAGTTCGGTGGTGCAAACAGGTGTGTAGTTTTTCGGATGCGAGAACAGAACCGCCCATTTGCCTTCAATAGCCTTGTGGAACTCGATTTCACCTTCCGTGGTAATGGCCGTGAAATTCGGGGCCTCGTCGCCGATCAGCAGTGCTTTTGTCATTACGATTGCCTTTTGTAAGAAATGTGTTGTTTACAAAATATAGCGACCTGTCCGGCCGGTTTCTACGTATAAAACCGAACACAGGGGAAGTATTCTTCTCTCCGCCGTCGCAAAATTAGCAAGTCATTCCACTAGCCGCGCAACACGCCACCTACGGTTTTACCAATATTTTCAACCACCTTTTCAGAAATTGCGTCAATTTCCTCGTCGGTCAGGCTCTTTTCAGTTGGCTGCAAAGTTACCTCAATGGCCAGCGACTTCTTGTCTTCGCCGATGGAGGCGCCTTCAAACAAGTCGAAAATGCGGACGTCTGAAATCAGTTTCTTGTCAGCACCGTTGGCGGCGCGCAACACTTTGGCCGCCTCCACGTTCCGGTCCATGATGAAAGCGAAATCGCGCTTAACCGGTTGCAAGGCAGAGACGACAAGCGCCCCTTTGCTGCGGGTGGCCTTTTTGCGGGGTGCCGGAATGGCATCAAGGAAAATCTCAAACCCACAGAGCGGGCCAGTCACATCCAGCAATTCCAGCGTCATCGGATGGAACTCGCCAAATGTGCCAATGACAACCTTCGGCCCCAGCTTAATTGTGCCGCTTCGGCCGGGGTGGCACCAATCAGCAGCGCCCCCACCGGCTTCGATCTGCAATTTTGACGGGTCCATACCGCAGGCGGCGATGACGCCAAAGGCATCTTCCTTGGCATCAATCCAACTGACGTCGGCGGCGTTGCCGCTCCAGGCGCGGCCGGTATTTTCCAGCCGGGCAGTGCCGCGACGGATACCGCTGGCGACCCGATGCTGATCACTTGGCTCCAGGCCGCGATAGATATGGCTGACCTCAAATATGGCCAGATCACCGGTACCTCGGTCGACATTGCGTTTAGCTGCAGCCAGAAGGCTGGGCAGCAGGCTGGGACGCATGTCCGACATGTCGGAGGCGATCGGATTGGCCAGGGCCAGTTCTTCCTGTCCACCGCCAAAAGCGACCGCATGGGCGCGGGGAATGAAGGAATAGCAGACCGCTTCGCTCATGCCACGGGCGGCAAGTGCGCGGCGGGAATTGCGGGTTCTCAACTGGCCCGTGGTCAGGATTTTCCGGCCCACGGCCTCCATCGCTGGCAGCGGTTGAGGCTCGATATTGTTGATACCGCGAATGCGCATGATCTCTTCGACAAGATCGGCCTTGCCATGCACGTCCGGGCGATTGCTTGGCACTTTGACCTGCAGCATGCCGCCGTCGCCGTCGCCGTCGCCGTCGCCGTCGCCGTCGCCGCCGCCGGAAACCGAAAATTCCAGCCGCTCAAGAATTTCAGCGGATTCTTCGGCAGATACGGCGACACCGGTCAGGCGCTTGGCCTCAGAGACGGGATAGTCGATGGTCAGATCCGGTTGTGGAATTGTGCCGGCACAAATTGCCTCGGTTGGCTCACCACCGCACAGATCGAGCACCAACTGGCTGCCAAAGTCGACGCCGGGCATGTTGAAGGCTGGATCGACACCGCGTTCAAAGCGATAGCGGGCGTCTGTAATAATGCCCAGTTCGCGGCCGGTTCTGGCAATGGTCAGGGGATCCCAAAGGGCTGATTCGACCAGCACATTGGTGGTTTCCAGACTGCAGCCGGATTCCTCACCACCCATGATGCCGGCCAGGGATTCGGGGCCATTTTCGTCGGCAATGACAAAATGATCATTGGTTGGCGTATAGGTTTTTCCGTCCAATGCCAGGAACTCTTCGCTGCCGGTGGCCCGGCGGACGGTCAGATTGCCTTTCACCTTGTCGGCGTCGAAAACATGCAATGGACGACCGCGGTCAAAGGTGACGTAGTTGGTGATGTCGACCAAAGCCGAAATCGGCCGCAGTCCAATGGCCTTCAACCGCTGCTGCATCCATTTTGGTGACGGGCCGTTTTTGACATTGCGGATCAGCCGCAGGCCAAAGGCGGGACAGAATTCTGCTGCACCGTCGGAACTCAGATCGACGCTGACCGGGCAGGGGCCCTCGCCACCCACTTCAGCAATGGCCGGCGTAATGACCTTGCCAAGACCGGCTGCGGCGAGGTCCTTGGCGATACCGGAAACGCCCAGCGCATCGGGGCGGTTCGGTGTGATGCCGATTTCGATCACCGGATCGTTCAACCCGGCATAGTCGGCGAAGGGTGTGCCCACGGGGGCGTTTTCCGGCAGATCGATAATGCCGTCATGTTCGTCTGACAATTCCAGCTCGCGCTCCGAACACATCATGCCGTGGGATTCAACGCCGCGGATATTGCCTACGCCCAGAGTAATGTCGATGCCAGGCACATAGGTTCCCGGACCAGCAAAGGCGCCAACCAGTCCGGCACGCGCATTGGGCGCACCGCAGACTACCTGAATCGGCTTGCCGTCGCCTGTGTCGACGGTGAGCACACGCAATTTATCAGCATCAGGATGCTGTTCAGCGGTCAGCACCTTGGCAATGGTGAAGGGCTGGAAAGCGGCACGATTATCAACGTCTTCGACTTCAAGGCCGATCATCGTCAGGGTTTCGACAATCTCGTCGAGGCTTGCTTTGGTATCGAGATGGTCTTTGAGCCAGGAAAGGGTGAACTTCATTTTGCTGCTTTCTTTGCCGAGCGGGATTTCTTTTTGGCCGGAATTTTCTGAGTGGCGCTGAGGCTGAGTTTGCGGAGCCTTTTGTCGCGCGCCTTGCGGCGTTTGGTCAGCTCGTCGAAGATCAGAAAGCCGATTTCGACGCCATCGTCTTCGTTTTCTTCCAGTTTCAACGGTGCCTTGACGAAAGTCAGCGACAATTGCGAGGCGTGCATGGCCTGGGCCACCGGATTGCCGTTTTCCAAAACACCGTCCAGCCGCAGGACATCGCCCTCACCGGGGACTACGGCCAGAACCTTCATCATGCCCACCGACGTGAAATGGAGAATTTCAAGCTTCTCGGTCTTCTCGTCGACCGATTTCTGCAGGGCAAAAATATGCTTGGCGACTTCCTGGGCGGTTTCCTCCGCCTGGTTGTCACACGATGCCTTGTTCCAGTCTTTCTGCTTCGGCGCGGTGCGCTGACCCGCACGCAATTCGGCGGCCATATGGGCAAATTTGCCCTTCAGCAAAGCTGCATCTGAAAAACGCGTCATCCGCTCAGACCTCCAAACAGGGTTGGCATGTCGAGGGGGCGGAAACCGTAGTGGTTGATCCACCGCTGATCGGCCTCAAAGAAGGGGCGCAGGTCGGGCATGCCGTATTTCAACATGGCGATGCGGTCGATTCCGATGCCCCAGGCGAATCCCTGATAGACATCCGGGTCAAGACCGCCGGCGCGCAGCACGTTGGGATGCACCATGCCGGAGCCAAGAATTTCCATCCAGTCACTGCCTTCGCCGAGCTTTACTTCGGATCCGGAGCGGTCGCACTGGAGATCGACTTCCAGGCTCGGTTCGGTGAACGGAAAGAATGACGGGCGGAAGCGCATGTCGATGGAATCGACTTCGAAGAACGCCTTGCAGAATTCCTGCAACGTCCATTTCAAATTGGCGATATTGGTCTTCTTGTCGACCACAAGCCCTTCCAGCTGATGGAACATGGCCGAATGGGTGGCGTCAGAATCCTGGCGATAGGTCTTGCCGGGAATGACGATGCGGATCGGTGGCTCCTGGGTTTCCATGGTGCGGATCTGGACCGGCGATGTATGGGTGCGCAGTACCCGGCGCTCGCCATTTTCATCGGGATTGAGGAAGAACGTGTCGTGCATTTCGCGGGCCGGATGGCCTTCTGGAAAATTCAGCGCGGTGAAATTGTAATAATCGGTCTCGATGTCGGGACCTTCGGCGACGGTGAAGCCCATATCGGAGAAAATTGCGGTGATTTCGTCCATCACCTGGCTGATCGGGTGAATGCGACCTGTCTCAATTGGATTGGGGCGCGCCGGAAGGGTAACGTCGACTGTTTCCTTGGCCAGGCGGGCTTCGATGTCGGCCCGTTTGACCACGTCGCGGCGCAGGTTGATGGCGTCTGCAATGCGGGTTTTCAGCCCGTTAAGGGCAGGGCCCATCACCTGGCGTTCTTCTGGAGACATTTTGCCGAGCGTCTTCATCTGCTCGGAAACAGATCCCTTCTTGCCCAGTGCAGAAACACGCACCTGTTCCAGCGCCGCTTCATCAGCGGCGGCATCGATCTGTGCCAAAATGCCGGTTTCCAGCGTTTCAATGTCACTCATTTATCTTGCCCTTAAACAAAAAGAACCCGCGTCAGCTTTTACGCTGCCACGGGTTCCAAATCTACGTCGTCAATTGGAAGCGCGGTCAGCTTTTGACAGCGGCCTCAAATGCGTTTGGCGTTGTATCTTTAAGATATTCCAGCGCCTTTTTGGCCGATGCAACAACGGCGGCAAAAGCTTCTGGCTGGTTGATCGCCATGTCCGACAGGTTTTTGCGGTCGACTTCAACGCCAGCCTTGGTCAGGCCGTCGATGAGGCGGGAATATGTCAAGCCATGCTCGCGGGCAGCAGCGTTGATACGCTGGGTCCACAGGCTGCGGAAATCGCGCTTGCGGGCCTTGCGGTCGCGGTAGGCATATTGCTGGGCTTTTTCGACGGCCTGTTTGGCAACCTTGATCTGGGTGCGGCGTGCGCCGTAATAGCCTTTGGCTTTCTTGAGAACTTTTTTGTGTTTGGCGTGGGCGGTTACACCGCGTTTAACTCGGGCCATGATCTAACTCCTGATAATCCGGTGTGGGGTCACTTGCCCGCGTAGGGCATATATTTCTTGACAATGCGGGTATCTGGTTCGGACAGAACCATGGTACCGCGGGCATTGCGCAGAAACTTGTTGGACCGTTTGATCATGCCATGCTGTTTGCCAGCCTGAGCGACGGTGAGTTTACCGGTGCCGGTAACTTTGAAGCGTTTTTTAACGCTTGATTTGGTCTTCATCTTGGGCATTTTGCACTCCTTATGCCATTGCCGATTGTCCCGTTTGCCGGGTGGGAGGCAATGAACTGGTTCGATTGATTTTGAGCCGGCCTGATGAAAGAGCCTGCTCTTGCATTTCGAGCAGCCAAGGCATGCCCTGCCTGTCCGCTCCGTAAGCAGCGGTGTCCTAGACCCAAAGTGAAAGAAACGCAAGCCTTTACCTGCTTTGTTGCTTCGGTTTAAGCAGGGCATATGACCGAACCGTCGCTTCGCACACATTTAGGCCGATTCTGCCGCACCTGGCTGCTGGCAATTGCCGCGGCACTGATCGTGGTTTCAGGGGTGGCTGCCCAGCAAAACCCGATGATTCCGAACTTCTGGGATCCAAGGGAGCGATTCATCAAGCCGAATGTGAAGGAAATGCCGCGACTGCGCTTTCTCACGACAACTGATTTTCCACCATTTTCCTTTATCGACAAGGACAAGCGCCTGACCGGATTTCACATTGACCTGGCGCGGGCCATATGTGCCGAGCTTGAAGTGCTGCCGGTCTGTCAGATCCAGGCTTTGCCGTTTGCCGAACTCGAACAGGAATTGTTGAACGGTAACGCTGAGGCGATAATAGCGGGCATGGCCGCCAATCGGGGCACAAGAGAGAAGTTTGCCTTCAGCAGACCCTATTTCTGGCTGCCAGCGCGGTTTGTTGCACAAAGGTCGGCTGAATTCACCGAACCTCTGTCTGAGAGCCTCAGCGGTCAGGAAGTCGGGGTTGTCGACGGCACCAGCCATGCGGCAATGGCATTGGCCAAATTCGATAATATGCGCATCAGGCTGTTTTCCACCCGCGATGATGCCCTGGCGGCATTGCGTAGCAAACAGATCTCCGCCGTGTTTGGCGACGGCCTGTCCCTGTCATTTTGGCTTCAGTCGGGTCGGCTGGAAGCTCGGTGCTGTCATTTTATCGGTGGCCCGGTTCTTTCGGTGGACTATTTCGGCAACGGCATGGCGATTGCCATATCCAAGCAGAACCGCGAGCTGCAACACGCCCTCAATTATGCGCTGCGCACGGTCAATGACCGTGGAAAATTTGCTGAACTCTATTTGAGATATTTCCCGATCGGATTGTTTTAGTCCGGGTTTCGGGAGTTCAGGAATGGAACGCTGAGTGACCAGCCGAGCCTGGTCGGGCGGTCATCTTGCCACTGAGGTAGTCCGATTTTCATATCTTCATGGCCCGCCGCCGGCTGGTCGACATAGGTGCCGAACAGGCGGTCCCACCAGGGCAGATTGAATCCGTAATTTGAATCGGTCTCATTGGAATGCACCGAATGATGAACCCGGTGCATGTCGGGGGTGACGACAATCAAACGCAGCGCACGGTCAAGTGCCAGCGGCAATTTGGTGTTGGAATGATTGAACATCGCGGTGCCGTTGAGCACGATCTCAAACAGAATCACCGCGATGGCCGGAGCGCCAAGCACCAGAACCCAGGCGACTTTCCAGCCCATGGAGACAATGATCTCGATCGGGTGAAAGCGAATGGCGGTGGTGACGTCAAAATCCCGGTCGGAATGGTGCATGCGATGAAAGCGCCAGAACAGCGGGATTTTGTGGGACAGCACGTGGGACAGCCAGACGGCAAAATCCAGCACGATGAAGCTGACCAGGATGGCCAGCCACAGCGGCGCGTCAATCAGGTTGAACAACCCGACCTGCTGGATTTGTGCCCACAGGGCAAGACCGACGGCGGCGGCGGGAAACAGCAATCTGACCAGCAGCGAATCGAGCACCACAATCGCCAGATTGGTGAACCATCTATTGGCCTTTGAGACGGTCAGCTTGCGCCTCGGGCGCAGGATTTCACTAATCGCAAACAGGACAAACAGACCGGCAAAGGCGGCGAGCCTTATCGTGCTTTCGTGGGTGGCGACCAGTTCCTGCATTGAGCTCAGGACGATTGATGGCGGGCGCGGGCGGCAAGCTCAAGGGCGGCGCAGGTGAGCTTGTCGATATCAAGATGGTTGCGCAGCAATTGCAACAGGCGCACTTCCTCGGCTGACACGCTCAAATCGGCAGCGGCAATTTCGGCGGCCAGCACATAAGCCGTTTGCTGAAGATTCTCCGGCAGGGCGGCGGCGAATCCCAATATGGTTTCAAGACCTTCCTCTTCCTGCAAAATGTCGCGGCAGGTCTTGGCGGCGTTGACCAGCTGGTCACTGTTATAGCCATCAAAAATCGGCAATGTTTTGACCACATTGCCAATGCGCAGCATTTCCGTGTCTTCCATATTGCGGTCGACAGCGGAGATCGCCACCATGACAAATACGAGGGTGTCCTGCACCGAGATTGCGTTCATTGAGAGCGTGTCCTGTGGTTGAGAAGCAATGGCTTCAAACTATGGTGGCGGACGGCGAGTTTCAATGGATATCTGATGGTGTAGCAGTGGTTGACGATTGCGTGGCGCTTCCATAGGTTCCGCGCGCAGCCAGATGCGGCTGATTTCCCCTTTCTCGCAGGCCAATATTATGACCAATCCAGCCTTTCCGCCCCTTGATATCACGCCCGAACTCGTCGAGGCGGCCAAGGTCAGCAAGGCCTGGCCGTTTGAAGAGGCGCGCAAGACTCTCAAACGCTATCAGCGCGATGGGCTTCCCGAAGAAGTGATTTTTGAGACCGGCTACGGCCCTTCGGGCCTGCCGCATATCGGCACATTCGGGGAAGTTGCCCGCACGACCATGGTGGTCAATGCATTCAGGCTGATCACCGAAGATCAGGTGAAAGTGCGGCTGATTTGTTTTTCAGATGATATGGACGGCATGCGGAAAATTCCAGACAATGTGCCCAACCAGGACATGTTGCGCAGCCATCTGGGCAAGCCGCTCAGCGATGTTCCGGACCCGTTCAGCAATGAATATGCATCATTTGCCGCCCACAATAATGCACGGTTGCGGGCCTTTTTGGACCAGTTCGGCTTTGCCTATGAATTCATCTCGTCCACCGATTATTACAAGGGCGGTGAGTTCGACGACATTTTGAAAAAATGCGCTGAAAAATACGATGAGATCATGGCTGTGATGTTGCCGACTCTGGGGGAAGAGCGGCAGGCGACCTACAGCCCGTTTTTGCCGATATCACCGAAGAGCGGCCAGGTGCTTTACGTGCCGATGAAAGAGGTGAATGCCGAAGCTGGCACAATCACCTTTGACGATGAAGACGGTGAAGAAATGACGCTGCCAATTACCGGCGGCAATGTGAAGCTTCAATGGAAGCCAGATTTTGGCATGCGCTGGGCAGCGCTCGGCGTCGATTATGAAATGTATGGCAAGGACCACCAGATCAACAGCAATCTGTATGACAAGATCTGCCGCATTCTCGGCGCCCGGGCGCCGGAACATCTGATCTATGAGCTGTTTCTCGATGAAAAGGGCGAAAAAATCTCCAAGTCCAAGGGCAATGGGATCACCATGGAGGAATGGCTGAAATATGCCACGCCGGAAAGCCTGTCACTGTTCATGTACACCAAGCCCAAAACCGCCAAGCGGTTGTATTTCGACATCATCCCCAAACAGGTGGATGAGTATTTTCAGCACCTCAACGCGGTACAGGACGCCGATCCAAAATCCCGGCTGAACAATCCGACCTGGCACATCCATGCGGGCAATCCGCCGCACATCACCATGCCGGTATCTTTCTCCATGCTGCTCAATCTGGTCAGTGCTTCAAATGCGTCTGACAAGGAAACCCTGTGGGGCTTTATCAGCCAATACGACAGTGAAGTGACGCCGCAGAACAATCCAAAGCTGGATGAATTGGTGGGTTATGCGATCAGCTATTACGAAGATTTCGTCAAACCGAACAAGAACTATCGCAAGCCGACCGAACAGGAACGCACTGCGATGGAGGACCTGTCAAAGCGGCTTGCGGCAATGGCCGGTGATGCCGATGGTGAAACCCTGCAGACGGAAGTCTATTCGGTCGGCAAGGACCACGGTTTTGAAAACCTGCGTGAATGGTTCCAGGCGCTGTACCAGGTCTTGCTTGGTCAGGATCAGGGGCCGCGATTTGGCAGCTTTGCTGCGCTGTACGGCAAGGATCAGACGGTCAGGATGATCGATGAGGCCCTTGCTTAAGAACCGTTGGCTTAAGCCCTATTGGCTGGCCCAGATGATGCGGGCCACCCAATCCAGTTCTTCCATTTGAATGGTGCGGTTTTCGTGTTCTGGATTGAGCGATTCCAGTTCGAGAATTCTTGCTGTCTGCCGCGCCAGCACCTTGGCCAGGACCTCACCTTCCGTGGTGCGCACCACCACCCGGTCACCGCGGCGGATGGAACTGGTGGGGGAAACGATGATGCGGTCGCCGTCGCGATAAAGCGGCATCATGCTGTCGCCCTGAATCTCCAGGGCGTAGATTGAGTCACTCTCTCGGTTGGGAAAATCCACCGCATCCCATCCGTCGCCCGACGGCAGGCCGGCCTCGTCGAAAAAACCGCCACTGCCGGCCTGGGCAATGCCAATCAAAGGAACTGACCCCGCCCAGTTGCCTGGCGGGTCTTCGGCAAAGCCGGATTGGCTCAGGCGGGCAATCTGGACACCAAAATTATCACTGCCCTCGACCATCAATTGGGCAAACTGATCAAACTCTATGCCCGTGGCGGCAATGATCTTGGACAGGGATTCCGTCGAAGGCCAACGCAGGCGACCATCCTGGGCGGTGCGCTTGGACTTGTTAAATGTAGTTGGGTCCAGCCCGGCATTGCGGGCCAGACGAGAGACCGAGATGTCGTTTTGCTGCGCCAGCGCGTCAATGGCCGACCACACTTGCGCGTGTGAAAACATTCTGGCCCTGGCCTCCAAACCGACAATACAGGAATATTGTCCTATACTAATTGCTGGCAGACTCCCTGTCCAGTCGTGAGACGGGACTGGGGAAAACTGACCCGCCAGCTAGAGCCATTCACGGTCAGGCAGCTTTGTCGGTGGCAAAACGGTTGTAAAACGTATCACCGCTTGCGGCCATCTCGTTGATCAGGGCGGTGGGGGTGAAGTGGCTGCCATATTTGGCGGCCAGTTCTTCCGCACGCGCACGGAAGCTTTCCATGCCCATCTCGTCAATGAAGGAGAGCGGACCGCCGGTATAAGGCGCAAAACCGAACCCCAGGATCGCGCCGACATCTGCCTCGCGAATATCGCTGACAACCCCTTCTTCCACCGTGCGTGCGGCTTCCATGGCAATGGTGAACAGATAGCGGTCCTTGATGTCCTGAACGGAAACATCATCTGCCGATTGTTGCGGATACATGTCCTTCAGTTCCGGCCACAGGGTCGCCTTGGCAGGCTTTGGCGGATAATCATAAAAGCCTTTTCCGGCCTTTTTGCCAACGCGCCCATGGTCGTCCACCAGACTATTCACCAGTTTCGCATGGCGTGGGTCGACTGCACCTTCGCCGAGGTCGGCAATTGTCTGTTTGATGACCTTTTGTGACAGATCAATGGCCACCGCGTCGTTCAAGGTCAGTGGCCCCACTGGCATGCCGGCCATTTTGGCGACATTGTCGATCATCGGCACAGGCACGCCCTCGATCAGCATGTTCCAGGCTTCATTCAGATAGCGCATCACACAGCGGTTGACGTAAAAGCCGCGGCTGTCATTGACGACAATCGGGGTTTTCTTAATGGCCATCACATAGTCAACAGCCATGGCCAGAGCGTCGTCACCGGTCTCATCGCCCATGATGATTTCCACCAGCATCATCTTGTCGACGGGAGAGAAGAAATGGATACCGATGAACTTTTCAGGATTTTTTGACGCCTTGGCCAGTTCGCTGATCGGAATGGTTGATGTGTTGGATGCGAAGATGCAATTGTCGCTGGTTGCTGCATCGGTCTGTTCGGTGACAGTTTTTTTGATGCCCTTGTCTTCAAACACCGCCTCGACGACCAGGTCGCAGTCGCTGAGCGCGGCATAGTCCGTTGTCGCGGTGATCAGGCCCAGCAGTGCCTGTTTCTTTTCGTCGGTGGAATGGCGTCGTTTTATCGCCTTGTCGAGCAGATCTTCGGAATAGGCTTTGCCCTTGTCGGCGGCTTCCTGATCGCGGTCGATCAGCACGACTTCAATGCCGGCCTTGGCGGTAACATAAGCAATGCCTGCCCCCATGAAACCTGCGCCGATCACCCCGACCTTGTTGATCTTGTTTGCCGCGACATCGGGGCGCCGGGCGCCTTTGTTGAGTTCTTGCATATTGATGAACAGGGAGCGCACCATGGCGCGCGCTTCCGGCGTGGTCAGTGTATTGGCGAAATAACGGGTTTCAACTTTCAACGCCGTATCCATCGGCAATTGCAGGCCTTCATAGACGCATTTCATGATATTCACGGCATTTGGATAATTGCCATAGGTTTCCTTGCGCAGGATGGCATTGCCAGCGGCGAGCATCTGCACGCCGGTCGGTGACCACAGGTTGAGCGGCGCCTTGAAGCCTTTTTGATCCCAGGGGGCCGATGGCTTCAATCCATCGCGGATCAATTGCCTGGAACGCTCCACCACTTCCGCAGCGGGCACAACTTCATGAACCAGGTTGAGTTGTTTGGCCTTTTTGGGGCGCTGGTTCTTGCCCTGCAACAACATCTGTACGCCGTCCTGGGGATTGACCAGTCGGGCAATGCGTTGAGTGCCGCCGCCGCCGGGCAGCAGGCCAACCTTGACTTCTGGCAGGCCGAGCGTGGTGGATTCGTCGTCGGTAAGGACGCGCGCGTGACAGGCCAGGGCAATTTCAAAACAACCGCCCAGCGCCGTGCCATTGATCGCCGCCACCCACGGCTTGGAGCCGGTTTCCAGCCGGCGCAGGGCGAGACTGAGGCGACCAGAGGCTTCGTATAACAGGCCGAGGGCCTTCTGTTCGTCATTGGCTTTTTCTTGCACATAGGTGCCAAGCATCGATTGCAGCAAGGTCAGGTCAGCACCTGCACCGAATGCTTTCTTGCCCGAGGTGATGACCGCGCCCTTGATGGCTTCGTCATTTTCGATCTGTTCGATCAGCGCCTCAAGTTCATCCATCACCAATCCGTCAATGACGTTCATGGATTTGCCGGGCATGTCCCAGGTGATTAGCGCAATGCCGTCGGAATCTGTTTCCAGGGTAAAGTTCTTCATTTTTGTCATCCTTACACGCGCTCGATGATTGTCGCTGTACCCATGCCGGCCCCGATGCACAGGGTGACGAGAGCCGTGTTCTGGTCGCGCCGCTCCAACTCGTCCAGTACGGTGCCGAGGATCATTGCGCCTGTGGCTCCCAATGGGTGGCCCATGGCAATGGCGCCGCCGCAGACATTGATCTTGTCGTGCGGAATGTCGAAGGCCTGCATGTAGCGCAGCACGACCGAGGCAAAGGCTTCGTTCAGCTCAAACAGATCAATGTCGTCGAGGTCCATATTGGCGCGATCGAGCAATTTTCTGGTCACGTCGACCGGTCCGGTCAGCATGATATTCGGTTCCGACCCGATATTGGTGAAGGCACGGATGCGGGCGCGGGGTTTCAGCCCCATCGACTTGCCACCTTCCTTTGAGCCGAGCAGAACGGCGGCCGCACCGTCGACAATGCCGGAGGAATTGCCCGCATGGTGGACATGATTGACCCCTTCAATTTCAGGATACCGTTGAACGGAGACGGCATCAAAGCCGCCCATTTCACCCATCATTTCAAAGCTGGCATTGAGGGAGGCCAGGGATTGCATATTGGTATCGGGCCGCATGTGCTCGTCATGATCCAGAATGGTCATGCCGTTGATGTCCTTGACCGGCGCAATGGAGTTTTTAAACCGGCCCTCTTCCCAGGACTTGGCCGCCCGCTTCTGGCTTTCCACCGCATAGGCATCGACGTCATCGCGGGAGAAGCCGTGTTTGGTTGCGATCAGGTCAGCGGATATGCCCTGCGGGACGAAATAGGAGGGGATGGCGATCGACGGGTCCATCGGCCAGGCATTGCCGGCGGCACCAATGCCGACCCGCGACATGCTTTCCACACCGCCGCCGATGGCGACATCATCGACGCCCGCCATAATCTTCGACGCTGCAAAATTGACCGAGTCGAGGCCGGAGGCGCAATAGCGGTTGAGCTGTACCCCCGCAACGCTCTGGTCATATTCGGCCTGCAATACGGCCGTTCGGGTAATATCACCGCCGGCTTCCTTGACCGGATCGACGCATCCGAAAACCACGTCATCGACCAGTTTGGTATCGAGTTCGTTGCGGTCGCGGATGGATTCCAACACCCCGGCTGCCAGTTTGTTGCTGGGGACTTCGTGCAGGGAACCGTCCGCCTTGCCGCGTCCACGCGGGGTGCGCACATGATCAAAGATAAATGCATCGGCCATGATTGGTTTCTTTCTTTGCTGAGTGATGGGCGCGCTAAAGACTGCGTGCAATCAACACTTTCATAATTTCGTTGGTGCCGCCGTAGATGCGCTGAACCCGCGCATCGCGGAACATGCGGGCAATCGGGTATTCATTCATATAGCCATAGCCACCGTGCAGCTGGACGCATTCATCCATCACTTTGCACTGCAGGTCGGTAACCCAATATTTGGCCATTGATGCGGTGGTTGCATCCAAACCGCCGGCGATGTGGCGTTCGACACAATGGTCGACAAAGACACGGGCAATGCTGAGTTCGGTCTTCAGTTCGGCCAGTTTGAACTGGGTGTTCTGGAACTCCATCACCGTTTTGCCAAAGGCCTTGCGTTCCTTGACATAGTCGATGGTCAGCGCCAGCGCGCGTTCAGAAGCGCTGATCGCCTGATTGGCAATCAGCAGTCGCTCCTGCGGCAATTGCTCCATCAACTGGTAAAAGCCATTCCCTTCCTCTGTGCCAAGCAGATTGGCAGTCGGCACCCGCACATCGTTGAAAAACAGTTCTGACGTGTCGTTTGATTTGTAGCCGATCTTGTCGAGATTACGGCCCCGCTCAAAGCCTTCCAGCCCGTCGGTCTCAATGACGATCAGCGAGGTGCCTTTGGCTCCTTTTGATGGGTCAGTCTTGGTCACCAAAACGATGATATTGGCGTGCTGGCCATTGGTGATGAAGGTTTTGGAACCGTTGATCTTGTAGTGGTTGCCATCCTTTACCGCAGAGGTTTTGACCCCCTGCAGGTCGGAGCCTGCCCCCGGTTCGGTCATCGCAATGGCGCCGATCAGTTCACCGGATGCCATGCGCGGCAGCCATTTTTTCTTCTGCTCTTCAGAGCCGTAATGGAGAATATAGGGTGCAACAATTGAATTGTGCAGACCCATGCCAAACCCGTCGACACCGACATGACCAATGGCTTCAGCGATGACGGCCTCATGGGCATAGGTGCCACCGGCACCGCCATATTCTTCAGGCATCGAAGCGCAAAGCAGGCCAGCTTCTCCAGCCTTTTCCCAGGCTTCCCGGTCGACCATTTCCTGCTTCTCATAGCGCTCATAGTGAGGTGCTATTTCTTCTTCCATAAAGCGGTTGGCCATTTCTTCCAGCATGGCGACGTCGCCGTCTTCGCCGTCGCGCCATGCGGGTTTTGGAATCTGCAAAATTTCAGAAGGTTGGGTCATCGGTTAAAAAGCCTCGGCATCCATTGCCATCATGGTATCTGCCCCGGTCTGAATGCGCGCCAGATGGGTGGCGGATTCCGGGATCATGCGCTCCATAAAGAACTTACCCGTCAGCAGCTTGTTTTCAAGGAACTGTTTTGAACCTTCGGCGCCGGCATCGAGTTTTGCCTGTGCTGTCGCTGCCATCAGAGCCCACATATGGCCCATGGCGACAAGGCCAAACAGATGCATGTAGTCAGTTGAGGCAGCGCCGGCATTGTCAGGATTGGACATGCCGTTTTGAACCAGCCACAGGGTTGCCGCCTGAAGATCGCCCAAAGACTTTGACAGGGGCGCGATATAGGGCGCCATGGCTGCATTGTCCTTGTGGGCTGAACAGAATTTGCCAACTTCCTTGAAATAGGCCTGAACCGCGCGTCCACCCTTGCTGGGCAATTTGCGGCCCACCAGATCGAGCGCCTGAATGCCGTTGGCGCCTTCGTAGATCATGGCAATGCGGGCATCGCGGACGAATTGCTCGACGCCCTGTTCTGTCGTGTAGCCCGTGCCGCCAAATACCTGTTGGGACATGACCGTATTGTTGAAACCGGTATCGGTGATGACACCCTTAATGACCGGCGTCAGCAGTTCCATATAATCGTCAGCCGCCTGTTTCTCCTCGGCATCGTCAGAGCGACGGCTGATATCACCCTTCAATGTGGTCCAGTAAATCAATGCGCGGGCGGCCTCGTTGAAGGCACGCACCGTCATCAATACCCGCCGAATGTCTGGATGGACGATGATCGGGTCGGCCTTCTGGTCTGGAAATTTGATACCGGAAATGGACCGGCCCTGGAGGCGATCGCGGGCCCAGTCCGCAGCGTTCTGATAGGCGATTTCCGACTGTGCCAATCCCTGAACCCCGACACCGAGGCGGGCTTCGTTCATCATCACGAACATTGCCTTGAGCCCGCGATGTTCGGTGCCGACAAGGTAACCAGTGGCCTCTTCGTAATTCATCACACAGGTGGCGTTGCCGTTAATGCCCATCTTGTGCTCAAGCGCGCCACAGGTCATGCCGTTGCGCTGATCGGGATTTCCGTCCCCATCGAGCAGAAATTTAGGCGCAATAAACAGCGATATGCCGTCCACCCCTTCTGGCGCGCCTTCAATACGGGCCAGTACCAGATGGATAATGTTTTGCGACATGCCGTGCTCACCGGCGGAAATCCAGATTTTCTGGCCCGAGATTTTGTAAGTGCCGTCATCCTGGGGAACCGCCTTCGTGCGCATCAATCCCAGGTCGGTGCCGCAATGGGGCTCCGTCAGGTTCATTGTGCCCGACCATTCTCCAGACAGCATCTTGGGCACATAGGCCTGCTTCTGCTCTTCTGAGGCGTGTTCTATCAGCGCAGCTGCAGCACCGGCCGTGAGGCCCGGATACATGCCGAAGGCCATGTTGGAAGAGGCCACGAATTCCTGAACCGCAGCGTTGATTGTCGCCGGCAGTCCCTGGCCGCCATATTCTTCTGGAAAGGGCAGGGCAGTCCAGCCGGATTCGGTGTAAAGATCGTAGGCTTCCTTAAAACCTGTTGGCGTCGTAACCGTGTGGTCTTCGTGCCAGGTGCATCCTTCCCTGTCGCCAACCTCGTTGAGCGGGTGCAGGACTTCTTCAGCCAGTTTGCCGGCCTCACCAAGAATGGCCTCTATCATATCAGGCGTGGCATCGGAAAAACCCGGCAAATTGTTGTATTTTTGAACCTGCAAAACATCGTTGAGCACGAACAGAGCGTCTTCGACGGGGGCACGATATATTGTCATGGCGAATTCCTTTGGGCCAGAAGCCTTAAATGCAGCGTTGTGGAAGTCAGCTCAGTCAGTGGCTTGCATTGATATTCAATGGTGCAGGTCCAAGCATTCTTCCGCAAAGTGGCCGGGAAAACGAGTGCGCAAACTGTCTCATTCTGCCTGGCCAAAATCTAAATAGGGTAGGCGATATCATTTGTCCAGATTCTTACGTTTACGTAAACGGAAATATGATGTTTTGTGTGAATATGCGTGAAATCGCGTGTGTCAAACGCGAAACTTGGGACGAATTTCTGGCGGATTAAGAGGGTCGAGCGATAAAATAGAGAGTGCCCAGCGCATAAAGGGCTGAGTAACCATTCAATGCGGTCGATTCTGACTTATTGGCCCATCGAGGCGATTTTGCCTTCCAGGTCTTCAATCGCTTCACTGATCTCCGTGTGTTGCTCCTGGAGCTTGGCGAGTTGGGCAACATAGAGCTGGCGCAGCTTTGCCGTCTGGTCCTGGCCGGCCAGTGTCAGATCATTGAGTTCCAGAACTTCACGAATTTCACCCAGTGACATGCCGGCACGCTTGCAGAACAGGGCAATGCGCAGGCGTTCACGGTCTTCCGCCCCATAGAGGCGGGTTGTGCCTGCCCGGTCTGGACTGATCAGTCCGCGATCTTCGTAAAATCGCAACGTTCTCAGCGTTACGCCGAATTCTCGTGCCAGGTCGCCAATTTTGAACACAGCATGGTCATTTACGGGCGCATTGGAGATAGGTGGCTTAGGGACAGCGGGGCTTTGAGAATTGTTCATTGTTGCATTGGTCCATATTATACGAACACGCCCCTTCCCACGAAGTCGGCGTCGTTAAGTCCCCAATTGCCCCGGTGATCCTTTTATTGGTTTATTCCCAAGTGTCAATTTTGGCCGCACTTTATTGTGAACAAGTTGCAAAGAAAAGAAGGCCTTGCAGCGGATTTGCTTCTGTCTTCGCCTGCGCCAGACAAATCGGACAAATTAACGGCCTGTTTACCATGATTGGAGAAAGTGGGTCCGTGAGGACCGGTTGCGCAAACCGGCCCCGTGTTGCGGTCGGCATGCGGCCAAGAGGTAGGTGAGACAAGTATAATGCGTTCTGCATATTCAGGAACTCCAGGTTTTCAATCCCCAGGCGCTTCTTATGATTCCGGTCATTCTGGCTACGGTCAGCAAGGCGACCGCCTGTCAAATATCAGGCGATCAATTGATTCGATCGAACAGCGTTTGATGGGCGCAGCCGCGCCGGTGGCCGGATACGGACAGCCAGCCATGGCTCCTATGCCTGCTGGTCCGATGCCATCTCCCTATGCACAGATGCCGATGCAGCCAGCCCCACCTATGCAGCCTCACTATGGTCAGGCCATGGGTCATCCCCCGGCCGCACCCGCCTATTATCCGCAGCCAATGCCCGCCAATCATATGCCTGCCAATCCAATGCCCGCCAATCCAATGGATGCGATTGCCGCTGATATTGCCCGGCGTCAGCAAATGTTGAACGCAAATTCGGCCAGCCGCCCGATGCCTGCGGCCCCTGGACCAGCGCCGGCACCAGCGACGGCGGCACCAGCTCCGGCTGCCGATGAAGCAGTCGTTCATCAATTGGCCGAGCTGAAAAGGGAACTGGCGGCCGTCAGATCCCAGGTCTCAAAACCCATTGCCGTTCCGCAGTCTGTCCCACAGCAGGAAATCGACCGCATTGCCAAATCCATTGCCGATCTCCAGTCTCATGGAGACGCGAATGACGCTACATTTGAACATCTGAGCAAGGAACTTGCTCAATTGCGCAGCGCCATGAAGGGTGATGTGCGATCGGCACTGCAAAAGGGCCTGCAGGCCAGTGGCGAATCACAGACCGACGGCCTGTCAAAGCAGCTGGATCAGTTGGGCAAAGATGTCCGTTCGGCGATTCGATCTGAGATTAAGGGATCGGGCAAAAGCCAGACCAGCGATCTGGAACGCCGGTTCGAACAACTCAGCCAGAGCATTGATCAAATCTCGCTTCAATCCGCCAATGCTGTCGTGCCACAGGTCGACAATTTGTCCACCCAGCTTGATTCGCTGCGCATGACGATTGATGACTTGCCACAGACGCTTGCCATCAGCCGCATTGAAGATCGCATGGGCGAGCTTGCAGATAAAGTCGCACAACTGAACCAGGAAGTAGCCGCAGCACCACAGGCCAATGAATCGCCACATGTGACGGCAGAAGAATTCGTGACGATTGAAAAGCGCCTGGACGAAATCGCCCGGGCGTTGGTGGCCGTATCAAATACCGGTCGCAATGCACCCGAAGTAGACATGTCAGCAGTGGAGCGTGTTGAAGCCCGCATGGTCGACCTGGCGCGCACTCTGGACAGTGTTGCCGAACAAGGTGATCAGGAAAATCTCGACAAATTGTCGGTGCGCATTGAAGGTCTGACCGAAAGACTGGCCTCCTTTGAAAAATATGCCGAAAGCGGCGATCTGGGCGGTGCAAGCGCGTTGTTTGCCGCACCCGATACAGGCGTCATTGAAGATCAGCTTCGCGCTTTGAACAGCCGTATTGAGGAAGTTGTTGCTCAACCTGGCACTGCGACCCTTGAAGAGCAGATCCAGCATCTGTCGCAAAGGGTGGAAGAGGCGTCGGCGCAACATTCTTCGTCAGAACAGATATCCAGTCTAGAAAGTCAGATTGCTCTCATCCTGCAACAGATGGATGGAATGGGCGGCCCGGCAGCGGCAAGCGTCGATTTCACCCCTGTTGAAGCCCGTCTCGGTCAGATCGAGCATCAATTGCAGTCCAATCAGAATTTCTCGCTGGAAGCCGCACAACAGGCTGCCCAGCACGCCGTGTCGATGATGGGTCCGCAGAGCGAAGTCGGCGGTGTCATCGAAGCTTTGGCGCATGATCTAAAGTCGTTGCAGCTTCTCGCCGAAGGCAATGCTGCTCAAAGCAACCAGTCTGTCCAGCAGGTTCAGCAGACGTTGCAGCAGGTTGTCGACCGGCTCGGCGTCATCGAAGGAGCTCTGGAAGAGGACGCCGTTCGCCAGGCCACAATACTGCCTGCAGAACCAGTCGCTGCGCACGGTCTGGCCATGCCGGCGACAGCTACTCCGCCGGAGCAGCTTGCAAATGTTCAACAGGATTCAGGTGCCGCCGCATCATCAGACGGTCTGGTGGATGCCGCGATTGCCGATGAAAATCTGGGCATTGTTCATAAGACCGCCGTGGACCCCATCGCGGAATTCGAAGAACAGGGCGATGCTGCAACAGTAAAACCGGTCGAAGCGAAGCCCAGTGCGCCATCTGCGCCGGAAAACCTGCCGCTTGAACCGGGTTCAGCAGCGCCAAATATCGACGAAATGGTTCAGCGTGCCAGCGAGCAACTCAATGCCACCCATTCGAAACTGGCGGCCAGCGCCGATAAAATTGACCTCGCTGACAAGCCGGGAGACGAGCGCACATCTGGTGATATGCGGCCTGATGCTGTAGCCGCTGCCCGACGCGCATTGCAGGCAACAACTGCCGAAATGGCGGCAGTGCGCGACGAAGCTGGCAACAGTTCTGAAAAATCCCTGTCTAAAGTCAGCCAGTTGAGCCTGCTGAAATCGTTTAAGGATTTCGACTCTTCAAAGCTGCGCAAGCCACTGGTCCTCGGCGCGGCTGCCCTTTTGCTGGCAATTGTTACATTCAAGGGTATCGGCATCTTTACCGGTTCCAGCAATCGTCCGGTTGCTAAACTGGACGCGCCTGCTGTTGAGATGAGCGCCGATTCAAAGAAGATCGGTGAAGCGGCAAAGGATGGTTCTGCGGCCAGCAAGTCTGTTCGCACGGTCGGCCAATCGGGTGCAAATGCTCCGGCAAGTGCCGCCAAGCCTGCCATGGACCCAGCGGCGAAAACTAAAGTCGAAACCGCTGTTGAGAAGGCTGCGACAAGCCCTGCTCAGCCGGTGAATGTGCCCATGGCCGCCACCGAACCACAGGTCTCGACCGATTTACAGGCTCCGGCAGTTGGTGAGAATGCGCCGGCCACCGTGCCAGAGATTGCTTCAACGCCACAGCAGGCGACGCCTAAAAGTGTTTATGATGTCCCTGCAACCGCCGGTCCCGCCGCTTTGGTTGCGGCCGCCTCGTCCGGCGACCCCAAGGCTTTGTTCCAGTTAGGGATGCGCTATTCCGACGGCAATGACGTCAAACGTAATATGACAGAATCGGCCAAATGGTTCCAACACGCTGCAGATGCAGGCTTTGCGCCCGCCCAATATTCTCTCGGTAGCCTGTATGAAAAAGGCATCGGAGTTGAACGCAACATTGCCAAGGCTTCAGGCTGGTACGAAAAAGCCGCCGTGCAGGGCAATGCAAGAGCGATGCACAATCTGGCGGTCATTTACGCAATGGGTAATCCACCCGTTGTGCAGCCGAACATGGACACCGCTGTCGTGTGGTTCAAAAAAGCCGCTCAGCTGGGCATCAAGGACAGCCAGTTTAACCTTGGTATTCTTTATGGCCAGGGCATGGGCGTTCCGCAAAATCTCGTCGATTCCTATAAATGGTTCGCGCTGGCCGCCAAGACCGGCGACAACGACGCCAACAAAAAACGCGATGAAGTCGCCAATGCAATGGATCCCGACGACCTGGATTTCGCCCGTAAAGAGGTCAACAACTGGGCGCCATCGAAGCTGAACGAGGCCGTTAACCGCGTGGCCGTTCCTGAAGAATGGCGCGGCCGGACATCAAGTGGACGTTCGGCCCAGCGCGCTGCGCCCCAGAATGCATCGGTGAAAAAAGCCCAGACCATGCTCAATGATCGCGGCTTCAATGTTGGCGAACCGGACGGACTGATTGGCCCCAAAACCAAGCAGGCGATTATGGAATTTCAAAAAGATGCCGGCATTCCGATCACCGGAAAAGTTGATAATAAAACGTTGCAGGCACTCGAACTCTAAGCATTCGATCAACAGCGTTCAGGACGTCTGCGAATCGACGAGTTGCCTAAACTACCTAGCCGTCGGAACTAAAAATCCGGCGGCTTTTGCGTTGGCTTCAGCCACTGCAACCGATTGAAATTGCACTGGTCCCACACATTCCTCTATCTGGATCAAGATTTCCGGCGAATTGACCGTGAAAGCATTTGACTCTGGACGCATGAGGGCGCAATACGCGGCCACCGAAAACACTCAGTCCGCCTCCAACAGGTTTTCCGGTTCTTTTGTTCCATGCTGATCGCTGGGAAGATTACAAAGTGAATATCTACCTGCCAATTGCCGAAATGTCGGTGAATGTATTCGTGCTGTTTGGCATGGGTGCCGGGGTGGGATTCCTTTCGGGCATGTTCGGCGTTGGCGGCGGCTTCCTGATGACGCCATTGCTGATCTTTTACAACATCCCGCCAGCTGTGGCGGTGGCGACGGAAGCCAACCAGATTGTTGCCTCTTCCTTTTCCGGCGCCCTGGCCCATTTTCGCAAGGCGACGGTCGATATCAAATTGGGAGTGATGTTGCTGGCTGGCGGTATTGTCGGATCGGCCATCGGGGTGGCGGTCTTTTCGTCCCTGCGCCAGGCAGGCCAGCTCGATCTTATTATCTCCATTCTCTACGTTGTCTTCCTCGGCACGATTGGGTCGCTGATGCTGATTGAGAGCCTCAACGCGATCCGTAAAAACCGCAATCCGGAAACCGCAACGCCCCCAGAAGTGCCAAGCCAGCAATCCTGGGTGGCCAGCCTGCCTTTCAAAATGCGGTTTGAACGGTCTCAACTCTATCTCAGCGTGATCCCAATCCTCGTTCTCGGCATGTTGGTGGGCATTCTCGCGTCGATCATGGGTGTTGGCGGCGGCTTCATCATGGTGCCGGCGATGATCTACCTGCTGCGGGTGCCGACCAATGTGGTGATCGGAACATCCCTTTTTCAGATCATGTTTGTCACCATGTTCACCACCATTGCCCAATCCGCGGCCAACCAGACGGTCGATATCGTGCTGGCGCTTATCTTAATGGTTGGGGGTGTCATTGGCGCTCAATTTGGTGCTCAGGCTGGCCAGAAACTGCGCGGCGAGCAGCTGCGTGCCCTGCTGGCGCTGATCGTTCTGGCGGTCTGTGTGCGGCTGGGATGGGATCTCGTCAGCATGCCCACAGAACTGTTCTCCATTGGTGCCGGGGGTGGACACTGATGCGGATCCTGGTTGCAATTCTGACGTTACTGGCCTTCGTGCAAACGGCATATGGGGTCGAAAAGGCCGATGTTCAGATCGGCCTGTCGAGCGAAACCATCGAAATCACCTCTGATTTCGATGGCACCGATATAGTCATATTCGGATCCATCGAAGGCGGGGATCGGCAATTGCTGGAAGCCAATGGCTACGACATTGTGGTCGCCCTGTTCGGCCCCCGCGAAGAAGTGGTGGTGCGCCGCAAAGAGCGCCGGTTGGGCATCTGGATCAATGGTGATGCCATGCGGTTCAGCGATGTGCCGTCCTCTTATTCGGTGGCGACAACCAAAGAACTGGCGCAGATCGCCGCTGCTGATGACATCAAGATCCTGCAGCTCGGCCTCGACAATATCAACGTGGTCAAGGAGGAGGGCGACGATGATGACGAAAAGCAGACGGCCTTCAGGGAATCCCTGGCCCGGCTAAAGGTAAGTCAAAGCCTGTTTCTGGAGCGCATTGGCGGCGTGGAATTTCTGAGCCCGACCCTGTTTAAGGCGAAGCTCGCCGTGCCTGCCAACGTGCCGATTGGCAAACACACGGCCCATGCTTTCCTGTTTCGGGAAGGCAAGTTTTTGAATGCCAAATTTGCCGAAATGCAGGTGCGTAAAATCGGCTTTGAACAGTTCACCTATGAACTCGCCCACAAGAATGGCTTGCTCTACGGCATCATTGCCGTACTGGTTGCCGTGGCAACCGGATGGTTAGCCAGTGTTGTTTTTGGCAAGGACTAGAGCCCATACTGTTTACTGGCTTTGTTAGGGGTTGGGCCCATGAAGGGAATATCCAGATATGTGCATCGCTCAGCGGACAAGACGCCGCCCAGCGACCTCACCCTGACCCGGCGCAACGCCTGGGCCCTGTCTCTTGCCGGGTATGTTCCTTTTGCAGTTTTGACAATCGGCCTATGGTTGCTACTGCCTGAAAGCCAGAACTATGTGCTGACCGGCACGGCGCTGACAACTTACGGTGCTGTGATCCTGTCATTTCTGGGAGGTGTCCGGTGGGGCCTGGCCCTGCGCTCGGCCAATGAAGCCGCCAGCCGATATATATTGATCGTGTCGGTGATGCCGTCGCTTGCCGGATGGTTCAGTCTCTATCTCGATGCACCTTTTGTTTACGCGGTTCAGGCGCTGGTCTTTGCCGCTGTTGGCGCCTGGGATGCCCTGTCGGGGGAAAAGGGTGCCTTTGGTCTCTGGTTCGTCAAATTGCGCACGACCTTGACCTTTCTTGTCACCGGCACTTTGATCGCAGCCTTCTTTGCAACCGTATAAGCGCTTGATGTAATCCGGCAGGTGACCTATTTCCAAGGAACTGCTCGATGCAAGCCAATGAGGCCCCCCAATGAATAACTTCCTTGTTCGATTTCTTGGTGACACACCCATGCGGGTGGTTATCAAACTGGTTGTTCTGTCGGTGGTTGTTGGAATCATCATGAGCGCAGTCGGTTGGACACCGCGCACGATCTATGATGGCATCGTGCGGTTTTTCCAGAGCCTGTGGGACCTTGGTTTCGACGCTATCTACAGCTCGCTTGAATATTTGTTGCTCGGCGCGGCAATCGTTATTCCTGCCTTCCTGTTGATCAGATTGCTGAGCTTTCGCTCGCCGCGCGGCTGAGTGTCTAACCCTGAAAGGGTCTAGATGAGGGAAAATCCGCGGGCTTTTGAAGTTACCCACCGGTCGGTGATTGCCATCGCATGGCCAACCACGCTGGCCTATCTGTCGACGCCGCTTTTAGGGTTGATCGATACCGGCGTGGTGGGAAGATTGGGTGATCCCGCCTTGTTGGGCGGCCTGGCAGTCGGAGCCATTCTTTTCGACATCATCTTCACCACTTTCAATTTTCTGCGCTCCAGTACCACCGGACTGGTTGCCCAGGCGCTGGGGGCCGGCCGCGACGAGGAGCAGCGGGTTGTGTTGATCCGCTCGCTGATCCTGTCAGCTGTCATGGGACTGACAGTGTTGTTGATGGCGCCACTGGTTTCGACCGTTGGATTATGGGCAATGGATGTGCCGGAGGCGGTGGAGCAGGCGACGTTGACCTATTTCACCATCCGTGTGCTGGCAGCACCACTGACATTGATCAACTATTCCGTATTGGGTTGGATGCTCGGCCTGGGTCAGGCGCGATTGGGTCTGGCGCTGCAATTTGTGCTCAATGGCAGCAATATTTTACTGTCCATATTGCTGGGCCTTGTCTGGGGATGGGGCATTGAGGGGGTCGCCTGGGCCACTGTTATTGCGGAAGGTCTCGCCGCCTGTGTGGGCCTGACAATTGCCTGGCGGCGATTGGCGGGCCACGGGCGGTTGGTCTGGCCGACCATATTTGAGCGGGCCGCTTTGATGCGGCTGCTTGGCGTCAATCGCGATATCATGATCCGTTCCTTTTGTCTGTTGTTTGCATTTGCTTTCTTCACGGCGCAGGGGGCGAAATTTGGTGAGGTTACGCTGGCTGCAAATGCGGTTTTGATGAACTTCTTCTTGATTGCCGGTTATTTCCTGGATGGTTTTGCCACCGCCGCTGAGCAATTGGCGGGCAAGGCAGTCGGCGCACGCCACCGCCCGGCCTTCAACTCTGCTGTCCGCCTGACGCTCATCTGGGGATACGCCCTGTCCTTGCTGGCCAGCATGGTGTTCTGGATTGGTGGCCCCGTGGTGATTGATTTGCTGACCACCAATGCGGCGGTGCAGTCCGCGGCACGGGAATACCTGATCTGGGCGGCGTTGACGGCGCTGATCGGTGTCATGGCGTTCCAGATGGATGGTGTTTATATCGGTGCCACGTGGTCCGCTGATATGCGCAATATGATGCTGCTGTCGCTGGTGGCGTTTTTGCTGACATGGTGGATTGCAACACCGATCCTGCAAAACCACGGGCTATGGCTGGCGCTGGAAGTCTTTCTGGGCATTCGCGGCCTTACCCTCTATGCGCGCCTGCCGAGCAAGGCGGAAGAGACATTCAATCCAGGCTGACTTTCGACCAATCCTGCGCAGACCGCCCTACGGCTTGTGAAATAGTGGAAAGACCATCGTCGTCGCAGCGCTGCTGCAACCCCTGCAAAATTGTGCCGGGTAGTCCGGGACCCTGATAGACCATCGCGGAATAGAGTTGGATCAGACTGGCACCGGCTTCGATCTTGGCAAAGGCGGACTCGGCATCGTGAACCCCACCGACCCCGATCAGCGGAAAGTCTTGTGACAGACGCAGGCGCATTTTTGCCAGGATCACCGTTGACCGTTCAAACAGTGGCTTGCCGGATAGTCCACCAGTTTCGTCCCGGTTTGACGATGTCAGCCCGGCGCGGCTCAGCGTTGTGTTGGAAACGATCAACGCATCGAAATCCGAGTTCGACAGCGCTTCGGTGACGTCATCCAGTTCCTGATCGTCCAGGTCGGGGGCTATTTTCAGGAACAGGGGAACCAAGCGGCCAGACTTTTCCGCTTCCTGCTGGCGCGCCTCTCCAACCCTTTGCAACAGGTCCGTCAGGGGATCGGCACCTTGCAGGGCGCGCAGGCCCGGCGTGTTGGGGGAAGAAATGTTGACGGTGAAATAGGTGGCCAGGTCGGCAAACTGATGCACGCCAGTAACATAGTCGGCGGCAAAATCTTCGCTGGTCTTGTTGGCACCTATATTGATGCCAATGATGCCGGGCTTGCCCGAACGGGCCAGCAGATTTGTGCGGGCATTGGCGTGACCCCGGCTGTTAAACCCAAGACGGTTGATGACGGCCTGATCCGACGGCAGACGAAATATCCGTGGTTTGGGATTTCCCGGTTGGGGCAGGGGGGGCACGGTGCCGACTTCGGTGTGACCAAACCCCATTTTCAGCAAGGCATCGGGAACCTCGCCATCTTTGTCATAGCCGGCCGCCATGCCCAGTGGATTTGGGAATTCCAAACCGGCAATGCTGACCGCCAGGCGCGGGTCACTGTTGGCGTTAAATCTGGGGTGCAGTCCCAGGCGCAGTGCAGTGATCGAAACCCCATGAGCAGTTTCGGCGTCGAGGGCAAACAGGGCGCGTTTGCCGATGGATGAATAGAGGTCACTCATCTTTAGTCCAGTGGGATTTCATGCTGGCCCCCGTCTGAGAGCGGCATGGGTCGTGCCCAGACAACATTGTCTAGCGTCAGCCTGGCGTAGAGATGCGGAAACAGGGCGCCACCCCGGGACACTTCCCATTTCAGGTCGCCCCCCAGAGCGTCGGCATTCACCGCCACCAGCAGTAGGTCAACCTGACCAGCGAAATGTTTCGCGACGGTTTCGGCTACCTGCTCAGCGGTGGAAAAGTGGATATAGCCGTCCTGATGATCAATGGGTGCGCCGTCGTAGATCCCTGCCGCCTCTGCCTCTTCCCAATCGGCTTTAGGGGTGATCTTGTAGATCAATTGACCAGTGGTCATGTCCGTAAGACTCCAACTCGGATAATGGCAGGCGCCATCGGCAGCCTGCTGCGTGTTGCCACAATCTCCTGACGTTGAACAGTAACCGCAGGTGCTTTTCGACTGTTTTGTGGCGGGTCAGGGCGTGGCTGCGATGCTGGCTGGCAGTTGAATGGTCTTTCGCGCAGCCAGGTCCAGCAGCAAGGCAGTCACCGCGCCGCTGTAAAGTGCCTGGCCGGTTTTCATGTCACTCACCTGGTGTCGGAACGTGAAGGTCCTTGGCCTTACCTCCTGCACCCAGGTTACCACCTCCATCATTGTGCCCGCCCGTACGGATTGATGGCGACTTGCCTTCATCTCGACGGCTACGGTGCCGACATTTTCCTGGCGCATCCACTCCCGGGTGACGCCTTTGAACTGCCAAAGGTGTGAGGCTGCGTCACTGAAGCGGGCGATCTGATACTGATCCAGCAGATTGCCCGCAGCATCGCATTCTTGCGGGGTGACAATGCAGCGGTGGGTGACAAGCCCGAGACCATGGCGCAGGATTGCCGCGGTATCTTGTGGCTCCAGCGGAGCGACTGGTAGGCTGCGTGGTTTGCTGGGTTCCGGAAAGTCAGCAAATGCTTCCGCCTTACCACCGATGGATTGGGGATAGATATCAATCGCTGTCGCCGACAATGCATTGGTATCACCGTTGACGAGTTTGTGCACCAGTGAGCCACCGCCTGGTCCGGGCGCTGAATGGATCACGGTATTGGTCCCCATCATCAACTCGCCATGATAGCGAACATGACGGTCCAACCAGTTTTGCTGTTCAGCTCCTGCGAGGTGGAAAAAAATCTGCGCCGCTTCGGCAAATCGTTTCCAATAAAACTGAATATTCATGTGGACATTCTCGTCGCATTCCCAGGAATTGACGAAAGAACGATGGGTTTCAATTGGGGTCTTCACGTCAATGCCTCCCGGGTGGCATTGAGAAATGAATCGATGCGCTGGTTGCTGTCGCGGGCAATCTTGAGTTGCGGGAAGCTGTGATAGACGTGACATCCGCCCGGCGCCACATCAAGTTGAGCATTGCCATTTTGGGCATGCCAAAGCGTCGCCATCTGCAACGTGTCATCCAGCAGCAAATCCCGCGTGCCGACAGAAAACAGGGCCGGGGGAAGACCGCCTAGCTCGGCATAGAGGGGCGAAATGTCCGGTTCGCGGTAATCGTGTTTGCCCTGAACATAATTTGAGGCGAATTGCTGCATATCGCGGGTTGCCAGTATCAGCCGTTCAGTGCCCCAGTTTCGGGCGCTGGGTGTTTGCCCGAGGTCGAACACCCCGGCGGTCAGATTGGCGGCGTGAAACGGGCAGTGGCCAAGCCGATTGCGCATTCGGATGAGCGTCAATGCCGACAGATGAGCACCGGCGCTTTCGCCGCCAATGGCCAAAAAGGAAGTGTCCAGCCCATGATCTGCCTGCAGCAGCCACAACGCGGCCTGTTCACAATCATCCGGCCCTGCAGGATAGGGATTTTCAGGTGCCAGCCGATATTCAACTGAAATGCAATTGAGCTGGCAATTGTCGGCAATTTGCTGCAACCGGCCATCCTGGCCGGTCGCATTGCCCAATACCCATCCACCGCCATGAATGTGCAGATAGCAGCCATTTGCGGCTCCTGATTTCGGCTTAAACAGCCGTAAATCCAGATCGCCATTTGCTGTTTCAATGGTCAATTGGCTGGCTGTTTCTTCTGCCACTTCCAGCGGAAAGGGTCCCTTTCCCTTCAACCTGTTCTGTCTGACTGTTGCAATCGGCACCGACCACATGTCCGGAGCATCCTGCAACAGGGCGATGATTTCGTCGTTAAACAGTCTGGTTTCTTCCAAAATGGATGATGGCCGAAACAATTCCGGATTGATCGTCAGGCTCATTGCCCCTCCCTCTATAACTCAGTGGCGACGCAGAAGTTTCGCACTGCTGTTCATTTCCAGTGATCGCTTCCGCATTTTGCCGTAGTACCAATGCGCAACGAGTATCACCGCTGCGACTATAGCACCCGAAATGCCGGCCCAGCCGACGGGTATAGTCAATACGGCGTTGATCGGAGACAGCAACAGCAAGGTGGTGATAGTGCCGCCAAGTATCGATGCGCTCATAGCCCAGGCAGACAATGCGCCAAACCAGGTGCTGACCACCATCGGGACAAACAGGCCACCGGCGCCGATCATCAATGCTGCGGTCAGCAATTGCTCAGGTGACGGTGTCAGGGAGACAGGCCATTTCAGCAAAATGCCGGCCAGCAGCAAAACTCCCAGACGGGTGGAAAACACCGACTGCTCCCCCGGGTCAAGCCGGCGCAGACGGCTGCTTGCCCGCACCACAGAACTGGCAGCGTTGAATAGTGTGGCGGCCAGGGCGTTAAGGGCAGCGAACAGAATGACAAAATAAGGCAGTATCTGTAAAACCGGTTGGTTATCGAGGACCGAAGCCAGGTTGACGGAAGTCGGGGCGGAGACCACCAATCCCAATGAAAGTGGCAAGGCGCTGAGCATCAGGAATATGGTCAGCGCCAGCCAACCGACAGATTCGATGGCTTCAACATCGCCATTGTTGGTGGAAATTCTCGACAGGGCCTGTGGAAGAATACTGGTGCCAGCGGCGATGGCCAGTACAGTTACCACAAGGGTTGCCGCCGATGCCGCGCCGTCAGGGCCAAACAGCACGATGGAAGGTGCAAGGCTTAAAGCATCCAACGGAGCACCCAGTACGTCCGGATTCACAGTGGGGCGGAGAATTTGCGCAAAAAATCCAACTGCGGTGGCCGGAGCCAGGGTGCAGACAAGCGCCCAGATGGCCAGCGTGGCATTGACCAGAAGCAGTCCGGTCCATCCGCCAAAAACGCTGGGCAGCACTGCCAGCAGAACGATGATCCAGACCGTGAGCTCTGGCGGTAGACCGGTCAGAACTTGCACAATACTGATGGCAATCTGGAACTCTGCCAAAGCGAGCATGGCCAGTATGGCAAACACCGCAATCAGCGCCAGATAACCGGTCGTCTGGCGCTGCAGCCGCCAGGCGAAATAGCCGGGCAGGCTTGAAACGCCTGATTTTTGAAAGGCCGCCGAGAACAGTGCGCCTTGAAGCAAAACGCCCAAAGCCAATCCCGTGGCCAGAGCCATTTTACCAGCCAGATGGGTGGAGAACATCAAAATCAACATCGAACCGGGCAGAATATCTGTCATGCTGCCCAATCCGGAAGTTAGTGGACCAAGCGTCCGGTTGGCATGGAAAAACAGCGAGCTTGTCATGGTTCGACTGATCCAGGCCAGTCCGACAAAAACACTGATGCTGCCGATGATAATCGCCCCGATGACTATTTCGGTAGGCAGCCCCAGTCGTTGCAATAACAGGAAGATGACCAATGCTGCCACAAACGAAAGCAGCGCCAGCCAGAACAGGGTGACGGCATTCGACCGCTGAAAGGATCGGCTCTCGTTGGGGGTGGGCGTAGAAAGGCTCATGGCGATTTTTGCCCGGATCTGTCGGGTCCTTCGTCGCGGCTTTGCGGGGAGCGGACATTTATCCGTTCCTGCAAACGCGCCAGACTGGCGGTGAGCACCACAACCAAAAGGGGAAAGCCTGTAAATGCCAGCCAGCTTAGAGATTGGAGAACCGCAGAAGATGCCAGTGCAGCGATGAAACCAGCGATGACAAGGGCAATCACAGTGCCCGCCGCCACGGTGCCGACCATGGCTAAGCGTGATCGTTGCCACCAGGATAGCCGTGTCCAATATTCTATCCGCATTTCATTCCCAGCCTGCGAAAGTCAGTCTGCGCAGGTGGTTTGGCGTGGATTTTCCAAAAGAGCAAGTCTGGCTATCAATTGTTCCATGGACATATCTGGCCATTTTACGTACGAAATTGGGGGGCGTAGGCTGTTAGACGAAGAAATCCGGGGAGAACAATGCCAGATAATATTCCAGAACCGGTAGCAACGCTGATTATCGTTGATGATCACCCCCTGTTCAGGGGAGCGATGCGCCAGGCATTGAGCGGCGGTCTGGATGCCGGCATGGCTGGCATCGGCCCGGCTTCAATTTTGGAAGCCGGTGACTTTGCTGAATTGCGGTCTCAATTGCTGGAAACGCCGGATATCGATCTGGTTCTGCTTGACCTTGCCATGCCGGGAGTCAGTGGATTTTCGGGGTTGATCGCCCTGCGCGCAGAACATGCAACCATGCCGGTTGTCATCGTTTCTGCCAGCGACGATCCAGCGACCATCCGAAGGGCCCTGGAACTGGGCGCCTCGGGATTTGTGCCCAAGTCAGCCGGGATCGAAACCATCCGCGAGGCCATCTCCAGCGTCCTGCGCGGAGATGTGTGGAAGCCCGAAGATGTCGATCTGGCAACCGAGAGTGACCCGGAGATTGCCGATATTCTGACCAAACTGGCAACACTGACGCCACAACAGACGCGGGTATTGTCGATGATCTCCCGTGGGCTGCTCAACAAGCAGATTGCCTATGAGCTGAGCGTCTCGGAAGCCACGGTCAAGGCGCATGTTTCAGCGGTTTTGCAAAAGCTTGACGTGGACAGCCGCACCCAGGCGGTGATCCAGCTGTCCAAATTGGGCGCAGATGCAATCGCCGACAATTCTATCGTCTAAGCCTGAAAGGGTCTAAATCCGTCAATGCCGATGGGTTTGGATGTTGGCTATTCAGCAGCGCTTTGGGCACTTCCCTGCTTCACCAACTGGGTGAGCAGTGCGCGCAGGGCTGCCGGTTTCAGCGGTTTGTTCAACACGGTGATATCCAATGCATTGGCTGAACTGCGTACCGCGGCGCTGCGGTCTGCCGTGATCAGGCTGGCCGGCAGGTCCCGATTGGTGGCCGCCCGGACGGCGGCGATGACTTCCAGACCGTTCTCGTTGTCGAGATGGTAGTCGGCCAAAATGATGTCCGGGTTGATGGTGGACAAGTTGGCCATCACGCCCGCCTGATCGCTGAAGGGGTGAACCTTGCAACCCCAACGACTCATCAACATGTTCATGCCGTCGAGGATCGAGTCTTCGTTGTCGACACAGATGACGACCAGGTTGGATACGTCGGACTTGGATACCGGGCTGTCTGTGGATCGATCGATATCGCTTTCCTGTGGCATGGCCAGCGGCAGCGTCACCGTAAAAGTTGACCCCTTGCCCGGTTTGGTTTCGACATGGACTTCGTGATTCAAGGTCGATGCCAACCGCTTGACGATCGACAGTCCCAGGCCGAGCCCGGGGGCGACCTGCTTGCCCTGTTCCAACCGGTGAAACTCGTGGAAAATCGATTCTTCGTCCTTTGGCTGGATGCCAATGCCCGTGTCCTTGACTTCAACAATCACCTTGTTGCGTCGAACCCGGGCGTCGATGGTAACGGATCCGGTCTTTGTATATTTGATAGCGTTGGAGATGAGGTTTTGCAGCAGCCGTCGCAGCAGGCTGTAGTCGGAGCGCAGGCTCAGATCATTGCGCCGTACAATCAGTTTGAGCCCCTTGGACTGGGCAATCGGGCGGAATTCGGCTTCCAGGCGATCCAGCAGCCGCGAAATGCGAAAGACCGTCAGATTGGGAGTCAGCGCACCCGCATCCAGACGGGAAATCGCCAGCACGGCGCCCAAAATGTCTTCCACGCTTTCCAGAGCATTGTCGACATTGTCGGCCAGTTTTTGTGATGAACTGCCCGACAGTTCTTCGACCAGGCTGGACGTGTAGAGTCGCGCAGCATTCAAAGGCTGCAGGATGTCATGGCCGACGGCAGCGATAAATTTGGTTTTGCCGATATTGGCAGCCTCTGCCGATTCCCGGGCACGCGCCAGATCGCCATTCAACCGGGTGAGTTCTTCGGTACGTTCCCGCACCCGTCGTTCCAGCGTTTCGTTGGCGACGGTCAGCGCCCGTGCGGCATTGGCCTTTTCAGTCGTGTCACTCCAGGAAATAACCAATCCGCCATTGGGCATCGGATTTGTCTGGGTTTCAATTATCCGGCCGGATGCGGTCAGGTTGATCTGAGAAGCCTTACCGGTTTCCAGCAGATGTTTGATGAAGTTTTTGGGATCCGCCTGATCGCCCTTCAGTTTGGAGGAAATGATGTCGCATATGGTCGACAAAGAGGTGCCGACCTGGCCCAGTTCAGGCGGCAATTCCAACAGTTCCCGAAACTGCCGGTTCCAGCTCGACAGGCGGAATTCAGCATCGAACACGCTGATCCCCTGTTCGACTTGATCAAGCGCGGTCTGCAGCAGGTCACGGTTATATTGCAATGCCTCAGATGCATCGCCCAACAGGCGAATGGTCGATTCCTCTGAAGGTGCGTGTTTCTGCAATAACAGCGACATCACCAGGCGTGATGAGGCGGCGCCAATCGCAGAAGCCAACAATTGTTCTGCGTGGGAGATCAGATCTTCATCGGCCAGTTCCCGATTGTCGATGTCCACACCGAGCTGGTCGAAATAGGCGTTAAAGGCCCGCGTCGCCCTTTCGCGGCCCAGATAGCTGCCGACGGAATGTTTCAGTTCGGCGACTGTGACCACGCGGCCATCGTGTTCGGGCAAGTCGGGCGTCAATTTCCCACGCATCGAGAATATGCCGGCCTGCATGCGTTCAATGGTCAGTGGCTTGCGGACATAGCTGACTACAATCAGTGCCAGAGTGTTGGCCAACAGGCTGAAAATGACACCGTGGTTCAACGGCTCGGCTTCGACGCCGAACAGGGCCTGCGGGCGCAGCCAGGTCAGGCCAAGCGGTCCATCGGTCAGCAATGGCGCTTGGTTGCCGAGAATTGTCGGCAGAAACAGGGTGTAGAACCAGGTGCAAAAGCCGACACCCATGCCCCACAAAGCGCCCATTGAAGTGGGGCGGCGCCAGAACAGGCCAATAAAGAATGCCGGCGCGAATTGTGCCAGCGCGGCAAAGGATAACAGGCCGATGGACGCCAGCGCGGCAGAATTGCCAACTGCCTGAAAATAAGCATAGGCGAGGCCGAGAATGACAAAAATGGCGGTGCGGCGGATGATCAACAGATTGTCGGACATGTCGGTACGCAGGCCAATACCAGTGCCGCGGTCACGCCCCTCCAGCCGCAAAAAGAGCGGCAGAACCAGGTTGTTTGAAATCATGATGGCCAGCGCCACACAGGCGACAATCACCATGGCGGTCGCTGCTGAAAGACCGCCGACAAAGACCAGGAATGAAATGGCCCAGGCATCATTTTCCAAGGGCAGGGCCAACACATAGGTGTCCGCATCGACGCTGGACCCAAAGGTCAGCATGCCGGCAATAGCGACGGGAATAACAAACAGATTGATCAGCACCAGGTAGAGCGGGAACATCCAACGCGCAGTCCGCAATTCGTTGGTTGAATGGTTTTCGACAACCCCGACGTGGAACTGCCGCGGCAACAATACAAAGGCACCGAAACTCAGCAGGGTGTAGATCAAAAACCGTGAGGGATGAATGCCGCCAAAAAACGTATTGGAGACAAATTGTGATTCCTGAGCCTGGGCAACCAGGTCGCCGATGCCGCCGAACAGATAGAAGGTGGCGTAGAGTCCGACAGCCAGAAAGGCGACCAGCTTGACAATCGACTCCGTCGCCACCGCGAGCATCAGGCCGTCATGATGTTCCGTGGCATCGGTGTTACGGGTGCCGAAAAGGATGGCAAACAGCGCCAGCAACACGGAAACAAAAAAGGACGTATCCACCGGCGCGCCGGCCAGTCCAAGAACACTGGGTTCGGCGCGAACGATCATCGTATCCACAGTGGTCGAAATCGCCTTCAACTGCAGCGCGATATAGGGGACCGTTCCCAGCACCGCTATGACCGCGGCAAAGGCACCGACGGATGCGCTTTTGCCATAGCGGGAGGCGATAAAGTCGGCAATTGACGTGATGCGCTCCCGCTTGGCGACACTGACAATATGCGAGAACAGCGGGTAGCCAAGGGTAATCATCAGCACCGGGCCGAGATAGATGGCGAGAAAGTCGAGGCCTGATTTCGATGCCAGGCCTACCGATCCGAAAAATGTCCAGGACGTGCAATAGATTGCCAATGACAGCGCATAAATGGCAGAACGCGACGATCCAGCCGGTTGATTGCGGGCGCGACCGGCCAGCTTGCGGTCGCCGTAACTGGCCACCACAAACAAAAACAGAAGATAGGCAATGGCGGCAAATACAATGCCCCAACCTTGCATGAGATCCTCCTGTCAGCGCCTCTTATATGTGTTTTTCAACACACCGACTGAAAGCTGTCCAGCACTCCCTTAGCAGCAGGGCGGCGTCTCTGACCGCTGGCAGGTGGAAAATGTCTACTTTACGTTAGGTAAAGTTTATACTAGGAACCTGGTGGCGCAGCGGATATAGTGTGCGTCGATTCGTCAAACGACGAATTAGCCCAAGAGGCGAGGGATATCAGGGATCGTCATCGATTCCGGCAACATTTAAGGGGGAGTAAAATGCTCAACGAATTTAAAGAGTTCATTGCCAAGGGCAATGTCATGGACCTGGCGGTTGGTGTGATTATCGGCGGGGCCTTTGCTCTGATAACCAAGTCACTGGTCGGCGACGTTATCATGCCGGTCGTTGGCGCCATCTTTGGTGGTCTCGACTTTTCCAATTATTTCTGGGCTCTGTCGTCCGACGTTACAGCGACAGCGCTGGAAGAAGCCAAAAAGCAGGGCGCGGTTCTCGCCTATGGTAGCTTCATTACCGTGGTCATCAACTTCATCATCATTGCGTTCATCATCTTCATGATGGTGCGCTACGTAAACCGGGTGAAGGCGTCGATGGAAGAAAAGGAAGAAGAGGCTCCTGCAGCTCCTCCTGCACCGGCTGAAGATATCGTGTTGTTGACCGAAATTCGCGATGCGCTGAAAAAATAGCCCAAATCGCGCCACCCTGGTTGGGTGGACAAAACAGGCCTGCAAGAGTCGGGCATTGAGCCTCGCGGAAATCCGCGGGGCTTTTACTTTAGTAAAGCATAGAACGTTGGCAGCGCCCCCGAGAAGGAAGAGCGTCGTCAGTCCGATTGACCGCCGAAGGCCGGATCATAAGCCACCAGTTCGACCGTGTTTCCCTCCGGATCTTTGGTAAAAATTCCGCGCCATCCAATCCAGGCGAACTTTTCGACGTGATAGTCCTGTCCCTGATCATCGTACCAGTCCATGACCTTTTGCTGCTCATCGAATGGCAGGCTGAGGGCGAGATGATGCAGCGAAGATAGTGCCCCTGTTTCGGGAGCCTGCCGGGATTGCTCATGCATGGCGGGGTTACCGGCATCGTGGTGAAACAGGGCCAGCACTGCGGTATGGCCGCCAAATCCCTCGGCGATCTTGAAAAAGGTAATCGATTCCCGATGCCCACCGGAAAGTATTTCCAGGCCGATCATGTCCCGATAGAAGGCCACCATTGACGGCATGTCCGCGCACCGGATGGCAATCTCACCCAGTGCGCGCACTTTAAAGTCACGTTTTGTCATCCAGACTTTTTAGAGCCTGGCGAATACAATTGAAAGGGACTAGCAGTCGTCGATATAGACGCGTCCGCGACGGTCTCTGTAGCGGCACTTGCCGTCTTCAGTAGCCCGGCCGATCAATGCACCTGCAAGACCACCTGCTGCCGCGCCAACGGCGGCACCCTGTGGCGTGCCGGTAGCGATTGCTCCGGCTGCAGCGCCAACACCGGCACCAACTGCGGCGCCTCTTTGGGTGGCGTTGCAACCTGTCAGAAACAGGAGGGCAGCCATCGTTAAAATGAAGATACGCATGAGGTTCCCCTTGATATTGTGACCAAAACTTTGGTCTGTTGCCTTAATTCGGTAGCGCATCAGCAAAATTGGACAAAAAAACGGCCAATGCAATAACTAATTGTGTGCATTTGAAACAGTTTTCTTCCAGGCGGCCAACAGCTCTGGCAGATCTGATGGCTGTGCGGCGGTGCCAAAGATATAACGGTCGGGCCGAATGAGAACTGCAGCAACGTCCAGATCCGCAAGATATTTCAAAGCTGCTGGCTCGTTTTGGGCTGAAATGACACATCCGCTGAACTGGCCTTGCTCCAATGTCGGCGTGGACGAACTGGTGATCAAGACCGCTGCCAAGCCTGCCCGGTCATCGAGTTTTTCACCGCCAGCGAGCAGCAATTGCCGCGACAAAACGCTCGATCCCTGTTGGCCGTTGGGGCCAATGCCGGGCCCCAGAGGTGGTGCGATGCTTTCCAGGCGGGCCGAACCATCGTCCTGGGGGAAGGCCGCCGCCAGGGCTTCCTGCGTCTTGCTGGCATTGATCAGGCCACCCAACCGCATGGACATCTGCACATATTGGCTTGCATGGCGGCGTCGTTCGCTTTGATAGGTTTGCAGCAATTGAGGATCGGCCCCGTCCCGGACACAGGCGGCCAGTTTCCATGCCAGATTGGCGGCATCGCGAATGCCGGCGCACATGCCCTGGCCCATGAAAGGCGGCATCTGATGGGCAGCATCGCCGGCCAGGAACAAGCGTCCTTTTGACCAGACTTCGGCCACCCTTGAACGGAATTCATAAACGGCATTGCGTTCCAGTTCCGCGTCTTCCGGCGAAATCCAGGCGCTGAGCAATTGCCAGATCGTGCCGGCATCTGACAGGTCCAGTGCCCGATCCCAATCTTTCAGCGCAATTTCCCAGCGACGACGGTCGCCCGGACCGCGCACATAGGTGGCCGACCGGTCTGCGTCGCAATGTTGAATGGAATGATCGCCCAGATCCGGGCGTGGCCGGGTCAGGATCACATCGACAACCAGCCATTTTTCCCGAAAGCCAAAATCTTCCATTGGTTCGCCGATGGCGGCCCGGACCGTTGAACGGGCCCCGTCGCAGCCCACAACATAACTGGCCGTGGTGGAAACCAATTGTTCGCCGGCAATGTCCTCGATCTGCAGGGCAACATGATCGGCGTGGGAACTGACCAGCAATACGCTGTGGCTGGTGAATGTATCGACCTCAGACATAGTATCTATCGACTGACGTAAGATGGCCTCCAGATCCGGCTGATGAAAGCGATAGCTGGTGTTCCAGCCATGCGAACTGACTTCAGCAGGACGGGGCCAGTCCATCAGCAATTTGCCGTTGGCATCAACAAACCGCATGCCGGGATTGATGCGCACCTTTTCAAGCAGTTGATCGGCAATACCGGTTGACTGAAAAATTCGCATCACTTCATCGTCAAAATGCACAGCCCTGGGCAATTTGTAGATGTCTGCCTCGCGGTCGAACACCGCAACGCTGAGTCCGAATTGGCCGAGCAGATTGGCCAGCGTGGCACCGGTTGGTCCATATCCGATAATGGCGACGTCGTAATGCGGCTTCATGTCGGGTTCACTCATGGGCAGTTGCTCACGATTTCAAGCCGGCCGGCCGCGCCAACTCGCCAAACAACCAAGGACAGTCCGGCACCAAAGGCGTCTGCTTGCCTTGCCGGGCGGTTTCCATGCGCATTTCCCTCAATCTCAATCGGGTGTTTGAATCTTCTGGAAGATACAATCTCTCATGTCCCCAGAAACTGGGGCCAACAAATGTCTCATGGGGTTCCCAAGTGGCTGGATTGACCTCGCGCCCGCCCCAACCGGACTCGATGAAGAAGTCTGACGGCGTATTGGCATAATATGACAGCATGTAATCATTGGTATGGCGCCCCAGGGTAAAGGCCACCCGGTCGTCTTCCAGCTGCGCCAGATCATAGCCCTGACCGACGTCATCAATGTTGAGAAACTCCACCATGAAGTGATGGAACCCCCGCCGCCCGGTGCCGATCATCGCAAAAGAGTGGTGGCGTCCGTTGACGTGAAAGAAATAGAGCGGATAGGGGGTCAGACCATAATCGCTGACTTTGAAGTCCAGCAGGTCGCGATAGAACCACAACAATTGATCGGCGTCGACAACATGCAGCACCGCATGGCCCATGCCATGGGGACCGGTCTTGAAACCGCTGATGGGACGGCCCGGCTTGAACGGGTCGCTGGCAATCATCGGATTGTAAAACAGTTCGATACAATTGCCGTCCGGGTCCTGACAGGTCAGCAGACTTTCAACAAAACGGCGGTCGGCCAGTTCCCTACTGCCCCAGGCAACGGCAATATTGGCGTCGTCCAGCCGTGCGGCGTAGGTTTCCAGATCCCTCTTGTGCTCCACCTCCCAGCCCATAAAGGCCAGCGTGTCGCCGGGCTCGTTGGAAACAACGAAGCGTTGCTTCTGGTCGTCCATGCGAAAGGACAGCAATTGTCCGCCACGGTCGACCTGCTGCATCCCCAACAGTCCGCTGGCGAACTGGGACCAGTCTTCCAGCCTGTCTGACCGAACCCCTAAATATCCCAGTGCACAAATTGGCATGAATACCCTTTCTGGCTTTTCGCACCTGCTATTGAAATGATGAACCGGCGCGGGGTCAATGTTTCATTGAGATTGGTTGACCTGTTGGCGAAGAACCGATTTTTCGATTTTTCCCATACCGTTGCGTGGCAATTGATCAACGATCAGCAGGGCCTTGGGGTGTTTGAATTTGGCCAACCTGGAGCTTAGAAATGCCTGGTAGTCCTGCAGGTCGATATGCGTACCGTCGGCTAATTCAACCACCGCTACCGGCGTTTCGCCCCAACGCTGATGTTTTTGCCCGACCACGGCAACAGCCGTGATGGCCGGGTGTTCCAACGACGCCAATTCAATTTCTGCCGGATAGATGTTTTCGCCACCCGAGATTATGACGTCCTTGGAACGGTCAACAATCCAGTAAAAACCTTCGGTGTCGACGTAACCGATGTCCTCGGTATTGTACCAGCCGTCAACAAGCACTTTGGCGGTTTCTTCCTCGTTACGCCAATAGCGCGACAGGATGTTGTCGCCTTTCACCCAGACGTCGCCATGGTCACCAATGGCCAGGGGATTCCGGTCGGCGTCACGAATTTCAATCTGGCAGTTTTTGACCACTTTGCCAGCGCTGCCTTCCTTTGCCTGCGCCGCTTCGATCGGCAGGCCGATGGCGGCTGGCCCGGTTTCGGTTGCGCCATAGAGCTGGCTGACCGGAACGCCGCGGACATGAAAATTCTGGATCTGGTGCAGCGGAATGACTGACGAGCCGACAACAGCATATTTCATCGAAGAGAAATCACAGGTCCGCCATTGGGGCAGGTCCATCATCGCCGCCATCTGGGCCGGTACGTAAATCGATGTGGTGATGTTGTTTTGTTCGATGTCTTGAAGGGTGGCCAAGGGGTCGAACCGCTGGTGCAGATGGATCGTCGCTCCGTGGGTCAATGCCGGCAGCAGCAAAATGCACAACCCGCCAACATGAAACAGCGGCAAGGTGATCTGCACATTCTGCCCGGGTTCAAACCCGTAGAGGTGTTGGCAGTTATCGATGTTCGCCATAACCGCTCGCTGGCTCAAAACGACGCCCTTGGGTCGTCCCGTGGTTCCTGAAGTGTAAACCAACAGCAAATCAGTTTCGGGATCGTTGGATACTTTGCCTGCGTCGCGGAATGGCAAATCATCGAAGAACCTGGACAGGGACACGGCAATGTCCCGGGCTTCCGGCAGCTCGCCTGCAAGTTGCTCAAATTGTTGATCAACGATGAAGATAGACGGTTCAGCATTGCCAATCAGATAGGCATATTCTGCCGGTGCGAGCCGGCTGTTGAGCGGATTGAAGACGGCTCCAATGCGTTCGCAGGCCAACAGCAAAGCAAGGATATTGGGGTGGTTGAGCCCCAGATAGGTGACCCGATCGCCGGCCCTGACAGAATATTTATGCGTCAAAAGCGCGGCGGCGTGATCCGCACATTCGGCGAGTTTGGCAAAGGAGATCGTTTCCTCTCCATAGACTATCGCCGTGGCCTGCGGAGTCTTGTTGGCCCAGTGCTGAAGGTGTTCGTTCAAACTCATATCTGCGCGGATATCCTGGTTCAGATATTGGCCTCCGGGGCGTTGTAAAGGCTCTCCACCCCCAGACGCTGTTCGGCAATTTCTGCGGTCCACGGCAGCATCAGCGAACCGCACCGGCTCTCGCGATACATCCGCTCCAGGGGAAAGCTTTTCAACAGGGTTCGGCCACCGCAGGTGCGCAGGGCCAGGGCGCAGATTTCCTGGGCGTTTTCCATGATCGTGCGCTGCGCCGCATAGGCCCGCATCTGGTGCGGTTTGGAGGGCGAGGGTCCCGCCTGGGCAATGGTTGTTTCAAACATGGCGCGCGATTGCTCTAGTTTCAGACGCATCTGGGCGACGGAATGCTGTTTGACCGGAATGTCGCGCATGGTGCCATGGACGCCGGGTATTTCGCCGCGCAGATAGGCAATGGTGAAATCAAAGGCCCCTTGTGAAATACCCATATAGGTGGGGCTGAGGGTGAAGAACATGTGGGGCCAGGTCAGCGCCAGCTTGTAGTAGGCCCCCGGCGGCAGCAGTTCCAGGTCGTCGGGCACGAAGGCATCGGTCATTTTCAGGCCCCGAGATACCGTGGCACGCATGCCGACTGGGTCCCAGTCGCCGATGATTTCAAAACCTTCTGCAGTGGCCGGGACGCACAGATAGACGGCGTTTTTGGAGCGTGCATCGCCTTCATCACTATCGATAGTGCAGATCATGGAATAGTAGCCCGCTGCGCCCGCCAGAGAGGCAAAATGCTTTAGCCCGTTAACGACCCAGCCACCATCAACCTTGCGCGCCGTGGTGCCAAAGGGGGCCTTTCCGGCAGCGGCGGCAGTATTGGGCTCGGAAAAGGGTTGGGCGAATATTGTGCCCTGACTGATCACCTCTTCATAGAGCTTGGCACGCCGCGCATTCTGGATATTCTTGACCTCTCCGCTGAGACCAAGGTCATCGAACATGGCGCCGGTCCAGAACATCGTCTGGGCATGCATATTGAGGGTCAGCGCCGTTGCGCCACACCAGCGACCAAGTTCGGCAGACACGCGACAATAGGTTTCGTAACTGGCGCCAATGCCGCCATATTCAGCCGGAATGGTCAGAGCCAACAGGCCTGCCTCGTACAGGTCCTTATAATTTTCGGTAGGGAATTCTGCGTCGCGGTCATAGGCTTCGGCCCGGTCGGCAAACCGGGTTTTGCCAAGTTGGCGGGCGATTTCCACCAGCTCTTCAGCAGTGCTGTTGGCGGTGGCTTGGGGGATGGATTGAGAGCTCATGGGGATACTCGCTTGATATAATCAACCAGAATTCGGTTGAATCCGTCAGGGTTTTCGATGGGGGCCATATGGCCGGTCTGCGGCAGTTCTGCGTAGGTAGCGGCGCTGATCTTGCTGGCCATTTTTTGCATCATGGAGGCGGGAGAATTGCTGTCCAATTCGCCGGCGATCAGGAGCGTTGGAACGTTGATATGAGCCAGATTTTCGCGGCGGTCGAAGGTGGTGATGGTATGCATGGCACACCGATAGGCGTCGATGGATACGGTCTTCATCACGTCTGTAATTTCGGCGATTGCTTCCGGGGCTGGTGTCGGGCCGACCAGTTTTGGCGCAAATGTTTCGGCAAATTCCGCCATCGACATGCCTTGATCAAACGGGGCAAAACGGTCGCTCAAAAATTTTTTCTGAAATTCGCCATCCGGTCGTCCAAATGCAGGACTTGTGGCCGAGAGGATCAGCCCGGTCACGCGGTCGGGTGCGCTGGCAAAGACTTCCTGCGCCGTCATGCCGCCGAGTGAATGGCCGCAGATCACCGCTGAATCGACTTGCAATCTGTCCATGGTGCCGAGGACCGCGTCGACATGGGGTTTAAATCCCGGCTGCGGGGGAAGCGGAGTGTCACCAAATCCGGGGGCATCGATGGCGAGGAAGCGCCAGCCATTGGCAACAACGGGGTCGACCTGGTGGGCAAAGCCCTGTTTGCCGCTGCCCACCCCATGCAGGAAGACAATGGCCGGGCCGTCGCCATGGCTGACAAAGCTCGCGGTCATGCCAGGCTGTCGGTCAGTTTGCCATCCACAACCACATCGACGCCGTCGAGCTGGATGGAGCAATTGCGCATGGGAATGTCGAAATGTCCCAGCGTATAGCGTTTGGCGATTTCATTGGCGCCGGTGGAGAACAGGAAATTGCCGGCAAACACGCGCTGCTCCGTGCCGTTGTGATCGCCCTTGTCGTAATGGGCCATGGAGACCCACTTCGCCTGGTTGTTCATGCCCCAGCCGACATGGGACGTGGCATAGGCGTTCTCATCTTCCCACACCGATATGGCATCGCGCATCAACTGACAGTCGAGGCCGTCACCTTCGATGGCGCACACGTAATCATCCTTGATGGTCAGGTGCACCGGCTGTTCCAGGTAGCGTTTGAAAGTCAGGTTCTGGTCACCGGTATTCAGAACCAGCGTGCCGTTGACGCTGTTGGCGGCGGGGAAGGCCAGACACAGGCCGCCGGGCCAGTTGGTGATCGTGCCGGGCGTTGTCGTATAGCCCCAGCCACCGCCGACCACGGAGTGTTCAAGATTGATATGTAGATCGGTGCCGGCTTTGGACGTGACATGCATGGTTTTTGCGCTGCGCATCCATTTCATGCCCGCCTTGACGCGATCCTTCAGACCCGTATCGACGCCAAGGCGTTCGAGAATTTCCGGATGTTCGTTGGAGATCATCACAACCCGTGTGCCCGACTTCAAAATGCCGGGTAATTCCGGTGCATGAAGCAGCCCTTCCAGCGTGCAATCGATAACCAGACCGCCAAAACCCAGCGCCGCCATGGCGGGTTTGTTAAATCCGACTGCGGCTGATGCGCCGGTTGATCGAATGGGAACGACTGCGGCCTGTTGGGGAGTTGTAAGGACCACGTGAAGCGGTTTGGCCCCCAGTTGAACCAGTGCCAGTTCGGTGAGGTGAACATTGATATTGCGGCTTTGGGTTTCAGACAGAATGACAACTTCGTCGCCAGGCCCGACACCAGAAAGTGCAAACAACTCCGCAAATTGGCTGATCCATTTGCCTTCAATACGGTCGGAAAACATAACGATCTGTCCTCACTAGGTGCGCCTTGATGCGCGGCGATAGGGGCAATGCCAGAACCTTAACATGTTAAGGATATAGCTCAACCGCGAAAATATCCGTGCTGGCCATGTTGGCTATCAATCCTTTATTGGGACTGTCGATCCTGTTCAGGTAAAATCCCCTTGGCGCTGAAACGCAGAACCAGCAGCAGGATAACTCCCATCATGATCAGCCGCATATGTGATGCAGATTCGATGAGATGCAGACGCAGGGCATTTTCAGGCGCCATGCCCGAGGTGATCAGATCCATCATCCAAAGGCCGATGGGTTCGGCCTCAATCCAGAAAAACCAGATAACAAAGCCGCCGATGATCGAGCCCAGATTGTTGCCAGAGCCGCCGACAATCACCATCACCCAGATCAGAAAGGTAAAGCGCAGGGGCTGATAGGAGGCCGGGGTGAACTGACCGTCGATCGTAGTCAGCATGGCGCCTGCAATCCCGATAACCGCAGAACCCAGAATGAAGGTCTGCAGGTGGCGACCGGTGACATGTTTGCCCATTGCATTGGCGGAGGTTTCGTTATCGCGAATGGCCCGCATCATGCGACCCCACGGGGCCTTCAGGGCTTTTTCAGAAAGATAGAAGATCACCAGCAGCACGGCCAGGAACAGGGCGGTGTAGCAGAGTTTTACGAAGATCGAGGAGAACTCGACGACCGATACGCCCAGTTGCTCTGCAATGCCCTGATAGAAGGGAGATTGCTGCACTTCGATCTCATACGGCACTGGCCGCGGCAGCCCGTTGACGTTTTTAACACCCCGGGTCAGCCAGTCTTCGTTTTTCAAAACGGCGACAATGATTTCCGAAATGCCCAGTGTTGCAATGGCGAAATAGTCGGAACGAAGGCCCAGTGCGATCTTGCCGATAACCCAGGCCACGCCAGCGGCAAACACGCCGCCCACTCCCCATGAGAAGAGGATCGGCAGACCAAGCCCGCCGAGGAATCCGGTCTTGGCCGGTTCAACCGCCTCAATGGCTTCAACTGCCGGATCGAGGTTCATGCGGTAGAGAATGAACCCGATAATCAGCACCAGCGTGATGGTGGCGAATTTTGCAAGATCGCCGGACTTCATTTTCCAATGAACCAGGCCGACCGCTACGGCAGTGCCTATGGCGATGGCGATGGAAAATACGATTCCCATGCCGCCGGCCTGCCAGGCTTCCTGGACAGGTGGTGCCGAGACCAGAACCGCGGCAACGCCCCCCATGGCGGCAAAACCCATCACACCGGCGTTGAACAGGCCGGCATAGCCCCATTGCATGTTCACACCGAGCACCATGACGGACGAAATCAGGCACAGGTTGAGGATTGCCAGCGCCACCGACCAGCTTTGTGCAAAGCCGACGATCAGCAGCAGGGCCGCCATGCCGCCAAATGAAATATAAACGCGGGATTGATAGCTCATAGCGATTTCCCCCTGAATATTCCGGTGGGCATGACGATCAGTACGACAACAAGGATAACGAAAGAGACCGCGAATTTGTAATCGGTTGACAGCAACTGGACCAGACCTTCAGGCGCCCAGGATTCAGGCACCAGATATTTCACCACCTTCTTGAAGGCATAGGTTATCGTCACCTCCGAAAAGGCGATAATAAACCCGCCGACGATAGCGCCGATCGGACTTCCCAGTCCCCCAACGATGGCCGAGGCAAAAACCGGCAATAGCAGCTGCAGATAGGTGAAGGGTTTGTAGCCTTTATCGAGGCCGTAAAGAGCACCGGCAATGGTCGCCAGAATGGCGGTCAACGTCCAGGCAATCATAACCACCCGATCCGGGTTGATCCCCGACAGCAGCGCCAGATTTTCATTGTCTGAATAGGCCCGCATCGACTTACCCGACTTGGTCTTCTCCAGAAACCAGAACAGGGCGGCGACGATGACCACAGCCGCGATCACCGTAATCAGCTGCGATGTCTTGATGGCGAGGCCTTCATTCAGCCCGGTTAATTGTTTGAATTCACGGGCTTTTAAGACAAACCGGGCGCCATCGGATACCCGTTGCTCATCTGGTCCGATGATAAAGCGGATGATGCCGTTTGTGAGGAACATCAAACCCGTCGAAGCCACCAGGAATATGACCGGCTTGGCCTTTTGCTGGCGATAATAGCGATAGACCAGCCTGTCGGTGATCAGCAGGTAGATGATCATGCAGATGATCGCCGGAACTAACCCGAGCACAATGGTTGGCAGGGGGGCGATTGAAATGCCGAGACTTTGGAAAAGCCACATGAACAGGATGGCAAACATGGCACCCGCTGACATGGTTTCGCCATGGGTAAAGTTGGAAAATCGCAAAATCCCGTAAACAAGCGTGACGCCCAGGGCTCCAAGAGCCAGTTGGCTGCCATAGGCAATGCCCGGGACGATGATGTAGTTGGCCAGCGCGACCAGTGCGTTTAACAGATCCACGTCAGCCCCCCAAAAACGCTTTGCGCACTTCAGGATCCGCCAGCAAAGCGGCCCCGGTGTCGGTGAAACGATTGCGCCCCTGCACCAGAACATAGCCCTTGTCGGCGATGTTCAGGGCCTGTTTGGCGTTTTGCTCAACCATCAGGATGGCAATGCCGGTCCGGGCGACTTCGATAATCCGGTCAAACAATTCGTCCATCACGATGGGGGATACGCCTGCGGTGGGTTCGTCGAGCATGAGGACTTTCGGTTGGGTCATCAGTGCCCGACCCACGGCAACCTGTTGCCGCTGACCACCGGACAGTTCGCCGGCTGGCTGCAGCCGTTTTTCTTCCAGAATGGGGAAAAGGCCGAATACCTGTTCCATCGACTGGGTGATGTCGTCTTCGCGGATAAAGGCGCCCATGCGCAAATTGTCTTCTACCGTCATCGACGGAAAGACATTTTCGGTTTGTGGCACAAAGGCCATGCCTTTGCGCACCCGGGCCTGCGGTGTCAGGCCGGTAATATCTTCACCGTCAATCAGAACCGATCCCTCGCGCAGGTTCAGCATGCCGAATACCGCCTTCATGGCGGTCGATTTACCCGCTCCGTTGGGACCGACAATGACAGCGATTTCGCCCTTTTCCACACCGACTGTGCAATCGTGCAAAATATCAGCGCCCCGGCCATAACCGCCGGTCATGTTCTGACCAATCAGATAGCTCATGGGTTGGCCCCTTGGGTGGAATCATCGGGACTGGCTGGCGTGCCGGGCTTGTTCTTCAAACCGGTGCCGAGATAGGCTTCGATCACCTCTTCATTGGCACGCACTTCTTCAGAGGTTCCCTGCGCCAATACGCGTCCTTCGGCCATGACGATGACCGGGTCGCAGAGGCGGGCGATAAATTCCATGTCATGTTCAATCAGGCAGAACGTATAGCCGCGCTCCTTGTTCAGCCGCAGGATTGATTCACCGATCGTGTTCAGCAAAGTGCGATTGACGCCAGCGCCAACCTCATCAAGGAAGACAATCTTGGCATCCACCATCATTGTGCGCCCAAGCTCCAACAGTTTTTTCTGTCCGCCAGACAGATTGCCTGCGAGTTCGTCGGCGACGTGCGATATCTCTAAAAATTCAATGACTTCATCGGCCTTTTTGCGGACCTGTTTTTCTTCCTCGCGCACCTTCGATGGTCGAAACCAGGCGTCGATCAGGTTTTCACCCGATTGGCCACCCGGCACCATCATCAGGTTTTCGCGAACCGAAAGAGTGGAGAATTCATGGGCAATCTGAAAGGTTCTCAGCAGGCCCTTGCCGAAAAGTTCGTGGGGCGGCAGGCCGGTAATGTCTTCGCCATCGAGATAAACCGAACCGCTGGTTGGCGTATAGGCGCCGGCGATGACGTTGAACAGGGTGGTCTTGCCCGCACCATTGGGTCCGATCAGGCCTGTGATCGAGCCTTCTTCGATTTCAATGGATGCCCCGTCCACGGCACGAATGCCGCCGAAGTGTTTGTGCAGATCACGAACAACAATCATATAAAATATACTTGCATAAAGTAGCAGCTGAGGCCGGACGGATTTTGCCGTCCGGCCTCAAAAGTCATTCCGCTATTAGCGGAATTTGACCGCGACGACCTTGCCATCTTCGATGGCGATCTGGCGGTAGTTACCGGCACTTTCACCGGCACCGATCAGCTCAACAGCGGATGCGCCGACATAGTCGACTTCACCACCACCGGCGAGGATCTTAAGCGCCTTCTCCAGCTCGCCAGGATAGATTTTTTCGCCTGGTGCGTTGGCCACGTCAAAGACCTTGTCTTTCAATGCGGAGCTTTCGGTTGATCCGGCAGCCTGCATGGCCAGCATGATCAGGGCAGCAGCGTCATAGGCTTCAGCCGAGAACGGACCAGCCTTGAAACCGGCGCCTTCAGCCATTTTGGCGAAGGTTGCAGCACCTGGGCTGTCGGTTCCCGGGTTAGCGCCATAGGAGCCATTCAGATCTGGGCCGATGGCTTCTGGAAGCGCGTCACCAACCATGCCATCCGGCAGGTAGAAAGTGTCAAATGCACCGGTGTCCAGAGCACCCTGGATGATGCCCTTACCGCCCTGGTCAACGTATCCGGCAACGACGAGAACTTCACCACCGGCAGAAGCCAATGCGCCAACTTCAGCGCTGTAGTCGCCTTTGCCATCTTCATGGGCAGCGACGATGGTGACTTTACCACCAGCGGCCTTGAAGTTGGTTTCGATACTGTCAGAAAGACCCTTACCATAGTCGTTATTGGTGTAGGTCAGAGCGATTTCCTTGACGCCTTTTTCCATCAGAATGTCAGCGACAATCTGGCCCTGGCGGGCATCAGATGGCGCGGTGCGGAAGAACAGGCCGTTGTCTTCAACGGTCGACAGGGCAGGTGATGTGGCAGAAGGTGAGATCATCACCGTGCCGTTGGGCAGGGCAACGTTCTGCAGGGCAGCAGTTGTCACACCTGAGCAGTCACCACCAACAATGGCCTTAACGCCTTCAGAAGTGATCAGCCGTTCTGCAGCTGCGGTTGCCACAGCAGCATCAACACAGGTTGTGTCACCGCGCACGGCTTTGACAGTTGTACCGCTGAGCAGAGCGCCACTGTCGCTGACCTCTTTGATCGCCAGTTCGGCGGCGGGGCCCATATCAGCGACGATCGATTCAATCGGTCCGGTAAATCCGAAGAATACGCCGAGTTTGATTTCTTCAGCCAAAGCTGCGGTTGCCACCGAAGTGAGCAAAGTTGTGGCCATCGCCACTTTCATGAATGATTTCATGTTTTCCTCCTAGTAAACCGCGATTGAGTTCGCGGTGTCGATTGTTTTTATGTCAGAAAACGCAAAGTTCGTCCGGCAAATGCCGTCAAAATGACCCGTGCTGCTTTCTCCCAATAAGCAGTATAACCAGTCGACCGGACAGGGGATTTATAGCAATCCTTCTTCGCCCAATCGGCCCAATTTGCTGATTATTCCCAACACATTCATGCGTCAAATACAATATGAATCTGCCGGGAATGGTGAAATCGGAGCGAAATCTCAAATTCCGCTCCGAAATTTGTCAATAAACAGCCGTTTGGCCCTGATTTGATTGCTTTTCTGTCAAACAGAGGCGGTCAAACCACCGTCGACACGAATATTCTGTCCGGTGATATAGCTGGAGGCGTCAGAGGCGAAGAAGGCGATTGTCTCAGACAATTCGCGAACCTGCGCATAGCGTCCTGCGGGTATGCGCGCGATGCGATCTTCTTTCTCCGGCAGGCTGTCGATGAAGCCCGGCAAAATGTTGTTCATGCGAATGCCATCTGCTGCGAACTTGTTGGTGAACAGTTTTGTATAGCCAGCCAACGCAGAGCGGAAGATGGCAGAGGTTGGAAAGTCCGGATCTGGTTCGAAAGCCGCGAAGGTCGAAATATTGACGATGGAACCGGATTTCTGCGCCTGCATGATCGGCAGGACCAAGCGGGTCATGCGCACAACATTGAGCATGTAATAGTCCATGCCGAGGTGCCAGTCCTCATCACTGATCTCATCGACCGGCCCTTTCGGGCCGTGACCGGTGCAATTGACCACCGCGTCAATGCGCCCGTATTTTTCCATCGCCAGTGAGACAAATTTTTCCAGATCGGCGACGACCAGATTGGATCCGGTAAAGCCCAGCCCGCCAAGTTCATTGCCAAGCGCTTCCCCTTTTCCGGAGGAAGACATGACGCCCACGTGATAGCCGGTCTCGGCCAGTTTGCGTGCTGCATCGGCGCCGATGCCACTGCCACCACCGACAATGAGAGCTACAGGTTTATCGGTCATAATTGTTCTCCTTCAGAGTTTTTTCGTGTCATCAACGATGTTCATTTGCGCGGTGCCGCTATTGCCAAGTTCGACAGAGGCGAAGGGTCCGCCATGGCACATATGACCGGGGTCCTGCGGATCCATCGTCGGTTCTTGTGCCAGAATATCGGCTGCAAATTGCTCGGCATTGTCCTTGGGACGATAGCCCAGAAAGCTGGCGTTGGAATTGTCCACCGGCACCCGGTCATTATTTGAAACGCCATAGACTACTGAAAAGCCAGTGACCGGCGTTTCAATGCAGCGTTGGGTCAGTTGGATCAGATCGTCATAGGACAACCAGGAACCCAGTGCCCGTGCATTGGTGACCTGGGCGCAGGACAGGATGCGCATGTGGACACTCTCCAGCCCCCGCTTGTCCCAATACATGCTGCCAAGGTCTTCGGCAAAACATTTGGCCAGGCCGTAAAATGTGTCTGGTCGGTGGCGCACCTCCGTGCCGATGAATTCGTTCTTGTTGTGCATGCCAACCGCATGGATGGAACTTCCATAAACCACACGGCGAAGGCCGTTCTGGTAGGCCGCTTCCCAAATATTATACGCACCAACAAAATTTGGTCCCAGCAGTTTTTCAAATGGCCCTTCGTCGGCATAGGCGCCCATATGGACGACCATTTCGGCACCTTCCAAGACCCGCATCATATCGTCCAGGCTGGCCAGATCGCCTTTTGCATAGGTTTCGCCGGCATACAGCGTGCCAATGTCATCGGCGATGTCGGTTGATACGAGTTCATCGCACATCTGGGACAAGGGTTCGCGAAGATAAGAACCGAGGCGGCCTGCAGCTCCAGTGAGGACAAGTTTTTTCATGGCATTGGCCTTGCGAATCTAGGGGTTGATTGACGCATCAGATGACCGCTTTTTCGATGATGGGCTGGTTGCTTTCGATGCGTTGATAATTGAACGGCGTCAGGTCGAGACTTTTGTACGATCCATAAGTCAGCCATTCAGCTGTACCACGTCCCATGGCGGGGGATTGCTGCAATCCGTGGCCGGAAAAGCCGTTGAGAAATATGAAGTTCTGAACCTTCGTATGGGGGCCCATAATCGCATTGTGGTCAAACACGTTATAGGAGTAATGCCCGGCCCATTCGCTGGTTACCTTGATTGCCTCAAACTGTGGAATCCGTGTTGCGAGAATTGGCCAGACATGATTTTCCCACAGCGAATGGTCCATGGCGAAGTCGTCATAGTCGACTGCCGGATCGACATCCGAGTGGCCACCACACTGATATGTTCCACCGCCATTTTCACGCACATGCACGCCGGATGGATCAATGGTCAGCGGCAAATCCTGATCGAGCGGCGTTTCGGCCGAGAAAATCCAGGAGTATCGCTTGCGCGGCTCTACCGGCACATCGATGCCGGCCATCTGAGCGGTTCGCATGGCGCGCGGGCCGGATGCGTTGACGATCTGCCCACATGCAATCACTTCACCAGACTTCAAAGTGATGCTTTCAACCCGGGTTCCGGCGGCATTCTTGGTCATCGCCACGACTTCGTTGTGAACATATTCCACGCCGCGCTCGCGGGCAGATTTACGCCAACAGTCAAACACTGCGGTCGCATCCCAAAAACCCTCGTCAACCAGATTGATTGAGCCCAAGACAATATCGTCCACGTTGTAGAAAGGGTATTTCGCTTTGATCTGGTCCGGTGTCATCAACTGAGTGGCCGCACCGGCAGCAACCTGCGTCGCATGGCTTTCGCGCAGCACATCGGCAAAGGCTTCATTATCGGCGAAATACATGTAACCGAAGCTCTGGATCGTCAGTTCGGGAACCCGATTGTCATTGCCCATATAGCGGGGCAGGTTTTTGACGAAGTTGGCTGCAAACTGCGAAATGCGGACATTCAGTTCGGATGAAAATTGCTGACGCATGCAGGAATTGGTGTGCATCGTCGACGAGAACTCGTAGCTGGTGTCCCGTTCGACCACCAGTACGCTGCCGTCAAAATCCTTGTTTTCAGACAGAAACCATGCAGTCGATGCGCCCATAATGGCACCACCGACGATGATTACGTCATAGCTGTCTTGAACGGGTTTTTGAGCGATCATCACACAGTCTCCCCTTTGCGCACGGCGGCTTCAACTTCTTCTATTGCGGAAGTGGAAAGACCGTATTTTTCCTTGGCCACCTCGGCTGAAATATACCCGCGGGCAAGGTCCTGCTTGACCAGGAATTCATCGCGCTCTGCAGCCGCGCCATAGCCTGCACCACCGGGAAAGGCGAGCACGACCTTGCGCCCATGGGGCACGAATTGCTTGCCCTTGCCCCGCATTGCCGCGCCATCGTCGCGTACGATCGTGGTTGGAGCGCCATTGCCACCACCCTGGCGACCGCGGGCGGGATGATCAACCCGGTCGAACATTGCCTGAAAGTCGAATTCGTGGCCTTCGGATGCTCCAACTTCCATATATTGACCCAGACCGCCGCGCTGTCTGCCTACCCCACCGCTGTCAGGCCGCAATTCCTTGCGCCAGATGATCACCGGGCCGGCATGTTCGGTGGCTTCAATCGGCATCGTCATTACGCCGGAGGGGAAAGCCGTTGCATTCAATCCGTCATGCTCAGGGCGTGCTCCTGACCCGCCGGAATTAAAGGTGAGAACTTCCGAGCGAACCGTTCCTTCTGGCGCCGGTTCATCCGTGCGGGGGCGCAGAGAGACCTGGAAGTTACAAAGACAACCGGCCCCTTCGGCGGGCACGAGTGCCGGAATGATTTTGTCCAGTGCATTGTAAACCGCGTCCGGTACGAAATGGCCAATGATATGGCGCAGCGCCACGGGTGCCGGGTGAACCGCATTCACGATGGTGTTTTCCGGCGCTTCGATCAAAAAAGGCGCCAGTGATGCTGCATTGTTGGGGATTTCCGGTGCAATGGCACATTTCAATGCATAGCAGGCATAGGCCTTTGCATAGACCAGAGGGCAGTTGATGCCCTTTTTGTCGACGCCCGACGATCCGGTGAAATCTGACGTAATGCTATCTTCTTCAATAGTCAGTTTGACCTTCAATGTAATCGGCTGGCTGAACCCGTCGACCGTCATTTCGCCCTCGGCGCTGGTGCGGGGCAGGGCGGCGATGCGCTCCAGCGTGGCGCGGCGGGAATTGATGAGGATGAAATCTGCAATCTCGGTCAGTTCAGCGAGGTCGAATTCTTCCATCATGTCGATGAGACGGCGGTGGCCGATCTCGTTACAGGTGGCCAGAGCATACATGTCGCCGATCAGCTGATCGGGCTCTCGCACATTGCCGCGTACTATCCTGACCAGGGTCTGGTCGACCTCGCCGCGCTCGGCAAATTTCATGATTGGAATATACAGGCCTTCTTCATAGACGCTGGCCGCATCGGCGCCGAAGCCACGGCCACCAATATCAACAATATGGGCAGTGCAGGCAAAAAAGCCGACCAAAACCCCATTGTGAAAACTCGGTGTGACCATGGTGATATCATGCAGGTGGCCGGTTCCCTCCCAGGGGTCGTTGGTGATGTAGATGTCGCCTTCAAAAAGGTTCTGGCGACCAATTCTGCGGATGAAGTGCCCAACGGCATCAGCCATGGCATTGACGTGGCCCGGAGTGCCGGTTACCGCCTGTGCCAGCATTTGGCCGGCGACGTCGTAAACGCCGGCGGAGAGATCGCCAGCCTCACGGACGGATGTGGAAAAAGCCGTACGCACCAGCGCCTGCGCCTGTTCCTCAACTACTGAAATCAAGCGATTCCACATCACCTGCAGGGAAACCTGGGAGTGGTTATTTGCCATGGAAATTCTCCTTAGGATCCAACAACAAGGTCGATACATCCGTCGGTCTGGCGGATGGCTCGGCGGCTTGAGGGAACGACAATCGTGGTTTCGTCTTCGGTGATGACGGCAGGACCAGATATCCCATGACCGCACTGCATGGTGTCGCGCAGCACCACGTCGGTGCTGAGGGTCTGCCCCTGGGCGGGGTCGAAGACCTGTCGTGTTGTATCGACCTGCGCTGATGTCGACAGTTCAGCCTGATCAACGGGGCTGACCGGTTGTGGCGGGGTGGTGGCATTGACCGCCCAGACGGTGATTTCCACGTCCAGGCCCTCAACGGGCCGACCGAACAATTTGGTATAATCATCCTCAAACAGCTGCAGGAATGTGTCGGCCTCAGGATTTTTTGCCTGGACCTCGGTGAGCGTGATGGGAATTTCCCAACCCTGGCCGGTATAGCGCATATAGACTTTGAAGTCGGACAGGATTTCCGCCTCCGCGTCGCAATTGCGGACGAAGCCGGTCGCCTCGCTTTGCAGATCATCGAGCAGCGAGACGATCTTTGGTGCATCAAAGTCCGACAGTTTCATATAGACCGAGCGATTGGCTTCAAAGCTGAAAGGTGCGCGCAGAAAACCGATGGCAGAACCGACTCCGGCTCCGGGAGGGACAAGCAACCGATCGACACCGAGTTTCTCGCAAAGCCGACCGGCATGCAGCGGTGCCGCGCCGCCAAAGGCGATCATCGTGTATTCAGACAGGTCCTCACCATTTTCCACCGCATGTACCCGGGCCGCGTTTGCCATGTTTTCATCGACGACCTCCGCCAATCCAAAGGCGGCAGTCTGGGCATCCATATCAAGCACGTCGCCAAGAACGGTTTTCAGGGCTTGCGCAGAATTCTCGCTGCTCAGCTGGATTGATCCACCGGCAAAATTGTCCGCATCGAGCCTGCCGAGGATCAGGTCGGCATCGGTGACGGCGGGATTGTCGCCGCCACGATCATAACAGGCGGGACCGGGCTCGGAACCAGCCGATTCCGGGCCAACCCTAATCTGCCGCATCGAATCCACATGAGCCAAGGACCCGCCACCGGCACCGATTTCGACCATGTCGATCACCGGTATCGAGATCGGCATGCCGGACCCCTTCTTAAAGCGATATGTCCGCGCCACTTCGAAGACCCGACTGGTTTTGGGGGTCTGGTTTTTGATCAGGCAAATCTTGGCTGTCGTACCGCCCATGTCGAAGGACAGTACTTTTTCAAGACCGTAGCGGGCGGCGATGTGGGCGGCGAATACGGCACCGCCGGCAGGCCCGGATTCCACCAGGCGAACCGGAAAATCGGCCGCACTGTCAATCGAAATAATGCCGCCGCCGGAATGCATCAGGAAGATGTTGCAGTTGATGCCCTCATCGCGCAGTCGACCTTCCAGCCTGCCAAGATAGGATTTCATCAGTGGTTTAATATAGGCATTGGCGACGACGGTGTTGAATCGTTCGTATTCGCGCATCTGCGGCGAAACTTCTGAGGAAATGGAAATCATCGCACCGGGAAGCTTCTGCTCCAACACCTCGCGCACAAGCTTTTCGTGACTGTCATTTGCATAGGAATGAATCAGGCCTATGGCGATGCTCTGATAGCCGGCTTCAGCGAGCTGGTCAGCAACGGCTTCGACTTCCTCGCGGTTAAGGTCGATCAGCACATTGCCCGCTGCATCGACGCGCTCCTCCACCGTGTAGCGCTGATAGCGGGGAAGCAGTGGCTCCGGCAGATTGAGGTTGAGATCGTATTGCTCAAAGCGGGATTCTGTTCGCATCTCTATGACGTCACGAAATCCCTTGGTGGTGATCAGTGCTGTCTTGGCGCCGCGCCTTTCGATCAAAGCATTTGTTGCCAGGGTCGTGCCGTGGATTATCTGCCCGATATCGCCCGGTTCTATGCCGGCCTTGGTACAGACCTGGCCGATGCCGTCGATGATGGCGTTTTCAGGTGCCGCATAGGTGGTCAGAACCTTGGCCGAAGTCTGCACGCCGTCTACCTCCAGCACCACGTCGGTAAATGTGCCGCCGATATCTACGCCCATGCGAATGGAAGAATGCGCCATTGGTTGAATCCCAAAACAAGTTTCGATCCACCATTTAGCAGGTGCAGAGGATTAGGAAAAATTTCTTTATTTAATTGGGATGATAATTATTCTTGATGCTATCATTCGTCGCCCTTGGGATGGTTGAGGGCAATGTTGCTGGCCAGTCGGGCGATGTTGGCGACAATGGCTGGAGCTGTTTTGGCATCGTAGCGGGCCAAAAATTCCAACGGTTCCGGCACCCAAGCATAGTCTATCGACTGCAGGCGGCCATCGTCCAGATAGGGCCGGGCCATGGCGGCCGGCAATACAGTTATGCCCATGCCTTCCAGGGCCATGTGGATGCAAAGGGAAATGCTGCTGGAGGATATCAGATGGGCGGGAGTGCCCTTTTCGGCGCCGAAATGGGATTCAATTTCGGGATACTGCCGCGCATCCTTGGAATGGGCCAGGATTGGCAGAGCCATCATCTCCCTCCTGGTGGGTTTTGAAGACTTGCAGATGTCTAACTGAGGCGCCGCCACCCAGATGAATGGAAAGCTTCCAAGATCCTCGCTGCCCGAGGTTATGCGTTCAAATGGTCCGTTCTGAAAGGCCAGGTCGATGGATCTTGAAAACAGTTCCGGTTTGAGATTGGACGACAGGTCGACGGTGAGTTCGACCGTAAGCTGCGGGAACTGCTCTTTTACGGATCGCAAAAACACTCTTAGCCAGGTATTTGCGATCATCTCGGTGACGCCTATGCGGATTGTTCCGGCCACCTGACTGGCTTTTCCAGCGGCGGCGACAAAGCTCTCAGCTGCACGCAGGATCTGACGGGCTTGTGTCAACATATCCCTGCCTTTGGCCGTCAGGCGAACTGATCCGGCATCCCGTTCCATCAGCTTGATACCCAACGCAGATTCCAGATTGGAAACACGGGTGGAAATATTGGGTTGGGTTGTGTTCAGACGATCCGCAGCGCGGCGAAAACTCTGCAGGTCTGCGACCCAGACAAATGCTTCGATCTGTTTGAAGTTGATCTGCATCGCTTTGACGGTCTTTCGATGTTTGGACTGTTGGCCAATGTGATCATAAAGCTAAATTTATATCGGGCCAATAGATCAAAGTTATTGATCCTATTCTGGTTCGAACGGATTTTCTCGGTGATTTATTTGCGCCCACAAAGACGGTGTTTTGCTGGTGCTCATCTGACTTCTCACGCTATGGTCTGCCCGGCAGGCAATGCGCCGAATCTAATTAAAAATGGAGATGGGTGGATGATCCATCAGTTGAACGACTTTCTGGATGGTGAACTGCAAGGACTGCGCGACAGCGGCCTGTTCAAATCGGAGCGCATCATCACCAGTAAGCAGGCCGGATCCGTTTCCCTGTCATCCGGCAAACAGGTCATCAATCTGTGCGCCAATAATTATCTCGGCCTGTCTGACAATGAAGATCTGATCCGCAGCGGTTGTGACGCGCTTCAGCGTTATGGCTATGGCATGTCGTCGGTGCGGTTCATTTGCGGCACCCAGGAGGAGCACAAGGAACTGGAAGCGCGCCTGTCATCTTTTCTCGGCATGGAAGATACTATTCTCTATTCCTCATGTTTTGATGCCAATGCCGGCCTGTTTGAAACCCTGCTCGGGCCGGACGATGCGATTATTTCCGACGCGCTCAACCACGCGTCTATCATTGACGGTGTTCGCCTGTGCAAGGCCAAACGCTATCGCTATGCCAATTCAGACATGGCCGAATTGGAGGCCAGGCTGCAGGAAGCCCAGGCCGCCGGAGCCCGTTTCAAAATGATCGCCACGGACGGGGTGTTTTCCATGGATGGTTACGTGGCCAGGCTGGCGGAAATCTGTGACCTGGCCGACAAATACGATGCCCTGGTGATGGTCGACGACAGCCATGCCGTGGGGTTTATGGGCGATACGGGCCGCGGTACCCATGAACATTGCGGGGTGATGGGCCGGGTCGATATTCTCACCGGCACGCTGGGCAAGGCGCTGGGCGGTGCCTCGGGTGGTTATACGGCGGCCAGTCGTCAGGTCGTCGAATGGCTGCGGCAGCGGTCGCGCCCCTATCTGTTTTCCAACACTCTGGCCCCGGTTATCGCGTCAACATCGTTGAAGGTCATCGATATGCTGGAAGCATCCACCGAGCTACGGCAGCAATTAATGGCCAATGCCGACCATTTTCGCCAGCGCATGTCGCAGGCTGGTTTTGATCTGTTGCCAGGGGAGCATCCGATCATTCCGGTGATGCTGCGCGATCCGAAACTGGCGCAGGAAATGGCTGCCAGACTGGATGCCAGAGGGGTTTTTGTTGCGCCATTCAGTTTTCCCGTTGTGCCGCGCGGTCAGGACCGTATCCGCATCCAGATGTCGGCCGCCCACAGTGCCGCCGAACTTGATCGGGCCATCGATGCGTTCATCGAAGTGGGCCACGAAATGGAGTTGATCTGATGAGCAACAAGATGAAGGCGCTGGTCAAATCAAAGCCGGAGCCCGGTCTGTGGATGGAACATGTCGATGTGCCGGAGCCGGAAGCCGATGAAGTTTTGATACGGGTGAAAAAGTCGGCCATTTGCGGCACCGATTTTCACATCTGGAAATGGGACGAATGGTCAGCAAAAACGGTTCCTGTTCCGATGGTGGTCGGGCATGAATTTTGTGGCGAAATTGTCGATACTGGCAGCGCGGCCCGCAAATTCCAGGTCGGCCAGCGGGTGTCCGGTGAGGGCCATATTGTCTGCGGCATCTGCCGAAATTGCCGCGCCGGGCGTGGCCATTTATGCCGCAACACTTTGGGAGTGGGGGTCAACCGTCCGGGCAGCTTTGCTGAATATCTGTGCATCCCGGAAGGCAATGTCGTGCCGATACCCGACGATATTCCCGACGAGATCGCAGCCATTTTCGACCCCCTCGGCAATGCCGTGCACACGGCTTTGAGTTTTGACCTTGTCGGCGAGGATGTGCTGGTCACCGGTGCCGGGCCGATTGGCATTATGGGCGCGCTGGTGGCGCAGCGCGTAGGGGCGCGCAAGGTGGTGATTACCGATCTCAGCCCGTTTCGCATGAACCTCGCCCGCAAGCTGGGGGTTCAACATGTTGTCAATGCCGCCGAGCAGGATCTGGGCGACGTCATGGGTGAAATCGGCATGACCGAAGGATTTGACGTGGGGTTGGAAATGTCCGGGGCAGCGCCTGCCATGCGTGACATGATCGACAAGATGAACAATGGCGGCAAGATCGCCCTGCTCGGCATTGCGCCGACGGAATTCGCGGTCGACTGGAACCAGATTATTTTCAAAATGCTGCATGTCAAAGGCATTTACGGGCGTGAGATTTTTGAGACCTGGTACAAGATGATTGCACTGGTGCAGAGCGGGTTGGACCTCACCGATCTGATCACTCACCGCATACATATCGATGATTTTCAGCAAGGTTTCGACGCCATTGCCTCCGGTGATGCCGGCAAAGTGGTGATGGACTGGGAGTAGGCGGCGGGCGGCGGGGTTCTGATTCAGAACCGTCGGTCGGTGAAGGATGCCATTAAGGCGGCAGGAAGACTCCTTCCTAAAATCCAAGAACAGGCACGTTGCGTGGTTTGCTCTGCCCTGATTTGCAATGCTTTTCTACAAGACCAAATTATCCATATATCAGCCACAACACAAATAGGTGGCCTCTTGTTCACTCTTTTCCAGAAGAGAGGTGCTCGGAATTGTTATGTTCCAACAAGTGTTGGAGGTGCACGAGCGGATCCTTTGAAAGTTGCCTATCTCCATGGCGATAGATGTGCAATTGGTCTTTTGCATCGGCTTTGATCGAATAAACCAATTCGCCGTCGACGAACTTCTCGGCGCTTTTGCATGCCAGCCAGTAGCGGATAAGGAGAGCCTGCAAACTGAGTAGAAAAGTGGGGGGCACAATCAGCCATGCAAATTTCATCCAATCGGAGAGTGATTGGTAGGTGTCGAATAGGTCTTGCCAAAAATTGTGGTCGTCCAAATTTGCACTCCATCGCGATCTCACAACTTATCTTATCCCAAAATGGGATTATTTGAAAGTAGGATTATTGGATTTGCTCCACACAGGAATGGAGCAGATGGCTAAGTCCCTACACACCAACGCAAATGCAAAACTTATTGGAGTGATAGTCCGAGCAAGGAAATCGAGTGGCCTAACGCAACAAACCGTTGCGGATAGACTTGGTAAACCGCAATCGTATGTCGCAAAAATAGAAGGCGAGGAGCGACGTTTAGACGTCGCGGAGTTCGTTGAGTTGGCCCATGCCGTTGATGCCGACCCCAAAGATTTGTTTGGAAAGTTTCTTAAAGAACTCGATGCGAGGTGACTGGCGTATCCGACAGATTTCATGGCGCATACTCAAATAATATTTGCCATAAATGCCCGGTGTCTGATCAGTAGGTTGCCTCATAGGCTGCGCATTTGCCTGCAACATCCATATCAGCCACATGGGCAATTTCCGCTTGTTTGTGCGCACGATAAACATCGGCAAACCGATCACCAAACCAACCTGTCACAACCGGATTTTCCGAAAATTCTGCCAGCGCGGCTTCCAGGGTCTGAGGCAGGCGCTTGAGCCCGCGTTTTTCCAGTTGATCTGTGGCAAGCAGTGACAAATCTTCTTCAGTTGGGGCAGGGGTCACCAAATTCTCTTCAATGCCTTGAACGCCGGCATGGACGATTGAGGCAAGGGCAAGATAGGGCGATGCGGCGGCATCAGCTGCGCGGAATTCGATGTTGAACTGGCGCGCGATGGACGCCGGATCCTTCGATGTCACGGGACAAATACGCAGGGATGCTTCGCGGTCCCTCAATCCCAGATTATTATAGGCAGCAGACCAGCGATGCGGGGTCAGACGCTCGTAAGAAATGACAGAAGGCGCTGTCAGTGCGAGAATATTTGGAAGATATTTCAGCACCCCGGCTGCGAACGCACTTGTAAGCTCCGACATGCCGCAGGCACCGTTTTGATCATAGGTCTGCGGGCGCCCTTCTCCATCAACAAAACTCATATGGATGTGAACGCCATTGCCGACGCTGGTCACCTCGCGAATGGGTGTAAACGTTGCTCTCTGGTCCAGGGATCGTGCCGTCGAACGCGTCAGCTCTCTCAATATGGTTGCGGCGTCGGCGGAACCAACGCCGAGCTTCGGCCCGATCACCACTTCATATTGATTGGCGCCATATTCCTTCATGATACTGTCTGGCTCGATGCCATTTTCCTGAAGGGCAGCCATCAGTTTTTCGCAAAGATCACGCTGCAGTTCAAACCCTTCGCGGCCATATGCCTGATTATCCAGCGCTGGCGCATCTTTCAATTGAAATTCATGCTCAAATGCTGAGAGCAATTGAACGCCGGCAACTCGGTGCAGTCGTTCAAGTGCCGATTTCAGAATGCTTCGTGTGCACAATTCCCACGGGTCGCCCTCAAGTGTGACGATGTCCCCCATCATGAAATATTCGGTTGGCCCAGAGGCGGTTTCAAGTTGTGCTTGCGCCTCGCTGTCGGGAATGAGCAACAGGTCACCCAAGGCACCAAATGGGCTTTCCGCAATGACATCAAAGCAGGTGATTTGCACATTGGTCGGCGTCCAACCGACGCCGCGACGCAACCGTTTTTCAAGCTGGTCGGTTGGGAATGCCTTGCCACGAACCTTTCCTGCGAGATCACTGGTTGCGGCAAAAATGAGGGGCATGCTGTTCACTTTGAAATGTCCTTCCCGATATCTCGAATTCGGTCCCATTGCATTATCCGCTCACGGGTCTGCTCCCAATTGGCTTCCGCTATTTTGGTCGCAATCGCCTCAATGACCGTCAATGCCGCAGAATAGGTGTCCCACAGGGTTCCCACATCAATCGGCACGGGCATGATTTCTGACGCATGTTTGGCGATCGGAGAAAGCCACTTGTCTGTCATCAGGATCACCTTGGTGTTTCGCTCCTCACTGGCAGTTTTGCACAATTGTGCCAGTCCGGTTTGATACCTGCGGAAATCCGCCACGAAAAGCGTATCAACCGGGCGCATTCTCAATACATATTCCGGCCAGACTTCCGGATCGCTGGGCAAATGATAGACGCCTGCGCGCATCTGCCTGAGATGGAAGGACAGGACTTCCGCAACTGCATTGCTCACCCGGCCGCCGATGACATAAACATTGCCCCTTGGATCAGACAGACGCGCACATATCCTGTCGAACTGGTCTTCGGTAATCGCCTGTGTGGCCACCTCCATCTGAGAGGTGGCTTTTGCAATAAAGTCTTGGAGGAACCCGCCTTCGATTTGCCTTTGGCCTTTGTGAATATCCAAAGGAGAGCGCTCTCCTTCTTTGAGTTCATCAATGAGATTGCGCTGAAACTCCGGATATCCGCTGAACCCGATTTTTGTGACAAATCGCGAAATGGATGCGGCAGAAACCTCAGATCTGCTGGCAAGTTCCTGGATCGACATCAATCCGGCATAGGGATAGTCGGAGAGAATTGATGCCGCCAGTTTTCGCTCTCCGGCGGTGAGGTCAGAAGCTGAAGATTCGATCCTGTCTTTGGTCTGCATGCGACATTCCTAGAACTGACCTAGAACTGGCTATACAAGCTGTGAATGAAAAAATATTTTCAGTCAATTAAAAATACTTGACTTTGAAACAAATAGACCGCCTAGTTGAAATGATGCCGAGCGCCTGGAAAATCCTGGGAGTGAGCCAATTATGGCAGCTGAAAAGGAAATGACGACGCTGCTGGGTGCTGGAGATCCCCCTCCGGTGCAACTTGTCAACGATGACAGCGACGTTCCAATTTTGCTTTTGTGTGAACATGCCGGTCAGGCCATCCCATCGAAGCTGGGTGACCTGGGAATATCTCGCGGTGTGATCGACACCCATAGGGGATGGGATATCGGCGCTGAAAAGCTGGCCCTTCTTGTATCTGAAATCCTGTCAGCACCATTGGTGATGCAGCGCTATAGCCGTCTGGTTATCGACTGCAACCGTCCGCCGTTGGGAGAAGAATCAATCCCCCTGGTTAGCGATGGCATTGAAATTCCACTCAACAGAAATTGCCTTGGTGCAGATCGCCAGACCAGAATTGATGAGATCTTTCTGCCGCTTGATCACGCCATCGAAGCGCTGTTGGACAGGCATTCCCGCTCGTTGCTGATTTCAATTCACTCGTTCACACCGCAATTTGGTGGCAAATCCCGGCCATGGCATGCGGGGTTTTTGTCGAGGACCGATCACGCGACGGCCGGACAACTGAAACGTTACATTGCCGACAAAAGGCCCAACCTGCACCTTGCGTTGAACCAGCCCTATCAGATCCATGACAGCACCGATTGGTTCATTCCCAAGCATGCGGAAAAGAGAAAACTGGCACACACATTAGTCGAAATCAGAAACGACCAGCTGCACACACAATCTCAAATAGACGATTGGGCGGAACTGATTTCTGGCGCCATCAAGTCTGTATTGGAGCAGATAATATGACCCTAACTCGCGACGTTCTGCTCGATCCATCCAAGAGTGCGCTGCTGTTTATTGACGTGCAGAATTTTTGCGCCCATCGCCAGGGCGGTGAATTCCGCGATTACAGTGAGGCAGAATTTCAGCAGAAACTGGGTTGGTTCTTCTCCGAGCTGGAAAACCGCGTCATCGCCAACATGCAATCAATTCAATCTGCCTGTCGCAAGGCCGGTGTTGAGGTCATGTATACGTGCATAGAGAGCCTGACCCAGGACGGTCGAGACCGTTCACTGGATTACAAGATTACCGGATTCCATGTTCCAAAAGGATCATGGGACGGCCAGGTCATTGACCAGATTGCGCCGCAGGGTGATGAAATTGTCCTGCCGAAAACATCGTCTTCCGTCTTCATCTCCACTCATATCGATTACATCCTTCGAAATCTGGGTGTGAAGCAATTGGTGATCAGTGGTCTGGTCACTGACCAATGTGTGGAGAGTGCCATTCGCGATGCCTGTGATCTTGGTTACCTCGTCACACAGGTGACCGATGCCTGCCTCACCTATTCTCAGCAACGACACGATCACTCGCTTAACACCATCAAGGGCTATTGCAGGCAGGTCACCACAGAAACCCTGGTTAGGGAACTGGAGGGCGCCAGATGAGCACGGCACATGACGCGGTACAGTTTAATGATATTGGTCTTGCGGTTCGCACCGAAAGGTCTGGCCTCAAGCAATAACAGAGGCTTGCATTTGGATGTCATCATCACAGGATTTTGCAGCAGGGCATGTGACCTCGCATCTCGGTAAAATCACCCGGAAAATCGAGGTGGCCAAAAAATGTAAAGCGCGAGAGAAAACTGGTGCTGTTGGGGAGATTTGAACTCCCGACCTCTTCATTACCAATGAAGTGCTCTACCCCTGAGCTACAACAGCATACCGGTCGGACAGGCTCATGCCATAGGCAGGCTCAGCTTGCAAGCGGTGTTGAGCCTGTCAAAGCAGAGTTTTTTGCTGAATTTGGTGTCTTTAATTTTGCCTTCCGACATGGCATGAGAAATGCCCATGATGGCTGATGAAAAAAACCCACAACCAGGTCCCAAAACCGGCACAAAGGACGTCCAAAAATCTGCCCGGGACGAAAGGCTGAAACAATCACTGCGCGCCAACCTGCAACGGCGGAAAGCCAAAATGCGGGCAATGAAAGCCGCGCCGGCAAAAGAGTCTAACGACAAATCATCCTGATTGCCGCACGCCGGCCATAGACTGTTTGCCGATAGCAGATGCCCAACGAACGGGATTTTGGGAAATCCACAAATTGTAAAACTTTGAGCCTTTTCTCACCATATTCTTGGCATAGAGACCGGTTTGGACTAAAGCAGCCGACATTGGGCAACACGACTTCGATCCTTTGCCGGGATGATACCCCGTTTATCGAGTCAATCCGCCCGGGACAGGGCGCAAGAAGGAACTGTAGAATATGGATAAGCTGATCATTCGAGGAAATGGCGCCCTCAACGGAGAAATTCCTATTTCCGGCGCCAAGAATGCCGCTTTGCCATTGATGATTGCGTCATTGCTGACCGCTGAGCCACTGACGCTGGAAAATATGCCCCGGCTGGCCGATGTGGAAGCGCTGAAGAGCATACTGTCCAATCATGGCGTCGATTACCGGGTGATGGGCAAAAAGGCCGGCGATACGGCAACCACCGGTCGGCGCATCGAGTTTCAGGCCGCTGAAATTGTCGACACCCACGCACCTTATGACCTGGTTCGCAAAATGCGCGCCAGTTTCTGGGTGATCGGACCGTTGCTGGCCCGCGCCGGTGAAGCCCGGGTATCGCTGCCCGGCGGATGTGCGATCGGCACACGGCCAATCGATCTGTTCATCGAAAGCCTTGAGGCGCTGGGAGCCCAGATCGAGATTGACGCCGGATATGTCAACGCCAAGGCCCCAAGTGGCGGTCTTAAGGGTGCCCATTATACATTCCCCAAGGTTTCTGTGGGCGCCACCCATGTCATGTTGATGGCGGCGAGCCTTGCCAATGGCACAACAATTATCGAAAACGCGGCCCGGGAACCGGAGGTGACGGATCTCGCCGAATGCCTCAACGCGATGGGCGCCAAAATTTCAGGTCTGGGCACATCGACACTGACGGTCGAAGGCGTGACCTCGCTGCACGGAGCAACTCACCGGGTACTGCCCGACCGCATCGAAACCGGCACATTTGCCGCCTGTGTCGCGATGACCGGCGGTGACGTGCTGCTGAAAAACGCCCGTGCCAATCTGTTGCAGGAAGCGCTGGATGTTCTGGCGCGCACCGGCACGGAAGTTGAAAGTGGCAATGAAGGCATCCGCATTCGGCGCAATGGTGGTGATATCCAGCCAATCGATTTTTCCACTGACCCTTTCCCCGGCTTTCCAACCGATTTGCAGGCGCAATTCATGGCACTGGTCACCCGTGCCAATGGTGTCAGTCATGTGACTGAGACGATTTTCGAAAATCGTTTCATGCATGTGCAGGAACTGGCCCGGCTCGGAGCCAATATCTCGATCAGCGGACAAACGGCAACGGTGACCGGCGTTGAACGACTATCGGGAGCCCCCGTCATGGCCACCGACCTGCGGGCGTCCATGTCATTGGTGATTGCTGGCCTGGTTGCCGAGGGAGATACCGAGGTTAACCGGGTCTATCATCTTGATCGCGGGTTTGAACTGCTTGAGGACAAATTGTCGGCGGTCGGCGCCGATATTCACCGCATTTCCTCAGAGGGCTGACCACCGCTGCTCGCCGTCGCCGCTCGCCGCTAGGGGAGGGCTTTTGTGACCATTAATTTGCGCGCCACGATGGGTGCGCGGGGGCGGATGATGCTGGCCAGGCTGGCTTCCAGCGGCAATTCGTCAGATCCGGCCGTCGCAGCCAGCATCATGATTTCAGCCAAAGAAGCCGTGCTTTTTTGCAACGCGTCAACCGCTCCTCCCTCATCGCCGGCCTGCAAAAGATTGCCCAGCATCAGTGCCGCGGCCAGATCACCGGTGCCGTTGGGTGGTCCGTCGACCAGTCGATGTTCGGCCAGATAGGCTTGGGGTTTTTCGGTTGAATTCAGCACCAGCAGATTTCCGATATGCCCCTGCATCAGGGCGGGAGCGGAGGTGGCGAGCACTTTTTTGACGTTAATTTCTGTGGCCGCCTGGCGCAGGCTTTCCTGATTGGTTGGCAGTTCGCGCCCCGTCAGCCAGCCGAGTTCGAATGGGTTTGGAGTGATCAGATCGGCCCGGCCAACCAGCGTGTCGCGCATTGCGGCTGCTTGTTCTTCGCTGACATAAAGTCGGCCTTCGCCATTTTCTGCCGCATCGCCGATGACCGGATCGAGTGCATAAACAGCATCGGGGTTTTTCTGTTTGACCGCGTCAACAAGCCGGGCAACTGCATCAACCTGTGACCTGTTTCCCAGATAGCCGGACAAGACCGCCCCCACTTCGCCGAGCCAGGGTGCCCGGGTCAGATCAGCCATCAACTGGTCAAATTCCGCTGCTGGCGGGGTGATCCTGTCGGCCGGCCCGTGGCCGGGATGCCAGGGCAGAATGACGGTGGGCACGATCCATATCGGATAGCCCATGACTTCAAGCGCAAAGGCTGCGGCACGATTGCCAACGGTGCCGCGCACCACATGGCTGGAGATCACAATGACGGAAGGCTTGTTGTTGGACATGGCCTGCCTCTGCTGTTTGACAAAGACGAATGGATAATCGTCTTTCACGGAGCGAGCCCCTGTGGCAAGCTCTAACTTCTGGGCCCAACTGATTTGCCGAAAGATGCCGCCATGTTTTCTGCCACCATGCACCAATTCAGCCGTTTCCAGCTAACCATCGTTTTTGGGGTTTGTCTTGCATTATTAAGCGGCTGTGGGGTGAACAATATTCCAACCTATGAGGAAGGTGCCAAGGCGAAATGGTCTCAGGTGCTGAACCAATATAAGCGCCGCTCCGATCTGATCCCCAATCTGGTGGAAACGGTAAAAGGCTTTGCCGCCCAGGAAAAGGATGTGCTGACGGCCGTTGTGGAGGCAAGGGCAAAGGCGACCAGCGTTCAGGTATCGCCCGACATGTTGACCAATGGCGATGCAGTCAAAGGGTTTCTGGAAAACCAGGGCGCGCTGGGTGGTGCCCTGTCGCGGTTGCTGGTCACAGTGGAACGCTATCCTGAGCTCAAATCGAGCCAGAATTTCCTGACCCTTCAATCACAATTGGAAGGCACGGAAAATCGCATATCGGTGGCGCGGCGGGACTATATCGAGGCGGTGCGGCTTTATAATACCGAGTTGAAGACCATTCCAGGTCGCTGGTGGCGCAGCTTGCTTTATTCAGACAATGACCCGTTGGCGACATTCGATGTGGCGCCAGAAGAAACGGTGACACCGAAGGTGAATTTCGACAGCAATTAGGATGGACAGTTTGTCTTTCTCGGTGATGACAAGGGTTCGCATTTTGATCGCCACGCTATGTCTGGCGATGCTGACTGGCTCAGTTGCGCCATCGGTCCTGGCGCAAAAGGCGGTGCCGCAACTGACCGGACGCGTCGTCGACCTTGCCGTCATGATCAATGCTGGCGACGAAGCCGATCTGACAGCGCGGCTGAAGGCCCACGAGGAAAACACCGGCAACCAAGTTGTTGTGCTGACCATTCCCTCGCTGGAGGGAGAGGCGCTGGAAGACTACAGCCTGCGTGTCGCGCGCGGATGGGCATTGGGACAGAAAGACAAGAACAATGGCGTTCTGCTGCTGATCGCAAGGAGTGATCGCAAGATGCGCATTGAGGTCGGCTACGGCCTGGAGGGCACGCTGACCGATGCGATTGCCTCTTTCATCATTCGCAACACCATCACTCCATTGTTCAAACAAGGCCTGTTCAATGGGGGCATCGTTACCGGCACCGGCCAGATCATAGAGGTGCTTGAATCCGATGAGGCGGCCCTGGAGGAATGGCGAAACAGGTCGCGGAAAACGTCCTCCGGCAAGGATCCAGACTGGCCCTTTTACATTTTCATAGCCCTATGGCTGATGATCATGTCTGGAGGGCTTCTGTCGAATATTCTGGTTCGCACATTTGGCCGGGAGATTAAGCCTGGCCACTATCGCTGGCTGGGCATGGATGCCGGACCAAATGCGCCCAGGTCAAAGCGCCGCGGGCGCTCTTCCCGCAGCGGCGGCGGCGGCTGGTCCGGCGGCGGTGGCGGCGGCGGCGGCTTTAGTGGCGGCGGCGGTAGTTTTGGTGGCGGCGGTTCGTCGGGAGGATGGTGAGAATGGCAAAATCTGCAAACAACCGAATAAATTCAGACGACCATGAGCGGATTACCCGGGCCATTCGGGAGATGGAAAAGCGAACCTCGGGTGAAATTTTTGCCGTGGTCGCGCAACAGTCCGACGATTACTTCTTCGTTGCCGGATTCATGGCCGGCCTGTGGGCATTGTTGCTCGGCTGCGTTCTGGCGATTGCCGCAAATCTTTTTGATATGCCGATCAGCCTGATGGCACTGGCGGTGGCGCAGTTGGCCAGTTTCGCCAGTTTTCTGCTGGTGTTTAAACTCTCTCCCGCCATCCGGCTGTGGTTTGTTCCGCGGTCAATTGCCTATCGCCGGGCGTCGAACAACGCGGTTCGGCAATTTCTCGCCCATGGAATTCACACCACCTCAGACCGGTCCGGCGTACTGATTTTCGTGTCACTGGCAGAGCACTATGCCGAAATCGTTGCCGATGAGGGAATCAATGAAAAGGTTGAGCAATCACAATGGGATGCGATGATTGGGGTGATGATAGACCACGCCAGACGTGGCGCGCTGGCCGATGGTTTCGTCGATGTAATCAATCAGGCAGGGGGCTTGCTTGAACAACATTTCCCCAAACAGGATGGCCAGCAAAACGAACTGGATGACCGGTTAATCGAAATCTAGTATTTACGTTGTTAAAGCCTTGAGCTTATGAGCCGGAGTGCATAAGTGTCTGGCAGCAGATGTGGAGCCAATAATGCAAGCAGTCTTTTGGGCGATCAACGCCGTTCTCGATATTTACTGGTGGATTGTCATCCTGTCGGTGGTGCTGTCCTGGCTATATGCCTTCAATGTGGTCAACCCATCCAACCAGTTCGTGCGTGCGGTCGGGCAATTCGTCCATGAGGCCACTGAACCGCTATTGGGCCGCATCCGCCGGTTCATGCCGAATCTGGGCACAATCGATATTTCACCGATTGTCCTGTTGCTGGCCATCACCTTCCTGCAGATTCTGTTGCGCACCAGCATTGCACCAGCCTTTGGCGTGGCACGGTTCTGATCAGATATTGAAGAGTAGCAGGGCGCCCAGAACGGCTTCAGTTCCAGGCAAAGGCAATCTTGTTCAGCGTCTTGGCGTTGAAAGTCTCGCTGCCTTCGGCAATATCGACGCCGCCAGCATTCTTGTAGAACTGCATGGCTGGAACGTTTTCTTCCAGAACCCAGACCACACACCCTTTAAAGCCGAGCCGCACCAATTGCTCACGGGCGGCGAGGAACAGGTTCTTGCCGATCCCCACGCCCTGATATTCCGGCATCAGGTAGAGCTCGTATACTTCACCTTCCTGGGAAAGCGCCGATACGCGATTGGGCCCGATGGTGGCGTAGCCGACCAACTGGTTGTCAGTTTCCATCACCAGCACGCGGGTCGAATTGCGGATTGCCCGTGCCCACCATTTGGGATCGCGGCGGCGAATCATCGTGTCCAGCGACTTATGCGGAATCAGACCGGTATAGGCCTGCCGCCACGAAGCATCGTGGATGGCAGAAATACCAAATGCGTCGGCCACTTCAGCTGGGCGCGTTTCGAGGGACAAGGTGCTCATGGGCAAAGTCTAATTAACGATTTTTTAACCAACAAGAGCAGATCGGCCCGATTTACCCACAATTCCGCAGATTCCGGTCAATTCGCCCGGGTTTTTGAGTTCTTGGTTAATTGCCGCATTTTTGATGTCGCGCCAGAAAATGGCGCTTTTTCGCTTCCGTCGGCGGCGATTTGCTGATTGTCTAGCGCTGAATGATCGCGCCGGTTCAAGGGCATTTTTGATGAAGCTGAAAGACATTAAAACCTTCGTTGTTGGCAATCCCCCGCCGTCCTTCGGAGGTCGCTATTTTCTGTTTGTCAAAGTTACAACTGACAATGGCATTGTCGGCTATGGCGAGATTTATGCGGCGAGTGTCGGGCCAAAGGCCCAGTGCGCGGTTGCCGAAGATCTGTTCTCCCGTCATTGCGTGGGCATGGCACCCAACGCCATCGAGCGGATGTTTCGCCGTTTCCACTCGTCCGGATTTTCTCAGCGGCCTGATCCGACTGTGATAGGTGCATTTTCGGCCATTGAGATGGCCTGTTGGGACATTGTAGGCAAGGCGCTGGAGCAACCCGCCTATGCTCTGATGGGGGGATTGGTGAACCAGCGCCTGCGGTCTTACACCTATCTGTATCCTGATGAGTCCCAGGATCCGGCAACATTTTACAACGACCCCGACCTCTCCGCCGAACGGGCAGCCCATTACGCAGATCAGGGGTTTACCGCTCTCAAGTTTGATCCGGCCGGGCCCTATACGGTCTATGATCCACATCAGCCTGCGGTGGTGGACCTGGATCGTTCGGAGGCATTTTGCAAAAAAATTCGCGAGGCAGTCGGCAACCGGGCCGACCTGCTGTTTGGCACCCACGGGCAATTTACCGCGTCTGGGGCCATTCGCATGGCCCAGCGACTGGCTCCCTATGAACCTTTGTGGTTTGAGGAGCCAACACCGCCTGAATTGCCGGAAGAGATGGCCAAGGTCGCGGCCCAGTCCAGCGTGCCGATTGCCACCGGTGAGCGGCTGACCACCAAGTATGAGTTTGCCCGGGTGTTGAAATGTGGTGCCGCATCCATCCTGCAGCCCGCGCTTGGCCGGGTAGGGGGGCTGTGGGAAGCCAAGAAAATCGCCGCGCTGGCGGAGGTGCATTATGCGCAGATGGCACCCCATCTGTATTGCGGCCCGATCGAGGCACTGGCCAATATCCAGCTGGGTGCCAGCATTCCAAATTTCCTGGTGCTGGAATCGATCCAGCAATTTGGCGGCTTCCATGCCCAGCTGCTGGACCAGCCTATCCACTGGGAAGAGGGCTATGTCATTCCTTCCACCCGCCCGGGTCTGGGGCATGAACTGAATGAAGATGTGGCCGATGCGCATCCCTATGACGGTGATCGCCTGCATCTGGAGATGCAGGATGAGCCCTATAATTACTCAAAAGAAAACAGATTTGCCGGGGGTTAAATCAATGAAGGTTGGATTTATTGGGCTGGGTAATGTCGGTGGCAAACTCGCCGGATCGCTGCTCAGGAATGGTTTTGACACCACGGTGCGAGATCTCGACACCGACGTGGCGCAAAGATTTATCGATCAGGGGGCGGGCTGGGCCGACAGTCCAAAAGAGATGGCTGAAAAGTGTGATCTGATCATCACCTGCCTGCCGTCTCCAACAGCCTGTGCTGCGGTGATGGAGGCAGATGATGGCATTCTGGCCGGTCTGTCTGAAGGCAAAATCTGGGCGGAAATGTCGACCACGGATGTTGAAGAAGTGAAGCGTCTTGCGGCACTGGTGGAAAGCAATGGAGCCTCTGCAATCGAGTGTCCCGTTTCTGGCGGATGTCATCGCGCAGCGACAGGCAATATCTCGATCTTCGCCGGCTGTGATCGCCCGACTTTCGAACGCATGCTGCCCCTGTTGACGACCCTGGGCAGACGAGTCCTGCATACCGGTCCCATCGGATCAGCATCGATGTTGAAGGTGATGACCAATTATCTGGCAACGGCCAATCTGCTGACCGTGGCCGAAGCCATGACAACGATGAAGGCGGCAGGCATGGACATGGCAACAACCTATGAGGCGATTGCCATCAGTTCAGGAACCTCCTTTGTCGCCGAGACTGAGGGGCAGGTGATCCTCAATGGCAGCCGCGATATCTCGTTTACGATGGATCTGGTGTCCAAGGATATCGGCCTGTTTCAGGAAATTGCCGAGCGCCACAAGGTGCCGTTGGAGATATCGCCGCTGATGGTGGATATTTTCAAGGATGGTGAAGCGCGCTACGGGCCGCGCGAACTATCTCCCAATATCATCAAGCGGCTGGAAGACGCGATGGGATTTGAAGTTCTGGCGAATGGATTCCCGGAAGAAATGCTGGACGACGAACCGGAAGAAGCCGGCTACGAAGTGGTCCCGCGAGGACGGCCGCAGTGAGAACACAGCCCAATTTTCTGATTTTCATGGTCGATCAGTGCAATGGCACCCTGTTTGGCGAAGACGGCCCGGCTGGCTTCCTGCATGTGCCCAATTTGCGGCGCCTGTATCAACAGGGGGTAAACTTCGCCAATACCTATTGCGCCAGTCCGCTCTGCGCGACGTCGCGGGCCTCGTTCATGTCGGGCCTGCTGCCCAGCCGTACCGGGGTCTATGACAATGCGGCAGAATTTGCCTCCAGTATTCCAACCTTCGCGCATCATCTGCGAAAGGCGGGATATTCAACCATTCTGTCCGGTAAAATGCATTTCGTCGGGCCTGATCAGCTGCACGGTTTTGAAACCCGCACGACCACCGACGTCTATCCGGCAGACTTTGGCTGGACGCCAGACTGGTCAAAGCCCGATGAACGCATTGACTGGTGGTATCACAATCTCGGCTCGGTCACGACGGCCGGGGTGGCGGAAACCACCAACCAGTTGGAATATGACGATGAGGTTGCCTTCTTTGCCAATCAGGCGCTGCATCAATTGTCCCGGGAAGATCGGGCGCAACCCTTTTGCCTGACGGTCAGCTTTACCCATCCCCACGACCCTTTCGTGACCCGCCAGAAATACTGGGACCTTTATCGGGAGGACAAGATGCCGGGGCTGAATGAGGCCGCGATTCCCTATGAGGATCAGGATGCCCATTCAAAGCGCCTGTTCGACATGTCGGACTGGCGGAATTTTGACACGACCGAGCAAAATGTCATCGACAGCCGCCGCGCCTATTTTGGTAATATCTCCTATATCGACGAAAAGATCGGCGGCATTCTGGAAACTCTGAAGGCCTGCGAATTCGACGAAGACACGATCGTGATGTTCGTGTCCGATCACGGCGACATGCTGGGGGAAAAGGGTCTGTGGTTCAAAATGAGCTTCTTTGAAGGATCTTCGCGTGTGCCTTTAATGATCCACGCGCCGGACATGTTTCAGGCGGCAACGGTAAGCGAACCCAGTTCCACCCTCGACGTTCTGCCAACCCTGGTTGAGCTGGCCGGGGCGGAAGTTCCTGATGAAGTTGACGGTGTCTCGCTGGTTCCGGCGATGTCGGGAACCGTCGAACGGCGGCAGGTCCTGAGCGAATATGCGGCTGAAGGGTCGATTGCACCGATGGTTATGCTGCGTCAGGGGCAGTACAAACTGAATGTTTGTCAGGTAGATGCAGATCAGTTTTTCGACCTGGCAAACGACCCGCAGGAAAGTCGCAATCTGGCCGACGATCCCGACCATTCAGAGGCTTATGAGCAAATGCGCGCCAGCGTTTCCAGTGCCTATGATTTCGACGCCTACCGGCAGCAGGTGGAGGTCAGCCAGCAGCAGCGCCTGATGGTTTACGACGCCCTGCGCAATGGCAACTATTACCCCTGGGACTACCAGCCGCTGCAATTGGCCTCAGAACGCTATATGCGCAATCACAAGGACCTCAACGTGCTGGAGGGCGATGCCCGCTATCCCCGATTCAAGGAGAATAAAACGTGACGCAATTGATCATTCACGGCAGAGCCACGTCATCAAATGTGCAAACCGTCATGTGGGCAGTGGCTGAGTTGGAACTGGATCACCAGCGGCTTGATGTCGGCGGTGCCTTTGGTGGCAATGACACGGAAGATTATCGGGCCATGAACCCGATGGGTCTGGTGCCGACATTGCAGGATGGTGATGTCACCCTGTTTGAAAGCTGTGCGATCGTTCGCTATCTGGGCGCTCGCTATGGGGGTGAAGGTTTCTGGCCGTCTGATCCTGCTGAGCGGGCAGTGCTCGACAAGTGGGCCGAATGGGCAAAGGGGTCTTTGGCCCGGGCGGTCGTTTATGAAGTCTTTTGGACCTTGATAAGGACCCCGAGCGCCGAGCGAGATATGGACGCCCTGGCCGCAGGCATTGCCAATGTTTCCAGGCTGGTGAAAATGCTGGATCAGAGACTGGGTGCAGGTCTCTATCTGGGTGGTGACAATTTGACATTTGCCGATATTGTCGCTGGCCATGTTCTGTATCGATATTACACGCTGGATTTTGAGCGGGTGGACACGCCAAATCTGGACGCTTATTACGACACCCTGACCAAACGGCCCGCCTATGCCGAGCACGTGATGGTCGATTACTCATCTTTGAAAGTGGACTAGAGCCTTTCACGGCCAAATGGACCCATTCTGAAGGAGCGCTTTTGTGACAAGATCAAGTAAAGGATCGCCGGTCGTATCGGGCATACGTGCAAGAGCCTTTGCGCCGAGATTGGCGCAAAAGCGCCCTTCCCGAAGGGTTTGCGTCTGGCGGACGCCCAGAGCCGAACCGCGCTTGCCCGATGCGAGGGCATCGCGCTGCGCACGTTTCAACTCTGGATCATCTCGCCAGTCACAAACAGAATTGTCTCCATTTGACCGTGAAAGGCTCTAGAATGTCTCACGGGCTGGATCAGCTGAAATTTGTGCAGGAGGCCGATTATGTGATCGTTGGCTCCGGCTCGGCTGGTTCCGTTGCCGCTTCACGCCTGTCTGAGAACGGAAAATATTCCGTGCTGGTGCTGGAATATGGCGGCACCGATATCGGCCCCTTCATTCAGATGCCGGCGGCTTTGTCCTATCCGATGAATATGGCCCGCTATGATTGGGGATTTGGCACCCAGCCCGAACCAAATCTTAACAACCGCCAATTGGCAACGCCGCGTGGCAAGGTTGTTGGCGGCTCCTCATCGATCAACGGCATGGTTTATGTGCGTGGCCATGCGAAGGATTTTGACCACTGGGAAGAAAGCGGTGCAGCGGGCTGGTCCTATGCCGATGTGCAACCCTATTTTCAGCGCGCTGAAACAAGTCATGGGGGTGCCCAGGGAGAGGGCCGCGGTACAGATGGACCACTGCATGTGGGCAGAGGGCCCCGTGAGAATCCGCTGTTTCACGCCTTCGTCGATGCCGGTCACCAGGCCGGATTTGAAGTGACTGACGACTATAACGGGCTGAAGCAGGAAGGCTTTGGCGCGATGGAACAGACGGTTCACAAGGGGCGACGCTGGTCGGCCGCCAATGCCTATCTCAAGCCGGCACTAAAGCGCGAAAATCTGCGCATGATGAGTTGCTTCGTTCGCCGGGTGATTTTCGATGGACGCACGGCAATTGGCGTTGAGATTCAACGCGGCGACACGATTGAGCAGGTCAGGGCGCACCGCGAAGTTGTCTTGGCCGCATCCTCCATAAACACGCCCAAAATTCTGATGTTGTCGGGTATCGGCCCGAAAGACCATCTGCAGGAACACGGCATTGAGGTGCTTGCTGACCGCCCCGGTGTTGGCGGCAATTTGCAGGATCATCTGGAGCTCTACATACAGCAGGCCTGCATCCAACCGATCACCCTCTATTCAAAGCTCAATCTGATTTCCAAGGCGATGATTGGTGCCCAATGGTTGTTTTTCAAGTCGGGACTTGGCGCATCCAACCAGTTTGAAAGCGCCGCCTTTGTGCGCTCCAAGCCGGGGGTCGATTATCCCGATATTCAATATCACTTTCTGCCGATTGCCATCCGCTATGATGGCAAGGCACCAGCTGAAGGCCACGGCTATCAGGCCCATGTGGGCCCGATGCGGTCGAAATCTCTTGGCAACATCACGCTGGCATCCGCCGATCCGCTGACGCCACCAAAAATCCAGTTCAACTACATGAGCCACCCGGAAGATTTTCCCGACTTCCGCCATTGTATTCGCCTGACACGGGAGATTTTCGGCCAGCAGGCATTCGACGAATTCCGTGGCAAGGAAATCTCGCCCGGGGCCGGTGTTCAAAGCGACGAACAATTGGACGCCTATATTCGTGAGCATGTGGAAAGCGCCTATCATCCCTGCGGCACCGCCAAAATGGGCGCTGTTGATGACAGGTCAGCCGTGGTGGATCCCGAATGCCGGGTCATTGGCGTCGACAAGCTGCGGGTCATCGACACATCGATCTTCCCGCGCATCACCAATGGCAATCTCAACGGCCCGGCGATCATGTCGGCTGAAAAGGCCAGTGACCATATTCTCGGTAACAAAATGCTGGCCCGCTCGAATTTGCAGCCGTGGATTAATCCGCGCTGGCAGGAAAGCGATCGCTAGACCTGAAAGGGTTTAAACCTTGGTGCCGGTGCTGCGTTCGCGTTGCAGTTTCTTTTCCGCCTGTTTTTGAGATTTCGCGGAGGCGATGTCAGCAGCGATGTGAACTTCATTGCGGGCCTTAGCCAGTTCCATCTGCTTCTGGCGCTCCTTGAAACGCTGCCGCTGGCGTTCATCCTGGCCGTCAAAACAATGGGGGCAGGAGACGCCTTTTTGATAGCGCTCATCTTCCATTTCGGCAGCACTAATCGGCATCCGGCAGGCATGACACATGTCGTAGTCGCCAACCTCAAGGCCGTGTTTTACAGACACCCGCTGATCGAAGACAAAACAGTCGCCTTCCCACAGGCTGGATTCCTCTGGAACGGTCTCCAGATATTTTAAGATGCCGCCCTTGAGGTGGAAAACGTTGTCGTATCCCTTGGATTTCATCAGCGCGGTCGACTTTTCGCAGCGGATTCCACCTGTACAGAACATGGCGATTTTGGTGTCTGGCTTGGCTTCGAGCTGGTTGTCGACCCATTCCGGCAATTCGCGAAAGCTTGTGGTATGTGGGTTTTTGGCGTTTTTGAAAGTGCCGATGGCAACTTCATAATCGTTTCTGGTGTCAACGACGATGACATCCGGCTGGCTGATCAGATCGTTCCAGTCTGCCGGATCGACATAGGTGCCTGCCTCGTTTGCCGCATCGATCTCATCGACACCCAGCGTGACAATCTCTTTCTTCAATCGCACTTTCATGCGGTAAAACGGGGCTTCATGAGCCCAGGAATATTTGACATCGAGATCGGCAAATTCAGGCCGAGCGACCAGCCAGGAAATGACTGATTTTATGCCTTTTTCCGGTCCCGATATGGTGCCGTTGATGCCTTCATGGGCGAGCAGAAGCGTGCCCATGACGTGATTGTCGATACAGACCTGCAACAGCGGCTGCTGCAATGCGGAAAAATCATCAAGCGTGACGAACTTATACAGTGCGGCGACAAGGTAGTTGGCATTTTCAGATGCAGATTTGACGGACATGGCCAGACGACTGTTGCTGTGATAGGGGAATTTTGCACTCCCATAACGCGCCCTTGAGAACAGGGCAATATCCGGTAGGCACCAGGAGAGACGATGTGAAGCGACGGGTAATATATCTTCTGCTTGTGGTGGCAGTGGCTCTGGCGATTGGATACCTGTTTCCCGGCCCCTGATTGGCGATGCTGGTCAACTTGGTTAACCGAATTGGCCAATGCGGCTGAAAATCCAGCTTTTCTGCGGCGTATTATTAACAAATCGGCGTGAACTTCCGTTTGGTTAACACCCTATTAATATTCTGTCCCCAAAGCTTACCCTAGACGATTCTGTTTAGAATCAGACGATGGGCAAGCTTGTGTTCCAGATGACGGTTTTGGGTATCGTCGGAGCCGGGCATTCAGGGGGTGTGAATTGCTTTCCGCGTTCGGGAAAATATTCAAACGGGGGCACGCGATCGTTCCGCCTGTGGAAGAGCGTCCGCTGATGCGGGTTCTCGAACCGCGCATCCTGTTGGATGCTGCCGCGGTTGAAACAGCCCAGAACATGGCGCTGGAAGCCATGCATGAGGAGGCCACAGAAAGCGCTGCTGAAGGTCTGGCTGATTCTGGCCATCCCGATGCCCTGGTAGACGGCACCGTGCGTGATCTGAGCCGCGATATCGTTTTCATTGACGGGGACATCGAGAATATCGGTGAGTTGCTGGGCGAACTTGATCCGGATGTCGAGATCCACATTTTGGATCTGCAGACCGATGGTGTTGAACAGATTGCCGATACGCTGGAGGGTCGCGAAGACATCCATGCAATTCACATCTTTTCCCATGGTGGCCAGGGGTTTCTCAATCTTGGCTCGGCGCAATTGTCCAACGAGACGATCACAACAACCCATGCCGAGGCGCTCAGTCAGATCGGTGCGGCTCTGGGTGAAGACGGAGATATTCTCGTCTATGGCTGTGATTTCGCTTCCGGCGAAGTCGGTAAGGTGGTTGCCAAACAACTCGCCAATGCGACCGGCGCCGATATTGCAGCCTCCAGCGATCTGACCGGAGCCGCCGAACAGGGCGGCGACTGGGATCTGGAGGTTGTTGAGGGGGAGATCCAGACCGAGACGATTCAGGCTACTGGCTTTAAGGGCGTATTGGGTGCCTTTGAGCTGGGCACGGTCGATCCACCGACAGTCACCTATGTCAACGAGTTCACCCCCGCGACGGCGCCGCAATTCGGTTCGGTCGGCGAAGCCGGTACGGTGGCCATCTGGGAAAATGCCGGAACCGTGGAAACCGATACCGGCCCGGTTAGTGTCGACGTGCGCGCAACCGTGACCAGCGTTACCAATGCGGCGGAAATTTTTGTAGGCTTTGGCACGCGGGATGATGATGACGGTGACTTTGATGATCCAACGCTGGATGATTTTCGCGTCTATGTGCACAACACGTCGGCCGTGGCCGGTGGATCCAATACGGGCAATATTGGCAGTGCCACTATTGTCTGGGAGATTTTTGAAACCGGCACTGGGCAGACCATCCGGGCTGATATTGGCGAAGTCAGCCTGACCACCGCTGACATTGATGGCGTAGGGGCCGGGCCGGCGACCAGCCGCGAGACGCTCGCCGCCGCCCTTTCAGACCTGTCCTCCTATACGGTACAGGCCGGCACCAATCTTGAAGTCAACAATGACGGCACCAATCTGCGCGCCACAGGCACTGCAGATCAGAACAGTGAAGAATCCAGCTGGGTTCAATATTCGTGGAATTCGGTCAACCAGCTGACGATGATCTACGAATCCCGCACCCCCTATGCCTATTTCAATCATGACGGTGACGGAGACCTTGTTTTCACCAATCCGGAAACGTCATTTGCCACCGGCCTGGATCTGGATGAGAACGATTCATCGGGGGCTTCGGGCAGCAATTATCAGGCCATTTTCTATTCAAACGCCACATCCGGCACGCCGGTTCCCATTGCCGACGGCGATGTGGAGGTGTCGAATGAATCTGGTTCGGTCACCAGTGCAATCATTACACTGAACAACGCTCTCACCGGTGATCAGCTCAACGTAGATAGTTCGATTTTGAGCAGTCTTGGCCTTGCCGGAAGTGTTGATACAAGTGTTTCAGGTGTCATCAGCGTCACGCTTTCGGGCAATGCCAGCACGACGGATTATCAGACCGCGCTGCAGTCGATCACCTATGAAAACACCAATTACGGCAGCATCGATCCAACCCCCCGGTCGATCGATGTGCAGGTGTATGATGGCGCATTCGCCAGCGGTGTTGCCAATACGGCGATAACATTTGGCACGATCATCAATCAACCGACGGCCAATCATGATGTCTATGTGGGACAGGAAGATACGCCGCTGGCGGTCACCTCGGTGGATGGTCTGTTATCCAATGATAATGATCCAAATGGCGTGCCCATATCGGTTCTTTCGGCAACCGACAGCAATGGCATTGCCATCACCGTCAACCCGGTAGGGGCGGGAAGTCCTGTTACCCATACAACGCCCACCGGTGCAGCCTTGACATTGTTCGACGATGGCACCTTCACTTATGTTCCTATTGGAGACTATAGCGGCGTAGAATTCTTCAACTACACCGTTGAAAATACAAATGGATTTTTGGGTCAGTCCTATGCGGCTATCAATATTCAGGGCGTTGCCGACACCCCCAACCTCCCCACCGGACTGATCAGCGGCGCCGCCGATGAGGATACGGAATCGGCCAGTGTCGATCTGACCGCCACCCAGGGAGATACAGACGGGTCCGAGAGCCTTCGCTACGGCCTGTCGCAAATACCAGACGGCTATGCCGTGACCGATGGCGTGCGCTTTTTCAGCTCCTCCGGCCTGGGCGACGTTGCCTATCTGGATGGTTGGGATCTGACCAATATCTCGCTTATCCCGCCGGCTCTCGAGCGGCATTCGGATGTTGATATTGCTGTTCAACTGTCTGTCGAAGCCACCGAGCCAAACGGGTCGAGCACCACCAATAGTGAAACGGTAACGTTCCGGTTCGACGCGGTTGCTGACGCGCCGACATTGAGCGTCAGCAGCGGCAGCGCCGGGCCCGGAGCAATGTTGAATATCAGCCCGCTGGTATCGGCAACGCTGACTGATATTGACGGCTCAGAAGAGATCGTCAGTTACACCTTCTCCAATATCCCTGCCGGTGCCACATTCTATATTGGCGCGACTGCGCAAACGCCAATTGGCGGAGTATTGGTTGTTGCGGCAGCGGATATGCCAGGTTTGCGTTTGGAAACGCCAACTCCACTGGGGTCCTATTCTGTGGATGTGATCGCCACAGCCAGCGAAGTTAACGCTGAAAACCAGGTCTCCCAGCTGACCGCCGATTCGACCATTGAGACCTTGAATTTTACGGTCGACAATATTGACGACCCCGTGCTTGCTGCGGACGATGCCTATACGGTGTTCGGTGGCCAGACGGTAAACCTCAACCCGTTGGGCAATGATATTGTTGCTGATGGCGGCGCCCAGATCATCGAAATCAACGGACTCTCCATCACTCCCGGCCAGACAATCTCCCTGGCCAGTGGTGCCGGCGATGTGACGCTTAACGCCGATGGGACGCTGACATTTGTAGCCGATGTCGGGTTCAGCGGCCAGGATGCCTTCACCTATACGGTCGAAGACATTGATGGCAGCATTGATACGGCGACGGTCACACTTGATGCTCCGACATGGACGATCAGTGGCGATGGCGCTGTCGCGGAAGGAGGCAACGCCTCTTACACGATCACGCTGGATGCGGTGCCGCCCATGGGGACTGCACTCTCCGTCGACATATCCGCGATCAATATCGATACCACCGGCGCGGACTACGCGGATTTAGCAACAGCAGTTCAGGCTGCTGCGGATGCTTCGCCCAATTTCAGCTTTGATGGCACCACGCTGACATTTACAGCTGATTACGATTCAACCTCTGTAGCAGGGTCAAATTTCCAGGATATTTCCTCCGACCCTTCAGCCACCGCATTGAGCATTGGCATTTTTGATCCGACGCAGGTGTCACTGGGGTTCGACTTCGAGTTCTATGGCGAAAGCTATGGCGATGTGTATGTCAGCGATTTTGGCATAATGACATTTGGAGCCGGCTCGCCGGGAGGTGGTGTCGCCTACAACAATACCAGCTTTGCTGCGGGAAATACCTTGGGCGGATTGCCGGCGATCGCGCCGTTCTGGGACGTGCTCGGCATGGACCGGGCCAACAGCGACGACGTTTATACACTGACCCAGGGTCTGCCAGGCGAGCGGGAATTCATCGTCCAGTACAACGACGTCGTCATCTATTTCGATGACACCGCCGGTCAGACCATCACCTTCCAGGCGGTGTTGCGTGAGGGCAGCAATGAAATCGAGTTCCGCTACGATGATGTGACGCTGGACAATGGAACCTATTCGCTTGGAAACTCGGCGACCATTGGCATCAGCGATGGCAGCGGCAACCGGTTTGAAGAATTTTCCTTTGCCGCCACCGGGGTAAGCGACAACAGCCGGGTGGTATTCTCGGCGGACACGACAGCCAGCCAGTCGCTGTCCTTTACACTGGCTGCGAATGTCGACGGCACATTTGAGAATTCCGAAGATTTTGAAATTGCCCTGAGCAATGGGGTCGAGTCCGCGGTTTCAGCTTCTTCCGGCTCGGTCACAACATCCATCACTGATACTAATGTGGCACCGGTGAACAGTGCTCCGGTAACCGGTGGCAGCGCCATCGCCGCCACGACGGTGGCCGAAGACGCGCCATTGGTGTTCAACGCCGCCAACGGCAATGCGCTGTCTGTTGATGATCCCGATGGCGATAATCTAACCGTCACACTGACAGTCACCAATGGCACTTTGACCGCCGCAACAGGCAGTGGCGCCACACTGGGCGGCGACGGTACCGCCAACCTGACCCTCACCGGCACCCAGGCCCAGGTGAATGCAGCGCTGGATGGTCTGACCTATCAGGGCATCGGCGACTTCAACGGCACCGACCTGCTGACCATGTCCACCGATGACAATGGCGGCCAGCCCAATTCAGTGGTTGTCAGCACGGTCGATCTGGAAGTCTCCGCCGTGGATGACATCATGTCCAACCATGCGCCGATCACCATCGGCAATACGGTGACGATTGATGTATTGGCCAATGACAGTTTCGAAGGCACGATCACCAATCTGACTGCGACGGTCGGATCGCTGGGAACGGTGACGGTCAATGGTGACAATACCATCACCTATACCTGGACGGATGCAGCCAATTCCGGCCTCGACAGTTTCACCTACACGGTGACTTCTGGCGGGGTCACTGAAACCACCGACGTCGTGATCGTCAAACAGGCGCCATCATCGCCTTCAGATGATTCCGCGTCCGCCGACGAAGACAACGTGTTGACTGTCGCGGCAGGAGGTGTGTTGAGCAATGATTTCGGCTCCTCTCCGGCACCGTCGCTTGACTATTCGATCATCGATTTAGGCGGCGCCCCTTCGGGCTCCTGGAGTGCCGGCGGCGCCGTAACCAGCCATGATCTGAGCTGGACCGGCGGCATCACTCAAAATTCCAGCCCGACGACTGCATTCCCTGGTATCAGCGAAAGCCTGGTTTTTGACGGCAGTGCAGGGGCAACCGGTTCGTCACTGCAGAACCTTTCCGGCAATCCATCGGATGATGATGCCAGTTTTGAAATCTGGTTCAAATACGATCCGGCAGACTATGGCGGTGGTCAGGGCGCAATCCTTTATGAAACTGGCGGCGGGACTGACGGCATGTCTATCGCCCTGTCGGATTCCACCGGCAGCGGCTCGGGCCCCATCGATCACCTATTGGTCCAGTTCAATGACAGCGGCAATACGATTGTCCAGCTCATCGATCTTGAAGATGTTCTGGGCAGCGGAAATATTGCCAGTGAATTTATCAATGTCACCGCCGTATATGATCGCGATGCCAGCGGCACAGACGATCAAGTGCGTATATATGTCAATGGCATGTTGTTGGCACTTCAATCTACCGCCGCTCTCGATGACTGGGCCGGCGGCAGCGGTTCCGGGCTCGGAACGGCCTCCAATGCGGCCAATATCGGATCAGCAGATTTTGGCAATTTCACCGGAGAAATCGCTAAATTCAACTTTACGGAATCGGCTCTCACAGACAGTGAAGTCAAAAACCGGTTTGACACTGTTGCCGGCCTGACGGTCACTTCTCACGATGCGACATCGGCTCTCGGGGCCAGCGTTACTGTCAATGCAGACGGATCCTATTCTTATGACCCAACCGGCGCGGCGGCAATTCAGGCGATGCAGGCGGGTGACAGTTTAGGTGACAGCTTTACCTATACAATTACCGACGGCAACGGGACGGAAAGCACGGCCACGGTCAATCTCACCGTGGCAGGGATCAATGATGCGCCGTCCGGCACGGATGTCAGTGTCACCATCAACGAGGATACTTCTCACACGCTGACTGTTGCCAATTTTGGCTTTGATGATCCGGTTGATGGCACTAATGACGCTTTTCAGGATGTCATTTTCACGACCGTTCCGGCGGATGGAGATCTCATCTATGACGATGGCGTAGCTGCGCCTTCAATCGTCACGGCGGGGCAGACCATAAGCGCAGCGGATATTGCCCTCGGATACCTGCAATTTGTACCTGATCCAGATGGCAATAACGGGACCAGCCCCGGCGCCAGCTATGCAAGCTTCCAGTTCCAGGTGGTCGATGATGGGGGCACCGCCAATGGTGGCATCAATACGGACCAGTCCCCCAACACATTTACGATAAATGTCACCCCTGTTGATGATGTTGTGTCTCATCTGTTGCCGGGCGCTCAGACGGGGACGGAGGACAGTGTTCTGGCGATTGGGGGCGTGTCGGTTGTTGATGTGGATGGCGATGCGCTGACGACGCTGGTGTCGATCCCGGCCTTTGCCGGCAGCCTGTCTGTTCTGACCGGTGGCGGCGCGGTGATTGTCGGGGATGGTACT
>JBDWCD010000006.1:0-272141 GCA_039977975.1 Rhizobiaceae bacterium
CCATCCCGAACTCGGAAGTGAAACGCCTCAGCGCCGATGGTACTTTGTCTTAAGGCACGGGAGAGTAGGTCGCTGCCAGGTCTGCAAAACGCATCTGCATAAACAAAACCAACAAACCAAATCAAAAACCCGCCGCATAAACAAATGCGGCGGGTTTTTGCGTCTGGGGCGACGAACATATACCTGCCACTGAATATGTTGCGGGACTGGTGGATCGTTTGTCCAAAAACTCCTCGACCCGGCATCCCGACTGTGTATATTCGGCGCAATCGGGCAGGAATTGAAAGTGGCAGACATGGCACCCATACAGACAGTTGTTTGCATGAAATGGGGCACGCGCTATCCGGCGGAATTCGTCAACAGGCTGTGGTCGATGATTCAGCGCAACACAACGCGCCCCACCAGGCTGATCTGCTTCACGGAAGACGCAACCGGCATCCACAAGGACGTGGAAATCGCGCCTTTGCCCCAAATCAATATCCCTGAACATGTCGCATGGACTCCCTGGCGCAAACTGTCGCTTTGGCAACGGGATCTGGCCGATCTGGAGGGCGACATTCTGTTTCTCGATCTCGATATGGTGGTGACGGGCAATCTGGATGATTGTTTTGACTATGAGCCGGGAAGCTATTGTGTGATTCACAATTGGACCCAGCCCAAGTTGACGGTTGGAAACACCTCTTTGTTCCGCTTTCCTGTCAATAAATACAGCCACATTTTCGAACGCTTTGATGCAGATCCCGAGGCTGTTCTGAACGAATTCCGTATCGAGCAGCAATATATTTCAGCCAGGATACCGGAGCAGAAATTCTGGCCACGTGAATGGTGCCTGTCGTTCAAACACGACCTGATTCCCGCCTGGCCAATGCGCTTCCTGCAAGCGCCGCAATTGCCGCCAACGGCCCGCGCAGTGGCGTTCACAGGCAGGCCGGATCCTGACGAAGCGGCCATCGGCCAGTGGCCCACCGAAAAGGCCTGGAAAAAGATCTATAAACACGTCCGCCCAACCCCATGGATCATGCAACACTGGCAATAGTGATGGTTGATTTTGATGGGACAGGCGCGGCAAATGATCTGATGCTCATGGCTCTGCTTGAAGAATGAAGCCGCCAGGCCAAGTCATCGGGGACGTCAATAGAAGTCCCCTGGTCTGCGCAGGATCTGGATCATTCACCCCCAAATGCATCGGTTATTGAGGCTGCAAAACGAACGGCGAAATGGTGGTCCGGATTCATCCGAGAAAAGTCTAAAAATCACCAGATTGGCGACATAAACGCTTTTCTTTTTCGGGCCGCACGCCTATAAGCAGCGAGGTTGAGACCGTTCTAACGGTCGAACATCTGCGGTGACACTTTTGCCCGCAGCGTGTCGCGGGGTGGAGCAGCCCGGTAGCTCGTCAGGCTCATAACCTGAAGGTCGCAGGTTCAAATCCTGCCCCCGCAACCAGCGTTACTTGCGCCCTCGTTTCTTTGAAGCGGGGGTTTTCATTTGCGAGATTTATGAGAGCGCCAAGTTCCCCAAACAACTCAGTTTTAAGCTGGACATTCCGCGGCACAGGTCGGACCTCGTCGATTATGCCGAGTCAGCCCCTGATGGACTTATGGGCTTGAGCCCTACAGTTTGACCAAGGTTGAAAAGGCACCAAAACGGACTTCAAGCTCTGCCCGGCGTCCCATTCTCTGCTAGTGTTTCGTGTGAATTGTCCGCAACCAAGGAAAGCCCTGGCATGAACAGTCTAGATGGCAAGGTGGCGCTCATTACTGGTGGGGCGCGGGGGCAGGGTGCTGCTGAAGCTGAATTGTTCGTTGCCGCCGGTGCCAAAGTCATCATAACCGACATTGATGAAGCAGACGGCACCGCTGTCGCGCAGCAGATTGGTGCCGATTGTTCATTCATGCCTCAGGATGTGACTTCGCAGGGTGACTGGGAGCGGGTCATAAACAATGTGCTTGACCTCCACGGAAGGGTTGATGTGCTGGTCAACAATGCCGGGCTGTTCAGAGTAGCCGGTCTGCTGGACACATCGCTGGAGCTTTGGAATCAGCTGATCGCCGCCAACCAGACGAGCGTATTTCTCGGCATGCAGGCCGTCGCACCTATTATGAAGAGAAACAGGTCGGGCAGCATCATTAACCTGTCCTCGATTGCCGGCCTCGCCGGAACGCCCCGTGCCCCCGCCTATGCGGCGACGAAATGGGCCGTGCGTGGGATGACCAAATCGGCAGCGCTTGAATTTGCCCCATTCGGAATTCGCGTCAATTCAGTTCATCCCGGGTTGATCGATACGCGGATGATGAATGAGTTGGACGAGACATCGGAAGAACTCGATGCACGCGTTCCCCTGGGGCGGCAGGGCACCGTCGACGAGATCGCCCGCCTCGTCCTGTTCCTGGCGTCGGACGATTCCAGCCATTGTTCAGGCCACGAATTTGTCGCCGACGGGGCCATGAAGGCTTAACGCCCAACGCGGTTCTCTACCCCCTGTCCAACAACAGCGACGCACCTTTTTCGGCGATCATGTAGACGGTGGCGTTGATATTTGCAGCTGGAATGGTCGGGATAACGGATGCGTCGATGACCCGAAGTGCATCAATCCCGCGCACCCGCAAGTCGGGATCAACAACGGCCATTTTGTCGACGCCCATCTTGCAGGTGCCGCAGGGGTGAAAGATGGTGCCGCCGTTTTCCCGTGCAAAGTCAAGGATCTGATCATCGCTTGCAATTGTGCTGCCGGGCAGGAATTCGGCATCCACCAAGTGTGAAAAGGCAGGTTGGGCGTAAATCGCCCGCAGGGCCTTGATGCCGCTGACGATGGTTTTCTGATCCACCTGCTCGGCAAGATAATTTGGTTCGATACGCGGTCCAGCTTCAGGGTCCGGCGATTGTAACTTCAGACGACCCCGGGATTGGGGGTGGCACTGATACACGACCGACGTGAAGCCTGAGAACTTGTGAAGCGGTTCACCGGGACGTGGTACAGACATCGGCATGACCATGAATTGAATGTCCGGACGCTTGTCCTCGGCATGTTCGGTACAGGCTGCACCGCCAATTTGCCCGGCTCCGGCCGTCAGCGGGCCTGATCCATTCAGCGCCCATTGCAGGCCCATTTTTGCCAGGCCCCATGGGCTGCGCACAGCGTCATTCAAAGAGAGTTTTTTCGTCATCTTGACGATCGTGCGCACCTGATAATGGTCTTGCAGATTTTCCCCGACCCCAGGCAGATCGGTCTCCACATCAATGCCGAGTGTCCTTAGATGCGATGCCGGGCCAATGCCCGAAAGTTGCAACAATTGCGGAGACTGGATTGCACCGCTGGAGAGGATCACCTCGCGACGGGCACTGGCTTGATATTTCTGGTCGCCGGACTTCCATTCCACGCCACGGGCGCGACGATTCTGCAATAAGACCCTTTGAACCAGGGCGTTTGAAATCACCTTCAGATTGGGCCGTTTCATCGCCGGACGCAAAAAGGCCCGCGCTGAACTCTCCCGCCAACGCGGGCCGATGGATAGTTGATAAGCGCCCACGCCGAAGCTGGAATCGCCGTTGAAGTCGTCGTTGCGCGGCAGGCCGAATTGCTCTGCGGCTTCCAGCCAGGCATCACTGGCCTGGCTGGTATTGCGCAGATTGGAAACACGCAGATTGCCCTGATTGCCGCGATATTGATTGGGTGGACTGCCATAATTGTTTTCAAAATGCCGAAAGAAAGGCAGAATTGACTGGTAGTCCCAGCCCGCGGCCCCGTTTTCGGCCCATTCGTCATAATCCTGCTTTTGGCCGCGCACATAGATCAGGCCGTTGATCGAACTGGAACCGCCCAAAACCCTGCCGCGGGGCCAGTCCATCGACCGTCCGCCGATACTGTCACAGGGTTCCGTCTTGAAACTGCGCGAAAACCGTTCATCGAACACGGTGCGATAATAGCCAACCGGCAATTGCAGCCAGAAGTTTCGGTCCGACCCGCCCGCTTCCAGCAGCAAGACGCGATTGTTCGGTTCTTCCGACAGGCGATTGGCCAGCAGACATCCAGCTGACCCGGCGCCAACGATGATGAAATCAAACTCTTCGATATCCGAGATCATGTTTCCTCAAGCTGGTACAATCGATTCCCAGTGGCGAGTTGAGGCAAATCCCAGTCTGTTTGTCCAGTCCCGGTGAGACCTGAAAGGATCCAATGCCTGAAAAATGTCAGGCGAGACACTTGCCGGAGTCTTGCAATACAAGCGAGCTGCACTAACAGCCACGCGACGACCGGGTCGGGGCAAACAGGCAGTTGGTCTAGTCAACAACGCGAAAGCGAACGCCTTCTGAACTGATATATTGATTGTCCCCAAGCCGGCGGAAGCTGACACAGCTGGTCCCCTTTGCTGGACCACTTGGAAAGGTGGAGCAGATCTTGTTGCCCCTTGCTTTCCAGGTGCCGTTCATGGAACCGAGCAAGGCCTTGGCGGAAACAATCCCGCCCGGCCTGTATTGCATTGTCACTCTCATCCCGAACCGGCGGGTGACGATGGTCTTGTTCAGCATCTCTTTGCGCACTTCCTGGGCAGAAAGTGTCTCGGCCTGGGCGAATTGTGGGCTGCTGATTGCCGCAATCAGGGCAATCCACAAAAGCCGGTTATTTGTTCCTAGTCTTGTCACAGAGCGCTCCTTCACCATGGTCCTAACTAAACCTGAATGGGTCTAGCTACGAAGGTGAAGACCATATGGTTTTCTTGTGCGACAAAGTGCCGATGAAAAGGTTGCGCTAAGATAGAGGTGCAGGTCGAGCCGAAATCAAGTCGGAGACATCCCGGCGCTACCCGCAATCTTACCAATTACTCAAACAGGGGATTTTTGTCAGATCAGCGCGGGACTGGTATTTGATTGCGATGTCCTTGATTTCAGACAATAATCCACTGTCCAAAGTCGTCGGCTCAAGCCCAAGCGCCAAAAAGCGGTTATTGGCCACGTTCAGGTCGTTTTCGTCAGCTTCTTTTCTCGGGTTTTCCAGAAATGCTATTTCGGCACCCGTCATGTCCGAAATCTTTTTGGCCAAGTCACGGACCCGGTGGGTTTCTGTCATCTGGTTCATGATATTCACCCGGTCTCCTGCTTCAGGAGCATTGGTGATGGCCAGCTCGATGCAGCGCACTGTGTCGCGAATATTGATAAAGGCGCGCGTTTGGCCGCCGGTTCCATGAACAGTCAGGGGATAATCAACGGCTGCCTGCATGAGGAAGCGATTCAAAACGGTGCCATAGTCGCCATCGTAATCAAATCTGTTGATCAGTCTTTCGTCCATCTCGGTATCTTCGGTCTGGGTTCCCCAGACAATTCCCTGGTGCAGGTCGGTGATGCGAAGACGATCGTTCTTGTTGTAGAAAAAGAACAGCAAGGCATCCTGAGTTTTGGTCATGTGATAGATCGAGCCGGGATTGGCCGGATACAAGATTTCCTGCGATTCTGTTCTTCCGTCATCGACCTCGATCTGAACTTCAAGATAGCCCTCGGGGATTTTCATTCCGGCCGTGCCATAGCCATAAACGCCCATCGTTCCCAGATGCACAAGATGTGTCGGAAGTTCGGCTTCAACAATCGCAGCAAGAACATTGTTGGTGGCCGACAGGTTGTTTTCGACCGTATAGCGCTTGTGCCATGAGCTCTTCATGGAATAAGGAGCCGCCCTTTGCTCGGCAAAATGCACCACCGCATCAGGTTTTTCAGCCTTGAACAGTTGCAGCAAGGTTTCATAGTCGCGGGCAACGTCGATGCAATGAAAATCGATCGTATTGCCGGTAAGCTCTTTCCAAGCAGACAGGCGAGTGCCCATCGGAGAAATCGGCGTCAGAGAACTGGTCTCCAGTTCGACATCAATTTTTCGCCGGGAAAGATTGTCGATGATTGAAACCTGATGTCCAAGTTTTGAAAGGTGAAGTGCAGTGGGCCAACCGCAAAATCCATCTCCGCCGAGTACGTGAATTTTCATGGGATCTCCGTAAGGACTTTTGTGGCGCCAAACCCAGGCTGATTATGCCGCTGGGCTTAACTTCTGTTGATCTGTTTTGGGGTCTTCAAGTTCATCGATTGGCGTCGCGGTTGGTATGTCTTTGGGCCGGACCCGAATCTATCATTGGAACCAACTACTGACGCCACGTCTCACCCAATTGTGCGAACCCCATTGTGGCGTCTGTCCTACACATTTGGGATTGATAGTTAAACGGTTGACGAGCAATTCTCCTGATTTTTTTTTGGATATCTGGTCCAGGTAATTCAGGCCACCGGACCGTGGTTTCCAGCGCCAGATCAGGTTGGTTGAAATCCATCGCGTCTGTCATGGCTGAATATGCCGGTATCGCCGAATGCGATCTTGAAATGCTGGTCGCCCCACCAACGACGATGATTGAGGCTGGACTCCAGGCTGATGAATCCCTGAACCCGACGTTTGGATGGGTTCCGCCGCACTTCGGCGATCAGGCAGTCGAGGTAGAATGAGCGGCGAAGCAACAGGGATTGATCACTGAAGGTCGATGCACTGCTGTCTATCAAATAGCCACCGTCCACCTTTTCGATCAGGTCCGGATGCAGTTTTTCGGGATCCTCGGTCAGGTTATAGGCACCGCCGGCGACCTGGTTTGCTTTCCAGCCGCGAAACCTGCGCCTGATCGCCTTCACCATGCTGTCAGCCCTGATGGCATTTTGATAGTTACTTTGCTCGGTCGGGCGAAATTCTGCCGAAAGCTCGGGCTCAGGCCAGTACTTGAGATATTTACCGACCCGGCTAAATGCCTGGCCGGGCAACCAGCGATGCCGCAGATTGGCAAGGTCAGCCGTCCGGGACTCCAGTTGATCGAGAGCAAAGCGCAACTCGCGAGCCGTTTGCTCGGGCGTTACCACCACGGGGAGATCGTTTTGCATCAGCAGAACGAACTCACAATCGTCCATCGCTTCGGTCATTCCGATCATGCCACCTGGAATGCCAGAATTGGGCCCCCCCGTGACGTCATAGCCATATTTTGCGGCGACTTCCTTGTCACTATCGCTCAAGTCATTGAAATACAGCAATTTGCGGTCGACCAAATCAATCAGCCCACTGGCTTCGTAGCTCTCCAGCGTTCGGATCAGGGTATCAGGCGCACGCCAGCTTAAAACGGCCAATCCAACTTTTGAGTTCGGTTTGGTGACAGAAGAACTTGATGGTGCCATTGGACTTGCCTTGATGCGATCTCAGCGCCTCAATCGAAAACGCCAGGAGGTGATTACACGGCGTCAGGGCGAGTTGCAAGTTGGATTGGAACGACCCGGAAACCAATTCTCAATGCGCTTTTGGCAGTTCGATATCAGCCAACCAAAACCGATCCTGAAGTGTGTTTTGTTCAACAATCTGGCTTGTTTCGCCACCCCTGTTGTGGTCCAAGAGTCCCATGGGCAACTTTGCATATTGATCCCGATCCCGGATCAAAGGAGTAAGCAAATGCCCGATCTGGCACGACTTTTTTTTCACCCATATATTTTCATCTGTCTCGTTACAGGCAGCGGAACCGCATGTGCCGATGATCTCGCCGACAAGACGAACTACATTCGTCTTGGTGCCGGCCTGACAGAGCTGGAATCAACGACCTTTTTCGATCGGGACTGTGAAGCCACAGCTCCCCCGGCATTGTTTGGCTGCGGCAACGGACCTGACGGCAGGCTCAAGGGCGCCTATGGCGACTTTGATTCCAGCCTTTTGATCGAAGCAGCAGCGGGGCGACAGGTTCACGACTGGTTGCGAGCTGAAATTTCATTGAGTTATCGGCCAGACTGGGAATTTTTGGGTCAATCGAATTTTGACCGCATTCCACTGGGCACAGCGCCGGTAGATGCCACAGGTTGGAATGCTTCCTTGATGGCAAATGCCCATCTGGAACTATCTGCGTTGCTGCCGAATCTACAAAATTATCCAGTTAACCCGTTTCTGAGCGCAGGCGTCGGGGCCGCCTACAATCATATCGGCACGGTAACCTACCGATTTAACGAGCATGACAATAATGACCGTCGCTATACACCGTCGGGAGACCGTGTGGACATGGCCTGGAGTCTGGGGGCAGGGGTCGGCGTTGATATCTCGGATCACATCGAGCTGCAGATTTCCTATCGCTATGTGGATTTGGGCAAGGTGGAAACCGAAAGTGGCACGTTTTTGATGACCCGTGACGGGCGCGAAGATATTCCGATCCAAATTGACAAAACCGAAGCGGATCTGACCGCTAACGAAGCGCTGATTAACGTGATATACCGATATTGAAATGGGGGCGTAGCTTGTCAGACAGTCAATTTGGTCAACCCTGATGGGGAAAATCACCAGGTCGTAATTCGGCCTTGTACCACTCAGGTGGACCGTATAGTTCGTTGGGCTCTGTGACAGGCAAATGTGGTTTGCTCGCTGAAGGGGAGTGCAGCGTGGACATTGAAATCAAGGTGCACCTGAACTACCAGGTGCCGCAGCCCTGCATGGTGCTGATGCAGCTCGAAGCCGCCGACCTGGCGCAGCAGAGAATTCTGGATCGTCGTCTGGAACTGGCGGGCAATCCCCAAATTCACCGGTTGGAGGCAGGCGACGGGGTTGGCGAAAGAATTTGGCTGCAGGCAGATGGCCGTTTTGACTGTTCCTATCGGGCAAATGTAGCGGTTTCCCGCCCGACGGTTGATCTGACCAAGGTTCAGGCAACTCCGTTGCAGCATCTGCCGGCGCCGGTGATCCGTTATCTGCTGCCATCGCGTTACTGTCCGATAAATGAATTCGATGGTCTCTCCCTGCCGGACTTTGGCAATCATCAGGGCGGCGCACTGATTGATGCCATGGCCCGCTGGATTTGCGAAAATTTCACCTATGACATTGGTGCCAGCGATGCCACGACCACTGCACAGCAGAGTTTTCTGCAGCGGCGCGGCGTGTGCCGGGATTATGCCCATGTGTTGATTTCCCTGGCCCGCGCAATCGGCATTCCAGCCCGCTATGCCAGCGTCTATTCGCCCGACGTGGATCCGATGGATTTTCACGCTGTCGTCGAAGTGTTTCTCGATAATGCCTGGCATATGGTCGATCCGACGGGCATGTCGCAACCGCAGCGCACGGCCGTAGTCGGCGTTGGCAGGGATGCAACCGACGTGGCGTTTCTGACCTCATTTGGCGATATGCATCTTGTCAGCCAGCGGGTCGATGTCAGGCTGGTCGATTCACAGTCTTAGCCTCTGTTATCGGCTTGTTCCTGAACACAAAATGGGTAAGGATAAGAGATGCAGGAAGAACGCCAACATTTCGACGAAATGCTGACAGATGAAAATGGCGTCCGCTCCCCTTACCAGGAATACGAAAAGTGGTTCGCCACCCAGGATCCGTCGCGTCTGAGCAAGAAGTCGCGGGAGGCGGAGGCCTTCTTTCGGCGTACCGGCATCACCTTTAATGTTTACGGGCAGGCCGCCGCCCAGGAACGGTTGATCCCGTTTGATCTGGTGCCGCGCATTCTGTCCAACCGGGAATGGACCAAACTATCGCGCGGCATCGAACAGCGCGTGCGGGCGATCAATGCCTTCCTGCACGATATCTATAACCGTCAGGAAATTCTGCGGGCCGGGCGCGTGCCCTATCATCTGATTGCCCAGAACGAAGCCTATCTGCCGCAGATGATCGGAATGACCCCGCCGGGCAATGTCTACACGCATATAGTCGGCACCGACATTGTGCGCACTGGTGAAGGCGATTTTTTCGTTCTGGAGGACAATGCCCGCACCCCCTCGGGGGTTTCCTATATGCTGGAAAACCGCGAAACGATGCTGCAAATGTTCCCGGAACTGTTCAGCAAGATCAAGGTTCAGCCGGTCAGCAGCTATCCCAAAAACCTGCGCCGGTCCCTATCGGCCTGTGCACCCAGGAACTGTGACAGAAAGCCGACCGTCGCAGTGCTGACCCCCGGCATCCACAATTCAGCCTATTTCGAACATTCTTTTCTGGCCGATCAGATGGGGGCCGAATTGGTCGAGGGTCACGATCTTCGCGTGGTTGATGGCTGTATCGCAATGCGCACGACCAGGGGCTACAAGACCATTGATGTCCTCTACCGGCGCGTTGACGACGACTATCTCGATCCGTTGAATTTCAATCCGGATTCCATGCTCGGTGTACCAGGCATCATGGATGTCTATCGGGCCGGTAACATTACCATCGCCAATGCGCCGGGAACCGGTATTGCCGATGATAAGGCGATCTATTCCTACATGCCCGACATTGTTGAATTTTATACCGGTGAGAAGGCTTTGCTGAAAAACGTCGAAACCTACCGTTGTTCAGAGCCTGACTCCCTGGCCTATGTGCTGGACAATCTGGCTGATCTGGTGGTCAAGGAAGTTCACGGATCTGGCGGCTACGGCATGCTGGTCGGGCCAGCGGCGAGCAAGAAGGAGCTGACCACTTTTGCCGCCAAACTGCGCGCCAGGCCGGATAATTATATCGCGCAGCCGACCCTGTCGCTTTCAACGGTGCCGATCTTTGTCAAAAAGGGCCTGGCACCGCGTCATGTGGACCTGCGCCCCTTTGTGCTGGTATCGCCCCAGGGCATCAACATCACGCCGGGTGGATTGACCCGGGTGGCGTTGAAAGCTGGCTCTCTGGTTGTTAATTCCAGCCAGGGCGGCGGCACCAAAGACACCTGGGTATTGGAGGACTGACGCCATGCTCGGGAAAACAGCTGGTGGCCTCTTCTGGATGTTTCGCTTTCTTGAACGGGCCGAAAACACCGCACGACTTGTCGAAGCCGGTTTCCGGATAGCCCTGACCCGCTCAACCGACAGCGAGACGGAATGGAAATCGGTGGTCACCACCGCTGCGGTAAAAGTCGGCTATCAGCAAAAATACGATACATTCAACGGTCCCAATGTCGTCGATTTTCTTCTGCGCGACAAAGACAATCCATCAAGTGTGATCTCGGTGGTTGAAAGTGCCCGAACCAATGCCCGCATGGTGCGCACCGCGCTGACCACGGAAGTCTGGGAGGCGGTCAACGAAAACTGGATGACCATCAGGGAACTGTTGAAGCGACCGGTGAGAGAAACGGAATTGCCGGCAATTCTCGGTACCATCCGCCAGCAGAGTGCCCTGGTGCGTGGCGCCTTGCATGGCACGATGCTGCGCAACGATATTTATGACTTCGCCCGGCTTGGCACATTTCTGGAGCGGGCTGATAATACGGCGCGCATTATCGACGTTAAATATTATACGCTGCTGCCGTCAGCCAGTTTTGTCGGCTCCTCCCTCGACAATGTTCAGTGGGAAACCATTTTACGGTCGGTATCAGCCCATCGGGCTTTCCGCTGGCTCGACGAAAACGACATGACCTCAGCAGCGATTGCCGATTTTCTTATTCTCGACCGCCGGCTGCCCCGTTCGCTGGCATTCTGTTCGGCCGAGCTTGTCTCAAATCTGAGCTTCCTGGCAGACGATTATGGCGAACGGCACGACTGTCATGATCTGGCAGAAAACCTGCGGGCCCGATTAAAGGATCGTGACATCACTTCAATTTTTGAATTCGGCCTGCACCAGTTCATCAGCGATTTTATCCGTGACAACAATGTTCTTGGTCAGCAGATCGAGGCCGATTACCGGTTTAACAAATAGACAGTTCTCACCCCATGCGATTATCAATCACCCACACAACGCAGTATGAATATGACGCTCCGGTCGACTATGCGCTGCAACAGGTGCGCCTGACGCCGGCCAACAACCGTCAGCAGACAGTCCGATCCTGGAGCATCGAGGTTGAGGGGGGCAAAACCGAGCTCAGCTTTAACGACCAGTACAATAATCACACACAACTGGTCAGCATCGAGCCGGGCGGTAAGTTGATTTCACTGACCGCCTCCGGCGAAGTAGAAACGACAGATGCGACCGGCATATTGGGGCCGGTCTATGGCTACGCGCCGCTGTGGCATTTCACCAATCCTTCGGAACTGACCAGTCCAGGCAAAGGCATCCGCAGACTGGCGAAGACTGTAAATCCCGATGATCTGCTGACCAGCCTGCATGAACTTTCAGCCCAGATTGCAGCCGAGGTGAAGTATACCACCGGCCAGACCTATGCTGCCACCAGTGCTGAAGAAGCGCTGCAGGGAGGCCATGGCGTGTGTCAGGACCATGCGCAGATTTTCATCGCCGCAGCACGCAGCGCAGACGTGCCGGCCCGTTATGTGAGCGGCTATCTGATGATGAATGACCGGGTGGACCAGGATGCCACCCATGCCTGGGCAGAGGCCCATGTGGAGGGGCTTGGATGGGTCGGATTTGATGTTTCCAATGGAATTTCCCCTGATGAACGCTATATTCGCGTCGCCATCGGATTGGATTATCGCGACGTTGCCCCTATATCCGGCATGCGCCGCGGCTCTGCCAATGAATCGATGATTGTTTCTGTGCAGGTGCAGCAGTAAAAGAGTGAATCGGTACAGGGTGAATTTCGCCAGTTCAGGAAAGTTTTAATGACCTATTGCGTGGGCCTGCAGTTGAAAGAGGGCCTGGTATTCATGTCTGACACCCGAACCAATGCGGGCGTCGACAATTTTTCAAAGACCAAGAAGATGTTCACTTGGGAGGTTCCCGGGGAGCGTGTAATCACACTGATGACCGCCGGTAATCTGGCGACAACCCAGTCGTTGGTCAGCCTCATCGAAGAACGCTCCAAGGCGCCCGAGGAACGCAGCCCGACAATCCTGCATGAACCTTCGATGTTTCAGGTGGCCCGCCTGGTTGGCGCAACGCTCAAAGAGGTGATTGAGGAAAGCGCTTCGACTGGTCAGGCCGCCAGTTCGAAATTCAAGGCAACAATCATTGTTGGCGGGCAGATCAAGGGCAGCGATCCAACCCTTTTCCTGATCTATCCTGAAGGCAATTTTGTTGAAGTCACGGAAGAAACACCGTTCTTCCAGATTGGTGAAGCCAAATATGGCAAGCCCATACTGGTGCGTGCCTATGAACCGGACATGAGCTTTGAGGAAGCGATCAAACTGCTGCTGGTTTCGTTTGATTCAACCATCAAGGCCAATCTTTCTGTGGGTCTGCCGATTGATCTGCAGATCTACGAGCAGGATAGCTACAAGGTGGCCCTGCAACGCCGCATTGAAGACGATGATGACTATTACCAGTCGATATCTACCGGCTGGGGCGACGCCCTGCGGGACGCCTTTGGCTCCCTGCCGTCCTACAAGCTTTAGTGCTGCGCCAGCGCCCGACTGAGAGCTAGTGTTGATCCGCTGCCGCCGCCGCCGCCCTCACTGCCGCCATTCAGGCTGGTAATGATCTGCAGCAGGGACGTTGAACCTTCGGCACCAATGGTCGGCCTGGTGAATGCCGCAAATTTTTCATGCAGACCCGCTTCACTGATTGGGTTCTCGGGGTCGCCGAGGGCTTCAGTCGGTTCGGACTGGAGCACGCGGCCATCGGTCAAGGTCACCTCGACGCTGGCAATGCGGTGCCTTGGGAACATCTGATTAAAAGCGTCGGTTTCTTCGATTTCAATCAGATCCTGAATTTGCGCCACCTGTGGATGGGAAAGGGCATCGTCGCTGATATGTTCCGGGCCAATCGTCCCGTGGACCAATGCAGCTGCAACGGAATAGGGCAGGGAATACTGGGCCTGTTCGGTGTTCGCCGGGTGCTTGGTGCACAAGCGCTTGGCCTCATGAAACGTGTCGACCCGGATGGCGGCAATGTCGTCCGCCTCAAACTGGTGTTGCTTTTGCAGATTAAACACCGCTTCCACCGGAGGCTGGGCCCAGCGGCAGACGGGATAGAGTTTAATATATTGCTCGGTGACGTACCAATGGTCGTTCAAGTCGGACCAGACAGAGGCCAGGTCCGGCGCCTCCATTGATATCGCCGGTGCGCCGGTGAAACCGTCACGGGCCAGATAGGCCGCCGAGATACCTGCCATAGCGCCCCAGCCGGAGCCGTCTTTCACCATTGTTGGATGATCAATGGTGCGCATCATCTGACTGCGGGGGCCGTGATATTCGGCAATGCCGACGGCATGGCGGGTTTGTTCCCGGTCAAGACCGAGATAGCGAGCGCCGATGGCCGCCGACGCCAGCGCCACCCAGGCTCCCGATGTGTGATAGTCCGACACACTTGCATGCAGCGCAATGCCGGCGCGGGAGCCAATTTCATAGCCGATCACCAGTGCCGTCAGCAGTTCTTCGCTGTCGTGGTTTCCGGTGGCCTCCGCCATCGCCAACAGGGCCGGCACAACACCGCAGCCGATATGGCCCTTTGTCAGTTTTTGGCCGTCATGGGCGTCGACAGAATCGATGGTCATGCCATTGGCCAGCGCGGCTCCGGCGGCGCTGACCGGGCGTCCGTCGTTCCACAGATAGGCCGGCGTATTGGACCCTGCACCAAATTGTTCCGCTACATGATTGTGGATGATTCTTGACAGTTTGGTTTCCGATCCGGCAACCGCCACCCCAAGTGTGTCGGTGAGCGCCCGGATGGCGCAATCGACAACCTCGTCACTAAGGTCGGCATATTGCAGATTGTGGATGAAATCGACAGCGTCATTCATGTTCAAACCTCACTCGGTGATCTGGTCATAGGCCAGCGCTGCAACGATATGTACCCGATGGTTGTCGCCACCGTTGAGTGCCGTGTGATAACCCCGCGTGTCGGTAAAATAGACCGATCCATCGGCTGGCAGATGAGTGACATGGTGATTGACCACAAACAGCGAACCGGGATTGGTGATCACCGGAATATGCAATCGCGGTTCAGGATCGCGGTGCCAGGAATTACAGTTATACAGGCCTTTCGACAGCACGCGCATGCGACCGATGGGGAAGCGTTTGGTCAGTTCGCGGTGGACCTCTTCGAAATAGGTGCCGGCAAATTGCGGATTGAACTCACTGAACTGGGCTTCGCCCACCAGATCTTCGCGCGGTTCTTCCTCATAACGCTCATCGGCCCGCAGCCAGTAGCGACCGGACAGATCATTGGATGTCCATTCGGTCTGTCCGGGACGCTGGGTCAGCGGCAGGGCGGCAAAACCCTGATCTTGCATTTCCCCTTGAAAATCAGACCGTGACAGACATTCATCCAGCGCCGAACGCAATTGTGCGATGTCAAAATTCAGCGCCAGCTTCTGAATACCCGGGCCAGGGACAAAGGAGGCGACCGACCTGGTATCAGGCCGGTTCGCCATCCAGGCGGTGACCGCCTGAACATCTGCGTCTAAAACTTCAGGCGTTGTCGTCATCGAAAACCTCCGCTTGCCGCCAGCGGGTTTTTTGCCGATCACCCGCCGCTATTTTTTTGCTGCGCCACCCTTGGCGAGAGCTTTGGCCTGTTTGACCCAGTCTTCCCGTTCAATGCGGCCTTTGAAACTAAGATGATCGTCAACCCAGTCGCATTCGGCTTTTTTCCATTTTGCGACCTGTTGGAACTGATAAACGCCCAATCCGTTCAAAATACCTTCGATTTTTGGTCCGACACCGGAAATCTTTTTCAGATCATCCGGTTTCGCTGGCTTTTTCATTTTCGGAGGCGCGGCATCTTTTTTAGCCGCTGGCTTCTTTGCAGCTGCTTTCTTCTTTGGTGCCGCCTTGGCCTTTTTGGGCGCTGCCGAAGAGGTCACTGCAGCCGGTGTTGCGCTTGCAGAAGCCGCTTTGCCACCGCCGCTGCTCTCGCCGCCGAGGATGATCACCGGGGTCATTTCATCGAACACTTTTTGTGGCAGATGACATTTGACTTCGTGGCCATCGCCAAGTTTGCGGGACGGCGGCATTTCACTTTCGCACAATTCTGCACCGGCTTCCGCCTTGCGCGGGCACCGGGTCTGGAACGGACAGCCGCTCGGCGGGTTCAAAGCCGACGGAATATCGCCGTCGAGAACAATATGCTGCTTTTCGACGCTGGTATCGGCAATCGGAATTGCCGACAGCAGAGCCTCTGTATAGGGGTGATAAGGTGGTGAGAAGATCTGATCGGTCGTTCCCTGTTCCACGATATGTCCCAGATACATCACCACCACGCGGTCAGCGATATAGCGCACCACCGACAAGTCATGGGAGATGAACAACATGGTTGTTTTGGCTTCACGCTGAATGTCCATCAGCAGTTCGGTGACAGCAGCCTGCACCGACACGTCGAGCGCCGAAACCGGCTCGTCGGCAACAACCACCTGTGGTTGTCCGGCAAAGGCACGGGCAACACCGATGCGCTGTTTTTGTCCGCCTGACAGCTGACGCGGCATGCGATCAGCAAAGGCGCGCGGCAGTTTCACAAGGTCCAGCAGTTCCAGCATGCGGGTACGGCGGTCGTCTTCGGTCTCGCCAATGCCGAACTTCTCCAGCGTTCGCATGATCTGAGCACCAATCGTGTGGCTGGGGTTCAGGGTGTCAAACGGGTTCTGGAACACCATCTGCACCGACGACACGGTCTTGCGGTTACGGTCGTTGACGTCGGTATCGCCAATCGACACCGCGCCCAGCATAACTTCGCCTTCGGTTGCCGTTTCCAGTCCCAGCAGGACTTTCGCCAGCGTGGACTTGCCACACCCGGATTCACCCACAATGGCAACGGTTTCAGATTCGCGGGCCTGGAAAGTGATCGACTCATTGGCTTTCACCGTGCGCACATCGCCGCCGCCAAACATCTGGTTGGCTGCAACGTCGTAGTATTTTTTCAGATCCCGGATATCGAGAACCACGTCGCCCGGACGGGACGGGTCTTCCACAAGCCTGCGTTCCGGTTCGGCCAGCCAGTCGATGTCGTCAATGCGATTGCAGCGTGACCGGTGACGGTCTTCGCCTTCAATCGGCTGCATGAAGACCGGGCCGGCGTTGCATTCCGCTTCGACATAGTGGTCACAGCGGGGGCCAAAGTTACAGCCAATCGGCCGTTCCATTGGCAGGGGCAACTGGCCACGGATCGAAATCAGCGGGCGGGAATTCTTGTCGGCTCCCGGTAGCGGAATCGAATTGAACAATCCTTGGGTATAGGGATGGCGCATCCGGTCGAACACTTCGTGCACCGAGCCGGTTTCCACCGCCTCACCGGAATACATCACGGTAATCCGGTCGCAGGTTTCCAGGATCAGGCCGAGATTGTGCGAAATAAACAGCATCGAGGTGCCGGTCTTTTCGCCCAGTTCCTTGACCAATTGCACGATCCCCGCCTCAACCGTCACGTCGAGCGCAGTTGTTGGTTCGTCGAGCAGCAACAGGTCGGGCTTCGACAGCAGCGCCATCGCAATGACGATACGCTGTTGCTGACCACCGGAAATCTGGTGGGGGAATGAATCCATCACACGCGCCGGGTCCGGCAGTTTTACCGACGCCAGCATTTCCAGGGCCCTCTCATAGGCCTCGTCCTGGGAGACTTTTTCGTGAATCAGCGGCACTTCCATCAGCTGCTTGCCGATTTTCATTGCCGGATTCAGGCTGGCCATCGGCTCCTGATAGATCATGGCGATCTTGGAACCGCGAATATCGCGCAGTTCCTCATCCGACATTTCGCCCATGTCGCGGCCTTTGAACTTAATCGTGCCGCCGACAATCTTACCGCGATTGCCCATGTCCCGCATGATGCCCAAAGCCACGGTGGATTTACCGCAGCCGGATTCCCCCACCAGGCCCATGGTTTCCCCGGGCATGACTTTACAGGAGAAGTCCATCACGGCTGGAATTTCACCAGCACGGACGAAAAACGAGATGTTCAGGTCTTCAATTTCAAGAATCGGTTCTGTCATTGGATCAATCCTTCAGCGATTCTTCACGCAGGCCATCGGCCAGCAGGTTAAGTCCAAGCACCAGTGACATCAGCGCCAGGGCAGGCGGCAAGGCCAGATGCGGGTAAAGCGAAAGCAGCTTGCGGCCTTCGTTGATGGTCTGACCCCAGTTGGGGCTTTCCGGCGACACGCCCAGGCCAAAGAAACCCAGCGTTCCAAGCAGGATGGTCGTATAGCCAATGCGCAGACAGAAATCGACGATCAGCGGGCCACGTGCGTTGGGCAATACTTCCCACAGCATGATGTACCAGGGCCGCTCACCACGGGTCTGGGCCGCCGCCACATAGTCGCGGGTTTTGATGTCGATCGTCACACCACGCACGATACGGTAGACCGTGGGCGAGTTGACGAAGACCACCGAGACGAAAATGTTGAGCAGGTTCGGGTCCATATAGAAGATGCCGAACGGATCGGCATTAAACACCAATCCCAAATAGGCCCAGGCACCGAGTACCAGGGTGACCGCCAGATAAATCGCCAGCTTTTGCGGCTGTGTGGAATAGCGAGATACCCACAGCACGACAAAGAAGATGATTGGGAACAGGAACAGGCACAGCGCCATCAGGTTTGGCACGGAGGCGATCCACTTATTACCTCCCCACAGTACAAATTCCGGCCCGTCAGCCCTGATTTCAGGGGTAACCAGCAGGAAGAACAGCAGGATAACCGGGAAGGCCAGCACTAGGTTGGCAACGAAGGACAGGATCGTATCCGTCCGACCGCCATAAAAGCCGGCTGGCAGTCCCAGCGTAATACCGACCATGAAGGCAAACAGCGTTGCCGCCGGTGCAATGATCAGCACCTCGCGGCTGCCGTAGACCATCCGGCTGAACACATCGCGCGCCAGATTGTCGCCGCCGAGCAGATAGTGTCGACCTTCCTGATCCGTTACCGGCCAGCCGGGTTTCTTGTTCTTCATGCCCGAGAGCTGGTCGAGGGCATCAAATGTTGCGATCTGATCGGCAAATATCGCCGTCAGAACCCAAAACAGCACCAGAACCAGTCCGGCCATGCCGATAGGGCTGTCAAACAGTTTGCCATACAGGCCCAACCGGTTGCGGTAGTGAACGGACAGACCAAGTATGATGATCAGCCCGATCCATACCGGGGCGAAGTTCCACATGACCTGGCTAAAGATTTCGAAGCCACCAAGACGTTCCATGATCTTACTCCTCAGCTGACGCGAATGCGTGGATTGAGGAAGACGTAGCCGATATCCGATATCAGCTGCGTGATGAGAACGACCAGAACAGCAACGACCGATGCGGCCATCATCAATTCAATATCGTTATTGCCGACCGCTGCCACGAGCGTCCAGCCAAAACCCTTGTAGTTAAACAGGGTTTCGATAATGACCACCCCGGTAAGCAACCAGGGGATCTGCAACATGATCACCGTAAACGGGGCGATCAGCGCATTGCGTAGGGCATGTTTCAGCACCACCGCGCCAAACGACAGGCCCTTCAGCCGCGCCGTTCGAATATATTGTTCGGTCATCACCTCGGCCATCGAGGCGCGGGTCATGCGGGCGATATAGCCCATGCCGTAGAGCGCCAGCGCAATCACCGGCAGGAAGAAATTTTCAAATGTAATGCTGTCCATCGCCGAGGCGGATGTGCCCTTGAACCATCGCAAGCCACCCAATCGGCTGGCGAAGATGACGATCAGAATAACACCTGACACATATTCCGGGGTCGATGTGGTTATGATTGAGAATGTCGATAGCGTTCGGTCGGTTTTCGAGCCCTCTCGCATGCCGGCCACAACCCCGATCAGCAGCGCCATGGGAACCATGGCGACCATCACCCAGAACATCAGCCACCCCGTTAATCCGAGCTTTTTGATGATAATTCCACCAATGGGTTCCTTGAAAACGAGGGAGTGTCCCCAATTGCCCTGCAACAATCCGCAGAAGCTGGAGGCTTCCTCTGGTGCAATCCCGCCTTTCAGGCAGCGACCGGTAACTTTACCCGTATCGGCGTCTGTGCGGGTCCAGCCCGGGGCCACTCCAAGCCATTCTCCGTAGCGCTTAAACAGATTCTGTCGATATCCGTTTTTCACCAACCAATCCTCGACCTGCTGGTCCGTCATGCGCTGGTTGCCCTCACTCTTGGTGAGTTTTTCCAGGTTGGGATCCAGATTGGTGAGAAAGAAAACGATGAACGTCAGGCACAATGCCGTGAGAAACATCACGCCACTGCGTTTGAGCAAGAAACTACCCATATCACTCCCCGTTTGCCGTTTATCGGCAGTCCGTTTTGGACTTGGACGGACAAATTAGCTGCCCGCCAGTTTTTTTAGTCTTTCAAGAAACGGCACCTTAAGCAAGATTGCCATGCGTGCCGTTTCGTCAAAGTCTGTGATTTTGGGGACAAAAAAGGGGGCCACATGCGTGACCCCCTGACTTGTGCTTGGAGCTTATGCCTCCCAGTAGATTTCAGCCGGGTGGAACTCGAAGGAGATATGGTGACCCGATCCCTTCAGGTTCGACTTCGAGAAGTTGGTCAGCGTGCGCCAGTATGGCTGGATGGTCACGCCTTCGTCCTGCATGATTTTCTCACACTTGGCGAGCATTTCACGGCGCTTGTCGACGTCAGCAACTGCCAGAGCGGCGGTCAGCGTGTCGTCAAACTCCTTGTTGGCAAATCCGGATTCATTCCAGGCTTCGCCAGAGCGATAGGCCAGAGCCAGAACCTGGACACCCAGCGGACGGTGGTTCCAGTTGGTGGATGAGAACGGATATTTTGCCCAGTCGTTCCAGAATGTGGAGCCCGGCAGAACCGTCCGCTTCACTTTCAGGCCAGCCTTGCGCATCTGGTCGGCAACCGCGTCGGTGGTATCTTTACGATAGCCGGCGTCGATTGAGATCAGATCGTGCTCATAGTCAGCCATGCCGGCTTCAGCCATCAGGGCTTTGGCGCCTGCTGGATCGAATGGCACGTCTCCAATGTCCTTGTAGTCAGGATGCATTGGTCCAACATGGTGGTTCTGGGCAGGAATGCCGAGACCGTTCATGCCGAGTTCCAGGCAGACCTTGTTGTCAACGGCCATCTGGATGGCACGGCGCACGCGGGCATCTTCATATGGCTTTTTGCCATCAACGATTGCCTGCTGGTTTGGACGGATAACGATGGTCGCGGCTGTGACGATATCGTCACGACGCCATTCGTCGATCGATTCAAACAACTCGATGAATTCACCTTCCAGCGAATAGGTTGTGTCAACCTCATCGGATTCAGCTGCGGCAACCCAGGAAGCGGGCTCTGTGCCGTAGTCGATATATTCAAACCGGTCGACCCAGGCACCTTTGCCATCGTTCCACCATTTGTGGTCTTCGTTGCGCACCAGCACAGCCTTGACGCCAACTTCCAGAGATTCCGGCTTGTAAGGCCCGGTACCAATTGGGTTGGACAAAGCTGTATCAGCGGTAAACGAACTGTGCACGATGGCAGCAGGATAGTCGGCCATGCCCGGGATCAGCGAGATGTCGGGTTTTGGCAGGTTCAGTTTTACCGTGTGGCTGTCAACAACTTCCACGCTACCCTCGATAGCTTTGTCGGTGCCAGTTGGATTGGCATCAGACTTTGCATCGATCAGGACGGCAAAACGACCGGCCATGGAATTGCCTTCCACGGTTTTGTCGCACCAGCCAACAATGTTGCGGGCAACATCCTCGGCGGTGAAATCGTCGCCATTGTTCCACTTAACGCCTTTGCGGACGTTCAATGTATAGGTCTTGGCGTCTTCGGAAACTTCCCAGCTTTCCAGCAACATGCCCTGGAAGGTTGCGTCATTGTTGTACTGAACAAGATATTCCTGCCAGCCGCGAGCAAAGTTGGCGATCTGAGACCAGTCATAGGTCCGCGGATCTTTCAGCGCACGCACTTCGGTCTGATAACGTACCGTGCCGCCCTTTTTGGCATGGCCATCAGCCAGAGCCGGGGTCGGCAGGCCGATCATTGCATAGGCTGTCGCAGCAGTTGCGCCGAAGACACTGGCGATTGCCAGGAATTCGCGACGAGAAACCTCGTCTGTGTTGTCTTTGACCTGTTCGGCCATCTCGACAACGTGCTTGGGCATTGGTTGCCCGTTGCGTTTAAAGAACTTCATAATTTTCTCCCATTGAAGTTTTTCTTTATCCAGAAAATGGACTTCGACATTCACTTTGCCGCTTCTATTTGCGACGGATTATAGCTATTCCGGTTCCGATTTTCGATTTTTCGTCAATCTGTGTCGAAAACCTAACAAGCCTGCCCCGTAATGTTAAGCCCTTCCGGTGGTAGATATTCAGCAAGATTGGATTTGCTGAAACTGCCGGACCAGTCAGGCCTGTTCGAGCTGCTGCGTCAAGTGGCCTGCAGAAATATTGAAGTCTTCCCCGGTAAGCAGGATTTGCCGAATTGTCTCCTCATCCACCGGAATGCCGTGCGCCCGGCGTTTTGCACGGCTGATATTTTCGGGATCGCCTGGCAGTAATACCGCATCGCGCCCCTTGGCCGGCTTTTTGCTTCTAATGTAGTCGCTGTAGCCTCGAACCCGTTCCTTGACTGCGGACGCATCATCGAAGGCTGCCGGATCAAGAATGACCGACAACATGTTGTTGAGGACGCCATTGGCAAAGCTTTCGGCCTGGTCAACCGTGTTGGTTCCAGCCAGTGCACCGGCCATCAGTTCGGCAAAGAGACCAAGTCCGGAGCCTTTATGGCCGCCAAATGCCGACAGCGTTCCGATCTTGCTTTTTGTCATCGGCCCGGGATCTGTCGTTTCCACCCCTTCGGCATCGGCCAGCCAACCCTTGGGAACCTGCTCCCCCTTATTGTGGGCGACGCGGACTTTGCCCAGCGCGACCGTGCTGGTTGCCATATCGAGCACCGGCCCAATACCACCATCTTGCGGCATCGCCATGGAAACAGGGTTGGTCGAATAGCCTCCCTCGCGCGAGCCAAAGGGCGCCGTTACCGGATCGTGGCCGACCACATTGACCATGTGGGTGGAGACGTAGCCAAGATTGGCACAATATTCTGAATAGGTGCCGACGCGCGAAATGTGCCCGGAATTGCGAAGCGCCAGAACGGCGACACCGTGATCGGCAATGGTCTCCATAGCGTGATCCAGCGCCAGCAGGGTCATACGATGACCAAAGCCGCGTCGCGCATCGACCACCGAGACTGCCCCATGGCGCTGAACAAAGTCGGGGGTCTGATTGGCAATCAGATTGCCGTCACGCAATTGCGCCCCATACATCGGCAGCATGCCAATACCATGAGAATCGTGCCCCGCCAGATTGGCTTCGATCAGATGGTTTGCAACGATGCCGGCTTCATGATCGGAACATCCAAATCCGGAAAGCACCTGAAAGGCCAAATTTGTGAGTGAATCTACAGTATAGTTCATAGAGCGCCTTCAGCTTTTGTGGGAATCCTGACGATACAGCCATTTCAACAGCAAGGGTGTCAGATACATCGGAATTTGATAGCACCCAATATAAAGCAACAGCGGGTCGGTAACCGAAGCCGGCAGAGCGGTGATGAAAAGCGCATTATTGCGACATCCCGAGACAATGGAATGACCCACTCGCATGCCATCTTTTCGGGTTTTTGGCAGCAGGAAATAGGCAGCAATCTGCAGGCTGAAACTGGCGATAAAGGCGATGGCCAAGGTGTAGACCACAACCATCGGGCCGCTCTCCAATGCCGGCCCGATGGCAGTCATCAGGCCGATGACGATGCCTGACATGGCAAGCGCCGAAAGGCCATCGATGGAATTGGTGAATTTCTTGGTGGCCTCCTTGAACACAAAGATGCGCAACAAAAAGGCGATGCTGGCGGCCACGCCGATCAGCACCAGCAGTCGAAATGCGGAGATCGCCACATCGTAGGCGGAGCCGAAGGCGGGCACGAACAGAAAGACCACAAAGGCTGTCGCCGGCACCGCCGCGGTTCCGGCGATCAGTAGGCGCAGGGCTGGGGCCGGATCATGGCCAACCATCATGGTCAGATTGGGTGCGCCGGATATCGACGGCGCCGCCGCCATCAGGGTGATCGCGGTGACCAGAATCGGTGACAGGCCGGTCCACGGCAACAGAACAACAAAGATCAGCGGCACGGCGATCTGGTATATGCCGATAAGCGGGATGATCCCACTCAGTTCCCGCAAATTGCCCAATGCCTGTTGCGGCCCGATGCGGAGCGCCGCGAGGAACAATGTGGTTGCCACCAGGTGCGGTAAGTAGGGTTTCATCACGGCTGCGACATCCGGCAGCAGAACGCCCGTTGTCAGACCGAGTACCAGCACCAGCCTTCCGTGCCGGGCAAAAAAGGCCAGCATCTGAGCCAGTGCGCTACCCTCCCGGCTGAGCGCGGATGTTTTCAGGCAGCCATGTTGCCAGGTCAGGGAAGCCGATCAGGACAAATACCATCAGCACCATGATCATGAACATCGGTATCGCCGCCCTGGCGATATAGTTCATCTCGTGATGGGTCATGCCCTGGAGCACGAAGAGGTTGAAGCCAATGGGTGGTGTAATCTGGGCCATCTCAATGACCACCACGATGAAGATGCCGAACCAGATCAGGTCGATGCCAGCTTGACGGATCATTGGTTCGACGACGGCCATGGTCAGCACGACCGAGGAAATGCCATCAAGGAAACAACCCAGGATGATGTAGAAGACCAGCAGGGCCATCAACAATTCAAACCGTGACAATTCCATTGATGCAATGAAGTCGGCAAGGCCACGCGGCAGGCCGGTAAAGCCCATCGACAGGGACAGGAAGGCAGCACCAGCGAGTATCAGGGCAATCATCGCTGACGTGCGGGTGGCACCCATCAGGCTTTCCAGGAATGTACTGAAGTTGAGAGAGCCCTGGGCGGCGGCCAGCGCCAGTGATCCCAGAACCCCGAATGCTGCCGCCTCTGTTGCGGTGGCGAAACCCATATACATGGACCCGATAACCAGCAGAATGAGCGCAATGACCGGCAGCAAAAAGCGCGAATTGGCGACTTTCTCAGAAAAGGTCATCTTGGGTTCCGGTGTCGGGTCAAAGTCTTTCGACAGGCGCGACATGATCGCCACATAACCCATGAACATCAGCGCCAAAACGAGACCGGGAAAGACCCCTGCCATGAACAGTTTGGTGATCGATTCATTGATGGTCACGCCGTAAACGATCAGCGTCAGGGACGGTGGGATCATCAGCCCCAATGTGGCAGCGCCGGCCAGCGTGCCGATGACCATGGATTCGGGATATTTGCGTTTGCGCAATTCCGGGATAGACATTTTACCGACAGTGGTCAGCGTTGCCGCTGAAGAGCCGGATACGGCGGCAAATACGGTGCAGCCGACAATATTGGTATGCACCAGGCCACCGGGCAGTCGGGCCATCCATGGGGAGAGGCCGCGGAACATGTCTTCCGACAATCGGGTTCGATAGAGGATTTCACCCATCCAGATAAACAAGGGCAGGGCGGTCAAGGTCCAGGAGGATGAAGCCGTCCAGATGGTGGTGATCATGGCGTCGCCAGGCGGGCGGGAAGTAAACAATTCCATGCCGACAAAGGCCACGCCGAGCAGGGCAAGCCCGACCCAGACTCCGCTGCCCAGCAGGGCAAACAGAACAAAAAGAAAGATGATGACGGGGGCGAGTTGTTCCATTGGTCTACTCCGCTCCCTCTGCATCAATTGCAGTGGACTGCATGTTGTGCTGGCCAGTGAAAATCAGTCGGGCCAGATTGTCCCAGAAACAGATCGCCAGCAGCACCGAGCCAATCGACATGGCCAATTGTGGGATCCAGATCGGCGTGGCGTCCTGGCCCTGGCTGATATCGTTGAGCAGGCGCGACCAATAGGTGGCCTTGATGGCATAATAGGCAAAATAGGTGGACAGGGCCGAGCCGATGGCAAAGCACCAGACCTCGCCCCAATGGCGTTTGGACCCCATCGCGTTGAGCGCGATACTAACGCGGATATGGGCGCCATGGTTCAGCGCATAGGCAAACGCAAAGAAGGAGGCCGCGGCCATGCAATAGCCAGCATAATCCGGGGCCCCGGAAAAGACTTCACCGGTCCAGCGGGCAATCATCTGGATGACGATCAGTGCCAGGATGGCAATCAGAAAAAGCGCTGCGAGCACGCCACCGGCTTTATACAATCCGTCAAGGATGCGCCTCAGTATCGCAAAAAAGGCCACCAGCCCGTACTCCCCTAAAAGGCATTTGGCCCCGGCTGAGTGCCGAGGCCAATTTTAATCACTGCATTGCTTTGAATGCGTCAACGATGGCCTTGCCTTCGTCGCCGGCATTTTCAAGCCATTCCGCAGTCATGGTCTTGCCGATTTCTTTCAACTCATTGACCAGACTTTCGTTTGCTGGACCAACGGTCATGCCACCGGCGCGCAGGCCGTTCAGCGTGAAGCCGGTATATTCCTTGGAACGGTAGTTGCCAGCATATTCAGCCAACTCTGCACAACCGCGCAGCACACCTTTGGTTGAATCGCTGGTGCCTTCCCAAACGCCTTTATTGACCATCACGTAGTTGCGCGGCAGCCATGCATCCACTTCGTAGAAGTGTGTCAGGCTTTCCCAGACTTTACGGTCGTAACCGGTGGAGCCGGAAGAAATCATGGATTCTGCAACACCTGTCGCGAAGGCCTGAGAAATTTCAGCCGCTTCGATCTGCACTGGCAGCATGCCGGTCAGTTCTGCCAGACGGGCAGTGGCAGTGTTGTAGGAGCGGAACTTGATGCCCTTCATTTCGGCAACCGAGTTGACTTCTTTTTTGAAGTACAGGCCCTGTGGTGGCCACGGCACGGCATAGAGGAGAACCAGGTTCTGACTATCGAGAAGCTTTTCGATGGTCGGCTTGGCTGCTTTCCACAGCTTGGCGGAATCATCAAAAGAAGTTGCCAGGAATGGAATGGAGTCAAAACCAAACAATGCATTTTCGTTCTGGTGGCCAGAAAGCAAACGTTCGCCGATGGGAGCCTGTCCTGTCTGAATGGCGCGTTTAATTTCGCCGCCCTTAAACAGCGATCCGGATGGATGGGTGACAATTTCCAGAGCACCGCCAGTGCCGGTAGTCACGCACTTTGCAAATTCAGCGCCCACGGCTGAATGAAAGTTTGTGGCGGAATAGGCCATCGGCATATCCCATTTTTCCGCCAGGGCGGCGGTGGCAGTCACTGCAGTAAGAGCAGTTGCTGCCAATAGAGTTTTCATAGGTTTCATATTAGTCTCCCAATTGTCGAGCGAACTTGCTCAAGTGTTAAAGCGTAAAGGTGAATAGGCACCAAGATCAACATTCGGTTTCTGTCCATTTATCATTTGTGCCAACCAACGGCCCGTTTTTGGGCCCCCAGTCAAGCCAATATGCTGGTGACCGAAGCCAGACCAGACATTCGAGTGGCTCCCGCAGGCGCCAATTAGCGGTAACGAATCAGTTGTCGAGGGACGAAAACCCATCCATTCGTCGATTCGATCATACTTAAGTTCGGGAAGAAGCGCCATTGTTTGCCGTTTCAACAGCTCAAACGGTGCCTTGCTTCGTTCGTCTGTTAGTCCTCCGAATTCGACAATGCCGGCGCAGCGCAACCGGCCTTCCATCGGCGTCATAACATATTTGCCGCTCGCCACCATCACCGGCGCTTTTGGCATGATCGACGGATTGACAAACTCAATGTGATATCCACGCTCGGCTTCCATGGGAACATCGATGCCGAGTTTTGCAGCCAGCGGATTTGACCACACGCCGGTGGCCAGAACGATGTCATCGGCCTCCACCTGTCCCTGATCGGTGATCACTGCGGTGACCTTTTCACCAACCTTCTTCAGGTCGCTGGCCTCGGCCACAAGAAATTTGCCGCCCTGCTTCTCAACATGTGACGCCAAGGCGGTGACATAGGCGCCGGGGTCGCTGATATGACCGTGGTCGCCGCAGCGCACGCCGTAACCAAAACGTCCGGCCATGGCCGGATCAAACTCGGCAAAGCGTTCGGCATCCATTTCCTCAAATTCATAGTTCCGATCACGTCTCAGCTGCCAGCCAAAGGCGTCGCCCAGAAACGCAGATTTGTCTGCATAACCGAACACATAGTCACCAACGGTGAGGTATTTCTCTGCGCCAGTGCCCTTGGCAATCGCGACATGCTGCTCAGCAGAATCCCGCAGCAGCAGGGCCAGTCCGTCTGCAATCCTGTTCACGTCTTTCACATTTGCATGGCGCAAATATTTGATCAAAAACGGAATAAGTTTGGGAACATATGACCAGCGCAGAAACAGCGGGCCATTTTTGCTGAACAACAGCGTCGGGGCCTTCCACAACAGCCCTGGAACAGTAACTGGAACAACCGACGAAGAGGCAAGAACACCGGCATTGCCATAAGACGTGCCGCCAGCCGGGCCGCGTGAATCGATAATTGTAACCCGATGACCAGCGCGCTGAAGCCAGATTGCCGTCGACACACCGACAATGCCGGCACCGATAATGGCAATATGCTTTTGGCCTTGCGTCGCCGTATTCATTTTCGAGGCTGCCCCTCCTAAGGCAATCAATTCATCTCATAACACTTACATTTTGTCAATAAATTGTAGATGTTTTGCCTTTAAAGTCCCCAATATCACCTCAGATTGGCGATCTGACTGAATTTTTCCAGTCTGGACAGGTCCAAGTCCATTCCCAAGCCGGGGCCATTTGGCACCAAAACCTCACCATCTTCAATGGGAAAATTTTTGTTCAACAGGTCTTCTTCCAGGTAGTAGGTTGCCTGGTAGAATTCGCAGCCCAGCGAGATGTTCGGTGCGCAGGCAATCATATGCACCCCGGCAAGGTGTGCCAGACCGGTCTCAAACATGTCTCCGCCATAGGCTGGCAGCCCGGCAGCGCCGGCAATTTCGGCCACTTCCATGCCCTGCACCATGCCGGCAGACTTCATGATCTTCACCGAGACACCATCGCAGATATTCTCTTTAATAGCTCGTTTCATGTCGTGGGGGCCAAAGACGCTTTCATCCGCCAGCAGGGGCGCTTTGGTCAGGTCGCGCAGGTTTGCCATGGCGTCATATTCATAGTGGGCCACCGGCTGTTCGATGAATGACGGATCAAGTTGGTCGATCTCGGGAACCTGCATCATCGCCTGCTCCACCGACAGACCCTGGTTGTAATCAACGCGCACCGTCAGGCTTGGGCAATGGGTCTTCAGATATTCAAGGCGCATCAAGTCGAAGGCGTGATCCTTGAATCCGGTCTTCAGTTTGACCAGCCCAATTCCATCGTCAATCAGCCGTTCTGCAAGCGCCTTGTCATCGTCAAAGTTCGGGTTGGCCAGTGACACCGAGAGCGGAATGCGGCTGCGGCATTGTTCGCCAAGCAGAGCCCAGACAGGTTGCTCCAGTATTTTTCCGGCCAGGTCCAGCCAGGCGGCTTCAAGCGCTGCCTTGGCCTCCGTGCAATGGACGACGGCCCGACGGTACAGCGCCATGCAGTCGGTGAAATCTCCCAGTTTTCGGCCAATAACATGCGGCCGCAAATATCGGTCCAATGCCGCATAGCTGGCTTCAGGTGTACCTGTGAATACTGACCATGGTGACCCCTCGCCATATCCGACCTGGCCACTTTCGCTGGTCAACCGGACCACGACGATTTCAATCGCATCTGCCACCGTGCCAATGCCATGGTCGCGTCGGGAATTGACCGGCAAGGCAAGATGCCAGACATCCATGGCGATGATTTTTTCTTCAAGTGCTGCCAGGGCCGGGTTCATCGAACCAATCCTTCATGTTCCAAGTTCAGCCGTGTACGTATCATCAACAGGCCGCCGGCGTCATGGTTTTTGCGGTGTCGGTGATCGATGGATCGCGGGTTTTTGCAGAGCTTGCGACCGGTCGCTGAGAGGTGGCGTTGGGACATCGGGGACATTTGCCAATTGCAGAATTGAATTTTTATCTGAATACAGTAAAAAATTCAAATGCGTCTACGAAAATTATTGCCTTCCTTGGAAATTTGTATCAGGTGATAATCATATTGCGGACCAATTGACCGCTGATGCGCAAATGCGTCCGGGTGCAGTAAACCCACCTCGTCTGGAGCGACAGGATATCGTGGCAAGCAGTGTCGACAGCATTTATCAGACTGTCCGGGCGATGGCGGCGGCTTTCGAATTCAAGCCGGAAGAGCGGATCAATGAAAGCGAACTCTCCAAGCGATTGGGGATCAGCCGCACGCCGCTGCGCGAAGCATTGAACCGACTGGTTGCAGAAGGCCTGTTGACGGTCCAGGAGGGGCGCGGGTTTTTCTGCCGGTCGCTGGTGCCGGAACAAATCGTCGAACTGTACGAACTGCGTCAGGCCATCGAGGCCGAAGCGGTCTTGCGGGCCGTTGATCGGGCGAGCGCCGAAGATCTGGCTGAAATGCGCGATTATCTCAACGAGATCGCGCCCCATTACCGCAGCACCGCATCGGCCCGCGAAATTGTCCGGTTGGACGAGGCCTTCCATCTGCGCATCGCCAACCTGTCGCGGAATGCCGAACTGATGCGGGCGCTCGAAAACATTAATGAGCGGCTGCGCTATGTGCGCTGGATTTCCATGCGCAGCAAGATGGATATCACACAATCCGCACATGAGGATATATTTAGCGCCATAGTCGATCGCAATGTGAATCAGGCAGTGGCAAAAATGCGCTCGCATATTGCCAAGAGCACCGACGAAACCAAGGAAACTGTCCGGTCGGCCTTTTCGCAGATTTATGTTCCCGGCGACGAATAATGCGACGAGTAATGCGACGAGCAATGACGACGATTAGTGACGACATCGAATGCCAACCAAGGCCAAGCACAGAGAGAAGTGATGAAAGTTAGCGGCGGAAAATCAATCTACGGAGCTGCCGTCGGCATCTTGATGCTGGAAGCACGCTTTCCCAGAATCCCGGGTGATATGGGCAATGCCACAACCTGGGATTTTCCGGTGCATTATAAAGTCGTACGGGGCGCTTCTCCAGACCTCGTCGTGCGTCGGGGTGCCGAAGGCCTTCTGGATACATTCATATCCGCTGCCCGGGAACTTGTTGATGAAGGGGTCGACGGGATCACCACCAATTGCGGTTTTCTTGCTCTTTTTCAAAATCAGATCGCCGCTGCGGTGCCGGTACCCGTCGTCACGTCTTCTTTGATGCAGGTTGAAATGGTCAATCGGGTGCTGCCGGCAGGCAAACGTGCAGGCATCCTGACCATCAACGGGTCGAGCCTTACCCAACAACATCTTGATGCAGCCGCGGTGCCCGCGGGAACACCAGTTGGCACCACCGAAGGCGGTCGGGAATTCACCCGGGCGATTTTAGACAATGAACTCGAGCTCGATGTGGAGCTGGCACGGCAGGATAATGTCGAAGCAGCACTGGCGATGGTCGCGTCCCATTCTGAGTTGGGGGCGATTGTCCTGGAATGTACCAATATGGAGCCTTACGCCGCAGACATTGCCCGCGCCACGGGCCTGCCGGTGTTTTCAATTCAGACATTGGTGACCTGGTTTCAGCGCAGTCTTGTACCGAATTCCTACTGAATAGGCCTAACGTATTTAAAACGGTTGAATATTCTTTGCCAAACGGTTGTCAGCGGCTCTGCCAGTTGATAGCTTCTGCGACGGAATGTCCCACTAGGATGGTTCAAAGGCGCTATTTGATTGTAAATTTCACGTTTGCGTAAGGGTTTGCGTCACCCTGCGAATATTGGTCTGGGAGGATCTAATGCTTAAAAAAATCTCAAAAATGTTGCTCGCCGGTGGTGCCGCTTTGGCATTTACAGCTGGCATGGCATCTGCTGCAGAGACAAATCTGCGCATTCAGACGCACTACGCGCCTGAAACCGTGTCCGGTAAGCTGGCTGCACAATATATTGACGACATTCAGACAATGTCCGGCGGTGAAATCAAAGTTGAAATGTTCTACTCTTCTTCCGTTGTGAAGTCGGTTGAAACTTTTGACGCTGCCGCAACTGGCATTCTCGACTGTGACATGACCGGTGGTGGTTACCAGACCGGTAAAAACCCTGCCTTCCAGTTTGTTGGCGACATCATGGGCGGTTATGAAACCCCATACCAGCAGCTGTCATGGCTGTATTATGGTGGTGGTCTGGAAGCTGCTGCGAAACTCTACAACAAGTTTGACATGGAGCTGATCGGCTGGTGGGTATATGGCCAGGAATCATTTGCTTCCGGCAAGCCAATCACCAAGGTTGCAGACTTCAAAGACTGGAAATTCCGTTCGCCTCCAGGCATGGAAACCAAAATCTTTGAAAAACTCGGCGCCAAGCCAATCGTGATGGATTTCACCGAAATCTTTACAGCGCTTGAATCCGGCATCATCGACGGTGCCGATGCATCGGGTCTCGCCAACAACGTTGGTCTGGGTCTGTATGACATCGTCAAATACGCCAACTTCCCTGGCTTCCACTCAATGCCTTCTGACCACCTGGCTTGTAACAAGGCTGTCTTTGACGCCATGCCGGCTGCTCACCAGCGCATCATGAAAGTTGCCATGGAAGCATTGGCGCTGCGCACAGCGCTGACCTTCGAAAAGAAGAATGCTGAAGCCGCTGCATCGCTGCGCGAAAAGGGTGTGACCCTGTCCCAGTGGGCACCTGAAGAGCTGCAGAAATTCCGTGACGCTGCTCAGGCTACATGGCCTGAATTCGCCACCACACCTGAAGCAAAAGATCTGGTGGAAGCCCACCTGGCTTACCTGCGTCAGCTGGGTCTGGCTAAGTAATCGACAATTTTGGCGGCGGGTCTGTTCAAGGCCCGCCGCTGTCTTTTGCAATGCCGACGGGCGTTGCTGATTGGGACATCCCCCAAAACCATGAGTTACTGACTCATGATCTTGTGGGATAGCAAGTGACCGGTACTTCCCGGCGCACAACAAAACCCGGGGAGGGGTGAATATGGTTGAACACGAAGGAACCGGTCCGCTTGACCTGTTGACCTGGAGCTTCAGCAGAATCGCCATGTGGGCGCCGTTCTTCATCGTGATGATCATTCTTTACGAAGTGATCATGCGCTATTTTTTCGCCGCAGCCACCCTGTGGGTGAATGAGATGTCGCTTTGGATAGCCGGCGGCGTCTACCTGTCTGCCGGTCTCTATGCGATGCAACAGCGCAGCCATATTCGCATTTTTATCATCTATGATGTCGCGCCGCTGTGGATGCGCCGTCTGTTCGACGTCGTTTCGACCATTTGTGTCAGCATTTTCGGGATTGCCGTCATCTGGGGCGGCTTTGGTGAATCCAAGGCTAAGTTCCTACGCTTTGAAACATTCGGAACGGCATTTGACCCGCCAATTCCGGCGACGATTAAACCTTTGGTTTTGACCATGATGTTGTTCCTGGCGTTGCAGGCAACGTCCAACCTGATCCGCGACTGGCCGTCGTCTGCTTGGGTAAGGAAGACCTTCGATATTCTGGTCACGGTGCTGATCGTCGGCCTGGCTGCGACTGCTGCCTACAATTTGTTTATCGATCCACCGGAAGGCCATAAGGTTCCGCTGAAATGGCAGTTAGGTATCGGCGTATTCCTGCTTGGCGCTGTGCTGTTGGTTTTGTTCGGACTGTTCAAGGATTTCAACCGAACCCCGGTTGCGCATGTTGAGGTTGATGAAATCGAGGAAGAGGCCGCTGTCTATAAGCAGCAAATGGGGATCACCGACGATATTCCGGATGAAATACTGACCGGAAATCCGCCCAAGCCATCGTCCACAGAACAACAAAAATAACGGGGAATTAGACGATGGATATTGGAACTATTTCCCTTGTGCTGCTGGCAGGCATGTTGATCCTGCTGGCGATTGGTATGCCACTGGGCTTCGCCTCCGGCTTTCTGGCCGTTGTTGTGATGGTGCTCAAATTCGAACCGACCCTGTTAACCGATCCGTTTGTCCATGGTTTCAACTTTGAGGCCTGGAAGGCCGGTGAAGGAACGCTGACCCGACGATTTGGCAGCGGGCCGATGAACATCCTCGCCCAGCGATTATACGGCATAACCACCAATTATGTTCTCGTCTCGGTGCCGCTGTTCATTTTCATGGCGACGTTGCTGGAGCGCTCCGGCATTGCCCGCGACATGTATTCTTCGCTCAGCCAGTGGATGTCGCGCACCCGCGGCGGTATTGCCGTTGTAACGGCAATCATGGCCATCGTCATGGCTGCCATGTCCGGAATTATCGGTGGTGAAGTTGTGTTGCTGGGCCTGATTGCCCTGCCGCAAATGTTGCGTCTGGGGTACAACCAGAACCTGGCCATCGGCACGATCTGTGCGTCCGGCTCGCTGGGAACGATGATCCCGCCATCGATTGTTTTGATTTTCTATGGTCTGATCACCGAGACATCCATTCACGCCCTGTTCCAGGCGGCCTTCCTGCCCGGCTTCATGCTGGCAGGCTGCTACATCATATACATTCTCGTGCGCACCCGCATGAATCCGTCCCTGGCTCCGCTTCCGGAGCCGACAGAAGACGACATGGTGATGCGGGAAAAATGCCTCTATGGCGCGACGCTGATCGTCCTTCTGGTTGGCGTTGCCGCGTCATTGGTGACTGGCCGCTGGCTGTACTTGCAGGGCGGCGCAATGATCAATCCGAAGATGATTGACGAGAACACCGTTCTGATCGATTCGGGTACTTTGTACACCTATGCCTCAATCGCCGTGGTTTGCCTGGCGCTGCTGACCTTTGCTTTTGGCTGGTCGACGGTAAAAACAGCCTGGGAAAAAGGTCGGGGCATGGTAGCACCTTTGCTGGTCGTGTTCGTGGTCCTTGGCTCAATCTATGGCGGCATTACCGGTATTACGGAGGCTGCTGCAATGGGCTCGCTGGCGGTTCTGTTTCTGATCTGGGTAAGGGGTGAATTCTCGCTGAATCTGCTGCGCGAAGCCTCGATGCGGACGTTCAAGTCCACCGGTACGATTATCTGGGTGACCTTTGGTGCGACCGCGCTGGCCGGTGCTTATACGATTGCTGGCGGACCGACCTATGTTGCCAATTTGATTGTCGGATATGACCTGCCGACCATGGGCGTATTGCTGGTGATGATGGTTATCTTCCTGTTCCTCGGCGCATTCATGGACTGGACCGGCATCGTGTTGCTGGTCATGCCGGTCTTCCTGCCAATCGTGATGAAGCTGCCAATCGGCGAATTGGGTCTGACTGGCGGGCTTGATTCGGCCAATATGGTGCGCGTCTGGTTCGGCATATTGTTCTGCGTCAACATGCAGGTCAGTTTCCTGTCGCCGCCCTTTGGCCCGGCCGCCTTCTATCTGAAGTCAGTTGCGCCGCCGCATATCACCCTGCCGGATATTTTCCGGGGCTTCCTGCCGTTCATCGCCATGCAATTGTTCATCCTGATGATCATCCTGCTGGCGCCGGAGATCACCACCGTCTTCTTGTGAAGATGATCTTCTTGGGCAGATGCCGGATGTGTGACGAGCGCTGGAGTCCGCCGATCAGTTGATTGGCGGTTTCATTTCTCAGATTTCGTTGTACGAATGCGCTACAATCCTGATCTGGAATTGAAGGACTGGCGAGAGTGGCGTAATCTCTGGTATGAAGCCGGGGCAAACTTGCGGACGGCCCGCTTATTGACATTCATCGCCGGAGCGCCAACGCGCCGGCATGTGCGTAGGAAAAAAATATGAGCAATGCGGTTCGGCTTGACCCTTCCGACAATGTGGTCACGGCCATCAAACCCCTTGAGCTGGGAGCAGCGATTGAAGGGGTGTCGACAACTGCACTCATTCCAAGGGGGCACAAGATCGCCACGCAGGTGATTGAACAGGGCCAGGCAATCCGCAAATATGCCCAGGTGATCGGCTATGCAGCATCCGACATTGCGCCCGGCGACCATGTGCACACCCACAATGTCGAATTCAGAAATACCGATGCCGATTACGAATTTTCTACCGATCTGCGCCCCGTTGCTCCGCCGACAAAACAAGACACATTCATGGGCTTTCGCCGTGACAATGGCAAAGTTGGGACCCGTAACTATATTGCCGTTCTCACATCGGTAAATTGCTCGGCCACCGCGGCGCGCAAGATTGCTGAAGCATTTGGTCCAGAAGAACTGGCGGACTATCCAAATGTCGATGGTGTCGTCGCCTTTGTCCACGGTACCGGCTGCGGCATGGCAGGCGACGGGGAAGGTTTTGCCGCCCTGCAGCGGGTCATGTGGGGCTATGCCCGCCACCCAAATCATGGCGGCGTGCTGATGGTTGGCCTGGGTTGCGAAATGAACCAGATCGACTGGTTGCTGGAAGCCTTCGGCATTAAAAAAGGCCCGCTGTTTCATGCCATGAACATTCAGGACGTCGCGGGTCTTTCCAAGACCGTTGAACTGGGCATCGAAAAGGTGCGCTCCATGTTGCCGGAAGCCAATAAGGCGGTACGCGAGCCCTGTCCCGCATCAGAGCTGACCGTGGCGCTGCAATGTGGTGGATCTGACGCCTGGTCTGGCATCACCGCCAATCCTGCCGTCGGCTATGCCTGCGACCTGCTGGTGGCCCAGGGCGGTACCGGCGTATTGGCCGAAACACCAGAGATTTACGGTGCTGAACACTTGCTGACCCGACGGGCGGTCGATGAAAAGGTCGGCAAGAAGCTGATTACACTGGTCCGCTGGTGGGAAGATTATACCCACCGCAACAAAGGCTCGATGGACAACAATCCCTCACCCGGCAACAAGAAGGGTGGCCTGACCACCATTTTGGAAAAGTCTCTGGGTGCCGCCGCAAAGGGTGGTACCAGCCCGCTGACCGGGGTTTATCAATATGGTGAAATGGTCGACAAAAAGGGCTTTGCCTTCATGGACTCTCCCGGTTACGACCCGGCGTCCGTGACCGGTCAGATCGCCAGCGGGTGCAATGTGGTGACATTCACCACCGGGCGCGGTTCGGCCTTTGGCAGCAAGCCTGCGCCATGCTCGAAGATCGCCACCAATACCCAGATGTATGAGCGGATGACCGGCGACATGGATTATAATGCCGGTGCTATCCTGACCGAAGGCAAATCGGTTGAGCAAGCTGGCCGCGACATCTATGAGATGTGGCTGCGCGTCGCCTCTGGTGAAAAGACGAAGTCGGAACTGCAGGGTCTGGGGGACTACGAATTCGTGCCCTGGCAAATCGGCGCGACCATGTAATCCTGGTCAGATTGGGTCTAGGGGGTAGAGTTATGGAGTTTCTGAGCGACGATCAGTGTGATTTTTATGATCAAAATGGCTATCTGGTCCTCGAAGGACATCTGCCTGCCGACATTATCACCAAGGCCCAGGCAGAGATCGAACGCCTGTCGGAGCATGCATGCAGTATTACCGAAAGCGATGATCTGATTGATGTCGAAGACAGCCACACAACCGACGCCCCACGCATCCGTCGTATCAAGCGTCCGGATCTGCAAAGTGCATTTTTCAATGACCTGATGCGCAGTGATCATATTCTCGGCCCGGCACGCGATCTGATCGGCCCCAATCTGCGCATGCACACGACAAAGCTGAATATGAAAAAGGCCGAATTTGGCGCTCCGGTACAGTGGCATCAAGACTTCGCCTTCTATCCGCATACCAATGATGACGTGCTGGCGATTGGTGTTGTATTTGACGATATCGGCATGGAAAACGGTCCGCTGCAGGTGTTCCCCGGATCTCATAAGGGGCCAATTCTCAACCACCATTTTGACGGCGTGTTTACAGGAGCCGTTGATTTGCCCGCCGCAGGCTTTGACATTCGCGATGCCGTATCGCTGATTGGCTCCGCTGGCACGGTCACCATCCACCATTCTAGAATTCTGCACGGCTCAGCGCTCAATCAATCCACACGCGACCGGCAAATTCTGTTTTATGAAATGATGGCAGCGGACGCCTTTCCAGTGATGGGCGCAATGACCAAGTTTGAATCAATTGAACAATATGACAGCCTGATGCTGTGTGGCGAAAGCACCAATCAGCCCAGGCTGGCGGATATTCCAGTCCGCATTCCACAACCTCAACCCTCAAAGGCTGGTTCCATCTACGAGATTCAATCGCAGAGTGGAAAGCCTGGCTATGCAACCTATGAAGAAGTGAAACAGACAACATGAGCAAACCCTCAATCGGATTTATTGGACTTGGCCTGATGGGCGACGCGATGGTTCAGCGCCTACAGGCCCAGGGCTATCAACTGCAGGTTATCGCCAATCGCAGCCGCGAAAAGATTGAAGCCGCCGTCGCCCGCGGCGCGGTCGAACATTCCTCCACCAAAGCGCTGGCGGAAGCCAGTGACATCGTCATGTTGTGCATGGATACGTCAGCCTCCGTCGAAACGCGCATGTTGGGCGATGACGGGGTTTTGGCCGGGCTTTCGGCCGGCAATGTGGTGATTGATTTCGGCACTTCGCTGCCAGCATCCACCCGCTCTCTTGGTGAGAAAGCCGCAGCAATCGGTGCCGCCTATATGGATGCGCCGCTGGGACGCACACCAGCGCATGCGCTGGATGGTCAGCTCAACATCATGGGCGCTGGTGACAAGGACGTCTTTGATCGGGTCAAACCGGTGCTCGATGATCTGGGTGAAAATGTATTTCACCTGGGGCCGCTGGGGGCAGGTCACACGGTCAAGCTGATCAACAATTTCTTCGGCATGACAGTTGCCAATTCCATGGCAGAAGCTTTTGCCATGGCAGATCTCGCCGGTGTGGAGCGCCAGACCCTCTATGACGTCATGGCCGCCGGACCACTGCATTCGGGCATGATGGATTTCGTCAAGGGATATGCGGTCAATGGCAAGCCGGATGACTTGGCATTTGCCATCAAAAATGCCCGCAAGGATGTGGGATATTACGCTACGATGGCCGATGATGCCGGTGTGACCAGTTTGATGTCATCTGGTGCAAAGACAGCGCTCGGGCTGGCCGTCGCCGACGGCAGAGGAGATCAGATGGTTTCTCAAATGGTCGACTTTTTCTCTGAACTTTTCGATGAAAAGTAATCCGTCAAGAATTGCCGCGCAGTGGTAGGGCTGGCGGCAAAGGCAAATGAGGATCGGGCCCTGTTCGGCATCAGTTTGATGCTGATTGCCTATCTTACCTTTTCCTTCATCGACACAACCGTCAAATGGCTGGCTATCGCCGGCCTGCCGGCGCTGCAATTGGCGTTCATGCGCTATGCAGCTCACTTTCTCATCTCGTTTGCAATCCTGTTGCGCGGTGGATTTTCAAAAGAACGCTTTATCAGCGACCGTCCGCTGCTGGTGTTGGTGCGCGGGTCGCTGATTATGCTGTCCACCGTGCTCAACTTTTTTGCAGTGCGTTATCTGCCCTTGACTCTCACTTCGACAATTCTGTTTTCTTCGCCGCTGATCGTCTGTGCCCTGTCCTGGCCGCTTTTGGGGGAGCGGGTCGGGCCGTGGCGTTGGTCGGCCATTATGGTCGGATTCTTTGGCATCATCATCGCCATCCGTCCCTTTGGAGATGAGTTTCACTGGGCCGTCATCATATCGTTGTTGGCGGCGATTAGTTTCTCCATGTATCTGATCCTGACCCGCAAATTAGCCGGCCAGGTTGCCACCGATACAATGCAATTTTATTCGGGTGCGGTTGGATTCGTAATTCTGGCGCCATTTGCCATTGTGAGCTGGCAGACTCCATCAAGCAGCCTCGACTGGATATTGCTCTTCAGCCTTGGATTTTGGGGGTGGGCCGGGCACCAGCTTTTGACCAATGCACATCGCTTCGCGCCGGCCAGCATTCTCAGTCCCTTCTCCTATTCCTTCATCCTTTACCTGACCGCGTGGAGCTATCTGTTGTTCAATCACCTGCCGGATCGCTGGACGATTGTCGGAGCGGCGTTCATTGTTGCGGCCGGGTTGATCATCTGGATGCGCGAGCGGGCACTGGCCCGCAAGCCACGGCTCACTCATCCCTGACGCGGCGTGCCCGAAAGGGTCAAGATCAGGACTTCGCCAGTTCATCCCCCCGCAACGCTGCCAGCACAATATCGGCACGAGGTCCATAATCTTCCGGCGCCAGTTCTGAATTGGGATCCAGCTGCATTTCGCCAATTTTTTGTTGCCACTCGACGGTGGCTTTCGACATATGATTGTCGAGGCCAAGTTGCTCAATCATCAGTGTCACTTCGCGCAATTCAGCCGCCCGACGCTCCCCATGAACCATGACTCGTTCCATCATATAGTTGGCTTTTTCACGGAAATTGAATCCGGGAAAGGACTTGTCCAGCGAGCCCAGCACCAGATCGTCAACCCCCGCCTGACGACCGGCCAAGACACATTCCATCATCGTCGCCTCCAGCCCCTTGATCATAATCGAACGCACCAGTTTGGTTGCTGAGGCGCGACCAACTTCCCCGTCCTGGACGGTTACATCCATATCCAACTGTTGCATCAGCTGCTCGGCATCGCGGCTGTGGGGACCGCTAATATGTATTTTGGTTCTGTGCAGCTTGGATTGCACCGGTGCCATGACGGCGACGTCCATATAGCGCCCGCCATCGGCTTCGATGAGTTTCGCCGATGCCCGCTTGGTGTCGGGGGCACAGGAATTGCAGTCGAAGAACAACGTGCCGGGTTGGCACAGGCCAAGCACTGTTTTGGCCGCACGATGGGCCTGGTCGGCGGTGACGAGGCTGAAAATCACATCACAATCAGCAACCGCTTCAGACAGCAGATCACAGCCTTCCACACCGTATTGCTGATAGCGGGCCAGCATGCCAGTGCGACTGGCATCTGACTGGGTTTTGATGTCAAAGGCCTTCAAAACAACCCCCGTGCCCTGCCAGCCCCGGGCAAAGGCAGCCCCGGCTTCACCAAATCCGATCAGGGTGACTTTGGGGGGAGCGGACATGAAATTCTCGTAAACTGTGAGGTGGGTCTGCAGTTGTTATGACATCAGGTGGTTTTTTGGTGAAGGCTCGATCAGACAATTCGACAACGCGTCAATGGGACCGCAGGCGTGGCGGAACTCGATCCATATTGTAAGCCCAGTCAGAGCCCGGACGTCATATGGGGTCGAACCTGCATTTTGGCCAATTCTTGTGCAAAATGCCGGGAATTTGCGATGAAATTGGTCCAAACCTGCACAAATATAAGTGAATCGAAAAAAATGCGCTCTCATTCTTCCCATGCGTTGATCTTCGCCCCCACGGCCGGGTTAGCCCCAAGCAAGTTCATCTCCAGGTACCGGCATGTCGAAACAGGCAGTTCCCGTCGTGCGTTAACTCCTGATTAGCACAAAGGACAGGATTCTTGTTCAGAGTGACGCAGACACACAAATCGGTAATCTGCTCGGCTTATAGATCGTTGAAGTATCGTCTTGAGGAGTCCCACATTTTGGAAGCAACCACATCATTGGCGTCCAATATTGAATCTCCGCGACCACGTTTCTCACGGTTCTCTCGGCTGGGTGTTGCCCTGATGGTCGGCTGTTTCGTCTGCTTTGGCATTGTTGAATTGTTCCAGCTGCTGGAGCGGTCTCCGGCAATCTGGACCGCCCAGACCATTGCCATCTTGGCGATGTCACTATTGGTGCTGCCATTTGCCCTTTTGACCGGACTGCTGCTTCGTAACCTCGTTCGCTGGATGCGTCCATTTCGTGGATCTTCTGCGGCAATGACGCTGCCTGAACTTGTGGAGGCGCGAAACTCTCCAGGCGCATCTCAATAGTCAGCTGACTTAATTCGCAGGCTTTCGGGCACTCTCACGCACCACCAAACGGGCTGGCAGAACCGCCGCCTTGCGCGATATGTCCTGGTTGGAAATCTGCTCCAACAAAATATCCACCGTGGCATCGATCATCGGGCCGGATGGCTGCTCGACGGTGGTCAGATCATAGGCCTTCCAGGCCGACTGCGGTACGTCATCATAGCCGACAATCGAAACGTCTTGGGGAATGCGCAGGCCGAATTCATTGCGCAGCACATCCATGACCGCAAAGGCCATATGATCATTGGCGACGAATACCGCATCGGGCTTCACGTTTTCAGAAAACAGATCACGGGCCGCCTGGGCGGCTCCTGCCTGGGTATAGGCCCCAACCCCGCGGGAAAAACAAACCGCGCCGTGTTCCGCCAGCCCTTTGTAGAAGCCAGCCTCCCGGTCGCGGTTGGTTGATGAATCCTCAAATCCGGCGATGAAGGATATGCGTTGATGGCCGGCGCGGATGAGAAAATCCGCCACCATATGGCCACCTTCCAGATTATCCGACGTCACTGAATTGGCGGGCGATGTGGCGATATAGCGGTTAAACAAGACCACCGGAATGCCGTTATCGGCGCATTGCTGGGCCAGCTGCGAGGACAAATGGGCCGATGCCATCACCACGCCCTCCACCTGATATTGCAACATGTCTTTGACCACCGCGTCCTGGTCGCCCTGGTCTGTCATGAACAGCAAGACGCGATAGCCCTTGTCTTGCAGTGAGCGTGACAGTTTTTCGATCACCACCGGATAAAACTGATTGTCCAGATAGGCGACCAGAACGCCGATAATGCCGGATTTGCCGGAGATCAGCGAGCGAGCCAGGGCATTGGGGCGATAACCGAGTTCGTCGGCGGCCTGCAGCACCTTGCGCCTGGTGTCTTCCGAGACCGATGCGCCCTGGGTAAAGGTGCGGCTGACAGCGGATTGGGAGACGTGGGCGGCCCGGGCCACGTCGGCAGATGTTACGGTGGGTTTTGCCATGGGGCGGAATGTGTCACGGAATTATCGGATGACGCAATGCTCAAATTGCTTTGTGGTCAGTTGATCGCAAGGGCGGTTGCCAGCACTGCGCTGGGCGCTTATCCAGTGATCAGATTTTCAATCCTGGAATTACCCCCATGACCGCAGCCCTGACTGGCGCCCATATCATTGCGACAAAACTCAAACAGGCCGGTTGCCAGCGTGCCTTTGGCATTCCAGGTGGCGAGGTGCTGGCGATTCTGACCGGACTGGACGAAGCGGGGATCGATTTTCATCTTGCCAAACATGAAAACGCTGCCGGCTTCATGGCCGAAGGTGCCTGGCATGCGGAGGCACCGGGCTCCCGGGCGCCCGGCATCCTGGTGGCAACTGTCGGACCGGGGGTTTCCAACGCTGTCAACGTCATCGCCAATGCCATGCAGGACCGGGTTCCGCTGATCTTTCTGACCGGCTGCGTCGATAAAGATGTGGCGGAGACCTACACCCATCAGATTTTTGATCATCAGGCGATCCTGCGCCCAATCGTCAAGGCGACCTTTCGCGCCAGCGCCGGCACTGTCGGTGTGATGATGGAAAAGGCTCTGGCGATTGCGCTGGATGGTCAGCCGGGTCCCGTGCATATCGACGTACCGATCAGCGTTGCGGAAGAAATCAGCGAAGAGACGGTCTCTGATCTGCCGGATTTGGCCCCGGCGGTGATGACCGCCCCGGACCCGGCCATGGGTGCCGCGATGGACGCCCTGCAATCGGCACGGCGGCCTCTGGTCATTGCCGGCGTTGATGCGGTGACTGAAAATGCCGGTCCTGTGCTCAGCGCTTTTTGCCTGCAGCACGACATTCCCATCATCACCACTTATAAGGGCAAGGGCCTGCTGGATGAGGCCCATCCCCTGTGTCTGGGCGGTCACGGACTTTCTCCAAAGGCAGAAAAGAGTCTTCTGCCCTTTGTCAAAAAGGCCGATTGCATCGTGCTGGCTGGCTATGACCCGATTGAAATGCGCGCCGGATGGCGGGACCCCTGGGCCGATGATGCAAAGGTAATCGACATTACCCCCGTGCTGCGCACCCATGGCATGCACAGGGCCGATATCAGCCTGCGTGCAGCGATCGAACCAACCCTGGCGCAGCTTGGCCACGGTCTCGACTGCCCACCCCATTGGCCCGGCGGCGAGGTTGAAGCGGTGCGCCAGGAATTGGCACAAGCCTTTGCAGCTGCCGAAGACTGGGGACCAGGCCAGGTATTTGCCACGCTGAACAAGTGTCTGCCGGACGATTCTGTCGTCACTGCAGATGCTGGCGCTCACCGCATCCTGGTGTCGCAGATGTGGCAGTGCAAGCACCCGCACAGTTTCCTGCAGTCAACAGCCTTGTGCACGATGGGCTGCGCGGTACCGCTGGCTGCGGGTTACAAACTCGCCAGTCCGCAAACGCCGGTCTGCGCATTTGTCGGTGATGCAGGCCTTGAAATGGGGCTCGGGGAATTGGCAACAATCCGCGAGCTGAAAGTGCCGGTGATCATCTGCGTTCTGGTCGATGAATCCCTGGCATTGATCGAGCTGAAACAACGCAGCAGCCAACGCAAAAATGTCGGCGTGGATTTTTCGGGCACAGATTTCGTCGGTGTTGCCAAGGCCATGGGCGGCCATGGGGTCTGGATCGATGACGTCGAAACCCTTGAAAAAGAGGCCGAAGCTGCGTTGCAACGGGATTCCTACACTGTGCTGGCCTGTCGCATTGGCCGCCGCGCCTATGATGGAACCTTTTAGGCGTCAGGCCCTTTCACTGATTGCTGACCGCGCGTTTGGCGATGGTCTCAAAAACGCCATCGAGCTCCTTTGCTAAAGTCGCAAGCTCAGGTTTTGCATCGGCAAAATAGGGGGCGAAAACATGGCTTGGGGTCTTGTAGGACAGTGTTGAGCCACCGTTTTGTCGCTCGGTTATGTAGAAACGAATGGGGGCCTCAATGCCCGCGTCGACGCTGGCGTCCAGCATGCGCAGGGCATAATCGTTGCGATAGACGCCGACCACCATATTGCCGGGGATCTTGATCTTGCGGCGCTTGGCGCCGGACGAGGCGCTGGCTCGGGAGACCAGCAACATCTTCTCGCCTTTCACTGCAGCGTTGAGCTGCTTGATCATCTTGCCGTAAGCAATGTCGGTATCGTAGCGGACCCAACCGGTGCGATCCGCTGCATAAGCGAAGGACCCCATCGCCAGAATGACCATTCCCACCAGCGGGGTTAGAATCCGTAAGCCCATTGTCGATCTCCTTTTTACAAGTCGAATTTCATCTTGAGTCTGGCCATGATCGTGCTTCCGGCGAAGGCGAATATGCCCCACAGCCAGCCATGCAGACTGCCGGATACGATGCCGCCGAGATAGGCGCCGATATTGCAGCCATAGGCAAGGCGGGCGCCGTAGCCCATCAACAATCCGCCAATGATAGCGGTGGCAACATTCTTCCAGCCGATGCGAAGAACAGGCGCGAACCGGCCCGCCAGCGCCGCCGCTGCCATGGCACCAAAGATGATGCCAAAATTCATAATGGACGTGGAGTTGGCAAATACGCTGCGCTCCACGGCTGCGGCGCGACCGCCGCTCCAATAGGGCCAACTGAGAACATCCACTCCGGAAAAATGGGCAATCTTGGCGCCCCAAAGAGCAAAGGCCGAAGTGATGCCCCAGGGGCGTCCAAGGGTTGCAATCGTCGCCACGCTGACAACAACCAGCGCAATAATGCCGAGACTATGTGCCCAGGGACCGGCCAGCAGGGAACCGGTCCGGCGCGGCTCCTCCAGCGTGCCATGGGCGCGCAATTCCATTCGACGGCTGAGCAGCCAGATGGCGCCGGTTATCAGCAAAATGGTGATCATCGCACCTGCTGCTCCAAATTCCCGGATCAGTGAAAAGCTTTCGATCCGGGGCAATCCCCGCCAGGCCGGCAGGTTCCATGTGCCAATCAGCGAACCGGCAATAAAGGCGGCGAGCGTGATGACCATGCGGCTGCTGCCGCCGCCGACCGTGAATAGAGTGCCCGAGCCGCAACCGCCGCCCAATTGCATGCCCATGCCGAACAAAAATGAGCCGACCATGGCTGTGACCCCAAAGGGAAGGACCCACGCACCACTACGCAGGCCATATTCGGCAAAGGGCGGGCCATAAGCGATCAGAGGATAGGTGAACAGACAGGCCACCGCCAGCAGCACCATCTGTGCCCGCAATCCCTGACCGCGCCGCTCGGTCACGATACGACGCCACGCCGCGGTAAAGCCGAAAGCTGCGTGGTAGAGACCAATTCCGGCAATAGCGCCAATCAACACGGCGATCACATAGCGCATTCCCCCATGGGGATAGGCCGCTAGGCATGTCAGCGCGATTGCCAGCAGTGCCACAGCCAGCACGTTTCGGCCAGGAAACAGGCCCTGATCGACTGTTGGCTGCGCTGTGTTTGCCATAATTTTCGGTTCCTGAACCACGGTGGGTCACCTGATTAACTCTTCTGCCACATATGTGGCACGGCCCAAGTCAAAAAATGAGGCTTTTCCTTCACACAATTGTCACGAGGGTTTATTTGCCGATTGGCTGCTTAAAATGTTGTCTGGCTTCAACAAAATTCAGTTGAGGCAGATGCCCAATGACAACACGCGACGATATCTTTGGCTGCCCTGTGACCCTGTCCGCCAAGGGCGATATGACAGCCTGGAACGACACTCAATTGGCGTTTCTGGCCCATGCAGCTGCGACGCCGGATCATCTGGGCAAAACCATGGCCAGCGATCCGGGGTTTGCCCTGCCATTTATCTGCAAAGGTCTGTTTTCGCTGCTTTTGGGCCGCCGGGAATTGACTGATGTGGCGGTGGACGCTGAACGGCAGGCGCGCGAACTGATCAACCAACGGCCAGTGACTGAGCGGGAAAGCACATTCCTGGAAGCACTTTCTGCCTGGAACAGGGGATTTCCCAAACAGGCAGGTGACCGACTTGACGTGTTGGTCGCTGAAAATCCCAAAGACGCCCTGGCGATGAAACTGGTGCAGGCGATTCGCTTTGTTCTGGGCGATGCAGTGGGCATGCGGTCTTCAATTGAATCGGTCATTCCGCATCTTGCCAGCGATCAGCCAGCCTATGGTTATGCACTGGGCTGCCACGCATTCACCCTGGAGGAAACCGGTGAATATGCCCTGGCAGCGCGGGTCGGCCGCGAAGGTGTCGTCCATTCCCCCGATGATGCCTGGGGCCTGCACGCGGTTGCCCATGTCTATGACATGACCAATGACACAAAGGCCGGTCTGGATTGGCTGACCAACCGCACCGAGGCCTGGTCGCATTGCAATAACTTTCGCTACCACGTCTGGTGGCACATGGCGCTGATGCATCTGGATCGTGGCGAAATCGATGCTGTATTTTCGCTTTATGATCAGCAGATTCGTCAGGACAAGACGGACGATTATCGCGATATCTCCAATGCCGCCTCACTGCTTTCGCGGTTGGAACTCGACGGGCACAAGGTAGGCGACCGGTGGGAGGAACTGGCCGTTCTGTCCCAGGGGCGTACCGAAGACGGCTGCCTGGCTTTTGCCGATCTTCATTATGTTCTGTCGCTGATTGGCGGCGAGCGAAAGTCCGCCGTTACCCAATTGCTGACCCGCATGCGCAAAGATGCGGCCACCGAAGCAAGCGAAATGGACCAGATCATGAAACATCCCGGCCTTTCCATGGCAGAGGGTCTGGAAGCCTTTGGCGAAGGAAACTTCACCCGAGCATTCCAGCACATGGCCGGGGCCCGTGATGCGATGCAGACCATTGGTGGCAGTCACGCACAGCGCGATGTATTTGAGCGACTGACAATCGAAGCGGCCATACGCGGCGGTTATTTTGATGCTGCAGAACGGTTCCTGCAGGCGCGTGCAGACAAGCGGGCAGGGCATTTTGACCGGTTTGCAACGCTGCGTCTGGAAGAGCTGGCCCGCCATCGTGCCGACAAGGTTGTGGCCCAGGTAATTCCGGCTGAATGAATATTTGAACTAACGGTTGCGCGAGATCGCAAATGGCGGCATCTGAACAAAGTCGCGACATAGATTTGGAAATGATCAAATGACCACAACTGCACCACAGAGAACGGTTCGCGACCCGCGACTCGATTTCTTTCGCGGGTTGGCAATGTTCATCATTTTCATTGCCCATACGCCGCGGGATTTCTGGGCCTTGTGGATTCCGGCTCGGTTCGGCTTTTCCGACGCGACGGAGACATTTGTATTCTGTTCCGGAATGGCTTCGGCAATCGCTTTCGGCGCGATTTTTCGCAAGCGCGGATGGTGGATGGGGACTGCCCGCATCGTCTTTCGTGTCTGGCAGGTCTATTGGGCCCATATAGGCCTGTTTTTTGCGGTATTGCTGCTGGTCACCAGCTTTGATCAGGCGGGAATTTTTACCAGCGAATACTGGCAGCGTTCCTATGTCGGCGCGCTCAATCTGAAACACTTTTTCACCAAGACCCCGGATCTGGTCATCGGCCTGTTCACACTGACCTACGTGCCCAATTATTTTGACATTCTGCCCATGTATCTGGTGATTTTGGCGATGATTCCGATCGTCATGGGCCTGTCGCGAATCTCGCTTTGGGCAGTTGCCGCATTCGTCATTGGCGTGTGGCTGTTGGCCAACCTGGAACTGTTTGGTGCTCAACCGGTCAGGTTTCCAGCGGAGCCGTGGTCGCAGCGCGGCTGGTTCTTCAATCCGCTCGGCTGGCAATTGGTGTTCTTTACCGGCTTTGCCTTCATGAGTGGCTGGATCAAGCCTCCGCCCGTCGACAAGCGTCTGATCATCCTCGCCATTGTCATCATCCTGGTCAGCCTGCCCTTTGCCTATTTCCGCATCTATAATGCCAAGCCAAGCTGGTTGCTCTACACCGAGTTGAGCCCGTGGTTTAAGGAGCAGCGTCTGGCCATCGCACCGCTGCGGGGCAAAACGGAATTCGGCCTGTTCCGCTATATCCACTTTCTCGCCACCGCCTATCTCGCTTGGGTGGCTGTGGGTCCGCTGGGGTCGCGACTGAAAAACTGGGGCAGCGCGCAATTCGTTGTCGATACCATCCGCAAGGTCGGACAGCAGTCGCTGGCGGTCTTCGTTTCCTCACTGATCATCGCCCAGATCGTCGGTATGGGCTTTCGCATGTTTGGCACCCATTGGTATGTCGTCGCCCTGGGAAATCTGATCGGTTTTGCGGGTCTCATCGCGGTAGCCTATGGCGTCGGTTGGTTCAAATCGCAGCCCTGGCGGCAACAAAAAGTGAGCCCGGCTGCCTCATCACCAGCGCAATCGGGGAGTTCAACACTTCCCCTGGGCGTACCAGCAAGGAAGATCGATTAGCCGATGATCAGCAGACGAACACTTTTGGGGTTGATTGCCATGGCAGGCGGTGCAGCGCTTCCTATGGGAGACGCATGGGCCGGCGATTCCGACTCCGCCGCTGCAGATACATCCAAGCCACCGGCAACACCTGTGCGGCTTGGAGAGGCGCAACCATTTTCCAGGGACAAGCTTGCCGACACGGTGCGCCAGCTTTCCCGCAAGGCCTATAGTCCCCCACAAAAGATCCCTCAGCCCTGGATCGACATGACCTATGATCAATACAAAGGCATTCAGTTCAATCCGGATTCCGGCCTTTGGAAGGATACCGATCTTCCCTTCAACATGGAATTCTTTGCGCCGGGGCTCTATTTCCCGACCGGCATTTCCATTTCGGTTGTTGAAGGTGACACCAGCCGACCGGTGTTGTTTTCAAAAGACGTGTTTCGCTACGCCCATCTGGTGCCGGACCTGCCGGTGGACGAGACGCTGGGCTATGCCGGTTTCCGGGTGCGCACAACCATCAATGATCCGGTCCGCAAGGATGAATTCGTCGTCTTTCAGGGTGCCAGCTACTTCCGGGCAGTCGGCAAGGGTCAGATCTATGGTCTTTCCGCCCGGGGACTGGCCATCGACACCGGCGAAGCCAAGGGTGAGGAATTCCCCGACTTTCGGGCTTTCTGGATCGAAGGCGTCGAACCCGGGGCAAAGAGCTTTACCGTTCACGCGCTGCTGGATTCCCCCAGCGTATGCGGTCTCTATTCTTTTGAAATCACCGCCGGACCAACAACTGAAATGGATGTCGAGGCGGTGCTCTATCCGCGGGTGACACTCAACCACGTGGGCATCGGCGCAGAAACCAGCATGTTCCTGTTTGACCAGACCAACCGCCATCGCTTTGATGATTTTCGCCCGGCCGTTCACGATTCCGACGGCCTGCTCATCGAGAACGGTGCAGGGGAGACCCTGTGGCGGCAATTGGCCAATCCGCTGACGCTGCAGGTCTCCAGCTTTGTCGATGAAAATCCCAAAGGCTTCGGACTGATGCAGCGGCCGCGCGAATTTGCCGAATTCGCCGATTTGGAAGCCAATTACCACAAGCGCCCCGGACTATGGGTGACCCCTGGCGAGAACTGGGGCAAGGGGTCCGTGTCACTGGTGGAAATTCCTGCAGATCGGGAAATCTACGATAATATCGTTGCCTATTGGCGGCCCAAAGAGCCGCTGCAGGCGGGTTCAGAACATCGCTTCAGCTATCGCCTGGCATGGTGTGAAGACCCACCGCTTACGCAAAAACTGCCGCATGTTCTCAACACCCGCATGGGCAAACGCTTTGCCGGTGGCCGGTTGGTGACCATCGACTTTTCAGAATCCCCGTTGCTGCCCGAAAAGCTCGAAGAACTGACCCTTCACGTCAGTTCCAACCGCGCCAAGGTCAGCCCCGGAATAGTCCAGCGCAATCCACGAACCGGAGGTGTGCGACTGGCATTCACATTCTATCCTGAAGATCTGACGTCCATTGAACTGCGTGCGCAATTGATGCTGGACGGCAAAATGGCATCGGAAGTCTGGCTGTACAGGTGGACGGCATGAACATTCACGACGGTAAGATAGCTGCACAAATGCCGCCCCGCGCGCCGTTGGAAATGCCGTTGCAGGACTTTGCCCGGCCGTTCAAGGATCCTCAGTCACGCCCGTTGAAACAGGTGAAGGGCACCAGCCTGTTTCGCCTGGCAACATTTTTGCCCGCCGCATTCACCACATTGGCTCTGATCGCCATCATCATGGACTGGTTTCGCAAGGACGGATTTGTCTTCATCGAAATAGCGATGATCGCGCTGGTCGGCTTTTCTGCTTTCTGGATTGCCCTGTCGGTGGCCTCCAGCACAATCGGCCTGTTTTTTGCCCGCAAGCCCGATCAGGCCGCACCAGCCCTTCCGGCCCAGGCAATGGATGTGGCGCTGCTTGTGCCGATCTATAATGAAGACCCGGAGGCCGTGTTCGGCCGCCTGCAGGCGATGCGGGAGGATCTGGAACGGTCAAGCAGCCATCATCGCTTTGGAATTTTCCTGCTCAGCGATACCCGTGATGAGGCCATCGCCTTTCGCGAAGCCAATCTGTTCGACCAGATGCGTCACCAGACCGGCGGGCAGATTGAAGTCTATTACCGACGCCGGGCGGACAATATCGAGCGCAAAACCGGCAATATCCGCGACTGGATTGAGTCCTGGGGTGCTGATTGGAACGCCTTTGTAACCCTTGATGCAGACAGTCTGATGGCCGCCTCGTCGATCATTCGCCTGTCAGATGAACTGGCCTGCGCCCCGCAAGTCGGTCTGATTCAGAGCGTGCCAAGATTGATCGGCGCCAACACGATTTTTGCCCGGGTGCAGCAATTTGCCAACAATATCTACGGCGGCGCCCTGGCCCGGGGGCTGGACCGATGGTCCGGCAATGAGGGCAATTATTGGGGCCATAACGCCATCATCCGTACACGCGCCTTCGCCGCCAGTGCTGGCCTGCCGGTGTTGCGCGGCACAGGTGCGCTGGGCGGAACAATCAAGAGCCACGACTTTGTTGAGGCGGCACTGTTGCGCCGCGCCGGCTGGTCGGTTCGCCTGCTGCCTGATCTGTCCCAATCCTATGAAGAAACGCCACAAACAATCGTCGACTACGTATTGCGTGACCGGCGCTGGTGTCAGGGCAATCTGCAGCACCTGCTGCTGCTCTTCTCAAGCGGCTTTTCAGCCGCTTCCCGCTTCCACATGCTGCAGGGCGCGATGGCCTATATCGCGTCTTTCGTCTGGTTCGGTCTGCTGGTGGTCTGGGCGTTGATGGGGCGTGGCCGTGAAGAAAGCGTTTTCCGTTATTTTGCCGAAACCAATCCGCTGTTTCCGCAATGGCCCGAGATCGACACGGTCAGCCGTATTGTTGTGCTGGGCTTCATGCTGGGTTTGTTGCTGATCCCCAAATTGATGGGCATCGCGCTGACGGTAACCCAGGATCCGTCCCTGTCGAAACTCGGTGGGCCGCTCAGATTTTCCGCCAATGCCCTGTGCGAGATTTTTCTGTCCTTCATTCTGGCACCGATCCTGATGGTGCAGCATGTGTCGGCTGTGACGCGTACAATCATCGGGTGGGATGCCGGTTGGACACCGCAGAACCGTGGAGAAAACACCTATAGCTTTGCCATGCTGGCGCGTTTCCATTGGTTGGAGACGACAGTTGGCGCTTTGTTGGTAGGCGGCATCCTTGCCGGGGTCGTTTCCCTGTGGCTGGCGCCGATCGCCGCCAGCCTGGCGAGCTCGATTGTGATTTCACGCCTGTTCAGCAAGGACTTGTCCGACAAGTCTTCCCTGTCGGCGATCATGGAAACAGAAGAACGTCACGCACCGCCAAATATCATTACGGCCTGCTACGCTTAGGGGCGCAATCCTAGTCGGTTGCGGCCAAACTGGTCACGCACCCGGGCCATGACGTCGATATCCAACTGCAGCAGAATATGGATCACGTCGATCGGGATCCAGTTTTCGCGGATCTTGCCTTCGTGATGCAGGTAAAAATCCATCACCCGCATTTCGGTGATGCGGCCCGTTGCGCCGCTGCCGAATAATCCGCCGCCGCGATTTTGTGCCACAACGCTGGGCCATCCGCCGGTGACGGAATAGGGGCCGTCGCCAATCTGAATGTAGTGGCCGGCATCTGACTGTTCGCCCGCCGCCGTCTCTTCGTTGATGATCGATTGGCCGCCTTTACGCCCGGGCCAGAACAATCGGAATGGCAATTGGTGAAAGTCTACGAAACCCTCCAGGCCTCTTGTCGTGCCGATGCCCGAGGGGCCATACCACATCATTTTCTCGTGCCAGTGTTCCTTTTGCGGCATGTTGATCAGCCCATCCCGGCCTTTCATTTCGTCATCGCGATAGTCGCTCAGCGTTTTGTGCATTGCCAGTGTCTGGGCAATGGAGGCAAGGCCCTGCTCCATGTCCTGCTGGTCAAATACAAGCCCGTCGCAGGTGATCGGCCCCATCCAGCGCCCCTCTGTGCCCCAACTGGGGGCCAGGGGCCAGAAACCTGCCTGGCGGATGACATCGAGCACATCCCACAGGCAGGTTGAGGCGATGATCTTTCCGTCTTCAACAATATGCACCTCGCCGTATCGGACGAACAGGGGTTGACCGGTGGCCGGAATATCCAGCCAGTCGCGTTTGAACGTGCCGCAAAAATGACCGATACAGGCGACCATGTCCTGCTCTTGCCCGTGGCGGTTTCGGTAGCGCCCGCCGACGATGATTTCATCACGTCGTTCCATATCCGGCAGGCTGTTTTTCAGCGGTGCCCAGGCCACTTCGGCAATCGATTTGACCGCGCGAATTTCGTTCAACGGATGGGAACCGCGCCAGTCGGCATCTTCGCTATAATAGCTGGACAGGACCTCCTCCAACTGCCCGAACTGACAGTCGGCAATCGCGCTCATCGCCTGCTGAACAAGCCGTTTATTGGCGATATTGAGCGCCTGTGGAATGGGAAGACAGCCGTTTTTCATATTAGTTTCAGCCTGTTGTCGGTGAGGGGAATCAAAATTGGAGCTTCGGTCATAAAAATCGTTGCATACGTATGCAATCCATGATTGTCTTATAGCAGAACGAGAGGCTTGTCTTGGTGTTTTTCAAAAAACGGGGCAGGTCGCAGGTCGTCACCGATCGAAGACCATCGTTTTGCGCGCGAGTAAATCTTGAGATGCCTGATCGTCTCAAACTCTAGGGAGAAAACTATCATGATAAAGAAACTCATTCTGGCGGGCGCCTTGGCGCTGGCCGCTACCGCATCGGCACAGGCTGCCTGCGACATTTCCAGCGGACGTGTCAACATTGTTGGCAACGAATTCCCGGCCATTCAAACCGTTGGCAAAGGGGCGATGGCCTGTGCTGGTGGTGGCGTCGAAGTTAAAACCAACCTCACAGCCGACCATCAGAAAATCAATCTTGCCGGCATGCAGGGCAATCCTGCCGAATATACGTCGGCGATCATCGCCAACTCCTCCATTGTCGCGCTGATGAATGAAGACGTCATTCGTCCGCTCGACGACCTGGTTGCCAAACATGGCGGCAATCTGAAGAAAAACCAGTTGATCACCATCAATGGCAAGATCATGGCTGTGGCCTTCATGGCCAATGCCCAGCATCTGGTTTACCGGTCAGACATTCTTGAAAAAATTGGCGCTCAGCCACCGAAAACTTACGAAGAGATGCTCGAGCAGGCCAAGATGATCCGCGACAAGGGCATTTTGCAGAACCCTGTCGGCGGCGCCTACAAGGCTGGCTGGAACCTGGCTCAGGAATTCAACAACATGTTCCTCGGCTATGGCGGCCAGCACTTCAAGTCCGGTACGGCTCAGCCAAGCGTCAATTCAGAAGCTGGCGTTAAGGCGCTGAACATGATGAAGGCGCTCAGCGAATATATGAACCCTGACTTCCTGACCCATGATTCCAACGCCACCAACGCAGAATATCGCGCTGGCAACGTGGCGCTGATGAATATGTGGGGTTCCCGCGCGGCAACCATGACGGATGCCGACGGCGTGCCACAGGAAGTTGTCGACGGCTTCAAGATTGCCGGCCCGATGACTGTTGGTGGTGGTTCCACTGCTGCATCCACCTTGTGGTGGGACGGCTGGACTGTTGCCAAAAACCTCACTGATGCAGATGCGGAAGCAACCTTTATCGCCCTGACCAAGGCGATTGATCCTTCCATCCTGTCTGATGCTGAAGTTTCCAAACAGGCCGTCTGGTTGATTGACGGCTACGAGCCAACTGAGGCGGCCAAGGGCGTGTTCGCTGCTGCCCAGATGAACACAATTCCCTATCCAATGCTGCCCTTTATGGGTCTGATGCACACCGCGCTTGGCGCCGAATTGTCAGACTTCATGCAGGGCAAGGAAAGCGCTGAAAAGGCCCTTGCCGACGTGGAAGCAGCCTATGTTGCTGCGGCCAAGGAAAAAGGTTTCCTGAACTAAGTAACCGTGCCGGGGCGAGGCACCTTGCCTCGCCCCGGCCTCAACTTACGGATCCGATAAGATGAAGCATAAGACATTCTTCTGGTTCTTTTTGCCCACCGGGCTGGCCATGCTGATTTTTATCGCCGCACCAATCGTTTCCATCGTCATGCAATCCGTGTTCCTGCCGATTGAGGCGGTGCTGGTTGAAACCGAAAATTGTGGTCCATTTGGCTGTAAGACCGAAACCGCAATTGATCAGGAAGCGACGGCGAAACTGCGTGCGGACAATCCCCTGGGTCGGTTCGCCGGTCTGGACGTTTATTTTGACAGGGGCCACCTGGCGACTGCGGAAGTTGCCGAAGCCTGGCGTTCCAGCGCAAGCTGGAGTGAATTCTGGAGCGAATTGCGAGACCTGCCCTTCTATCGGGCGATGGCCTTCACGCTCACCTACACCTTTGTCTGCACACCACTGCTGATCGCGCTTGGTTTTGCCATCGCAGTGGCAGTCAATTCGCTGCACCGGCATCTCAAGGGCCTGATGATCTTCTTTTCGCTGTTGCCGATGATCGTCACCCCACTGGTCGGTTCACTGGCCCTGTTCTGGATGATCGATTCAAGGGGCATATTAGGCAACTTCATCTCTTATCTGGCCAATGATCCCGATCTCAGTTTGAAGGCCTCGACCCCGCTGATGTGGACTTCGCTGATCGTCTATGGAATCTGGTCGTCGGCACCATTTGCCTTCGTCGTCTTCTATGCCGGACTGCAAACCGTGCCTCAGGACACGCTGGAAAGCGCCCAGATCGATGGCGCCACCCGTTGGCAGCAGATTCGCTATGTGGTTATTCCCCACATCATGCCGCTGGTGACCTTCGTCGCACTGATCCAGCTGATGGACAATTTCAGGGTGTTTGAACCGATCATCGGGTTCAATGCGGAAGCCCATGCAACGTCGCTGAGCTGGATCATATTTAACGATCTGGGCGGCGAAACCCGCCAGCTGGGCGCTGCGGCGACCACCAGCGTGCTGACCATTATCGGCGTCGCGATATTGCTCAGTCCGGTTCTGGTGCGCACCTGGCGCGAGCACCGGGGAAGGACCTGACCGATGGCTGCAGCTTCACAAAGAAAACCCCTCGCACTGCAAATCTTCCTGTCGGCCTTTATCATCCTGTGGTTGATCATGGCGGCCTTCCCGTTCCTGTGGACGCTGTGGGGTTCGTTTAAGGTTGAGTTGGATTTCTTCTCGATTGCCGACTGGACCAATGCGATCACTGGTGCGCGGACGGAGGCCACCCATGGCGGCTCCTTCACCGATGCCGGTTATGTTGGTGCATGGATTCAGGAAGAGTTCTGGCGCAATGTCATCAACACGCTGATCGTCTGCGTTTTTGTGGTTGCCACGTCACTGACCATCGGCACGCTGGGCGGTTATGCGCTCAGTCGCTCCGGTTTCAAATATGTGTTCTGGTTGCTGATCATTGCCCTGATCTTCCGCGCCGTGCCGCCGATAACCCTTGTATCGGGCTATTTGCCGGTATTCTTCGACTATAATGTCTGGGGCTATCTGCCCACCGCAATTGTCGTATTGGTGGCGATCAACCAGCCGTTCACCCTGTGGATGCTTCATTCCTTCTTTGAAGGCATCCCAAAAGAACTGGACGAAAGCGCAAAGGTTGATGGCTGCACCCAGTTTCAGGCCTTCCGTCGTGTCATCATCCCGGTCATGTGGCCGGGCGTGATCACCACCGGCCTGTTTTCCTTCCTGCTGGCGTATAATGATTTTGCCGTCACCACCATGGTGCTGGCTCAAGAGAACCGCACCATGGTGCCGGCCATCGCGGCCTTCCTGGGCACCACCTATACGGAAGGCAATGTGATGTTTGCTGTGGCTGCGGTGGTTTCGGCCACGGCACCGCTATTCGTGCTCGTCATGTTCTTCCAGCGCCAGATCGTCAGCGGCCTCACCGCCGGCGCGGTCAAGGGGTAGAGCATGTCGTCGTCGCATAAAGATAACCGCACCAATTGGTGCCCATTGGAAGGTTGAGCAATGGCCAGTATCAGTCTTAAAAAAGTCAGCAAGCGCTGGGGCGATTTTGTCGGGGTTCAGGAATTTGACCTTGAAATTGCCGACAAGGAATTCCTGGTCCTGCTCGGGCCGTCCGGCTGTGGCAAAACCACAACCATGCGGATGATTGCCGGTCTTGAAGAGGCAACATCCGGGGAAATCTGGATTGGTGACCGCGTGGTCAATGACCTGGAGCCAAAGGACCGCGACATTGCCATGGTGTTTCAAAGCTATGGCCTCTATCCCAACCTGTCGGTCTATGAAAATATCCGCTTTCCGTTGAAGGTGCGCAAGGTCGATAAATCGACCCATGCTGAACGGGTCCAGCGGGCCGTCGACATGGTGGAACTGAACGAGTTCACCCACCGTCGTCCAGCAGAACTGTCGGGGGGGCAGCGCCAGCGTGTGGCTTTGGCGCGGGCGATCGTGCGTGAGCCCACCGTCTTTTTGATGGATGAGCCGCTGTCCAATCTCGACGCCAAGTTGCGGGTGTCCACCCGAGCGCAGATCAAGAACCTGCAAAACACGCTGGCAACGACGACTATCTATGTGACTCACGATCAGATCGAAGCCATGACCCTGGCAGACCGGGTTGTGGTGATGAATGCCGGTGTCGTTCAGCAGGTCGGCACGCCGGTGGATATTTACGACCGGCCGCAAAACACATTTGTCGCCGCCTTCATCGGATCACCGGCAATGAATCTGATGGAGGGCACGTTGGATAACGGCGTTTTCACCGGTCAGAACGTTAAGATCAGCGGCCTGGACACGTCCAATTCCGGCAAGGTGACGCTGGGATTCAGGGCCGAAGATGCCAGCATTACAGGTGAAAACGGACAGCTTGAGGCGCCGGTTTACTCAATGGAACTATTGGGCGAGGCGACCATGGTTACTTCAAAGGCCGGAGGTGGTCTTGTGTCCGTCAAGGCCGCCAAGGATTACCGCGCCAATATCGGCGAAATGGTGAAGGTCTCCATTCCAGCCGATATCTGCCATCTGTTCGATGGCAATTCCGGTGAGCGGCTGTAAGCAGATTGAGTTTTTCATGGTAGGAGCGCGACCTGAACAGGCCTATTTGACGCGAGATAATGACCCTGCGGTCACGGAGGCGACCCGTGAGGTTATCGAGGGCATGGTGGATGGTCTTAACGACCATCGCATTGCCGATATCGGCGAGTTCTTTGCCGAGGGTTTTCGCTGGATGGGCAATGCCGGTTGTGGCTTCAAGGAAGGCCTGAGGGAATTCCAGCAGGCCTGGCAGCAACCTTTTCAGGCGGCTTTTTCCGACAAGGTCTGCATCGATGAATCCCGGTTGTTCGATGGTCAGTGGGCCGCCGCCTTTGGGCGGCAGGAGGCGGTTCATTCGGGACCCTTTCTGGGGGTGGAAGCAACCGGCAAAAAGGTTGTTATCCGCTATATGGATTTCTGGAAAGTGGTCGATGGCAAGATTGTCGATAACTGGGTGATGGTGGATTTTCCCGACGTGCTGAGGCAGTTGGGCAAGGATGTATTTGACGGCCAGGGTTGGGAAAATCTGACCGATAATCCAAAAAGAGATTTTCGGCCTGATCAACTGCCGTGGCGTAAATAAGCGTATTTAAACAATGGAATAGGGGCCTGACATGGCAAAACTATCGACCGGTATTGAAGCATGTGCAAGCGTATGCAACCGAACCGGTGATCTGCCGAGCAGGGGAGCACTGGAGACAAAATGATCCGTCATTTAAAAACCGCGCGTAGCGCCGAAGACCGCGCCGAGGATGATGCCAAGGTGCGCGGCACCGTCGAAACCATCTTGAAAGACATTGAAACCCGTGGCGACGCAGCAGTGCGGGAATTGTCACAGAAATTCGACAATTATGCGCCGCAAAATTTCCGTCTCAGCGAGTCTGAAGTTGAAGCCGCCATGAGCAAAGTGTCGGCGCGCGATATGGAAGATATCAAATTCGCCCAGACCCAGATTCGCAATTTTGCTGAGGCCCAGCGCGCCTCCATGACCGATATTGAAGTCGAAACACTTCCTGGCGTCATTCTGGGCCACAAGAACATTCCGGTTCAGTCGGTCGGTTGCTATGTGCCGGGCGGCAAGTTTCCGATGGTGGCGTCTGCCCATATGTCGGTTCTGACAGCTTCGGTTGCCGGCGTGCCGCGCATTGTGGCTTCCGCGCCGCCGCAGGATGGCCAGCCGCATCCGGCCATTGTCACTGCGATGAAACTGGGCGGTGCCCATGAGATCTATGTCATGGGCGGCATTCAGGCGGTCGGCTCCATGGCCCTGGGCACGGAAACGATCGAGCCCTGTCACATGATTGTCGGCCCGGGCAATGCCTTCGTTGCAGAAGCCAAGCGGCAGCTGTTTGGCCGTGTGGGTATCGATTTGTTTGCCGGTCCCACCGAGACCATGGTGATCGCCGATCAGACGGTGGATGCAGAAATCTGCGCCACCGATCTGCTGGGCCAGGCCGAGCATGGTTACAATTCTCCCGCCGTCCTGGTGACGAATTCCGAAAAGCTGGCCCACCAGACAATGGAAGAAATTGACCGTATCCTAAAAATCCTGCCGACGGCAGAGACGGCTGCAAAGAGCTGGGAAGACTATGGCGAGGTGATTGTCTGCGACAGCTATGACGAAATGCTGGAAGTTGCTGACGACATCGCCTCTGAGCATGTCCAGGTAATGACCGACCGGGATGATTGGTTCCTCGACAATATGTCCTGTTACGGAGCTTTGTTCCTGGGCCCGCGCACCAACGTATCCAACGGCGACAAGGTGATCGGCACCAACCACACCCTGCCGACGAAAAAGGCCGGCCGCTATACCGGTGGCCTGTGGGTCGGCAAATTTCTTAAAACCCATTCCTATCAGAAAGTGCTGACGGACGAAGCTGCCGCCCATATTGGCGAAGTCGGTTCACGCCTCTGCATGCTTGAGGGTTTTGTTGGCCATGCCGAGCAATGCAATATCCGGGTGCGCCGATATGGCGGTCGCAATATTCCCTATGGCACGGCCGCTGAGCCTGTCGCAGACGCGGCTGAGTAGGGACTGGCGAATGGATATTTCTCATGCCACAAGCGGCGGGATATTTCTCCTGAAACAATGATGAGTTCATGACCGATCTTCCCCGCACACCCACTTTCCAGCTCAACGGCAAGCGAGCCCTCGTCACCGGCGCCTCGCGTGGCATTGGCCTGGGCGGCGCCATGGCGCTGGCCGAACATGGAGCCCATGTGGTGATGGCGGCCAGAAATGCCGAGGAAATCGGCGCTGCTGCCCAGCAGGTGCGCGATGCCGGCTATTCAGCCGAGGGCATTTCGCTGGATGTCGGCGACCATGATGCAATGGTGTCGTCGGTGCGCCAATATGGTCCCTTTGATATCCTGTTCAACAACGCCGGCACCAATCAGCCGATGCCCTATGTGGACGTGACGCCGGACAATTTTGACCTGATCACCGACCTCAATCTGAAGGCCGCCTTCTTCATGGCTCAGGAAGTGGCCAAGGGCATGATCAAGGCTGGCAAGGGCGGTTCGATCATCCATACCTCCAGCCAGATGGGCCATGTCGGCGGCATTGATCGGTCGGTCTATTGCGGCTCGAAATTTGGCATAGAAGGGGTGAGCAAAGCATCTGCCATTGAATTGGCCGCCCACAGAATCAGGGTCAATACGATCTGCCCGACCTTCATTCGTACGCCAATGACCGAGAGCACCTTTGAAAACCCGGAGCGCGTTGCCTGGTTGGAAGAGAAGATCAAGCTCGGGCGGGTGGGTGAAGTTGAAGACATTATGGGGGCAGTCCTGTTCCTGGCCAGCGATGCATCAGCATTGGTGACCGGAACCAGCTTGCTCATTGATGGCGGCTGGACCGCCGATTAAAGGATTGAAAGTGTGACGATTAAAGGTTTCTCCCAGCAGTGGAAAGATTTCCCCGATTACATCATCGGCATCACCAATGAAATTTGGGAGAGCCGCGGAATCGGCACGCTCAATCACTATTATGCAGAAGACATTCCGGTGCGGTCGCCGATGGGCATCCAGCGGGGCAATCAGGCGGTCATCGCCGCGACCATGGCAACCTGCCATGAATTTCCTGACCGGGAATTGCTGGGTGAAGATGTTATCTGGTCGGGTGATCCTGAGTCGGGTCTGCTGTCATCACACCGCATTGTCTCCACGGCCACCCATGCCCGCGACGGTGTGTTCGGCCCGGCCACCGGCAACAAGTTCAAGATCCGCATCATCGCCGATTGTGCCGCCAAGGATAGTACCATTTTTGACGAATGGCTGATCCGCGACTATGGCGGCATTGTCCGGCAATTGGGCATGGATCCAAAGACCTATGCCGCAGAGCTGATCGCCAGCGAGGGTGGTGTGGAAAGCTGCACCAGACCTTTCACGCCCAAAATGGACGTTGATGGCGGCTATCACGGCACCGGAAATGACAATCAATGGGGCGCTAAATACGCCTCTGTTCTCGGTCAGTTGATGGACAAGCAATTCCAGATCATCCCGGACGTGTATGACCGTTGTGTCGTCACCGAATATCCAGGCGCTGTATCGGGTCTGTCCTATTCCTCGGTAGATGGTTTCTGGCTTGGCCTGCGGTCGTCCTTTCCCGATGCCGAGTTCAAGATCCATCACCAGATCGGCATGGATGGCGGCATGCTGTCGCCGCGCGCAGCGATCCGTTGGTCGCTGGATGGCGGCCATTCGGGTTGGGGAAGTTTCGGCAAGCCGACCGGCGCGCATGTGCATGTGATGGGCATGTGCCACGCGGAATTTGGACCATTTGGCGCCAATGGCGATGGCATTCGTCGCGAATATGCCCTGTATGACGAAATCGCAATCTGGAAACAAATTCTGATGCAAAGTGGAGAGCTTTCATGACCCCGGACGAAATGGAAGCACGGATTGTCCGCTACGGGGATCTGCTGCCCTGCAAAACCGCTTTTATCGATGCCCATACGCCGGGGTCTGACCGCAAGGAAAACTTCACAATTATCGGTGGTGGCGTGTCTGAATCTCCCGATCAGCACGTGCATATTTCAGAAACGCCGGGCTTTAATATCGGCGCGGCAGGGCAACCACCGAAATGCCGTAACTCATTGCACAGTCACCGCACGGCGGAAGTGTTTTACGTCCATAAAGGGCGCTGGCGCTTCTTTTGGGGGCGCTATGGCACCGCTGGTGAAGTGGTTCTGGAAGAGGGGGATATCTTCAACATCCCCACGGGTATTTTTCGCGGATTTGAAAATATCGGCAATGATTATGGGATCATCATGTCGATCCTGGGCGGTGACGATGCCGGTGGCGGCGTGATCTGGGCACCGCAGGTGATCCAGGACGCAGCAGATCATGGCCTGGTGTTGGCTGAGACAGGCCGCCTGTATGACACCAAAAAGGGGGAAGCGCTTCCCAACGGAACTGCGGCCATGGCGCTGCTTACCGACGCACAGCTGAAGAATTATCCGGAAGTGACGGTGGACCAGGTGGTGCCGGATTATGTTGGCCGTTATCACGACATGATGGCGCTGGCCGCCGGAAAGCCCGCGAAAATTATCGGCGAAGATGCGCTGATCCGCGACAAGCCGGGATTTGAAGTCGAATTCATCCGCAACGATTCACTGGATGGCGGACAGGGCGGCGATGGTCGACACCATATATTGCTGGTTCACGAAGGCCATTGGCAGTTGCAATGGGGGGGGGGCAGCAAGACTTTTGCACCGGGTGACACCTGCGCTGTGCCACCGGGACTGTCCTACCAGTTGCGGCCAACCATGACAGGAACTGGCAGCCTGTTCCGGGTGACCAATACCGATGATCCCGCCGGTCCGACCGCGACCGATCTTCACTAAACGGCATCGGAGATAGAAATGAGCAAAATTCTCACCAGCCACGTCGGCTCTCTGCCACGCACCCAAAAGGTGGTTGATTTCATTTTCGCCCGCGAAAAGGAGCAGTCCTATGACCAGGGTGATTTCGACGCTGCGATGACCGAAGCAGTCGATGAAACTGTGCACCGTCAGGTCGAAGCTGGGATCGACATTGTTTCCGATGGCGAGACGTCGAAAATCTCCTACGCCACCTATGTCAAAGACCGTTACACCGGATTTTCCGGCGACAGCGACCGCAATGCGCCTGCAGATTTGAAAATGTTCCCGACATTCTTGAAACGTCTGGCGGAAAGCGGTGGCACGCCCACCTATGCCCGACCGCAATGCACCGGCGATGTGGTTTCCAAGGGACAGGACGAATTGAACAAGGACATCGCCAATCTCAAGGCTGCGATGGCCCGACACGGCGTTGAGCGGGGCTTTATGAATGCGGCATCGCCTGGGGTGATTTCACTGTTCCTGCAAAATGTTCACTACCCAACGCGCGAGAAATATCTCGAAGCCTTGGCTGATGCCATGCGTGACGAGTATGAAACCATCGTTGCATCCGGTCTGCAGCTGCAGCTCGATTGCCCCGACCTGGCCCTTTCCCGGCATATGCTGTTTGCAGATTTGTCAGACGCTGAGTTTATCACAATCGCCGACATGCATGTGGAGATGCTCAATCACGCCCTTGAAAATGTCCCCTCCGACAAGGTGCGCATTCATATCTGCTGGGGCAATTATGAAGGCCCCCATTGCTGCGACATTGATATGGATACAGTGTTTCCAACCCTGATGCGGGCCAAGGCACAGACGGTGCTGTTTGAAACGTCCAATCCCCGCCACGCCCATGAATGGACCGTGTTCCGTGACCGCAAGGGTGAGATTCCCGACGACAAGATTCTGATGCCCGGCGTGGTCGATACGACCACCAATTTCATCGAGCATCGTGAAGTTGTCGCCCAGCGGTTGGAGCGTTTTGCCAATATTGTTGGCTCAGATCGGGTGATTGCCGGCTCCGACTGCGGATTTGGTACATTTGCCGGCTTCGGCTCGGTTGATCCGGAAATCGCCTATGCGAAACTGGCGGCCTTGAGCGAAGGCGCAGCATTGGCATCGGCCCGTGTCTGAGCAAATCCAGAAACGCCCCTTTGACGGGGTGATTTTTCTCCCTGGGCTGATGTGTGATGCGCAATTATTCGCACCGCAACTGGCGGCATTGGAAGGTCTGTATCCCACCTATGTGCCTGATTTGGGCCCCTATGACTCGTTTGAAGCCATGTCTGCCGCTGTTCTTGAGCAGAGCCCGTTTGATCGCTTCGCCCTGGCCGGTCTTTCCATGGGGGGTGCGCTGGCGATGAATATGGCCCGTTGGGAGCCGCAGCGGGTAGAACGGATGGCGATACTGGATGCCAATCCGCGCGCCGATGATGACGCCAGAAAGCAAAATCGTCGCCGTCAACTGGCTGAGGCGCGGCAGAACGGCGTCGGTGAATTAACCCGCAATGAGCTGTCAAAATTCTATCTGGCACCAGCCAATCAGACGCCGGAATTTATTGATATCGCTGTACAAATGGCCGAGGGGCACGGAGTCGATGTCTATGAGCGGCAGTTGAATGCTTTGATGACGCGACAGGATTCGACCAATTACTTGTCCGACTATCATGGACCAAGCCTGGTTTTGTGCGGAGAGCAGGATGTACTTTGCCTGCCTGAGTGGCATGTGGAGATGGCTGGTCTATTGGCCAACGCCACGCTGTCGGTGATCCCCGGTGCCGGTCATCTGGCCACAATCGAAGCCCCCGATGAAGTCAATGTCGCGCTGTTGGAGTGGCTGCAGCGCTGAATGTGGGCAATAAAAAACCCGCCGCGGCTTCGTCGGACGGGTTTTAAGTATTGTTGGTTGGCGTGCCGCTTAGAGGCCCAGACCACCAAATTTTTTGTTGAACCTGGAAACGCGGCCATCGCGGTCGAGAACCTGCCCGCCGCCACCGGTCCATGCCGGGTGGGATGTTGGGTCGACGTCGAGATTCATCACGTCGCCTTCCTTGCCCCAGGTGGATTTTGTTTCGTATTCAGTGCCGTCAGTCATCACCACTTTGATTGTGTGGTAGTCTGGATGGATATCGGCTTTCATCGTCTTCGTCCTGATTTCATAGCCGGACCATGCTCTCAAGGGGAGGACATGTGTGCCGGACTGTTTATGATAATAAAGAAGTCTATCTTGTTCCAAAACCGCAGGAACGCCATAAGCATCTTTGAATTTCGTGCCGCAGCCTATACATGAAGGTTTCGGGCAAGACAAGAAGGCATAAGTCGACAATCGTGACCAATCTTAATACCAGCGAAAGCAAAGACCGCATGGGTCTGAAACCCCTGGCACGTCTGTTGCCCTATTTGATGCGTTACAAGGGCCATGTGGTCGGCGCATTGATATTCCTGGCGCTGGCAGCAGCGACGACGCTTTCTCTGCCCCTGGCAGTGCGATCAATGATAGATAATGGCTTCAGCAAGGCTGACAGTTCTTTCGTCGACAGCTATTTCTATGCCCTGTTTGCCATTGCTGCATTGCTCGCCCTGTCCAGCTCCATGCGCTACTATTTTGTCATCTGGCTGGGAGAGCGGGTCGTATCAGACCTGCGCAGCGAAGTATTTGCTCATCTCACCCGCCTGTCGGCCAATTTTTACGACACGGCCAAAACCGGTGAACTGGTTTCCCGTCTGACGGCTGACACGACGCAAATCAAAAGTGCGGCTGGCGCGACAGCCTCCATGGCCTTGCGCAACGTGGTTTTGATCATTGGTTCTATTGCCGGCATGATTTATACCAGTCCCAGCTTGTCGCTTATCGTGCTGGTTGCAATTCCGATCATCGTGCTGCCGATATTTGCCTTTGGCCGCAATGTGCGGCGCAAGTCGCGCTTTGCTCAGGACAAGCTGGCCGATGCCACCGCCTATGCTTCGGAGAGCATTTCTGCCGTCCGAACGCTGCAGGCATTCACCAATGAGAAACTGGTATCGAACCGTTTTTCCGATGCGGTTGAAGCGGCATTCAGTGCTGCCCGTTCCTCCATTGCTGCCCGCGCCTTTCTGACCGCCTTTGCCATATTCATGATTTTTTCCAGCGTCGTTGCAGTCCTGTGGATCGGCGCTGGCGCAGTGCTGGACGGCACCATGAGCCACGGCCTTCTGGGGCAGTTTTTGCTGTTTTCAGTCATGGCTGCCGGGGCGCTCGGTGCCCTTTCTGAAGTCTGGGGAGAACTTTCACAGGCCGCAGGTGCTGCCGAAAGGTTGGGAGAATTGCTGGATACCGACCCGGAAATTGCCGAGCCGGAAAATCCCATCGCCCTGCCGGCAGAATCCACCGGCAGGCTCGAGTTTGAAGAGGCCTCCTTTGCCTATCCGACCCGACCTGATCACCCGATCGTCGACGGGTTGAACCTGTCGGTTGAACCCGGTGAAACGGTTGCCCTTGTTGGTGCTTCAGGGTCCGGCAAGAGCACCTTGTTCAGCCTGGCCCTGCGCTATTACGATCCGACCAGCGGCACGGTGAAACTGGATGGGGTGGACCTTGCAAATGCTTCGCCCCAGGACCTGCGCAGCCGCATCGCATTGGTGCCGCAGGACACCACCATTTTCGCCATGTCGGCGGCAGATAATATTCGTTTCGGACTGCCTGAAGCCACCGATGAGCAGGTCAAAGAGGCCGCACGATTGGCACTGGCCGATGAGTTCATCACCCAGCTCAAAGATGGCTATGATACGGTGGTCGGCGAACGCGGCATCACCCTGTCCGGTGGCCAGCGTCAACGCATCGCCATTGCCCGGGCAATTTTGAAGAATGCCCCGCTTCTCCTGCTCGACGAGGCGACCAGCGCGCTCGATGCAGAAAGCGAGAAACTGGTGCAGAAGGCTTTGGACGGCCTGATGGTCGGGCGTACCACCATTGTTATCGCCCATCGTCTGGCAACGGTTCTGAAGGCAGACCGGATCATGGTGATGGATGGCGGCAGATTCGTCGAAGAAGGCAATCATGAAGAACTGGTGGCCAAAAAGGGTATCTACGCCCGCCTGGCCAAGTTACAGTTCGAAACCGAACTGGCAGCCTGAATACCGCCAAAATTGCGGCTGCCATTCTTCGCCCCCTGTGCAATCTTTTCATTCCATGATCTAGTGATCGCTGAACCGGGTAAGGGGAAGGTTGGGCATGTCGGATATATCGGTAATTGGTCTTGGAGACATGGGAAGCGCCCTGGCGCTTACCCTGCTGGAAAAGGGCTATGCGGTGACGGTCTGGAACCGCTCGACTGCGAAGTCGAAACCATTGACCGAGGCTGGCGCGAAGGTCGCCGGATCAGCCACGGAGGCAATTGCCGGCAGCCCGGCAACGATTACCTGTATCGCCTCCCATGATGCGACCCTGGAACTGCTGCGGAACTGCAGCGGCGAACTGCCCGGCAAAACCATTATTGAACTGAGTACCGGTGGTGCCACCGAGGCGGAGGAATTGTCGGACTTTCTGACGCAGAATGACGCGGACTGGATGATCGGAATCATCAACGCCTATCCAACCGCCATTGGCAAGCCAGACACCGTTCTGTTGACGGTGGCTGCAGAAGAAGTCTGGGAAAATTGTAAGCCCATTGTCACAGCTTTGGGTGGCGCCTCGCAACGTGTTGGCGACAAGGCAGGCATGCTGGCGGTGCTGTTTGCCGCTCTGTTCACGACCAGGCAGGGCTTCATGTTCGGCATGATCTATGGGGGCCTGGTGTGTCAGAAAGCAGGAATTTCGCTGGAGACATTTGCCGGTCAGGTGCCTGTTTCCATGGGCGTTTTGCCCGCCTATCATCAGTATTTTGCTGACACGGCACCATCCGGCAAATTTGATAATCCACCGGCAACAATGAAGACCTATCATGCTGCCCTGGACGACGCCCTGCGCACCTTCAAAGATGTGGGAGCCCCTGCTGAAATGCCTCAGTTGTTTACGGACCTGGCCCAAAAGGGGCTTGATGCCGGGTTGAATGACAAGGCGCTGACTGCCTTGGTGGAGCTGCTCGGCAAGGAATGATCATGCCGACCCGCCCCCATCGCCCATTTCCAAAATTGAGATACCAAAGGAAGTACAATTTATGGTTCCAGACCTAGAGACGGCGCGGAAAATCGCCACGGATCATTGCGCCGCCTGGACGTCCAAATCTGCTGATGCGGTGGCCGAGCGCTACAGCGTGGCGACCAATTTTGGCATGAACGGCAATGAGCCGATGACCAATCGTCAGGAAATCGCTGAAATGGCCGCTGGGTTTATGGCAGAATTTCCCGACCTGGTGCTGACGTGTGATTCAGTTTTGGTTGCCGATCATCACATGGTCTATGCATGGACCTTTGCCGGCCATCATGTGGATACCGGTCAAAAGGTTGAATTTTCCGGTTGGGAAGAATGGGACCTCGATACCGATCTGAAGGTCTGCAAAAGCCTGGGTTGGTATGACGTTGCCGATTATGAACGGCAGGTCGCAGCTGGTCAGTCCTGAGCTGGTTCGGCGGCGTGAGCATCGGCAATGTCAGCCAGAATTTTTAGTGCGTCAGCCTCCCGCCCCAGGGGAACAAATAGGTGGTCGTGGTAAAATCCCGCCACTGGATTTACCCCCATGCCATGTTCGGCGAGTCGGGCCGCGATATGGGCGATAAAGCCAACGGCCTCCAGCGAAGAATGCACGTTCAACGTGATCATGCGGCAGGGAAATTCATAGTCCAGTCCAGCCGCTTCCGCCTCTGACTGCTGCAAGATCAGAGTTGTCCCTTCAGCCTCCTGAAACACCATCCGCGGTTTCAGGTCCGTCGGCACTGCGTCAGCGGGCATTGTTGCAAAGACGTAGACTCCATCAACCAGCTCGGCGGTCAGCGTGGCAAGCAGTTTGCCGAGATCCAATTCACCGCCCATCGGCCGCAACTCCAAATTCTGTTCGATCAGATCGAACCGGCTTCCACCATATAATTATTGGCCGTGCACATGGCGGCGTCGTCGGAGGCCAGAAACAGCACCATGCGCGCCACATAGATCGGGTCGATCAGGTCCTTCAGACATTGCCGTTCACGGTGCTTTTCGATGGCCTCTTCGGTCACCCAAAGCTGCTTTTGGCGTTCCGTCATGATCCAGCCGGGAACAACCGTATTGACCCGGATGCGGTGGGCACCCAGATCACGTGCCATGGTGCGCGTCAGCCCGTGGATACCCGCCTTTGATGTCGTATAGGCAGGCATATTACCGCCCGCTTCCCACCAGGAGTTGGACCCCATATTGATGATCGAACCACCACCGGCCTCGATCATGCCTGGCGCCACTGCCTGGATGGCAAAAAACTGGTGTCGCAGATTGGAGGCCAGCCGCTCGTCCCAATAGTCCGGCGTAACCTCGCGCCAATTGTGGCGGTCATCGCGGGCAGCATTGTTGACCAGCACGGTGGCCGGTCCTAGCCTGTCGGCAAGTTTGGCAAGTGCGGATTGCAACTGTTCGATATTGCGCAGATCACAGATTTCATAGCTTGCAGCGCCGTCCAACTCCAACACCAATGCGGCACTGGCCGTCTCATCCAGATCGACAAAGCCCACCTTGGCCCCTTGTTGGCAAAAGCTTCGAACCATGTCGGCACCAATGCCGGAGGCGCCTCCGGTGATGAATACAACCCGGCCTTTCAGGCTCGGATAGACGGCAAAATTCGCGGTCATTCAGATCTCAGTTCCAATGGTTAGGGGAGAATTATTTTTCAGTCAGTTTCAGCTCAATACGGCGGTTGCGGTCGCGGGCTTCCTGGGAATCCTCCGGATCAAGCGGCTGGAACTCGCCGAAACCGGCGGCCACAAGACGCTTGGCCGGCACGCCCTGTTCGATCAGATATTTAACAACCGATGTTGCGCGGCCAGATGACAATTCCCAGTTGTCGCGATAGCGTCCGGTACCGCTCAGCGGTATGTTGTCGGTGTGGCCGTCGACGCGCAGTACCCATTCGATTTCATCGGGAATTTCACTGCCAAGCTCGATCAGCGCCCTGGCCAGTTTGGTCATTTCACCCAACCCGGCCTCGTTCAAATTGGCGCCGCCGGAGGGAAACAGCACTTCCGACTGGAAGACAAAGCGGTCACCCACCACGCGGATGTCCTCGCGATTGCCGAGAATTTCACGCAAGCGGCCGAAGAAATCCGAACGGTAGCGGTTCAGTTCCTGCACCCGCTTGGCCAGTGCCACATTCAGCCGTTTGCCCAGATCGGCAATCTTGGTTGAGCTTTCCCGGTCCTTGGCTTCAGATGCTTCCAGCGCGTCCTCCAGCGCGCCGATCTGTCGGCGCAGGGCTGATAGTTGTTGATTCAAAAGGGCCACTTGGTTCATCGCCCGGCGGGTAATCTTGCGCTGGTCATCCAGCGAGTCGGATAATTCCTCAGCACGCTGCTCGGCTGAACTGGCAGCACCGGCACCGCGGGCCAACAGGGCTTCAAGACGTGATTGTTCCGATTTAGAGGAGCTCAGGCTGGCAGACAGCGTTTTGATCTGGTCTTCCAGATCCTGATTTGCAGAGCGCTCCAGGGACAGCAGGGCGGTCAGTTCGTTAAGCTGGCTGTTAAGCCGGTTGAGCACGGTGTCTTTGCCGGTGATTTCCTGGCTGAGAATGAACTGCGCCAGCACAAAAACCGACAGCAGGAACATGATCGCCAGCAGCAGCGTCGACAGGGCATCAACAAAGCCCGGCCAATAATCGACCCGATCTGTACTTCGTCTGCGCCCGCGAGTTAGCGCCATGGCTTAAAACCCGTCTTTCGGTTTGCGCGACCGGCTGGCCGGTGGCTTTTCGAAGTTCTTGTTCAACTGTTCAAGCAGTCTTTTAACGTCGTTTTGCGACTTGCTCTGGGTTTCCACCCAGTCCCGGATCAACTGTTGTTCGCTGCGCATATGTTTGACCAGCGCCTGAATGCCTTCTGCAAGACTGGCCATCGCTGCCGTGGTCCGCGCACCACCGCCACCTTCCTTGACCTGGGAGGCAATGCGTTCCATCGCCTGGGTGACATCCTGACCACCAGCGGCTGCAGCCTGAAAGTCGCTGCTCAGATCGGTGACCGAAGACAACCAGTTTTCAAGCTCTAGGTAGAAACGGTTCTGCGCCTGTCCCGACTGCAGGTCGAGGAACCCCAGAACCAGCGATCCGGCAAGGCCGAACAGAGAGGATGAAAAGGCGGTGCCCATACCGTCCAGTGGCGCCCGCAGGCCGGACTTCAGGGAATCGAGAATATCATTGGTGTCGCCCGAATTGGGGTTCAATGAGCCAATCGTGTCACCGATGGAGCCAATTGTTGCCAACAGGCCCCAAAAGGTGCCCAGCAGGCCGAGAAAAACCAGCAGGCTGATCAGGTAGCGCGAGATCTCGCGGCGTTCATCCAGTCGGTTGCCGATTGAATCGAGAATGGACTGGGTCGACCCGGTCGACAGGGCAACATCGGATTGCCCCCCCAGCATGGCCTCCATCGGGGCCAGCAATACCGGCTTTCGGCGTCTTTCATCGGCGCGACCGCGGCGAAACGAATTCACCCAGGCAACTTCCGGCATCAGACGGATAACCTGCAGGAAAGCCAGGATCATGCCGACCAGCAACACACCCAATATGAGCCCATTGAGCCCCGGATTGGTGGAAAAATTTTCAAATATCTGCCGGTTGAGGATCAATACCAGAAACGAAACCAACGCAACAAAAATCAGCATTGAAAACAGGTAAACCCGGGGGGATGAAAGCTTGTGGGGGTCGTATTCACGCGCCATGCGAATGATGCTCCTTTGACGACGCTGACGCGCCAGCATGCTTTTCAATCAACCGGAAGTCGATTGCTTAGTTCCAACCCGGTCAAACGGGCGTATTCAGACGAGCGGCAAAACCACCCAGCTGAATTACGTGTACCGCAATTTATGCACAAGTTGAATACAGGAATCGGCAGAAAGCAAGGCGTGCCAATAGGTTGGTTCGCCGTAAGCCCAAAAAAGTCAGTCGCGGGACATGCCCTGGGGCAGTGGGCGGCTCAAAATCTTGCGCAAATTGCCATGAACAGCCTCATTGCCGGCTATCAGGCGTCCGGTTTCATAGATCGAGGCATCGGGATCGGGTTCGGAGACAAATCCACCCGCTTCGCGCACCATCAACATGCCGGCAGCAACATCCCAGGGGGAAAGACCATCTTCCCAGTAACCATCAAACCGTCCGGCTGCGACATAAGCGAGATTCAACGCCGCTGAACCGGTTGCGCGAACCCCGGCGGTCTGGGTCATGATATTGCGTTGCTCAAACAGGGCAATGCCATGGCCTTCCTTGTTCAAGGCGGGAATGCCGGTGGTGATGACACACTCATCCATCGCCGTGCGGTTGGCAACACGCATGCGACGGTCATTGACGAAGGCGCCGCGGCCTTTTTCGGCGGTGAACAATTCTTCGGTAATCGGGTTGTATATGACTCCGGCAATCAACTGACCGGCAGATTCCAGTGCCAGCGACACTGCAAAAAACGGATTGCCATGCAGGTAGTTGGTGGTGCCATCCAACGGGTCGATAATCCAGCGATTGTCGGAGCCGGTATCAATGACGCCGCCTTCTTCCATCAGGAAACTGTATCCAGGACGATCCTTGTTGAGGGAATCCCGCAATGTTTTTTCTGCCTTCAGATCAGCCTGGGACACAAAATCGCCCGGACCCTTCAGCGAAATCTGCAGATTTTCGATCTCGCCAAAGTCCCGGGTCAGCGAACGACCGGCCTTGCTTGCTGCATTGACCATCACATTGAGAAGCGCAGAACGGGCCATGTGGTTTCCTGAATTTGGCGCGACCGAGAGATATCTTTCGGCCGGAACGGGTGGTGGATTGCTCTTCGAAGAAATTTTCCAGAGCTCTGGGTCGGGGATTGATCACACTTTTGCCTGCGGTTCAAGCGGTCGATGAGGGCAAATAGACCCTTTCAGGATTAGATGGACGCAATTCTGTTTGTGACTGGCGAGATGATCCAGTGCTGAAACGTGCGCAGCGCGATGCCTTCGCATCGGGCAAGCGCAGTTCGGCTCTGGGCGACCGCCAGTCGCAAACCCACTCAGGTCGCGCTGCGACCTGAGCACTATCTGATGCCAATTCAGGAAACATCCTGAATTGGTGGGAAGGGCGCTTTTGCACCAATCTCGGCGCAAAGGCTCTTGGACGTATGCCCGATACGACCGGCGATCCTTTACTTGATCTTGTCACAAAAGCGCTCCTTCAGAATGGGTCCAGCTAAACCTGAAAGGGTCTAGCCCTTTGCCGCGCGCCGCAGGCCGCGGGTCAGCTGGTTGGCGGCCTCCAGGGCTCGTTTTTTGTCGATATCCGGCAGGGATTGAAACATACGATCAAGTTCGGAATCGTTGTGACCAGCACGACGCGCAATAATGTGCCAGGCACCGGCCCGTATCAGGTCCGGTTTGGATTTGGAGGCAAACGCATGGATGCGGGCCAGCCGGTTTTGCGCCACGACATTGCCCTGCACCGCGGCCCGGGTGAACCAGAACCGCGCCTGATTTGCGTCAGCCTTGCCACCCCGCCCATTGGCCAGCCAGACGCCAAAATCGACCTGGGCGGCATCGAAACCACCGACAGCGGCCTTTTTGAGCCATGACCGGGCTTTCACATCGTCAGCGAAATTTACACCATTTGCCTCCGCATAAATATTGGCCAGTGCGTATTGAGCGTCGGCAATGCCGGCCTCAGCAGCGGCTATATAGAACGGCAGCGCCCTTTTAAACCCGGACCAAGTGGGGCGACGGGCAGTGATGATCTGCGCTAGGTTGAACTGTGCCCTGGAATGGCCAGCCTCGGCCGCGCTGCGAAGCAGGGCTTCTCCCTGCCTGACGTTTTTTTCGATCAACTCGCCCTGCATCAACAGATTGCCGTAGACAAATTGCGCCTCGCGTCCACCGCCATTGGCCGCAAACCGGTACCATTCGGCCGCCTTTTTCCTGTCGCGCGGCAGGCCCCGACCATACCATAATATTTCAGCAATAAGCGTCTGCGCCGCCGGATCACCGATTTCGGCACGGGGCAGGGCCAGTTCAAAGGCGGTCAAGAAATAACCCCTCTGATAAGCGCCATAGGCCAGATCTGAGCGGGCCGCCGGGGCGCCTTCGGCTTCTTCCGGGTTGATCTTCTCGGCGCCGGGGTCGGCAATCGGCCCTGGCAGCTGTGGACCGGCGATTGGTACGATTATGGGTTTCCTTTTGGACTCTTCGCCAAATGCCGGCTCATGGACATGGCTCCACGCCAGCAGGACGCCCAGCCCAAGTGCGATCCATTTAGTCTTCAACATTTTCAAAACGTGGAGCATGCTGGCCCAACAAAAGATTTACATGCCGAACCCGTTCGGGCGTGGTCATATGTGTATTCGCATCAGGATTTGGCGCAAAAATGGCATTTTTCAAGGCAACGAACTCGGCGCCGCATTTGGCCACATCTATTACAGTTTCCATTGCACTCCCGCCCATCACGATGCAGGGAATTTCCACCATTTGCGACCACCATTGGCCAAGGGCCAGATTTTTGGGGTGGGGTTCGGGTCTGATATCGCCATCTGGTTTGCCAAACATCAAGTAGTCGGGACGCAATTCGCCGATCGTCAGCGCATTGTGGCGGGTTTTGACATTTGCGGCACCGATCATGATGCCGGGTGAAAACTTTTCGATAGCGTCTTTCAAAGCAACCAGATCCTGACCCAATTGCAGGCCATCCGCACCGGTCCGTCCGGCAATACGGCTGTAATCGGTGATTATTGCTGCAACATCGCTGTCTTGAGTGGCCTTTACCAGCGGTTCAACCATTTTCTGGAACGATGATTCGTCCATTTGCTCAGGCGAAAACAGCACGCTGGCAACATCGCCGGCAGCCAGGATCTCACTCAACTCAGCTGCATCAATGCGTGACAGTTCGGCAGGTCCCATGCAAAGGACCAACCGGCATCTGTCAAAAACGGTTTGTTGGCTGTGTTCAGGCATAGCACCGGCATAGAGGGCGCCTGCCTGCTGCACAAGACCAATTTTTGAGCCTGACAGGCTCTGAAGAAGTTTGTCTCTGCGTCCGGCGACTAGCTTGTGGCGTTCAACCGCGCTATTTCGTCTTTAAGCTTAAGTTTTCGGCGTTTGATCTCTGCCAATTCAGCGTCGCTGGTGGACGGGCTCGATACCAGATTTGCCAATTCTGATTCTAACATCTGATGGCGTTGCTTAAGTTGTTCGACATGCGCAGTTACGGACATGAGTTTCCTCTCGTTCATGTTGATACATAGCATGTAAGATGGTGTCACAAATCCTTCAAGGTGTCGAGAATCTCCGGTGGATATGTCGCAGCTTGTGTATGGTTTTGGGGATATGCGGTTCGGGCTTGGCGTTGCGTCTGCAAGGGGGTAGAACGGCGTCCTACAGAGGAAGCAAATCATGAGCGATGATCAGGACCAGGCGCAGGCGCGGATGAAATTGGCGCGGCTTCAGCTTGAGCATGATGATTTTCATGCGGCAATCGATGCGATGACGGCGCAAAGATGCGATCCACTGCAGATTCAACGCATGAAAAAGAAGAAACTCGAATTGAAAGACCGAATTACCAAGGTCAAATCGACTCTGATCCCGGATATTATAGCATGAGTGACCAATCTGCTTCCGCCGCCGCCGCCGCCACCGCCGCGGCCGTCGCCGCCCCCGTGGCCGTGATCATGGGCAGCCAGTCCGACTGGCAGACCATGAAACACGCCACCGATATTCTCGACAAGCTGAACGTTGCCTATGAGGCCAAAATTGTTTCGGCCCATCGCACGCCCGACCGGATGGTGGCTTTTGCCAAAGCCGCAAAAGCCAATGGAGTCAAGGTGATCATCGCCGGAGCAGGAGGTGCAGCGCATCTGCCGGGCATGGTAGCTTCCCTGACTCCGCTGCCGGTATTTGGTGTGCCGGTCCAGTCAAAGGCGCTGTCCGGTCAGGACAGTTTATTGTCGATCGTGCAAATGCCGGCCGGTATTCCCGTTGGAACTTTGGCCATTGGTCAGGCGGGGGCTGCCAATGCAGCATTGCTCGCGGCCGCTGTGCTGGCGCTTTCTGATGCTGGTCTGGCGGACCGGCTTGATGCCCATCGCGCCGCCCAGACCGGCGCCGTCATGGAGGCCCCGGTTGACTGATAAAAAATCTCTGACCGCGCCACTGCCACCAAATTCAACAATTGGGATTATCGGTGGCGGGCAGCTGGGGCGCATGTTGTCGAGCGCCGCGGCGCGCCTGGGGTTTCGCACCATCGTGCTGGAGCCGGGGGCGGATTGCCCAGCGGCGCAAACCTGCAACCGACATATCGTCGCACCCTATGACGATGAGCAGGCTTTGGCAGAATTGGCCAACAATTGTGCTGTTGTTACCTATGAATTTGAAAATGTGCCGCTGAAAGCGGCTGGCTTTCTTGATACACACGTGCCGCTCTATCCGCCGGCGATGGCATTGAAAATGTCGCAGGACCGATTGCTTGAAAAGCAGTTTTTGCAAGAAGCCGGGTTGGAAGTTGCCGATTTCCACAATATTGAAAGTCCTGACGACCTGCTGACGGCATTGGCAAATTTTGGCGGTGGAATTTTGAAGACCCGCCGGTTTGGCTACGATGGCAAGGGCCAGAAGGTCTTCGGTCGCGGTGAAATGACGCCGGAAACTGCCGCCGACATATTGGCACAATTGGGCGGTGGTCCGTTTGTTCTGGAACGCAAAATCGACTTTGTCAGCGAATTTTCAGTCATTGCAGCGCGTTCCACCAGCGGCGCCACCTGCGCCTATGATCCCTCGACCAACATTCATGAGGTGGGCATTTTGCGGCGTTCCATCGTGCCGTCAGGTCTCGACCATGCCGTCGCCAGCCGGGCGCGGGACATGGCCGCAACCTTGCTGAACGCGCTGGATTATGTCGGCGTTATCGGGGTTGAGTTTTTTCAAACCGGTAATGGCCTGCTGATCAATGAATTTGCCCCACGTGTGCACAATTCCGGTCACTGGACTCGCGAGGCCTGTGCCACCTCGCAATTTGAGCAGCATATGCGGGCGGTTGCCGGGCATGCCCTTGGATCGGTAAGACGCTACCACGATTGCGAAATGATCAATCTGTTGGGCGATGAAGCTTTGCAAATCAATTCCTACCTGCAGGAACCGGGCGCTCAAGTGACGCTGTATGGCAAAAGCGAGGCCCGCGAGGGGCGCAAAATGGGCCATGTGACAAGGCTTTTATAGGTCCAAAAATTGGCTGTTGCTGCAAAAACAATGCTGGACAAAGCCGCCCCGTTTGAGTAAATCAAGGTCAGTCGGTTCCCTGGTGGGTTCCGAGAGCCTTGGTTGTTGCCCACAGATTTCGATATTTCTGAGCACAAACCAGATCTCTTAAAATACAATCGTAATGATGGGAAAAGCCCGTGCAAGTCGTCGTTCGTGACAACAATGTTGATCAAGCTCTCCGCGCTCTGAAAAAGAAGCTGCAGCGTGAGGGCGTCTTCCGTGAAATGAAACTGCGGAACTTTTATGAAAAGCCTTCTGAAAAGCGTGCCCGTGAAAAGGCTGAAGCCGTGCGCCGTGCGCGCAAACTGGCTCGCAAACATGCGCAGCGTGAAGGTCTGATCCCCGGCAAGCCATCTCGCTAAGCCAACCGGGGCAAATTACCGCAAAATCGCTCGATTTCGATTGAGTGCCGTGGTTTTGCCGAAATTCGGATATACCAGTCTACGGGGTGGCCGATTTGTGATCGGGCACCCTTTTCGTATGTCAGCATATTGGATAGGACGTTTTGGTGCTGGGGTTCCCAGCTGGGTTGTGCAACCAGGATGTCGAAAGGGGCGGTAGCCGAAAATGTCAAATCTTATTCGTTCGTTAGCGGTCACGAGCGCATTGACAGCCGGCTTGCTCATCAGCGGTTGCACGACCTCCAATAGCGTCAGCGGTTTGAGCATCGAAAAAGAGCAGGGCAGCGAAGAAAACATCACATCCCTGACCCAGGTTGTTGAACGCAACCCCAGAAATCCGGAAGCCTATAATGTGCGCGGTTCAGCCTATGGGCGTGCCGGGCTCTACGCTCAGGCACTGGAAGATTTCAACAAGGCGATCAGCCTGAACCGGCGGTATTATCAGGCCTATTCCAACCGTGCCCTGATGTACAAGAATACCGGCGATTCGCGAAAAGCGATCCGCGATTACAATGCCGCTCTGAAAATCAATCCCAATTATGCAGAAGCCTATATTGGCCGCGGTGAGGTCTATGATCAGGCTGACCAAACCCAGGCGGCGTTGCGCGACTATCAGCGCGCTATTCAATTGGGAACCACCAATCCGCGCGCCTATCATCGCCGCGGACTGTTGTTGCAACGGCAGCGCAATCACGCGGCTGCCATTGAAGATTTCTCAAAAGCCCTGTCATTCGAAGACCAGCGTCCAGAGCCCTATAACGGTCGGGGCCTGTCCTATCTTGCCACCGGTGCGCTGGACAATGCCCTGGACGACTTTAACACGGCGCTGAAAATCGATCCCAATTATGCCGAAGCCTGGACCAATCAGGCCCTAGTTTACGAACAACGCGGTCAAAAGAAACGGGCCTTTAAGAGTTATGCTCGAGCAGCTGCGCTGAACCCAAGATACGCACCGGCAAAAGACGGCATGAAGCGTACCCGCGGCGCTTAGGCGGCAACGCGAGGCATTTGCCCGTTGTCAAAACGGTCAATAATTTCAGCTTGGGAAAGTTGAACCGGCGTCGGTCTGAACCTGAAACGGTCTGGCCAGGCGCCGCGCCGTGGTGGTCAGGCGAGGATTTTCGCCAGAATCATCAAAACGATGAAAACCAGAATGCCGCCGACAAGGCCACCGCCCATGAAAAAGCCAACGGCCATCGCGAGCAACAGGGCCACATTGAACAAAATGCCCCATTTGGTCAGCAACAGGAACATTGAATAAGTCTGCTCATGCTGAGGGTAGTCCATTGGAGCACCTTCTTCATTCAGCTCATAAGTTTGATCAGCCATTTATTTGCTCTTCAAAATGCGGCGCATGCCATAAACCTGAAGTCACAAATAGACCAAGGCATGGTGTTTGGGCAAGAGAAGGAGGCCAAATTTGCCTCACATAGCAGTGAAAATTACGTTCTTTTAAGATTGAACGGTGAACCGATGGTCGGCACGCAATACATGGTGTTGTTTGTCAGCCTGTCACATTTGGCCTTCACCGCTGTATTTGTTGCGGCACCAACAAATTCAAGGTCGACCTGTTTTTCCGACACCACCACATATTTGCCCTTGGCCAATGACTTGTTGGTGCTGGGCGAGCGGGAAATGAAAACGCCGTTCTTGAATTCGGCCTCATAGACTCCCTTGGCCGCTTCGTCAGTTGGCAGCCAGGTGCCGTTAAGCTCAGACCCGGCGCTTGGCTTCAGAGAGCTTTCAATCGCCGGTGACTTCGCCCGTGGCCAGTTCATCTGGCAGGCTGACAACAGCGCAATAGATGCCAGACTCGCGATGGCCAATTGAATATGTCTCATAATACACTCCAGATCTGGTGCTCTGCATTGGAGCAAAACAGGCTCTATGCTGATAATTCGCTTAAACTATGACGCCTTTTGCTTAAAATTATCATAAAATCCGAACCTATCACGCTTCGTCGACAGCTTCCAACTCATCGATCAGGCCTTCAATCACCGACAGGCCCTTGGACCAAAACGCAGGTGCCGAGGCATCAAGACCGAACGGGGCCAGCAATTGGGAGTGATGTTTCGACCCACCCGCCTTGAGCATGTCGAAATATTTCTCCTGAAATCCAGATTCGGAGTTCTGGTAGACCGAGTAAAGCGAGTTCACCAGACAATCGCCAAATGCATAGGCGTAAACGTAAAACGGCGAATGGATGAAGTGTGGAATATAGGTCCAGAAAGTCTCATAGCCGGGTCCAAGGCGCACCGCCGGTCCGAGACTGGATTCCTGCACCGACATCCAGCAATCGCAAATCTGCTCGCTGGTCAGTTCACCATTTTGCCGCTGCTCGTGAATTTTGCGTTCAAACAGGTAAAAGGCGATCTGGCGGACAACCGTATTGATCATATCCTCGACCTTGGCCGCCAGCATTGCCTTGCGCTCCGGCGCTGATTTGGCCTGATCCAGGAGCGAGCGGAAGGTCAGCATCTCGCCAAATACACTGGCCGTCTCTGCCAGTGTCAGCGGCGTCGAGGCCATCAATGCCCCCTGATCCCGGGCCAGAACCTGATGCACACCATGTCCCAACTCGTGGGCCAATGTCATAACATCGCGAGGTTTTCCCTGATAATTCAACAGGATATAGGGGTGAGCCGAAGGCACGGTCGGATGGGCAAAGGCGCCGGGTGATTTTCCCGGCCTGACCGGCGCGTCGATCCAGTTCTTGTCGAAAAACTCGCCGGCAATTTCGGCCATGGCGGGTGCAAAACCGCCATAGGCCTGCAGCACGGTGGCACGGGCCTCGTCCCATTTGATCACCCTTTGCGGCCCTTCGGGCAGCGGCGCGTTGCGGTCCCAATGGTTGAGCACATCCATGCCCATCCATCTGGCCTTCATCTTGTAATAACGGTGAGAAATGCGTGGAAAGGCCTCTTCCACCGCCGCAACCAGCGCATCGACGACCGGTCGCTCGACCCGGTTGGCCAGATGGCGGGAATCAGCAACATCTTCAAAGCCGCGCCAGCTGTCGCTGATTTGCTTGTCCTTGGCCAGTGTATTGGTGACCAGGGTGAACAGGCGGATGTTTTCCTTAAAAGTCTGTGCCAGGGCGTCCGACGCCGCCTTGCGCACGGGGCCGGATTTGTCCTGCAGTCGGTTGAGCACCGGTTCAATCGCCAGTTCTTCATCCTCGCCTTCAACCTTGAAGCGCAATCCCGACATGGTTTCGTCAAACAGGCGATTGAAGGCCGCGGCGCCGGTAGCTGATTTTTCCAGAAACAACCGCTCGATCTGATCGTCCAACTGATAGGGCTTGTCGAGACGCAGATCGGTCAGCCAAGGCATGTAATAGGCCAATTGCTCGCTGTCTGCGGCCGCATTTTCGATTGCTGTGTCAGCTAGTTGATTGATTTCAAGCGTGAAAAACAACAAATGGCTGCCCGCGACAGTAAGTCTTTCCTGCACGTCGCCGTAGAACTTTCCGTGCGCCGGTTCGGCGGAATTGCCCGCATAGATCAGCCCGGCATAGGAAATCATCCTTCCAAGCTCTTCCTCCAACTTTTCATAGTCGGCTATTGCTCCAGCCAGTTCATCGCCGCCGCTGGCCAATAATTTGGCAAGCTCGCCCTTGTAGCTGGCTTCGAATTTCTGTGCCTTTTTGGCCGCCGTATCAAAGTCCTGTTTGAAGGCATCAGACGCCATGCCGGGATACAGGTCGTCGAGGCTCCATTCCGGCAAAGTGCCAAACTCGGATTGGGCAGCACCGCTCGTCGCGCTTAATTCAGCTGATGCCTTGTTCGTTTCAGGTGCAATTGGCATGTCAATTTCCCCGTCGAATCGGTCTGTTCTACAAATTTCAGTTCGGGTTTAGCACTCCGGCAAGCCACACCGTTAACGAATTATTAGGCCTCGCCATTAAGCCACGATTCAGCCGGATGTGCCATTTTGAGATTATGGAATTTAGGACAAGCCGGGGTGGCGGAACATGATGAACCATACAGTTTTAGTAGTTGATGATGATCCGGTCCAACGCCGCATTCTGGAAAATGCCATCAATAAGATGGGATACCGAGCCCTTACCTGTGAAGACGGACAGGCCGCAATCGACCTGCTGTTGGACAATCCGGCTGCGGAGGTGGATTTAATCGTCCTGGACCTGGTGATGCCCGGTCTGGATGGCATGGGTGTGTTGGACGCATTGCGCGAAAACCAGCTTGCCCTGCCGGTCATTGTGCAGACGTCAAAAGGCGGAATTGACACTGTCGTGGCAGCTGTGCGTGCCGGAGCCGTGGATTTTTGCGTCAAACCGGTCTCCATGGAGCGGTTGAAAATCTCGATCCAGAATGCGCTTAAGGTCGGCGTCATGGAACAGGTGGTGCAAAAGATCCGCAAATCTTCCCAGGGCACCTTTACTTTCACAGACATGATTGGCGCCAGCCCGGCAATGGAGAAGGCCAAGCAATTGGGTCAGCGCGGGGCCGGCACCTCTATCCCGATTTTAATCGAAGGGGAATCCGGGGTCGGCAAGGAAGTTTTCGCCAAGGCCATCCAGGGCGCCAGCGAGCGCCAGGGAAAGCCATTCGTGACGGTCAATTGCGGGGCATTGCCGGAAAATCTGGCCGAAAGCATCCTGTTCGGCCATGAAAAAGGCGCGTTTACCGGCGCCACACAGTCGCATGTGGGCAAATTCAAGGAAGCCGATGGCGGCACCCTGTTTCTGGACGAAGTCGGCGAACTGACGCTGGAACTTCAGGTCAAGCTGCTGCGCGCCATTCAGGAAGGCGAAATTGATCCTGTTGGTGCCAAACGTCCGGTAAAGACAGATTTTCGGCTGATCTCTGCCACCAACCGTGACATGATTGAGCAGGTCAAGCTTGGTCAGTTCCGCGAAGATCTTTATTATCGCCTTAATGTATTCCCCATAAACGTACCGCCTTTGCGCACACGCAAGTCGGATATTGCTGCTTTAATTCAACACTTTACGGCCCGCATCTGCCTCGAAGAGGGACGCCGCAACATATCCGGGATCACCCATGACGCTCTGGCTATGTTGGAGGCCTATGACTGGCCCGGAAATATCAGGCAGTTGGAGAATTCCATTTTTCGAGCGGTGGTTCTGTGTGACACCCAGCAATTGACGATTGATGAGTTTCCCCAAATTGCCGTGGCCATGGGCGTTGAGCTTGGCAACAGTATGGCAGATTCCACAATTGTTGATCTGCCGGAGCGCCGCGAGGCATTGGACGCAGAGACCGGTGAGGGCAATGTCTTCGTCCAATCGGACGCTGGCCAACTGCCCGTCCTGAGCGAAGGTGGAGATGTACGCTCCCTGCAGGAAATTGAAGCTGATATGATCCGCTTCGCTATTCAGCACCATGGTGGACGCATGACCCGCGTGGCCCGCAGCCTGGCAATCGGCCGCTCAACCCTCTATCGCAAGTTGAAAGAACTGGGGATCGACGCCAATGAACCGCGGGAAACGGCAAAAACCGCCGTCGCGTAGCGTTTCTGGCCCATCATCGCGGACTTATCCACCGCCCTTCATCGGGTGTGCAGTCTTGCCGCTGTGATCTTTTCATTCGCAACTGAAACGCTATATTAACCATGAGTTTGGCAGTATAGGGCTCGCCATTAATTCACCGCAATTGTTTGGCAAGTCTCACGCCATGATGCGGCGGCAATTTGGTGGCGATAAAGCGGATCAAATTTTGACCGTTGCATTGTATTGAAGGCACATTTGATCCGCGATGAAGTCGGCAAGTTTCCAAGACAAAGACGGCCAGGCAGCGCTTGTGAGCTTTGCCCTGCATCGCCATGCGGTGATGATCTGTCTTGCCTTGTTCGTGGCCGCCTTGTTTTCCGCCTCGCTGGCCCAGGCTGAAACCCGCACTTTGCGGATGCATTTCACCCATACCAAGGAAAGTGTGACGATCACTTTCAAGAAGAACGGCAAATACATTCCCAGCGGATTGAAGAAAGCCAATCGGTTCCTGCGCGACTGGCGTCGCAAGGAACCCACCAAGATGGATCCCGCATTGCTGGATCTGGTGTGGGAAGTCTACCAAAAGAGCGGATCACGCAAACCTATCAAGGTGATTTCCGGGTACCGCTCGCCGCGCACCAACAACATGTTGCGTCGCCGTGGCCGCAAGGTCGCGAGAAAAAGTCAGCATACCAGAGGTAAAGCGCTGGATTTCTTCCTACAGGATGTAAGCGTCGCCAAGCTGCGAGCGCTCGGGTTGAAAGCCCATCGGGGCGGGGTTGGATATTATGCCGGCTCCTTCGTTCATCTTGACACCGGCAGTGTGCGCCATTGGCCACGGATGAGCCGCAGGCAATTGTCGCGGGTTTTCCCAAAAGGCCGGACCATACACGTTCCCTCCAACGGCAAGCCGCTCAAGGGCTACAAAGTTGCCAAGGCGAATCTGAAAAAGGGCCTAAACGCAGACGGGTCGCGGCGGACCACAAAAGTGCGCCGCACGCTGCTGGCAAGTCTCGTCAGCAACAGGTCCGGCAATTCTGATGAAGACGAAGGCAGCGTCGTTAACCGCCGACAGGAGGCAAAACGGCCCAAACTTGCCAAGCCGGTCAGAGCCGCTTCTCTGCAACGTCAGCCCAAAAATCCAAACGGTGCCGATCCCTTCTCGCTGGAAAACAGCGCAGCCGGACAACCCAAAAAGCCAGCTGAAGTCAAGCCGACGGAACCCGTTGCGTCCAAGCCTGATGCATCGGTTGAGATTGCCCTGAACCGCATTGCTGTTCCCCGCCAGCGTCCACGACGAAATACCCCCGCTGAAGCGCCTGTGATCCTCGCCGCAGTTCCGGCATCAGTCGACGGCTCGTTGCTGCGGCCTGCTGCACAAACCGAGTTGGCTCTGGCGGCTCCGGCAGCCTGGCCGAAAACCTTGCGTCCGCCTGCAGATATTCCCGGTCAGAATGCCGAAATTGCCGCCAGCCTGGTGGAACAGCAAAGGCTGGCGTCGCTGAATTCGCGCATTGAAACGGCCTTGGCGCGTGGCCGGGTTCAGTCACCGGCCGAATTGGCGGCAGAAAAACAGGGTAACAGCAAGCTTGTCGAAGCGCTCCGGGAAATTCCGGTTCCAAGCCGACCTCAGCGGCGTCCGGTACCGACCCAGCTGGCGCTGGCGTCCATTCCCGAAACCACTCCCCGCAGCGCAGCAAAGTTAACTCCGGCAAAGCAGTCCGGAACGGAGCAGAACGTTGTTGTTGACTCGTCGCGCTTTGCATCCGCCGAAGTCACCGATCCGACGACACCTTCCTGGCGCACGTCGCTTCGTCAGGAATTGATTGCCGCGTCCGCCAACAGATTGCGGGTGCCGCTGCCATCGTCAAAACCGATCCGCCAAAACCAGCAGGCCGTTGTTGCCAGCGGTGGTGAAACTGTTTCGACGGAAAATACCTATGCGCTTAGCCTCGGCGATCTCGACGGCAATTCGGTAAAGGAATGGGCCGTATCCCTGTCAACGCGGGTTGGCCCGGTGGCAGCCCTGAAGGCACCAAACTATAGCCAAATCACTCAGCATGGTGCTCCCGACCGGGTCTATTCAGCAGGCTTTGCTCAGGGAGCGCGCTTTGTTTTAAGGGCCGATCGCTTCAGCGGCCGCGCATTGACCCGTGTGGCCTTCGCCACATTCAACTGAGCAACAGTTTACGCCCAAGAATTAGTTTACGTACAATCTAACTCTGGAACCGCCGATCAAAGGCGGTTTCTAGCAGCGCGTGTTGCGAGGCTACGGGGTTTGGCGAAGCCTGATCTTCTGTGCCGGCAGCGCTGCCATAGATTTCGGCATCAAGGCGCTGGATACGGTTCTGCAGGGCAACGGAGCGTTCCACGAGGTCGATAAATGTTTCCGGCAGCTCATCCCAGCCGGCACCACCGATATGGGTGCTCAATTGTTGCAGCTTGATATTCTTTTTTTCCGCAATCACCTGTTCAGACGTCATTTCCCCTTCGCCAACAGCCCGCTGCAGCAAAAGCCATGAGGCCAGTTGCATCAACCGGGTGGTGAGGCGCATGGATTCGGTGCCATAAACGGCCGACGCGGTTTTCGACAGGTGGCGGGCGGCTTCGCGTCCGTCGGAATCGAGAAAGGCCGCGGTTTCCTCAACCAGGTCCATTCCATAGGAAAACAGATCGCGAAACTTGCTTGACGCGGCAAAGTGGTCGACCAGGCGGACGGTCGTGTCACTGCTTTTAGAGCTGTGTTCTTTATCCATTCCCAATTACCACCGCGATACTCCCCTGCCTTTCTAGAAGGGATGAGAGAAGGGGTAAAGTGCCAGCATGGATCATCTGGACAAAAAAAAGAGCCGCATGCGGCTCTTGAAAGTTAACAGGGAGGCTCACTCAAGATAAGATCGGTATTGAAACCATCGAATTCTGAGGACTACCTCCTTTATTAACAACTATAAAGCTTAACAAAGGGTTAACTAGGTTAATATTTGGCATATTTTGGGTCATTTTTTGAAAAAAGAGTGGGCTGCACTCAAACTGTCTGACTTTTTATCCTTTTCATTCTGCATGCGCTCAATTTCTTGATTCAGCAAAACAATCCGCTCGTCGAGGTCTTCAATTGAAAAGGTCGACAAATCGCATCCCAGGGTGATTTCGTTGCGTTGGGTGAACTGGGCTTCATTTTCGTCAATCATGATCGTTGTTCCTGTCGCTGTGACGCCTGAGGACTGCCCTTCATGTTAGCGGAACCGGCAATGGCCTGCCAGCTTTGTCCAACAGGGCAATTGCAATTGTCTTATTTGACGCGTATATGGGCATCAATCCCGACAACGTGGCAGTTTCCACGGCTTATCCCTTAAACCGGATGAGCAAACGGGAAAGATTTGATTTGATGCGGCATGCATCCAATAGAGGAAGATGATCAATGGCCACCAAACTTCTGATGCCGAAAGCAACCGCCGTCTGGTTGGTAGATAACACTGCGCTGACCTTCGAGCAGATTGGCGCGCTGTGCAGCCTGCATACGCTTGAAGTGAAGTCGATTGCCGATGGGGATTCCGCCCAGGGTATTAAAGGCCTCGACCCGATCCAGACCGGTCAGTTGAACCGTGATCAGATCAAGGAAGCCGAAGCGGATCCGGACAAGCGCCTGACCTTGCTGGAACCAAAGGTTGTGGTACCTGAACTGAAGAAGAAAGGCCCCCGCTATACGCCGGTCTCGCGTCGCCAGGACCGCCCCAATGCAATTTTGTGGTTGGTGCGTAGCCATCCTGAATTGCGCGATTCTCAGATCATCCGTCTGGTTGGCACCACCAAGACAACAATTACCGCCATTCGTGACCGGACCCACTGGAACTCAGCCAATTTGCAACCTCTGGACCCTGTCACATTGGGAATTTGCAGCCAGATCGATCTGGACTTCGAAGTTGCAAAAGCCGCCAAATATCTGCCGCAGGTAGAAGAAGGTGCCGCTGAAGATGGCCTGCTGCCAGCATCAGAGACACAAATCGTTGAGCCGGAAGCGGAAGTGCAGCAGGGCGAAGCGCTTGACGCGGAAAGCGTGTTCAAGAATTTTGGTTCAATGGACGAAGGTTCCGAGTCGAAAGAAAGCTAAAGCCGGTTTCTCCAATACATCCCGCGCCGTGCAGGCGGGGCCGAACAGGTCGGCCCCGTAACCCCTGCGCCTTGTCCAGTGTGCCGGCCCGTGGCAGCCACTTCGCCGCTCGCAGCTAGTCCATTGTGTAGGCGAGACCGAGCCTTCCACCGTCAGCATAAATTGTCTGGCCGGTAACATAGCCGGAATCATCCGATGCGAGAAACGCCGCAATGGCGGCGATTTCGGCGGGTTCGCCGACGCGTCCGATGGGGGTGCGGGCGAGAATTTTTTCTTTGGCGTCGGGGTTTGAGATCACCGTATCGAGCATTTCTGTCGCGACTGATCCGGGGCCGATTGCGTTGACCCGGATTCCGTGGGGAGCCAGATATTGGGCCAGTACATTGGTCAGCTGGCGCACTCCGCCCTTGGAGATCGTATAGGGTATCTGGGACGGCACGGCGAGCTTTGCATTGACTGACGACATGTTGATTATGCAGCCCGGCGGGCCCCCGTTTTGAACCCTTTTGATCATTAGTTTGGCCACCGACTGTGAACACAGGAAGGCGCCTTTGAGATTGACCCGCATCACCTCATCGAAGTCTTTTTCTGAGATTTCCAGAAAGTCGCCTCCAATGACGATTCCGGCATTATTGACCAGAATATCGATATCGCCATAGGCGTCGACCGAGGCGGCAACCAGATTGTGCACATCGAGACGCTCACCAACATCGGCGCTGATATAGGTGATGTTGCCGAGTTTGGAGAGTTCCTCTTCGACCTCTTCGCCTTTTTCATCGTCGATATCGGCGATGACGACCTGCGCTCCCTCGCTTAAAAACCGATGGGCAATAGCATAACCAATACCCTGTGCGGCACCGGTGACGATGGCCGTCTTGCCAGAAAATCTCATGATCTAACTCCGCAAGCCCCTGTTTAAGCTCTTGTCTAAGTTTCTGTCTAAGTCGCTGGCTCAGTTCCTGGTAAATCGATATTCGCTAACCTGGCGCAAATCATGGCCAGGCCGAACGATTGAATCGGGAAAATTGTCATGGTTTATGGCGTCGGGCCAATTCTGCGTTTCCATGCAGAACCCGGAATAGGCCCCGTATGGTTCGCCGCTGAGGCCGGCAACCGGTGTGGATACCTTGTGGCCGGCATAGAACTGCAGACCCGGCTCCGTGGTGGCAACGGTCATTGAAACGCCGGAAAGGTCGGAGCGGACATTGGCCACGTCCTGCAGACCCCGGCGGGCGTCAGACAGGCAGTAATTATTGTCGTAGATGGTTCCCTCTGACAGGTCGCGTCCAATCGGTTTGGGCGATCTGAAGTCAAACATGGAGCCATCAACATCAAGGATATTGCCGGTCGGAATCAGTTCTTCATCAACCTCCACATGGCGATCGGCGAGGATTTGCACCACGTGATCACGACAATCTGAGCTGCCATCCAGATTGAAATAGGAGTGGTGGGCCAGATTGGCCGGCGTCGGGGCATCGCTGCGCACCGTGTAGGCGATGTGGAGACAACCATTGTCTTTCAGCGTGTAATCGCAGGTCACTGCACAATTGCCGGGAAAACCCATTGATCCGTCTGTATCTTCAAGCGTCAGATAGACATGGGAGGTGCCGAGATCGGCAATTTGCCAATTGCGCTTGCCATAGCCGGCAGCGCCGCCATGCAATGTGTGTTTGCCGGCGGCATTGTTGGGATCGGTATTGAAGCTCGTGCCATCGACATCGAACCGGGCGTTGCCGATCCGGTTGGCAACGCGGCCTACCGTGGCGCCAAAATACGGTGAGTGGGCCGGATAGTCGGCAAAATCGTCAAAGCCAAGAACCAGGGGCGGGGCGTGCCCATCGAGGCGCAGGTCCTGCAGGACGGCGCCCCAGGTCAGTATATTGGCGCTCAACCCACCGCCTGTCAGCCTGACCCGATAAATCGACTGGCCGTCGTCAAGCTGGCCGAATATTTCCCTGTTAGCTGGCGCATGTGTCATTTGTTATCCTTCAGCAATTGCTGGACCTCGCGGCGCGATGGTGCCCCTTCGCGGCCGCCTTTTCGACCGCATTTAATCGCCGCGGCGGCGCTGGCGAAAGGGATCGCCTGTTCTTCGCTCATACCTTCACCCAGGGCCAGGGCAAAAGCCCCATGCCAGACATCGCCAGCACCCAGGGTGTCCACCGCGGTAATCTCAAATGCCGGAAAGTGCCGGGACCTTCCGTCCCGCACCATCACCACGCCGTTTTCGCCATCCGTGACGATCACTGTGCCGGGCAGCAACTCATCGGCGCGCAGGGCGGCCTGTTCGATGTTTACCTGTCCGGTGAAATCGACCGCTCCCTGGGCGGAAAAGGCCACATGGCTGGCGGCGTGGATGGCCGCTTCTGCCTCCAGCACCGGCGCTTCGGCATCCATAATGCCGGGGACATTTCTGGCCTTGGCAGATTGCATCGCCGCCAAAGCACCATCGGGCCAGCGGGTATCTGCTAATGCGGCAGTCATGTTTTTCGGCGCAGCGGATTCAATCCAGTCGGCGTTCCAGGGCAGGGTGTTGTCGCGGAAATTCATAATCTGCCGTTCGCCCTGGCCGTCGATATAGATGGAGGAAAAGGAAGACCGGCATCCGTCATATTGCTTGATCAGCGCCGTGCCGACCTTTTCGTGGTCGAGATCACTGATGATCATGTCGGCGATCTGATCAACACCCAGACGGGCCGCCAATTGGGCATCGCCATCAAGACGGGAGATGGCAACGGCTGCGTTGGCGGCATTGCCGCCGCCACTGATCAGCGCAGCATCGGCCCGGTATTTCTCCGCCTGACGCGGGAATTCGTCCATGTGAAATACAAAGTCGAGCACGGCTACGCCGGCCACCAATATCGTGCTCATGCAACACTCGGTTTGGGAATTCGATTTTCAAGCCAGCCAAAAATGGCGACGATGATTCCGGTCAGTAAAACATAAATGCCGGCAACCAGCAGCAGAGGCTCATAGACCAGGAATGTATCCTGTCGGACTTCGGTGCTGCGACCAAACAATTCGTAAATGGTGATCGTTGCCGCCAGGGGCGTTGCTTTCAGCGTCAGCACCACTTCACCGGCCAGGGTGGGGAAGACGTTCTGCACCGCACGTGGCAGCCAGATGCGGTAGAGCACTTTGAACGGGCTCATGCCCATAGCGCGCGCAGCCTCCAACTCGCCCCTTGGCACGCCTGCAAAGGCACCGCGCATGACTTCGCCCACATAACCGGCAACCGACAGGGTGAAGGCCAGGACCGCGTAAGGGAAGGCTGCCCGCAAAACCGGCCACAGGAAGGATTCACGGATTCCCTCGATTCCGGGGAACAATTCGCCGACGCCGTAATAGATCAGCCACAATTGGATCAGCAGCGGGGTTCCACGAACAACGGTGCAAAAGCCACGGGCGATCATTGCCAGCCATTTAGGGCCTGTCACCTGAACCAGGCCGACCGGCACCGCCAACAGGAAGCCCAGCGTGCTACAGATGACCAGCAACTGGATTGTCAGCCAGAAGCCTGAAATCAATTTGTCGGAATATTCGGGAAGCCAGGACCAATCCATAATCTGTTCCTATGCCGTCGCCTGGCCGCGTCGATAGCGGCTTTCAATCTTGCGGAATACAACGTTCGACAACAGGGTGACACAGAGATAGATCACCGCCGCAGCGCTGTAGAAGAGCAGATAATTGCGGGTGCTGCCAGCCGCCGTTTTTGTCGCCGATGCCAGTTCAAAAAAGCCGACGACGGCCAGCAAGGCCGTGTCCTTTGTGACAATCAGCCACAGATTGGCGAGGCCCGGCAGCGCAAAAGGGATCATAGCGGGGATCAATATGCGATAGATCGATTGAGTGCGCGACATGCCATAGGCGAGTGCCGCCTCGGTCTGTCCCTTCGGCACAGCCATCATGGCCGCGCGGATCACTTCGGTGGTATAGGCGCCCTGAACAAAGCCCAGGACAACGATGCCTGCCACCAGTCCGCTGATATCGATGGGATCATAGCCGAGGCTTTCCAGCCCATTGTTCAGCGCCGAGGTGCCGGCATAGTAGAGCAGCAGGATGAGAACCAGTTCCGGTACCGCGCGGATCAGTGTCGTATAGGTGGTCAGCAGCCATCTTAAGGGGGCAGGCCCATGAATTTTGCCTAGTGCGCCGAATAGTCCGATGGTCAATCCCAACGCATAGGCACCGACGGCGATCTGCAGGGTGCTGAACAATCCGTGCAACAGCGACAGCCCCCGTCCGGGAGGCTCGATCCACAAGAGTTGGAGACTTTCAAACAAAGGCCGACTGTCCTGCTAAACAAAGTCACCCGGCATCTTGCGATGCCGGGTGCAAAAGAGCGGCCTATTTGCCGTAGATGTCGAAATCGAAATATTTCTTCGCGATCTCGTCATAGGTGCCGTCTTCCAGCACTTTGGCAATGGCAGCGTTAAACTTGGCACGCAGGTCACCGTCGCTCTTGCGCAGGCCAACACCAACGCCCTTACCAAAGACGGCTTCGTCATTCAGATAGGCCTTGATTTCAAATCCCTTGCCGGCATCGCCGTTGAGGAAATCGGCAAAAGCCAGTGAATCGCCGACAACTGCATCGACGCGACCGGCAACCAGGTCGTTATTGTGCTCGTCAAAGGCCTGATAGGTCTTCACTTCATCAGCAGAGTCAGCGAAATATTTCTTGGCATAATCAGCATGGGTTGTGGACACCTGCACCGCGACGATCTTGCCCTTAACGCTGGCAGGGGTGCCGTCGATGGAGGCCGATTTTGGTGCAACCATGGCGGCCGGTGTGTTGTAATATTTGTCTGAGAAGTCGATGACTTTCATGCGTTTTGCAGTAATCGACATGGAGGCGAAGATCGCATCAATTTTCTTCGAATTCAGCGCCGGAATGATGCCGTCCCAGGCAATCGGAGTCCAAACGCAGGTTTCGCCCATTGCTTTGCAAATGGCATTACCCAATTCGATTTCAAAACCGGTACGCTTACCGGCCGCATCGACGTCTGCGAAGGGGGGATAGGGGGCTGAATCCAGGCCCAGTTTGATGTCGGCAGAAGCTGCCGTCATGCCGAGACCAGCGGTAAACACCGTCACGGCAAGAAGTGTTTTCAGTGATTTCATTAAGTTAACTCCCTTGATACTAATGAACTGATTTTACAAACGCTTTGCAGCGTTCACTCGTGGTATTGTTAAACACCTTGTCCGGTGTTCCTTCCTCTTCCACCAGGCCCTGGTGGAGAAAAATTACGTTACTGGAGACTTCGCGCGCGAAGGCCATTTCATGGGTGACCAGGATCATGGTGCGTCCTTCTTCAGCGATGCCCTGGATCACCTTCAGCACTTCACCCACCAGTTCCGGGTCTAGCGCCGAGGTCGGTTCATCAAACAACATCGCCTGGGGCTCCAGCGCCAAGGCCCTTGCAATGGCAGCACGCTGCTGCTGTCCGCCCGACAGGAAGGCCGGATATTGATCGCGTTTTTCATAAAGGCCGACCCGCTGTAGCATTGCTTCGCACTTTTCACGGGCCGCTGCCTTGCTTTCGCCGAGCACGTGAACGGGTGCTTCCATGACGTTTTGCAACACGGTCATGTGGCCCCACAGATTGAAGCTTTGAAAAACCATGCCGAGATTGGTGCGCAAACGCTGGATTTGCTTCTTGTCGGCCGGGTGCATTTCGCCATTGCGGGGCGGTGCAAATTTGACCGCTTCTCCGGCAATTTCGATATTCCCGGCCGACGGCAGTTCCAGCAGATTTATGCAGCGCAGAAAGGTCGATTTGCCGGATCCCGACGCGCCGATAATTGAAATGACATCGCCGTCGTGGGCGTCAAGCGAGACGCCTTTGAGAACCTCCAGGCTGCCAAAATTCTTATGCAGGTCCGTGACTCGAACCGCGCTGTTGGCGCTTGGCGAAGAATTCATGGAGCCCCCGGGCATGACTTGCGTTTTTTATTGGCAAAAAACCCAACAATTACAAGCACTCGCTTGCAATTTGCCGAATTTCCCGACCTCATTGAGAAAACACCATTGCATCACCGCGCATCACACTCAAGAGCGACGTGTTACGTTACGTCGACAATTCTTTGAAAGGCATGCCACCTCTGGACCCGTTGTTAGTCGAGCACTTTGACCTTATCGGTATCGACTTCGACAATTTCGATTTTTCTGCTGGTGAAATAAGGGCTGCCAGCCTCACGCCAGATCTTGAAATGCGGTGCGTTGAAATGGCCATCCAGCGACTCCTGATCTTCCCAGCGTTCGACAAATACCAGGGTGTTTTCATCGGTCAGGCTCTGGTGCAGATCATAGGAAATGCAACCGGGTTCTTGACGGGTGGCGGCGATACAGGTTTTTGCCGCATCGATAAAGTTGGGCAGGGAGCCAGGTTTCATGGTCACAGTTGCTACAAGGTAAATCATGGAGAGTTGCGCTTTCGAAATCCGTCAATCGTGTAACCATCATGGCGACGCAAAATGAACAGGGCAACAAGGGCACCCAGCGTTGCAACCGAGGTCCACAACAGATTTTGCGGATAGGACGTAAACCGCCAAAGTGCTCCTCCCAGTGCAGCGCCGGTAATGCCGGTGCCATGCATCAGCGTGACAATCGCATAGACCGGCGTGCGCCACAGGCCAGCAATGAACAACAACACGATCAGCACCTGCAGACTGCCCACTGCATAGGCAATCTCGACAAAGCCGAATTCAACGCCGAGAAGTTCGAAACCAACGTCTTTTTTTAACCAGGTCATCTTGTAGGTGCGTCGAAATACATTGCCCATCCATTCCGGGCGGTAGAATTTCAGCGAAGCCCAGACCAGCAGAAATGCGCCGATCGACAGGCGCATGATCAGGAGTGACAGTTTTAGTCTGGTTGTAAGTGCCATAATGCCAGCAGGAATATAATATTGATGATGCCTGGCATTAAAACGCCGGGCCACTCAATATCAAATCACGCTTGTGACAGATTGTCGAAAAATCGGCGATCTGCACCCTGAGTTGATGTCTACTGAAAACATTGAATCAATCGCTCTGAGAGCGGGTTGATGCAGTCGCCGAAGTTTTCAAGTTGAGTATTCTACCCGGTGCCGCCATGACTCGGCGAATTCAACATGTCTCAACTTGGCCCCATAAAAAGCAAAGATCAGGCGAATTACCACTGCACTAATATTATAACTGCTCCGACCGGTGCGATCGCCACCGCCCCAAAGGGGCAGGCGGAATTCTATGTTCGTTGTGCCTCCCACCAACCAATCAAGTCTGCCCCCAGCTTTGCCAATTGGGCCGTGATAGCTCTTCCGCAAGGCAGGGGCGGAAATTGCAAGCGGTTTCGACGTTGACAGATCGAGCTGAATTGGCTGGTGTGCGGCCACGCCGCAGCTTAGATGCAGCGGGTCAATGAAAAATACGGGGAATAATACGGGAGAAAAACATGCTGAAATCAATAGGCAAAATCGCCGCCTTGACTGCAATGCTTGTGGCCGGAGCGGCCCATGCAGATCCGATCAAAGTGGGCATGATCACAACATTGTCCGGCGGCGGTGCTGGTCTGGGCATTGATGTTCGTGATGGGTTCATGCTGGCTGTCAAACAGTCGGGCAACAAGGACATTACTGTTGTGGTCGAGGACGATCAGCGCAAGCCTGATGTTGCCGTGCAACTGGCCGACAAGATGATCCAGAGTGAAAAGGTAGACGTGTTGACCGGCATTATCTGGTCCAACTTGGCCATCGCCGTGGTTCCTGCTGCCGTGGCGCAGGGCAAGTTCTACCTGTCACCGAATGCCGGACCTTCCGCGCTGGCCGGCAAGGGCTGCCACAAGAATTATTTCAACGTCGCCTGGCAAAATGACAACCTGTCGGAAGGTGCTGGCGCCTATGCCAAAGCGGCCGGTTATAAGAACAGCTTCATCCTGGCGCCAAATTATCCCGCCGGTAAGGACATGCTGACCGGCTATAAGCGCACATATGGTGATGGTCTTGCCGGTGAAGTCTTCACCAAGCTGGGCCAAAAGGACTATGCCGCCGAAATCGCTCAGATTCGCGCTTCTGGCGCTGACAGTGTCTTCTTCTTCCTGCCCGGCGGCATGGGCATTTCGTTCATGAAGCAATATGCGGCTTCCGGTGTTGATATTCCGCTTGTCGGTCCGGCTTTCTCATTTGACCAGGGCATTTTGCAGGCCGTCGGCGCTGCAGCCGTTGGCGTTCGCAATGCCAGCCAGTGGTCAAAGGATATCGATAATCCGACCAACAAGGCTTTCGTTGAATCCTTTCAGAAGGAATATGGGCGTCTGCCTTCGCTCTATGCCAGCCAGGGCTTTGACACTGCCGCTTTGCTGCTGTCGGCCATGGGCAAGGCCGACGTCAGCGATGCAGATGCCTTCCGCGCCGCACTGAAATCTGCAGATTTCAACAGCACGCGTGGTTCCTTCAGCTTCACCGAAAATCATCATCCGGTTCAGGACATTTTTGTTCGTGAAGTGATCAAGGAAGGTGACATTTACACCAATAAGATCGTTTCAACCGCATTGACCGGTCACGGCAATGTCTATGTCGATCAGTGTAAGATGTAGCCAAAGATGAAACTGAACTGGAAAACGGGCCGTTCGCGGCCCGTTTTTTGCTGGATGCGGTGAGATGGGTCTTTCTCTGTTTCTCGAACAGGTTCTGAACGGCTTGCAATTCGGCATTATGCTGTTTGTGATGGCCGCCGGACTGACGCTGGTTTTTGGCGTTATGGGGCTGATTAATCTTGCCCATGGTTCGCTCTACATGATCGGCGCCTTTGCCTGTGCTGGCGTGGCTGCGGCGACCGGGTCGTTCTGGTTGGGCCTTGCGGCCAGTCTGGTGGCAGCTGCAATTGCCGGGGTGATTGTCGAAATCGTTGTCATTCGAAGGCTCTATGCCCGTGATCATCTCGATCAGGTGCTGGCGACATTTGCCCTGATTTTGATTTTCTCAGAGGGCACGCGTTATCTGTTCGGCTCCTTTCCGCTTTACCTCGACACACCTGCCATATTGTCCGGAGCCATTACCTTTCCCGGCGGATTTCAATATCCCGCCTACCGCCTGGCGATCATCGTTATCGGATTTGTGGTCGCCGCGGGCCTGTTCTGGCTGATCGGCTCAACCCGGCTGGGAATCCGCATCCGGGCCGGCGAAAGTGACCGGGAGATGATCACTGCACTGGGCGTCGATATTGGCAAACTCTATACAATGGTATTTGCGCTCGGGGCGGCACTTGCCGGTTTTGCCGGTGCGCTGCTTGGAGCCATTCAGTCGGTGCAGATCGGCATGGGTGAACCGGTATTGATCCTCGCCTTCGTGGTCATCGTCATCGGCGGCATTGGCTCAATCCCCGGCGCATTGGTGGCGGCCGTCCTTGTTGGTTTGACAGACACGCTTGGCCGCACCTTGTTGCCGATAGTATTTGGCACCTTCATGGACAATTCGGCGGCGACGTCCACCGGCTCCGCCCTGGCATCGATGCTGATCTATATTCTGATGGCTGCGATCCTGGTATTTCGCCCCACGGGCTTGTTTGGAGCACGCGGGTGAGACGCGAAACCACGATCAGTTTTGGCTTCATCGCAGCCGGCCTTTTGCTGGTGCTGGCGGCTTGGATGGGGGATGAGCCCTTCACCATCACGCTGGCTACCAAAGTCGTCATATTGGCCCTGGCCGGTGTTGGCCTGAACCTGGCGCTTGGTCATGGCGGTCTGGTGTCGCTTGGCCATGCGGCGTTTTTCGGACTGGGTGGCTATGCCATGGGCATTCTGGCCAGCCATGCGCAAAGCTACGAACCGCTGGTGATTGCCGGCTGGGCCATTGAAGGCACCAAATCCATGCCGGTGATCTGGCTGGTGGCGATGGCGGCAGCAGCTCTGTTTGCTCTGCCGATCGGGATATTGAGCCTGCGGACCAGCGGGGTCTATTTTATCATGATCACCTTGGCCTTTGCCCAGATGATATTCTATTTCGCAATTTCCTGGCCGGCCTATGGTGGCGAAGATGGTCTGTCGATTTATGTACGCAATTCCTTTCCGGGGCTGAACACTCTCGATCCGATTCAGTTCTTCCTGCTTTGTGCGGCAGTTCTGGCGGCCTGTCTTCTGCTCGTTGATCGGCTGGTAAAGTCCCGCTTTGGCATGGCGCTTGAGGCGGCGCGGCAAAACCCGCAGCGGGTCACCAGCATTGGCATTGATCCGTTTCGCCTGAAACTGACGGCCTTTGTGATTTCGGCGGCGATTACCGGTCTTGCCGGTGCGCTATATGCTGATCTCAACCGTTTTATCAGCCCGTCCATGCTGTCCTGGCAGGTATCGGGGGAGATCATGATTTTCGTCATTTTAGGAGGCGTTGCGCGCTTTGCCGGACCGCTGGCAGGGGCGGCTTTGTTTATCGCGCTGGAACATTTCCTCGGTGGCATGACCGAATTCTGGCAGTTCTGGCTGGGCATGTTGCTGTTGATTGTCATCCTGTTTGCCCGCGGCGGCATAATCGGCGTCCTGGCCGGGGAGCGGCGACATGGCTGACCGTGGCGACAACAAAACCGTGCTTTCACTGGATCGGCTCAGCAAGCGCTTTGGTGCCCTGTTGGCCAATGAAGAAGTGACGCTTGATCTGCAGCAAGGGGAAATCCACGCGCTGATCGGACCCAACGGGGCGGGAAAATCGACCCTGGTCAAACAGGTGGCAGGCGAAATACGGCCCGATGGCGGATCGATCCGGTTTGACGGGCAGGAAATCAACAATCTCAACACCGTTGCCCGGGCGCGGGCCGGACTGGGGCGCACTTTTCAGGTTTCGTCACTGATTGGAGAGTTTTCCGTACTGCAAAATGTCATGCTGGCGGTGCAGGGGCAGCAGGGCAGGACATTTCGCCTGTTTCGACGTTTTTTGCAGGACGATGATCTGCGCAACCGGGCCCTGGCCTATATCGGGCAGCTGGATCTTAAGGAGCGGGCGGATGTGCCGGTTTCGCAATTGTCCCATGGCGAGCGGCGTCAGTTGGAGATGGCCATGGCTTTGGCCCTGCAGCCGCGGGCGCTGCTGCTGGATGAGCCGCTGGCAGGCATCGGACCGGCTGGCAGTCAACAGATTACCCAGCTGTTGAAACGGCTGAAGCAACAAGTGCCGATCCTGCTGATCGAACATGATATGGCCGCCGTGTTTGAACTCGCCGACCGGATTTCGGTGATGGTCTATGGACGCATCATCACCACCGGCACGGCGCAGGAAATACGCAACAATCCGCAGGTTCAGGAAGCCTATCTGGGGCAGGAGGCGTCATGAATACCCTGTTGCAGGTCAGCGATTTGACAGCCTTTTACGGTCCGTCGCAGGCGCTCTTCAATGTCAATTTGCGCGTCAATGAAGGTTCTCTGGTTGCGCTCATGGGGCGCAATGGCATGGGTAAATCGACGACGATTGGCGCGATCTGTCGAATGGTGGCCGCGGGGCAGGGCAGTGTGGACTTTGCCGGCCAGAACCTGCTGGCCATGAAACCACACGAGGCGGTTCGCATCGGTTTGGGACTGGTCCCGGAAGGCCGCCGTTGTTTTCCCAATCTGACCGTTTACGAAAACTGCATCGCCGCGGCCCGTCCCGGTGAATGGCATTTTGACAGCGTGTCGCAATTGTTCCCGCGATTGCAGGAAAGGCGCAATCAGATGGCCAGCACATTGTCAGGAGGGGAGCAGCAGATGTTGGCCATTGCCCGGGCATTGATGACCAATCCGAAACTGTTGATCCTCGACGAAGCCACAGAGGGGCTTGCGCCAGTCGTGCGGCAGGAAATCTGGGCGGCCCTACACAAGTTGAAGCAGACCGGCCTGTCCATCTTGCTGGTCGACAAATCGCTCAACGAACTGCTCGGTATTGCCGATCACTGTGTGATTCTGGAAAAGGGCGAAACGGTCTGGGATGGATTGCCCGGCGAATTAACTCCCAAGATCAGTGACCGATTTCTGGGCGTGTGAGGCGGCGGCTCTAGTCAGGCGGGCTTGCCGGTTGTCGTTCCGATGATCAGGTCGGTCTTCCAAAGTTCACAGACCGGCGGTGTGCCGGGGTTGGATATCTGATCCATCAGCATTTCGCCGACCCGTCTTCCGGCGTCCTGAATAGAGGATGACACGCTGGTCATATAGGGAGTTGAACCGGCGCCCATGACCCCATTGGCACTGTCGCCGCCTTTCTTGCCGCCATTCTCGCCGCCGCCGCTTTGTAGAAAGGACAGGCGGTCATCGAAGGTCGCCAGGGAGATATCCTGTCCCGGCAGTAAGCCCCGCATATTCGCGGCCCGCATGCCACCCAGTGCAGACAGCACGCTGGAATAAATAAAAGCGGTTGGCGGGTTGGGCATGTCGAGCTTGGCCATTGTCGCCTCATAGCCATAGGGCTCGTTCATGTCGCGGCTGGAAATCAGCACCGGGTCGACATCTATGCCATGATCCTGCAGCGCGGCCTCATAGCCAAGGCGGCGGCGATGGGCAAAGTTCATCGTCTCCAACCCGTTGATCAGGGCGATGCGTCTGTGCCCCAAGTCGATCAGATAGTTGGTCAGTTTTTCAATTGCAGATCGGTTATCGACATCAAGCCAGGAATAGGAATGTTCCTCGCCGCCGGCCCGACCGTGCACAACAAAGGGCAGGCCGATGGATTGCAGGAACTCAATTCGGGTTTCGTTGACCCTGGGTCCGTGAACCACCACGCCGTCGACCCGGTTACGGCTGACAAAATCGCGGTAGATGCCAGCTTCCTCGTCCGGTTGAGCCGCGCGAATCAACAGATCATACCCCGCCTGGGCATAGGCATCGCTGGCGCCGGCCAGGAAGTCGGAAAAATGCGGGTTGATCATCCGGTGTTCAGAGACCGGCACGACATGGCCGATGATCCGCGCCTTGCCGGTTGCCAGGCTGCTGGCGCTTGGACTGGGTCGGTAATTGAACTTGTCGGCCGCCAGGCGCACCTTCTGGCGGGTTTTTTCACTGACTTCGGGAAACCCGTTCAGGGCCCGGCTGACGGTGGTTTGCGACAGACCAAGATGCTTCGATAGCTGTTTCAGATTGACTGTTTTTTCTGGCACGGCCCACGTTACCATTGTTCAAACCGCTTTGAAAATGCCAAGCATTCTAAATTATAGCAAGCCCCCCTGTGGACGGAAAGGCCGCAAATAGGGCTGCCAACTGGACTGTGCTTGACAATTGTCAATGGCCCTGTGTAAGTAAATTATCCAAAGCGCTTTGGATTTGAGTTTGACATTCAAATCAGATTCGGCTCTGGTGAGCGGGAGGCAGAGGACGCATCCCTGTCCAAACACAATGAATGCACGGGTTGGCGGCTTTACGGCGGACCTTGCTTGGAGGATTTCATGAAGAAAATTATTGCTGCCAGTCTCTTGTCACTGGCCGTTTCCTGTGGCGCTGCATTTGCAGACGGCCATGCCAATCTGAAATATGCAGTCGGTGAAGACGCGCGCTTCAGCTGGGACAGTTACAAGGCCTGGGCCGACAGTGCCCCTGATCTGAAGGGGCAGACAGTCACCGTTACCGGTCCTTGGTTGCAGCCGGAGGACGGGGTTTTCCGTTCGGCGCTGGCCTATTTCTCAGCCGCCACCGGGGCGGAAGTCATCTATACCGGGTCGGATTCATTTGAGCAGCAGATCGTCATCGACGCGGAAGCCGGTTCGGCTCCCAATATTGCCGTTTTCCCGCAGCCTGGTCTGGCTGCCGACATGGCGTCTCGTGGCCTGCTTTCGCCACTGCCTTCCGGCATGGGAGACTGGATTGCGTCCAACTATGGTGCCGGTCAGTCCTGGGTTGACCTGGGCACCTATCAGAACAAGGCCGGCAACAGCGAACTCTACGGTTTTTTCTACAACGTCAATGTGAAAAGCCTGGTCTGGTATGTACCGGAAAACTTTGAAGATGCCGGTTATGAAGTTCCAGAATCCATGGAAGAGCTGCGGGCACTGACTGAAAAGATTGTCGCTGATGGTGAAACCCCATGGTGCATCGGTCTGGGTTCCGGGGCTGCCACCGGCTGGCCGGCAACCGACTGGGTTGAGGACATCATGCTGCGCACCCAACCAGCCGACGTCTATGACCAGTGGACCACCAACCAGATGCCATTCAATGACCCGCGGGTTGTGGCAGCAATTGAAGAATTCGGTTGGTTCGCCCGTGATGATGCCAAGGTTGCCGGCGGTGCCGGTGCCGTGGCCACCACCGACTTCCGCGATTCACCCAAGGGCATGTTTGCTTCGCCCCCTCAGTGCTACATGCACCGTCAGGCGTCGTTTGTGCCGGCTTTCTTCCCTGAAGGAACTGAATTTGGTGATGATGTCGATTTCTTCTACTTCCCCTCCTATGCAGGCAAGGATCTCGGCAATCCGGTTCTCGGCGGTGGCACATTGATGTCGATTACCAAGGCATCGGACGCCACCAACCATTTGATGGAATTCTTCAAGCTGCCTCTGGCGCATGAAGTTATGATGGCGCAGACCGGCTTCCTGACACCGCACAAGGGCGTCAAATCCGAGGCCTATCTGAACGATGCCTTGCGCGGTCAGGGTGACATTCTGGTCAATGCCACAACCTTCCGTTTTGACGGTTCCGACCTGATGCCTGGTGGTGTCGGTGCTGGCACCTTCTGGACCGGCATGGTGGATTTCACTGGTGGCAAGGACGCCAAGGCAGTCGCCGATGAAATCCAGGCCAGCTGGGAAGCGCTGAAGTAAGCTTGCTTACACCGACGGGCGTCGCACCCTCTCAGGCGATGCGACGCCCGGCAATGCGGTTCGCGGCAAACATTCGCTGCAAATTTCTCGCCGCAGGCACACGCCGCAAGCACTCGCCGCCGCGAATAATAACTGAGGAACTGCGTTCGGGCTGAATCGCCCGGATGCGCACTGCAAGTCACTCATCTGTCGGGAGGACGTCACATGAATCCAGCATTACAAGGTCTGATCACGATCCTGGTTGGGGTAGGTGGCTGCATTGGCTATTTCTATTTTTCCAACCAATTGCTCGACAAGGTCATATTTCCGGCCACCGGCGATAAGGCTGGCCGAAACATCAACCGCGCCAACCAGGTGCGACCCTGGCTGTTCCTGTTTCCGGCGATTTTCGCGCTGGGCCTGTATCTTGGCTATCCGGTCTTTGAGACCCTGCGCCTGTCGCTGACCGACCGGTCACAGGACGACGCCTTTGTCGGTCTGGCCAACTACCAACAGATGATGGCCGAACCGAAATTCTGGGAAGCGATCCGCAACAACATGTTGTGGCTGATTGTTGTCCCCGCCGCATCAACAGCCTTTGGCCTGTTGACCGCCCAGCTGACCGACCGAATATTCTGGGGCAATATCGGCAAATCGCTGATTTTCATGCCGATGGCGATTTCCTTTGTCGGCGCCTCGGTAATCTTCAAGCTGATCTACGATGCCCGACCCGCAGAGACCGCCCAGATCGGCGTGTTGAATGCCGTCTGGATGGGTTTTGATGGCGGTCCTATCTCGATATTTGTGCTCAAGATCATGCCGACCGTCATCCTCTTGGGCTTTACCGCCATCGTTGGCTATGTGGCTTATTCGGTCGTGCAACCGGCCTTTGCCGGGCGCGGCAAGCCTGCCCTTATTCCCTCTATCCTGCGCGGTATTGCCGCCATCGGTGCAGCCTGGTTGATCTGGAAAGCGCTTGGCGCAGTGCCGGCCCTGTGGACGACGGAGTTGAAATATGGTGAACCGCAACAATGGCTGACCCTGCCGTTCTGGAACAATTTCTTCCTGATGGTGGTATTGATCTGGATCCAGACGGGTTTTGCCATGGTGATCCTGTCGGCGGCACTGCGGGGCATTCCCGAGGAGACGATTGAAGCTGCCGTCATCGATGGCGCCAACCCCTTCCAGGTGTTCTTCAAGATCAAAGTGCCGCAGATCATGGGCACGATCCTGGTGGTCTGGACAACGATCACCATCACTGTGCTCAAGGTCTTCGACATCGTGTTCGCCATGACCAATGGTCAGTGGGAAACCCAGGTTCTTGCCAATTATATGTATGACAAATTGTTCCGCGCCAACGACTGGGGCGTCGGATCGGCCTCCGCCATGATCATCATGCTGCTTGTGACGCCAATCCTGGTCTGGAACATCTACAACGCCAGAAAGGAGATGCGCTAATGTCCGATTCTCCAACCTCCAAACCGGTTCTCACATGGGCGGTCCACATTTCGGTCGTCGCGCTGGTCCTCTTGTGGCTGTTCCCGACCGTTGGCCTGTTCGTTTCCTCTTTCCGCACCGCCGACCAGATCACCGCGTCCGGCTGGTGGGCCTCGCTGACTTCGTCGCAACAGATTATTCAGTTGCGCACCGGTGGCCGTGATGCGGCAAAAGAAGTGGATGGCGTTTTTGTTGTGGAAGGCAATCTGCTTGCCGATGGCGAAGACGCCCCCGGGCCAGTTGAAATCAGTGCCTTTGGCGTTTCCTCCCGCGCCGTCGACGACTTCAAGGTCGGCGACACGGCAACATTCAGCAAGGGCAAGACCTTCACGCTGGGCGCCGACGGCTCCTACAAACTCACCAGTCCGGACAAGCTGCGCAGGCGCGGCCAACGCGTGTTCGTCACCGCTGTGTTGCCACCGGCCTTTACCACTGGAAATTACGGCACGATCCTGTTCAGCGGCACCGGCCAGGACAACATGGCCAAGGCCTTCTTCAACACGCTGACGGTAACGATCCCGGCGACCATCATTCCGATCCTGATTGCTGCCTTTGCCGCCTATGCATTGGCTTGGATGGAATTTCCGGGCCGTGCCCTGCTGATAGCCGCCGTGGTTGGCCTTTTGGTCGTGCCGTTGCAACTGGCACTGATACCGTTGCTGCAACTGCACAACAATGTCGGCATTGGCAAAGGCTATCTTGGCGTCTGGCTGGCTCATACCGGCTTCGGGCTGCCGCTGGCGATCTATCTTCTGCGCAATTACATGGTCGGGCTGCCGCGCGACATTATCGAAAATGCCAAGGTTGATGGCGCCACCGATTTCCAGATTTTCACCAAAATCATCCTGCCGCTGTCCTTCCCGGCGCTGGCATCGTTTGCGATCTTCCAGTTCCTGTGGACCTGGAATGACCTGTTGGTCGCCAAAGTGTTCCTGATCGATGCCACCGGTCAGACGACAGTGATGACCAACCAGATTGTCGAATTGCTAGGCACACGCGGCGGCAATTGGGAAATACTGGCAACAGCCGCCTTCATCTCCATCTCTGTACCGCTGCTGGTGTTCTTCCTGCTGCAGCGCTACCTGGTGCGCGGCCTGCTGGCCGGCTCCGTGAAGGGCGGTTAAGTGCAATGAACGTGCTTCACGATTTTAATCATACGCTGGCTCCGGGTGTCCTGACCTCCCACGACACCAACCCGGACTGGTGGCGCGGGGCGGTGATCTATCAGATCTACCCCCGCTCCTTCCAGGACAGCAATGGTGACGGGATTGGAGACCTGCGGGGGATAACCCAGCGCCTGCCACATATTGCCAGCCTTGGGGTGGATGCGATCTGGATATCGCCCTTCTTCAAGTCGCCAATGCTCGACTTTGGCTATGACGTTTCCAGCTACACCGAAGTCGATCCGATGTTCGGCACGATGGCGGACTTCGATTCAATGATCGCCGAAGCCCATCGTCTGGGCCTGAAGGTGATGATTGATCAGGTGATTTCCCATTCGTCGGAACAACATCCCTGGTTTGTTGAATCGCGCTCCAGTCGCGATAATGACAAATCGGACTGGTATGTCTGGGCTGATGCCAAGCCCGATGGTTCGCCTCCCAATAACTGGCTGTCGATCTTCGGTGGTTCGGCCTGGCAATGGGACGCCACCCGCTGCCAATATTACCTGCATAATTTCCTGCCCAGCCAGCCGGATCTGAACTTCCATAATCCGGACGTTCAGGATGCGTTGTTGCAGACGGTACAATTCTGGCTGGAGCGGGGAGTGGACGGCTTCCGCCTCGATACGATCAATTTCTATTTCCATTCCCAGGGGCTGGAGGACAATCCGCCCTTGCGGCCGGAAGAACGCAATGATTCCATCGCACCGGCGGTCAATCCCTACAATTTTCAAAGCCATCTCTATGACAAGAGTCAGGCAGAAAATCTTGGATTCCTGAAACGCTTCCGCAGCCTGCTGGATTCCTATCCTGGCAAGACTGCCGTGGGCGAAGTCGGCGATGCCGAGCGGGGATTGGAAATCGTTGCGCAATACACTTCCGGCGATGAACTGGTTCACATGTGCTATTCCTTCGACTTCCTGTCGCCGGAACCGATCACCGCCGACAAGGTGCGCACAGTGATCACTGATTTTGAGCGGGTGGCTCCGGATGGATGGTCCTGCTGGGCCTTTTCCAACCACGACGTGATGCGTCACGCCTCGCGTTGGGCCGATCAGATTTTGGATCGCGACGGCTTTCTCAAAATGACCGCGACATTGATCTTGTCACTGCGCGGCTCGGTCTGTCTCTATCAGGGTGAAGAGCTCGGCATGACCGAGGCGCTGTTGGCTTATGAGGATCTGCAGGATCCCTATGGCATCCAGTTCTGGCCAAGCTTTGTCGGCCGCGACGGCTGTCGCACGCCGATGACCTGGTCGCATAATGCCGAAGCTGGCGGCTTCACCACGGGCAAACCCTGGCTGCCGCTGCCGCCAGAGCATAATCACCTGTCATCGAACCTGCAGGAAGGCGATCCCGACTCACTGCTCAGCCACTACCGTGCGGCATTGCAGTTTCGGGCCAGCGAACCGGTATTTGCCACCGGCGACATTCGTTTTGTGGAAGGTAGCGACTCGGTCCTCGCCTTCGAGCGCAGTCAGAACGGCACGACCATCTTCGTCGCCATCAATATGAGTGACGCACCACAGCAAATTGCCGCGCCACCAGCCAGTTTTGTCACAATGGAATCACCGGGTACCGGCGGCGCCATTTCCGGCAACACACTCACATTGGACGCTTACGGATCCTATTTCGGCCGTATGCAGCAAACCGCCAAAGGGGGAGAAACCGCATGAGTGAACTCAAACTCACGGGGATCAAGAAATCCTATGGAAGCACCGAGGTCATGCACGGCATTGATCTTGATATTAATGAAGGTGAATTTGTTGTTTTTGTCGGCCCGTCGGGCTGCGGCAAGTCCACCTTACTGCGGATGATCGCCGGTCTGGAATCAATCAGCGATGGTGATTTGCAGATCAATGGCACACGGGTCAATGACTATCCCCCGTCCCAGCGTGGCATTGCCATGGTGTTCCAGTCCTATGCGCTCTATCCGCATATGACGGTCTACGACAATATGGCCTTCGGCATGCGCATCGCCAAAGCCTCGAAGGAAGAAATCGACGCGCGGGTACAAAATGCGGCCGATATTCTGCAGCTCGGACCCTATCTGGACCGTCTGCCCAAGGCGCTTTCCGGTGGTCAGCGCCAACGCGTGGCGATCGGCCGGGCGATCTGTCGTGATCCAAAAGTCTTCCTGTTTGACGAGCCTTTGTCGAACCTCGATGCCGCACTGCGTGTTGCCACCCGCATTGAGATCGCCAAACTGAAGGAAAGCATGCCGACCACCACGATGATCTACGTGACCCATGACCAGGTGGAAGCCATGACCCTGGCGGACCGTATCGTGGTTCTGTCGGCAGGCTATCTTGAACAGGTCGGCTCGCCGATCGAACTTTATGAGCGTCCGGCAAACCTGTTTGTGGCGCAATTTATCGGCTCGCCGGCGATGAATATCGTCTCCGCCACTGTCGAAGCCACCGGTGCCAAGACCAAGGTCAAACTGGCCGGGGGTGGCAAGGCCGCCGTTTCCATCAAATCTGCTGCGGATCAGAAGGGCCACAAGGCGCATCTGGGTTTTCGTCCTGAAGATATGAGTGTGGCTGATGGTGATGCAAAGAATGCACTCGTTGAAGGCGTGATCACTCTGGTTGAAGCGCTTGGCGAAGTCACCAATCTCTATGTCGAGGTCGCTGGCTCAGACAATCCCGTCGTCGCCAAAGTGCCCGGCACGTATGATGTCAAACGCGGAGATCGTATTGGCCTCAACGCAGACGAAAGCAAAATGCATCTGTTCAACGAGGAGGGGCGTTCGTTCCTCTATCTGTGAACTTGATAAGTTCTAGCTGGCAATATGTCTTTCACCGGGAGTCGGCGGGTCGTTCGGCTTGCCGGCAAAACATTGGGCGATAGCCATCCAACGGGTGGCGGTGTCGCCTGACGTTTGAATTCTTGTATCGGCGACATTGCGCGTCTGGGTGACGATCTGACAGAAGTCCGTTGCCGGTCCACTGACGCGATTATTGTCCTGCGGCTCATTCCATTCCCAAACGCTGCCCGATGGTGCGGTGAGCATCACATGGGGCGCAGGCTCCGGTACTTGTTGTTTGCGGTTGACAAAAGTCCAGCCGAATGTGCTGACACCCAGATGGGCAATGTTCTTGATCCGGTCGCTGTCGATCCGCCGCTGGCCCAGACAATCGAAGATTTCCTGGCCATGGGCCCAGGTTTCCATCTGTCTTGCGGTGATTGATGAACGGGCGCTCATATCCGGGCCAGCCCATGTGATGCGTTGTTTGGGATCGGTTGCAGCATAGAGTTCTGCCACTGCCTCACACTCGCCACGCCAGACATCAAACAGGGCGCGGCCCTGCAGTCCGTCGAGCCAGACATATTGAGACTCCAGCATCGACTTGCCTGCTTTCAGGTCGGCAGAGACCGGGGCAAAGAAATCTGCGAATTTCTGGTCATCTTCCAATGTCAGCCGGGCGGCGACATTGAACATGTGCAAATGGCCGATGACGTCGTTGATCGTCCACCCCTTGAACAGGGTTGCGCGTTCAAACACCGTATCGGGTTGATCCGCAAGCAGCTCGGCCAGTGCGTTGCATTCCTGTTGAAAATCTTCTGCCTGTTGCATTGTCAATTGGCTCCCGGTCGCTAATCCCGGAACCAGTAAGACGCTAATTTACCTGCTGGGCAATATAGCCGGCGCTGATTTCGGCGATCCGTACCGGGCTGATGATCGGGGCGAACAGGGTCTTGAACGACCCATCCGGCCCCAGCAGATAGATAAAGGACCCGTGAGAATACACCGCGCCTTCATCGACATGTTCAAACAGAAACTTCTTTTCCAGATTGAACGCCTTGTAGGCTGCGTCGAGCTTGGCTTCCGGTCCCGTCAGGCCAACCAGTTTGGGATGTATGTCACTGACCGAATTGTTCAGCACTTCAACGGTGTCGCGCTCCGGATCAACTGTGATCAGTACCGGCGTGACGGCAGCATTCATGCCTTCCAGCAGATCCACGGCTTCGGCAAGCGTCGGCAAGGCCTGTGAGCAGATCGCCTTGCAGTTGGAGTAGCCGAAGAACAGCAGTTGGAATGTGCCGTCGGGACTGACCGATGTGCGGCGATTGCCGTGGTGATCCACCAGTTCAAAATCACCTCCTTTGATCTGCGGAAAGCCCGGCGTATTGGAACTGTCGACGGCAAATTTTGCCGGGTCAGGCCGCGAATTGGCGTCGACCTTCGGCTGTGACGTCCAGGCCGCCGCAAGGCCACCAAAGCCGATGCCAGCCAGCAGTATGGCAGCGATGCCCAGATGTTTGGTCTGAATGAATTTCACCGGCCTACTCGTTTTCTTCGATATATTTTTGGTCAAATTCGAGACCCAGGCCAAAGTGACCGTTCTCGGCGAGTTGTTTTTTCACCCGTGGGTCGCGGCGGAACCAGGGGCCTTTGCCTTTGGCCTCCGGATTCTTCTTGCGCCATTGCTTGGTCCAGCGGGTGGTCTTGTTCCATTTTTCCTCACCCGTTACGCGGATCAACTGCACCATGTAGAAGCGCGAGGCGGAAACCTCATCTTCGCCGATCATCAGCCCATCAACATCAACGTTCTTGTTGCAATAGGGCAGCAGGTCTTCGGTCGCACCGTTGAACGACGCCTGGCGGTTTTTCAGCACGGCGACCAGGGCGTTGTCGGCTGAGCGGACAATGCCCAAGTGGCGTTTGCCATCACCGCAATTATCCGGGCAGGAGCCCGACAGTTCGCACAAGAGGTCGACTACCTTGCCGGAAAACATAGCCTTTTCCTCGCCATAGAGGTTCCAGGCCTTTGCCTTGCTGCCTTGCGAGAAGTCGGCTGCGTGGGCGCTTACGGTCAACAGCAACGCAGTCGCAACAGCTGCGGTTGCTGCTGCAATGGTCGCGGCGATTGCAGTGGTCAGAGAATTATTCTTCATGTCACGCCTCACTTCTTTTTCTTCGGCGCCGAGAAGGGCGGCACGGAGTCATAATCTTCGTGGGACAGATAGGTGATGCCGTCATTGGCAATCACATTTTCCACGACAATATAGTTCACCCCGTCACGCAGAAAATGTTTGCCGCGGGCGGTGATGATGTCGCTCTGGATTTCCATCAGCGTGTCGGTCTGTTCCAGGGGGTCTTCGCCCTGGAATTTCAGCACCATATAGACTTCGCCCTCTTCGGTGCGCACGCCAACCGGAATGCCGCCAGCCGCGCACCACAGCGCACAGGTGTGATGGGCCGTGCCGCGCGTGGCGTCGGTATCGCCCATGACGCCGGAGAAATAGCACCAGGTATCAATGATCTCGCCCTTGATCTCGATGATCTTGCCGGCGGTTGATGCAAATGTGGGTGGAATTGAAGATGCCACGATAATCGCAGCAGCGGCTGAAGTTTTGAGGAATTTGGTCAGCATGGCGGCCCATCAAAGTTGATATTTTTGATGGGACCAGGCTACCGAAACAAAAAAGCCAGGCCAAATGACGGCCTGGCACAATTTTGTGTTCGCGCGTGAACGTAAACTGATTTGGGGCTTGGCGGCTGTTTCAGATGCCGCTCATCAGCAGATATTTCATCTCGGTGAATTCCTCGACACCATGGCGCGAGCCTTCGCGACCAATGCCGGATTCCTTGACGCCACCAAATGGCGCCACTTCGGTGGACAGAAGACCGGTATTGATCGCTACCATGCCATAGTCGAGAGCCTCAGCGACGCGCCAGATGCGGCCGATATCGCGGGCATAGAAGTATGATGCAAGGCCAAATTCGGTCGCATTGGCCAATTCAACCACCTCTTCGTCCTGCTTGAAGCGATAAAGCGGCGCGACCGGGCCAAAGGTCTCTTCGCGGGTGATCTTCATGTCAGTGGTCACGTCGGTCAAAACCGTTGGTTCGTAAAAACGATCACCAACCGCATGGCGTTTGCCGCCGGTGACGATCTTAGCACCCTTGGAAACCGCATCGGCAACATGGTCTTCAACCTTGGCAACAGCTGCATCATTGATCAGCGGTCCCTGGCTGACACCCGGCTGATCCCCGTGGCCAACGACAATCTTCTCCACTTCCTTCGACAGTTTTTGTGCGAATTCATCGTAAATGGCGTCCTGAACATAAATGCGGTTGGCACACACGCATGTCTGACCGGCATTGCGGTATTTCGAGATGATCGCCCCCTGAACCGCGGCATCCACATCGGCATCATCAAAGACGATGAATGGCGCATTGCCGCCCAGTTCCAGACCCATCTGTTTAACCGTATCAGCGCATTGCTTGATCAGGATTTTGCCGACGGCGGTTGAACCGGTGAAGGTCATGGCACGCACATCCGGGCTTGAGCACATGGCGCCCCCGATAGCGACTGCATCGCCGGAAATAACATTCAGCACGCCATCCGGCAGGCCTGCTTCCTGAGCCAATGCAGCAACGGCAAAAGCGGTCAACGGCGTGTCTGGGGCGGGCTTGACCACGGCGGTGCAACCGGCGGCAAAGGCGGGCGCCACCTTGCGGGTGATCATGGCGGCGGGAAAGTTCCACGGCGTGATAGCCGCGACCACACCGATCGGCTGGCGAATGACCACAATGCGACCATCGGCAAACGGGCTTGGAATGGTCTCGCCATAGATGCGTTTAGCCTCTTCGGCGTAATATTCAATGAAGGAAGCGGCGTAGAGGATTTCCCCTTTGGCTTCGGCCAGCGGTTTGCCCTGTTCGCGGGTCAGCAATGCGGCCAGTTCATCGGCATTTGCCACCATCAAATCAAACCAGCGGCGCAGGATCGCCGAGCGTTCCTTGGCCAGGGTTTTCGACCACGTGCCAAAGGCTTTCTGTGCCGCAGCGATAGCTTGATTGGCTTCGTCGGCGCCCATGTTCGGCACCTTGGCGATCTGCTCGTCATTGGCGGGATTGGTGATTACAGTATCGCCAGATCCCAGCCATTTGCCGTCGATCAGGCACTGTTGCTTGTGAAAATCAGTCATTGTTGCTCTTTCTTTATTCTGCCCGCGATGGACATCGTCAGCTATCGTTCAGCCAGTCCGCAATCACCCCCACCTGCTCTTCATTGCGCAGGGTTGGCGTGTGGCCGGTATTGTCGAATTCGATCAGCGTGGTTTCCGGTCCGCAGGCCAGCATGCGCTCAGCGGTCTGTTCCGACAAAAAGCTCGAATCCTTGCCCCGCAAAACCAATACCGGGCAGGAGATGCGCTCCCAGGTATCCCACATATCGACATTGAAATACGAGATAGAATCCCGAAATGCTTCGCCAACCCGGTTGTCCACCTTCAGTCGATAGGTGCCCTGTTTGGTGCGACGGCTGGAATAATGCGCCATATGATGCCAGTCCTCATCGGTCATTGGCGCAAATTCTCTGTAAATATTGCGCAGATGATTGGCGACGGCATCGATACTGGCAAAATCATCGGAACGGCCAATATATTCCGCAATTGACATCTGGGCCTCGCGGGACACTTCCGGGCCGATATCATTGACCACCAGCCGCTTGATCGGCGATTGCGCCACAGACGCCAGCACCATGCCGATAATGCCGCCCATCGAGGTGCCGATCCAGTTGACCTCGGTCACCCCAAGCCGGGAAATCAGCGCATTCATATCCGAATTATATTGCAGATAATTATAGCCATCTTCGGGAATGTGATCACTGTCACCGCGACCAACCACATCCGGGCAGACGATGCGGTACTGGGTGCATAATCTTTCCGCCAGAAAGTCAAAGTCGCGCGCATTGCGGGTCAGTCCGTGCACGCAGAACAAGGTCTCCAGATGTTTGAACTGGCTTGCGTCACCCCATTCAAGATAGTTGAGGCGGTGGAACCCGTGAAAGCCCAGTCCCAGATGATAGTGCTTTGAATAGGCCTTGGCAGGTTGTGTTCTTCTATGCGGCATAAAACTTCCGGTGATGGCTATTTGAGCGACTTCAGCCGCGCCTGCAGCGCATCGATTTGCTTTTGAATCTGTTCCAACTCGTTTTCACGCGGCGGCGATGGCGGCGGCGACGACGAAGAGGACGACGGCGACGACGGCGGCGGCGACGAAGCATCGAATGGCTTTTCTGGTTCGGAACCATCTGTGGTGGGGGGCGTTGAACCCACGTTGAACATCGACCAGGATTGGCGGAACATTTCCATGTTCTGCTGCGCCAGTTTCTGGCTGTATTCCATCATCGTGCGTGTGTTGCGGTCGACCACACTTTCAAATGCATGACCCATCTGGCTGCGTTCGGCGGCGAATAATTTCAACGATTCCGTCAAATAGTCCGGCACCATCTGCCCATAGGTGTCGCCATACATGGCAATCAGCTGTTTTTGAAATTCCAGCGGAAAGTGGAAATTCGACGGCTTGATCTCTTGCTCAAAGATAATCTGATTGAGGATAGTTCGGGTAATGTCCTCACCGCTCTTGGTGTCTTCGATGACAAAGGGCTGGCCGGATTTTACCAGTTCGATCACATCGTCCAGCACGATATAAGTCGAGGTCGCCGTGTTATAGAGGCGACGGTTTGGGTACTTTTTAATCAGGATGTGCCCGTCCGATAGGCGTTCCTCGGCACCGTCGTCCCGTTTCTTTGATTTCTTCAATGCGTCTCACCGTTCCAATCAGGCCCAACCCGCCCAATAGGCCGGTGGCGGCAAACTAGCGGTAAATCAAGCGTGTGGGAAGTAAATTATTGCGCTGCACAAATGATCATCGGTCATGTGGCGCCCTCCAGATACAGAAAAGCCGCTGACCCGGGAGGAGGAGGGTCAACGGCTCTCTTATTGCTGTCAGTAAGTCTGGGAGGAGGAATGACTTACACGTTGACTGCAAATCCTTTTGAATAGGCCAGACGGCCAGCTTCGCCAGTTTCTTTCAGCACTTTGCCGGACAGTTCAACCAGGCTTTTGCCCTGTTCAGACAGGCGCTCGGCAGCAGCGGCGTTGTTGGCAGTGGAAACTTTGTAGAAATCAGCTACATCGTTGGTTTTGTTGAGAGCTTTAACACCATCGAAAGCGGCAGCAACGTTAGAAACGTAGTTGTCGTAAACTTTCTTGGCAATCGCTTCACCGCCTTTGAATACAGCAGCGTTGAACTCGATAGCGCTTTCAACTGCTTTTTCAGAATTGGCGATCTGGGTGGTGAAATATTCTTGTGACTTTTCCATTGTAGGGCTCACTTCAACTTTTTCTGTTTGTTTCTTGGTCATGTTCTTCATCTCACGTTGGCGACTGTGCGGCTCAGCAAGGAGGTTTGAATTCGCATCAATTTGTTTCGACAAGTGACAATCTAGCGCATTTTTTGTGCATTGCAACATAAAAATGGTGCGCCGCACAAAAAAATTGCCGATTTCTGTTGTTGGCATTGGAATCTTCTTATTTAACTTATTGATAAAAAGCAGAAAAACCATCTGCCTTGCAGAAACTGCATTGCTGCAGTGCGGGTTTTACTGTTGCTCGCCGCGCAAAGATGTGATCATGGACCGCCAACTGGTCCGGGGCTTGCATGAGCATATCGCACCAGTGTCACGTAAATCGGCAATGGCTCCCGTATCCAATCGGGAACGGTGTGAAGCAATCAAGGGAAAAAAATGTCGAACAAATTGAGGTCTGCCCAGCTCCTCGTAAAATGTCTGGAGCATGAGGGTGTGGAATATATTTTTGGTATTCCTGGCGAAGAAAATATCGCCGTGATGGATGCGCTTTTGGACAGCCCCATCGAATTTATCATCACACGACACGAACAGGCCGCCGCCTTTATGGCTGATGTCTATGGCCGGCTGACCGGCCGCGCCGGTGTCTGCATGTCGACGCTTGGTCCGGGTGCCACCAACCTGGTCACCGGTGTTGCCGATGGCAATATGGACCGCGCGCCATTGGTCGCCATCGCCGGGCAAGGTGCCACCACCCGCATGCATAAGGAAAGCCATCAGGTTCTCGACCTGGTCAATCTGTTCGATCCAATCACCAAATACAGCGTTCAGATCCGTGAGCCGGAAATTGTTCCCGAGATTGTCCGCAAGGCCTTCAAATTCGCCCAGGCTGAAAAGCCCGGCGCCGCGTTTATCGATTTTCCTGAAAACATCGCCGATATGGAAGTCGAAGATGTGGCACCTTTGAAAGTTCAGTCGCCACTGGCACCGACGGCAGCCGTCGGTAAATGCCGCCAGGTCGCCGAACTGATTTCCAACGCCAAAAACCCGATCATCATCGCCGGCAACGGCGTCATCCGCAACGATGCCTGCGAGCAATTGGTTGAACTGGCCGAAACCATTTCTGCGCCGGTCGCCACCACCTTCATGGCCAAGGGCGCCATTCCCTCTTCCCATCCACTCAGCCTCGGTACCGTTGGCCTGAAGGCCCACGATCTGGTCGCCTTCGGTATCGATGAGGCCGATCTGGTCGTCTGTGTCGGTTACGACATGGTTGAATATGACCCGGCTTACTGGAACCCAAATCACGACAAGGCGATCATCCATATTGATGGCACGCCTGCTGAGGTCGACAGAAACTATATCGTCGAAGCTGGTGTGATTGGCGATCTGAAAGATTCCATGCGCCGCATCGCCGCACGCTGCGAGCGCCAAGCCAGCCCGGCCATGAAAAAGCTGCGTGGCAAAATTGTCGGCATGCTCAACGAACATGAAGACGATACCGAATTTCCCGTCAAACCACAGAAAATCATCTGCGACCTGCGCAAGGCGATGGACCCGGAAGACATTGTGATCTCTGACGTTGGTGCCCACAAAATGTGGATGGCCCGCATGTTCCAGGCCGAGCGTCCCAACACCTGCATCATCTCCAACGGATTCGCCTCCATGGGCATCGCCCTGCCGGGCGCCATCGCTGCCAAACTGGTCTATCCCGAGCGCAACATTCTCGCAGTCTGCGGCGACAGTGGCTTCATGATGAACAACCAGGAAATCGAGACCGCTGTGCGTCTTGGCCTGAACATCACCATCCTGATCTTCAACGACAATAAATATGGCCTCATCGAATGGCACCAGATGCGCGAATATGGCCGCGCTTCTCACATTGATGTCAGCAATCCGGATTTTGTTAAATTCGCAGAAAGCTTTGGCGCCAACGGCTACAAGGTCGAGAGCGCCGATAGCCTGCTCGACACGATCAAGACCGCTATGAATGACGGCGGGGTGTCGATCATCGATTGCCCGGTCGACTATTCCGAAAACATGAAACTGACCAACAGGTTGAAAAGCCTGACCTCCATTGACGAACAATAGGAACCAAGATGCACGCCTTTCAATTTCAAACAACCAAATCCATTCTCTGTGAAGTCGGAGCCACCGCCAAAATCGGTGCCCTGATGGCCGAGATGGGCTGCAAGAAAGTTGCTTTCGTCACCGACGAAATGATCCTCAAGCTTGGCCTTGCCGATGCTGCCCTCGTCGGTCTGAAATCGGCCGGCGTCGACGTGCACATCATTGATGATGTGGTCGCTGATCCACCTGAAGCGATGATTCTCAATGCTGTCGAAGAAGCCAAGGCGCAAGGCGTCGATGGCGTTGTTTCTGTCGGTGGTGGGTCCTCCCTCGATACTGCCAAGCTGATTGCCGTTCTGGTTGGTTCCGACCAGCCCATCGGCGATATGTATGGCGTCGGTCTGGTCAAGGGCGGTCGTCTGCCACTGGTTCTGGCACCGACAACCGCCGGTACCGGTTCCGAAGTGACCCCGATTTCCATCGTCACCACCGGCACCAACGAGAAAAAAGGCGTGGTTTCTCCGCAGCTGCTGCCCGACTGGGCCATTCTGGACGCGGAACTGACCGTCGGCCTGCCTGCCCATGTCACAGCCGCCACCGGTATCGATGCCATGGTCCACGCCATCGAGGCGTTTACCTCAAAGCATAAAAAGAACATTGTCTCCGACACTTTGGCCCGCGAAGCCTTGAGCCTGCTGGGCGCCAATATTCACACGGCCTGCACCAATGGTGAGGACCGCGATGCGCGTTCCAACATGTTGCTCGGTTCGATGCTGGCCGGCATGGCATTCGCCAATGCACCAGTCGCTGCCGTCCATGCGCTGGCCTATCCACTGGGTGGTCACTTCCATGTGCCCCACGGTCTGTCGAATGCGCTGGTTCTGCCCTATGTGCTGGACTTCAATATGAGTGCTGCGGCTGATCAATATGCCGAAATCGGCCCGATCATCTTCCCGAACCTGGCTGGCAAATCCCCCGCTGACATCGGCGCAGGCATGGTCGAAGGCTTCAAGGCGATGGGCCCGGAGCTTGGCATGCAGAGCAAATTGGCTGAAGTTGGTGTCAACCACAACAACCTGCCAATGCTGGCAGAAGACGCCATGAAACAGACGCGCCTGCTGGTCAACAACCCGGTTGAAATGACCTACGAAGCGGCGCTCGGCATCTACACGGCAGCACTTTAGGAGTAGCTAATCATGGCCAATACAGACAATGCCTTTCAGCAGATGTTCGACATGTGGCAACAGGGGCAGGAAGCCTATCTGAAAGCGCAAAAAGAAGCGGCTGATGAATTCAGCCGCAACTTTGCCGGTGCGGCGGCGACGGCGGCGGCGGGCCAGCCGAATTTCGGCATGGCACCCGACGCCATGGCCAATTGGCAGGGATTCATCAATTCCTGGGCCCCGGCCTGGAATCCCTCTGCGATGATGGCCAATGGCACCGCTGACCAGCTGTTTGCCCAGAGCAAGGATGCATTGCACGGCATGCTGGACCCGGCCAACTGGATGGATCATGCACCGGAGCAGTTGAGGAACATCCTCAATTCGATTGCCCAGGGCCCGCAATTTGCTGACCTGGCAACGCCGCAAATCGATGCTGCAGAAGCCTGGCGGGAGTCGCTCGACTATCAAAAAGCTGCGATGGATTTTTCCAAAATCATGCAGGACGCCTGGGGCCGCGCGTTTAAGCGCTATAGCGAGAGTTTCACGCTGGAAGACTTGCAGTCCGGCGAGGTCAAGGAAGCCCTCGACGCCTGGTTAAAAGCCGCCAATGAAGAATTGCTGGAAACCCAGCGGACACCGGAATTCATGGATGCCCAGCGCCGCCTGATGCGGGCTGGCGTGGAAATCAAGGCCCGGCAGCGCGAAACCGCTGAAGCCTGGTGTGAAAACTGGCAGATGCCAACCCGCACCGAGGTGGATGACGTGGCAAAAATTGTCCATGAATTGCGCCGCGAAGTGCGTAAACTGAAGCGTGAGGTAGCAGCATTGAAAGTGGCTAAGGAAACATGATCCCACGCAAGCGAAATTCCGACGGCAGTTTAATGGACGCCAATGATCAGGCCGGAGAGGCCTGGTCCGCCGCATGGAGCCAGATGGTTGATGCCGGCATGAAAGCGGTGCGATCCAGCGAAGTGCTGAGCGGTAAACGCCAGGCGGAAGTGGAAATCGCTGAGACCCCCGCAGATGTGGTGTTCCAGATCGACAAGGTGCGGATGTTGAAATACCGCCCCCTCGGCGAAGCCGCCAAGCCGAAGGCGTCGACCAGGACGCAGACGCCGCCGCCGGTGCTTATCTGCTACGGTCTGTTCGGTCGCCAGACGATGATCGACCTTCAGGAAGACCGCTCGCTTGTGCGTAACCTGCTGGCCGACGGCATTGAAGTCTATGTGGTCGACTGGGGCACGCCAACCCGTGCTGATCAATATCTCAACATGGACGACTACATTGATCTCTATCTCGGTTCCTGCGTTGAAGAACTGGTGAAGCTGAACGATGGCAAGCCGGTCAATATGTTTGGCATCTGCGAAGGTGGCACATTTGCTGCGGCCCTCGCCGCCCTGCGTCCTGAACTGTTTGCCGGGCTGGCGCTGGCAATCACGCCGATTGATTTTGAAGGCGAGCCGGAAAATTTCTGGGAAGGCGAGGGATTCCTCAACAGTTGGATTCAAAATCTCAGCCAGGACGATGTTGACCTGATCATCGACACCTATGGTATGTTGCCCGGTGCCCTGACCGGTGCGATTTTCTCGTCGCTGACTCCGATGGCCAGCATGACCAAATACAATATTGGCCTGGCCAATATGGACGGCAACGAAGCGGCGATCCTGAATTTTCTGCGCATGGAAAAATGGATTGCAGATCGCCCCGATCATCCCGGCGAAGCGGCGCGGCAATGGCTGAACGATCTGTACCGCGAAAACCAACTGGTGAACGGTGAGTTCGAGATTGCCGGTGAAAAGGTTGATCTGCGCAAGATATCCTGTCCAGTGCTCAACATCTATGCGCTGCAGGATCACATCATCCCTGTCAGCTGTTCCAAAGCCCTGTCAAAATTCGTCAGGCCAAATCTCTATGAAGAAATAGGGTTTCCCGGCGGTCATGTGGGTGTTTTTGTCAGCCGTAAGGCGCAGGGCGTTGTGGCTGGTGGATTGAGCCAATGGATTGGCAAAACCAGCAAAAAGCCAGCCCCGCCCAAGCGAAAAAAGGCCGCCGCTGGTAAAAAATCGGCTGCGCCAAAGAAGGCCGCCTCAAAAAAATAAATATATTTTTGGACAAGAAATATGGTTGATAAAGTCATTCCGCTTGAAGATGCAATTGCAACGATTGACGATGGTGACATGGTCTGCGTGTCCGGATTTGTCGGCATCGGCACGCCTGACGGGCTGTTGCGGGGGCTTGAAGAACGCTTTCTTGCGTCTGCTGCACCGCGTGACCTGTCATTGATCTTCGCCGCCGCGCCCGGCGACGGCAAAGACAAGGGACTTAACCGCCTTGCCCATAAGGGCCTGGTCAAGCGGGCCATTGGTGGCCATTGGTCACTGGTGCCCAAACTGGGCGCCATGGCAGTGGCGGAAGAGATTGAAGCCTACAACCTGCCGCTCGGCTGTATCTCGCAGCTCTATCGCGACATTGCATCCGGCAAGCCAGGCATGTTTTCCAAAGTTGGCCTGCGCACCTTTGTCGACCCGCGCCAGAGCGGTGGCGCGATCAACACCCGTTCAACCGAACAACTGGTGGAAGTGAAAGAATTGCAGGGTGAGGAATGGCTGTTTTATCACGCCGTTCCCGTCGATGTGGCACTGATCCGCGGAACCACGGCAGACCCGACGGGCAACATCACCATGGAGCGCGAAGCGCTGACCCTGGACATGTTGCCAATTGCCATGGCTGCCAAGAACTCTGGTGGATTGGTGATCGCTCAGGTCGAACGTATTGCTGCGGAAGGCTCGCTGTCGCCGAAGGAAGTTGTTGTTCCCGGCAATCTGGTTGATTGCGTCGTCGTTGCCGAACGTGAGGACCATATGCAGACCTTCCAGACCCAGTATGAACATGCATTTACCGGCCGTATGGTCGGTGTGGTTGATCAGATCGCGCCGATGAAATTCGACCCGCGCAAAATCATCGCGCGGCGAGCCGCCATGGAATTGCCGGTCAATGGTGTCGTCAATCTCGGCATCGGCATGCCCGAAGGTGTCGGGGCGGTGGCCAATGAAGAAGAGATTATCGATCATATTACACTGACCACCGAGGCTGGCGTGCTGGGTGGCGTGCCTCAGTCAGGCCTCGATTTTGGCGCGGCGATAAATGCCGATTCAATTATCCAGACCAATCAGCAATTCGATTTTTATGATGGCGGCGGCCTCGATCTGGCCTGTCTCGGCATGGCGGAGACGGATGCGAAAGGTAATGTCAATGTCAGCCGCTTCAAGGACCGCTTCGCCGGTGCCGGTGGTTTTATCAATATCTCGCAAAATGCACGCAAGGTCCTGTTCGTTGGCACCTTCACCGCCGGCGGGCTTCAAGTGGTGCTGGAAAACGGGCAGATGTCAGTGGTCAAGGAAGGCCGCAACCGCAAATTCATCGTCGGTGTCGAACAGATCACCTTCAACGGTGCCTATGCTGCTGAACAAGGCAAGGATGTTCTCTACATCACCGAAAGATGCGTCTTCAAAATGGCCGATGCCGGTCTGGAACTGATTGAAATCGCGCCGGGCATTGATCTCAAATCTGACATTCTCGATCAGATGGAATTTGAGCCAATCATCAAGGATGTCAAACCAATGGATCCGCGCCTGTTCCTCGACAAACCCATGGGCTTGCGGGGCGACATGCTGAATATGAATATGTCAAACAGACTTGTGCACGATGCGACCAACAACATCCTGTTTGCCAATCTCAGCGGCATTGAGATTCACAGCGAAGCAGATCTGGAAGCTTTCCGCCAACCTTTCGAAGCCTTCCTTGAGGCGCTCGGACAGAAGGTCAATCTGATCTCCAACCATGACGGCATGAGTGTCGCGCCAAGATTGGCGAGCAAATGGGCTGACCTGCTGTCGCGCTTTGAAAGCGACTATTACCTGACCGCCTGCCGCTATTCGACCAGCCCGTTTCTGCGTCAAAAACTGGGCCAGGATCTGAAGAAACGGGCCATCGCACCGCATATCTTTGAGACCCGCAAGGAAGCTGCGGCCTATCTTGCAAATGAAAATTGCTGAATCAAAACGGGCGGCCCTGCCGAAGCAAGACCGCCCGATTTTCAGCTCAAGAGCTTGAGACGATTACAGAGCTTTGTCTGTAATCATTGAAGTCCATGCGCCTGAAGGTTCCTTGGTGATGACCGGATCAGAACCAGCTGACAGCAAGGTTGATACGGTGCGCTTATAGTCGGCTTCCGCCAACGCGCCGTTGGAACCGGCAGTCAGCTTGGCGATTTCACCCATCATGCGCTTCTGGTGCTTTTCGGTCTGGGCACCGGAGGCATCATTTTCCAGAACGATCTCGGCTGCTTCATCCGGATTGGCCTCAGCATATTTCCAGCCTTTCATCGAGGCGCGAACGAAACGAACCATCTTGTCCTGGAATGCAGCGTCTTTCAGCTTGTCTTCGTGGACATAGATGCCGTCTTCCAGTGTCGCGACGCCCTCATCTTCATATTTGAAGGTGATCAGGTCGTCAGCAGAAAGACCGGCATCGATGATCTGCCAATATTCGTTATAGGTCATGGTGGAGACGCAATCGGCCTGCTTCTGCAGGATCGGGTCAACGTTAAAGCCCTGTTTGAGAACTTTCACGCCATCAGCTGAACCATCGGTCTTGATGCCGAGCTTGCTCATCCAGGACAGGAATGGATATTCGTTGCCGAAGAACCAAACACCGAGCGTCTTGCCTTTAAAGTCAGCCGGCGTCTTGATGCCGGAATCCTTGCGGCAGGTGAGCATCATGCCGGAGGATTTGAACGGCTGGGCAATATTGACCAGCGGCAGACCTTTTTCGCGAGTCGCCAAGGCAGACGGCATCCAGTCGAGTACCACATCTGCACCCCCACCGGCGAGAACCTGTGCAGGGGCAATATCAGGGCCGCCTGGTTTGATCTCGATGTCGATATTTTCAGCTTCGTAATAGCCCTTGTCCTTGGCCACATAATAGCCGGCAAACTGAGCCTGCGTGACCCATTTCAGCTGCAAGGTCACCTTGTCGGCAGCCCAGGCTTGAACGCTGGTTGCGGCAAATGCGCCAGCCGCGAGTAAGAGTGCTAGTTTTTTCATTGGGTAGTCTCCCTTCATACATGCCCATTGGGCGGTTCTATCCTCGCCTTTTGCGGCGGGCTTTTAGTTTCGTCCGGATCGGACGGATGGATGCCAGAACGTGACGGCTCGTTCGATGAGTGCCACGCCCCCGTAAAATGCAGAGCCTGCCAAGGCGGCCACCGCAATCTCTGCCCACACCATGTCGACATTCATGCGGCCGACCTCGGTGGAAATGCGAAAACCCATGCCAACGATCGGCGTGCCAAAAAATTCAGCGACGATGGCTCCGATTAGAGCAAGAGTTGAGTTGATTTTCAATGCGTTAAAGATAAAGGGCGCAGCGGCAGGTAGTCGCAAACGAGCCATTGTCTGCCACCAGGACGCGGCATAGGTGTTCATCAGGTCCCGTTCCATACTGCCAGCGGCGGCAAGACCCTGCACCGTATTCACCAGCATCGGGAAGAATGTCATGATGACAACAACGGCCGCCTTCGACTGCCAGTCAAATCCGAACCACATCACCATGATGGGTGCCACACCAATGATCGGCAGTGCCGACACAAAATTGCCAAGAGGCAATAAACCGCGCTGCAGGAAGGGTGAGCGGTCAATCAGCAAAGCAACGACAAAGCCCGATCCGCAGCCCAGAATATATCCGGCAATCACGGCTTTCAAAAATGTCTGCTGAAAATCCTGCCACAGGATCGGCAGTGAATTGGTAATGCGTTCCCAGATCATGCTTGGCGGTGGCAGCAGCACGGTTGGCACTTCCAGGCCGCGCACGACCAGTTCCCAGATGACAAACAGGGTGATGCCGAAGATTAACGGCACTGTCAGATTTATGACCCGCGCAAGGTTCTGGTTCTGGCCGGTATCGACGGCCACAAGCCTTTGGTTCAGCCACCACATGGCCAGCCAGAAAACCAAAGCTGCGATCACCAGAATCATGCAGCGGCTCCCTGTGGTTTTTCACCCATGCGTTTGAGCACATAGGAGTGAGCGAATCCGACAATCATCACCAGGGTTGCGGCCAGCGCCGCAGCCATGAACAGGGCTGACCAGATCTGGATCGTCTGTCCGTAATAGGACCCGGCCAGCAGCCGGGCTCCCAGTCCGGCGACGGCTCCGGTGGGCATCTCACCGACAATGGCGCCGACCAGCGAAATTGCCACGGCAATTTTCAGCGACGTAAACAGGTAGGGCATCGAGGAGGGCCATCGTAGTTTCCAGAAGGTCTGCGACCGGCTGGCGCTGTAGGTGTGCATCAGGTCAAGCTGGGCCCGGTCTGGCGACCGCAGGCCTTTCACCATGCCAACGACCACCGGAAAAAAAGACAGGTAGGTCGAGATCAGCGCTTTCGGCAGCAGGCCGGAAATTCCCACCGCGTTGAGCACAACAATGATCATCGGCGCAATGGCCAGGATGGGAATGGTCTGGGAGGTAATCACCCAGGGCATCACCGAGCGATCCATCGCCAGATTGTGGACAATGCCCACGGCCAGGGCGATGCCCAGCGCCGTGCCGATCAAAAAGCCGAGCAGGGTGGCAGAAAGAGTTATCCAGCTATGATAGACCAGCGATCGTTTCGACGTGATCTTCTTCTGCACCGTGGTCTTGTAGATTTCCGTGAAAACCTGATGTGGCGCTGGCAGAACCGGGCGCTCCTGCGCCATGGTGCGCCTGACAAGTTGTGAGAATGCCGGCGGTTCGGTTTTGGCCCGCTCCGCCTGGTCATATTCAAATGGGGCGTTCATCCAAACCACGCAGGCATACCAGATTGCCACGATAATGGCGATAATGGTCAATACAGGTAGGGTCTTGGATCCGGCCGTCATCTGCTCTGCTTGTCCACCTCAATGTCCAGTTGCAGCTCGATGCTCTTGTTGCTGATTTCATCTGTTACACTGATGGTCAGTGCCAGTGGGCCAGAGGCCGTGGCGTGGGCCGTCGTCAGCTCCATATCAGGAAACAGATAGACATCGGCCGCCTCGCTGGATGCCGATTCTGCCAGGCAGATGCGCGGGTCGAGCCGGGCGACGATCTGCTTTCTGACATCGCGAATTTCCATTTTGCACGATACCCGGATATTTTCCTGGTCCCGCGACGGATTGGAAAAGAAGATCAACAGGGTCGCATTTTGCTCCTCATTAATCTGCTCGATGAGGTCGAAATCCGGCACCATCTGGTCAAGATTAGACCACTTGGCGGCCCAGTCTGAATCGCCGATCAGTGCTGCAGTTGCAGTAAAGCCGTTGGCACTACGTGTTTGAATTTGCCCGGCATGTGCCAGACCTGAAACCATCAGGCCGAGCAAAATCAGAAACAACTTCACTCCATATCCTGAGTTAAATTTTTGCCCCTTGGTCAAAATAGATTATTCCTCATAGCTATGCCCGGCCCGCAACCCGTCCCGCACGCGGGCCGCGATCGCCAGAAATTCTGGTGTTTCGCGAATATCCAAGGGTCGCTCCTTTGGCAGGGTGGAATCGATAACGTCCGTCACCCGACCGGGTCGAGGCGACATGACGACGATTTTTGTCGACAGATAGACCGCCTCCGGAATGGAATGGGTCACAAAGCAGATTGTCTTATTGGTTGTGTCCCAAAGTTTCAACAGTTGCTCGTTGAGATGATCGCGGACAATTTCGTCCAGCGCCCCGAAAGGTTCATCCATCAACAGCAGATCGGCGTCAAAGGCCAGCGCCCGGGCAATCGATGCCCGTTGCTGCATGCCGCCTGACAATTGCCAGGGATATTTTTTGCCGAAATTTGTCAGGTCCACCAGTTCCAGAACCCGGTCGATGCGTTTCTGCTGGTCGGCCTTGTCGTAACCCATGATTTCCAGCGGTACGGCGATGTTTTTTTCAATCGTCCGCCACGGCAACAGCGACGCTGCCTGAAATACATAGCCATAGGCGCGGGCCTGCCGGGCCTGCTCAGGTGTCATGCCGTTTACGGTAATCGATCCGCCGGTGGGTTTTTCAAGGTCGGCGATGACCCGCAGAAAGGTCGTCTTGCCACAGCCGGACGGGCCGATGAACGACACGAAGTCGCCCTGCTGCACGTCAAGATTGACCTGCGAGAGTGCGTGAACCGGACCGTCGTTCGTTTCAAAGGTGAGGGATAGGTCCTGCGCGGATACGACGGTTTCAGTCATTCAGTTTGATTACACTCCACTCGCCGGAATTCCACTGCGTTCAACGGGAGTTGGTGCAGTGAGTTCTTTCCAACCTTTCAATGCCTGGTTGACGGTTCCATTCGGGTCACGTTTGACAAACTTGCCGTGGCCTTCCCGGGTTTTCACTTCCCCGTCCATGACGGAAACATGACCGCGTGACAAGGTGTAACGGGGCAGGCCCTTTACTTTCTTGCCTTCAAACACATTGTAGTCGATGGCTGATTGCTGGGCATCGGCGGTAATGGTTTTTTCCTTCTCCGGGTCCCAGACCACGATATCGGCATCGGAGCCGACCAGGATGGCGCCTTTTTTCGGATAGCAATTGAGGATCTTCGCGATGTTGGTGGAGGTGACGGCGACAAATTCGTTCATCGTGATCCGGCCGGTGGCAACCCCATGGGTCCACAACATCGGCATGCGGTCTTCCAGACCGCCGGTGCCATTGGGGATCTTGGTAAAGTCACCGACACCAGTGCGTTTTTGCTCCGTGGTAAAGGCGCAATGGTCAGTGGCGACAACGGAAAGCGAACCCGATTGCAGACCGGCCCACAGCGAATCCTGATGCTGCTTGTTGCGGAAAGGCGGCGACATCACCCGACGCGCCGCATGGTCCCAGTCCTTATTGAAATATTCGCTTTCATCCAGCGTTAGATGCTGGATCAGCGGCTCACCCCAGACGCGCTTGCCCTGGGCGCGGGCACGACGGATGGCTTCGTGGGAATCTTCGCAGGATGTGTGCACCACATAGAGCGGGGCACCGGCCATGTCGGCAATCATGATCGCCCGGTTTGTGGCTTCACCTTCAACCTGCGGAGGACGCGAATAGGCATGGGCTTCCGGGCCGGTATTGCCATCAGCCAGTAATTTGGCGGAAAGCTCGGCAACAACATCGCCGTTTTCCGCATGTACCATAGGCGTGGCGCCAAGATCAGCACAGCGCTGGAACGAAGAATAGAGCTCGTCATCATTGACCATCAACGCGCCTTTATAGGCGAGGAAATGTTTGAACGTGTTGATGCCTTTGTCTTTGACCACGGTCTCCATCTCGTTGAACACCTGCTCGCTCCACCAGGTGATCGCCATATGGAAGGAATAATCGCAATTGGCGCGGGTCGACTTGTTGTCCCACATCTGAATGGCTTCCAGCAGCGACTGGCCCGGCGCGGGCAGGGCGAAGTCGACGACCATGGTGGTGCCGCCGGATAGCGCCGCGCGGGTGCCGGATTCAAAATCATCCGACGAATAGGTGCCCATGAAGGGCATTTCCAGATGGGTGTGTGGGTCGATGCCACCCGGCATTACGTAACAGCCGGTGGCGTCCAGTTCCGTGCCGCCGGACAGATTGGGTCCGATCGCCGTGATCACTCCGTCTTCGACCTGAACATCGGCCTTGTAGGTCAGGTCTGCGGTGACAATTGTTCCGTTTTTGATCGTGGTGGTCATGAAAATCCTCCTATCCGGCAATTTCTGCCGTTTCGACAACGGCGTGGAACAGCACTTCTGCGCCTGCCGTGCTCCATTCCTTTGAAATATCTTCCGCCTCGTTGTGGCTCAGCCCGTCAACACAGGGGCACATGACCATGGCGGTCGGGGCAACACGGTTGACCCAGCAGGCATCGTGGCCAGCACCGGAAATAATGTCCATGTGGGAATAGCCAAGCCGCTCGGCGGCATCGCGAATGGCTCCAACACATTTTTTGTCGAAGGCCGGCGGGTCAAACTGACCGACAATCTCGCTCGAAAATTCCAGCCCAAGTTTCTTGCAAAGTTTTGGTGCTTTCTTCTCCAGCTTGCGAACCATCTTGTTCAGCGTGTCGATCTCATGCGAGCGAAAATCGATGGTGAATACGACTTTGCCGGGAATGATGTTGCGGCTGTTGGGATAGACGTCCACATGGCCGATGGCGCCAACGGCATTGGGCGCATTCTTCATGGCGATCTTGTGCACCAACTCGGTAATCTGCGCGAGCCCCCGTCCGGCGTTCTTGCGCATCGGCATCGGGGTGGAACCGGTATGGCTCTCCTTGCCCGTCACCGTACATTCAATCCAGCGCAGGCCCTGTCCGTGGGTCACAACCCCGATATCCTTGCCTTCGGCTTCCAGAATGGGGCCCTGTTCAATATGCAACTCAAAAAACGCATGCATTTTGCGGGCGCCAACTTCTTCCTCGCCCTTCCAGCCGATGCGTTCCAGTTCGTCACCAAATTTCTTTCCGTCGGCGTCGACCTTCTCATAGGCCCATTCCTGGGTGAATTGTTTGGCAAATACGCCGGACGCCATCATCGCCGGGGCAAAGCGGGTGCCTTCTTCATTGGTCCAGTTGGTCACCACGATCGGTCGCTTGGTCTTGATATCCATGTCATTGAGAGTGCGGATAATCTCGAGCCCAGCCAACACGCCAAGCACTCCGTCATAGCGCCCTCCGGTTGGCTGGGTATCGAGATGGGAACCCACATAGACGGGGAGTGCGTCCGGGTCGGTTCCCTCACGGCGCATGAACATTGTACCCATCTGATCCACCCCCATGGTCAAACCGGCCTCCTCGCACCATTCCTGAAATAATTTGCGGCCTTCGGCGTCTTCGTCGGTGACGGTCTGTCGGTTAGAGCCGCCCGCAATGCCGGGGCCAATCTCGGCAATTGCGTGAATTGTTTCCCAGAGCCGGTCTCCATTGATGCGAAGATTCTCACCTGGTTTTGATACTTCTTGCGCCATCATCGTCTCCCCTTGTCCTGAACCTATATCTGGGTATAAAATTTTACCAGTTGGTCAAACTTTACAGGTTTCGTCACACGTCTCAAGATGTAATTGTAAGGAAAGTAAAACAATGACCAGGAGAGTTTGATTGCCGGCTCAAAAGTCAGCCCAGTCTGCCCCTTCGCGCTCATCCGCCACGCGCAAGCGCACGCGCATTCAACAGGAGAAGGAAGAGCTTATATTGGAAGCCGCGCTGGATGTATTTTCCCGTCATGGCTTCCGCGGATCGACCATCGATCAGATTGCCGTTCAGGCCGGCCTGTCAAAGCCCAATTTGCTCTACTATTTCCGCACCAAGGAAGTGATCCACCGTCGTCTGATCGACCGGTTGCTGGACAATTGGCTGGAACCCCTGCGCGGTATCAACAAGGACGGCGATCCACTGTCTGAAATTCAGTCCTATATCCGCCGCAAACTTGAACTGGCCCGCGACTTCCCGCGGGAAAGCCGTCTGTTTGCCAACGAAATATTGCAGGGGGCGCCGCATATTCAGGAAGAGTTGCACGACCTGCGCGATCTTGTTGAGCAAAAGTCCAACATCATCAAGGGTTGGATCAGTGCCGGAAAAATCGCCAATTGCGATCCCAGGCATCTGTTTTTTTCGATCTGGGCGATCACCCAGCACTATGCCGATTTTGATGCCCAGATAAAAGTGGTGCTAGGGCCTTCCGGTGATGGTGATGGCCGATTTGAAGATGCCGCCCGTTTTCTGGATCAACTCTATGTTGACGGCTTGCGAAAATAGAACCGGCGATTCAACTGACGAGTCTTATCAGGCTTGCAATACGCTTCCATAAAGTTGATATGGGGAGAGTTGGGCAAATTTGACGCGTTAGTCGAAGTGAGGACGTCGATGTCTGCAGGAGTTTTGCCCGGCATATTTCCCAGAATTTGCCTGTTGGTCGTCATGGCTGTTGTGCTGGGCAGCTGCAATGCTGGCCCGACCAACCTTATTGGCCTTGGCGAGGCGGAATTGCTGAAGGCTGATACGCGGGGGCTGACGTCGCACACGATTTTCCTCGCCACCACACGCACCCGTTCGTCTGAACCCTATGAGTTCTTCTCCGGTGAGCGGTCGAACAAAATGGGACTGGGCAATGTCACGGTAACAATCCCCGCCAATCACCAGATCGGCAAGATTGAACAACCTCAATCAGGCAAGAGCGATCCTGAAAAACACTTCACCATCCGCCGACCGGAAATCTATTCCCGCGCCGATGATTTTGCCGCCGGGCTCGAACTGGCCCTGGCTGAAAAGCCTGAGGGCGCGCGCGAGATTTTGATCTTCGTTCACGGCTACAACACCAATTTCAGTGCCGCCGTCTTGCGGGTTTCACAGTTTGTCCATGACACGGGTTTCAAAGGGGTGCCGCTGCTGTTCAGCTGGGCTTCCCGTGGCAAGACCATGGACTATGTCTATGACATCAACAGCGCCCTGCAAGCCCGGTTCTACCTGGAGGAACTGGCGTTGCGCCTCTCCCGGATAGACGTCGATGCCTTTACCATTGTTGCACATTCCATGGGCAATCTGGTGACGCTGGAGGCGATGACGGCACTGGCACGCCGCAAGGAGGTACGCGACTCGTCTCGCCTTAAGGCGGTAATTCTGGCGGCTCCGGATGTGGATTTTGATCTGTTTGTTGAACAGCTCGACGATCTCAGTCCGATCAAGGACCGGTTTTACGTCTTCGTTTCAAAAGACGACAAGGCCCTGACCCTTTCCAAACGCATTGCCGGCGGCGTGACCCGGGTTGGTGCGGCTGATCCTGAAAAGCTGGCGGCGCTGGGACTTAAAGTAGTCGACCTCAGCACCATCAACGATCCCAGCAACGCCAATCACAGTAAATTCGCCGATTCACCTGCCATTGTGCAGTTGATTGGTCAGGGATTGAAAACCGGACCATCCCTGTCTGCAAGCGGGGAGAATACCAGCTCAGTCACCGGCCTTGGCGGCAGGGTTATCGGCAATATCGTGCGTATTCCGTCCAACGTGGCGTCGGGGGCGGCTGGTTCAGTTTTGACCATCGATAATTGACGGCGGCGGCGAAGGCGGCGGCGACGGCAGCGGCGACGGCAGCGGCGACGGCTATTCCGCAGCCACGACCGACGGATTGTTGGGGTGCTGCGTCCAGTTGCCATATTCATCACGCACTTTTTCACCGGTGCGCTCGTCAATTGACCCAACAGGCAATTGTTCCATGGTGATGCAGTTTTCAACCGGGCAGACATTGACGCAGAGATTGCAGCCAACGCATTCCTCATCGATCACCTCGAAATGACGTTCCCCATCCAGCATTGACGTAATCGCCTGATGGGACGTGTCTTCGCAGGCAATGTGGCAGCGGCCACATTTGATGCAGGACTCCTGGTTAATCTTCGCCTTGGTGATGTAATTCAGGTTGAGATATTGCCAATCCGTGACATTTGGAGTGGCGCGGCCAATAACGTCGTCCAGGGTTCTGTGCCCCTTCGCGTCCATCCAGTTTTCCAGACCCGAAATCATTTCTTCAACGATCTTGAACCCATAGGTCATCGCCGCCGTGCAGACCTGCACATTGCCAGCGCCGAGTGCGAGGAATTCTGCCGCGTCGCGCCAGGTGGTAATGCCGCCAATGCCTGAAATCGGCAGATCGGCGGTTTCCTCATCGCGGGCAATTTCCGCCACCATGTTTAACGCAATTGGCTTGACCGCCGGGCCGCAATAGCCGCCATGACTGCCCCTGCCGTCGATGGTAGGCTGCGGGGCAAATGAATCCAGGTCGACCGATACGATGGAGGAAACCGTATTGATCAACGAGACCGCATCTGCCCCACCAGCCTTCGCCGCGCGAGCGGGATAGCGGACATCGGTGATATTGGGTGTCAATTTGACGATGACCGGCATGCGCGTATAGGCCTTGCACCAGCGGGTCACCATTTCGATATATTCCGGCACCTGGCCAACAGCGGCACCCATGCCGCGCTCGCTCATGCCGTGGGGACAGCCGAAATTAAGTTCGATGCCATCGGCGCCGGTTTCTTCCACCAGCGGTAAAATCGCTTTCCATGCGTCTTCCTCGCACGGCACCATGATCGATACGATCATCGCCCGGTCAGGCCACTTCTTTTTGACCTCTTTGATTTCCCGCAGATTCACATAAAGATCGCGGTCGGTTATCAGCTCAATATTGTTGAGGCCGAGCAGGCGTCGGTCTGCGCCAAAGATTGCGCCATATCGCGGGCCGTTGACATTGACGATGGGTGGACCCTCTTCGCCGAGCGTCTTCCAGACCACACCGCCCCATCCGGCTTCAAAAGCCCGTTCGACATTATAAGCCTTGTCCGTCGGTGGCGCGGACGCCAGCCAGAACGGATTTGGGGATTTGATGCCGACAAAATTGTTGGAGATATCAGCCATGTTGGTCTCCCTTCAAATTACGCGCTTGTTGCGCTCGCCGCGCTGAGCGCAGCATTGATTGCTTCGGCCGCATCGCGGCCCTGGGCGACGGCGGTTACGGTCAGATCATCGCCGGAATCGGTACAGTCGCCACCGGCCCAGACATCGTCCAGCGAGGTTGCCCCGTCTTCTTGCGTCTTGATGCGTCCCCAGTTGAGGGCCAATGCGCCGTCGCTGGCCTCTTCATAGCTCTGGCCGATGGCACGGAATACCTGATCGGCGGCCAGCGTGGTTGTTACGCCGGTGCCGGTCAACCTGCCGTCTTCAGTCTCCGTATATTCCAGCTCAATGCCGGTCAGCCTGCCATTGTCGGTTTGCAATTCTTTTGGCTGCAGCCAGTGGCGGATGGTGACGCCTTTTGATGTCGCCAGTTCCTGCTCATATTCCGATGCATTCATGTTTTCCTGGCCGCGGCGGTAACAGATCGTCACATCCTCGGCGCCCAGCAATTTGGCCTGAACCGCAGCATCAATGGCGGTCATGCCGCCCCCAATGACAACGATGCGCCGTCCAACCGCAATATCGGTCAAATCCTGCGCCTGCCGCAGGTCGGCGATAAAGTCGACAGCATCCAGAACCCCTTCGGGTTCCGCGCCATTAAGACCCAGCGCGTTGACCCCTGACAGGCCCATTCCCAAAAACACCGCATCATGGTCGCTGCGCAATGTGTCGAGGGTGATCTGCACGCCCAATTGACTGCCATATTGAATATCGATGCCACCGATTGCAGTGACGTAATCCACTTCTTCGCGAGCAAAATCGTCAACCGTCTTGTAGGCGGCAATGCCGAACTCGTTCAGGCCGCCCGGCTTGTTGCGGGCTTCATAGATTGTCACTTTATGGCCGTGCATTGACAGGCGGTGCGCACAGGCGAGGCCAGATGGACCAGCACCCACCACCGCCACATGTTTACCCGTTTCAGCCCCGCGCTGGAAAAACTGCTTGTCTTCCGCCATTGCCGTATCGGTGGCAAAGCGCTGCAACAGGCCAATCTTGACCGGCTTGCCTTCGGCAAGTTCGCGCACGCAAGCCTGTTCACACAGGGTTTCGGTGGGGCACACCCGAGCGCACATGCCGCCCAGAATATTCTGCTCCAGAATGGTTTCTGCGGCACCCATCGTATTGCCGGTGGCGATTTCCCGGATGAAGAGGGGGATGTCGATGGAGGTCGGGCAGGCCGTCACACAGGGCGCATCATGACAGAAATAGCATCGGTCGGATGCAACCAGCGCCTCGTGATCTCCCAGTGGCGGGTGAATATCGGCGAAATGAGCCGCTGCGGTATCGCCATCTATGCGACCGGCGGCAACTCCATCCTGCAGTTTTTTGCTCAGTGCTGATCCGGCCATTGACTAATCCCATATCGGTCTACGTGGTGGGATCAGGATATCCGTTTCAAAAAATTTATCAATTGGTAAAATTTTTGAAACGGTAATTTCTCCCTAATCTCGGCTCTTGTGGCCGGCCTCCGCATTGGACATGTTGACAACTCGATCAGCACGCCAGGAGAACCTGATGACCATCGCCACCAATTCCAGACGCCAGCTTCGCAGTTTGATAGAGGGACAGGAATGCATCTTTCCGGCCTCCGTTCATGATCCGATTTCGGCGCGCATTGCCGAAGACATTGGCTTTGAAATGGGCATGTTTGGCGGCTCGGTCGCCTCGCTGGCGGTATTGGGGGCACCGGACCTGATCTTGCTGACATTGACCGAGCTTGTCGATCAGGCCCGCCGGATGACCCGGGCCAGCGGTCTGCCATTATTCGTTGATGCTGACCACGGCTATGGCAATGCCCTCAATGTGATGCGAACGGTGGAGGAGCTGGAGAATGCCGGCATTGCAGGGCTTTCCATTGAAGATACCGAACTGCCGAAACAGTTTGGCCGCACCGATGGCAAGCACTTGTTGAGCGTTGCGGAAGGGGTTGGTAAGATCAGGGCTGCGGTTGCAGCCCGCCAGGATAAGAACCTGGTGATCGCGGCTCGCACTGACGCAACGCCGATCACCGGCATTGACGATACAATCATGCGCCTGAAAGCCTATGAGAGGGCAGGGGCCGACATCTTGTTTGCCGTTGGCGCGAAAACCATGCAACAGGTGGAAGCACTTGCCGAAGCGACAAAGCGCCCGCTGTTTTTGGGAGGATTGCCGGTCGAGCTGATGGATCGGCAGATATTGGCCGAGCACCGGGTTCGTATCTGTCTTCAGGGCCATCAACCGTTTGCTGCAGCCGTACAGGCCATCCATGACACGCTGAAAGCCCTGCGCGAGGGCGTGTTACCCCCTGCGCTGGACCGGATCGCGGACCGTGAGCTGATGCAGCAACTGATGCGCAATCAGGACCATCAAAATAACGTCTCTGACTATCTCGACTGACCGCCATTGCGCCTTGATAATCGGCAAAGCAACGATTTCATCTAATTTGCCGCAAAATCGCTGCGCGATTCCATCTGTGTGCAGCCTTGTTTTAAGGTTTCCAACACATGGCACATCTGCCAATGAAGATGCTGCAAAGGGCAATCCGCCCACTGTACACACGAAGCTGCAAATGACTTCCAAACCCAAGAGCCCGGAAAACCGCTACGTCAATGATTTGCGACGTTTCAGTTTTGGCCAGGAACAATCTCAAAGTCTTCGCGGCGTTATCGTACCTGTCTTCCTGTCTCTGCTGTTTTTGGCGCTGGTGGCGGTATTTGTCGGCGGTGCCCATACCGGCCTGGGTGAAGAAACCCTGCTGATCGTAATTGCGGCGGTCATTGGTGGCTATATGGCGCTGAATATCGGCGCCAATGATGTGGCCAATAATATGGGCCCGGCCGTGGGTGGCCGTGTTCTCACGGTATTCTGGGCCATCGTCATCGCCGCCATATGTGAAAGTGCCGGTGCCCTGCTGGCTGGCGGCGATGTGGTGAAGACCGTGTCCAAGGGCATTATTGCGCCGGGCGGCGAGGTGTCGGTCGTTGAATTTCGCTACCTGATGTTGTCAGCTTTGCTGGCGGCGGGATTGTGGATCAATCTGGCCACCATTCTCAGCGCCCCGGTTTCGACCACCCACTCGATTGTTGGCGGTGTTCTGGGTGCGGGCATCGCAGCTGCCGGCGTCGGACTGGTCAATTGGGGCACGATGGCGGCGATTGCTGCAAGCTGGGTCATATCCCCGGTATTCGGAGCCATGGTTGCTGCGGCACTGCTCTATTTCATCAAGATAAACATTCTCAATGTTCCTGATCGCCTCAATGCCGCTCACCGCTGGGTGCCGGTGCTGATCGGCCTGATGGGGGCAGCATTTGCTGCCTATATGGCAATGAAGGGTTTGAAGAAGATCTGGCGTCCTTCGGCGGTCGAAATTGCCCTGTTTGCGGCGGCGAGCTTTGCCGCGTCCTATTTTCTGTCACGCCCCTATATCTCCAAAAAGGTTGCCACGCTGAGCAACCGCAAAAAGGATATTTACCGCCTGTTCGACCTGCCCCTGATCATCGGTGCGGCGCTGCTGTCATTTGCCCACGGGGCCAATGATGTGGCCAATGCCGTGGGGCCACTGGCGGCGATTGTATCGACAATCGGCGACCAGTCTGAGATTGCCAGCAAGGTCACCATTCCACTGTGGGTAATGGTTGTCGGCGCCTTCGGTATTGCCCTGGGTCTCGGCCTGTTTGGCCCCAAGCTGATCGCGGTTGTCGGCGAAAAGATCACAAGGTTGAATTCACCACGCGCCTATTGCGTGGCTTTGTCGGCAGCCGTGACCGTGTTGATCGCCACCACTTTGGGTCTGCCTGTAAGTTCCACCCATATTGCGGTGGGCGCTGTATTCGGTGTTGGATTCTTGCGCGAGTTTTCGGAAAATCCCAACAAGAAGAAATTGCGTCCCGGCCACCGGCTCAACGCCACATCTGCCGATGCCTTTGCCAGCCGGTCGCTGCGCAAAAAGCGCCGTTTGGTGCGTCGTCAATTTGTCCTGTCTATTGCTGCAGCCTGGGTGATCACGGTTCCCGCATCGGCAATGCTTGCCGCTACGATCTACTCTGTTTTGCAGCTTCTTTGATCCAGGGCATCAACGCCTCAAACTGCTGGACCAGCCCCATAATGTCTTCGCGAAAGGCCACCTTTGGGGAATCATCAATCAGTGCCCAATGGCGCTCGCGGGTCTCAACTTCCGGCCAGTCATCAGACTGATCATTGACCAGCATCGGATAATAAGTCACCGGCACCGCCTGTTTGCCGTCGTCAGTCTGCTTGGTGATCGGTACCGTAATGGGAAAGTCTTCCAGAACCTGGCCCTTAATTCCAGCTTCCTCAAAAGCTTCCCGGGCACAGGTTTCAGCGTGGGTTTCGCCAGTCTTGGCCAGACCCTTCGGCAGTATCCAGCGCCCGCGGGTCTGTGAAGTGACGAAAAGCAACGCGACCGCGTCGTCTTTGATGTCAAAAGGGAGTGTCCCGATTCTATGCATTGCCAACCAGGTGTTGATGATTCGTTGAAGTTTAACCCCTTGGAGCGGTGCTGCAAAGTCGCTGCCCGGGCTCTTAAGAATCCGCAACAGGGAAATGGGGTTGTTCTTGCTCAATTGCCCCCCATATGGCACATCACCGTCGATCAAACGGAAACCCGATCCATGTCTGAAGCAATCCACCCCTTTGAAGGGCTCAACAGTCTAGGCTTTGCCAAAGCGCCGCAGGACACCCGCGTGGTCGTTGCCATGTCGGGTGGCGTGGATTCATCGGTCGTCGCCTGCCTGCTGAAGCGCCAGGGCTATGACGTGGTTGGCATGACGCTGCAGCTCTACGACCACGGGGCGGCGGTGCACCGCAAGGGAGCCTGTTGTGCTGGTCAGGATATTCACGACGCCCGCCGCGTGTCGGAACAGATGGGCTTTCCCCATTACGTGCTCGACTACGAGCAGCGATTCCGCGAGCAAGTAATCGACCCTTTCGCCAATGCCTATCTGGATGGCGAGACGCCAATCCCCTGTGTGGCCTGCAACCAGACGGTGAAGTTTTCCGACCTGCTGATGACCGCGCGGGAGCTGGGTGCTGACTGCCTGGCCACCGGCCATTACATTGTCAGCCGCGACGGGCCTGTTGGGCCAGACGGTGTTGTTCACCGTCAACTGTTCCGCCCCGCCGATGCCAGCAAGGACCAGAGCTATTTCCTGTTTGCAACGACCCAGGAACAGCTCGATTTTCTGCGCTTTCCCCTTGGTGAAGTGCCGAAATCGGAAACCCGGGCGATGGCTGAAGAAATGAACCTTGTGGTGGCTGCCAAGTCTGACAGCCAGGACATCTGCTTTGTGCCACAGGGCAAATACGCCGATATCATTTCCAAGTTGAAACCGGAGGCCGGACGGCCAGGCGACATCGTCCATCTCGATGGACGCCTATTGGGGCGCCATGAGGGCATCATCCATTTCACCGTCGGCCAGCGGCGCGGCATTGGCATTGCGACGGGCGAGCCGGTCTATGTAATCAGCATTGACGCCAAAAGCGCCACCGTGACGGTAGGCCCGCGCGAAGCCCTGGCGACCCGGCGGCTTGAATTGCGTGATGTCAATTGGCTTGGTGACCAGCCCTTGTCTCAGATTGGTGAGGCGGGCATGGACCTGCATGTGCGGGTGCGTTCTACCCGTCCGCCACGCCCGGCAAGGCTGACCGTCGAAGGCGGCGACGGCGGCGAGGGCGGCGAAAGCGGCTCGATATTCGTCACCCTGGCCGAGGGAGAAGATGGCGTCTCTCCGGGGCAGGCCTGTGTATTTTACGCAGATGAGTCTCCCCGTTGTCGGGTTCTGGGCGGTGGCTGGATCAAACGCACAGAGCCGGCGCTGGACGGCTGGTTGGCGGCGGCAGCTCCGACGACAACTGAGCAGGATCAGGAATCCCTCCAGGCGTAGCCGCGATATTGCTGCTTTGGCGGGTGATGCAAGGGCAGGGATCTCGATTGTGGGCAGGGGTTTAATCCGGTCTTGCGACGATTGATCGCCGCTTGATCACGGCAATAGGCCTGGTGGCGGAATTGTGGCGGCAAGTGCATGATTGCGGTTGACAGCAGGCAATCTTGCCCCCTATATCGCCACCGATCCTGCCATGATCCATGGCTACGGATCGAACGTTTGGTCGCCACGCTAGAATGCGATAGGCCAAGCCCTGTGGCGGGGTAGCTCAGCTGGTTAGAGCAGCGGAATCATAATCCGCGTGTCGGGGGTTCAAGTCCCTCTCCCGCTACCAATTTTCTCTATTATTATCATGTGGTTACCAGAATATCGATGAAATTTGATGTCGCCCTTTTGCGTTCTGGGTGCCGTATGGGTGCCATTGGCTATTGGGTGAAGCGTTGGACTCTAGCAATCTGGTTCGCTGCTGGCCGCTTCTGCTGCCGTTCAGGCTACGGCTGTGCTGCCCTTTGTGATTACCAAAAGCAGCCGTTCGTTTAAGAACCGAAGCAGGGGGTGTGGATGACCGAGAAGCGGACAAAACTGCCCTAGCCGACCACAATTCCAATGGCCGCTTTTTATGGTCATTCCGTTGCTTGACGGAAAAATGCCTCTGCAAAAAGATATGCGGGCAATCCTACCGGATTGGCCTTACTCATCGTTCCTGAGCGGCAATGCATCAAATCCTACCTGTAGCAAGGCATGTGGAACATCGACGAAAACCCAATTTTCTACGAGGAGCTCGTTTTCGCGCCTCCACCAGTCACAAACCCGCATGAAGACCCGCTCATTGGATGGGGCCTGTCCAAGAAACGGTTTCACGTTGATACCCGTAAGAGACGGCCATCCGCCCGAACAGGTGTAGTTTCCTTCACCAAATCTCGTGAAGTGCTTTGTCATTCCGTTGTTTTTGGACCCTCCGGACCAACCGTCAAATTGCGACTCGAACGGAACTTGAAACGATGCAAATTCATCGATACCGACGAAACTGCCAAACGCACCCGGGCCATACCACATCATGTTTTCGTGCCAGTAAGGTCGCCACGCTTCGTCCTCGGTGGCCAATTCGACAAGCATGTCGGTGACAATTTGATAGCTGCGCTGTCCTTCGGCGGGGTCAGGCGCATTTGCAATGACGCCGTCACGAGTTGCGGGCCCTTGTATCAACCCAGTATATCCGCGCGATAGGCCCGGGCCCATGGTCAGCGGCCATTGATTACAGGCGATCATCAGTTCAGGAATATCTAGATAGATATAGCTTTCTACAGCTTTGCCATTTTCAATCCGGTGAAATTCACCATAGCGCAGATAACACAGTGTGTCTGTGGCTTTCAGTCCGATCCAGTCATGAGCAAAACGCCCGATGTAGTAGCCTGTTGAGCTGATCCATTCATTTCCCTCGAACTGTCCGGACATAAAGATGTCATCACGTCGGTAGAGCCCCACAAATGACCGTTGAAAAGGGGCGACAAATTTGGAAAAGTAGACGTCTGCGCCCTGCAGTTCATTGAACGGGTGAACTACATTGATGTTAGCATCTGCTGCAAAGAAGCCGGAGACTGCGGCAGAAAAATTGCCGGGATGCCGGAGAGCATCTGCATAGCGCAGATACAGTGAACGGTCATGTGATGACATGATAAACCTTTGCTTGCATATAATTGTAGGGATCGAAAACCCACTTAACCGATGAGGCAACAGTAATTTCGACGCAGAAAATGACAAGCCGATATAGATGGTGCGCAGCAGGCCGGTTCAATGAAAGACTTATCTGCGAGTGAATGAGTGCTGAACTCACGTCTCAAGCCTTTTTTTAATAAAAGCGGACATTTGCTCATCGTCCAACATCCAGTACTTTGGGCTCAATCCAGTCGTTAGCTCGTTCTGGACCAATGTCTGCTTGTACTAGTAGCCGACATGAGCGGAAATCTGCCCAATGACCGAGATGCGGACAAAGTGATCAGAATCCCCAATCGTAGGTGTTCAAGAAGCGCCACTACAAAAAATACCCAATTTTGGAAAGAACCATCGACGCAGATTGAGCAAACGTCATCAGAATCTGACAAAGCAGAACTTGAATGCTCTTGGTCGGTTCGCTCGTCGACGCAACTGCTAACCAGATGAATTTTGGCCAAGCATTCGAACCAATGTCACCCAGTAATCACCAAACGAATTTCCAGAAAGGACGTCAGCCCTCAATTTGAACCACAGATTGTCGTTCAATCAGCTCCCCATGGAATATGGTTGGCTCGATAGGAACAGATTGCTCCAAATGACCAACCAACTGTCGGGCAACCTCGTGCCCCATTCGCTTTGCCGGAAGATTTATGGTTGTCAGAGACGGTTCGATATGGATGGACCAATCAAGATTGTCGAAGCCCATTACCGATATTTGGTTCGGAATACTTATTCCCGCTTCCTGCAGACAAAAATAGGTACCCAAAGCCAGCACGTCCGAAAAACACAGCACGGCAGTACATTCAATTCCGTTGGACAGAATCTGTTCCGTCGCCCTTTTGCCACCACCGACACTGAGTTCTGTTTCGAAGAAGCTCAGATCAACATCGATTGAATCAGCGGACTGCGCTCCAGCCTTGCGGGCTCGTGTTCGGTCGCTGGCCTGCAAAGGACCATGGATGATGGCTATTTTCTCGTGTCCCTTGGATTTGAGATACTCCACGGCCTGGTTAGCTAAGTGATAGTTGTCATATCCAATGGTTGGGGTTGGGGAATCTGGCTGCCAGACCGAGGAAAAAACATGCGGAATCTCCCTACGACCAAGCAGGTCGACAAGCTCAACTGAGTGGTCGCAACCAGAAAGAATGATGGCGTCAGCTCCCATGCCCAACAATTTGCGAGCAGCTTCAACCTCCGGATCTCCACCTGCGGGGGAGATTGCCAAAACCAGTGAGTAGTTGAGCTCATTCAGCGTTTGCTCGAGTGCCGCCACGTATTTTGCAAATACAGAATGCTCAATGGTTGGAATAATTGCCGCTATCGTTCGTGACCGGCTGGTCGTTAGTGCCCGCGCTGCGGAGTTTGGCAAATAGTCCAGTTTGCGGCAGGCATTGAGGACACGCTCCCGCGTCTTCTCGCTCACATTGTTTGCACCGTTGACCACACGTGAAATTGTGGCGGTCGATAGGCCCGTGACCTGAGCGACCTCCCGGATACTGCCAACTTTTTTCAAAAATCGAACCTCGCGGATTGTGGATTTATCAATCTGAACTTGACCAATGGGAAAAATCAAGGGCAGAATGTAACCGGTTACATTATTTGGCTGCCTGTGCTTGGCCAAGGCTTGAAAGGAACTGGGTGGTGCAGACCACTTCGCAAAACGCACTCGAAGCGCGTCGCTATTTTGGGTTGAAAACCCCAAACAGATTGCGGCTGGATGTGTGCTGGGGCGAAGCTGGCGGGCTTGAGGTTCCCGCTCATTCGATTGTGTCGATCACCAATCTCGATGGTGGAGGCCCATGCTTGGTAACCTGCCTTGCTGACAATTCGAAAAATTTTTCAACCGATTTCCTTGAGGTAAACGGAGGCAAAGCCGTCGGTATCGATGCCTCGTTGTTTGATTGTCGATCCTTGCAGGCGATCGCAGATACGCGTGGAGCCAGATTGGCTGATGGGCGTGCATTGTCGGTGTTTGATCCGCAATGCGGCGCCGACGAAAAGTTTCTCTTCAAGACCAATGAGAAAGTCATGTTGTTCGTGATTTCGCCGGTGTCGGCGGAATTTTTGGCAAGCGGAGGTGGTGGGCGCTACAGAATTCACGTGCAAGAGGACGGCGCGCGTCCAGGTGCCATGTGGCTCCCTGCTCCGCTCGGCAAAGTGCGCGATGAGTGGACCGTCAAGCGAGGGACCGCCAGAGCCTATGAGATCAAGAAGGGGCAATTCGTCCAGATCCTTGATGTTGAAGGGCAGCAATGTTCGGATTTCATGGCCATGCGTTCCAGCGCGTTGGACGCGGGTCTCGAGCGCAATATTGACTCTACCGTTTCAAGGACCATGGCCCGCAGCGCCTATCCTTTGCCTGGCCTGCACGACAAATTTTTTGATCAAGACATGCGCCCTCTTCTAGCGGTTCGACAGGACACCGTCGGGCGCCATGACACCTATGCGCTTGCATGCACAGCACGGGGCTACGAAGAGCGCGGGTTTCCAGGACACCTGAACTGCTCAGACAATATCAGCGATGCCTTTCAACCGTTTGGTGTACAGCGTCGAAAGGCTTGGCCGGCAATCAATTTCTTCTTCAACTCCTGGATTGATGGCGCAAATAATTCGATTGCGTCGGATGAGGCATGGTCACGACCGGGAGATTATGTCGCGATGGAAGCGTTGACTGATCTGGTTTGTGTATCAACCGCATGCCCAGACGATGTCGACCCAATCAACGGCTGGAATCCGACGGACATTCACGTTCGAATATATGAAGAAGATACTTCAATTACCCATTCCGTGGTGTGGCGCGGTCAACCTGAAGATGAGGGAAGATTGACGCAGCATTCAGCATTTCATTCAAGAACATCAAAACTCACGAGCAGTTACGCACCAGCGAGAGATTTGTGGCTGGCGAGCCAATATGACGGGACAGGAGCCATCGAAGAATACTGGGCCTGCCGTGAAAGTGCGACGCTGCAGGACATGTCGAGCCTGCTGAAATACGACATTGTCGGGCCGGACGCCGAGCAGTTGTTGCAGGTCTGTTTGACCAGAGATGTTGCCAAACTCTCCCAACATCGGGGCTTTTATGCGCTGTTGTGCGATGAACGCGGTTCGGTGATTGATGATGGGACGCTGTTCCGCCTGGAACCTGCTGCGTTTAGATGGTGCTGTGGCTCAGAGAACTCCGCTGTTCATCTGCAGGAGAAGGCCAAGGAATTGGGTCTGTCCGTTCGCGTCCTATCGCTTGGGCAACGGCTTTCGAATCTCGCGCTGCAAGGGCCCCGGTCACGCGACATTTTGCGGAAAGTTGTTTTCACTCAACCCAACAGGCCCTCGCTGGATAACCTGAAGTGGTTTGGCTTCACCATTGGCAGGCTATACGACCGGGACGGCCCAGTGTTCATGCTGTGCCGATCCGGATTTACCGGTGAGCTTGGATACGAGGTTTTTTGCGACCGCAATGACGCCGAAGAAATTTGGGACGGTTTGATGGATGCCGGCGCGCCCCACGGCCTTGTGCCGATGGGGGGAATGGCGCTGGACATAATGCGCATTGAGGCCGGCTTGATGGCCGCTGGCGCAGAATTTGGTCCAGACGTTGACGCAATGGAATCCGGACTGGGATTTGCGGTTGATTTCAAAAAAGACAGCTTCATGGGCAAGTCGGCTTTGGAACGAAATGCTGCAGCACCACGAAGGAAGCTGGTGGGCTTACTGTTTGCTGGGAATGAGGCACCATCACACGGTGACGGTGTATTTGTTGGACGGGAACAGGTGGGGGTGATCACCAGTGCATGCACCTCGCCTCAGTTGGGACACGCCATCGCGATGGCCCGCATCGCCATCGAAAACTGCGCTGATGGCGCAGAACTTGAAGTCGGTCGTCTGGACGGCAAGATGAAACGCTATCCCTGTCGGATCACATCCCTTCCCTTTATTGACCCCACCCGGGAGAAACCAAGAGCATGACTACTACAGGTGCAAGCCCCGTTGTTGTTTGCAACAATGTTTGGAAGATATTCGGCGACCGTTCCCAGGAAGCGATGGAGGCGGTCAAGACCCGGAATCTGACGAAGCCAGAAGTGTTGGAAGAATTCGAATGCGTTGTTGGTGTCCGTGATGTTTCCATCGAAGTCGACGAGGGTGAGATCTTCTGCATCATGGGCCTTTCCGGCTCCGGCAAGTCCACACTTGTGCGCCATGTCAACCGGCTGATTGAGCCGACAAGTGGTGAGATATTCATCAATGGCACTAATGTGGGTCAGTTGGGCGCAGAAGATCTTCGCGCCATGCGCGCTGACAAAATTGGCATGGTGTTCCAGAACATGGCCTTGCTGCCGCATCGCACGGTGCGAGACAATATCGCCTTTGCACTGGAACTGCGTAATGTCGATGCGTTCACACGGGCGCAAGTCGCCGACAGGGTCATCGAGACCGTAGATTTGCAGGGCTATGGCAACCGCTATCCTTCTCAGCTTTCAGGGGGCATGCAACAAAGGGTCGGTCTTGCCCGTGCCCTTGCAGCCGATCCCGATATTCTATTGATGGACGAGCCATTCTCAGCACTCGACCCACTTATTCGTCGCGGTCTTCAGGATGAATTTCTGGCCCTTTCCAATGACTTGAAGAAAACCACATTGTTTATCACCCACGATCTCGATGAAGCCATTCGTATGGGCAATCGCATTGCCATAATGAAGGATGGTGAGATTGTGCAGGTGGGTACGCCAGAGGAAATCGTTACCAATCCTGCCGACAAATATGTGGCCGACTTCGTCGCCGGTATTTCCAAGCTAAAACTGATTTTTGCTCATACCGTAATGGAACCACTGGAAAAATATGAAGCGCGGATTGGCAAGAAATTGGCACAGATCGACAAGTGTCCGCAGGCCGGCGCCGAAGATGACCTGGATCGGCTGGTCCAACTAGCCGTCGATCAAGACAGGCCGGTTGTCATTGTTGACGATGGCAAGCCGGTGGGCGTGGTCACGAAAGACGCTCTTTTGCACGGCATAAAGGGGGAGGTGTAAAGATGAACACTGAAACGGATTATCGCGTACCCTTTGTGGAATTTGCCGAAAAGAGTGGCGATTATTACGCCGACACCTTTCTGCAGATCCAAAAATCCGAACTGCCGTTCTGGCATGTCAACAAAGCCGCATTGATTGGCTCATTTATCTGGGCAGCGTTGCGCGGTAATTGGTTGCTGTTCACCATTGGCTTCCTGATTGATTTGGTGGTGGTGGTCAATCTGGCACTTGTTTACAAATATACAGGAGCGGCGGAGACTTTTGCTAACAAGGCAAATCTCGTTGAGAGATACACCGGTTGGGCGTCATCCAGCCTCACTGCAGCAATCATCGTTTTCGTGCTTGGGCGATTGCTGTTTGCCTGGTTGGCCGATCGATTTTATGCAGGCCAATATAGCAAGTGGCGCATTGATCCCGCGACACCAAGCGGTTGGACGCCCTCTCGACTTGGAATTATGGCCCTGGTCGCCTTGCTGGTGGTGCCGTTGCTGGTCTACCGCACCACCCAGTTTGCCCCGGATGCGCGCACCTGCATCAAGCAGGACCGGGCCATCACAAAGGGTGAAGAAATCAGTTTCAAGAAGAAGTTTGACTGTCTCGTCATCGGTGAGTTTCCGACTTTGCTGTGGATCGACCGGCCGGATGAAATCACCTATCCAAGGGGAGATGATGGGTCTCGCATCGTAAAACGCACACCGGCAAATCCCGGTTCTGCACCGATCAACCTGAATGCCTACACGGCGCAGGCGATCGATGATGGTGTTACCTATCTGACGATTTTCTACGGGTTTTTGTTTGATGGCATTACGCAGTTTTTACGTGGAATGCTCAGTGCCATCTCTTCGGTATTTGTGGGAACTCCATGGCCAATCACCATGGGTGTTTTACTATTCATTTCCTACAGAATGGCAGGTCTGCGAACCACAATCTTTGTCGGCGCGTCGCTAATATATCTTGCTGCTTTCAACTTCTGGCTGACTGCCATGGACACCATGTCCATCGTGGTTGCCGCATCAATAATTTGCGTGGTTGTCGGTTTGCCGCTTGGCATTTGGGTTGGCAAGTCAAAGCGAGGCCAGGCAATTGTGACGCCCATTCTCGATGTGATGCAGACCATTCCGTCCTTCGTTTATTTGCTGCCTGCGATAGCATTTTTCTCAATCGGCAAGCCGCCGGGCATTTTGGCAACTGTAATTTTTGCCATGCCGCCCATGGTGCGCCTGACCGCGTTGGGGATCAAACATGTGCCTGAAAACACCAAGGAAGCTGCCTTGGCGTTTGGCGCCAACCCCCGCCAATTACTGACCAAGGTGGAATTGCCCCTGGCATTGCCGTCGGTCATGGCCGGGATAAATCAGGTGGTGATGATGAGCCTATCCATGGTGGTTATCGCCGCGCTGATTGGTGCGGGTGGCATGGGATATATTGTGACAGAAGCACTGACAAATGCAGAGGTTGGCCGCGGGATTCTCGCTGGTCTTGGAATTGCACTCCTGGCGATGATGATCGACCGGGTTGTGCAGAAGGCGAATTCGGTTCGTCACTAACTGTTCAATCGAGGGAAATTTGAGCTTGGTTGAATGTAACAAACGGGAGAAAGATTATGAATTTTCTAAAAACGCTTGCGTTGGGCACTTCGCTCACCGTGGCCGTGGCAACTGCGGCATCCGCTGCTGACGAGAAGGTCGTCATTGGCGACCTGACCTGGACCGGTGCGAAAGCCATCGGACATGTCATCAAGGCAGTAATTGAAGGACCTCTTGATTCTGAAGCGGAAATTAAATCCGGCCTTTCCGATGGTACCGTGATCGCAGCCAGTATGGACAAAGGCGATGGTTCTGCTGACGTCTATACTGATCTGTGGATGCCAAACCGCCAGGGCATTTGGGACAAATACGTTGTCGACGCCAAGACTGTTGGACACAACAAGCCTTACCTCGGCACCCAGCAAATGTACGTGCCATCCTATCTGGCCGACAAGGTGAAATCAGTTGAAGATCTGAAGAAGCCAGAAATTGCTGCCATGTTTGACAAGGACGGAAACGGCAAGGGTGAGTATTGGGCTGGTGATGCCGGTTGGAAATCCACCCGCATGTGGCAGGTTAAGTTCAAGGACTATGGATTGTCCGAATTGTGGGAGCCGGAAATCGTGCCAGACGCGACTTTCAAAGCTCAATTGAAAACTGCGATTGCGCGTGAAAAGCCGATCCTGTTCTACTATTGGACCCCTGAATGGGTGCATGCTGCTTACGACATTTCGCCGATTGAAGAGCCCGCCCGTTTTGACGGTTGTGAAGTTGTGAAACTGGACCAGGAAGACTGGCTGGAAGCTTCAACATTCAGCTGTGCCAGCTCTGATGCGACAATCTATGTGGCCTATTCCAAGTCACTGGAACAGCGCAATCCTGCCGCTGCCAAATTCCTCAGCCAGATGGAAATGGATCCTGCGGTGGTCAATGGTTGGATTCTAAAAATCGGTCGCGACAAAATGGACGCCCAGGACGTTGCCGAAGAATGGGTCAAAAACAACATGGAAACCGTCAACAAGTGGATCAAGTGATCCCAAGACGTTTTAACTGATTTTGAAAGGGGGCCTCTGGCCCCCTTTTTTATTGCCTAACTCGCAATGAATCACACTCCGTTCGCGAGTGGTGTCAAAACCAGGAGACCTGTTACGCCGGTGCCAACACATTTTGGACTGCAGTCTCGAAATTAGAAACTTCGTCGAATAGCTGAAGATCTGCTTCGTCAAAACCAATTCCTAAGGATCGGATGTCTGGAATGGGTTTGAGTTATTAGCACGCAAGCGTTGACCTATTGCAATTGCGACAGCAATCACTTGTCCGTTAAGGGCTCCAAGCCGCCATTCGCCTCGTCAGATTCCCTGTGAACTCAATGTCTGCTTCGGGGGAGGGGTGTTGTCGCTAGGGGTTTCTGTTCAAGACATTTGCTGTTTCCAATATGTGCGAAGAGACCAGTTCCTGCTGGGCGACCAAATCTTGGTGCATTGCCGCAGGTGAGGCATACACATCGGATATGTTGCCGATCTTGTGGTGCAGCAGCAGTGCTGACTTGAGATCACTCACACCAGCCACGAGCGCCATAGTTTTATGTGTGCGGCGCAACGGGTGGCCCGTTTGACCAGGCATACTCTTTTCACGGGCAACGCTGGTGGCTACTACGCCACCCTTGGTGGCACGGGTAGGGAACACCCACGGGGAACCGCTGTACAATACGTCGCCGATGGTGAAGGCCTCTTCTAACAACTCTAACATTGGCGTTGATAATGGCAGATCGAATGCCTCACGGCGCTTCATGACCTCAGCGGGCAAGTGGATGACGTGATTGGGAAGGTCTATCCAATCACGTTCCAGTGCCATTAGGTTTCCAGGTCTTAAGCCAGAAAGAAGCCCGAAGCGATGCATGCATCGCCGCACTGGGTTTGGAAGCGCTTCTGTCGCTTCCCACCATTTCGGCAGATCGTGAGGCAATACAACTTGGGTTCGAGCTGCAACGGCATTCTTGACGATCGAGGCTGTGGGGTTGGGTTGCAATGGTACGGGGTCGGTATGGTTGGATCGTCCTGCTGCTGATCGGTTCCAAGCCGTTCGCAAAGCTCCGATTGCATGATTGGCTGCGACCGGTCCGACTTTGTCGGTTAGATCGTTGAAACGGTCGGCGCACATGGAATTCGTAATTTCATGCAGTCGCAAACTGCGCCAGTCGCTTAGGTGTCGATCTAAATATCCGCGGAAATCTTTTATCGTACGCGGCGATCGTCCACGGCGCACAAGTTCTGCTTCATAGGCATCCCACAACTGTTGAATAGTCCAGTTGGCGATACTCCCTGGATCTATGGGGGCGTCGGGCGCATTGGGATCAATACCTTTCTTGATTTGTGCCAGTACTTCTTGAGCGCGAGTTCGAGCCTCATCCAAAGACATGTCTTCGGTAGATCCCATGGTGTGTCGAACAGTTTTTATCAATTTCCGGCGTTGCCAAAGGTCAGCCTGAACCTTCCACGTCTTTGAAGTCTTGTTGACCGCGAGTATTAAGCCCGGTGTTTTTGCGTCTCTAAGCAGAACGGTTTTGCCTGCCCATTTTTGGGAGTCCACCAGCTTTTGGGTAAGTTTGACAATTGCCATTGCGAACCGTCTCCACTCATACTAAGAACCGTCTGCGAACTGTTATGGTTGTTGGCGAGAGCGGTTATGGGAGTGTTAGAATATCAGAAAACACAAGAATAACAATAATATGTGGGCAAGGTAGGTTAACAGAGGGACCAGAGCGAAGTAATCATTATCCGCGTGTCGGGGGTTCAAGTCCCTCTCCCGCTACCAATCTTTTCTATTAATATCATGTGGTTGGCAGAAGATTGGTGGAAGTCCGATGTCGCCCTTTTGCGTTCTGGGTGCCGTATGGGTGCCAATGGCTATTGGGTGAAGCGTTGGACTCTAGCAATCTGGTTCGCTGCTGGCCGCTTCTGCTGCCGTTCAGGCTACGCCGGTGCAGCCCTTTGTGACTACCAAAAGCAGCCGTTCGTCTAAGAACCGAAGCAGGGGGGTGTGGATGACCGAGAAGCGGACAAAGGAGGCTTTCGTCGCAGCGGCACCAATGTCTGCATTGGGAAAAATCAGATACTAGAGTAAGGGAAGCGAATGCACCTCGAACCCTACCTATCCGACTTCTCGGTCGAAAATCCTGTGCCATTGGCTGAAACCCCTCGTGCAAAGCTGTGGCGTGTCAATGCTCAAAGTGGCCCTGCGGTCCTCAAAGTACTCTCCGCGAGGGGGCTGAAGGCAGGTGATACAATTGGAACGAAGCTCTTGCAGCTTTGGGGCGGTGACGGGGCAGTGCGCGTTATCAAGGAAACCAAAGATGCCCTGCTTATGGAATTACTGGTTGGTCCGTCGCTCGCCGAGAGTTCACCGCGTGGACAAGACGGCGATGCAGCACGGGTGATTGGCGAAGTGTCAATGAAACTGCAACGCCCACCGGCAGACGGATTCATCCTTCTCGAAAATCATTTTGGTGGAGCGCTCTCATCTGCTCAGATCAGTAAATTTCCAGAGCCTTTGCGGCCTTCGTTCGCCCGTGCAAAAACTTTGTTCGAATGGCTTGTCGCAACAACCGAACGGCCACGATTGATGCATGGCGATCTCAACTACGACAACATTATTCAATCGGATCGTGGTTGGCTCGCGATTGATCCAAAAGGCGTCGTCGCTGATCCCTGTTATGAGTTCGGTGTGGTGTTTCGTAATCCGACCAGCAAGCCGACACGCATAGCCACGTCTAAGCGAATTACGAACCTTGCAAAGCTATTGGCGTCGGAAACAAATCTTGATGAGGAGCGCATCCTTCAGTTCGGATTTGTCCATGTAGCGATGTCGCTTGCCTATCACTTTGGTCGTACTTCAAGCCTGTCCGAAACAGACCTCGCCATTTTTCAGTCATTTGATGGTTTGCCGCTTTCATTCCCATCTTGAGGGCAAAGCAGCCGACGAACCAGCCTTTGTTTTATCTCATTGGATGGCTGGTTTTGGAATAAGGCAAATTTCACTCGCGGTGACACTGCTTATCAATCCGCCTGTATTCACCGCAGAATATATAGATCTGGGTGGGCGGGCAGCCTCGTCAACATTGCGTTGCACCCAGCTTCTAACTTCCATCAACTTCAATGACTGGGACAAAGCGCGATCCGTTATCGTTTGCAGGTTTCGTTTGATGTCATTGAAGTGGCTCGGCGTGTGTATTGCCGTCAGAACCGGCAATGTCCATGAGCGTCGGAGCAAATCCTGATCTTCTTCAGCCGTGACGCTTTGAATTTTGTCGGCAATGGCGGCAGCAGAAACACCGAGTTTTGTTAGGCGAAACTCTGGGCGCAGAGGATGGCCATATCCTGGGTTTCGCTCCAATAATCCCATCGCGATCAAGTGATCCATGCTTTGCGCAAAAGCAGTCCTGCTGGCTCCGGTAGCAGCCAACAGCGGCGCCTGCCGCCCGGCAATGCCTGTGTGAAGATTCGCCAATATTGGTATGGCCCAAGCTCTTGACGTGGTGTCTATAAACGTCTTAATGTCCATAAAATATAGTTAGTATATATTTAGTCAAAAGGGAAGACCATGTCGCTAATTTCGTTAGAGGACACCATCACTATCTCGCTTTCAGTCACAGACCGCCATGCAAGCGCGGAGTGGTATAAAAACATGCTGGGCTTTGACACTATCTACCATGCAGATGAGGCGGGTTGGTCTGAGATTCAAACCAACACAAGCGGAGTGACGATCGGATTGGGCGAGCATACCAAGCCGGCGCCCGGAAACTGTGTTCCCGTCTTCGGAACCACTGATCTGGATTCGGCGAGACACAAACTGGAACGGGCCAACGTGAAATTCGACGGCGAAACTGATGTTGTCGAAGGCATGGTCAAAACAGCAACGTTCTATGACCCCGATGGCAACGCCTTGATGCTCGCCGAAGACTTGACCGAGGGGGCAGCATAAAGCGGGAGCTCTATGTGCTGCCAAAAATACACAGGCTGTATTTCGAATTGCTGGAGCTAAACCTGAAAGGATCTAGGCGCTGATTTTCGCACCAAGGCGACTTATGCTTCGATTAGTGATTTGCGCCATTTGCCGCTGAAAAACCGGAGATGGAATAGCGGGAATTTGATGATCTCTTGAATCAGGAAGAGGCTGAAAACCCAACCAGCCGGGACATCCAGATATAGAATTAGGAAAGCGGTCATTGGAACCCGTACCAACCACTGATCGAGGATGAAAATGTTCATCACCCGAACCGTGTCGCCACCGGCGCGCAAGGTGTTGCCGCAAATGGCATTTGAGATTTTTGGGAAGGTCAACAGGACGAGCGTTGGCGCAAAGCTCCACAGCGTCGCCTGAGTTTCGGGTTGGAGTTCGGTATAGATGTGGGGAAAGGAAAGTGAGGCTGTAAAATAAAGCAGCGAAACCAGCCCTCCCAGCAGGATGGCCGTGCGCCAGGCCCGACTGAGGAAAGCGTCGAGATTTGCATTTGTTGCGCTGCTGCCGAGCAACTGTCCGACAAAAATGCCGGTTGCCTGGGCCCATGACATCATGACGTGGCCCAGAACCATCATCCAGGGCAGAATCAGTGTCATTGCGGCAAACTGATTTAAGCTCAAACGGGCATAAAGAAAGCCACAAATCGAGTTCGCCACCGACACGCTGAAAAAGGTAAAGACAATCGGCAGGCTGAAAATGAAGTGATGGCCTAGCGATTGCGGCAGGTTGGATTGTGCCCAACCGTCGGCCCGAAGCATCGCGGTCTCAAATCGCCACAGGCAAACTGACAGAAAGATGAGGCGGACGCCGGACGCCACCGCGCTGCCCGCTGCTGCTCCAACAACGCCAAGTTCGGGGAAGCCAAGCAGCCCATGGATCAGCACGATACTCAATCCGATATTCACCGGCATTTCGGCCAATCGGCTGAACAGTGGCAACCGCGTCTTGCCGATTCCGTTGAAGTAACATGTCAATGGCTGGCTAACACTCTCGCAAACTACCACGACAGCAAAAACCGCCAAGTAGGCCACCGCATCTGCTGCAATGTCAGGCGAGTGAGCGAAATGGAAAACAACAGCATCGCCAAATTGCCAGACCAAGATCAAGCCAAGGGCTGACATAAAGACGCTAATGATCGTGCCACATATGTAAGCTGTTTTAAGCGCGGTGGGATCGGCCGCGCCGTGCGCCTGTGCGACGAGGATTTGCGTTGCATTTGACAGTGCGAACAGCAGTCCAACAAGCAGAATCGTGATTGATGTGGCCAGCCCCATTGCCGCCAGGGCTGCTTCACCCAATACGGAGACAAGCAGAGCATCAATCACCACGACGCTTTGCAACAGCATCGCATTGAGCCCCAGAGGCCATGCCAGGGCGGCTATTTCGCCAACCGAGGGTGACACTTGAGGCGTCGACCGTTTTGACACTTCAACCATGGATCATTGCCTGCAATGCATTTTGGCATGGCTGTTGCAGTTGCCTAAGCGCATGCCCTTGCCGTTCATTGTCGTTGCAGCCGCAGCCGCAGCCGTCGCCGCAGCTCGCCGTCGCCGCTAGTCTTCGAAATAGTCTGCATGGGATTTGCGGATGCTGGAGACGGTACCATCAAGCCTGGAGAGGTGATAAGTGATGACTTCAAGCACCTTGGCCTCATCCTGCACGATAAGTCCGTCAACGATTTTTCGATGGTCGGCTATGAGTTCATCCATGGTTGCGGGTTGGGACAGGCTCAATATGCACAGGCGATCGACCTGCGCCTTGTTGTCGACGATGGTTTCAAAAACGAACTCACTTCCGGCAGCAGCGCACAGAGCGCGATGGAAATCGTAGTCCAATGCATGAAAACGATCGATGTCTTGTTCCTTGATCGCCTTTTCCTGCGCCAGCAGTGCCCGTTCGAGCTTGGCCTTGTGCTTGCCGAGCGGTCGGCGGCAGGCCTGACGCAAAACTTCGCACTCCACAGCGGTGCGGATGAAGCGGGCCCGCAGTATCTTCTCGGTGGAAAACCGCCGAACCACCGTGGCCTTTTGCGGGCGCACCAACAGCAAGCCACGGTTGGCGAGTCGGATAAAAGCCTCGCGAACCGGCTGTCTCGAAACATCAAACTGGCGTGAAATTTCAATCTCGGAAATCCGTGTGCCTGGCAGCAAGGTGAGAGTGTTTATCTGGCCGTAAAGATAGTCAAAAACGTCATCTGCACTGGTGCGGCGTGTCGTTGAATCGAACACTTGAATTCCACCTACTTGGAATTGTAGTACATTCGTCTACCATACTAGAACGCTAATTGAAAGGCAGGGCCTTACGTGACAGGCTGATTTTAAGGTCGCGAACAGGCCCAATGGTGCGAAAAGGAAGAGACAGACGTGAAAACAGATAAGACATTTCCATGGGTTGAGGCAGGCGAGGGGGTGCGCCGTCGTATTCTTGCAGAGAACCCGCAAGCCATGACCGTGCGGGTTGAGTTTACCAAAGGCGCAGTTGGAGAACCGCACCACCACAGCCATGTTCAGACGATCTTTGTAAAGTCGGGTAAATTCGAATTTACCGTTGATGGACAGGTCACCCAGTATGCCGCTGGCGACAGTTTGGTGATCCCGTCCGATGTGGTGCATGGCTGTGTTGCCCTGGAAGACGGCACATTGATTGACAGCTTTGTGCCGCGTCGCGACGACTTTCTGTGATCACCAACGCGGCACCTGTCTGACATAGTCTGGAATGTAACGACGAATTTCTTCGGTGTCATTTCGCTCGCGCGTCGACCACGCGAGAAAGTTCTCGTGTAGTTCAGCGACAGCGACATAATCCAATGAAACGCCCAGACCGGGATCTTTCGAGACTTTCAACGCTCCCTTGTCAAACTTGGCTTTGCCACCGGCCACAACGTCATGATTGGTCCAGGCAAAATGGGTGTCGCAGTCAAAGGTCAAATTGGGTGTCGCCGCCGCAACGTGGGTCATCGCAGCGAGGCTGATGCCCAAATGCGTGTTGGAATGCATGGAGACACCCATGCCAGCTGCCTGGCACATATCGCCGAGCCGACGCGCCCCAGTTGCACCGCGCCAATAATGATGGTCGGACAGGATAATTTGTACGGCGTCTTTCCTAAATGCTTCAAAAACCTGTTCAAATTCAACAACTACCAGATTTGTCGACAGCGGCATGTCGGTCATTGCTGACAGTTCCGCCATGGCATCCATACCCCGAACCGGGTCCTCGAGATATTCCAGCACGCCATCCAAAGCGTCGCAAACCCGTTTGGCAGTTGGCACGCGCCAGGCTCCCATTGGGTCAATTCGCAAAGGGTGGTCGGGAAAACGTTCGCGCAGTTTGAGCATGGTTTCGATCTCAAGGTCGGGCTCCAATACGCCACCCTTGAGCTTCAGTGATTTGAACCCGTGCTGCGTAACAAACGCCTCTGCCTGCTGCACCATTGTGTCTGGCGTCATGACCTCGTCGAAAAAATCTTCGCCTGGTTGATCTGTCGGTTTGGCAAATTTGAAGAAAAGATAGCCGCCGAAATCGACCTCATCGCGAACTGCGCCGCCAAGTAGGTCGCAGACGGGCAGGCCCATCTTTTTTCCCTGAGCATCCAGACAGGCAATTTCAAAGGCGGAGTAAACCACATCCACAACCTGGTGCTGAGTCAGCATGGTCTTGTGGTTGATGCCGCCCGCATTGGGAAGCGCCGCCTCCACCCGAGCACGCAGTTCATTGAGATGAAATGGATTGAGACCGGTCAGGTCCGGCGCCAGCTTTTGCAATCCTTCCAGCGTTTTGACCGCCCCATAGGTTTCGCCCAGCCCAACCGTGCCGTCATCGCAGATGATCTCAATGATGGAGCGCAGAAAGTAGGCACCATGGACGCCCTTTGTGTTTAGCAAGGGCATGTCAGGGACCGCTACGGGCGTGATACGGATGTCTGCAATCTTCATGGTTTTTCCCCAAATACGGCTGGAATGATCGAAATAGCTTGCTTTAAATTCAATACTAGTATACCAGTTAACGCAAGCACTGACTGATAAATGCGCAAAGTTGAGCGGAGGAGGCTCTATGTCCGGTGTCAAAATAGATGGTGTTTTCAAACGTTATGGCGCGGTGCAGGTCGTCCATGGAATCGATCTTGATGTCGCGGAAAAAGAGTTTGTTGTCCTTGTCGGGCCTTCCGGTTGCGGCAAGTCGACCACGCTGCGCATGATCGCCGGTCTGGAGGAAATCTCCGATGGTTCCATCAGTATCGATGGCCGGGTGGTCAACCGCATTGCGCCGAAAGACCGCGACGTGGCGATGGTTTTCCAGAACTACGCGTTGTATCCGCATCTCAACGTCGCCGAGAACATCGCCTTTGGCCTGCGTATCCGCAAGGTACCCAAAGACGAGATCAAAAAATCGATTGCAGACGTTGCCGAGATTTTGGGCCTGACACCCTATCTAGAGCGTCGGCCGGCAGACCTGTCCGGCGGCCAGCGGCAGCGCGTGGCCATGGGCCGTGCGATAGTCCGCCATCCCAAAGTTTTCCTGTTCGACGAGCCACTTTCAAATCTCGATGCGAAATTGCGGACCCAGATGCGGGCTGAAATCAAACGCCTGCATAACCGTCTGAATGTGACCTCGGTTTATGTGACCCATGATCAGGTAGAGGCCATGACTCTGGCTGATCGGATTGTCGTGATGAATGACGGCATTATCGAGCAGGTCGGTTCGCCGATGGAGTTGTTCATGAATCCGGTCAACACGTTTGTGGCTGGTTTCCTGGGTTCTCCACCAATGAACCAGATAAAAGGCACGCTGACAGACAAGGGCGTGGACACCAATGGTCAATCCATCCTTCTTAAAGGCGGGTTGTCGTCTCAGGCCGGCCGCGACGTGATAGTCGGGATTCGTCCTGAGCACATTACCCTGAAACCGGGTAAAGCTTCCTCACCGATTGAGATATCCCTGGATCTGGTAGAGCCTTTGGGCTCCGAGGCTCTGTTGCATGCAACCTTTGGCGGTGAACCGTTCATTTTGAAGGCGGATACCAATGGCGATATCGATCACCTGTCCGGTGTCGATAAGGTTCATATTCCAGCTGACCTGGTCAAAATCTTCGATGCGGAGACCGGTCGTGTCATCGAGAGCGATGCGGCATGAGCGAGGGGGCGGAACGCAAACCTGTCATCGTTGACACGAAGCTAAGCTTCCCAGAGCGGATGGTTTGGCTGGGCGACCACTTCAAGCGTGAGTGGCAGCTCTATGTCATGCTGGCGCCGACGATCATTTGGTTCATCGTCTTTCTCTATAAGCCAATGTACGGGTTGCAGATTGCCTTTAAGGACTATTCCATTTTCCGTGGCGTGGTGGGAAGTCCGTGGATCGGTCTAGAGCATTTCGAAACCCTGTTCAACAACGACCAGTTCCTGCGCGCCGTCGGCAATACGATCAAGCTCAGCGCGCTGAATCTGCTATTTGGTTTTCCTGCGCCAATCATTCTGGCGCTGATGTTCAATGAAATTTTGAGCGCCACTTACAAGAAAACCACGCAGACAATCGTCTATCTGCCGCATTTCATCTCATCGGTGATTATTGCAGGTATCGTCATCACGGCCTTTTCGCCAACCGCCGGTATCGTCAACACGATAATGGGTTGGTTCGGGCTGGATGCGATTTACTTCCTGACCAAGCCGGAATGGTTCCGCCCAATTTTCATAGGTACCGGGATTTGGCAGGAAGCGGGCTTCGGATCGATTGTCTTCCTGGCCGCCATTGCAGGCGTCAATCCATCGCTCTACGAGAGTGCGGTAGTGGATGGGGCCAACCGTTGGCAGATGATGTGGAAGATCACCATTCCAAGCATCATGCCGACCATCCTGATCATGCTGATCATCCGTATCGGCAACATCATGGAAGTTTCCTTCGAGCTGATCATTCTGCTCTACCAGCCAGCCACCTACGCCACGGCGGATGTCGTCAACACCTTCATCTATCGCCAGGGTCTGCAAAGCGGCCAATACGATCTCGCGGCCGCTGCTGGTCTGTTCAACGCTGTTGTTGCCTTTGTTCTGGTGATGACCGCCAACACCTTATCGCGCCGCTTCTCGCGGACATCTTTGTGGTGAGGGCTAAATCATGATGAAATGGAACCTCTATTCCCGCGGCGACAAGATCTTTGCCATCGCAACTGCCGTGTTGATCGGCATGTTCACGGCGGCGACGCTCTACCCGTTTATTTACATCGCCGCCGTGTCCTTCAGTTCGGGCTTTGCTGCGACGGCCGGTAAGGTGGTGATGACGCCCATCGACGTTACAATCGAGGCCTACAAATATGTCCTGGTAGATCCGCAGTTCTGGATCTCTTACCGCAACACATTTATCTACACCATCGGTGGCACGATCATGAGCCTGGTGTTCATTATTCCCGGTGCCTATGCGCTGTCGCGCCCACAATTGCTCGGTCGCCGCTTCTGCAACCTCTTTATCGCATTCACCATGTGGTTTAATGCGGGGCTGATCCCGTTCTTCCTGAACATGCGGGATCTCAATCTGCTCGACAGCATGTTCGGCATTATCCTGGCATTCGCGGTCAACGCCTTCAACATCATCCTGCTGCGCAATTTCTTTGAAGCCATCCCGCAAAGCTTTGAGGAAGCTGCCCGTATGGACGGGGCTAATGATTTCCAGGTTCTGTGGAAAGTCTATATGCCGCTCTCCAAGCCGGCGATCGCGACCATCACGCTGTTCTGCATCGTGTCGCGCTGGAACGGTTTCTTCTGGGCCATGGTGCTGCTGCAGAGCGAAGAAAAGATTCCATTGCAGGTATTCCTGCGCCACACGATTGCAAACCTCAGCGATAATGACGAATTTGCCGTCACCCAGTTGGAGGCAGCCTATAGTGCGGAAACCGTGACGGCGGCGATCATCGTCTGCTCGATCATTCCGGTGCTGATCGTCTATCCGTTTATCCAGAAATACTTCGAGAAGGGCATCCTTCTTGGTGGTGTCAAAGAGTAACCCTGAAACTTCATTTGGGAGGAACCAATGAAAAAACTAATGCTAACAGCTGCCCTATTGGCCAGCACCGCGATGGCAACTCCGGCCTTGGCCGATGGACATCTGAAGATTGTCGACGGCGATCCGCTGGAACTGACAATTCAGATGAACCACGCGCGCTATCCGGTCTACAAAGAGGATTGGCCGGTTGAACAACAGGCCCGTAAATGGACAAATGTTCACCTGAATGACGTGACCGTCGGCGCTAACATGCGCACCGATGAAAACACCGGTCGTACGGAAGCGCTCAATCTGATGCTGGCTTCCGGCAACATTCCTGACATTGTCGGTTCCAGCCGGATCAAGGACTTCGTCAACCAGTACGGTCCTGAAGGTGCTTTCCTGCCGCTCAACGATCTGATCGATGAGCATGCGCCAAACCTGAAGAAATTCTTCGAAGAAAAGCCGCACATTCAAGCAGCGATTTCCGCAGCCGACGGGAAAATGTACTACATCCCCTATCTGCCAGACGGCAAATATGGTCGTGCTTACTGGATCCGTACCGACTGGCTGAACAAGTTGGGCCTGGACGTGCCGCAGAATGTGGAAGAGTTTGAAGCCGCTCTGCGTGCCTTTAAAACCCAGGATCCGAACGGCAACGGTCTCGCCGACGAAGTGCCCTATTTCGCACGTCAGTGGCCAGAGCTTATTCGCCTCGTCACCCTGTGGGACGGTCGTTCCTCAGGTTCTGACACCTATCACGACTTTTACGTCGACAACGGCAAACTCCGCCACCCCTATGCAGGCGAAGGCTATCGTGAAGGCATCAAGAACCTGGCCCGTTGGTATAAAGACGGTCTGATCGACGCTGAGATTTTCACCCGTGGCAGCTCGGCCCGTGACTTCCTGTTGTCGGAAAACCTCGGTGGTGCAACCCACGACTGGTTTGCTTCGACCTCTGGCTATAACCGCCTGTCAAAGGACATTGACGGCTTTGAGTTCAAGGCCATGGCACCGCCGGCTTCGGTCAGCGGCAAGCGCGTCGAAGAGCATCGCCGTATTCCGATCAAGCCAGATGGCTGGGCGATCGGTGGTATGAACAAACATCCGGTTGAAACTATTAAGTATTTCGACTTCTGGTTCACCGAAGAGGGCCGTCGTCTGGCCAATTTTGGTGTCGAAGGCATGCATTACGACATGAAAGACGGCAAGGCGATCTTCAAACAGGAGTTCCTCGACGCAGGACCTGTCAACCGTTCGCTGTACCAGGTTGGTTCGCAGCTGCAGGGTCGCGGTTACTTCCAGGACTATGGATATGAAATCCAGTGGTCCAACGAGTTCGCTCTGGAAGGCATCGCCCTCTACGACAAAGGCGACTACCTGATCGACCAGTTCCTGGGTGTTGCATTCAACGCTGAAGAACAGAAGGTCTATGACCGCTACTGGGGTTCAATCCGTGACTATATGCTGGAGCGTCAGCAGGCATGGGTCCTCGGCACCGGCGACGTTGAAGCTGACTGGGATGGCTATATCGCCCAGCTCAACAAACAGGGTCTCGGTGACGTGTTGAAGGTCATGCAGTCGGCCTATAACCGCCAGTACGGCAACTAAGGTGATCAATTTCGGGGGCGTCGGACAGGCTCCGGTGCCCCCGATCAATTTCTAACCCACCTGCATATTGGAAAGAAGCAGCATGTCAAATGGCAACAATGCTCAGTTGGATATTGCGATGCTCGACGAACCGTCTACCGGTCGTTTGACCATCCAATACGCGCCGGATGACAGCACCGAAATCGTCGAGAACCCTCCTCGATTTTCCTGGCTGCCTGTGATTGAAGATGAAGCGGAGTACGTTGTCCGCATTTCCAAGAGTGCAGAATATGCCGAAGACGAGACCTGGACCTATCCGGGTCTCAAACTGAATTTCTTCACGCCCGACGTGGCGCTGCCTGACGGCAAATATGTTTGGTCTTACGCCGTCTGGTCCAGCCGAGAGCAGGCCGTGGCAACCAATTGGAGCATCGATCGCAGTTTTAAAATCCGAGCAGATCTACCGGAAACACCTGTGCCACTGCGAGCTGCGCGTTTCGACAAGACTGAAACTTCCCATCCACGCCTCTGGCTAACGAAAGCGGGTATCAAAGACTTCAAAGCAGCATTGAAGAAAGATCCGTCCCACTGCACATGGGACGTGTTCTTTGAGAAATCTGTTGCACCCTGGATGGACCGGGCGGTGATGAATGAGCCGGTCGGCTATCCCAATCACCAGCGTGTTGCTTCCGTTTGGCGACAGACCTATATCGACTGTCAGGAACTGATTTACGCCATTCGCCATTTGGCAGTCGGTGGCGCCATCACCGAAAATGCCGAACTGACGGTGCGGGCGAAAGAATGGTTGTTGGAAACAGCTTCATGGAACCCTGCCGGCACCACATCGCGCGCCTACACCGATGAATGGGCTTTCCGACTCAATCTGGCCCTGGCCTGGGGCTATGACTGGTTGTTTGACGAATTGACGGAGGAAGAGCGCGACGCCGTTCGAGAAGCGCTCACCGTTCGCACGCGTGAAACTGCCAACCACATCATCAAGAATGCCAATATCCAGCTGTTCCCATTTGACAGCCATGCGGTGCGCGCCGTTTCAGCCGTCCTGATCCCATCCTCAATCGCCTTGTTGGGACATGAAGATGAGGCAGAAGACTGGTTGAACTATGCCATTGAGTTTTTGATGACGGTCTATTCCCCCTGGGGGGATCACGATGGTGGTTGGGCAGAAGGACCGCATTATTGGATGACTGGGATGGCCTATCTGATCGATGCCGCCAATCTTTTGCGCAGCTTTACCGGCATTGATCTCTACCAGCGTCCGTTCTTCCAGAAGACTGGCGACTTTCCCTTGTTCACCAAGGCGCCCGACACCCGCCGCGCCACCTTTGGTGACGACAGCACGATGGGAGATTTGCCTTCGCTGAAGATCGGATACAACTTGCGCCAGTTTGCCGGTGTTACCGGCAACGGTGCCTATCAGTGGTATTACGATGTGATCCGGGCAAATGACCCCGGCACCGAAATGGCCTTCTACAATTACGGTTGGTGGGATCTCAATTTTGATGAGCTTGCCTATCGAACGGATTTTCCGGTAGTCGAAACCGAACCACTTGGCGCGGACGACACGTTGCGTTGGTTCAAAGGCATCGGCTGGGCGGCAATCCAGACACAGATGGCGGACCCGAGCAATCACATTCAGTTCGTTATGAAGTCCTCACCGTATGGCTCCATCAGCCATTCTCACGGCGATCAAAATGCTTTCTGTCTGGCCGCGTTTGGCGAAGACTTGGCAATTCAGTCGGGCCACTATGTCGCCTTCAACAGCTCCATGCATCAGAAATGGCGCCGCCAGACCCGCTCCAAAAACGGAATCCTGATCAATGGCAAGGGCCAGTATGCGGGCAAGGATAAAGCAAAGGCCATGCAGTCTTCAGGCAACATTCTTGTGGCGGAGCAGCGCGAGGATCACGTCTATATTCAAGGAGATGCAACGAAGGCTTATCGGGGTCTATCGCCGGAAGTGACGCAAGTTCTGCGAGATGTTTACTTCGTCAACAAATCCTATTTCGTGATCGTCGATACGATCGATGCCAACAAGCCAGTAAGCATCGACTGGTTGCTGCATGCCAATGGGGAAATGACGCTGAGCAGCAATACATTCCGCTATTCTGGAGAGCGTGCCGGATTCTACGGCCAGGTCCTGTGGTCGGAAGCTGGCGCTCCAACGATAACTCAAAATACTGGTTTCCCGGATGTCGATCCGGAAGATTACGATGGATTGCCGGTCAGCACTTGCCTGACAGCGAGCTTTCCTTCGGCAATCCGACATCGGATTGCAACACTTTTGGTGCCGTACCCCATCGCCGCACCGCGCCGCATTTTCAGCTTTCTGGATGACCAGGGATATGACTGTGATCTCTATTTCACAGATTCAGACGACCAAACCTTCAAGGTTGTTGTGCCCAAGACATTTGATGTGGGCAATTGAGCAATAATAAGAAACTGATTCCAGGGAGACGTTGAAATGAGCCTAGAGGGAAAAACCGCTATTGTGACAGGTGCAGGACGCGACATCGGTCGTGCCTGTGCAATGCGGCTTGCCAAAGAGGGAGCTAACGTTGCGCTCAGCTACTATGCCAGCAGCGCGGGTGCCGAAGCCACCGTTGCTGAAATCAAGGCTGCTGGAGGCCGGGCGATTGCTGTGCAGGCAGATCTCAACAATCCAGGCGAAGCTGCCAGCTTGGTTGCCAAAACAGTCGAAGCCTTCGGCAGTGTTGAAATCCTAGTCAACAATTCGGGTGGTTTGGTTGAGCGCAAGACAATTTCCGAAATGACCTTGGACCACTGGAACCATGTGATGTCGCTGAACTGCACCAGCACGTTCTTGATGGTCCAGGCTTGCTTGCCACACATGAAGTCCGGCGCGATCGTCAACATTGCCTCTCAGGCAGGACGCGATGGCGGTGGCCCCGGTGCAGTTCCTTATGCCACATCCAAAGGTGCGGTGATGACAATGACACGGGGAATGGCAAAGGAACTGGGTCCTGAAATTCGCGTCAATGCGCTGTGTCCTGGCATGGTTGACACCGACTTCCACAACATCTTCACCAAACCTGAGGTGCGCACTCATGTGGCCAATGCATCACCTGTGAAGCGCGAAGGTTCACCAGATGACATCGCCAGTGCCGTCTACTTCTTGGCTTCAGATCAGCCGGCCTTTATGACCGGTGCCAATGTCGATATTAACGGCGGCATGTTGTTCTCATAGAGCAAACCAGCCACATTCAGCAGCCCTAGCGGGCATTTGAACTCTTGTGTTGAAATGGCCGCTTTGGGCGGTGGATTCAATGGATCGACGCAACACTTTAGTCTTTTTGGAAAGATGGAGTGTAGGTCATGGCCTATCGGAAACGAATATTTTTCACACCTAAGCAGAAGGCAGAGATCTGGGATCGGTGGCAACGTGGAGAGTCGATGAGTTCGATCGGGCGTTTGTTTGATCGTGAGTCATCATCGATTTATCCTCATTCGTGGACACCTAAACTTATGCGCTGTTTGCGCAGGGGGGTGTACTATGACGAAGCTAAAGAGATACCAACGTTTGAGTTCTGAGTTCAAACGAGAAGCGATTATGCGTGCGAGCGGAGCAGGAATGACGGACAAGGCGGTTTGTGATGAGCTGGGAGTTTCTACCCGCATCGTCGGGATCGACTGTGAGCTACAACTCTGATCACCGCACAAGCAGTATTACCAGCCAGCGCAGTGACGGCACTTATGTCACCACAACCACCCATTCAATCGGAGCGCGCTCCACGAGCTATAGTGATGGAAGTGGCGGTAGCGGCAGCGGCAAGTCAATCGCGCTTGACCTCGATGGCGGCGGTCTGGAAATCACCGAGCTCGGCCGCTCAACCATGTTTGTGGATGCCGCCGGCGACGGGCTCTTTCACCACAGCGCGTGGGCCGGGTTTAATGTGTGGTCTGTTCGAAGAAGATCCTGGCGGTCACAGGGTTTGGCTGACTACATTGCGAGAAAAGCACGCTGAAAATTGTTCAGAAGCGGCGGTTGAACCAGACCAAAGGTTCATGGCAGTGGTTACCACATTGTTGTCATCCCGGTAGATTCTACTAGGTTTTGATTTTGCTGATGGGCAAAAGGCAAAGCGGTTTGCAGTGATAGGTACGTTGAAAATGAACGCTTCCTGATTCTATTCTGATGGTCTGATCGGCCATAAACTTCAACAATAAAATATCTCCAAAATACTTAATCAGATCGACAAAAAAATATTCCAAAAACAGACATAAACGTCCAACACATCATTAGTATAGAGGAATTCGGTAAATCAAATATGCGTTTTCTTGAGTAACCATGTGGAAAAATCTGTGGAAATTTTATCCGCCCGCATAATACATTTCCCATTACTATTTACAAAGCCGCCCTGTTAGCCAATGCTTGTTTAAGCAGGTGGCTCGAATCCGGTATGCGACTTGACCGGGAGCACTCTGCGACAATAACTGAGGGACCTGAGGGGTATTCCTGGTGGATATGGGTGGGCCGCAAGGCCCTAGAGGCGACTTTACAACTAGTGATAACGACTCTTGCGATGGTGTCGGATTGGAGCCTCTTGGTTTCGATGTCGAGATCGGCGCGCCATGCGAACTATCCCATTCGAGAGCTGCCAAATCAAAGCTATCAAGGAGTACCAGCCCAGATATGGCGATTGCCGGACAGGGCTTGGTGAGCGCTGCGGCGTCTGCTGTTCAAAAACAACTGCAAAGAATCCCGCAAGCTTGGCATGGGGGATAGCAGCATGAATTTGTCCAACATTGATGAGCCAAATGAACAGGAGCAAGCACCGATCTCCACATCCGGCGTTTCCCCGTCTAGCGGGTCTTTTAGTGACCTGCGGCCCAATCGGCAAAAGCTGCAAATCCGGCGCGTGGTGTCAAAACATGACCGAAAACGCTTACGGGGCCTGGTGCGCCAGGTACACGAGGAAGGGCGGTTCGAAAGCTCTGGCTGGAGCGAAGAGCGCTATAAAAAGCAATTCGAACGGCTGGTCGGGAACCAGGACTCAACGTTGTTTCTTGTGGCAGAGTTGGGTGAGTGCCCAATCGCTTTGATGGTTTGCCAGATTGGCGATTACCTGTTGGGTCGCGATGTTCGGCTTGCTACCGTAGTGGCCTTCAACGTTGCCAAACAACAGCGCAACGGCCTGCTGGGCGGCCGTGCAGCAACGCGCCTGTTGGCGGAAACCTTGCATTGGGCACGGTCCAAGCAAGCCTGGGAATTAGCCATCCATGTAACATCGGGACTGGAATTGGCTCGAACGGACAGGTTCCTGAAGCGCGCTAAGTTTGAGGTGGTTGGAGGGAATTATGTTTATAGATTACAATAGTTTTTGGTATCTATTATTAATTCCGTTAGTATATCTAGGTATAACTGAGCCAATATTAGAAGTAGTGTACTATTTAATAAACAAAAAAGGATGCTTAGGATGCTATCCTACCCTTGGGTAATAAAAAACCAATCCACTGGTTATTGGGAGCAAATTGCCATTTTATCCGTTGTATACATGATAAATTTGGTCGGTGCTGCATTTATAATATTTGAGTTTGTGGGAATCTAAGGAAGGCAAGAAATGGCACAAAAAATTGTTGCGGGCGGTGAGATATTCAAAAATTCAATTAACCTTTCTCACCAAGTCAATGAGAAGTTCAGCTCACGTAATTATGCCGCAGCCGAAAGATTTGCGGCATGAGCAAATCGCACGAATCACTGCATCAGTTTCTGTTGCGTCATCGTCGCAAAATTCGGGTCGTGCTGATTGTTTGGGCGGCGATTTATCTGTTGCAGCTAGGTTTGACGTATTTGGCTTACGACAAATGCCGAAGCAATGAGCTCTTTAAAGGGTCACAATGGGCAAACCTGGACAACTGCCAGTATTCGCTGATGCAAAACCCTTTTGGTCTGGTAGTAGGACTTTTCGGTGCGGGCGTCATCATGATTTTTGAATTGGATAAGGAAGGGTAATTGATGAATATTGAATGTGTCTTTTCTACGAGTGCATCAAAATGAAAAAAAATATTTCAGTTATTTCCTTTTTTCTATTTTTGCCTATTATAATATATTTTATATTTATGGGATTTCAGCGTATATTTGGGAGCGGGATAGGGTTTTGGATTTCATTTATATTATTTATTTGTTTTTTGTTCGGTAGTTTATTCATCTATTTTTTCAAAAAAATACTAATCTACATTAGGAAAAATTGAAAGGATTTCTATAATGTCATACTATTCTCCCTGGAGTCCAGTTAACTATGGAGTTGGTTTCAAATCTCCTCTCGGTAGTTTCCGTGAATTCAAAATTTCTACTCGAACAGAATATGGAATAGTATCTGGAACGAATATAACTTTTACAGTTAGCAGAAAAAATTTAGAATATGCTACTGGAAAATTTGATGTCGACAAGGCATATTTGGGGATTTTGCAGGGTACTTATCCAGCCGATCTATTTTCACTAGACAAATTTGGGGCTGTCAAGTTTGACGCTTTTACTGGTGGAGACAGGGGCGTTCTTTTGGGTGGAGGCCTAAATCCATTTGGAGAGGCTACATATGAAGCAAGGCTTGGTTTAGGTAATACAGACTTCAGTGTTTATGGATTTGTTGAATTTAAACTTGTTGACCAAGGGTTTAGAGATGCTGGCCTGTTTGCGGGCGGAGGAAACATACCCGGCTACCAAACAGATCATGGCTATCCAAACGCTCCTGGCGTAGATCCTGTTGGCCATGTGACCGGTCCGTCACCCTATGCCCTCAGTCAGAGGGAGCCATCTGAACCACACTCGCTGATCGAGGCCACCCAATACAACCACGCTGGTGGTTATTCTGAATCCAACGACCTCGATGGCGACGGATATACTGATGCCCTGGAGCGATTGGCCGGTTTAAATCAACCGGCAAATTCCTCCGGTTCATCGTCCAGCAACGACAGTAGTGGCGGTGAAGGTCACGACTTCTTTGGCGGCAATTATTACTGGGGGGACGATGGTGTTGATCCGATGTATAGCTCGGTTCTGGGTAAGCAGTTGCCTCCGCCTCCGTCTCTTTACAAAAATCCGTTGGATTGGATTGATCCGATGTATTATTCGCTTCTGGGTGAGCTGCCTCCGCCTCCAACCCTAGATGATGCTGTTTGGGGTCCCGTACAAAGTGTGCCGAGCGAAGCTAACCCCTACGTAGCAGCGCCAGCGCCAACAGGTAACCACATCGGCTATGGAGAATCCAAATACGGTTATTTGGACTATGGCAGTTCGGGGTCTCCCAATGTTCAGTATTCCCATGCTGCTGCCGTGCAGGGGGTCATGGATGGCAGAAATGGTAGTGCCAGCATCACCGCATCGTCGGGGTCGATCGTGAGATATGACTCTGATCACCGCACAAGCAGTATTACCAGCCAGCGTAGTGACGGCACTTATGTCACCACAACCACCCATGCAAGCGGAGCGCGCTCCACGAGTTATAGCGATAGTAGCGGCGGTAGCAGCAGCGGCAAGCCGATCGTGCTTGATCTCGACGGTGACGGTCTGGAAATCACCGAACTCGGCCGTTCGACCATGTTTGTGGATGCCGCCGGCGACGGGCTCTTACACCGCAGCGCCTGGGCCGGGGGTGGCGATGGGGTGCTGTTCTATGACCCTGATGGGCTCGGCGAAATTGTTGAAAAGAACCAGTATGTGTTCACCGAATGGGATCCGACAGCAACCAGCGATCTGGAGGCATTGGCCAGCATATTTGATTCCAATGGCGATGGGGTTCTTGATTCAGGGGATGACGATTTTGATTTGTTCAAGATATTGGTCACCAATGAAGACGGCTCCACCACGGCCCAAACGCTTGCAGCGCTGAACATTACATCCATCGACCTGACAGCGGATGCTACCCATATCGAATTGCCGGATGGGTCCGTCATTGCCGGACAGACCACCTATACCAAGGCCGATGGTTCGACGGGAACTGTCGGTGACATGATCCTGCAGGCTGAGGTCATGGGGTATCGGATTGAGCAGGTGGAGAGCACCGATGGAAACGGCACCCGTACCGAAACATCGACTGCCTATGATGCCGATGGGTTGATTGCCTATCAGATTACGTCGGTGACCAGTTCAACCGGTGATTCAGTCACCAATTCCTACGATGATAATGGCGACGGCGTAGTAGATCGCCTGCAAACAATTGACACCATAACACTGCCCGGAGGGGAGACAGAAGAAACGGAACACAATTACCGCGGTTCTGACTACGCCACCGCGGTTTTGGTGGCCAGCAAGGTGGTGACCACCAGTGTTGATGGCAAAACAATTACGATTGAACGGGATTCAACCGGTGGCGGCTGGTTTGACCAGCGCGAAGTGCGGATCACTCACCTTGATGACAGTCTTACCATTACGGTCAGCGACCTGGCGCAGGATGGCACGGTCATTCGTTCCTCCAGCGAGACCGTCTCAGCCGACGGATTGACCCGTACCGAGAATATCGATGCCGATGGCAATGGTGCAGCGGATACGACTGTTACTCATGATGTTGTGGTCCATGTCGATGACAGCCGCACCGAAACGATCAGCACGACCAACGGAGATGGCTCGCTGCGCAGTGAGGTGGTTGAAGATGTCAGCGCCGATGGCCGCAGCAAAACCGTTGAGCGGGACCTCGATGGTGACGGACTGGCAGACGTGACGGAAGATCTGACGATTGTCGTCAATGCGGGTGGTGATACGGATTCCACTTTGACGGTCGAAAACCGCGATGGCTCGGTCCGGTCGACGACGACCACCCATCAGTCGGATGATGCTTTGACCCGCACCATCCACACCGATCTGGATGGTGATGGCAATGACGACATGATTGTGGTCGATGCGACCACAATCAATCCCGACACCAGCCGGGAACGGGTTGTCACAACCACCAATCAGGATGGTTCGATCCGCCAGATGACCAAGGAAACCCTTGGCGCGGACAAGGTGACCAGTGAGAGCTGGAACGACCTGAACCAGAATGGAATTTTTGAGGCAACGGATCTGGTGCGTTCCGTCACGGTTGACGGGGTGACGGGCGAACGCACCTCGCAGGATTTTGACCGCAATGCCGACGGGACGGTCCGGGCAAAGACAACAATCACCACCAGTCAGGACGGCCTGATCCAGACCATCGCTATCGACAGTGATGGTGATGGTGATGTCGATACCCAGATTGTTGAAACGACGAGTGTCGATGGCCTGGGTGTGGCAACCACGGACAGGCAGGTGAAAAACCAGAACCTGTCACTGCGCAGTTCTTCAACGGTCGAAACCAGCGCCGACGGGCTGACGGTCACCCGCGAGCAAGACATTGATGGTGATGGCACGATTGATGCAAAAACAGTTGATGCGACAATTGTGCAGGTCGATGACAGCATCATCCAGACCATCTCCAACTATGCCGGAGATGGCACAACTTTGTTGTCAGAACAGGTAATCACCGAGAGCGCTGATCGGCGGACGATGGAAACCCGCACCGATAGCGACGGCAACGGTGTTGATAATGTCGTCGTTTCCTCTGTTCAGGGGGCTGATGGTAGCTGGACCCATACGACGACGAGTTACAATGCCGATGGCAGTGAGGTGGGTCAGTCCGTTACCACGGTCAGTGCCAACGGCTTGGTATCCACCACCAGCAATGATCTTGATGGCGACCTGGTGGCTGATGAGTTGATCAGCGAAACCACAGTGCTGAACAACGACGGCAGCAGGACAATAACTGTCAGCGTGACCAATGCGGATGGCAGTCTGCGCAGTCGTACGATCACGACTATCAGCGACGATGATCTGGAGACGACAGTCCAGACCGACAGCAATGGTGACGGCACATATGAGCAGGTCGTGACCACGACAAGTGTTCTCAATGCCGATGGCAGTACCACAACCACGCGAGAAACGCGGGCGGCCGACAATTCGCTGATCAGCAGCGAGATTGTTGAAACCAGTGACAATGGACTGACGGTTACAACAAGTGCGGATCGCGATGGCGATGGCACGATTGACCTGGTCAGCGAAAGCCAAACCACCTTGCTGGTGGATGGTGGACGACAGACCATTGTTGATGTGGAGGACGGCAGTGGAATTCTGCGCAGCCGGGAGACCACAAATGTCTCCGACAATGGTCGCGTGATCACCACCTCCAGTGATCTGGATGGTGATGGCCTGGTGGACCAGACCACCACGCGCACAATAGCCGATGATGGTACGGTCGAAGAAGTCATTACCAGATTAAATGCCGACGGATCGGTTCAAAGCCAGCAGACTGTAACAAGCAGCGATGACGGACTAATCCGGACAACCGAGTCCGACCCCTATGGACAGGGGACAGCCAAGCTTGAGTTGGTCGAGCAGACTGTAATGAATGCCGACGGATCTCGGACGCAGACCGTTGAGCAAAAAGATGAGAGCGGGATCGTCCACGCCCGAAGCGTGACCGATGTCAGTGACGTTGGATTGTCGGTTACGGTCAAATCAGACGCAGACAATGACGGCACTTTTGAACGGACCGTCACGACAGTGGAGACGATCGCCACCGACGGAGTTGAAACCAGCACGACCCAGACTCTTGCCGGTGACAATTCCCTGTTGAGTTCTGAAGTCACCACCATCAGTGCGGATGGCCGGACAATTACCAGCGAAGTCGATGCTGATGGAGATGGCAACAAGGACCGCGATCGTGTGACTGCCATTCAGGCCAATGGCGGTGTGCAAACAACTTCATCTTACTGGGCAGCAGCCGGTGGATTGCTGGCATCCATGAGCGAGTTCACCAGCGATGACGGCTTGGAGTTCAATTGGTCTGTTGATCGAGACGGCGACGGCACCGATGAATTGTTCAGCGAAAGCATCACAACCTTGGCCAATGATGGCAGCACCAGTCGTGTGGTCAGTCATGAAGACGGTCAAAATAATGTGCTGGCCAGCGAAAGCCACACCCGCAGCGATGATGGGCTGCATCAGGAATCCAATTTCGATTTTGATGGTGATGGGCTTTTTGACTTCAAGACTGTTGATGACACGGTTTTGGGTGCGAATGGAGACGTGACCCGCACCCTGACAACCAAGGATGCAAGCGATACAACTATTTCGACCGCCAGCATTGTCATCAGCGGTGATGGGCTTACCCGCACCCAGAATACTGATCTGACCGGCGATGGTGTGGATGAAACCACCAGCCTGCATGTTGAAGGTGCCGATGGTGGATGGACCAGAACGAGCCAACAGTTTGATGGAAGTGGATCGCTTGTTCGGTCAACAATTGTCACCGTTGCAGCGGATCAAAGATCCGGGTCAACGATGGTTGATCTTGATGGCGATGGACTGAATGACCGTTCGGTCTCCTGGTCATTGAACAATGATGATCTCAACACCAGTATCTACTCAGATCTGAACGATACAGGTTCTGCAACTTCCATCATAACAGGTGAAGTTTCTGCAAATGGATCGGGGATTACCTATACGTTTGATATTGATGGTGATCTGACCGATGACTTTGTTCGAGAAACTGTTGTCAGCTATGACAGTTCCGGCAATCAGATTACCGATTTTTCTGAAAGCTATGGCAATGGCATTCTCAACCATAGCTACGTGACCACCAAATCGGCTGATGGACTGACTAGCACCACTGTGATCGACGAGGACGGTGACGGCTCGACCGATGCAACCTCGACCTATTCGATGGACTTGAATGACGATGGTAGTACGTCGGCGGTTTCGGAAACGACTTATGCCGATGGCAGCCTGCGTTCGCGCTCGACAGAGACCGTAACTGCTGACCAGCGATTGATAATCCGCAGAGAAGACTTTACCGGCGACGGTAAGGACAATCGTCAGACCATCACCGAGCTAAAGGATGACGGCAGCACGGTTGAAACGGTCACCAGTTATTTGAGCGACAGGTTAAGTTTTGAGTACTACCAGTCAACCGGTTGGATTAGTGAGCTTGCGAACGTGCCCTGGTCCAGTCCGTCTGTCGTCGGCACGATTGACGATTTTGATCCCGCCACGATGGATGCCGACTTGGGAGGCAACGGGAATTACTATGCTGTGCGTTACAAGGGAACTCTGACGGTTGAGACTGCTGGTCAGTATTGGTTCGAAACTGGTTCTGATGACGGATCGCAACTTTTTGTTGATGGTCAATTGGTGGTCGACAATGACGGTCTTCATGGGGTGGAATATCAAAACGGAACAATCACGCTCGCAGCGGGTGAGCACGAATTTGAGGTGCAATTTTTCCAAGGTTACTCCGGGGACTTTTTGAGCGTTAAGGTGAATGGTCCCGACACCAATTCAACTGCTGTGAATCTGCTCCAATCCTCATTGCCGAATGGAGTAGAAGCAAACACGATTGTCACAACAACATCGGTCGATGGCTTGACCAGCACGATTTCGCGTCTCGACAAAGACGTGGGCCCGGGTCCGGCGCTTCAATATGACTATTTTGCCTTTGACTTTAACCCATCCACCGTCGACCAAATTCCGACGTTCAATCCTGACAAATCTGGCTATGTAAATGATCTCGATGTCAGCAATCTTGATGCAAACAGCGGTGGCGATGGCAATGACTATGGAATCCGTTACTCCGGGTTCCTCGATATCGAAACCGGCGGATCTTACGACTTCGAGATTGGGTCTGACGACGGCTCACGGCTGCTCATAAACGGGCAATTGGTGATCAATAATGATTATGACCATGGCATGGAATACAAGTCCGGTTCAGTCAGCCTGACGGCCGGGTTGAACTCAATCGAAATCCTCTTTTATGAGGATGGCGGATCAGACAATCTGGAACTGACTATCTCTGGCGCTGATACCAATTCAACCGTCAAGAGTCTGTTCGACACTGACTTGGTGTTGCCGGCTGTCGAAGCCATCACGCGTTCATCCATCAACGACGGGAGCTATGTTTGGGACAGCGGATTGTCTGACGACATGAGGCACGTCGTTCGACATGAAGTTGATGCTGCGGGAATAGACACCTGGAGTTATGAACGTACTGAAGTTGGATCAATCCAATCCTATGAAGCACGTTTTGATGCCACGACTAAGGCAGTGTTCTTAAGCCAGGCGGCCGACATCTATGATAGTGTCCTTGATCGCGACATGACCTTCGATGAATTTGAGATTCTGGTTGAATTTACGACGACTGGATCGCAGTTAGACCAGGCTGCTCTCGTCGATGCGCTTCTGACGTCCGATGAATATGCAGCCCGGTACGGGTCCACGACTGACGCCCAGTTTGTCGGGCAATCGTTCCTGAACGCATTTGGTCGGGCGCCATCTATGGCGGAGATGGGAGACTATCTTGATGCGTTGAATCAAGGTGAACTTTCCCGGTCAGAACTGATTGTCAAATTGGCAGAGAGCGCGGAACATCAGGTGGTGGGCAACAGCCACAGGTCAACCAATAATTTTGATTTGGAACTCAACCCAGCCGAGTTTGAACGTAGTTTGGACAAGGCCTATGTGGAAAAACTGATCGTCGACTTGTTCGATACATTGCGCGACCGACAGCCAACCAACTCAGAATTATCCGGTTATTCCGACGATTTACTCAGTGGTAGCGACATGTTGAAAGATGTTGCGCAAGATCTGTTGTCGGAGAACGATCTGCAAAACAACCCCTACCTGGACACAACCAATAAGCAACTGATTGAGCTTGCTTTTGCCAACACGCTTGACCGCGCCCCCACGGTCACCGAGCAGCAAGAGTGGCTTTACCGGCTCAATAGCCAACAGATGTCACAAGCTGAATTTGTCGTCGCGATGTCGCAAAGCGTGGAGCATCAGAGTTTGCTGGAGAGTTCCTACAACGGACCTGCAGTGGGTCGTGCAAACGAAGTGGAGGTTCAGGGCACCAACTCGGTTGATTATTTATATGCTGATACAAGTGGCAATTTGAGCGGAACTTCGGTTGGTGCCGATCATCGCATTTTTGGCAAGGATGGTGATGATTGGATAGGCGGCGACGCTGAATATGATCTTCTGGACTCAGCGAAAGGCGGTGATGACTACATTGATGGTGGAAGTGGTCATGACTTCATCACAGGGGATGCGGAAACTGATCTGCTGGATTCTTCCGTTGGCGGCGACGACTACATCAAGGGAGGCAGCGGCAATGACGATATTATCGGGGATGCCGGCTGGGACCTGATGAATTCATCAATCGGGGGAAATGACTATCTCGACGGTGGAAGCGGTACCGATATTCTCGCCGGAGATGCGTATTACGACCTTCGCGGTTCCGCCGTCGGCGGCAATGATTTACTTTTTGGCGGGTCAGGAGGCGATTACCTTTCTGGCGATGCGGATCGGCATATGAAGGATAATTCTCAGGGCGGCGATGATTATCTGCATGGTGGAGATGGGGACGACGAAATCTACGGCGATGCCTATGCTAAGATGAGGCACAATTCAGTCGGAGGTGACGACGTCATTATTGGTGGAGCGGGCGACGACTTTCTGGTCGGAGATGGCTACATCATGCTGGACAACTCGGTCGGTGGAGACGACACCTTCGTCTTCAACTTCAACGATGGTAATTTTGGTCATGACATCATTGACGACTTTGAGGCTGGCGCGAATACCAATGATGTAATGGAGTTTGAAGGCGTAACCGGCATCAACAGCTTCGCAGATGTGCTGTCGATGGCCACGGACGATGGAACGGACACGACGATCACCGTCGACAACGACAATTCCATCGAGCTTCGAAATGTCCTGACTTCCGAGCTTTCGGCCGACGATTTCCGCTTCCTATAGGTGCGCCAGAAGGAATTTGAGTAAAGTATGAGTGGGGGGGCAGCAATCACCGACGCCGCAGCGGCTCTGAAAAGAGCCTTTGCAGGAGTCGGTCTGATTAGCCTGCCCATCAATCTGCTCATGCTTACCGGGCCGCTGTTCATGCTGCAGGTCTATGACCGGGTTCTGGCAAGTGGTTCGGTTCCAACACTGATCGTCCTGGGTGGACTTACGCTTGGGCTCTATGTGTTCTTTGGCCTTTTGGAAGGTATCCGTTCGCGGGTCCTGATGCGCATTGCCCAGCGCACCGACGCTCAACTTTCGGCCAGTACATTTGATTGCGCCGCCAGGCTGCCGATCATCAAGGGCAGGAAAGCGGAAAAACTGGACCCGGTGCAGGATCTCGACGCGGTGCGGCAGTTTCTTTCCGGCCCCGGTCCGGCTGCCATGTTCGACATACCCTGGATGCCGGTCTATCTCGCCATCATATTCTACTTCCACACTGTTTTGGGATGGGTGGTCGTGGCGGGCGCTGTGATCATCATCTGTCTTATTGCCGTGAACGAGTGGATATCCGGCAAACCAACTCGGGATGCTCGCAGCAGAGGCATTGAGAAGTCCATCCTCGTACAACAGGTAAGGCGCAATGCTGAGGCGATTGCTGCAATGGGCATGCTACCGCAATTGAGAACATTGTTCGGGGCTTCAAACGACGCCTTGCAATCTGCGCAAAGGCGACACGCGGATCGTACCGGCATGGTCGCCACGACCATCAAATCCTTTCGCTTCATGCTGCAGTCACTGGTGCTTGGAGTGGGGGCGTGGCTTGCAATTTTGCAGGAAATCAGCCCTGGCATCATGATTGCTGCTTCCATTATTACCTCAAGGGCGCTCTCGCCGGTCGAACAGGCAGTCGGCCAATGGAAGGGCTTTGTCGGAGCGCGGCAGGCATTCCAACGATTGAAGGATGTGATTGGCGGGCAGTTGGAAACTTCCGACAAGCTGGAACTGCCAATGCCCCATGAAACCCTTGAAGTTCACAATCTCATAGCGGGACCCGTTGGTTATCCGGTTCTCAAACAGATCGGGTTCAAATTGGCAGCGGGTGAAGGCCTTGGCATAATCGGGCCTTCCGGAGCGGGGAAAAGCACACTGGCGCGTGCAATTGTGGGTGTCTATCCGCCGGGGCGTGGCGAAGTCCGACTGGATTCTGCTGAACTAACTCAGTGGCACTCCGATCGCAGATCGCAGTTCATCGGATACCTGCCGCAAGACATTCAACTGTTTGCCGGAACCGTGGCCCAGAATATTTCCCGTTTTGCTGAAGAGATAGATGACGAAGAAGTGGTTCTTGCAGCAACAAGGGCGGACGCCCATCGGCTGATCACGGCCTTGCCGGATGGCTATGATACCGTATTGGGAGTGGATGGTAACAATCTTTCCGGCGGCCAAAGACAACGCATCGCCTTGGCCCGGGCATTGTTCGGAGCACCTTTTTTGGTGGTGTTGGATGAACCCAATTCTAACCTGGACGCTCAGGGGGAAAAAGCTCTCTCAGAAGCCATAAGAACAATGCGCAATCTGGGCAGCATCGTCATCGTCATAGCCCACCGCCCGAGCGCACTTTCTGCGGTCGACAAGGTGTTGTGCCTACATGAGGGTCAAATCCAGTCCTTTGGTCCGCGCGATGAAGTGCTTGCAGAGGTGCTAAATCCCAAACCGCTGAAGGTGGTCAAATGACTGACGCAGAGAAAGGCATTGTCAAAAGCATAAGGTGGCACCTTTGGGGTGCGGGCCTGTTTTTATGTGCCTTGTTATCGTTTGTTGTGACCTGGGCTGCCTATCTGGACATATCTGGCGCAGTAGTTGCCCAGGGAACCATTGTCGTTGAAAGCCATGTGAAGAAGGTCAACCACAAGGAAGGCGGCATTGTTGACGAGATCTATGTGCGGGATGGCGATAGCGTAACAAAGGGCGACTTGCTGGTGCGCCTTGTTGATTCTGAAGCCAGTGCCAATATCGCCATTGTCAACAATCAACTGCTCAATCTGTGGGCCCAAAGAGCTCGGTTAATCAGCGATCGCAATGGTGATGAAATTGCCAGTTTCCCAGATGAGCTGCAGCAGTCTCTGATAGCGGCTGATGGCCAAAAAATTATCACCGTTCAGCAGCAACTATTTGACGCGAATAGGGCCGGGCTGGCCAGTCGCAATTTGCAACTCGAAGAGCAAATAAAGCAGCTTGAAAGTCAGGTTGTCGGCATCAAGTTGCAAATCACCGCTAAAAGCGAGGAGATCGCCTTTGTTGAGCTGGAATTACCCGGCCTCGAGCGGCTACTGGAACAACAGCTAATTGCGGCAGGAAAAGTTCTCGCCGCCAGGCGAGAACGCAGCCGTCTTAAGGGGGAACACGGTGCCCTTGTGTCTCAGGCGGCCGGTGCCGGCATGGCAATTAGTGAAAAGCGTGTTCAAATCCTTCAGCTTTACGAAGATCGTCGCGCAGTCATTCTCAGCCAGCTTGAAGAGACCGAAAAGGAAATTGCCCGTTTATTGGAGCAGCGGGCGGCTCTTTCGGACCGACTTGCCCGTATGGAAATTCGCTCTCCACGCAGCGGATTGGTCCATCAGCTCAATGTTCACACACGTGGCGCAGTGGTAACGCCGGCAGAACCAATTCTGCACATCGTGCCGAATAAAGATCAGCTCATAGTTGAATCTCAAATTGCTCCAACCGACATTGACCAGGTTCACCTCAAGCAATCAGCGACCATTCGATTTCCAGGATTAAACCAGCGTAAGACCCCTGAACTCACCGCAAGCATCACAGCCATTTCTGCAGGAACCCTTCAGGACCAACTAACCGGGCTGCATCACTTCACGGTGAGACTTAATCTCGACAAAGAACAAGTAAAGCGTCTCGACAAGATTCAGCTTCTCCCCGGCATGCCAGTTGAGACGTTGATCAAAACCGGCGACCGGTCGATCCTGTCTTATGTGATCAAGCCGCTGACCGACCATCTCAGCAGGGCGTTGAATGAGGAGTAGAGATTGCCGACGTCAAACACTAAGTAACTCAGCTAGCAAGTACGAGATCAGGGTCAGACTCTTGACCTGCCTTATCCGATTGGTCCGGGGTGAATGTTAGTTCATGATTGGCCTTTGCTGCAATGGGATGATGGTTTCGGGTGCCGGGGGCCTATAGCCCAAGGCACTGTGAGGGCGTTTGGTGTTATAGTGCTGGCGCCATTGCTCGATGATGATTTGGGCTTCCTTCAATGAATAGAAGATTTCACTGTTGAGCAGTTCATCCCTGAGACGGGCATTGAAGCTTTCGATGTAGCCGTTTTCCCAAGGTGATCCTGGCTCGATGTAGGCAGTTTGTACACCGACAGCACCAATCCATTTCCTCACTGCTTCAGCGACAAACTCGGGACCGTTATCTGTGCGGCAGAACTACCGCTCACCTCGTTCGATCCGGTGAAACCGTCACACGCCCCTACCACTGGGACGAGACGTTCGACACCTTAATCCCACTCTAGGGAGGGAAAGATGAGTACGAACGACAAACGAAACGTCAGGATTAGATACGTGCGCATGGAGGAAGGCGAGGAAATCGTCATTATTCCACCATCTCCCACGTCAACACCGAGAGGCACCATAGGTGTCTTGCAAGTGGGCGGACTGTGGGATGTGGGAGTGCAGTTCATAGACTGGGCGTTAAATGCAGAGACTGATGCAGCGGCCTAGCCGCTCCCCGCTCGCCACCTCCGGCCGGTTAGGTCGGCCGGAGGTTTGTCGTTCAAAACAAGAATGTCAATGTAACGTAAAGAGGAAGCCTCATGGAAAGTCATGAGGCTTTTCTTTGACAAAATTGGCAACATCCGGTGACCTGCATACTAACGAGTTGAATGTAACGAACACAGGTCTTCCGTTCGTCCGTGTCATTGCGTTTGATGGAATTGAGCAATGACCGCTTCAAAATCCGAAAATCGCGAAACTCGCCTCAACCTGTTGAGCACGCGCGCAGATCTCAACTCTGCAGCGAATAAACCTTTGTCAGCTCGGAGAAGCCTTTGAACTGGGCATCCTGCAATTGTTCGCATCCGACGGAGTCTGAAAGATTATTGCGGGTTCGTTCATCAAAAAGCACCGCACTCCCGGTTTGCTTGGTATGCGCCTCCAGGCGGGCTGCCAGGTTCACCGTCTTGCCTATGCAGGTGTAAGTGGCGCGGGATTCAGTTCCCGCATATCCCGCCACGACTTCACCAGTCGCGATTCCAAAGCCAACCTTCAGTTCGGGTTCGTCTGAGGCCAGGCGCTCAGCGTTCAACATTTCTACCATGCTGGTCATTTCCCGAGCCGCAGAAACGGCGCTTTCAGCGGAATTCTCTATCGGCTGTGGTGCACCAAATAGGGCCATCAGACCATCGCCGACCATCAGATTTACCATCCCTCCATGGCTGGTGACGGCTTCAAACATCAGTGTGTAATAGGTGTTCAGAAGATCAATGGTCGCCTCCGGGGGCATGTCTTCAGACAGGGCTGTGAAATCGCGGATGTCGCAAAACAAAACCGAGGCGGTAATGCGACCACCACCAATGGCAAAGCCCGAGGCCTGCAGGTCCTGCGCCACCTCATGGGTGGCAAAGGTTCCCAACAGACGTTTTTGCTCGTCATACAGTCGTTTCTTGTCAAGACTGGAATCCAGCCGGGCTTTGAGCAAAACCTTGTTGACGGGCTTTGCGATATAGTCCTCGGCTCCCAGCTCTATGCAGCGCACCACATTGTCAAGCCCTTCCACCGAAGACGTTACAATAACCGGCATGTCGCGCAGTGCCGGGTCCGCCTTCAGCGCTTCAAGCACCTGAAATCCGTCCATTTCCGGCATTTCGATGTCGAGCAGGAGGGCATCATAGGTGCCCTGGGACAGCATCTGCATGGCGATCTTGCCGTTTTCGGCGACCGATGCGCTGTGCCCCAGCAATTCGACGCTTCGCGCCATCAAAAGGCGGTTTACCTTGTTGTCATCGGCAATCAACAGGTGCCCTTGCTTGTCAGTCATCCAACAGGCCTTTGAGTGCTGTGGCGGACATGTCGAAAGTGGCTCGCAGAGTGGCAATGGCGGCAGCGTCAAACACGCCGGAGAGTTCAATTTCACGCGCCTGTGCCGCGAGCATGGTCGCGCCGAATGTCTGGGCATTCGACTTGAGCGAGTGTGCCGCCCGGCGATAGAGGTCGACATCCTGGTCGGCAATCGCCTGATCGAGACTGCCGAACATCGTGCCTGCATCGCTCAAAAAGGTGTCAACAAGCTCGGCGGCAAAGTCTGAACCGACGCTGTCGGCGAGCTCGTCGAACACTGATCTATCTATCAGATCCTGAGTCATTTTGATTTCCTTCCGGGCCGTTTGGGCGAATTCAACAGGGCTTCGGTCAGGCGGTCCACGCGTATCGGCTTGGCAATGTAATCGTCCATCCCGGCTGCCAGGCACATTTCACGGTCCCCCTGCATGGCATTTGCGGTCATGGCGATGATGCGGGGGCGATTGTCGGGATATGTCGCATTGATTGTGCGGGAGGCTTCAAGCCCGTCCATTTCAGGCATTTGCACATCCATCAAAACCACATCGTAGGTTTGACGCGCCACGCTTTCGAGAGCCTCCACACCGTTGCTTGCCAGATCAGTGCGATAGCCCATTTGTTCGAGCAACCGAATGGCCAATTTCTGGTTCACCAGATTGTCTTCGGCAAGCAGGATTCTCAGCGGATGCTGCCTGGCCATTTCCGAATTGGTGTTGGGCTTCTTTGCGCTCTTCTTCGATGATTTCGGCGTTTCCGTCGGTACAAATTGTGTGACCAGGGTGTCGAACAGGTGTGACTGTCGCAGTGGCTTGGTGAGATAGGCCGCAAACAGTCCATCTTCCGCCTCAAGATCGCGAATACCCAGCGAGCTGAACAGAATCATCGGCAGGTCAGGCGCAATTTTCTTGATCGCATTGGCAAGAGCAATGCCATCCATCTGCGGCATGTGCATATCCAGGATGGCCAGATCGAACTGTGCGCCCTTCTTGAGCGCTGCAACGGCATCTTCGGGATTGGCGAAGGATTGCGTTTCAGTACCCCATTTCTGCGTTTGCAGTGAAAGCACCTTCAGGTTGGTCTCGTTGTCATCGACAACCAGGATGCGCTTGCCCTGCAGTTCAGACTGCTCGCCAATCAGGTTGCGGGTCTTGGAACTTGGCAGTTTTGCGGACTTGGCGCGAATGGTGAAATGAAAGGTCGAACCCTTGCCGGCACCGTCACTGGTGGCCCACATCGTGCCACCCATGAGTTCAGCCAGTCTTTTGGAAATCGCAAGGCCCAAACCGGTGCCGCCATATTTCCGTGTCGTTGAACTGTCTGCCTGACTGAAAGACTTGAACAGGCGGCCCATACCTTGTTCGGTCAGACCAATGCCGGTGTCTCTAACTGAAAAATCGATCATCACATGATCGCCCTCGGTCGGCGCCGCGCTTACATTCACGACAACTTCGCCCTCGCCGGTAAATTTGACCGCATTGGACAGCAAGTTGAGCAAGATTTGCCGCAGTCTTGTCAGGTCGGCGCTGATCCCGGGGGGCACATCGTCTTCCATCAGATAGGCTATTTCGATCTGTTTCTCGGCCGCCTTGCCCCCCACCAAGTCAAGTGCCGACTCTACGCAGTCGCGCAGGTCGAATGGATGGTTTTCGATATCCATTTGTCCGGCTTCAATCTTCGAGAAATCAAGGATCTCGTTGATGATCGCCAGTAGCGCATCGCCACTGTCACGAATGGTGCGGGCATAGTCCTGCTGTTCGTCGCTCAACTGTGTATCCATCATCAGACCGCTCATGCCGATGACTGCATTCATTGGGGTGCGGATCTCGTGGCTCATCGTGGCAAGAAAAGCACTCTTGGCCTCGTTGGCCTCTTCAGCGGCCTTGCGGGCGTCCTGGGCCTCATTGAACAAGCGCACATTCTCAAGTGCAATAACGGCCTGGTCTCCGAAAGATTCCGCGATGGCCACTTCGTCCTCGTTGAATTCTCTGGAGTTTTTGCGAATGAAGACAAGATTGCCGAAACACTCACTGCCCCGCATCAGAGGCACCATGAGGTAGGATTTGAAGCCTTTTTCCTTGTTTATTTCCCGATCGCGCGGGGACAATTCGTGAAGGTCTGACCCCCGTATATGAAGCGTTTTGCCATTCTTGATGGCGCGTGAGGGAAGATTATTTTCCGGGTCGATGGCAATCGGGTCACCCCAGGTGATTTTTTCCAACCCATCAGGCGTTGCCGCAGCGACCTGCCAAAACTCGGTGCTGTTGGCCTGCATGGCAATAGACAGATCACAGTCAACCAGACTTATTGCCAGACTGACGATTTTTTCAAAGACGGGTGTCGTATCAGTCGGCGACTCAGAAATCACCCGCAGCACATCGGCACTGGCCGTCTGGCGGGACAATGCGTTTTGCGTGTTATTGAACATACGCGAGTTCTGAATGGCAATCACCGCCTGGTCGGCGAAGCTTTCCAGCAGTTCAATGTCTTTCTCATTGAATTCTTCATAATTTTCACGGTGATGAGATCGTACCACAATCAGCGTGCCAACGACTTCTTCCTTCCAGAGGATTGGCGCGATGATCGCGGCGAAGTTTCGTGCCTTGCTGGCATGTTGTTGCAATGCGGGCAAAGTATTGGCACCGTTTTTGGCGTCCGGATAATGGATGGGCCTCTTCTCGCGCACCACCTGCCGGATCACCGAATCCTTGACCTCGATTGGACGCCAATCGGTGAGGATGCCGGCAAAGTCGCCCAATACAGCTTTGACATGAGTCAGGCCGTCTTCCTCGATGGTCTGAACGAGCAAATCTTCACAATCCAGCAGGCGCTTGCAGCTCTCAAGGATCTTCTCGAACACTGGCTGCGTGTCTTCGACAGAGTTTGAAATGACTTCCAGCACATCGGCCGTTGCCGTCTGCCGCTCGAGTGCACCGGTGACTTCTTCGGTTCGAGCCTGAACTTCGTCAAAAAGCCGCGCATTGCTGAGCGCGATAACCGCCTGCGAGGCGAAAGTTTCAAACAGCGCTATCTGCTTGTCTGAAAAGGCAGCATAGTCGGAGTGGGTCAAAGTGATGACCCCTACCGTTTTGCCGTCCCTTATCAGCGGCACGCCGAGGCAAGAGGTAAACCCGGCACTGCGCGCCTCCGGTTTCCATGCATAGTCTGGGTCTTCGGAAAAGTCCTTTATGTAGACGGTCTTGCCGGTCAGCGCCACGCGCCCGGTCGTCGTGCCCTTCTCCGCAACCAGAACCTGCTGACTGATCACGCCGTCATAGGCGTCGTTGGAATTGAGGGTTGCGGAGATATTGTAAATGCCGGTCTGTTCATCAAGCAAAGCAATATAACCTGCCTCTGGACCGCAAATGCGTTCGGCCACAGCCAGGATTGCGTTTAGGACAGGTTTTACTTCATTTGGTGAGCGGGAGATGACATCGAGAACTTCCGAGGTTGCTTGCTGATACTCAAGCGATTGGGTGACTTCAGCAGTTCGCTGCGTCAGTTCGTCAAAAAGTCGCGCATTGCTGAGCGCAATTACGGCCTGTGAGGCGAATGTCTCAAGCAAGGCGATTTGCTTGCCGGAGAAAGCATGCGGAAGTTGGTGTCCCAGCGTGATTACACCCACCGAAATACCGTCGCGGATCAGGGGAACACCGAGAGCGGACCTGAAATTACCGCGTCGTGCAGCATCAGACCAGGCAAAGTCGGAATCTTCTTCGGTGTCGCCGATATAGACCGTCTGCTTCAGCATTGCCGCACGACCGGTGCAGCTTTGCTTGTTGGCGGCAAACGGAGTTGCCTTCAAAAAGGCGCGAAAGTCTTCCGACATCCCGTGCGTTGCAGCTGTATGATAGAGGCCGTCGTCGGGATTGAGCAGCGTGGTATAGGCCGTTTCAGGTGCGCAGATGCGCGAGGCCACTTTCAGTATGGCGTTCAGAACCGGCTTAACCTCGTTGGGAGACTTTGAGATGACGCCCAAGACTTCAGACGTTGCTGTCTGGTATTCAAGCGCTTCGCGGGTTTCCAGAAACAGCCTTGTATTCTGTAGTGCAATAATGGCCTGATCGCGGAAAGATTCAGCCAGTTTGATCTCATCAGCAGCAAATTCAGTTTTGCTGGAAGTCAATAATGTCAGGCATCCAAGACTCTCGCCGCCTTGCACCAGGGGCAGAAAAATCGCGCCGGTGATTCCAAGCTGCTCGCCTTTCTTGATCTCATGTTCGGGCAAATCGTAATTGGCCCAGTCGACCACATGTTGGGTTTCCTGCGTCACCATGGCCATTGACGGGAAATTCTTGTCGGCCATCACCGGTTGCCATGGGCGACCGTCCTGCGTGACGCTGGCGGCAACCTTGGCTGCGGCCTCAGTTATTTTTTCAGTGACAAGCACACCGCCCCGTTCGGCGCCGGCGCCGGGCCAAAAATGGTCGCCCTCCGTAAGGTGAAGCACCGCCAGATCGCAATCAATCATCCGCGAAGCGCTGGCGACAATTACATCCAGAACCGGTTGCACTTCGGTGGGCGACTGACTGATCGCCCGCAGGATATTGGATGTTGCCGTCTGTCGCTCCAACTGCGTTTGGACTTCTTTGAATCCCCGCACATTCTCAATCGCGATGACCGCCTGCGCGGCAAAAGTTCGCACCAAATCCACATCATCATCAGAAAAAGGTGCCACTTCACGCCGGTAAAGCACGATGACGCCCTCACCTCGACCATCCTTCATCAGCGGCACGGCGAGGACGGAACGGGCACCCTCAACATCGACCATCAGAACGCGTTTTGGATCCTGGTCGCGATAATAGAGCGGGTCGTCTGCAATATCGTCCTGTCGAATAATCTGCCCGTCATGCATCGGCCTGATGGCAACCAGCTCGGTGCGGCTCAGCGGTTCGTCAAACTTTTTCAAGTCCTCATCAAATTGGGTGCGTGCACCCACATTGGCGGGAATGGTCACCATGCCGGTGTCGTGATTGGCCAATGACAGGAAGGCCAACGGTGCGTCGCAAAGGCGGCAGGCATTTTCGAGGATCGTTTGAAAGACCGGTTGATCGTCGTCGCGGGTCTGGCTGATGACTTCCAGAATATCGCGCGATGCAGATTCTCTTTCCAACCGTGTCTGGACTTCCCGGAACTGGCGCACATTCTCTATTGCAATGACCGCTTGTGCGGCGAATGTCTGAACCAGAGAGACATCACCCTCATCATAGGCAGCGACGTTTCGATCGGTGAGGACAATGCACCCGATGGCCTGGTCATTCTGGACCAAGGGAACCGCCAAAACCGAACGGGAGCTGGTGGAATCGATGTTGCTGACGATTAGCGGAATGCCCTTTTTGTAACCGTCCGTTTCACGGGCATCTGCAACATTCAAAGTTTCCTTGTTGAGAAACGAGCGCACTGGGATCATTTCTGGCACCAAATCGATGACAGTGCCTGTCGGCATTGTTGGATTTTCCTCGCCCCAGGAGCCGGCTATGAGCAATTTGGAGCGTTCCTGATCGGCCAACATCAGGCGTGCCCGCGTCGCTCCGCACAGCTGCGCTGCATTCTTCAATATGGTGTCGAATACCGGGGCATCGTCCTCCCGGCTTTGACTGATGACTTTCAACACCTCACCAGAAGCCTGTTCGCGTTCAAGCCGGGTCTGAATTTCCTGGAATTGCCGCACGTTTTCAATGGCTATGGAGGCTTGTGCCGCAAAGGTCTGAGCCAGAGAAATGTCCCCGGGTGAAAATGGTCCGGCTTCGCTTCGATGCATGGCAATCACACCAATGGGACCGCGCGGAACTTTGATCGGCACAACCAGCGAGGACAACATCCCTTTTTCCACCAACTGTAGCCGGGTTGGATCACCAGCCTTGTAGAGATCAGTCTCCCTTAAATCCGGGATGTGCTGGATCTTATTTTCACGAAAAGCGATCGTAATGGCTTGCCCTTCTTCCAAAGACCACAATGATTTGCCGATATCCAGCTTCTCGGCATCACCGCCAATCGCGGCACGAAAACGCAAGGCATCTCCCGTCTCAGTCACCGTCAGGAGGCGGGCAAAATTAGATTTGCAAAGGCGAGAGGCACTATCGAGGATGGCCTGGAATACAGGTTCTTCTTCCGTCTGTGTCGTTGAAACAATTGACAATACGTCGGCTGTTGCTTTTTCGCGATCCAGCCGGGACTGGACTTCCCGGAACTGGCGGACATTTTCAATGGCAATGACGGCCTGCGCCGCGAAGCTTTGCAACAGCGAGATTTCATCTTCGTCATAGGCGCCAATCTCACGTCGAAAGACCCAGATGCAGCCGATGCCGCGGCCATTGCTGATCAGCGGGACGACGAGGGCGCATCGAGCACCTTCGACATCAACCATGGCTATACGCAGTGGATTGCGCTGCGCATATAGTGCGCCCTGTGTCAGGTCAGGCACATGCATGACGGCGCATTCCTTGACGGCCCGCGCGACGATAACAGGTTCATCCAGAGGAGATGAAAAATCATGCGCGTCCAGGGTTTCTTGACGCAGGCCGATTTGCGAAGCCAGGTGCACCCGGTTGTTTGTTTCGTCGAGCATGTGAAGCCCCGCAAAGGGCGAGCCGATGAGCTGCGTGGCGGATTCCAGTATTGCCTTGAAAACCGGGCCTTCATCATCACGGCTCTGGCTGATCACCGAGAGGATTTCCGATGATGCACGCTCCCGTTCCAACCGGGTTTGCACTTCCTGAAACTGTCGGGCGTTGACGATGGCAATAACTGCCTGGGCGGCGAAGGTTTCGACCAGGGCGATCTCGCTTTGCGAAAAAGGATTCACCTCACAGCGATAAAGCGTCAGCAGTCCAATGGCTGCGTTGTCATGGACCAGCGGGACAAAAAGAATGCTGCGCAGACCGCTTTCATCAACCATCGACCTGACAATCGGACTTCCACTTTCGTAGAGCGGGCTTTCCGCCATGTCCGGCCAGGCGATCAACTCACAATTCAAAATGCACTGGGCTGCATAGGACAGGGTGGGGTCAAGTTTCATCTGCCCGGTTTCGAAAAGTTCGACGGCGCGGGGCGTAAAACCGAAATGTCCCGCCAGGCGCATTACCTCACTTTTGGCATTTGCCAAAACCAACGCTGACATTGGTGCATTGCAGAGACGTCGACTGTGCTCCAGAATCGCGTCAAATACAGGCTTTTCGTCTTCTGGTGAGGTCCCGATCAGCCGCAAAACTTCCGTTGTTGCGTCGAGATGCGACTGCAAATCCAAAGCCGCCGTTGAAGTAACTTCACGGCGAGAAGAATCGGATTCGGGCGAAGAATCTGTTTTCTTGTTCACGTCAAAAGGTCGATTTCATCACGTATTGCAAAAGTTTAGCCTACTTCAATGCATATAAGCATGCGAGAATATAATACAGTGATGGGATGCACACCCGTCAATCATCCAATGCGGAGATTGGGGTCATCTGTCCAGAATACGAGATGACAGGCGCATCTTGAGAGCCAAGGAAACCGGTTCGATGCTTGTACAGGCGGACTGATAGTGGATGATGCGGAATTGACCGGATCAATCCAGGCACAGTGCCACCGGTGGTGAAGGAGTATCTGGAGGTTTGCCCAACCGGCTGAAATAGGCTCTAAAAACCCCGCCATAGACCACCGGTTACGAAAGGCGACATGAAAAACTTGTTGCCGACAGCGGCATTGTCATTCCACTGGGACCGAAGGTCGATTGCAATGCACTCATCATTTTTGATATCACGTCCTTTGGGTCTACCCCGCCACGCTCCCTGATTTCGTCAATCAATGGATTGCCGTAAACAAGCGCTGTGGCGAAGGCCTGTGGATTGACGATGGTTTTGTTCAGTTCAATCGTCTCGTGCTCCACATCGTGCCATCCGCCTGCTGCAAGATCGGCTCGAACCGCATCGGGATCCCCATAGTGAAAGGGGACCTTGTAAAAGCCGGGTGGATCGTCTGGAAAGACTTGCGCCCCCACTTCATGTGCCATTTGCGAAAACGGGTTTTCAGACATCGCACTCCAGACATTAAAAACATAGCGGCCGCCCGGCTTCAGAACCCGCGCAGCTTCTCGGTATGAGGCGGGTTTGTCTGGAAAAAACATGACACCGAACTGGCAGGCCATCAGGTCGAAAGAATCGTCGTCGAAGGGCAACTCCATTGCATTGGCGACGCCGAATTCAACATTTTCACCGGGCGAAAATTTACCCTTCGCGACTTCCAGCATTGGCGCGTTTAGGTCGGTAACCAGCAATGGCGTATCAGGAGGCAGCTTGTCACGCAGCCTTCTGCTGACTATTCCGGTGCCGGCAGCCAGTTCCACGGCGCTGCTGACATCCTCGTTGCAACACTGGTCCGCCAGTCTGTCGGCGTAATCGACAAATATGTTGGGGCCCAGGCCGCCGTCATAGTGAGCGGGGATATCCCCGACGAAACTCGAAGAATTAGCCGTCATTGGAGGTTCCCCTTTTCCTAGTTGCTTGTTGCACAGCACAGGATAGCGGAAAGATTGGAATAATACGAACACGGCAATTGGCCAGCGAGTTCTGGATGGACAAGGGTTTGGTTGAATTGCTGTTCCTGACCGCACATCCCTCGCCGCCCGCCGCTCGCCGCCCGCCGTCCGTGTGGCTATGTCATTAAAACTGCCCTATGCTTTGGCTAGGTCGCGCCAGCGATATTTGCAGATGGTTTGGGCAGATACATAAATGACAACTCTTGGTAATTGGTTGAGTGCCCGCAATCTGGATTCCCTGGAAGCCCAGCTCGCTGAAAACGAAATCGACCTCGACATATTGTTTGAGCTAACCGACGATGAGTTTCGCGAAATCGGCCTGTCTCTGGGGGCCCGAAAGCGACTGCGAAGCGCTATCAAGGAGGCAGCATCGGAAGGCGCCCAGAACGAAACTGCCCCTCAAAAACCTGTACCCGGCGAAGCCGAGCGGCGTCAGCTGACAACAGTTTTCATCGATCTTATTGGCTCCACCGCCCTGTCAGCGCAGCTGGACCCCGAAGACATGCGTGAGGTTATTACCCTTTATCAGAACACGGTTGCCGGCATCGTGACCCGCTTCTCCGGCCATGTGGCAAAATTCATGGGTGATGGCGTTCTGTGCTATTTCGGCTGGCCCTCTGCCCACGAGGATGATGCCAAACGAGCCGCCCGGGCAGGGCTGGAAATAGCCTCGACGATTGACGGAACGACAGCACCGAATGGACAAAAGCTTGGCGTCAGGATCGGCATTGCAACCGGCGTTGTTGTGGTTGGCGACCTGATTGGCGAAGGCGCGGCCCAGGAAGAGGCGGTGGTCGGAGATACGCCAAACCTGGCGGCAAGATTGCAGGGTGTTGCAGAGCCTGGGCAGATCGTCGTTTCTGCCACGACTCGGCAATTGCTGGGTCATGATTTCGACCTCAAAACGCTCAGTCCTCTTGAACTGAAAGGCATTGAAGGCAGCACCCATGCCTGGGCCGTTGAGGCTGAACGCAGTCCCGAGCGGCGATTTGATCTCCTGGAAGGTGACCCGGTTCTGCCAATGATCGGCCGCAGCCATGAGCTGGCCCTGATCATGGAACGCTGGCAGCGGGCCGGCAATGGCGAGGGTCAGATGATCGTTTTGACCGGCGAGGCTGGCATCGGCAAATCCCGGCTGACCCGCGCCGTTATCGAAGAAGTTCAGAAGGGAGAACATTACCGCCTGAGCTATTATTGCTCGCCCTATCACGTCGATTCCAGTTTTTACCCTGTCGTCCAACAGTTAAAGGACGCCTTTTCGCTGCAAGAGTCCGGCGATGTGGCACATAGTCTCGATTTGATGGAAAGCGGACTGCTTGCCGCCGATCCGAAGATCATGGCCGAGCTGCTCCAAATCGATGCATCGCAAAGATATGGCGCATTGCAACTCACGCCTCAGCAGGTCAGGAATCAGATCCTTGAAGAGATGGCCAAGGAAGTGCGTGCTTTGTCGCGCGAACGGCCGGTATTGGTGGTGGTTGAGGATGCCCATTGGATCGACGCTTCGACATTGGAAATGCTGGAAGCCTGTCTGGACACGATCACCGGCGAGCGCACGTTGATCCTGATCACGGCGCGCCCGACTTTTTCCCACGGATTTGGCGGACATCCCATTGTCAGCAAACTTGCATTGAACCGGCTGGGGGCAGATCAGACGGAAAATATCCTGCGCAAGATCACCAATGGCAAGCGTTTGCCACCGGAGCTTGTGGCTGAAATCAACTCGCGCACCGACGGTGTACCTCTGTTTATCGAAGAACTGACAAAAACCATCCTCGAATCCGGAGAACTGCGCGAGACCGAGAATTCATATGAACTGACTGGTCCGATTGGCCGCATGACGATACCCGCAACCTTGCATGACTCTCTGATGGCCCGCATTGATCGACTGCAGCCGATCAAGGAGGTTGCGCAAATGGCCGCCTGTATTGGCCGCAGCTTCGATCGCTCAGCGCTCATCAAAGTCTCCCGACTGGACGACCAGGCGATGGACGAAGCGCTCGCCCAGTTGGAGCAGAGCGAGCTGGTATTTCGCCGCGGCACACCGCCAGACGCCAGTTATGTCTTCAAACATGCGCTGGTTCGCGACGTGGCCTATGAGAGCCTGTTGAAGCGAAAGCGTCAGGAAATCCATCGGGGATTGGTCGATGTCTTTGAAGCTGATCCCGCGTCACCGCAAGAAATTACCGCCCATCATGCAACAGAGGCGGGCTTGATCGAAAAAGCTGCGCTGCTGTGGCGTGAAGCGGCTGGCCAGGCTCAGGCGCGTCCGGCCTATCAGGAAGCTTCAAACCAGCTGAAAACGGCGCTGATGCTGATCGAGCAACTGGCTGACAAGCCGGGTTGGCCAGAAAGAGAATTGGAAGTTCTGGTGCAATTGGCGCAGATACATATTGCCAAGGACGGATATGCCTCAGCCGAAGCATCCCTGGCTTTTGCCAAGGCGCTGGAGCGGATCGATGTCACCGACAATCAGGAACTGCGGGTTGCCATCTATTATGGCACCTGGATAACACCCTATATCGCCAATCAATTGCACCGAGCCAACGAGTTGGTTTCCAGGCTGGTCAAGGAAATGGAGCGGGAACCGGAACCTGTGCCGCGCCTCATTTCCCTGCGCATGCGGGCAGCAACGCTCATCTCGATGGGCAGCCCGGCCCAGGCCCTTGAAGATCTTGAGGCCGCCTATGCCCTGTATCAGTCCGCCCAGATAGATGATTTTTCTGCCAAATTCGCCCAAGATCCCGGGGTGCAGATCTGGTCCTATGTGATGTTGGCCAAGTGGATGTTGGGCGACTTGGAGGGGGCGACAGACACCGCCGACCGAGCCTTGACCCGGGCACGCGAACTCAAGCACGCAAATACCATTTGTTATGCCGGATTGCATGACATTGCGCTTTCATTCTGGACTGGAAATACTGAACGGGCGCGGGCGACGACCGATGAGATGAGGCGCCTGGCCAACGAACACGATATGGCGCTGTGGAAACTCTATTCCGATATCAGTGACGCGGTGATTGCCTGCATGTCTGACGAACCGGGCGCCACGGAGCAGCTGGACTCATGTCTGGTTGAGTACAAGGAAAGCGGGTGCTGGTTGTGGATCACCATATATCTAGCGGAAAAGGCAAAGACACTTTTACGCTCCGGCGACGCTGCCGCTGCAGAGGCAACCATAGAGCGGGCGCTCTCGGAAGCCAGTGTCACCGGCGAGACCTGGGCCGAGGCAGAACTGCACAGGATACGTGGTGATATACTGAAGTTCATGGATGATCACGCTGGTGCTCAGGCGGAATATGAGACGGCCACATCGATTGCACAGGAACAGGGCATAAAATCGCTCCAGGACCGTGCCGGGCAATCGCTGGTGCAACTTCAGGAGCAGTAAAACTGCAGCCTCTCACTTCCAAATCGAAAGTTGATGGCGCAAGGTGTCTTGGAGGCTTGGGCAGCACAGAGGAATTGCACGGGCTGATTGATTCAGCAGGAGGAGAGCCCGTTGCGCCTATTTGTCAGTTTTCTGGGTGCATCCAGCTTCTTGCTGGCCATTGCATCCGCCTTTGCTCAAACGACGATTTCTGAAGGGCAGGCCATGAACCTACATGATCGACTTTTGACGATAGACAGTCATGTTGACATCGGCACAGGCTACGGAACTGCCCGCCTTAACCCCGCAGTACTGAACGATGCCCAGGTCAACCTGCCGTCGATGCGCAGCGGCGGGCTGGACGCGGCGTTTTTCATCGTCTTCACCCCACAGGGAGAGACGACTTCGGAAGGTTATGCGAGAGCAAAGAAATTTGCCGAAGAAAAATATCGCGGCATCTCGCTTATGTTGAACGCCAATGGTGACACGATCGGCCTGGCCACAACCGCCGACGAAGTTGAGGCGCTGAAAGCGCAAGGCAAGTTGATCGCCCTGATTGGTATTGAAAACAGTTTTCCCCTGGGTTCCACGGAAGAGGAAGTCGCGCAGGCGGTGAAACTTTGGCAGACTCGCGGCGCTCGCTATGCATCGATCACCCATTTCGGGCACAATCAGTTTGGTGGCTCTTCCAACCCATCCAGCCGGCGCAATGACGGTGAAGATCCGGGCTTGAGCAGTCTCGGCCGTTACCTGATTTCAGCGCTGAACGATCACGGCATTATGGTGGACATCTCTCATGTTGGACCGCGCACCAGTGCCGATGCGATCAAATTGTCGCGCGCGCCGGTCATCGCCTCTCATTCGACGGTCAAATCGGTCTACAACAATGCCCGCGGACTAACCGATGAGCAGCTGATGGCCATTCGCGACAGCGGTGGTGTCGCCCAGATCACGGCCTATCGATCCTATCTTGCGCGCATTGATCCGCGCATTGTTTCCGCCATGGGCGCATTGCGCAAAAGACTAAAGCTCACCTCATTTGCAGCATTCAATTCTGCCGCGCCGGAGATCGTGGCCGAATACCGCCGCGAAAGGGGCAGAATACGCAGCGAGTTTGATGATGTATCGCTGACCCAATTTCTGGATCATGTAGATCACGCCATTAAGACAGTCGGCATTAATCATGTTGGCCTGTCTGGCGATTTCGATGGTGGCGGTGGCGTCGAAGGATGGGATGGCGCGTCGGATTCACCCAATGTCACCAAACAATTGCTGGAGCGCGGCTATTCCGAGGAAGATCTGGCAAAACTGTGGGGCGGAAACCTGCTCCGCGTCATGCGCGATGTGGAATCAGCAGCGAAAAATTAGACCTTGCCAGACCCGGTCAAACTCAGGTCCGCTTAGAACGGCGAGCAGGCAGGCTGCCGCTTGGTAAGCGACTTCTTCCTTGATGCAAATCAAGTCTGCCGCGTGGACACGGTGCTATCCTTGTCAACGGAAGGAGGAGAATATGAAACATTTATCCACTTCAATACGCCGTGGCGTGATGGCTGTCCTGCTGACGGGGTGCAGTTTCGCCCAACCCGCCCAATACGCCTTCGCCAGTGATGAGACGCAAATTCTGGCAGGACAGGAATTGGCCCGTGAAACGTGCAGCCGATGTCACAATGTTGAGCCCGGCGGACCATTCAAGCAGTTCCCGCCGAGTTTTGCATCGATATCCGCATACCGGTCTGCAGGCCAGATTCGCGCCAGAATTATTGTGCCACCTCTGCATTCAAACATGCCGAATGTGGCGTTCATCCTGACGCCGGAGAATGTCAGCAATCTGGTTGAATATATCGTGTCTCTGGAAGACCAATGAACCCTTAGCTGAGGGGGTAAAGTTTCGTGGCAGCTGTCTGTCAGGTGACACGAGCTTAGTTGCCAATTCGGGAAACCGATCAAGCGCAAAACAAAGAGGAAGCTGTATGTATAAGAAAATTCTGGTAGCAACGGACGGATCCGAATTTGCCAAAACCGCTGTTAGCCATGGCGTTGAACTGGCCAAAAGCGTTGGTGCGATGGTGGTGGTTGTTACCGTGACCCAGGGCTGGACTGCCTATCAGATGGCGGAAAAGATACAAAAGGGAAACGCCAATCCAATCGAGGAATATGTTGCGTCGATGAACGAACTGGCCGGAAAAATTCTGGCTGATTCCAAAGCCATCGCCACTGCGGCGAATGTTGACTGCAAGGCCGTTCATGTCAGCGATGGTTATCCCGCGGAGGGCATTATCGAAACTGCGGAAAAGGAAAATTGCGAGCTGATTGTCATGGCGTCCCACGGGCGTCGCGGGCTGGGCAGAATGTTGCTGGGCAGCCAGACAACGGAAGTGCTGGGTTTCAGCAAAATCCCGGTACTGGTTCTGCGCTGACACTCCAGTTAGGCTTGCACACTAATCTGAGCAAACCCTGTTCGGGCTGAAAAGCTGATGTTTGAACTGCTGACACCAACCCAAATGGGCCAAGCCGATCAGCTAACAATTGACGGCGGCACGCCGGGGATTGAGTTGATGGAATCCGCCGGCCATGTATTGATGGAGACGATTACCAAGCATTTTGTGCAGGCCCAGAGGATCCTCGTGCTGTGCGGCCCTGGAAACAATGGCGGCGACGGATATGTGGTGGCACGTCTGCTGAGCAAAACCGGTCGACGCGCAGAAGTGTATTCCCCGATGGGCACACACAATCTCTCCGGAGATGCCTTGCTGGCCTTTCAGGCCCTGCCGGCGGATGTGCTCCAGGTCGGCGACCCCCAATGGACTTCATATGATCTGATTGTCGATGCGCTGTTTGGCGCCGGGCTGACCAGGGATATTGAAGGGCGACTGGCGCGGATAGTCAGGAGCGTAAATTTATCGCCAGCCAAAGTGCTGGCCGTTGATCTGCCCAGTGGCGTCAATGGGGCGACTGGCAGACTATGCGGGAAAGCCGTTATTGCCGACGCGACCGCAACTTTTTTCCGTTACAAGCCGGGCCATTTTTTGTTTCCCGGCCGATCACATTGCGGGAAAACTGAAGTCGGTCAGATCGGCATTGAGAACTCGGTTCTGGCAGAAATCGGTGTGGACACGTTCCGCAACGTACCGGAATTCTGGCAACAGTATTTTCCGGTCGGGCCAATAAATCGGGGCTCACCAGGTTCAGGGGCACAGGCTGTTCCGGATTTGCACCAAGCCGACAATCTGCATCCGTTTCTGGACCTCGCGTCCTTCGACGGGAATGGTGATCAACTGGTTGATTGGATTCAGGGCTTCGGTCGTGACTTGGCGATCGCATCCAGCCAGCAACAGATATTGAGCCTGTTTCCGCAATGGAACCCCTCTGCATCAAAACTCCATCTGGCCCGTGCGGCAGCCCGAGAGTTGGATACCATTATAAATTTGAGCGGGCCGGATATCATCATCGCCGGCGGCGACCGCGGCGACCGCGACGGCAGCTACGACGAGGATCGTGGAAGCGAAGGGTGGGCGTCAATCACCGAAAATGATCGGCCGGGTCTCTCACCGACCATGGATAGTGATCTGTTGGGCAGCCTGATAGGCGACCTTTGTCAACATGAAATGCCACGCTTCGTCGCAGTTTGCGCAGCCGTGTGGATACAGCTCGAAGCCTCAAACTTGCTGGCGTCGGGAGGCGTATCCGGTGACATGGAACAGGCCGTCAATTCCGTAATTGCAGCCATTCAATCAGAGATGCTGGAATCGAAACAATGCTTGTAAATGGTGCGACAGCGGTCACCGCGGGCTGATCAAGCCACCGTCCTGCAGCGAGTCATTTGGATATAACACGACCTCATCACCGACCTTCAGGCCGGACAGAACCTGCGCAGCCTCATCATTGATATTGCCGATATCGAGAGGACGCAAAACGGCTCTTTGATCCTCTACACCAAAGACAGCCCATCCGCCATCAGAGCGAAACAGGGCTCCGATTGGGATCTGCACTATATCTTCCCCTTCCCAGATCACCAGATTGGCCATAATGCGATATCCGTGTCCCAGTTCGCTCGGGGGATCCTGTGGATCTATGATGATATTGACCCTTTGCTCTTCTATCCCAAGCGAAGAAACCTTGGTGAAAGCTGCCGGTTCCACCTGTCGCACGCGCCCCTGAACTTCCTTTTCCCCACCCCAGTCAGACAGCCTTACCTGCATTCCCGGTATGATGTGCACGGCGTCACTGGACAGCAGATCAACGACCACTTCGAGATTTTCAGGATCACCAATCTCGGCAATGCGGGTTCCCGGGATAACCGGTTGTTCGCTTCGCGCCAGGATATTCAGCACCACCCCATCGACAGGGGCCGAGATTTTTACACAGCAATCCGTCCCGACCTGAACAATGGCATCAGCGCCGGGCTGTTGCATGCGCGCGCGGACGCTTTCAAGTTCGGCCCGGCGCAAGTCTATCGCCGCCTTGGCACTATCCACCTGGGCCTTTTGCAGTTGCAGCGCGTTGTAGGCTTCTTCCATCTGGCTTTTCGGTAGGATGTTTTTCTGTGACAGTGTCACCGCCCGGTCATAAGCGCTTTGGGCGAGTCGAAGCGCCACCCTTGTGCGTTCCCGTTCAACGAAAGCCAGAGCGACCGCAGATTGTGCGGCTTTCAGCGCCGACTGCAACTCAAGCTGCGAGCGTTGATTGAGGAATGGCGGTTCAAGAGGCCGGATCGATGCAATCGCAGTTTTACCGGCATAAACCGCATCTCCCTCATCCAGCTCAAGACGGTCCAACTGACCGGAAATGGGCGACGACAGCGTATAGACGTCCCGCACCTGGGTTGTTCCTTCCTCACGGATGGTTACCTGGAACGGGCCGGATGAAACCTTCGCCAGATCGACACTTGTCGGCTGTTCGCTGAATGCAATGAAGATGCCGTAGACCACGGCCCCGACCACCAATAAAAAGATTATCCTCTCTGTCCATGTCAGCATTAGTTCACTCCCTGGTTTTGAGAACGCTTACGAGATCAAGTTGATTTATCCGCCGTCTAACGATCAGTGCTGAAAGCGCAGCAGCCAACAAAACGATCAGACTGGCGGTGGCAAATGTTGATGTGTGGACAACCAGGGGCACGCGAAACAAATCGCTCTGAAACCCCTTCAAGACGCCCCATGAGAAGGCGTATCCGAGTACCCAGCCCAGCGGTTGTGCCAACAGAATGATGATTGCCAGTTCGGTCAGCAGGACCCGCGATACTTCTGCCCTTGTGAAGCCAAAAACCCGCAAGCTCGCCAGTTCACGCGCTCTTTCTGACAGCTGGATGCGGGCCGAATTGTAAATCACCCCAAATGCCATGATCACCGCCAGCGCAACATAGACCCGGTTCATGATGGCGATGTTCTCTTCGATCGTGTCGCGAAACTTTTGGTAGGAAAGCCCCTGCAATGCGATCGAAGCAATCGCCGGCATGGACTTGATTGCGCGATAGAGTTGGGGTTGCTGGTCGCGGTCGATCAATATGCGCGCACCGGAAATCTGCCGCCCGTCACCCATCAGGCGATTCAGCCCTTGCAGGCTCATATTGGCGGTCAGCCCGACAAAATTCTGTGCCACCCCAACCACCGCGGGCAGCGTCGCGCTGGCAACGGTTTGGGCGACGCCGAATTCAGTGGCGTATCCCGAACCGCTGTGCACGAAGGGCACGCTGGACAGGCTCCCGTGTTTTTCGAGAAATTCGATTTCAACCCCGTCACCGGGACGCAACCTGAGCTTTTCGGCTACACGCTGCGACAACACAATACCATTGGGTGGCAAGTTGATAGGCTGTAAGTCCTTGTCCAATACCCTGTTAAGCCTTGTGCCGGGACGTGATCCGAAGATCGACAGACGCACTTCGCGATGTTGATTGCGAAGCTTCACAGGCGTGACGCGAAACGGCTCGGCGCGGATGACCCCAGGCAAATGCAAGACATCTTCAATGGCTCGCTGGCTTTTGTCGCTGGCGAAACTGATGGTCGCATCCTGTCGATCGGCCCTGAAGAATATGGTGTCGATCATGAAATCCACCGAGTCATAGGTGAACATTGCAGTCACCAGCAGAGCCGTGGACAGGGCGGTGCCGCAACTCGTTAGCAACAATCGAAATGGCCAACGAAACAGGTGGCGCAAGGCCATGGTGGTGAGTTGAGAAAACAGATGAAGGGAATGAAACCGTGTTGCCAGCAGTGATTTGTAAGCAACGGGACTGGGCGGTTGCATTGCAACAGCCGGGGTTAATTTGCCAATTGAGCGAATGGATTTGACCGTTCCCAGCAATGCGGCGGCGACGGTTATGCCACCGGCGAGCAGGTAGAGATCGGCATTTTGTTTGAAGATGAGAAATGGAAAGGAAAAGAACTTTGCATAAAGCTGGGTTAGCTCACGCCCCAGCCAGTAGCCACATGCAGCTCCGATTACCAAGCCGACCAGTGCGATAATCACGACGAATTTGGCATAGTGCCATCCAACCGCCCAGCCACCATATCCCAGAGCTTTCAGCAGGCCGATTTGCTGCCTTTCCAAGGTGATCAGACGTGACAGGATCATGTTGACCAGAAATGCCGATACAAACAGGAATATCGGTGGGATAACTTTCGACATGCCACTGAGTTGCTGCAATTCAGCGTCCAGAAAGGCATGGGACATCTGGTCTTTGCGACCATGAGCTCCCTGGCCGCCGTAGGGGCGCAATAGCTGATCGAGCCTTTCGATGATCATCGATTCATCGGCGTTGCGCAGCGTTGTTATGGCGATATCGTTCGCCACACCCTGCATATCGAAGATGCCGTGCAGTACCTTTTGCGACATGTAAATGACCGCAAAACGGCGGTCATCGGGAACCATGTCGCCGGGGCCGATTGCGTAGATATATTCAGGCGACAGCACGATGCCGACAATCTTCAGACTGCGCTTGCGACTGTTCATGATGACATCAAATCTGTCGCCGGGCCGCAGATTGTGCGCCTTGGCAAAGCGCTCGGCAATCGCCACCTCATCGCGCCCCCGGGAAGATGGCAAGCGACCGAGGCGAAGATAGAGGCGATTGACCCGCGACTGACGGTGTTGAGGCAGGGAAACCACCAATGCGGATGCCGGTTCCTGCATCGCCCGCATGTCGAGCAAAACAGGTTTGACAATACGCATTTCAACCGACCCGACCGCCGGAATTCGCGCAATCTCGGGCTTCAGCGATTCCGGCACACGCTTGGCGCTGGCAAAAATATTGGCAAATCGATATCGGTCATAAAACGCCGCGCGGGTCTCCTCCAGGGAACGGTAGGCACCGACCGAGATTATGATTGTGGCAACGCCACAGGCCATGACCAGGGCAATGGCCAGGCCTTGCGCCCACAAACGGACAAGATCGCGAGACAATTTTCGATCCAGCATGGCCATGATCACCAATCCACCTCATTTGGCGCAAGCCGGTTCTGATTGACGCGTTCCTGTTCAATTCTGCCGTCTTTGAAGAACAGTACCCGGTGCGCAATCTGCTGGATGCCCGCATTGTGGGTGATCACCAAAGTGGTTGTGCCGAGTTCCTGATTGATGCGGTCCAGCGCTTCCAGGACAATGATTCCGGTTTTGGAATCCAGCGCTCCGGTTGGTTCGTCACACAGCAAAACTTCCGGTTTTTTGGCGATGGCCCGTGCAATGGCCACTCTTTGCTGCTCGCCACCTGACAGCTGGGCCGGAAAGTGATGCGCCCGGTCGCTCAGGTCCACCATGGCCAGGGCTTCATCCGGCGTCATCGGCGCACGCGAGACTTCCGTGACCAGGGCGACGTTTTCCCAGGCCGTCAGACTGGGAATGAGATTGTAGAACTGGAATACAAAGCCGACATGGTCCCGCCGGTAACGGGTGAGCTGGCTTTCATTGCAGGCGGTCAGTTCAAGGTCCTTGTAATAGACCTGGCCGCCGCTTGCCTGATCGAGACCACCCATGATGTTGAGAAAGGTGGATTTGCCACTTCCCGACGGACCCAACAGCACCACCATCTCGGACTCGTTGAGATCCATAGTGACCCCGTCCAGCGCGCGTACTTCGACTTCGCCGGTGCCATATATCTTGGTCAAATTGATCGATCTGAAAACCGGATCCGACATTGGCATACCCCAGTTGAAACCGATTCATACCACATGGGGATGAGCGGACTTTGATCCTGGTCAAGTGCCCGGAACCTCTGGAAAGCGTCCATTTAGGAGTGAGAGGGTCTATCCCCGCAGTTTCGAATTCGCGCGCAACATCGCCGTGATGAGCGCATCGCGGGTCTGCGACAACTCCGCAACTGACCGACCGGAGGCTTCGTCCTGCACGCCCCTGGACAATTGTGTCGCCACCTGATCGTTCAATCTTGGTGCGCCGAGGTCGTCCCACCACCGGTGAAAACTCGGCGTGTAGCGGTCGCAGAATTCTTCCAGGCCGCCAGTTCCCGCCCCGAGATGAAATAGCATGTGTGGTCCCATGGCGGCCCAGCGCAAACCGGGTCCGGCCCACACCGCCTTGTCGACATCCTCAACACTGGCCACGCCGCTCTCAACCAAGTGGATGGCCTCTCGCCACAGTGCCGCCTGCAGACGGTTTGCGACATGTCCCGGCACTTCTCTGTTGACGTGAATCGTCACCTTGCCGACGCTTTCATAAAAGGCCTCGGCCATCTCCAATACGCCGTCGGCTGTCTTGTCATTGCCGAGCAGTTCCACCAACGGAATAAGATGCGGTGGATTGAACGGGTGGCCGAGAATGAAGCGCTCGGGCTTTTGCCAGCCCGCCTGCATTTCCTGAACCATCAGTCCGGAGGCGGAGGAGGCGACAACAGCTTCTGGTTCAAGACAAGGCTCGATTTCTGCAAATGTTTCATGTTTGATTTCAATGCGCTCGGGAACATTTTCCTGAACAAATTGACAGCCCTTCACGGCGTCTGCGGCGGTTCCGGCAAAGGCCAGCTGGCCTTTACGACCTTCAACGGCCAGCCCCAATTCCAACAATGTTGGCCAGGCATTGGCAATGTAGGTCTCGACATCCTGCTTCACCGTTGGTGATGGGTCGAACACCGCCACGTCCTTGCCAGCGGCAAGAAACAGCGCGGTCCAGCTGGCGCCAATCACGCCGGCACCCAAAACGGCGGTTTTACGAACATCACTCATCAGAACAATCCCGGGTTAAGAGGGGAAGATGCCGTCATGCCGCCGTCAATTGTGTAGCATTGCCCGGTGGCAAAGGAGGCGGCATCCGAGGCCAGCCATACCGCCATGCTGGCAATGTCCTGCGGCTTGCCGAAGCGGCCCGCCGGGTGACGGGCAAGAGCATCGTGCCTGGCGGCTGCCGGGTCCCGGGCCAGATCGAAACCAGCGTCAAGCATTCCCGTCTCGACCCAGCCGGGGCAGATGGCGTTGCAGCGAATTTTGGGACCATGGTCGACGGCGATTGAACGCGTCAGTCCGTGTACAAATGCTTTAGATGCATTGTAGAGCGCCATCGAGGGGTCCGCGACATGGCCGGAGATGGAGCCGATATTGATGATCGAGCCGCCTGATTTCATCTGCGGGATAAATGCCCGGCACATGTTGAAAACGCCCCTTGCATTGGCGCCCATCACCAGATCCCAGTCCTCATCCGTGCTGTCGACGACGGTCTTTTCAACCTGAACACCGGCATTGTTGACCAGGATATCCAGGCCTCCCATCACGTCGGTCAATCCACGCACGTCGCCATCATCTGCCACATCCACCCGGTGCCAATCGAAACTGGCGGGCAGGTCATCCGGGCGTTCGCCGCGACCACAAATAGCAACCTTTGCACCTTCACTGGCGAATGCCTCAGCGATGCCACGGCCAATGCCCTGACGTCCGCCGGTCACCAACGCGGATTTACCTGACAAAACACTCATATCAACGCGCCATCATCTTTCCGCCGCTCCCGGATCGCCATATCCGCCCGTTTCTGTCCAATCAGAAATCTCCATTGCACTTTTGCCCCCTAAAAGTTCACCTGGTCACCACCCTTCAGGGCAAGGCGCTGCCGAGCTTCCTGCGGTGTGGCGATGCTCAATCCGAGGTTTTCAACAATTGTCCTGATTTTGCGAACCTGATCGGCGTTTGATTTGGCCAATTGCTTGGGGCCGATATAGATCGAGTCTTCCAACCCAACCCGGAGATTGCCGCCCAACATGGCCGACTGGGTTGCAAACGACATCTGATGCCTGCCCGCGGCGAGCACCGACCACTCGTAGTTTTTCTCGCCAAACAGTTTGTTGGCGATGGTGTGCATATGCATCAGATTGTCGAGATCAGCGCCGACACCGCCGAGAATGCCGAATACGATCTGAATGAAAAACGGCGGCTTGATCAGCCCTTTGTCAACAAACCAGGCCAGATTGTAGAGATGGCCCAGATCATAACATTCAAATTCAAAGCGCGTCCCGTGGCCCTCGCCGAGCTCCTTGAGCGCATATTCGATGGTTGCAAAGGTGTTGGGGAAAATGAAATCCCGGGTCATTTCCAGAAACGGTGCTTCCCAGTCGTGTTTCCATTCGGAATACTTTTCCAGCATCGGGAAAATGCCGAAATTCATCGATCCCATATTCATCGACGCCATTTCCGGACTGGCCGTATTGGCGGCTCGCAGGCGATCCTCAATCGACATACCAAGTCCGCCGCCAGTCGACACATTGATCACCGCATCAGTGGATTGTTTGATGACCGGCAAAAACTGCATAAAGGTTTCCGGACGTGGGTCCGGCTTGCCGGTCTGCGGGTCGCGGGCGTGGAGATGAATGATGGAAGCCCCGGCTTCCGCCGCTTCTATGGAGGCGGTGGCAATTTCTGCAGGCGTTATCGGTAGGTGAGGTGTCATGGTCGGCGTATGAATACCGCCAGTTGGCGCGCAGGTGATGATGACTGGCTTGGACATTGTGTGCTTTCTACAATTTCATCTGCTGAACCTGGGCCGAAAGTCCGCCATCCATGACCCACAACTGACCGGCCGTGTAGCGGGCTTCGTCAGACGCCAGCCAGTTGACCAGATTGGCGATGTCTTCGGGCTTGCCATAGGTGCGCATCGGGTGCACATCGCGCACCGCCTGTTGCAAGGATTCAATATCGCCGCCGTCGCCTCCCGATCCGTCGCCCTCAAAAAAGCTCTGCAGCATCGGGGTGTCGACATAGCCGGGGCAGATGGCGTTGACGCGTATGCCTTCCGGGCCATGATCACAGGCCATGGCCTTGGTCAGGGCATGAACGGCACCCTTTGTGGCGCAATAGGCGGCCAGGCCGGGATCGGCAATATAGCCGTCATAGGAGCCAAAATTGATGACCGCTGACCCGTTGGGGTTTTGGCCCGCGGCCCTGCGCAGCAGCGGCAATGCATATTTGCACGTCAGGAACATGCCGGTGACATTGATGGCAAAGATGCGGTTCCATTGCTCCAGCGTAGTGTTTTCAATTGTTTCTTCAATCTCGATGCCGGCCGCGTTGACCAGAATATCGAGCTTGTCCCAACGCTCGTTCAGCTCTTCAAAAGTTGATATGATCGCCGCCTCGTCGGTGACGTCATAGCGGTGGAAATTTCCAGCGCGGCGAGTTCCACCGCCCTCACTGAGATCTGCGGCAATGACTTCGGCCCCTTCCTTTTCAAATCTTTCGCAGATTGCTGAGCCAATGCCGCCGGTGCCGCCGGTCACAAAGGCGGTTTTACCCTCCAGAAGTCCCATCAGCCCGCCGCCTCCCGATACGCATCCAACACGAGGCCGTGGAAGTGATGAACCGCATGTTCAGATTTGCCCGACCCTTCCGGATCGTGGACAATGCGCCCCTGATTAAATGCCGGCGTATTCATGCCCCGTTGGACGCTTTCAACCAGATTGATGTCTTCCACCTGCAGCACCTCGTCGAGATAGCGAATGGCTTCCAGTTCGGTTGCGTCGGGTTCCGGTGTTTCCAGATAGAAGTCGTAGGTTTCAAGGGTTTTGCCGGGGCCTGCGGGAATGATGTTCAAGACAATCATCGATGAGCGGCCCGGATAGCGCATCAAACAGGTTGTCGGCCACAGCCACCAGACAGCATGGGTGCGCACTGTCGCATTGGACACGTCATAGGCAGCGTTTGGAGAATTGCCCGCATCCGCCATATGGCTGGAATAAATGCCGTAGGTGGTCACCTTATAAGTGTCCATGTCGACGAGTTCGCAAAAGTCCTTATGGGCTGTCGGGCAATGGTAGCATTCGAGAAAATTGTCGACGACATTCTTCCAGTTCGACTCGATTTCGTAGCTCAGCCGATGCCCGAATGTCAGTTGATCTATATCGGGTGCCCAATGGCGGATCTCGGTTTCCAGATCTTTTGATTGTGCACTCAGCGACTCAGCATCGCGATCCAGGTTGACAAAGATGAAGCCACAGAATTCTTCCACCTGAACCTGGTCGAGACAAATAGCGTCGGTGTCGAAATCTTCCAGATTTTCCGTATGCGGAGCCCGGGCCAATCTGCCATCCAGCCGGTAAACCCAGGCGTGGTAGGGACACAGAATGCGACTGGTATTGCCCTCGCCGGACAGCAATTCGTGGGCCCGGTGCTTGCAGACATTGTAAAAAGCCCGCAATGCGCCCTGCTGATCGCGCACCACCGCAATCGGCTGTCCGGCGATTTGTACCGCGATATAGGATCCCGGCGCGCGCAATTTCTCAACGTGGCAAACCCATTGCCAGGAACGCGAGACGATGGCCTGCTGATCAAGATCAAACCAGCGCGGATCCACATAGGCTTCGGCCCGCAATGAGTGGGAGCGCTGCGGCTTGTCGTCATAGCCCTGCGACAGGCGCTTCAGTTGCTCACCGGTAAGGGGGGGCGTCATCCTTGTTCTCCCTGTGGTTTGACGGGTGGATAGCGGTAATGGGCGGCGGCAATTGTCCAGTCCATGTGATTGCGGACATATTGCCTGGATGCATCGGAAGGCGGGTTGTAATCCCAATGCTCTCCGGCACCGGCTCCCATCGCGGCATGAAGCGACCGGCGAGATTTTTGTGTGCGGATCACATCTTCGCGTAATTTCTCGCTGTCCCAGCGATCTGCCACTTCGGCCGCAAAGGCCTCTGAATCAGCGCGATAGGTCGGGTCGGTGGCCAGGTTGATTTTCTCCGACGGATCATTGGCGAGATCATAAAGCTGCGGCGGATCTGCATCGCAGTGAATATATTTCAACGCTCCGCGTCGGATCATAAACACCGGCCACGGGGTCATCTCGGCGCAGTATTCCCCAATCGCCTCATCCACGGGGTCATCCTCACCGCGGGCCAGCGGCATCAGGCTGCGTCCGTCGACGGGCTCACCGAACATGCCATCGTCGCCCCCCGCAACCTCAACAAGGGTCGGCAACAGATCGACCAGGGAACAGGCATTTTTGGCCGAGCCTACGGCAATGCCCGGTCCCGCCATAACCATCGGAACACGGGCCGAGTGTTCAAAGAAATTCATCTTGTACCAAAGACCACGCTCCCCGAGCATGTCGCCATGATCGGCGGTGACAATGACGATGGTGTTGTCCAACTCGCCGGTTTCTTCCAGCGTTTGAACAAGTTCGCCAATCTTGCTGTCAAAATAGCTGACATTGGCCAGATAGGCGCGGCGGGCGCGGCGAACTTCTGCCTCCGTAAGAGGAACAGTGCTGGCTTCAATCCCATCCATCACGCGACGGGAAAACGGGTCCTGCTGTTCCAGCGGCAGGACATATTCCGGCATATCGATATCGTCATCTGAGTAGAGATTCCACCATTCAGGGCGGGCCACATAGGGATCGTGGGGATGAATGAAACTCGCCACCATCGCAAAGGGCTCATCCCGGCTCGCTGCCTTGTCGCGGGCATAGTCAAACAACCAGCGCTTGGCGGCAAAACTCACTTCATCATCGTAGTCGATCTGAAACGTCGCATTGGCCAGGCCGCTTTCCTTGACCGTCTGCATATTGTGATACCATTTGTCGATCCGCTCATCAGCGGCTTCCCAGTCGGGGGTCCAGGCAAAGTCGGCCGGATAGATGTCGGTCGTTACCCGGTCTTCAAAACCATGCTTCTGGTCCGGGCCGACAAAATGCATCTTGCCAGAAAGGCAGGTGCGGTAGCCAAGCGCCTTCAGATAATGGGCGAATGTGGGAATTGAGGCGCGAAATTCGCATGCATTGTCATAGGCGGCTATGTGGCTGACGAGCTGACCGGACATGAAGGAAAACCGGGAAGGGGCGCAGAGCGGCGAATTGCAGTAGGCGGCATCAAAACGCATTCCTCTTTGCGCAAGCCGGTCAAGATTTGGAGTCCTGGCGCTCCGGTGGCCATAGCAACCGGTGAAATGGGGGGCCAACTGGTCCGCCATAATCAGCAGAATATTGGGTTGGGTCTTTGTTTGAGACTGCGGTTGGGACTTGGGTTGGGACGGGGCCATTTCGTTTCCTCCGAGCCCAATCTCGCAGAAATGTTGGAAAACTATTTGACTATTTTCGCCATCTAATTAACTTTTTCAGACATGAATTCTGAACCTGCGGTACATCCAGCGCCCTACAAGATCGGCATGTTGTTGCTGGATGGTTTTAACGCCATGGCGAGCCAGGCGTTTATCGACCCGTTTCGCAGTGCCAATTATTTGCGTGGTATGGCCTTGTACAAGTGGGATTTTCTGGCCCTCGACGTGTCCGGCGTGGAAGCCAGCAACGGCCTCAACATCACCTGTTTCAACTCCATTGATGGGGCGCCACCTGACTATGATCTGTTGGTGGTCAATGCTAGTTGGTCACCGGAGCGGTTTGTGCAGCCGCGTCTTCTCGCCTTTTTGAGAACCTGTGCCCAAAGGCGCGTTGCGGTTTGTGGATTGGACACCGGCGCCTTCATTCTGGCCCATGCGGGGCTGTTGAAGAACCGCAATGCCGCCATTCACTACGAACATATCGCCGCCTTCCGGGAACTGTTTCCCGATATTGGCATGGGGGAAGACCTGTTTGTCATTGATGGAGATCGATTGACCTGTTGTGGGGGGCTGGCCGGCACCGACCTGGCGCTTGAAATCATTCGCCATCAACACGGGTTGCAACTCGCCAATGCAGCCAGCCGCTATATATTTCATGAACGTATTCGCAACGGCGCCGAGGGCCAGCTTCCCCAGTCTGCGGAACCGGGTGGCTATTCAGCACCGGATAAACTGCGCGCCGCGATCATTTTAATGGAAGCCAATCTCGAGCAACCGGTAAAAATTGCCGCGGTTGCAGATCATGTGGGATTGTCGCAGCGTCAGTTGGACCGGATGTTTCGGCAGCACAGCGGGGTGTCACCGGTGCGCTATTACCTGGACGTGCGCCTTGATCGCGCGCGGGGACTGGTGACGCAGACCCAGTTGGCCATTCTCAATGTCGCCATCGCCTGTGGTTTTTCTGGCAATTCCCAGTTCAGTCGCGCCTATAAAAAGCGTTTCGGCATTTCGCCGACCGGCGACAGGATTGAAGGGCGTCTGCCGTTTCAGTTCAGATCCTTCCCAAGTCATGCGGGATTGTAGGGCGACAGGACCTTGTCTCGTTTGTCGTTTTTGCGATCTCAAAGTTTCGCGCAATATTCATCCACTTCACCTCCGGCGGCGACAGTCGGGCATAACAAAAAGGAAACGCTTTGAATTAATTGACATGAGCAAAAAAATGTTTTCCATTTCTTGCGCTTAAGTTTACGCGCGTTAAATTGATAGCAGGATGACGATTAAAGGGCAGGGGCTTGTCGACTGCGGCATTGTTTTGAGGAGCCCGGACGGAATATTTCATGAGCGGTGAAAAGATAAAGAATATGGAAGAATTCGCCGCCAAATGCGGCGTTTCAAGGCCAACGGTTTCGAAATATTTTAACGACCCCGGCAGTGTCCGGGCAAAAACCCGGGCGCGGATCGAACGGGCTCTGGAGCGGTTTGATTACCGGCCCAATATCTATGCGGTCAACCAGAACCGGCGTCTGACCAAGAATATCGGCATTGTGGTTCCCTATCTCGCTGACCCGTTTTTTGCAGAAATCGCACGCTTTCTGGAAACCCGTTGTATCGCTGCGGGGTTTTCGCCGTCGCTATTCAGTTCCCATGGCATGCAGCATCTGGAGAATGAGATTCTTGACACCCTGCGTTCGATGAAGCCCGCAGGAGTATTGCTGGCGCCACTGGGCCGTTCTTCGGACCGCAGCGTGGTCGAACAGTTTTGTGAAGACGTGCCGACCGTGCTGTTTGACAGTAATATTGAGGGTATTGGCGACGTGTTTGTCGGCTCTGACAATCCGCAATTCACCTCGATGATGGTGCAATATCTGTGTCGGACGGGCGAGCCCCCCTGTTTCTTCGAAATGAAAACCCCGCCCAATCCGAACGCCCGCAAGCGCCGCCAGGGCTATCAGGACGCGATGCGGCAACAGGGCCACGAACCTCATATATTTGAGGCCGAAGGCGAAGGCTGGGCCCTGGAAGAGGTCGGCCGGCGCGGCGGAATGCAACTGTTGGAAAAGGACGAAATGCCGTCGCGAACCGTGCTGTGCAGCAATGACCGACTGGCCATCGGGTTTCTCGCCGCCTGCTATGAAAAAGGGCTGCGGGTCGGCATCGAAAAGGATTGCGATATCCGCGTGGCGGGCCTCGACGGACACCCCTTTTCGAGCTTCACCTGTCCCCCCCTGACAACGGTTTCGCACGACTATGAAGCGATCTCTGAGCGCAGTGCAGAGGCGCTTTTTGCCATGATTGAAGAAGAAAATCGCCCTGCCTCCCGTCAGGAAAAACTGTTTGATGGCAAGCTGATAATGCGAAGTTCGGCGTAGTTTCCACAGTCAAAAGTTTGCGCGCGTAAAAAAAATATTGACCACGCGAAAAGTTTGCCCTAGTGTGCTACCAGTTCAGCATACCAAGGGAGGAAAACCGGATGCTTTCTAAGAAACTACTTTATCTCACCAGTGCCGTTGCCATGTCTATGACGACGAGCGCCCTGGCGGAATCTCTGACCATCGCGATCGTTAACAACGGTCACATGGAAAATATGAAAAAGGTTGCCGAGGCTTACACCAAAGACACTGGTGTTGAGCTGAAATGGGTATCCTTGGAAGAAGGCGTTCTGCGCGAGCAGGTTACGTCAGACACCGCAACTGGCGGTGGCCAGTACGACATCATCAATATCGGCATGCAGGAAGCTCCAATCTGGGGTAAAGCAGGCTGGATCGAGCCACTGAACTTCGGCGCAGACTACGATGTTGATGATCTGCTGCCAGCAATGCGCAATGGATTGTCCTACGAAGGCACGCTCTACGCAGCGCCTTTCTACGGCGAGTCTTCCATGGTCATGTACCGCAAGGACCTGACTGATAAGGCTGGTGTTGTTGTTCGTGACAACGATTCCTGGGCCAATATCAAAGGTGCAGCAGCTGCAATGCACGACCCAGACAATGGTGTCTACGGCGCATGCCTGCGCGGCAAGCCAGGTTGGGGCGACAACATGGCGTTCATCACGACAGTGGTAAACTCCTTCGGTGGCGCCTGGTTCGACAAGGACTACCGTCCGCAGCTCAACTCTGCAGCATGGAACGAAGCCATCAACTTCTACGTTGATCTTCTGGGCAATTACGGTCCTCCTGGATCTGAAGGTAACTCGTTCAACGAAATCCTTGCTCTCTACAACGAAGGTAAATGCGGCATGTGGATTGACGCCACTATCGCTGCCTCGTTCCTGACAGTAGATGGTGTTGCTTATGCACAGTCGCCAAATGCCGGTAACCCGGTTGGTGCGAACTGGCTCTGGGCTTGGGCAATGGCTGTTCCTGCTGGTTCGCCAAATGCCGATGCAGCGAAGAAGTTCATCGAATGGTCGACTTCAAAAGCTTACATCAAAGCTGTTGCTGACCATCCGGATTTCGGTTGGAGCAAGGTTCCTACCGGCACGCGTTCATCGACCTATGCCTATCCTGAGTTCAAGGCGGCCGCTGGTTTCGCTTCTGCAGAAATGGCAGCCATTGAATCCGCAGCTCCAGGTGCAACTGACCTGAAGCCTTATGTCGGCGTTCAGTTCGCTGCTATTCCTGAATTCCCGGAAGTAGGTAGTGTTGTTGCCCAGGAAATGGCAGCTGCTCTGTCCGGTGCAAAATCGGTTGAAGACGCTCTCGCCGCAGCTCAGTCAGCTGCCGACGCGATCATGAAAGAAGCCGGCTACTACGAGTAAGCCCTTCAATTCAACTTCAAGGCTCGGCGTACGCGCCGAGCCTTCCCTGGCAAACCTGCCAGCCCTATAGTCGAACGTGCTGACGCACCTGTAGATGTGCAAAAAGCGGAAAATGTAATTGTAGCGAACTAAGCAAGACAGTCGTCTTGCGGAGGAAGGCAAGTTATGTCCAACAGAACGCTCCCGCGGCTCCTTCAAACTCCAGCTGTATTGCTGCTGTTAGTCTGGATGCTGATCCCACTGGGGATGACACTGTATTTTTCATTCATCCGTTATGTATTGAATAGCCTGCGCCGACCCGAATGGACAACGCCATCAATCAGCAACTGGCGCGGCTTTGGCAACTATGAATTCGTACTGAACTCCAAGGATTTCCTGTTTGCGATTCAAAACAGCCTGCTCATTGTTGGCAGCATCCTTTTCCTGACGGTTATCTTCGGTGTTCTCATCGCAGTCCTGATAAACAAGACGTTTCCGGGACAAGGGATCGTACGTGTTTTGCTGATCTCACCGTTCTTCATCATGCCGGCTGTCAACGCCGTGCTGTGGATTAACATGATCCTTGATCCGGTTCTGGGTCTGAACGGCCTGGCCGTTGGGGGCATCAACGATGTCATTGCATCCCTAAAGGATGCGCCGCTTGTGGGCTGGTTCTTTTCTCTTTGGCCAACATTTGAGCCGATTTCCTTCCGTGCCACACAGACATCTGCCTATGCCGTGATCATGATGGTGACCTGGCAGTGGACACCCTTTGCGGTACTGATTTTCATGACCTCACTGCAATCTGAGGATGAGCAGCAGAAAGAAGCCGCCATTCTCGATGGTGCCAGCACCTGGTCACAGTTTCGTTTTCTGACGCTTCCGCATCTGGGACGGCCCATTGCGATCGTGGTGATGATCCAGGCGATTTTCCATCTCTCGCTCTATGCCGAGATCGAGATTGTCAGCCGAGGCAACGGAAACAAAAACCTTCCGTATCTGATTGGCGAATTTGCCAACAACAATATCGGCGCCGCAAGCGCCACCGGAATCTTTGCAGTCATTCTGGCCAACATCGTCGCAATCTTCTTGCTGCGGATGGTTGGCAAGACATTGATGGAATAGAGGACAAGACCATGGCAATTGTTGCACAAACTACGAAATTTGGAACTGTTGGTCGGCCGATCATTGCGTGGGTAGTCGCGCTGGTGTTCTTCTTCCCGATCTTCTGGCTGGTGCTTACCAGCTTCAAAACGGACGCCGACGCGGTGAAGCCAGAATTCCTGTTCTTCTTTACCCCGACGATCGAAAACTATCTCAATATGACGGAAAACTATGACTATTGGCACTTCGCGCTGAACTCGGTCGTCACCTCCGTTTTTGCCACGCTGTTTGCGCTTTTCGTCGGCATTCCGTCAGCCTATGCGATGGCATTTAATCCAACACGCCGCACCAAGGATGTGTTGATGTGGATGTTGTCGACCAAGATGCTGCCTGCGGCGGCCGTGCTTTATCCGATGACATTTCTGACCAAAAGCATTGGCCTCTTCGACACCCATTTTGTCATCATCATCGTGCTGGCGCTGATCAATCTCCCCATCGTCATATGGATGCTGTTCACCTACTTCAAAGAGATCCCCAAGGATATTATTGAGGCAGGCCAGATGGATGGCGTGAACACCTGGGGTGAGATCAAGGAAATTCTCATTCCACTGGCCTGGGGAGGCATCGCTTCAACTGCTTTGTTATGTTTCATCTTTTGCTGGAACGAAGCCTATTGGACTGTGCGCCTAACAACGACTGACGCCGCTACACTATCGAAACTGATTGAAGGTAACCGCGCGCCAGAAGGCCTGTTCTTCGGCCGCCTGTCTGCTGTCTCTGCAGCAGCCGTTGGACCGATCGTCGTGTTGGGTTGGTTCTGTCAAAAACAACTTGTCCAAGGCTTGACCTTTGGCGCTGTGAAATAAGGAAAGATCATGGGACGGATTGTACTTGAAAATGTGGTGAAAAGATTCGGTGATACCGAAGTGATCCCACCACTGGATTTGACCATCGAAGAGGGCGAGTTCGCCGTATTTGTCGGCCCATCGGGCTGTGGCAAGTCGACACTTCTGCGCCTGATTGCCGGCCTTGAAGATACCACCGCTGGCAAGGTGTTGATCGACGGAGAAGATGTCACTGAAGTGCCACCATCCAAGCGTGGCCTTGCTATGGTGTTCCAATCCTACGCGCTCTATCCGCACATGACTGTGCGCAAGAATATTGCCTTCCCCATGCGCATGGCGGGCATGCCCGAGGCCGAGCAGAAAGAGCGTATCGCAGCTGCGGCGAAGTCGCTGAATCTGACTGATTATCTGGATCGCAAACCTGGTCAATTGTCAGGTGGTCAGCGCCAGAGGGTTGCAATTGGCCGCGCTATTGTACGCGAACCATCGGCATTTTTGTTCGATGAGCCGCTGTCAAACCTTGATGCAGCTTTGCGTGTCGGCATGCGGTTGGAAATCAGCGAGATGCACAAACGGCTGAAGACAACCATGATTTACGTGACACACGATCAGGTTGAAGCGATGACCATGGCGGACCGGATCGTTGTTCTGCAAGGTGGTGTGATCGAGCAGGTAGGCAGCCCGCTCGAACTCTATCACACTCCTCGCAACAAATTCGTTGCCGGCTTTATCGGTTCGCCAAAGATGAACCTGCTTGAAGGCTCAATAGCGAGCCAGCACAACGCTCACACCATAGGGGTTCGGCCCGAACATGTTGAAGTCTCGGCTGAGCCGGTCAAAGATGCTTGGGAAGGAACGGTTGGCGTCGCTGAGCACCTGGGTTCAGATACTTTTATTCATATTCATGGCATCGAAGGATGTGACCCGATGACGGTCAGGGCCTCTGGTGACTTTACGGTGAAGCATGGTGACAAGGTCTATCTCACCCCCGATGCGAGTCAGATTCACAAATTTGATGATGATGGACTTCGCATTCCGTGACACGTCTTGAAGGTAAATCAGCACTGATAACGGGATCGGCCCGGGGTATCGGACGTGCATTTGCGGAGGCCTATCTCCGCGAAGGCGCGTCCGTTGCCATTGCCGACATCGACATTTCAAGGGCTCGACAGACTGCTGATGAGCTTGGAAATCGGGCAATTGCAGTGCATCTGGATGTTACCTCGCAGGAAAGCATCGACGCGGCGCTGTCTGAAACCATCGCCCAATTGGGTAAGGTTGATATCCTCATCAACAATGCTGCCCTGTTTACCGCCGCACCCATTGTCGAAATAGACCGGCAGAATTACGAACAGGTCTTTGCGGTCAATTTCACCGGCTCCCTGTTTATGCTACAGGCCGTGGCCAAACACATGATCGCGCGTGGCGAAGGGGGCAAGATCATCAACATGGCAAGCCAGGCAGGCCGCCGCGGCGAGGCCCTTGTGGCAGTTTACTGCGCCACCAAGGCGGCGATAATTTCGCTCACTCAATCGGCAGGACTGGACCTGATCAAATATGGCATCAACGTCAACGCGATATCGCCAGGTGTCGTTGACGGTGAACACTGGGACGGTGTCGACGCTTTTTTTGTCAAATATGAGAACAAGGCCCCCGGCCAGAAGAAAAAGGAAGTCGGGCAGGGCGTTCCCTTCGGGCGTATGGGCACGGCTGAAGACCTGACCGGCATGGCGGTGTTCTTGGCCAGCAAGGACGCCGATTACATTGTTGCCCAGACTTATAATGTGGATGGCGGTCAATGGATGAGCTGATCGCCCCGTCCAATCAGAACCTGGAAATGCTTGCTTCCCGGGCACGCATACCCAGCTATGACCGCAGTAAACTCAGCGCCGGCATTGTCCATATCGGCCTGGGCAATTTTCATCGTGCCCATCAGGCCTGGTACCTGCACCGGCTGTTTGATTCCGGCGAGGATCAGGACTGGGCCATTGTCGGCGCGGGCGTGCGTCCGGCCGACGCCCAGCAGCGGGTCAAACTCCTGGCGCAGGACTGCCTGACAACCCTTATCGAGTTGAACCCGGCCAGCAAGTCGACCGAGATCATTGGTTCAATGATCGACTATGTTGCAGTGGAAGACAGTAACAGCTCCCTGATCGCCCGGATGGCCAAGTCGGACATTCGCATTGTTTCGCTGACTGTCACCGAAGGTGGTTATTATATCGATCCGGCGAGCGGTGGGTTTGATGCCAACCACCCGGACATTGTCCACGATGTCGCCAATCAAGACCGACCGCGCACCGCCTTTGGCGCGATGATCGCCGCATTGCGCATTCGTCGTGATCAGGGGATTGGACCGTTCACCGGCCTCAGTTGCGATAATCTGCAGGGCAATGGTCATATTTTGCGGCGGACCATCGTTTCGCTGGCCTATCTGATGGATCCTGAACTTGCCGCCTGGATCAACGATCACTGTAGTTTCCCCAATTCCATGGTTGATTGCATCGCTCCGGCCACCGGTCCCGACGAGATTGCTCTGGTGCGCAATTTTGGCATTGATGATGAAGTGCCTGTCACCCATGAAAATTTTCGCCAATGGGTGATCGAAGACGATTTTTGTGCCGGACGCCCGGCGTGGGACAAGGTCGGGGCAACCTTTTCTGATCAGGTCGGCGAATTCGAGGCGATGAAGCTGCGCGTGCTCAATGGCGGGCATCAGATCATCGCACTGCCTGGAGAGTTGCTGGGCCTGGAGACCATTTCAGCCTCCATGGCACACCCGTTGATCCGCAAGTTTTTGCGACGGGTTGTCAGTCGGGAAATAGCTCCCCATGTCGCCTCGGTTCCGGGTATGACGCCGCTGGAATATCTGCTGCTGGTTGATCAGCGATTTGCCAATACGGAGATCAAGGACACCACCCGCCGCGTCGCTTTTGACGGCTCCAGCCGTCATCCGGGATTTCTGGTTCCTTCCATACGCGATGGAATACGTTCGGGGACACCTGTTATCGGCCTGGCGCTTATATCGGCTCTTTGGTGCCGCTATTGTCTGGGCAGTCGGGAAGACGGCAGCACCATTGAACCCAACGATCCAAACTGGACAGAACTGACCCAGGTCGCGGTCCATGCACATAATCAGCCAAGCCAGTGGCTGGAAATGCGCAAATATTATGGTGACATCGTAGACGATGAGCAGTTTGTCGCAACATTTGCCAGGTGTCTCGGCCTGCTGGCGGCGCACGGAGTAGAGGCAACGCTGCAGGCCTATCTGGCCGAAGAGTCCTGAAATCAGCTAAACCTGAAAGGGTCTAGCACGACAATTTCAGAAACTACTCCGACCACACGGCGGAAGCTCGTTTAAGGGCAAGCAATCCGAGTCTGGCAGGGCTTAGCGATTGTTGAAGCCAGCACCACGGACGACGGTCGAGATATTGCTGCGATGAATGCCAATGTCGAACAGTTCACGGTCTGACAGTCTGTTCAGTTCGTCGCTGGCTTTGCGGACATTGTTCCAGCTGCGGAAGTTGTTGATGACGTTCATGATCTTAATCCTTCAAAGACCCATCTATGGGGAGAGTGCGTTCGAAACCGGCTCGGTTTCACGCCGTCTACATAGGGCTTTTTCCCCGCTGCACGAGTGCAAAGCTTGCAGATATGCCCTGCAGAAATTGCATGATTGGAATGTGCGAGATTCACCTTCATTGAGGACCTGCTCCGGGCAATTGCAACCAGCTAAACCTGAAAGGTTCTAAGCTTGAAAGTGTCTGGCCCACTATTCGTCAAACGCCGCTTCGGGTAGGGTTGACGTTGGGTTAGACAGATTCTTTTGAATATCAGGTCGGAGACAGAACATCATGGCCAATATGGACGCCTATCGGGCACAATTGCTGGAAATCTGGGCCGTGGTTGTAACCTGGCTGCAATCGCCGGCATTTTACGCCCAACTGGTCAGCATTATCCTCGCCTGGCTGGCGGCCAAATATATTGGCAAGTTTCTGCACAAGAGCATTCCGTTCCTCAACACCGAACCGAGCCAAGGTCGACTGCACAGATTGCGTGACATGGTCTATCGGGGACGCAAGCTCGTCACACCGCTGGCACTGGTCCTGGTGCTGGCGGCTATCGTGCCGGCCTTGGATGCGGCGATTGGCAGTTCGTGGCTGGTGCGGCTGGCCCAGAGCCTGGCGCTGGTGCTGGCATTGAAAACGGCGGTCGAACTGTTTGTTCCGAAAGGCAAGCTGCAACTCCTGGTCAATCTTGTGGTCCTGCCCAGCGCATTGATGCTGGTTTTCGGTGTCTTTGACGAATTCTCCAACTTTCTCGATGAGATGGCACTGCAGCTCGGCAATATCCGGATCTCAGCCCTTTTCCTGATCAAAGCGGCGATATTTGGTGGCTTGTTGTTCTGGGCCGGCCGATTGTCCAACAGTGCCGGGCAAAATGTCATCCATGCCCAGGAAACCCTTGATCTGGGTTCCCGGTCGCTGTTCTCGAAACTGTTTTCCATTCTGCTGTTCATCGTGGTCGGGATCATCTTCTTCCAGCTGATGGGCATCGACCTGACGCTGCTGGCGGTTCTTGGCGGTGCTGTGGGTGTCGGCTTGGGATTCGGCCTGCAGCAGATTGCTGCCAATTTCATCTCCGGCATGATTATCTTGCTGGAACGGTCTTTGACGATCGGCGACTATATCGAAATGGAAGACGGCCGGGCCGGGATCCTAAAAGAGATCAATATGCGGTCGACAACGCTGGAGACGTTCGACGGCAAGGAGGTCATGCTGCCGAATGAAAAATTCATCACCACGACATTTGTCAACTGGACCCGTGATGATCCCAGACAGCGCTATGAAGTAGAATTCTCTGTCGCTTACGATACTGATATCGAGCCCTTGCCGGAGATTGTCGCCGCCGCCGTCGCGACCCATCCGCAGGTTCTGGACGAGCCGGAAAAGGTCGATGTGGAATTGCGTGGATTTGGCGACAGTGGCATCGATTTTGGCGTGGAATTCTGGGTTGATGGGATTGATGATGGAAAGAACAAGTTTTCCTCCGACATCCTGTTCATTATCTGGCGCACTCTGAAGGCCCATGGATGGCAGATCCCCTATCCGCAGCGCGAGGTCCGGATTTTGGATGATCAACCGAAACCGAAAGCGTCCAGGAAGAGCAAGGCATAGAGATGAACGGGGTTGGCCTGGTCGGCTAAAACGAATCGGCTTAGGTCGAACAATATGGTTTTGACCTTCGCCAAGTATTAATTCCAATTATTGCTACTTTTTTTCTCAATAACAGTCTCTGGTTCGGTTAATGGTTGTCGCTGGTATGTTGCAGATTCGGCGAAGCTCAAGGAGCTTAACTGCGAATTTTGATTTGGCTTGGATGCGGTGACCAGAGCGGGCGCCTGAAATTCGTCAGAATTAGTTTCTAAGTATCTGAATCTTAGGCACAAATTTAAAACATGCTGCATTCTGGCAACACTGGCGGAAATTTGAGGTTGACGCAACGATAGTTTTGACCATATTCATATACTCTAATATGGGATTAGTTTTTGTTCTGCATATTATTTTATGCAGTTTCATTAACCTTGTACGCACCTTTATGGGTAATATATTTTTATGAATTGTTTACTATATAAGGATGCTGTATCGCATAATATAAGGGCGTAACAAAACTTGCCGGTTGTTGAACTCGAAATCGGCTGATGCAAATGCGGGGGCATTTTGTGAGTATCGCGTGGGGTCTGTAAATGTGTAAGAATACGGCGGGTATCAGGAAGTCTGGTCTGTTGAACAGAAGTCGGTCGGCGCTCGCATTGGCGACAGGTGTTGCCATGCTCACAGCCGGCGTATCGCCAACCTTTGCGGTGAGCCTTAAAGAAGCCGTGTCGGTGGCTCTGGATTCGAACCCGAATATCGGTGAAGCAATCGAAAATCGCGAGGCGATCGAGTTTGAGCTGCGTCAGGCCAAGGGCCTGTTGCTGCCATCGATTGATCTTGAGGCCGGCGCCGGCGTGCGGCGGTTGGATAATCCATCCCGTCGCGCCATCGACCGGGAAGATGATACTCTCGAACCAGTTGATGTCGGCGTCGTTATCACCCAGAAATTGTTCGACGGTGGCCGCATCCGAGCAGAGATGGACCGTCAGGCCTCACGGGTCGACTCCGCCTCTTACCGGGTGTTGGAACGTTCGCAATATATCGCGCTGCAGGTTGTGCGGGAATATCTGGAATATATGCTGCAGTCGGAAATCGTAGGTACATCTGCAGAGAATGTGCGCCGTCACCGTCGGATTGCCGGCAATATCCGCTCAGGCAGTGCTGGCGGCACATTGACCGAGGCAGACAATCAACAGGCCCGCGAACGGGTGCTGGCTGCCCAGGCGAGGCTGCAATCAGCCGAAGAAGAACTCGCTGCCGCGCGCATTCGTTTCAGACGTCTTGCTGGCGTACCAATCGGACGAACATCCCATCCGGGCTCTTACGCCCGCTACATCCCGTCGACCCTGTCAAAGGCAATTGGATTGGGGCGGACCAACAATCCACGTGTCCATCTTGCCCGTGCCGACATTGACGCTGCTGATGCACAAGTCGACGCAGCAAAGGCGGACAAATTGCCCGAAGTCGTGCTGGAGGGCAGGGCCCGTACCGGACATGATATTGATGGTGCGGAAGGCCGGACCACAGATCTCCAGGGTCGCGTCGTGATGAAATGGAATCTGTGGCGCGGTGGTATCAAGGAAGCCAATGAACAGGAGCAGGTACGCCGTGCCAGCGAACAGCGGATGATACTGCACCAGGTGCATCGGCAGATTGAAGAAGCCGTCCGCACCTCCTGGGACCGTCGCCTCAAACAGAAGCGCCTGGCAGGAACTTTGACTGTGCAGGCAAAGCAAAATGCGCGGCTGGTCAACTCCTATCAGCAGCAGTTTTCTGTTGGTAAGCGGTCATTGCTTGATGTGCTTGACGCGCAGAATACCCGCTACAATGTCGATGTTTTGGCCAAGACGGCACGTTACGCCTCCTTGTTTGCAGAATATCGTTTGCTGGCTTCAACCGGCCAGTTGTTGGAAGTGCTCAAGCTGAAGGCACCCAAGCAAAGCGAAGCTTATGCCAGGGCAGAATTCAATGTGCCGGAAACCGTCGCAGCAGAAACCCATCGCCGGACCCCGTCGCGTCAGGTGAACAACCTGCCGATGGATTTGCTGGCACCCATCAGACGCAAAAACTAGTCCCGTTAGGGGGGTTGGAAAGGTTAAAGCGTGAACAATGGTTGGGTTCCTGGACCGGAGGAAGATCCCGGTCGGGAGACTGAAGGCAGCGGGCATTCTCCTGACACTGGGTTTTTAAGGGCGTTTCAGGTCATTGTCGGCTATTTTGGCCTGCCGAATTCCGAAACCGTATTGTTTTCGGGATACCCGATCGATATGCACGAACCGAGTTTCGAGCAGATCGACAGAGCCGCCGCGCGCAGCGGCCTTCACGCCGAACGGATCAATATTCCGGCTGACAAACTCAGCGATTCCGACCTGCCGGCTCTGCTCGTTTGCCCCAACGGCCAGGCATTGGCCGTGCTTGAAAAGGTTGGCCGTAACCAGTTTCGAACTCCCGACGGCGACATCACGCGCCAGCAATTGCGGTCATTGCATACCGACATGATCCTGTCCTTTTCGGCCGTCTATTTGAATGCCAGTGACCGCGCCGATATTGCCGGCCACCAGGAATATGAAAACAAGCACTGGTTGCGCAGCGCTTTGGCTCCCTTCTGGAAATCCTATATCAACGTCGCCATCGCTGCCTTGTTCATCAATCTGATCGGCCTGGCGACCCCCATATTCATCATGAATGTCTATGATCGGATATTGCCCAACCAGGCGACATCTTCGCTTTGGGTTCTGGCGGCGGGAGTTACGGCGGCTCTGGCATTTGACCTCCTGCTGAAAAAATCCCGCGCCGCGATCATCGACTATACCGGCCGCGAAGCCGACCGGCGACTTGCTTATTCTCTGTTTGAAAAAGTCCTGCATTCAAGGCTCAGTCACCGCCCGGCATCGACCGGTGAATTTGCCAGTCGCATCGGACAATATGAATTTGTGCGTGAGTTTTTCACCTCCAACACGATCAGCGTGCTGATCGATTCCTGTTTCGTCTTTGTCTTTCTGGCGGTCATCTACTACCTCACCGGCTGGATCGCGCTGATCCCTGCCGTAGCCTTCGTTCTGGTGGTTATCGTTGGCCTAATTGCCCAGCACCGGATTGGTAAGCGCGTGGCGCGAGCCGCCAACGAGGCCGCAGAACGCAGTGCACTGCTGGTGGAAAGCGTATCGACAATTGAAACGGTCAAGGCATTGCGGGCGGAAGCCCACCTGCTGCGCAAGTGGTCTTTTCTGACCAATAATTCGTCGAAAACCTCTGAGGACATCAAACAGATTTCTTCCGGTGCGGCCAATACAACGGGTTTCATCCAGCAGATGGTGTCCATCGCCATTGTCGTGTCGGGTGCCTATGCATTTGCCGCCGGCAATATTTCTACCGGCGCAATCATTGCAACGGTCATGCTGGCCAGCAGAACGGTTGCACCACTGGCGCAGATTTCGATGACCCTCGCCCGGGTCCGCCAGGTCCTTCTGTCGTTGCGACTATTGAGCGAAATCATGCAACAGCCAGAAGACAGGCCCTTGTCCACCGGCTTCGTCAATCGAGAAATCACCACCGGAGACGTGCGGCTGGATTCGGTCGAATTTGTCTATCCCAACACCGACAATGCCGTGCTCAGCAATGTCAGCATCGATATCAAGGCCGGGGAACGGGTTGGCATTATCGGCAAGATTGGCTCGGGAAAAACCACCATGGGCAAGCTGCTGGGTGGCCTGTTTGAGCCAACTTCCGGGCGGCTTTTGCTCGATGGCATCGACATCCGCCAATACCATCCTCACGAGGTCAGGAAGGCAGTGGCCTTTGTCGGTCAGTCCGCTGACCTGTTTACCGGCACGCTGAAAGAAAATCTGCTGATTGCAAAGCCCGATGCAACGGATGAGGAAATTATCGCTGCCGCCCAGAAGGCCGGAGTCGATGAATTTGCTTCCCGTCACCCGCGGGGATTCGACATGCCGGTGGGGGAGCGCGGCGACCAATTGTCCGGTGGCCAGAAACAGGCTGTCACCATCGCCCGCCTGCTCATGAACCAACCGAAGGTCGTATTTCTGGATGAACCTTCCGGCGCCATGGACATGGCCTCGGAACGCAAACTGGTTGCCAGTCTGAAACAGTCGTTTCACCCGCAAACCACATTGATAATTTCAACCCACCGCTACAGCCTGCTGGAAATGGTCGACCGCATCATTGTCATCGACAATGGTAGAATCGTCGGAGACGGTCCCAAGGAAACGGTCATGGCGGAGCTGAAACAACGAGCCCAGGCCGCCCAGAAATCTGCCGCACCGTCAGTGTCTCAAAATATTTCTCAATTGCGCCCCGTAGACGGATCATGAAACTAAGCCTGCCAGCCGAGACCTATTGATATGAGCAATTCGGTTCCACTCTTTGCACGCCTGACCATCCCGCTGACAATACTGTTGCTTTCGGCGGCGGCCGGCTGGGCGTCGTTTACCGAAATTGACGAGATCACCCGTGGCGAGGGCAAGGTCATTCCTGCCACCAAGACCCAGTCGATCCAGGCAACCGAAGCCGGGGTGGTCAAGCAGATCGAAGTTCGCCTGGGGCAGGTGGTGCGCGAGGGGGATCTCATTGTCCGTCTCGACGACACGTCCACATCGGCCAGCCTTGGGGAAACTGTCGCGCGACACCGCGCCCTGCAGGCCCGTATCGCCCGGCTTAGTCTGGAAGAAGTCGGAGCCTTTGACTCGCCCTATGCCTGTCCCGAAAGCCTGTTGGCTGTGGCCCCTCAGATTTGCGAAAACGAGGCCAGGTTGTTTAAGGCGCGGCGGGAGAATTTTCTCAATCGCATTGAGGTTCTCAAACAGCGGGAAGCGCAGCGCCGAGCCGAACTGACGGAAGTCAATTCCAATATCGAACGGCTGAAAAGCAATCTGGAGATCAGCACACGCGAATTGGAGCTGATCCGTCCAATGGCCAAACGCCGATTGATTGCCAAAACCGAGCTGATCCGGGTTGAACGGGATGTATCGGAATCCGGCGGTCAACTGAAACTGGCGCAGGAATCGGTCGAGCGTATCAATGGAGCGATCCAGGAAGCCAGTTTACAGGTCAAGGAGATCAGTCTGCAAATGCAGCAGGAGGCGCTTGATCAGAAGACCCAGGCGCTTTCGGAACTTTCGGTACTGGATGAATCCGCCCGTGGTGCCGCAAACCGTGTGGCGCGCACAGATATCCGATCGCCCGTCGATGGTGTTGTTAATTCACTGTCGGTCAATACGATTGGCTCCTTTGTGCAGCCGGGATCTCTGATCGCTGAAGTGGTACCCACGTCTGCCGAGCTGTTGGTGGAGGTGCGCATATCACCCCGCGATGTTGCCTTTATCCGGGTTGGCCAGCCGGCACTGGTAAAGGTCAGCGCCTATGACTTTTCCATTTATGGGGGACTGGATGCCCTGGTCAGCACGGTCACTGCTGACAGTGTTGTTGATCAGCAGACTGGCGAACCCTTTTTCCAGGTTTTGGTGCGCACCAACCGGGCCTACCTTGAACACAATGGACGTAAATTCAAGATCACGCCGGGCATGATTGGCAGTGCCGACATCATCACAGGGCGCAAATCTATCCTGCACTATTTGCTTAAACCGATTAACAAGGCGCGCCAGGAAGCGTTGACGGAGCGCTGACATGGTGGAGGCGCACAGGAGGGCGGAATTCGGACAGACTTCAACGGAAGACTTCGAGCCGGTTTATCGGGCGGTGACCACCCGCAGCGGGCGACACGGGATACGGCTGGAAAAAATATACTGGCGCACCCTGAAGCGGATTGCCGACGAGGACAACCGTAAGATTGGTGAGCTGGTTGAAGAGATTTCTGGTCTCGATACCAACAATAAAAACCTGACTTCCGCGCTGCGCGTTGCTTGTCTCGACTGGATGGCAGGTCGGTTTCAGGAACTTGAGGCGCTCTACAGCGACCAGATGGTTCGCAACATCATTTATGCCTGCCCAACCTCGGCTCTGGCTCTCTCCACCGACAAGAGATTGCACTCCTTTAATCAGCCGCTATTGCGGTTGATTACCGATACATTTTCCGTTCTGGACCCTGAATTCATACCCGCCCGGCTTCGATTGATCATGGACGTTCAGATCGACAAGTTGATTGAGCAATTGTCGGCAAACGAAAATCGCCCCATAAGAGTTGGCATTGCGCTGGGTATCGATGACCGACGGATGAGAAGCCAGCTGAACGTCATTCTGGCACCCAGTCCGGCGAGGAATGTCATTTTGGGATTCCTGCTACCGTAAATGCCCGGTGGGTTCCAGGTCACAAACATCCGTGGATTTGCGGGGTCCGTTTGCCCCGCTTCAAAAAGAACCCGGGCTCTTTTGAACCACTTTAAGCTTGCCATTTTCAACTTTGGAAATCTGGTAAAGCCTTTCAGCTTGTCCCCTGCTGCCAAAGCGAAACAGGCCGGTAGTGCCGCCGAAACCCGATGGGGCAGTAATCTGTCTGCGCGAAAGACCCGTCGGACCCTTGGCGCGCACCAGCCCTGACGCCAATGCGATCAGGTCATAGCCATAGGCGGCTGATGTCGACAGTTTCTGTGAATAGGTGGCATTGTAACGGTCCGCAATCAACGAGGTGCCGGAAGTGTCGCGGGTCGCGATGATGGCACCCTGCAGAGCAGGAGAGGCCATCAGGCTCGCTGGCCAGTCCTCACGACCCACCAGGGTAATCTTCCTGTATCTGGTCGACTTTTTGAGTTCAGCTGCAATTTGGGCGACGAAATTCGTTCTATCCGAAAAGGCTACAATATCTGTATTTCTGAGCTTGGAAGAAAACAATCTGACAAACTGTGCTGGTGACGGCGTTCCCAGATAGGGCGCGACTCCCGATACGGTCACACTGTTATCGAGTCCTCTTTTTACGGCATTGAGAACCGAACTGGCACTGGTTTGCGGTGCAATAATCAAGACCGACTTTTTCTTACCCGCTGCTGCGTAGCGAATTCCTGCGGTAAGTCCATCTGCTGCGCGCGGAAGAAAACTATAGACGCCCTGTCCGGCCGTAGCTCCCAGCGCGATGACCGTGGGCCCATTGTTCGATACGAGTGAACTGACGCTGGAAACTGATGCTGAATCTCCCGGTACGATCAGCAACTGGGTTTTTTTGCCAATTTCACTTTGCGCCAAGCTTCTGACTCGTTCCGGGCTGCCCTTGGCATCGAGGATGGTCAGCTTGATTGACTGGGAGCCCAGATCCTTGACTGCCAATGCTGCGCCATTGCGATACGCCAGTCCGGTGGCATTGACGCCACTGGCATTGGTGCGATTGACGATCATTGAAACTTTGACGGAGCCCGAACCGAATGTTTCCGAGGAACCAGAGGGCTTGGATATGTTGCTGGTCGGATTCTGCAGCTTGAAGGAATCGTCAATCGATATGGACTGGCAAGAGGCCAGGCCGACCGCAAGCGCCATGACTGGCAGGGACTTGCAGCTCCGCAAAACTACATTGTTGACGATCTGCAAGGACCGAAACAAACGACGACCGCCAAAAAAGCCCATCATTCCTCCAATCATTTGCCCGGTAAATATTATCTTAACAGACTTATTGGCAACAGATGGTTTTTCTTTGGGGTCTTTTTAGATAAGGTTAACGATGTTAAAGTATTGATAAATATGAGTTATTCATGAAAACCAAACAAATTCCGGCATTCGCTGATAAAGCACTGTTGGCAAAAACATGACCTTGCGGCATGTCGGGCGCCAAAAACAGCTCATCATAGGCGAAACTCACTGATCGCGCCGTTGGGACATATTGTCAGTACATATAGTGCTGCATGCGCCGGAAAAAGCACTCGCATTTGTTGAGATATTGTTCGTCGCGGTAACTGGATTGCAGATAGCCATAGGCCTTGCCGCAGGCGATCTTTGTTTCTGACGCCCAAACCCAGGCCGCCGCCCTGTCATTGATCAGTTTCGGATCCTCGGACACGGAAACCGCTTCATTCATAATATCCACGACCGTTTGCGTCAGTTGAGCATCGCTCTCCACCTGCAGCAGTGCAGCGGGCTGCAGTGGGATACAGATATTGGTTGGTTTGGTCAGATCAGCTGCCTGAACCGCCGAAGTTGATAACATGACAAGCCCAACAAACGCTGCCAAGGGTGCCCAAAGTGTCAAGATACGCATGCCCGAAATCCTCTAAACTATACTTCTCATTTTATAGCAGAATTTCGCATCCGACGCTAGGTCAGATAGTGAAGGCCTGCATTGTCCAAATACACCTGTGGCGTTGAGCTAATATTATGGAAATGCATCAATTCTCGCACCATCATCGCCCCGTCAGATGAATTTGTCTGCTTGGTCTGGCAGAATATGTTTGGCGATTGGATGCTGTTCCATGCGGCTTTCGTGGTCGCGACAGGCCAATGGGCGCTGCTGCGCAGATCATGGCGCAACAAGGATGCAGCACCAATCCTTGACGACGCGAAAGCCTATCCAATCTCAACCGCGCTGTGAATTGAAGCACAAACACAATCACTCACGTAAGACCGAGTCGGTCCGGTTTCTTCAACGCGTCTATTATTCGACTTCGGCAGGTCCTTGCGGACATGGCAAGGATCCCGAGCCGGGGCCCGGGATCCCAATTTGAATTCGTGAAATTCGTTAGGCTCAGCCTGGGCTGTCGCCCAGGCTGTCTTACCCGTCTCTTATCTGTATGGAGGGGTGTGGAAGGCTGTGTAGCCGGAGCGACAGCCAGAGTTGGACCAGTAAGTTTTTGGACCCAACGTATTGACGATCACGCCATTGCCGACGGTCTTGCGGCAGAAAACAGGTCTGGTTTCTTCTGCTTCAACCACGTCGGTACCTTCGTTGCTGTACCGGCGCTTTTTCTTATGCTTCTTTTTGCGCTTCAGCTTCCGGATCAGCTTCTTCTTTTTGCGCTTCAGCTTCCGGATCTTTTTCTTCTTGCGCTTAAGCTTTTTAATCAGCTTCTTTTTGCGCTTGTGGCTTTTAGCTTTCTTCAGCTTGCGCTTGAGCTTTTTGACCTTCTTTTTCTTTTTCGTGATCTTCTTGTAGATCTTCTTCACTTTACGCTTGAGCTTGTGGGCTTTCTTCTTTTTGCCTTTGTGACGGTCTGCGTCATGCTCTTTGCGACCATTGCGCTTCCAGCCACTTTTCTTGCGGCCATTGCGTTTGGCTTCGTGTTTTTTGCCACGACGCTTGCCGGCCTTGCCATCTTTGCGACGCGACTTGTGATTGCCACTTTTTTTCCGGCTGCGTTTCTCAACATTGCCGTCGCCACCAGGCCCTTTTTTGCCCCCGGCCTTTTTGCCCTTGGACTTTTTGCTCTCAGACTCAGGGCCTTTTTTGCCACCCTTTGATGGCCCTTGCTTGCTTGGTTCTTCCTTGACGACTTCTGTGCTTGTCGATTGGGCAAGAATAATCGTGTCAGCGGTGCCGGCTTCTATGGTCGATGCCGGATTTGAGAGAAGGCCGCCGAAACCCGCTTGCGCGGTATTGGTGGAGGCCATCAGCAGAACTGACGCGCACAAGGCGAGCACGCCGGAAAGGCCGAACCGGTACTGACTGCCGGTGTTGGTTCTCTCGTTGCTAGGTTTCGATGAATATTTGTGTTTTATTGCTCGTCTGAAAAATAGACGAGCGGAAGCTTTCAAGCTTCGGTCTGCGGGACCACCCATAATGTTACTCCAAACAGGTTACTTTTGGTAGTTTCCGCATCAACTCCGAGACGAACTCGAAGTACCAAGACAAATTTCGGCCATTTTTCGCGATTTTGTCAACAGAAAAATAACCATATTGATGTTGTTGCCATTGACTTTCCGGCGTTAATGAATCCGGTCGTTATGATCGCTGTTTGAGAAATCATCATGTTGATAAGGGGCTTATATGGTTAACGGCAGAGTTAATCATATCGCATTTAGTATAATTGTGCCTGGTGGATTTTTTTAGAAATGAATGGTTTTCGATCGGCGAGTTCGCGGATTATTTATAGTTAAGAAACATGGTTGTAACTTAAGGTCGCATTTCCGGCGTTCCTGCTGGCGATTTAATTGCCAACCGGGACAGCGTCCATGACGGGTGCCCTAAATGCCGGATACCAGCAGTTGTTGAGCTAAAAACTGGCCATAAAAGTGCAGTAATCCAATTATTTCAGATGTTGAATCCTGTTGCTCTGTCGTCGAGTCGAGCCTCAAAAACAGGCGCAATTACCCCCCCCCGCCACCTGGCACCGATCCGCGCATTTATTTAGAGCGAAGGGATAATCCAGCCAGGCGGAACCACGGCAATATCCTTAATCAAATCTTGCAGAAATCCAGGCGTTTTTATTCAAATATTCCGGGCAATTTCAGCTGCCGCTAAGGCTCTTCCTTAGAGGCTCTTTCATCCGTGTTTTTTATGCTGCTGCTTGAACAGGGAGCGGTGAAAAGCCGGCAAGTCATGAGACGGGATCACATAAAATCTGCAGCTTTTGCGGGCGTTTTTGCGCTGGTCGGACTGTCGGCTATCGGTTCAAAGACTGTCAGTCAGAACTCTGTCGGCAGTGATATTTATCCGACCACCTTCGTGCAGACTGTTTTCAACTCCAATGCCGCAAACTGGACGTTGCGCCTGGCCGGTTGGGACGAAAGGTCGATTGAAGATCAATGGATCGATGAGATGACAACCGGTGCGGTCAAATCCCGCCGCAAGACACAAGGCAAGAAGCGCCGTCGCAGCGGATTATTTGGATCGGTTTCCATTCCCTTCGCCAACATCGCTACAGCCGACAAATGGAAGCGCGCCCGGCAAGGGGTGGCGGCGCGGTTCAATCACAATTGCGGAGGTTCTGCCGAGTGCAAAACCCGCAAGGCGTCGGTTAAGCGGTTGCTGAAACGGGGTACAAAACTGTCGTTCTTTCAAAAGCTGAACGAGGTCAACAGCGCTGCCAATCGGTTGATTGATTACCAGCCAGACGTAAAAACCTACCGCTCCCGCGACCACTGGGCGTTGCCGTCGGAAAGCCTGCGTCGGGGACTTGGAGATTGCGAAGACTATGTCATTTTGAAAATGGCCATGCTGAAGGCGCTCAATGTGCCCACCAAGGCCATGTCTTTGGTCGTCCTGAAGGACACAGAGAGAAATCTCTATCATGCCGTCCTGGCGATCAGCACCAATAAGGGCGCATTCATCCTCGACAATGTGCAAAAATGGGTGGTGATGGACAAGCAATTGCCGCACTATCTGCCGCTTTATTCATTCAGTGGTAGCCGGTCCTGGGTGCATGGCTGGAAAAAGTCGCAGAAAACACGATTGGCGCAGGCCAGTAATCTGGACTTCTCAAACATCATGCCGGGTGAGAGTTTTGCAACCGTCCCCGTTGGCGTGGAGAGCATCAGTGGCAGCGATCTTGCAGACCTGCGGCCGACCGTCACCCAGTTTCCGGGTGATCAACTGGCCTTCCTGTCAAATTCGAACAGGCATGATTTCCGCCGGTTCGGCATGGTTGGATATCCAAGATAGGCAAAGATCAACGGGTCAACATGGACTTTAACCGGGCTGTGGGAAAACAGGTGGCCTGCTGGCCATTGGCCGTCTGCCAGCGCCCGATAGAGCGGCGGGTTTTGTAGCCGGGCAGTCCATCAGCGCCGCCCACATCATGGCCCTGGGCAATCAGCCTCTTCTGCATCGCCGCAACGTCTGAGCGATAAAGCCCACCGACCTTGCCCCACTTGTCGGCAAAATCACCGACACCATATTGAATTCGGTCTCCCACATGGCCGACAAACAGCGCATAGAGATCGCTGGTATTGTAGTCTTTCAGCACATAGAAATTGGGCGTCACGACAAAGGCCGGACCGTTGCGTCCTGCCGGCATCATCAAATAGCCTTCGCCTGCCAGTTCGTGAGCCGGAAAATCGCGCCCCGAAATGCGCCGGATTCCCATCTTCTGCCAGTCCCGGATGGGGCGTCCCTGATCCGGCCCCTCCAGCGCGCAGGAGACGGAGCGCGGCACGCTGACCTCAAATCCCCAGTCGCGCCCTGCCACCCAGCCGTGGCGGGCCAGATAGTTGGCGATTGACGCCAGGGTATCGGCAGGTGACCGCCAGATATCGGCTCGGCCGTCGCCATTGCCATCGGCAGCATAGGAAAGAAAACTTGAAGGCATAAATTGCGGTTGACCCAGGGCCCCGGCCCAACTGCTCTTCATGACACTTGGCGAAACATGGCCCCGCTCCGCAATCACCAGCGCTGAAACCAGTTCGCCGGAAAAATAGCGGGCCCGGCGGCTCATGAAGCCCTTTGTTCCCAATACCTGAAACACATTGTGTGGGATCTTTGCCCTTCCATAGGCACTTTCACGCCCCCAGACGGCGAGGGCAATGCGGCCAGGCACACCGGTTTTGCGTTCGATGCTTGCCAGGGCGTTGGCGTGCTTTGCCGCCTTCTGACGGCCGATCTTCGTCGCCGCATTGACCGTACCGGCATTAAAATATTTGCCCGGAGAGCCAAATTCGGCCTGGCGTTGGCGGCGTTTCTTTTTTGGTTTTGCTCCGGGAGGTACAAGGTCCGGCAGTTTCCAGTTGAGGCCGACGCCGGCAAACGCCTGGTTGAAGGTCTTGCGCGATACCCCTTTTGCCTTGGCGCGTGGCCAGATTTCCTGGCTCAGCCAGTTGCGAAATTGTTTTTCAACTTTGGCGCGATCAACCGCGTCAACTGGCGAAGTGCAAAGAGCCCATAGCACCAGGACCAATCCAACGCACAATGTGATGGCTTTGCTGGTGGAGCTCGTTGAAGAATAGGGGAAGCAGAACGATACCAATTTGCCCTCCGGATCTGAATTTCGGTGATTCGAGCCGTTATCGGCAAATTACCAGCGATTGCCGAAAGTCGATAGGCCGGGGCTAAACCTGAAGGGATCTATTGTTTCATCAGTTTCCGGGCTTGAACGACCAGTTGTCGCAGCGATTCTGCCTCGCTTGAATTACTGGTATTCACCATAGCATCGGCACGGCTGTAGAGGTCTTCGCGGCTGGTTAAAATGGAGCGCAACTCGTCCATGGCCTTTGGATTGTTGGCCATGGGACGATTATCCCCCTGTGCCCGTACCCGTTCCATATGTTCTTCAGGCCGAGCCTTCAGCCAGATCGTATGAGCCCCCTGCAACAGGGCCCGGTAGGTCTCGTCCTCCAATACGATTCCACCGCCCACCGCCAGTACCTGGGATTGTCGAGTATCCAGCACCGTATCGAGTGCGTGTTTTTCAAGCTGGCGAAATCCCTCCTGCCCATACAGGGCCATCAACTCGCTGATTGCCATGCCGCTTTGCTCTTCGATCAGTGAATTGAGCTCCAGAAACTCGATTTCCAGCGCAGCAGCAAGGCCTTTTCCAAGTGTCGACTTGCCCGCACCGCGCAGCCCGATCAGGCAAATGCGTTGAGCCTTACCGGCAGCCGCGTCGCTTGCCTGCAATGCCTCAAGTGCCTCCCGTTGCTGATCGGCCGATGCTTGTTCAAACATCTGGAGGATATGGGCCGAGCGAGGATTTGCAGGGCTGCTATCGGTGAGAAGGCGATCGGTCTCCAGCTCCAATGCAGCCGCGATCTGATACAACAGGGCGATTGAAACATTGCCCGACCCGGATTCAAGCTTGGCCAAATAGCGCTGGGAGACGCCGGATTTTTCAGACAGCACACGCCTGGACATGGCCTTGTCCCGCCGGGCCTGGCGGGTTCGCCTGCCAACCATGGCAACGAAACCCGCAACCTGTTCGGCATCAACAGGGGACCCAAAGCTTTTCTGGTCCGTCCCGGCCATTCACACAATCCTCCGGGGCAATTGCATCATTGCTGACCTTCCAGCTTGTCGATCAGAGCTTGTTTGAACTTTGCCGGGATGCCGCGCTTTTGGAGAATGGCGGCATCAACAAACACCTCGACAAATTCGCCCTTAAAACAAAGTTCGCCATCCTGATGGCCGGTGACTGAAAAGCGCACGGAACTGTTGCCCAGATGGATCAGCTTCACCTTGCAGGTCAGAATATGGCGCGGGGTGACCGGCTTGGAAAAGTCCATGCTCAGATGGACAAAAGGCGTGCCGATATCCTGATCGACATTCAGCCGAAACCAGTCAGCACCGATGGTCTGCTCCCACCAGGCATCTATGGCTTCCAGAGCGAAATAGGGTAGGCGGCCGGTATAGGCGATGCGGGCAGGATCACAATCTGCCCAGCGCACCTTGATGTCATGGGCAAAATCAGCCGCGTCGCTCTGTTCCGTTTTCATTTCGGTCTCCGACAACATCAATAGGTTTCCACATGGTATCGGCCATCCTCGCGCATGGCATCGCGCAGGGCGTGCCACTGTTGGCCAAAGCTTTCGGCGATTGTCGTCATCGCTGATTCGATGCCCTCTTCCATAGCGCGCAGTCCACAGATGTAAACGTAACTGTTGGGATCCTGCAGCAGGGCAGCTACTTCGTCTTCCATGTCGCGCAACTCGTCCTGCACATAGCGTTTCGGTTGACCCTCAATCCGGCTGAACACCATGTGTTTTTTCAGCTGCGTATCGGGCACTTTCTTCAACGGCCCGAAATAGGGCAGGGAGTCTGGTGTGCGGGCACCGAAGACCAGCGTCATGGCGTTTTGTGCATCCGGGTCAGCCCGCTGACGGCGCATGGTAAAGGCCCGGAAGGGCGCAGACCCGGTGCCGGTGCAGATCATTAAGAGCTTGGCGTCCGGGTCACTTGGCATCAGGAATGTCGAGCCAAACGGGCCTGTAACCTGCACCTTGTCCCCCTTTTGCAGATCGCAGACATAGTTTGAACAGACGCCACGGTCTTCCCGTTTCACGGTCAGCGACAAATTGTTGTAATTGGGCCGCTCGCCGTCGCGTGGACTGGAAATGGAGTAAAGTCTTGGCAGATGGGGCTTGCCCTCTGCATCAGCGCCCGGCGCAATGATGCCGATGCTCTGGCCTTCCAGAACCGGGAAGGGAAGACTGCCGGCATCCAGAATGATATGTCGCACATCATGGTCCGGGTCGTCGGTCAAACGGTAATTGCCCTGAACCACCATTTCTGCCGGCCGGCCGATGGAATGCAGATTGATGCTGGCTTTGGAGGCGGAAGCAGGGGCCTTGGCCCTGCCACCAGCACCCGCATGGGCTTCGGCCAGTAATTTGGAGATTTCGTCATCCAGCGCTTCCAGCCCGGTTGTCTCTTCGGCAGAACCGGCGGCAAATTCTTCCTGCTCCGGCAATTCCATCCATTCAAATTGTTCATCCAGCGAGTAGGGGGTCGTCACCACCCGCCAATTGTCGATTGACCCGGTTGGACAAACAGGAACGCAGTCCATGCAGAAATTGCAGATGTCAAAATCAACCACGACATTGTCGTCATTATGGGTGATCGCCTCAATCGGACAATTCATCTCGCAGGTATAGCAGCGGATGCAAATCTCCGGATCGATGACGTGTTGTTTAGACGGTGCGTCCATGGGATTTCCTGTCGCTGAATATCTTGGTTCAGGCCATATGAAGTTTCACATATTCAAAGTCGCCCGGCTTGTTGTCGATGCCGATTTTTGGCGGTGAAATCCAACCGGCATAGTCGCCCGGTGTTGTGACAGGCACCATCAAAGATTCAATAAAGTCACCATCCGACTTATTCGGCAGCCATTCACCAATCCGCTGATTGTAGTCAGTTTCGCTGAGCAGATTGCCCTGGGGGTCAAAGGGTTTTTTGGCAAAGACACCAATTTCGCGATTGAACGCTTCATGAGGCAGGATCATCTCAAACTGGATGCCATGCTTGGCGATCAGCTTGTTCCAACGTCCAACACCGCCGGAAGCATCGCGGCGATAGTCATCGCGCAGCCGCATATTGATGGCGGTCAGGGCCGGCATGTCCTTGAGAACGATCGAGTCTTTCTCCAGCTGGGTCACGGGATAGGTGGCGTCGGTCAACCGGTGATCATCTGTCAGGCGATGCTCCATGTAACGGCCCTTGATGCCGGCATTGAAGGCGTTGGCAGCATTGGTGGAGACCTCCTGGCCGAACAGGTCCAGCGACAGGGTGTAGTGCATGTTGAGTTTCTTCTGGATGGTCGGCAAATCGATGACCCCCAAAGCCCTGATCCTGTTGATGTCGTAGGGGTCTTCAATGCCGTTTTCCTTCATCACCTGGCAGGTGCGGTCGATGACCCGGCTGACGCCGGTTTCGCCGACAAACATGTGATGGGCTTCTTCGGTCAGCATGAAGCGGCAGGTGCGTGACATCGGATCGAAACCCGATTGCGCCAGCGATTCCAACTGCATTTTGCCATCCCGGTCGGTGAAATAGGTGAACATGAAGAAGGACAACCAGTCGGGCGTTTCCTCGTTGAAGGCGCCGAGCATGCGCGGGGCTTCTTCAGAACCGGAGGAGCGGCGCAACAGGTCATCCGCCTCTTCGCGGCCATTGCGGCCAAAATATTTCTGCAGAAGATAGACCATTGCCCACAGGTGACGCCCTTCTTCCACATTGACCTGAAACAGATTGCGCATGTCGTAGAGCGACGGGGCGGTTTTGCCGAGAAATCTCTGCTGTTCCACCGATCCCGGTTCCGTGTCCCCCTGAATGACAATCAGCCGCTGAAGCAGGGAACGATATTCGCCGGGCACTTCCTGCCAGGCCGGATCGCCCATATGTTCGCCACAGGGAATGGTGCGGCCTTCCACTTCCGGCGCCAGCAGGATGCCCCAGCGATATTCCGGCATTTTGACATAGTCGAACTTGGCCCAGCCCTTCGGGTCGACGCTGACGGCGGTGCGCAGATAGACGAGGCTTTCCTGAAATTCCCGGGGGATCAGGTCATTCCACCAGTTGATGTAGCCGGGATGCCACTTCTCCAGCGCCTTTTGAACCCGTCTGTCCTTGGAGAGCCCGACATTGTTCGGGATCAATGTGTCATATTCTACGTTTACTAACTCAGCCATCAAAGCAGGTCCTTTGGGGTTTGGTCATTCGGTTTACGGGATCAACGCCAGCGTTGATCAAACTCTTCTTCTGTCATATTCACCGCGCTTGCCGGTTCCGTAGCGTTGCAGAGCACCGGCCTCGCCAACGGCATTGGGACGTTGGAATATCCAGTTCTGCCAGGCGGTCAGGCGACCAAAAATGCGGGTTTCCATGGTCTCCGGGCCGGCAAAGCGCAGATTGGCTTCCATGCCGGTCAGCGCGTCGGGTGAGAAGCTGCCGCGCTCTTCAAGAAAAATACGCACCTCGTCTTCCCAGTCCAGATCGTCATAGGCGAAAGTCACCAATCCGAGTTCCTCGGCCTCTTCGGCCTTCAGGGAATTATCGATTTCAGCCTTTGCCTGATCAACCATTTCTGGCGTACCCAGAAATCGGGTTTCTAGACGGGTGATGTCATTGGCCATCGGCAGGGGGCCGAAATTCGCTGCCGACAGCATTATTGCGGCGACGGGCCGATTGTCTTCCTCAAACTCCCCTTCCATCATGTAGGAACGGTCTACCGCAAACAGCAATTCGGCAAGAATGCCGACAAAGCAGGAACCATTCTCCACCAGCGCGACGAGGGAGCGCGACGTCATGTCGATGCGTTTGAAAACGCGCTTCCAGTTGAGACAGATTTCGTTGCTCAGCCAATCGCCTTCTCGGTTGTCGAAGATAAATTTCTCATGGGAGAGGACCAGATCAGCATCGCCCTGTGTCTTGAAGACAATCACCCCCAGTTCGAGTTCGTTGAAGCGCAAATGCAGCATTGCGTCGTCCAGTTCGCGAGCCAGGCGTAACATCCAGACCTGATCGCCAAGCTGGTGCAGTTCCTGCGGACTGCCAGGGGCCGGGGTTTTCGGCGCAGAAAGGGTCACCGTGGCGACGCCCTTGTCGCGTTCAATTTCTATTTCGACCGTCGAATAACTGACCGACCCGTCATCGTGAATGGTCCGGTCAAGCGGTCCCAGTTGAATGCCGGTCGGCTGCTCGCCGCCGCCGTCGCCGCCGTTTGTTGCCAGAGCGGCGCGGGCGATCTGATTGGCGCGTTCGGTGACGAAATCATCAAATTTTGAATTGGCAATTACTTGGTCAACGAGCCGCCAGTCCTTTGCCCGCTTGCCCTTTATGCCTTCCTCGACGGAGCAGAAGACATCGGCCAGATCTCGCCGCACCTTGCGTTTGTCGGTCACCCGCGTCAGCCCACCGGTGCCGGGCAGAACGGCCAGCAGTGGCACTTCCGGCAGGGCGACGGAGGTGGTGCTGTCGTCGGTCATGTAGATTTCATCACATGCCAGCGCCAGTTCGTAGCCACCACCGGCACAGGCGCCTTTGACGGCAGCAAGATAGTGTTGCCCGGAATCAGTTCCCGCATCCTCGTAAGTGTTGCGGGTTTCGTTGGTGAACTTGCAGAAATTGACCTTATGGGCATGGGGTGCGCCGCCAAGCATCTTGATATTGGCACCTGCACAAAAGACCCGGTCCTTGCCGGATTGCATGACAATTGCACCCACTTCTGGGTGCTCGTACCGCATGCGCTGAACCACGTCAGCCAGTTCGATATCAACGCCCAGATCATAGGAGTTGAGTTTCAGCTCATATCCCTCAAACAAGCCGCCCTGTTCGTCCACATCCATGATCAGACGGGCCACCGCCCCTTCATGTTCTACCCGCCAGTGGCGGTAGCGACTGGGGTCCGTCTGGAAGTCGATGAATTGGCTCATGGCTGTGGGTCACGGAGTGGTGGAAAACGGCAGTATATGGCCACACCGACCTGACGCAATGCACAATAACGCATATTTTATCTGAAATCGCCAATATATGCATTATAATGCACTATTCGATTGATGTGACGTGAGTGTTCAGTTTTTCTACAAGGTCAGATTTCTTAAGTCCCATCAAATCGTCATTCTGCCGTCCCAGATAGGCCTCCGTAATGCTGCTCATGGCCAGTTGCTTCAGCCGAAGGGCGGCATTGGGCCGGTTCATTTTCACTTTCAGAGCACCGTTGGCTAGGTGAATGACGCCCTGGACCAGATGGAATTCGCGGCTGTTTGGTGCCGTCCTCATCCAAACGGTTTCGAGGATTTCGTGAGCCTCCCAGAAATAGCCGCACTCGATCAACCGCAATCCGTATAGCCAGGCCTGATTGTCCCCAGCGTTGGCGTCGCGGGTTTGCGGTGGTGCCTGTGCCTTGATGTGATCGAGAAAGTCTTCCCCATGGCGCACATTTTGCCCAGGTAAATGAGCGTGGCTTGGTAGCGGCGGCACCAGTTCGGACATCAATTCACTAACACGATTTCGGCCTCGATGCGCTGCAGCCGTTGGGTGAAACCGGCGATGATTTGCAGTACTTTTTCGGGTTCTTCACTATGCGGTGCGTGACCACAATCATCAAGAATCTCCACATCAAGGGGAGAATAGATGCGGCTGTCGATTTCATCGATCTGCGCCAGGCTGCCATATTCATCATCGCGCCCCTGAATGGCGAGAACCGGAATGCGCAGATAGTCGATGACCTCGGCGACGTTCCAGTCCTTGAACCGCGGGTCCAGCCAGGCGTCGTTCCAGCCCCGAAAGGCGCAATCGACATGGGCGTGATATTTCGCCAGCCTGTCGCGCAGATCGCCCCATTCGAATTTCTCTTTCGCCGCGGCAATTGATGCCAACCCCTCCGGCTCGGCAAAGAAATGTGGTGCCATCAAAACGATTCCCCGAACCCGCAGATCGCCAGACAGGCCGGCATGGATTGCCGCAATCGTTGCTCCGTCGCTGTGTCCGACCAGCAGGCCCTGCTGAAACCCGATTGCATTGAGAACCTGCGGCAGAGTTTGAAGCGCTTCGTCGCTCATGTACTGAATGGGGCGGGGCAGCGGGCAGGGGTCAGATTGACCGTATCCGGCGCGCGAATAGACGAATACACCAAGGCCTGTCCGCTGCGCCAATTGCCGGGGAAAGTCCCGCCACAGCGCCACGCAGCCCAGGCCTTCATGCAGCAATACAATGGTCGGGGCTTTATCGGGACCGGGTCCGTAGCAGGCGGTCTCCAGGTGCGTCTCACCGATCGTTACAAATCCCGATCCACCATCGATCCAGGCAAAGGCATCCATGACCTCACCCGTCCCTCAGCTTAAAGCGCTGAATTTTGCCGGTTGCCGTTTTCGGCAGGTCATCGACGATTTCAATCCAGCGAGGATATTTCCACTTGCCAATCTGGTCCTTGACGTGTTGCTGCAATTGTTCATCCAGTCCCTGTTGATCAACGCCGTCATTCAGCACCACAAAGGCTTTCGGTTTTTCAAGGTCCTGATCATCACGGGCAGGAACCACCGCGGCTTCAAGCACCGAGGCATGGGCAGACAGGGCCTGCTCGACTTCAAAAGGCGATACCCAGATGCCACTGACCTTGAACATGTCATCGGTGCGACCGCAGTAAATCATGCGACCGTCTTCGCGCTCTTCGTATTTGTCACCGGTGCGGGTCCATTGGCCTTCGAATGTGTCGCGACTTTTGCTGCGCTGGTTCCAGTAATCGCTGGCGGCTGAATCCCCCCTCACCAGCAATTCGCCGATTTCCCCCTGTTTGGCTGGCTCGCCGCTTTCGTCAACCAGCTTGACCTGGTAGCCGGGCACTGCGCGGCCGGATGTTCCGTAAACAACATCGCCGGGACTGTTGGACAGGAAGATGTGCAGCATTTCAGTTGATCCGACGCCGTCGAGAATTTCAGCACCGGCATGTTTCTGCCAATTTTTGCCAACTTCCTCCGGCAGCGCCTCACCGGCAGATATACAGCGGGTCAGTTTTGTCTCCAATTGCGCCTTGCCGATGTCGAGATGGGCAATCAGTGCCGCATAGAGGGTTGGCACCCCACAGAATATGTTGGGCTTATGGGCATTGAGCACCTCGAAGACGCTGTCGGGCGTCGGGCGCCCGCTCAGCAATATAGTGGTTGCTCCCACCGACATGGGAAAGGTCAAAGCGTTGCCCAAACCGTAGGCAAAGAAGAATTTGGCCGCCGAATAGACCACATCGTCCGTGCCGATCTGCAGCACCTTCGCGCCGTAAGTGTCGGCGGTAAATTTCAGACTGCCATGGACATGGCGGACGCCTTTGGGCTGGCCGGTGGACCCTGATGAATAGAGCCAGAAAGCCGATTCATCAGCCTTGGTGTTGATTGTTGGATGGGTGTCGCAGGCCGCCAGCTCGGCATTAAAATCAAGATGAGTTTCGTGCTGGCCAGTGACGAAAACGCATCTCAGATCCGGCAGGTCGGACAGGATCGGCTCGACAATTGGCAACAGGGCTTGCGAAATGAACAGGGCCTGAGACCGGCTGTCGGACAATATAGTTTTATAAACTTCGGCCACCAGCAAGGTGTTGATGGCAACCGGCACGATGCCCGCCTTCAGACTGCCCCAGAAAATGATCGGAAATTCGATCTGATCGAGCAGCAACAGCGCAACGCGGCTTTCGCGCGCAATCCCGTGTTTTTCATACAGATGCGCCATACGACCGGACAACTCGCCCAGGCCGCCATAGGTCAGCGAGCGCTGCGCCCCGTCGGACTCGATAAAGGCTTTTTTATCGGTAAGCGGACCTTGCGCGTGTCGATCGACAAAATAGACCGCCGCATTGCCATTTTCGGTTTCGCCCATGGACCCCTCCCAGTGTCACGTTCGCATTCCAAATTATCGCGCAGAGACAAGCCGATTAGTAGACCCAGCGCAAGAGGAACAGAGTGATACCGGGAAAGGCGACGAGCAAACCAGTGCGGACAATGTCGGATGCCACGAAGGGCAGCACCGATTTGTAGGTATCGATAATCCGGGTGCTGCGGTCCATTGCATTGATGACAAACAGGTTCATGCCGACTGGCGGGGTGATCAACCCGACCTCGACGACTATCAATACGAGAATGCCGAACCAGATGGCGGTTTCTTCGGCCGTCAGGCCGAAATCCAGTACCGAGATAATCGGGAAGAAAATAGGAATGGTCAGCAGGATCATCGACAGGCTGTCCATCACGCATCCGAAGATCAGGTAAAGCGCCAGGATGATCAGCAGGATCACCCAGGGCGAAAAGCCCTGAGCGGTGACGAATTGGGAGATTTCCTGGGGCACCTGGGTCAGGGCAAGAAACGCGTTGAAGAAACCCGCACCCAAAATAATGATGAATATCATCGCCGAATTGCTGGCCGTGGCAAGGATGGAGTCGGTGAAGGACTGACGGGTCAATCCGCCATTGATCAACGCAATGATGCCGGTGCCGGCTGCGCCAATCGCTGCCGCTTCGGTGGGGGTGAACCAGCCGAGATAAATGCCGCCGACCACCAGAAAGAAAACCAGCAGCACCGGCCAGACTTCCACCAATGCGGCTAGTCTTTGCCGATAGGCCACCCGTGGCCGTACCTGGGCATTGCCGGGGCTGAGCCGCATATAGATTGAGATTGTGATCATATAGCCAAGGGCGGCAAGGAAGCCTGGAATGAACGCGGCGAGAAACAATTTGGCGATGTTCTGCTCGGTCAGGATGGCGTAAATGACCAGCACAACAGATGGCGGGATGAGAATGCCCAGCGTGCCCCCGGCGGCCAGGGTTGCGGTGGAAAGTCCGCCGGAATAGCCGTAGCGCTTCAGTTCGGGCATCGCCACCTGGCCCATCGTTGCAGCAGTTGCCAGCGATGATCCGCAGATCGAACCGAAGCCGGCGCAGGCACCGACGGCGGCCATGGCAACGCCCCCCTTGCGATGCCCCAGCCAGCTTTCAGCTGCCTTAAACAGGGAAGTCGACATGCCCCCCAGAGTGGCGAACTGGCCCATCAGCAGGAAGAGAGGCACAATCGACAGGGAATAGCTGGAGAATGTTGAATAAGTCTCAGACTTCAGTTTTGCCAGCACCACAAGCGATCCGCCGGAAACCCAGGCAGTGCCGCCAAGGCCGACCACCAACATGGCCAGGCCAATCGGCATGCGCAGAAAAATCAGCAGCAACAGGATGGGTAGGGAGGCAATGCCCAGTTGAAGGTCGGTCAAACGTCCATGCCTCCGGAACCGGGCAATGCAGGGTCGCCTTTCGTCCTTTCAACGACTCTTTGGTAGACGCAATAGACCGCGACCAGGCTGGCAAAGAATCCGGCAATGGTGCAGGCCGCAAACGCCCACCATACCGGCATTTGCAACAAGAACGTCGTCTCGCCATAGCGCATCTTGTCACTCATGCCGATGGATAGCCGCCAGGTGATCAGCAGAATGGCGAGGGCAAAGACAGTCTCCCAGAGCAGGCTCAGCAGGCGATTGAACATCTTGGGAAAAATTGGTGTCAGCAATTCAACGGTGGCGTGTTTGCGGTTCAGCTGGCACCAGGGCAGGAACAGGAAAATGGCAAGCGCAATGCCCGCTTCCACCAGTTCATAGTCACCGTTAATCGGGCCGAAGGCTTTGAAAAAATCGCCTGCCACCGGCAGCGTGGTTTTGACAAAATCAGAATGACCGACTGAGTTGAGAATGCGACCGACAACGCTCAGACATGTGAGCGCGATCAGCGTGACGAGCACCGCGCCGCCGACTATGGCCAGAGTTCTGGCGATCCCGGTTATGATGCGATGCAATGTGCTGCCTCCATCGGCTGAAACGTCACGGCAAGTCGATCGGCAAAGGTGACCGCAATCGCGGTTTTGACGAGGCCGGGGGAGGGCTCATCACCCCTTGGCGACCACCCCCGGCGACCGGCGACCGGCGACGTGCACCCTATTTAGAGTGCTTCTTGATCAGCTCCTGGGCCTCTGAAATCAGCGCGGCGCCGTCGATGCCCTTGCCCTTCATGTCGGCGATCCATTCGTCATAGATCGGCTGCGAAGCTTCACGCCACTTGGCAACGTCTGCATCGCTCAATGTGATGATGTTGTTGCCCATGGCTTCGGCCTTGGCGCGGGCCGGTCCGTCTGCATCAGCCTGAGTGGTGCCTGCAAAGACGCTAAATTCCTCACCGGAATTGTCATCGATCACCTTTTTCAAATCATCCGGCAGGCTGTCAAACTTGGCCTTGTTCATCGCCAGTACGAAGGTCAGCGTATAAAGCGCCTTGTTTGAAAATTCCGTATGGTTCTTGACCAGCTCCGGCACTTTCAACGCAGTTGTCACCTCCCACGGAATGGTGGTCGCCGAGATGACGCCTTTTGACAGGGCTTCAGATACGGCCGGCACAGGCATGCCGACAGGGGTGGCGCCCAGTTTGGTCAGCAGTTTGTTGACCATGCGCGATCCGCCACGGACTTTGACACCGGCCAGATCGTCCATGCTGGCGATCGGATCTTTCGAATGCAACAGGCCGGGGCCATGAACCCAGGTGCCGAGGATTTTCAGATCCTTGAATTCCGTGTCCTTCATGTGGCTGTCAAACATCTGCCAATAGGCGCGGGAAACGGCGCCTGCATCGGTCATCATGAAAGGCAGCTCAAATACTTCGGTGCGCGGAAAACGGCCCGGCGTATAACCAACTACAGTCCAGACAATGTCGGCCACACCATCAATCGCCTGGTCCATCAATTCAGGAGGACGGCCACCCAATTGCATGGATGGAAAGTGGTTGATCTTGATGCGGTCATTGGAAGCTTTTTCAACCTTGTCTGCCCAGACATCGAGAATCAGTTTTGGCACATTGGCCTGCGGCGGCAGGAACTGGTGCATCTTCATAGTCACTTCCTGTGCCAATGCGCCCAGAGCGATTGTCGAAGACAGAAGGGCTGTTGCACCGAGGGTGAATGCGCGTTTTGTGATGTTCATCTGGATGATCTCCTGTTTGAACGAAACTTCAAAGAATGTGGATTTGCAACGCGTGTGGGGAAACACGCATGGCGGTTGCCGATTTTGTGCCGCAGATCACCAGCCGCCGCAACACGAAACATCCAAATTCAGCGCAGGGTGTCCATCTTAAACGATTAATCGCGTGAAGAATCGACCATCGCTTGTGCCGTTGACTGATGGACAGCCAGAATTTCCCTGATTACGGTACGGAAATTCCGCTGACTGCTTATCGATGAAAGAGACGTCGAATGGCTCAAAACCAGTCCATTGCGATCCTGGGCGTTTTTGTTGCAGACACCACCTATCGGGCCGACCGGTCCCCGCGTATGGGGGAGACGATTTTGGGCAATTCATTTGTTCTTGGTCCGGGGGGCAAGGGGTCGAACCAGGCGGTTGCAGCGGCGCGCATTGGCGGTGATGTAACGATGATTACCCGGCTGGGAGATGATGCATTTGCCGATATGGCGGAAAAGGTCTGGGCAGAGGCGGGCGTAAGAAGCGCCGCCCGGCGGGACCGGTCCAACTATACCGGGGCCGCCTATATCTTTGTCGAAGAGGCCAGTGGCGACAACGCGATTATCATTTGCCCGGGGGCTGCCGGCGCTATTGGTGCCGAGGACATTGAGGCCAATGCAGATGTGATCAGCAATTCAAAAGTGTTTGTTACTCAGCTTGAGCAGCCAGCCGCCGCAGCCGAGCAAGCATTGCGCCTGGCTCATGGAGCCGGCGCAACGACAATTCTCAATCCGGCACCTGCGCCAAAAGGCGGGTTGAGTGCGGCAATGTTGTCTTCCTGTGATTACATCACGCCCAATGAAACTGAAACGCAGGAACTGACCGGTCTGTGCGTTGAAACTGTCGACGACGCCAGAAAGGCCGCAGACAGGTTGCTGGAATTGGGAGTAGGCACCGCCGTGATTACTCTTGGGGGTCAGGGTGCCTTGCTGCACAACAAGGCATTTTCTCATCACGTGCCCGCGATTTCGGTTGGTCAGGTGGTGGAAACGACTGGTGCGGGAGACGCATTCAATGGCGGCCTGGCCGTTGGATTGTCGCGGGATCTGGATCCCCTGGAGGCGGTGAAACTGGGCTGCGCGACAGCTGGAATTTCAGTCACCCGACCTGGTGCCGCCGCTTCAATGCCAACGCAACAGGAAGTTGAAGACCTGTTGCAAAAACTTGATCAAGAATATGACTAGCCGGTTGGGAGATGGCGGATGGTTGAACCAGAGGAACTGAGAGCACAATACAAGCGCGATGGATTTGTCTTTCCATTGGATATCATGGATGGCGGCGAGGTGGCGCAGGTGCGCGCCGATCTGGAAGAGGCAGAAGCGGAATTGGCGCAGGATTCTGAACGCCTTGCCCTGCTGCGCGGATATCCCGATCGCCTGCTGCCAAGCTTCGACAGGCTGATACGCGACCAACAGCTGATCAATGCAGCATCGGCAATTCTTGGCCCCGATCTGATGGTCTGGAGCGCGGCGCTTTTCATCAAGGAAGCCAATTCGCCAAGCATTGTCTCATGGCATCAGGATCTGACCTATTGGGGGCTGGACGATGCGGAAGAGACCACTTGCTGGGTTGCCCTGTCTGATGTCAGCAAGGCCAGCGGCGCGATGAAATTTGTGCCCGGCAGCCACAAGCAAAACATTGTCGATCATGTTGATACGTTTGCCGAAGACAATTTGCTGACCCGTGGTCAGGAAATCGCCGTCGACGTGGACGAGAAAGATGCGGTGGTGGTGGAACTGAAACCGGGACAGGCATCGATGCACCACGGGCACCTGTTTCATGGCTCTGGTCCCAACAGCACGTCAGACCGGCGCATTGGCTGTGCCATTCGTTATATCAAGGCGTCGATGAAACAGCAGGACGATACCCGATCGCTGGTTGCCCATGTCAGCGGTGAAGACCGCTGGCAGAATTTCACCGTGGCAGGCCCACCGCGGGGACGCTTGAACGAGGCGGATTTTGAGCTATGCCGACGCGATGTCGCGGCAAAACGGCCGATACTCTATGCGGGGGTGGAGGATCGATAAACGCCCAGCCGAATGGGACTATTGGCCAAAAGCCTCATCGGCCATTGCGACAAGTTCATCAAATATCACCGGTCCGGCTGCAACAACCCGGCCGCCCTCCTGCAGCATCTGATTGGCGCTCTGCGCTTCAACGCGGCCACCGGCCTCAGCGATCAATAATTGTCCGGCCAGACAGTCCCAGGCGTTCATATGGGGTTCCACATAGGCGATCAAACGCCCGGCAGCGACATAGGCCAGCATCAGGCCGCCGGAGGCGTTGCGATAAAACAGTCCGCCTTTTTCGACCAGGGCGGCGACAAATCGTGTCACCAATTCGGTCGAAGTTCGCCCATTCATGCCGACACCGGTATTGCCAATATTCAACCCGGAAGTCTGAGAGACGGAAATCTGCTGATCGTTGAGATGCGCACCGTGGCCCTTGGCGGCCCAGAACAATTCTTCACTGCAAGGCTCAAAAATCGCAGCCACCTTGGTTTGATCGTCATGGACGCAGGCAAGTATGACGCACCAGGCCGGAATGCCGGCGACAAAATTGGCGGTGCCATCGATCGGGTCGATGACCCAGGTGTAGCCCGACTGGCTTTCCACATTGGCATGTTCCTCGCCGACTATGCCGTCCTCGGGAAAAGCTTCAGCCAGTCTTTGCCGGACGAAGGATTCAACCTCCAGATCGGCATTGGACACCATGTCCTGCACGCCCTTCGATTCAATCACCAGATCCCCCAGGGACTGGAAAAATCCATGCGCCAGTGATCCGGCTTCCCTGGCCAGGCTTTTCGCCAGCGTCAGTCGTTGTTCGATTTCAGAGTTGGAGGCAGACATTCAATGATATCCATTTTTGAGAGGAATCGAGGCGGCCGTGGGTAGAGGCATAAATTATGTGCAGACGCGGGTAAAGCGGTTCAGTCTGAGGTCTGGTATGAAGGAGCAGGAGTCGGTTCAACGGACAGCGTGGCTGGATTGTTTGGCGGCGTTTGATCAACCTGTCGCAAGATTTTTTTCGTTTAAGATATTGAAAAACAATAAAAAAACTGCTGTGTGCATTTTTGCACTGAGATTGGAGGCAAAAAATTGCATTTTACTTACACACACAGACCAACCAGGGAGCAGAACAATGACCTTGATCTTCATCACCACCGCGGCAACCTTGTCCTGCCTCGCAGTAGCTGTCGCCGCCGACCAGAACGATGGCCCCAGCGTCCAGGACGTGGAAACAGAAAAAAGACTTTACGGTCACTTCCACTAGGTCCATCTAGCCAATCATACCGATCAACGAAAACTGACCTGCCATGCCGCTCGTCGCTGGTGGCTCAGGTCCAGTGGACTTTATTCTGATAATTGGCAGGACCCTCTTCCAGATCCTTCAGATCGCGTGCCTTGACGACGCATAGATTGACATGTGCCGCTGCTGCGCGTCCGAGCGCCACAACGGTCGGCGCATCCATCCCCACGCGGTTATTGTCGGCATCAATCCAAAAATAGTCTTCTGCACCGTCGTGCCAGCGATAATCACCCTCCAGCTTGCCCTGGTGGCTGATAGCGCTATCGGCCCATTGTGCGGCCTGGCTGATCCGCGCCAGGCTGTGGTCGTTGGCTTCATATGTGTGCCCCTGGAATGTAAAACCCGTCCGGATGCGTCGCTTGCACTCGCGATCAATGCGGCCGTTTAACAGCTTCTTTGCCGCTGCCTCTGCACGCGGAAGACGGTCGGTCATTTGCGCATGATAGGCTTTTTCCTCGGCAGGAGAGAGTTCGACCACCGTTCCGTCGACAATTCTTTTCATCGCGCTAGCCTTTCACCCTGCCATACATTTGGATCGTGCCAGCCAACAAGTTTCCAATCAGGTCCGATGGCATGAAACGCACCGCATTGATCGACGCCGTTTCTTCGTGAAAAAGATTTACCGTGTTCAATTCGAGCGACGCGGAGTCGTTCAAATATTGTGAGTGCACGAGTGCGCTCTTGAAACCGTTTGAGTGAGGCTCCAGCATTTCCAGTTTAAACCGAAGGCCGGTGTCCATCCACGGCCCCGTTTCTGACAGGGTGCTCGGGCCAAGATTCTGCGCATTTTCAACATTGTACCACCCATAACTTAAGCTCTGAGAGGTTGTATAATAGAAATAATTCTCCTCCAAATAATTCACGCCACCATCGATGCTGATTAACCACTCGACTGGTGTGTTTGCTTCCGCTCGCAATTCGTGGCCGATGAACAGGTAGGAATCATACAGGGTTTCATCCAATTCGGTGAAATCAACCGATCTCACGGGCTCGCTGATTTCCACTGAACGGATCAAACGGTAAGCAAGGCCAAAATTGTCCTGCGCCGCCGGTAAATTGCCAAGATCGCCCAGATTGTTCTGGCTTTTCAGACTGGGTGACGGGACTTCTTCAGCCAGCAGGGCCCAGAACTCGTCTCCTGCGGCGTCCACCTTGCGCAGTCGTTCAAAGCCGTCCGCATCAGTGGTGATTTCTGCCTGTAACGCGTCCGGGGTCCAGCCCAGCATCAGGGATTCATCAGACTCGGTAATGATAGACGTGGTGGTCGTGTCATTTTGCGAGCGAATGGTGGGTTGCAGGTTCACATCGCCGTTTTGCGCCACCATCATCACCGGGGCAGTGGCGACAATCACACCGGGCTTCAAGTCGCCGTCCAGGGCAAACACGCCTTCGGAGACATCATTGGCAATGCCGGCCGCCGCCGGGTGAAACTGTTTTTCCGGGCTGTCCAGTGTGATCGATTCATTGCGAGTCAGTTGAATGTGATACCGTTCAACAACGCCGCCACTCACCTCGTCATATTCGTAATATTTGGCCTCACATTCATAGCAGGACGCCAGGGCAATGCCTGATTCATCCCCCAGCCATGTCCCGTCGCCAATATGGAAGGGCTGGGCGATGACCTGCGCCATCGCTGATATCGGCATCAGCGGCGTGGCTTCCGAGCCTGCCCCGTCGGCGCCAGAAAAGGCCGAAATCAGGCCGGCGGCACGGAACCGCGTGGCCCCGTCGGGCAGATAGTTCTGGAGGTTCGCAATATCCTGGATATCGAACGGAGCGCCCGGTGAAACGCCTGTAACGCCATTGAGATCCCCTGCGCCACCCCAGCGTGCATAATAGTTCACCTTCGTGTTGTTATAGAGGGCTGAGACAAAGCCGCGACGCGGCCATGTGATGCCGTCATTGGTCAGCGGCATGACCAGGCGGTTATCCCGGAATGCCGGGAAATCCATGCGTGACTGCAGACAGGCCATCATGCGGTTGGTGCCGCTGAGAATATATTCTGCATCCCCGTCACCGGTCAGCGTGATGTGCTGCCAGGGGGTCAGTGCAATACTTTCCTGCCCCTGTACCACCGTGCCGTCACCAAAAGTAAGCTGAATGACATTATCCAGCGGTCCGTTGACCACGTGGATAAGGCCGGCATTGAGGTGAAACTGTCGAAAGCCAAAGAGGAAGGTCTTTTCAAACGACAGACCGTAGGACAGCAAGGGCATCGGGCCATAGGCTGTTGCCCCGTCATATTGCTCGCTGACCCCGTAAAAGCCCTCGCTCGACGTGATGATTGCGCCGTTGGCAAGACCGGTAAAACAGATCGGTTCGGCAAAATTCATGAACTCGCGATACAGAGCATTGCCCGCATTAAAATCCGCGCCAGAGGCATAAACTTCCACGACGTTGCCGGCTCCCAGCGACACGCCCTGCACCTTACCTGTATTTGTTGCGCCCACCGCCAAAACGGTCTTTGCCGCCTGGCCTTCATTGGCAAGCAATTGCTGCTGTAATCCAAGCGTCGAACCGGCCGCAATCGCCTGCACCGTCGCCACGTCGGTGCCATCGCCATCTGAGCTTGTTACCATCAGGTTCCAATATGAATTGGCCTCTGTTGGCAGGGTCGGCGGGGCATTGCCCGTCGCCGTCTGAACGCAGATCCAGCTAGAGTCCTGATCGGACACAACATCATCAACCAGATAGGTGGCCGTATTGTCATAATCGCCGCGCCAGATGAAGCTTCGACCGTCAACACCGTCAACGCCGTCTGTGCCGTCTGCGCCGTCCTGTCCAGGTGCCCCGTCTTGGCCATCTTCTCCGGGTGCCCCGTTCTGACCATCGGCTCCGGCCGGTCCCTGGGGGCCGGTTGGACCTGTTGGGCCAGTGGGACCTTGGGGGCCGGTTTCACCCTGATCCCCCTGATCCCCTTGATCCCCCTTGGCACCGTCTTCACCGTCCCTTGCTGAGCGGTCCCAGTAGGCATTGCTGTTGGAACCGTCTTCGGGAGGAAGGGTGTTGAGCGGCACGTCCTGTGTGGCAGTCCAGGAACCGTCAAAATGGTGGACCAGATCGAGCCGTGAATAGGTGTTGCCGACATCGTAATCGCCGCGCGGATTCAGGCCCTGGCCATCTTCTCCCGCTGCGCCGTCCCGACCATCTGCGCCATCGTTTCCAGCTGGACCCTGGGGGCCAGTCGGGCCCTGTGCGCCAGCGGCTCCGTCTACCCCGTCGGTGCCATCCACTCCATCTGAACCCGCTGGACCTTGTGGACCTTCTGGTCCTTGCGGTCCTGCAGGTCCCTGCGGGCCCGTCGCGCCAAAATTGCCAGCCAGCACATCTACGGAAACCTGATCGATGGGAGTTTCGAATTCGATCACTGGCCCGTCGTCACCTAACACTTCAACCGTGACAGCGGCCGCATCGGGGTTCACGACCTCAACTGTAATCAGTTCAACTTCAGACATTGGCACTGATCCAGATGCGCGGCACGACGATATTGGAAGCAGCAAATTGTGCTTCGACGATCAGCCAGTTTGTGCGGCCTTGCGTCAGCTTTCGGGAAAGCGTCTCGTCAATCTCGATGTCGACAATGCCAGCCGCCGCATTGCTGATGATGGGGTCAAGCGCCAGGAGTTCTGTCTGACTTGCCTCGCATATGCTGACAGTCGCTTCGCTCAGATCCACTGGCGCGGTCTTATCAATGTCGGCCCAGAACGTCAGACGCATTGGCACCCACTGACCCCGTTGAATGGTGACTGTGTCCATAAGCTGCTCCTAGATTGTCAAACCAAAGCCGGGCCGCATTCGATGATATGCAGCGCCAGGCGCACCGTGCCCGAGGCGAAATCGGAGCCGATCGGGGTCAAAATGATTGGGGTGTTTGCATAAAAAGCGGTGGGTCCGATGACGCCGATATTGGTATCGCCGATGTTTATGCCCAGGCTGCCGCCAAATTTATTGGCTTCGCCGGCGGTTCCGACATTAAAGGCCGTTGCGCCGGTAATGGATTCGGCAACGGTGACGGAGACACCCAAAACGATGGCGCGGTTGGGGATTTCAATGTTGGCTGTTGTCGTTGCCCCGGAAACGCTGAGTTCTTCTTCAAAGGTTTGCAAACGGGTAAACGCACCGAAAGGAGTTGCCAGCCCTGGCCATTGCCAATGGGTTCCATCGAAGATCAACAATTGACTTTCCGCTTCAACCCAGGCGGTCCAACCGCTCTTTGGGGCATAAAAAGCCCAGCTATCGTCCTGATATGCGGCCAGCTGTCCGTCTTGCCCTTCCCATTCGTCGGTGGCTCCGGTGCTTACGATATGACGCTCACCGGCAACGGGGCTGACGGGCGGTGTGGTCAATGTTCGTGAAACCACCGCAATCTGGGTCAGGGCGTCCAGAGCATTCAGGGCCTCATTGTGGGTGACATGCTTTTGCGCTTGCGCCGCCATTATATACGGCATGGCGAGATTGGGTGTCGGGTCAGGCATGAAGAATGGAAGTCCAATCGGAAACATTTATCTTGTCACCAGCCTGCCAGCGAAAAGGCTCGGGGGGATAAGTCTGGCGTCACTTCGGATGGCGACGGCGGAGATGCCTCGGGTCGATCTTGCGTAACATTTTGATTGCACGGAACTAATATGTAAGGCCAACTTACAACTGCCCGCAGACCAGGCATGCACCTGGTCCCCACTTGTCCCCGTCTGCCAGGATGTTGTCGATTAACGGAATTGACTTGCGATCAATATAGGAATATTTTCCCATTGTTAGTAGGGAATCAAGCCATGACCAAACCACGTCGCAGCAGCCGTGATATTCACTCTGTTTTGCAGAATCTGCGTGCCGGACGCAGCGGTGCGATATCCGTCTGCATGTCGGCAAGAATCAACTCAACCGAATATGCTGCGGCAGGAGCCGTAGTGGAGGCGGTCGACGATCTAGTGACTTGTCTGACTGGCGATCACCGCCTGTTGCATGCATCGGCGCATCGAACCCGAACAGGTTCGAAACAGTCGCACATAGGAGAAGATGACTGAACTAAATCTGACCGTGCTGCAATTGAAGCCGATGAAACAGCTTCAGTCAGCCGGCGATTTTGATGCCAAACCACCGTTCCGACGGCAATTGGTCCAATTTGCTTCGATCGATGATCTGCAATGGGACCTCGGCAAGACGTGAAACTTCAGTCGATTGACCAGCCTCCCCAGCCCGGGCACCGCGTGGCGGTGCGCTGCCACGGTTTTCACGGATAATTCGAGCCAACGTGTCCAGGTCGACGCCACCTTCAGTCACCAGCAATTGGCACAATTGATCCAAACTGAACCTGGTTGAAATGGCGTATTTCACCGCGCTGACTATCTTTTTTTCGGCAATTTCGTTGGTTTTTACTTCCATCAGATTGGCCCCCCTGGATCAATCGCAATGTTACATTTCGCCTTTGGAGCAATTTAACCAAGCCTGCTCCAACAACAGTTTACGCGGCGTGCTTTTACATCGCACAAGCATTGGGATTTAATATCCAAAACTCCTGCACCAAGACTTACGCAATACATGTGCGAGGGATGTCCAAGTGTGATTAACGGTGGATAAATTAACAAGAGTCCGGCATGAGATTTTGGCCAAATCCTGCGCAAATATAATGAGATTGGTGCAATTCAGCTTGGATTGGCACCTGCAAAACGTTCTGAAAGCCGCTGATTCTAATATTTTTTCGCTATTTCAGCTTCGTTGCTAAGCAGCTGATTCGTTGCCTCGATGGTTCGCCAATAGATCGATTTCTGCTGCAGGCAGGGGTTTGGAAAAATAGTAGCCCTGGGCGAATGTGCAGCCCATCAGTTTCAACAGCAACAGTTGATCTTCGGTCTCGATGCCTTCTGCAGTGACCTCAATGCCCAGGCTGACAGCCATGGAGACGATTGCCCTGATAATATTGGCGCGCCTGTCATTGGTCTCAAAACCATTGATGAAAGAGCGGTCGATCTTCAACTTATCGAAGGGGAAACGGTGCAGATAGCTGAGCGACGAATAGCCGGTGCCGAAGTCATCGAGCACGATGCGGACGCCAAGATCCTTGAGTTGCTGCAGTTCGGAAATGGTTGACTCGTCATCCTGGATCATCGCGTATTCGGTGATTTCAAGTTCCAGCCGGTTGGCGGTGAACTCATTGCGCCGCAAGGTGTCTCGCACCGTTGCGAACAGGTGACCCTGGCCCAATTGCCGCGGCGAAACATTGAGTGCCAGACGCAGTTCCTCCGGCCACTGGCTGGCTTCGGCGACGCTTGTTTCGATGACCCAGTTTCCAATCTCGTGGATCAGGCCGAGATCTTCGGCCAGGGGGATGAATTCGTCGGGATATTGAGTTTGATGATTTTGGTTGTTCCAACGGATGAGCGCCTCGAATCCGGAAACCTGATTGCCCGCCATCTGCTGGATCGGCTGATAGTGAAGCAGGAAGTCTTTGTTTTTGGTGACCTCGCGAAGCGCCAGTTCGCGCATTCTTTTCTGGGTCACTTCCATATTGATCTGCAGATCAAACACCCGGTATCCGCGCTTGCCCTCTTCCTTGATTTTGTAAAGGGCGCAATCGGCATTGCCCATCGCTGTTTCCACCGGGTTTTCATCATCTTCGATGAATGAGACGCCGATGCTGGCGCTGATCAGGATTTCGTTGTGCCCAATCAAAAATGGCAGCTCAAGCGCCGCGAGAATGCGTTGGGCAATATCGTGGATTGGAGTTGTATGATCGGGATCGCATTCCAAAATAATGGCAAATTCATCACCACCGAGACGGGCCACCAGATCGTTGGGCCGGACGCTTGCCTGCAAACGTTGTCCGACGCCAATCAGCAATTCATCGCCGGCTTTGTGGCCAAATCCGTCATTGACCATTTTGAAGCCATCGAGATCGATCAGCATGACGGCGGCTTTCTGATCCTGGTTTTGGGAACGTGCAACGGCGGCACTGACTTCAACATTGAATTTTGTGCGGTTGGCAAGGCCGGTCAGCGGGTCGTGATGGGCCGCATGGGCGATTTGCCGGCTGGTTTTTTCCTGATGGGTAATATCGTCGTGGGTGCCAACCCAGCCACCGCCGGGCATTGCGGCGTGAACTGACGAAATAATGCGCCCGTTCTGCAGTTCAAATTGTCGCCTGACCGTCTTTCCACGCTTTAATTCTGCATTGAGTTCGTCGAGCATGGCGTCAACATCGCCCGTAAAATCGCCGCGGGCCTGTTCGGCGAGCACCAGTTCGCGCAGAGTCACACCCTTGCGTATTTCGTTCTTGGGCTTTTCAAAGATCTCGACATATTTGTCGTTCCACAACAGCAGTCTGCCGTCGCTGTCAAAAACGCTGACACCCTGTTTCATATTGGCCAGGGTAACATCCAGTTCTTCCGACCGTTCGCGTGCCAGCTGTTCTGATTCCCGCAATCTCTCCTGATCAATGCGTTGCTGGGTGATGTCTTGAAACGTGCCCATGAAGCCGGTGACTTCATTATCGACGATGATCGGTTCACCAATCGCACGGGCCCAGATCTGTCGGCCGGTATAAGTGATCATCGGCAGTTCAAGGTCCCAGCCTTTGCGTTCGGCAATGCCGGTTTCAATGGCCTTTTGGATCGTCGGTCTGGCTTCGGGTGCATAAAACTCGATGGCTTTTTCCAGGCTTGGCACATAGTTGGCAGGTGCCTCGTGGATTTTTCGGGTCTGTTCCGACCACCTGGGTGCATCCTCGCCGAGGATCAGCTCCCAGCCGCCAACTCCCGACACGGAGGTGATTTTTTCCAGATGCAGCAGGTTGCGTTGGGATTCTTCTTCCTTGCGTGTCGCCAGTTCGATCGCGGCACTGGCGCGGCGGGAATTTTCATGGCTGCGGATCAAGCTCTCGACAAGCAGCCGGTATTTCTCAAGTCGCTGCAATTCGGCATCGGAAAAATGCCGCGGTTCATAGTCCAGCACACACAACGCCCCCAGCGGGTGTTCACCGTCAATTGAAATGGCGCATCCGGCATAGGCGCGAATGCCGGGCAGGCCGGTGACCAGCGGATTGTCGCAAAAACGGGGATCTTCCAGGGCATTTTCGACAACAAAAACCCCGTCACGCTTGATCGTATAGTTGCAAAAAGCATCCTTGCGTTCAGTCCTGTCGGCGTCGAGATTGGTTTTGGCCTTGAACCACTGGAAATCTTCGTCGAGCAGCGAGACCACAGCAGTGGGGCAATCCAGACTGCTGGCCACCAGGTCCACAAGGGCTTCGAGTTCCTCCAATGCCGGGCCATTGATCAGATCGAGCTGAGTCAGGCTGGCAAGGCGATCTGCCTCATTATCTGGCACTGGAAAATCCAAAAAGCTCCCCAATTTGCTCGTTTGGACGAGGTCATAGTCTGCCGCAGTTGCTCCACGTGACCACAGCATCGCATCTGAAGGTTGACCCAAACTTACGTATTGGTGCCAAAATGGGGGGCAAATGGCCTTCACGACCCTGATTTGAGCAAAATTCGCCCTCAAACGCGGTATTTTGAGCCGCTGCTGGACTTCATTGAGCCAAAGGGACACACTTTGCAGAACCACTGGCCAAGTCGCTGGTCAATTTGAACAACTGCCTTCGAGGCAGGCGTTCGTCTGGAAGGATTGCATCGTGGAAACGACTTTGTTCACGCTGGAAATGGGCATCGTATTTCTCACCCTGGCCTTCACCGTATTTCTGTTTGTCTCTGAAATCATCCGCATCGATTTGGCAGCGATCCTGGTACTGGTGTTGCTGGGCATGCTCAGCTATGTGCCGGGCCTTTCAAACATTGCTGACGTCAATCACTTGTTTGATGGCTTTGCTTCAAACGCTGTCATTTCCATTATCGCGGTAATGATCGTCGGCGCCGGTCTCGACAAGACCGGTATCATGAACAAAGTGGCCGCGGCGATCCTGCGGCATGGAGGCTCTACTGAAACACGTATTTTACCGATCGTCTCCGGCACCGTCGGAACGATTTCCAGCTTTCTGCAAAATGTCGGAGCGGCTGCCCTGTTCCTGCCGGTGGTCAGCCGCATTTCAGCGCGCACCGGCATTCCGCTGAGCCGACTGCTGATGCCGATGGGCTTTTGCGCCATATTGGGCGGTACCATGACGATGGTCGGGTCTTCGCCGCTGATTTTGCTCAATGACCTGATTGCCACGGCCAATAATGGGCTTGCGCCGGACCAAAAAATGCCAGCCTTCGGCCTGTTTTCCGTCACGCCCATTGGCTTTGCCCTGGTTCTGTCGGGCATCGCCTATTTTATGATCTTCGGCAGATGGGTGCTGCCGGCAACCACATCGAAAGTCGATGTCACCTCGGGCAAGGGCCTGTCTGACTATTTGCAACGGGTCTATGGACTGACGGCCAGCGTTTTTGAAGTGGATGTGCCGGAAGACAATCTGCTGATCGGCAAACAGCTCGCCGACATTAATTTTGAAAACAACATCTACATCATCTCCACTTTTTATCGCGGCAAGGTGTCGATGGTGCAGATTCTAACGGCCGAGATTGCAGCACCCTGCCGTCTGGCGATTATTGGCAAGAAGCTGGATGTGGAAAAATTTTGCGACAAAAATGGTCTCCATCTGCGCGACAAGCTGGATGCGTTCTCGGAAGAATTTGCCCCGACCAATGCCGGCATCGCCGAAATTGTCGTTCCTCCGGAATCCCACCTCATCGGAAAATCCCCCCGCGATCTGTTGTTGCGCAAAACTTATGGGCTGAGCCTGTTGGCCATTCATCGCGGCGAAGACAATCTCAGCCATGTTGAATCGGATGATCACGAACCCACCGCCATCGGGCTTGAAAAATTCCAGGGTGGCGATCTGCTGGTTGCCCATACCCGCTGGGATAACCTGACCCGGCTGAAACGGGACCGGGATTTCGTGGTGGTGACGTCGGATTTTCCCCAGGAAGAACTGCGCCCTCACAAGGTGGGATGGGCGCTGACCTTCTTTGTCATTTCCCTGTCGCTGATCCTGTTTACCGATATTCGCCTGTCGCTGTGCCTGCTGACCGGGGCGGTGGGCATGCTGTTGTCTCGTGTGCTGAGCATAGATGAAGCCTATCGGGCGGTCGGCTGGAACACAGTGTTTTTGCTGGCCTGTCTCATTCCCCTTGGGCAGGCGGTGCAGAATACAGGTTCGGCGCAATGGATTGCCCAGCAGATATTGGTCATTCTCGATGGCTGGCCGATCTGGGCCCTGCAGGCAGGCCTTGCCATATTGGCCACGTCGTTTTCGCTGGTGATGTCGAATGTCGGCGCCACGGTGCTGCTGGTGCCACTGGCGGTTTCAATCGCCCTTGCTGCCGGTGGCGATCCGGCAGTCTTTGCCCTGACGGTCGCTATTTCCACATCCAATTCATTCATCATTCCGACCCACCAGGTGAACGCGCTGATCATGGGACCCGCGGGCTACAAAGTGGTTGATTTCGTCAAAAGCGGCGGCCTGATGACGGTGATATTCCTGGTGGTTTCCCTGGTGATGCTGAACCTGGTCTATTAGTCTCAGATCCCTGAGAATTCGGCCCTTGCGACCTAAGTGAAAATTGCATAGCTCGCCTGCATTCTTTGCATTTTTCAAAACTCCCTAGTGGTCCTATCTGAGCCCTGTTGAACAACCACACAATTCTTGGGAGGAACCCAATTATGAACCCATTCGCTATGACCAATTTGTTGCGCCCAACAATCGTGTCCGACCACCGCTTGGCCCATCAGGCAGCAGCCACTTCCGACATGGACTATTCCATGAGCCGCGCTGCTTTCCGCCTGATCGATGCCGCCGGCAAGGTATTTGCCCGCTAAGGCCTCCAAAAGCTGCAATTTAGATGACTGGGCGCTTTCAGGGCGCCCAGCCGTCATAGACCGGGCTGGCATCCGTCAGCGGCAGGGGGATCGTGTTTGAGGTCCGCACTGCATGGTAGATTGCCGAGACCAGTTCCAGCGAACGCCGACCGTCTTCGATGGTCACATCGTCAGTTCCTGTGCCGTCCAGGCGATCAGCCACGGCTTCAAAAAACCCCGCAAAACCAGACTTGATATCGCCCCGCGCTGCCAGCTCGGCAAGACAATCGTCAACCTGTTGTTGGGAAATATTTCCACGTGCCGTAAACGTCCATTGGTCTTCCGCCGGGGCATAAGGCAGGCTGCCGCTTTCGGCGGTAAGATTTTCAAAGCAGAATCTCAAGCGGGATGTATCTTCCGCAGCTCCCAGAGTGATGGAACTGGAGGCCAGCGCGCCATTGGTCATCTGGAATGAAACCGATGCGCAGTCTTCCACTTCAATATCGTTGACCCGGGTGGTGGCAAAGGCAGACAGCTTTTCGACCGGGCCAAAAATGGCGCAGAGCAGGTCGTGATTGTGGATTGCGTGACCCAATACGGCGCCGCCCTGTTCGCCCTTCCACGTACCGCGCCAGTCAATGGCGTAATAATCGTCGCCCCGGTTCCAATGGGTCTCGATATTGGCAACGAATGGCCGCCCCGCCAGTCCGGCATCCATCAATGCCTTCAACTGGGCGGTGGCAGGGCCATATCTGTATTGAAATACAGGCGACAACAGCCTGTTACACTGCCGGGCCTTTTGTGCCAGAAGATCCGCATCGCGCAGAGAATTCACCAGCGGTTTTTCACAAATAACATGTTTGCCGCTCTCCAGCGCGGCGACAGACATTTGAAGATGCAGGTGGGGCGGCAGGCAGATATCAACCAGATCGATGGTTTCATTATCCAATACAGTCTGAAAGTCGGACTCGATCTCGATGGACGAGTCACCACCGACAATCGCTGCTGCGCGCTGGGTGTCAATGTCACACACCGTTGCAACCGAAAACCGGTCTGGAAGTTCGCGATAGCCTGCCAGGTGTTTTTCGCCAATTCCGGCACCAATGATGGCAACTTTGCGAATGGGGTTCATTGTGATGCATCCGCCATTTGCTGCGCCTGCAGCGCCAGTTCCATCACTTTAAAGCAATGCTGCTGGGGCATGGCCGTTTCGGTCCGGTTGGTAATGTCATTGGTCAGGTTTTGAAAATAGGGATAGCCCGCGTCCCGGCAATCAATGTGCTCGCAACGTGTGCCATTGACCAGATAGAGATGGTCAGGACTGGCATCGCGGGCAATGTCGACATATTTCCGCAGCTCAATATAGCCGTCGGTTCCCAGAATGGTCAGCCGTCCGTCTCCCCATGTGGGCAATGCATCCGGCGTGTACCAGTCAACTCGGATATAGCCGTGCCCCTGGTCACTGCGCAGCGACACTTCGCCAAAATCCTGTAGACCTGGATCATCCGGATTGGCAAAGTTTCCCGCGGACGCCATCGTCACGGTCGCATCCTGTGAGCCGGTGAAGTGCAGGAACTGGTCAATTTGGTGGGAGGCAATGTCACAGAGGATTCCGCCATAGCGGGCGGGATCAAAAAACCAATCCGGTCTTGTGGCACGGTTAAGGCGATGGGGTCCCAGTCCAACCGTCTGCACGACCTTGCCAATGGCGCCGTCCCGGACGAGTTCGGTGGCACGGGTCACGCTGGCGACTTCGAATCTTTCGGAAAAATTGATCGACCAGATGCGGCCCGTCGCAGCCACGACTTCTTTGATGTCTGCCAACTGCTCGTGTGTCGTGCAGCCGGGCTTGTCGACCATCACGTCCTTGCCATGCCGCATTGCCTCGATTGCCAGCACCGCGCGGTCGGCGGGAATGGCCGCAATCAAAACAAGATCGATTGTGTTATCGTCCAACAGGGCCTGCCGGTCATCACTACGCGGAACGTCGGGAAAGCGCTTGGCAAAGCCCTCAAGGGTTTCTGGCGTTCCCTGCGTCCACCACCCGGCGAATTCAGCCCCGGTTTCCAGCATTTGCTCCGACATTCCATAGATATGACGGTGATCCAGGCCGATGGCAGCAAATCGAAGCGGGCGAGAGGACATTATTGGTCTGTTCCTAATTTGTGACCTTCACGGCCTTTTTGGTATTGGACGATTTTATGATGGCATCAATCAACCGATGTACCCGAAGTGCGTCGCGTGCCGGAACCAGCGGGGGTCGGTTATTGGTGATCGCATCGCAAAAATCATCGATGACGTCACGGTGCCATGCATGGGTGAAAGCCATCGGGTCGGCGCCGCCGCCTGTTGTCGCATCGGCGCCGTAGGTTTCAGACCGTCCGTCGCGCCAACTCAGCGAAAGAACGCCGGATTTCAGGACCGCCGATGCTTTTTCAAAATGCAGCGTGATGGTTTCTGCGTCTCCGGGATAGCTGGCGGTGCTGGCAACTACGGAACCAATCGCGCCACAGGCAAAGTTCAATCCCGCCGTGACAAAGTCCTCGCTCTCCATCTGGTGCAGCCGGCTGGTTCTGGCCATTGCCTGGACTTCATCGACATCACCGACCAGGCTGAGCAAAAGGTCCAGTGTATGAATGGCTTGTGAGATCAATACGCCACCACCGTCCCGCTCATAGGTGCCGCGGCCCGGCTCATCATAATAGGACTGGTCGCGCCACCAGGGCACGATGACTTCCGCCAATTGGAACCCACCGAGGCCCCCGTCGCGGATCAGGTGGCTAAGCTTGATCGAGGCTTCACGCACACGGTGTTGAAATACCACGCCTGCCTGCACGCCATTAGCCTCGCAAATGGCGACAATCTCTTCAGCCGCCGTACTGTTTCGCTCAACCGGCTTTTCCATAAGGATGTGTTTTCCCGCTGCGGCGAGCGGTGCAATGACCTCGTTGCGGGCATTCGGTGGCGTCAAAATGATGGCAAAGTCAACCTGGGGATCAGTTGCGATGGCATCGATTGAGTCAAACAGTTTGGGACGGTGACTGGTCAGTTCGCGGGCTTGTTCGGCAAATTTTTCAGCGACGCTGCAATTGCGGGCAAAAAGCCCATACAGGTTCAGTTTGTCAGAAAGGTCAGCAACAGCCCGTAAATGGGTGTCGGCGACCATGCCCAATCCAATCATCACGACATTAAGCGGCGTTGAAGACATCAATAATCAGCTCGGCAGGATCGCAGGGCAAAGGTTCACATCACTAACCATAGGCAGCAATTGGATACAATGGTGAAATCCTGGATCGCCTTGTCCACCAGGCCCGTCTACTGCTGCCAGTCCCACTGGGTGAGCGTGCTTGAAACTGCACCTTTATCCATTCTTTAGACGCGGAGTATAGCAATTTCGAATATCTTCCGCATAGTCAGCAGATGTCTCATCAATACCATCTGTGATCAGCAAAAGTTAAGTCGAGTTAGTATTTCTACTTAGAGTACATGTTTAACGAATACACTCTTTTCTTTTTAATTGACCATCGCTATGGTGCAGCGGTCTGCGGCACAACGGGGTAACTTTATATGGCAGAGTCCGACAATACAGCCTTTCTCACGGAACTAACTTCGGAGATTGTTGCTGCTTATGTGAGTAACAATCCGATCGCGGCAGCGCAGCTGCCGGAATTGATCACATCAACATTCCAAACCGTAAACACCTTGTCTGCTACGCCTAGCAGTCCTGAAGTGGAACAAAAGGAACCGGCCGTATCGATCAAAAAGTCGATCCGCGACGATCACCTTGTCTGTCTGGAATGCGGCAAGAAGTTTAAGTCTTTGAAGCGCCATTTGATGTCGCATCACAGCCTGACACCTGACGACTACCGTTCGCGTTGGAATTTGAAAAGCGATTATCCAATGGTTGCACCGGCTTACGCCGAGCGTCGCTCGAAATTGGCGAAAGAAATTGGTTTGGGCCGCAAGCCCAAAGGGTCCTGAGACCCACTTCTCAGTCTACTAAAAACTGCGGCAGTTCATCCATCTTTGCGTGAGGTGGCTGAATGGGATTGACTTAGCGGGCCAGGTAAAATTGGCTCGCCGATCTTCTGATTCAATTTGTTGCTGGCGACGCGTTGCGCCCATCTTCGGCTTCTGCGACAAATTCGAGACCGTCATCCATCGCACGAGCTATTCCAGTGCATGATATTGAAACCCTGATAATAGGTGCCGGCGTTGTTGGTCTGGCGTCAGCACGCAGCCTTGCCATGAATGGCCACGACGTTTTGATCGTCGAAAAACACGGCATAATTGGCAGCGAGACCAGCGCCAGAAACAGTGAAGTAATTCACGCTGGAATCTACTATCCACAACATAGTCTCAAGGCGCGTTTATGCCTCGAGGGGAAGCAGCGCCTCTATGACCATTGCGAGTCCCATGGGGTTCCGCACGATCGGATTGGAAAGCTGATCGTTGCCTCCAATGATGAGCAATTGCAGGCACTGGCCTCGATCAAGACACATGCAGAGGCCAATGGAGTAACCGATCTGTCCGTGCTGGACCAGGGGACTATTTCCAAGTTGGAACCGGATCTGTGGGTAAAGGCTGGTTTGTTTTCGCCGTCTACCGGCATTATCGACAGCCACGCCTTTATGCTGTCGCTGCAGGGGGACGCGGAAGCCCATGGCTGTCAGATCGCCTTTAATACGACAATGGAGAGTTGGGCATCGTTGCCGCAGGGGGGCTTTAAGGTCCGGTTTGACGGTTCGACGGAGTTGAGTTGCAAATACCTTGTCATTTGCGCCGGTTTGCATTCGTCCAATCTGCTCAAACACGACCGGCGCTTTGACGATTTGGGTGGCAGGCCGACCCAGTTTGCCAAGGGCAATTATTTTCGCCTGTGTGGCCGCGCCCCGTTCTCCCATCTGATCTATCCGGTGCCGGAGCCCGGCGGTCTCGGCGTTCACCTGACGCTGGATCTGGGCGGACAAGCCCGTTTTGGTCCCGATGTCGAGTGGATCGACGAATTGGACTATCAGGTTGATCCCGTCCGCAGTGAAAAATTTTATGCTGCCATTCGGGCCTATTGGCCGGGATTGCCCGACAATGTTCTGGAGCCCGACTATGCCGGCATCAGGCCCAAACTGTCCGGCCCGGGAGAAGCCAATGCAGATTTTGAATTTTGGGGACCGGACGACCACGGACTGGACGGCCTTGTTGGCCTGCTGGGCATTGAGTCTCCCGGCCTGACTGCCAGTCTGGCCATTGCCGAACACGTTCGCAGCTTGCTCTAGATTTTCTGGTTTGAAATCATCTCACGGCGGCGTCTGGTTACATCTGGGCCGAGACGAAGAAATAGATGGCGATGACAAACAGCAGCTGAAAAAATATCCTGCGGAACAGTTCCTCAGAAATGTGGCGGCGCAGTTTTTGGCCAAAATAGATGCCAATGACGGTTGGCAGAATGGCAAATATCGACAGGAAAGTGACGTCCTGCGAGATGAATCCCTTTTCCAGAAATGCTGATATCATGGAGATGTTGAGCAGAATGAAGACGAGTCCCAGGGCCTGAACCATTTCGTCTTTCTTCAGGCCCAATGCCTGCAGATAAAGCACGCCGGGAACCAGAAACACGCTGGTCATGCCGTAAAACACACCTCCCAATCCGCCGGATAGGGGGCCGAGGATGGGTTCCGCTCGCCCCGGAGCTGCGATTTGTGGTCGCATCAGACTGAACAGCGAATAGGCGGCGAGAATGATGCCGAGTGTCGAAAGCAAGGTATCCTTGCTGGCCAGCGAGAGAATATTCACCCCCAGCCATGTTCCCAGTATACAGGCCACCAGATAGGGCCAAAGTCGTTTCAACAGGACCCGAAAATAGGGACCAGCCAGCGCCTGCCAGACATTAGTGACCAGGCCGGGCAGCAGAACGATGGCAATGGCTTCCTTAAAACCCAGCGGGATGGCCATGAAGACAATTGCCACCAGCGGCAGGCCCAGCCCGACAGTGCCCTTCAACGTGCCAGCGATCAAAAAGGTGACCACGATCAAGGCGAAAGTCTCAGGAACGAGCATGAACTGGTTCAACTGATATCCGGGGGCTGGGCGCAAACATCTTCGTAAGCGAAGCGCTGGGTCAGGCCGCCGGCATATTCATAAATGTCCAGGGTTGCTTCATAGGCCTGTGGGGTGATGTCGATATGGGGCGTCCAATTGCCGAGTTTCTGATAGGTGGCAATACAGGATTCCAGCACTGGTTCATCAATATCGGGGAAGTAGGACTTCTGCGCCCGGGCGATTTCGGCGGCGCTTTCCTCGTTCATATATTGGCGGGTTTCGATATAAGCGCGGGTGAAGGCGCGGGCCATGTCGGTATCCAACCAGTCGCGCATGGCGACGAGACTTGAAAAGCCGCAGGGGCCAACCTTGGGACCAACCTGCGCGACCACATGACCGACCCCATCAGATTCCAGTTGTTGAGGAAAGGGGCCTTGCTGCTGAACATATTGTCCTTGTCCCTGGCGGAAGGCCTGGTCCATATCGGCGGCTCCTCCAACATGCACGGCATTGATCTTGTCAAAGTCTATACCGGCCTTGTGGCAGGCATATTTGAACATCGCCAGGGGTTGTCCACCACCAAACAGGATGACGTCGGACCCTTCCAGTTTTGACCATGTGAAATGTGGATCGGCGGCGCGGCCGGTGAGAAAAAACCCGTCCATTTCGTTGACCTGGGCAAAATGGGCATAGGCTGGTCTGATGCCTTTCGACAGGGGCGTGAAGCTTTGGCTCAGGGCCGATTGCACCACTTGGGCGCTGCCATCTTCCAACGCAGCAATGGCTGAAACCCCCGGCGGTGAGACTGACCATTCCGGATCAAGCCCCTGTTTTTTCAAAAAGCCGCCCGACATGGTGGCAATGAGGGGCGCGTAGAACGCCGAGAACAGGGTGAACTGAATGTGTATTTTTTCCATGCGTTTAACGCGGCTCCGCTGGTTGGATCTGATGTGAGCTTAGAGTGACTGTTGCTCGATTGGAACCGTTGCCTTTGAGGGGCAATGGCGTGCGCGTTTGGGAACAGGCAGCAGAGGCTGGCGCTAAAGAATATCCATCTTCAAGCCCAACTTCTGCTGTCGCTTCAGGCTGACTGATTGGGTGATGCGGTCAGCGATCATCGCAATGATAGCCATGCCAATGCCGGCCGTCATGCCAACGCCGAAATCGCCATCTCCAAGGCCGATATAGATGCGCTGACCAAGACCATTGGTGCCCACAAGCGCGGTAATCACCAACATGCCAATTCCGTAAATGACGGTCTGATTGAGCCCCAGCATGATGGCTGGCAGGGCCAGTGGCAGCTTCACCTTCATCAACAACTGGCGATTGGTACAGCCAAGGGTGGTGGCACTTTCGATAATGTCGGCCGGCAGGTTGCGCAGGCCGTGTTCGGTGTAGCGAATGGCCGGAACGATGGCATAGGCGATGATCGCCAGCAGGGCAGTAAATTCACCGATTTTGAAGATCATCACGAAGGGAATTAAGATAACGAATAGCGGCATTGTCTGCAGCGTGTCGATGATCGGGCGGACAATCGACGACACGGTATTGGAACCGGCGGCCCAGATGCCGATTGACGTGCCTAGTGCAAATGAAATCAGGACAGCAACGCCGCACAGATAAAGCGACAGCACCGATTGCGGCCACACGCCGGCAATCAGCAGAAAGCCCAGTCCGAGCGCCGTGCCGATGGCCAGTTTCCTGCCGCTGGTCTGATAGGACAGCAGGACGAACAGCGCCAGCAGGGCGATCCAGGGCAGATTGGTCAACCCGATATAGGTGAAAGCTGCAAATATCAGCAGCGCGACGGCTGCACCGGGCTTTCCTGAAGCGGTGAGCCATACGGCCAAAGCCAGGCAGGCAATTGCATAAATCGATGCCAGCATCGGGGTCAGTGCAAAACCCCAGGTGAACGGACTGACCGCCTGCGCCAGGCCAATTTTTATGGGCAGCATGAGAAAGAAGAAGGCACTGTTCTTGATCGTCTCCAGCATAATGCGCCAGTTGAGAATAAAGTTCTCAAGCGCCTCATTCATCGCCGGTGCGGGATCAAAGATCAGGACTTCAGGCCAGACTGCAAGAAAGGGCAAAACAAAGGACGCAAGCCACAGAACAACGATAGCCGCTCCCAGATAGGGCAAAAGTTTTGGTTTTTCAGAGCTCGCCATTTGCCTTCGATCCTGAGTGGCGAAGCCATAAGACACCCGGTCCAGCAACATGGCCATCAAGGCAATGACAAATCCGGCCAGCAGGCTTTCGCCAAATTGCGCCTTGCGCATGGTCGACAGGACTTCCCAGCCGATATCATTGGTGCCACCGATAATTGAGGCGATGATAACCATCGACAGGCTGGCCATTGTGGTCTGGTTGACCCCCAGCAGCAATTGATTACGGGCCGCCGGCATGCGCACTTTCCAGAACAATTGCCGGTCGTTGGCGCCGGATATTTCGCCCGCCTCAATCAGGGTGGGCGATACGGAATTGAGGCCCAGGATGGTGTTTCGAACCATGGGCGGGAAGGCATAGAGAATGCTGGAAACCAAACCTACTGTGGTGCCGAAACCGAACAGGATCAGGATCGGCAGCAGATAGGCAAAGGCTGGAATGGTCTGCAGCAGATCGAGCAATGGCATGATAAAGCGCTTGGCCCGCGCGGAACGGAACCCCCAGACGCCGAAAACAAACCCCACGCCAATCGCCATCGGCACCGATATCAGCACTATGGCCAGTGAATTCATGCTTTGCGGCCAGTAGCCGATCATCGCCATGTAAAGCAGTGAGATCAGCGCAAAAAGCGCCAGCCGCCAGCCGGATGCGGCATAGGCAAGGGCCATGAATATCAGGCAGGTAACGCTCCACGGCAACAGGGCCAACAGCCATTGGGCGAATTTGATCGGCCATTCCAGCAACCAGCCGATGGCCTTAAACAGCGGCCCGAACAATTGCACAAACCACTGCATGGCTGCGTTCATCGGATCGGTCAGCCCCAAAACCAATGTGTCGGGATATTGGACCAGAGCAGCGAAGGGGCCAGGGAAGAAGTGCAGAACCAGCGTCGCTACCAGCAAGGCGACCCAATAGCGAAGGTGGGCTGGGATGGCCATCAATCTATTCCGTCACCTGTGCTGGATCGGTGACACCACTGGCCAAAGCCGCCACCACGTTGCGGGCGCTGACAACGCCGAGATCCTTTTGGTCGTCGTCGAGAACCACAACACCGGCTTCGTGGTCGGCCAGATAAGGCAGCAGAGTGGCAACCGACGTATCTTTGGAAATCTGTCCCATGCCCTTGGCCCGTTTCCGGCCTGCATCGGCAATGTCGCCCGCAGTCAGCACCAGTTCCCATGGCACGTCATTGGTGAATTCACGCACATAGGAATCGGCAGGATTGAGGATCAGATCCACCGGACGGCCAATCTGCACCACTTCGCCATCGCGCATGATCGCCATGCGGTCGGCAACCCGCAGCGCCTCCATGAAATCATGGGTGATAAAGACGATGGATTTGTGCAATTCCCGTTGCAGGCGCAGAAACTCGTCCTGCATCTGCTTGCGGATCAGCGGATCCAGCGCGCTGAATGGCTCGTCGAGAAACCACAGTTCCGGCTTCACCACGAGCGACCGGGCAATACCGACCCGCTGTTGCTGTCCACCGGACAACTGGCTGGGAAAACTCGATTCACGGCCTTCCAGGCCAACCAGTTCGATGACTTCGCGGGCCTGTTTGCGCCGCTCTTCCTGGCCCATGCCCTGCAGCTCCAGCGGAAAGGCGATGTTATCGACCACGTTGAGATGCGGCATCAGGCCAAAATTCTGGAACACCATGCCCATCTTGTGGCGACGGTATTCGATCAATTCTTCATTGTTGATGTCCAGCAGATTGCTGCCATCCAGCAGGATTTCACCGGCGGTAGGTTCCACCAGTCGGGAAAGGCAACGCACCATCGTTGATTTGCCGGACCCGGAAAGCCCCATAATGACGAATATCTCGCCCACATGAACGTCAAAGGAGACATTGGCAGAGGCGACGATATGTTCGGATTCCCGAATGCGGGCCGCGTGTTGTGACGCCTCCTCATCGCTGCCAATCCTGCCATTGCGGTTGGAAAAAAACTGGTCGGGATCGGGACCATAAATCTTCCAGATATTGCGACAGGACAGCTTGACGTCCGACGATGCTGTGGACTCAGAAGGCATGCTCATTTCCAGATTGTTTCATGTGAGGGGGTGCCAATGCATTCCCAAATGAAGGAAGCAGGACCGGCTTGCCAATCCCGCTTCGCTTCGTCACTTGGCAGCTATTTGACCCAGCCGCCCCAAACGGATTCATTGGCGTCAATCCATTCTGCGGCCACTTCTTCAACCGACCGTTTTTCCTGATCGACTTTCTGAATTAGCGCGTTTTGAACGTCATTTGTCAGCGTATATGACTTGACGAAATTCATCGCGCCCGGCCAGGTGTTGGCGAAGCCGGAATTGACGATCTTGTTGATGCTGGCCTGGGCAAATCCACAGGCGCTTCCCTTGCTCTGGTTTTGACCGGCAAGGCAATCGGCGGATGAGGAATCCCACTCCACAACGTTCAGATCGATTTCCGCGTGAATCCAGTGCGGCTGCCAGAACATCATCAGCATAGGCTGTTGCGCAGCGACCGCCGATTTCATTTCAGCCAGCATGGCACCTTCACTGCCGCCTGCGACGGGCTGGAAAGGCAGGCCGATGGCTGCAACCTGGTCATTGGACCGGGTGCCCCAGTCTGCGGGATAGGTGATCAGGCGACCCTTTGGGAAAGTGTCAGCCGCGGCAAAGGCCTGGGCGCAGTCATAAAGCGCTGAATAGGCCGGCAGGCCGGGGCACTTTTCTTCCATATAGGGCGGGTAGAACCAGCCTTCTTTGGGCTCAAGGCCAAGATTGCCGGTGATGACAATCTTGCCGGATTCAACGGCCTTCGGATAAATGTCGCCGACATTGTTGGTCCACACTTCCGGCTGGAAATGAAGGCTGCCCTCGGCAATGGCAGCAAATTGCGGCACCGCACCGGCGGTGACGAATTCAACCGAATAGCCCATCTTCTTCAGCAATCCGCCGGCAATATGGGCCGACAGATTCTGGCCGGTCCATTCGTTGATGGCAATTTTGATTGGCTCGTCGGCGCCTTTCGGATCGGCAGCATAGGCGGCCTGTGCCGTGCCAAGGGCTGCAAGAAGGGCGGCGCCCAAAATCAGTTTCTTCATGTAAATTTTCTCCCGTTTTACAAAAGTCTGCGAACCCGCTCTGCGGGCCGCCAGTTGGCGATGTTTTTTTTTACGTCCTGCAACAGATTGGCCCACCAATCCCGCAAACGGACCTGATAATCATCGCTTCCGCAATAAAAGTGACGGCAAGATCGACTTTTGTCGACCCCGAACGCGGCTTTATCTATGCTGTTTGCACCCTTATGCCGGAATCACGCCGTGATGGAGCGCAATGCCTTGAAAAAACGAGCCTATGACTATGTCATTGTCGGTGCCGGGTCGGCCGGATGCGTGCTGGCCAACAAGCTGAGTGCCGATGGCTCCAATTCAGTGCTGGTTCTCGAAGCCGGTCCGATGGACCGCAATGTGATGATCCATATTCCAGCTGGGGTCTACTATGCCTATCGCAATCCCAAGCTGAACTGGAATTATCTGTCGCAACCGGAACCGGCGCTGGACAATCGTCAGATTGGCACGCCGCGCGGCAAGGTGGTCGGCGGCTCATCATCGATCAATTCCATGGTCTATATGCGCGGCCATCCCCTGGATTATGACCGTTGGGCCCAGGAGCATGGGCTGACCGACTGGCGCTATGCGGATTGCCTGCCCTATTTCAAGGCCGGCGAGTCCAGCGACAGAGGCGAGGACGAATGGCGCGGCGGCAGCGGCCCACTGGGCGTTTCGCGCACCAGCTATGAAAGTCCGCTGTACGATGCTTTTGAACTGGCTGGTCTGCAGGCAGGGCAGGGACATTCTCAGGACTTAAACGGGTTCCAGCCGGAAGGCGTTGCCCGTCTCGATGCGACAAAGAAAAATGGTCGCCGCTGCAGCGCCGCGGTCGCCCATCTCCATCCCGCCTTGAAGCGTCCCAACGTGGACTTGCTCACCGGGGCCCTGGTTAAACGTCTGGTGCTGAAGGGCAAGCGGGCTGTGGCGGTTGAAATTACCCATCAAGGACAGCATCTGGTTATCGAAGCTGAAAAGGAAATCATCCTTTCCGGTGGGGCGATCAATTCACCACAATTACTAATGCTGTCAGGTATCGGACCGGCGGATCATTTGCGCCAACATGGCATCGATTGCCTCCATGACCTGACAGGCGTCGGTCAGAACTTGCAGGACCATGCAACGGTGGTGACAAAATGGGCCTGCAAACAGCCGGTCACCATGCACCGGGCAACCAACCTGATTGAGCAGGCGAAGGCCGGACTGCAATGGATATTCACCCGCTCTGGGCTCGCCGCCTCCAATGTCTGGGAGGCCGGTGGACTGATCCGCGGCAATGACAGCGTTGCCTACCCGAACCTGCAATATCATTTCGGCCCGGTGGGGGTTGAAGAGGTTGGTGACAAGCTGGTGCTGGGGCAGGCATTTTCGATCTATGTCGATCAATTGCGCCCAAAAAGTCGCGGCCGGATAGAGTTGAAATCAGCTGATCCAAGTGAAAAGCCAGCCCTGCATTTCAACTATCTGTCGAAGTCTGAGGATCTGCAGGAACTTATTGAAGGGGTTCGCAAGGTGCGAGAGCTCGTCGCTCAACCGGCCTTTGACCCTTATCGCGGCGAGGAACTGGTTCCGGGACCTTCGGCGCAATCCGATCAGGAAATCGCCGCCGCCATTCGCCAGTCAACGGAGACCGATTACCATCCCTGCGGCACCTGCAAGATGGAGGCTGGTGGAGATGCGGTGGTGGATAGTGAAATGAGGGTGCACGGACTAGACGCTCTGCGGGTGGTCGATGCTTCGGTAATCCCGCAAATTATCAGTGCTAATCTCAATGCCCCGGTTCAGATGATCGCCGCCAGGGCGGCGGACTACATCCTGGGCAATCCACAATTGCCGCCGTTAGAAGCCCGGTTCCACTTCCAATCGTCTTAGCGGACCTAGTCGTCAGGCGTCTTGTCGACCATTCGCCCATAGAGTTTAGCGGCTGGTGCAGCGGTTACCCCATGCAACAGGGCACTGATCCACACCATGTTGACGGCGATATGCAGGATGGCTTCTCCGTACTCGCCATCGATGCGGTTGACCACCATCAGCGCGAACAGGGCGGTTGCCAGCCCACGCGGGCCGAACCAGCCAAAGAACAACCGGGTGAGCGGCTTTGAATCCGTTCCCATCAGCGACAGATAGATGGCCAGCGGGCGGGCGATGAACAGGCTGGCCAGAATGAGCGCCAGGGTTGCAGCGTCCAGATGGTGGATCGATTCCGGCACCAATACCAGGCCGATCAGCAGGAAGGCCGCCCAGCTCAATCCCTGCCCCTCGCTTTCAGTAAATTCAAAGATGAACTTGCAGCGTTTTTCCACCAGATCGCCAAACATCAGGCCTGCAACAAAGGCTGCAATAAAGCCATTGCCGCCGATCATATCGGCCCCGATATAGGAACAGATTGCCAGGGCAATGGCGCCCACTCCTTCATAGGGTTCCGACGTCGTGTGGTTGTCCTTTGCCCAGAGCAGCACATGGCCCCCGATAAAACCCATGGCAGCGCCGACCAACGGGCCAAGGATCAATTGCTTGGCACCGAACAGGAACCAGTTGGTTTGGTCCGGTTCCATTAGATTGGCCGTCAGGCTGGCGCAGAGCAGGATGAGTGGCAGCGCCAACCCGTCATTCAGCCCGCTTTCAACGGTCAGTGCCCGCCGTTCCCGTTCCGGAACAAGCGGATTGGAAATCACCGACTGGCCAAGGGCAGCATCGGTTGGCGCCAGAATGGCGGCAAGCAGCAGAATGGCAATCACCGGCCAGTGCCCCAGAAACGGCCAGGCCAACAGCGCCCCGATGATCACGCTGAGCGGCAATCCCAGAAACAACATGCGAAACGGCCACACATGTCGGGTGCGCAGGGCCTTCATGTCGGTTTTGGCGGCATCGAGAAACAGCAGGATTATCAAGGTGGTTTCAGCCACCAGATGCAGCGCCGCCTCGGCGCCGGCCACGGGCATCAGCCCTGTTGTCGACAACATGAACCCGAAAGCGAGAAACAGCATCGGCGCTGTCAAAATTGTCGATTCCAGCCGCTTGGCGACCATCGAAAAGGCCAATGCAAATGCAGCAGCCAATAATACTCCGCTGGCCATTGCCTGCATGCCTCCCCACGTCGATGGGTGATGCCTGTCGCATCACCCCTTTGATCTCGATGAGCAGGTTACAAGCTGGGCCGGGGCTGGCAAATCGATTCTAACCACAAAACCTCAACTCGCCGTGAGCTTGAACCCATTGGCGTCGGCGCGACGGACCATGCCGAACAGATCGCGGGGGTCATCGGGATCGGCGAGCATATCGAGTTCGACATAATGGCCGGTGGTCTCCAGCTGGTCGTGGATAAAGCGCAAAGCGGAAAAATCTTCCGTAGCAAAACCGACACTGTCGAACAGCGTGATCTGGCTGTCAGACTTGCGCCCGGCGGCTTTGCCGGCAATCACCTGCCACAATTCGGTGACCGGATGATCGGCGTTCAGCTGTTGAATTTCTCCCTCAATGCGCGTCTGAGGCGGGAATTCAACAAAAATGTCGCTGCGCAGCAGGATATCCCTGTGCAACTCAGTCTTGCCGGGACAGTCGCCGCCGATGGCGTTGATGTGAACGCCAGAACCAACCATGTTGTCGGTCAATATGGTGGCATATTGCTTGTCGGCGGTGCAGGTGGTGATGATGTCTGCGCCGGATACTGCGTCCTGGGAGGAATTGCACTGAATGACCTTCAACCCGGTGCCGGCAAGATTGCGGGCAGCCTTGCGGGTTGCCTGTGGGTCGACGTCGTAGAGGCGCACCGTGTCGATGCCGATCACCCGCTGAAAGGCGAGGGCCTGAAACTCGCATTGCGCCCCATTGCCGATCATGGCCATGGTCTTTGAATGGGCCGGTGCCAGATGTTTGGCGGCAACCGCCGAGGTTGCGGCGGTGCGCAGGGCGGTCAGCACTGTCATTTCCGACAGCAGGATCGGATAGCCATTATCAACACGGGCCAGAACGCCAAATGCGGTGACGGTCTGAAAGCCGCGCGCCATATTGGCCGGGTGTCCGTTGACATATTTGAAGCCATAAGTCTCGCCGTCGCTGGTTGGCATTAATTCGATGACACCCTCGCGGGAATGGGCGGCGACCCTTGGGGTCTTGTCGAAGAGGTCCCAGCGCAGAAAATCTGCTTCAATATAGTCGGCAATTTGCTCAACCACATTGGCCGGACCCAGCGTGTTGACGATACGCATCATGTTTTCAACGCTGACAAACGGCACCATGGCCAGTTCGGAAGGGGCAGGGGCGGAATTGTTCATGGAATCCTCCAAAATTCTGAGCCTCAAAAGCTCTTGGTTGGGCGGTCCAAAACCGTGCGGCCAAACAGGCTTGCACAGAGATCAACCATCAGATGGGCGGTGCGGCCGCGGTCATCCAGAAACGGGTTTAATTCGACCAGATCAAGCGATGTCACCAGCCCGCTGTCATGCAACATTTCCATGATCAGATGAGCTTCGCGGAAGGTTGCACCCCCGGGCACGGTGGTGCCGACGGCGGGGGCAATGGCCGGTTCCAGAAAATCGACATCGAGGCTGACATGCAGGGCACCATTGGCCTTGCCCACCTTGTCGAGAAACTGGTTCAGCGGCGCCACTACGCCATGCTCGTCCAATGCCCTCATATCAAAAACGTCGATGGAGCGATCCGCCAGCGCCTGTTTTTCAAACTGGTCGACCGAGCGAATGCCCATCATGCAGACATTTGCCAGAGGCACAGCGGCGCTAAGTTCCGGATAGATGTCGTCAAACCCATCCTGACCGGTGAAATAGGCCACCGGTGTGCCGTGCAAATTGCCGCTGTCGGTCGAGTTCAGGCAATGGAAGTCCGGATGGGCGTCCAGCCAGAGCACGAATTGCGGCCGCCGCCGCTCGTCTGAATAGCGGGTGACGCCCGGAACCGTGCCGATTGACAGGCTGTGGTCACCACCGAGGAAGATCGGCACATCGGCGGTTTGGCTGGCAGCGTGAGCCTGGCCTTCCAGCGCCATAGCCCAGCCGACGGTTTCATCCAGATCGTGGACCGCCGGATTGGACGACTTTCGGCCGTTGACCTCGGCGGGCCGGGCATTGCCGAAATCCACCACCTGATGGCCGAGCGATTGAAGAGCCTGTGCCAATCCGGCGGTGCGGAAAGCATCGGGCCCCATGATACATCCGGGCTGACTTGCTCCCGACTGAACCGGAGCGCCAACAAGACCAATTTTCATTGCCAAGTCCATAACTTGATTTGCCTATGGACCTATTCTGGCTAACTCAAAACTAAACAAATAGTTGGAAAATTGAGCAAAAAGTGCGTATTGGTAATCAAATTGCATCAGAGTTTTGGCAAATTGATCGATGATTGAACTCACTCAACAAGACAGGCGGTTGCTGGCGGCGTTGAAACAAGATGGCCGCGCGTCGGTCACTCGGCTGGCCCAAATGGTCGGGCAATCCCGCGCCACGGTGCAGGCGCGCATGGACCGACTTCTCGCCGCCGGGGCCATTGAACGATTCACGATCGATCTGAACCCGGCTCTTGATGTTGAACTGATCCGTGCCGTGATGATGATTGAACTGGAAGGGGTGATGACCCGCTCTGTCACCCGCACACTGAAGCATATGAGTGCCATTAAGTCCTTGCACAGCACCAATGGTACCTGGGACCTGGTGGCTCACATTGAAACGACGAACCTACCTGAATTTGACCGCGTATTGCGCGAGGTCCGGGAGATCAAGGGCGTGTTGAACAGTGAGACCAGCCTGTTGCTGAACTCCGTCAGTGGCACCTAGACCCTTTCAGGTTTAGCTGGACCCATTCTGAAGGAGCGCTTTTGTGACAAGATCAAGTAAAGGATCGCCGGTCGTATCGGGCATACGTCCAAGAGCCTTTGCGCCGAGATTGGCGCAAAAGCGCCCTTCCCACCAATTCAGGATGTTTCCTGAATTGGCATCA
>JBDWCD010000007.1:0-220397 GCA_039977975.1 Rhizobiaceae bacterium
AAAGACCACACTCATCACTGGGCAACATCACGCCCAACGAATTCGCCATGAAAATGGCATTGCAAAAACAGGCTGCATAAGGCCAAAAACAAACCGACGAATTCAACAAATGAGTGGAGGAGAGTTGGGTCTCAGGTCACGTCAAAAAGCGAATGTCGGCTCAGCGGACTTTTTGACATGGAAGGTTGCTACCCGACGTTCGCAGCACGACAGGTCTCGGTCGCGACGAACCTATCTGGAACGCTCAAGTAGAAGAAGTCGCAGATCATGAAAACATAGAAATCGATAAATTCAGCGAAATCCAAAATCCATAATTTAGCCTAAAAAGAGCCAAAGAGGGATAGCAAACAGCAAGTATGACATTATAGTCAAAGAAAAAAATTGAAGTATTATCAATTTCATCTTCATATCCGATAGAAATTGAACTTTGTCATCAAAGTAATCTGGATCTAAGAGTTTCAAAAGGTGTCTAACGAACCAAAAAACTATCATGGTCGGTGTGCATAACAACATCGATATCCAAATCATTTTTATCTGGTTAATCAGGTATGACCCAGAAATGGCATTAGAATACGGGGAAAACCCCATCAATCCAAACAGGAACATTATTGCTAAGAAAAACATCCAAAGTGCGATTTGATTTTCCACCAGATTCAAAACAAGGGATCTCGCAGAATTTGTCACCTTCAAAAACGCTTTAGAAAATAGCCAAAACAGAAATAATAGCACTGCTACTGAAAGTACGCCTAAGGCGGATGCATCAATCAACGGGATATCAGTGCCGCCCATCCCATTGATCACAGCACCATATAGGGCTCCACTCAATGCTGCAGCCAATGCGACTGTTCCAACATCTTGTTTGGACGCGATGCCGGGCCCGGGGCCCAATGGAAAAGTCAATCCTCGTAGCATGCTGGTTCCTGCAGAGACCATCTCTTCAAGCCATTCTTTTAGGCTCATTACTAATTTCTCGTTAATTCACGTATGGAAATTCGAACAAATTCGCGCCCAGCTTGCGTGGAACGTAGCTTCACAAACGCGCAGAGTCCCCTTCTGTCTTTAGAAGTTCTGGGTATTAACGCGGATGCGTAGTTTTCACGGCTGAGCCTCGAAGCTAAGGCCGATCCAGATCCGCCAGCCCGACTCAAAAATCCACGCGCTAGTCTCCGGTCCTCTGCCGAGAATGAATGCCGTTTGACAAATTTAGCTGTGTTTACACATTCTCGTTTTGCATCTCTGAAGTTGAAATTAAATGACCTCATCAAAAGACCGTCCCTGTTTGTCAGTGAATTATTTTCATAAAAATCATAGTAATTCGACTTGGAAACACTCTCATTTTTCATTTCCGGCCTGATTGGATTCCTTAGAAACAACCATTGAATAAAAGTACGGCACTCTTCCACATACTTTTTTCGATTTAGGAGCACTTTGCTTGAATTTCCATCACTCTTAATCAAGACAACATGAGGATTTTTCGAATTTCGTGCAATCCTCTGCTCAATTTGAATGCCGTTCTTGAACAAAGCCTTATTGTGAAATTTTTTCCATTTCCCTGAAGCGGAGAGGAATGAGGAGGACATTCGGGATGAGCATTGCCTTTCGCCCATATCGATGATTTCGAAGGAATTTGCAGGCAATACATGCAAGCATATCATTATGATGACTAGAAATATTTTTCTCATTTCTTCCCCCCAATTTTCTTTGGTCAATCCAGCAGTAAGTTGAACCATCCTTACAGACAATACTGCACCAGGTACTCAGGGATTTCAATTAGCACCCCATTTGTTCATTTGAGGGCCTACGTATTTGACAACTCATCACAATTGGTTTCCGGAACATCATACCTTGTTCTTTGGCATTAGGCTAACCAGACTTCTCAGCAGATTGAAATGGCGGTGAAGCACAAACTCTTCATTGAAAAAAGGGCTTCCGTTCCCGGAAACCCGAGTGGCAGCCAGACAGATCAAATTTTCGCTTTGCTCGAATTGAAGACCATGCATTTTTAGATCGGATATGGTCAATGTCGGGCCATTCAGTCGTAAGACACGAGCAGGAATGGTCTATTGAAGCCATCAAGCCAATGTCCAGGAATGGCTCACAGCGGTCACAGCAACCTTGCGGACAAATAGGGCCTGCACCTAGGCTTTCAGCAGGAACGCCAATACCTGATCGGTCAGATGACCGCGCTCCAGTTGCGGCACATGGCCCTGTCTTTTGGCGATGATGACTTCAAGGGAAGGCAGAAAAAGCCCCATTTTTGCGGCGATTACGTCGGTGATGAGGCTGGAATATTCTCCCTTTACCAGCAGCACCGGACGGGTTTTGAACATGCCGAATGCTGGCCAGAGATTGGGCTGAAAACTGCCGAGATCGGTCCGGTTGGACCAGCGCATCAGACCCTTGGCGGTTTCCAGCGCCGGTTTGCCCTTAGCGTCGCGCCACACCTGCCGGGCCATGTCCAGCCAGTCCTCGTCGGCAAAATGGGGGAAGTCCTGACCCTTTAGCGTGCGCAATTGTTCGGCCCCGTCTTCCCAGCTGGCTGGCCGGCCGATGCGGTGTACCAGCGCAATGTGCTTTGCCAGGGCGACGTCTTCAAATTCCGGCGCAGCGTCATTGAGAACCAGTTTGCGCACCAGGCCGGGACGCTTGACCATCGCCAGCAGGAGGGCATACAGCGAAAAGCCGGAAACAAGCATGTCGATGTGATGCAGATTGTTGGCGTCGCAAAAACTGATCAGGTCATCGGCGTCGGTGGAAACATCGGTCTTGCGGATGCGCCGAACCTGGGAAAGCCCGCGACCGCGCATGTCCAGCGTGAATATCCTCTGTTTTGCCGCCGGTTGGCTGGCCAGGCCCAGTGCGAACCGATGATGCTCGCGACAATTGCCCAGTTCCGAGGCGAGGCAGAGCAGGGGGGTTGTCACCGATGGTGTCTTCTTGCGGCTCTTCGTCTCGACTGCGATGCTGTGATAAATATAGCCGTGTAAAATCGCGCCATCGCTCATCGAGGCTTGCACCGGCTGGCGCAAAACCTTGACGTCATTAATATCGAAAGTTTGCGGCGATTGTGCCGTTGCCCGAGCAGTCACGAATTACTTCCATGCAGAAATATAAGTGAGTTTCTGCAACAGAATTCGCAATATAGTCAAGCGGACTGGTTATGACAAAAAGGTCAGCTGTTCTTGCCGCGTCGGATATCCTTGTCGGTTGACAGCTTGGCCCCCTTCAGACGGGTTTTGTAGACCTGATAGTTCTCCATCACCCTTTGCACATAATTACGCGTTTCCGCATAGGGGATTTGCTCGATCCAGTCGATGGCAAATTCAAGCGACTTGCCGCGCGGGTCGCCAAAGCGTTCCATCCATTGTTGGGCGCGCAGCGGACCGGCATTATAAGCGGCAAATGTCAGGATATAGGAGCCACCAAAGCGATCCATCTGCTGGTCGAGATAGGCGGTGCCGAGCCGGACATTGTAGCTGGCACTGGTCACCAGTTTGCGACGCGAATATTTGACCCCGATCTTGCGGGCGGTGCGCTTGGCAGTGGAGGGCAGCAGTTGAAGCAGCCCCAGCGCATTGGCCGGAGAACGGGCATCGATGCGGAACGTGCTTTCCTGTCGGGCTACTGCATAGGCCAGGGGCAGGCCGGCGCCGGAGGTGCGGGCAGATTTGGGAATGGCCCCGATCGGCCACGCCAGCGTGTCGACATTCATGCCGCGAATAAATCCGATCTTGCCCACCTGCAGCGCCAGTTGGTGGTCGCCTGAGCGTTCTGCCCGGGCTGCCAGCAGTGCAAGTTCACCTGGATTGTTCATGTGCCGGGCCAGAAAACGATAAATCGGCCGGGCCATGGATATCTGTCCGGCGGATTCGAGCTTGGCGATGGCCTGGACCAGTTCATATTTGGGGAACTGTGCCCTGACGGTGCGGGTCGGGCGGGCGCGCGACACTGAAATGGACGAGCGTCCCAGTTTGCGTGCTGCCAACTGGCCGTAAAAGGTCGTGTCATGAACAGCGGCGGCCTGATAATGGGCCTGTGCCTTGGCCTTGCTGCGCAGGGCACGGCCCATCCAGTAATGACCACGGGACTTGCTCAACGGGGTGGTCGCCAGTTTCAGCAGATTGTCAAAATGCCGCACTGCGGTCGTTGAATCCTTCAATTTTCGCAGGGCAATCCAGCCGGCGTAAAATTCTGAATCAATGCGCTTGGTGCGCGAACGGGCGACATTGCGAGATGCCAGGCGATAGGCGGTCTTCGGGGCATTGGCTTCCAGCAGGTCAGACGCCAGAATGCGCTGTTCAATCCAGAAACTGTCGCCCGCATTGCTGTGGATGTCCTTGATCTTCGCCTGACGCAGGGCCTTGGCGGCCTGGGTCAGTTTGTTGGCGCGGCGCAGATGGCGGGCCTTGGACAACAGGTAATTGGGATCACTGCGCTGAAATTTCGGCACATTGGCCAGGGCCTTGGACGCAGACTTCAACTTGCGCTCCACGGCTGCATGCGCCTTGACCAGGCGGGTCATGCCAGCCAGACCAGCGATCCGTTGAGCTCCGCGCAGGCGATTGTGAGACAATAAATATTCGACCCGGGCACGGTGATCGGACTTGGTCAAAACAGAGCCCAGATGTTTCAGAACATAGCTTTCCTGATCCTTGGTCAGCTTGCGGTTGGACCAGATCGGGGCGATTTTCTTGCGCGCCTTTGTGTTGGCCCCGGCTTTCTTGTGGGCAATCGCCAGAGCCAGCGTCGCTTCAAAGGATTCCGGCGACGATTGACTGAAGGCAAGGCGCAATTCTGCCTCGTCACTATGGGCGACGATGCGGCGTTCCAGGTTCTTGCGCATGGTGCTGGCACCGGGCCAATGGGACAGGTCCTGGGCAATCTTGTTCAGCAGTTCAGGTTCGATTTTGCGGCCATTCATGGCAATGGCCCAGGCCATAACCTTGCGTTCCAACGTGCCCGGCTTCAACTTCTCCCGTGCAGCCAGGGCAGCAGCCATATTGCGCTTGTTGAGGGCCTTCAGACCCGCTTTCAGCGTGGCAGATGCCGGCGCAACATCCAGCTTTGTCGTATCAGCACCGCTGCGCAGCAGGCCGGCAGCATGTGCCTGACCACCGACACTGCCGGTGATAATAGAATCCGTTGCCTGCCCCGATTGTGCAATAGCGGGAATGTTGAGCGTTGAAAACAATCCCAGCGCGGCGGCAGATAAAACAAATTTGGCTACAGCTTTTTTGTAAGTCATCAACAGACAAGCCTCTACTAGATACTGAACGACGGCGATTGTCAGGACGAGCCGGACGAGCGGAGAGTATTCAGCAAACAGGTTTAGGTCAGGTTAACGAGAGGTTACCTGAATTCTTCGAATTGTACCATTCACGCTTGCTCGATTGACGACCCCCCACTATGTTGCGCACCAGTAAAATAGCAGTTTGTGGTGATTTGTTTTTTCCAACTCTCCGCTGACGTCGAATTCAGGAGAGAATTGGTGTCCAACCCGATGTTTAGCAGGTCCAATACCGCACTTGTCACGCCGATGCTGGAAGATGGCTCGGTTGACGAAAATGGCCTTGTGGATTTCATAAACTGGCAGATTGATCAGGGGACGCATGGGCTGGTTCCGGTGGGGACCACCGGCGAGTCGCCAACACTGACCCATGATGAACACAAGCGCGTGGTCGAAATCTGTGTCGAAGTGGCCGCCGGCCGGGTGCCGGTGATGGCCGGTGCGGGTTCCAACAATACCGCTGAAAGCATCGAATTTGCCGAACACGCTGAAAAAGTCGGTGCCGACGCAATTCTGGTTGTCACCCCCTATTATAACAAGCCCAGCCAGCGCGGCCTGAAGGCCCATTATTCGGCGATCGCCGAGGCCGTCGATCTGCCGATCTATATCTACAATATTCCTGGCCGTTCGATTATCGACATGACACCAGAGACAATGGGTGAACTGGCTCATGGCTATGACAATATTGTTGGCGTCAAGGACGCAACCGGCGATGTCACCCGCTGCAGCTGGCAGCGCCATACCTGCGGCGCGGATTTCATCCAGCTGACCGGTGAAGATGCCTCCGCGCTTGGCTTTTTTGCCCATGGCGGGGTTGGCTGTATTTCGGTGACCGCCAATGTAGCGCCCGGCCTGTGTTCGCAATTCCAGCAGGCGCTGGCCGACGGAGACATGGCAACTGCCCTGTCGCTTCAGGACCGCCTTTTGCCGCTGCACTCGGCCCTGTTTGCCGAACCAAATCCGGGTGGTGCAAAATACGGTCTTGAACTGCTCGGCAAGATGAAAAATGTCCAGCGCAGTCCGCTGGTACCAATCGAAGCCTCCACGGAAGAGTTGGTGCGCGACGCGATGGTTCACGCCGGGCTCATCAACTAGGTTTAATCACTCCCCATGGCTGCGCGCAAAAAGGCTGAAACCGGCGGCAAGGCCATCGCTGAAAACCGCAAGGCAAGGTATAATTTTGCCATTGAGGACACGTTTGAAGCGGGTCTGATGCTGACCGGCACCGAGGTGAAATCCTTGCGCAATGGCAAGGCGAATATCGCTGAAAGCTATGCCAGTTACGAGGGGGATGAATTGTGGTTGATCAACAGTCACATTCCCGAATATTTGCAGGCCAACCGTTTCAACCATGAGCCCAGGCGGCGGCGCAAATTGCTGATGTCGCGCCGTGAAATCAACCGTCTTTCCCAGGCCGTGGCCCGCGATGGCATGACGCTCATTCCACTCAAGCTGTATTTCAATGAGCGGGGCCGGGCGAAGCTGCTTATTGGCCTCGGCAAGGGTAAAAAGGTTCACGACAAGCGCCAGACTGAGAAGAAACGGGATTGGAACCGTGAGAAGTCGAGATTGTTGCGCGATCGTGGTTGACGTCGAAATCACCGAATCCCCCGACCAGGTGGACTGGCAGTCCCTCTTTGATCTGCTGCACCGTGCTTACGCCTATATGGACACCAGGATAGATCCGCCAAGCTCGCTTCACGCATTGACGGTGGAAGGATTGGCTCAAAAATCCGCCGAAGAAATCCTGCTGGTGGCGGAACTGGAGGACAAGTTGATCGGTTGCATGTTCTGCCGCCGCGAACCAAATTTCCTCTATATCGGCAAAGTTGCCGTTGACGAAGAAGCTCAGGGGCAGGGGATTGGCCATAAACTGTTCGACCGGGCCTTTGCCTTGGCCCGGCGAGAAGGGCTGAAGGAACTGGAATTGCAATCGCGCATCGAATTGGTTGAAAACCACCAGGCCTTTGCAAATCTGGGATTTGTTAAAGTCGGTGAGGATGCCCATGCCGGTTATGACCGTCCAACCAGCATCAGGATGCGGGCGAAAGTTTAGTCCGTGGCGCCACTCTGCATTACTTGGCTGCCGTGGGCAATTGTTATACCGAAGATGCAATAGTGCTTCCGCCGTCTGCGCCACGGACGGATGGCCGTGCTGCCGCCCAGGAATTCTGGCAAACCGCAGTCAACGCCGGACTGCACGATATGCAGATCACCCCGAATTCTGTCGAGGTGCATTGATGCGTGGGGATTACCGCAGGCACCCACACCAGCGCCATGGGGGCACATGCCTTCAGTCGCAATTACATGCGGTGCCAAGCCTATAAGTGATCGTCTATGACAGTCGCGCCCCCGGCAAACCTCTGGTCATTCATCATTGAGCCAATGAGATCAGATAGGCGGTGATATCTGCAATTTCGTCTGGCTTGTTGACCAGTTGATGTCCCATGAGCGTTCCTGGAACGGTGAGCATTGGCTGCAGAATGAAAGAATAGAGCCGGTCATTGGTCCACTCGCCATCAAACTCGCGAAGGGCTTGCGAGTATTTAAAGCTTGCGTCCCGGCCCACCTGTTGACCCCATATGCCAATCAACGGCGGGCCGCGGTCGAACGCCGCTGGCTCAGGATCACCAGCTTCAAGAGCATGACAGGTGCGGCAATAAACTTTGGCAAGCTTGCGTCCGTTTTGTGCACTCGCAGATGCCAGGACTTGCGTTGAGGTCTGGATAGGAGTCGGACCAGCACCTGCAGCCCGTAACATTTCAACGATGTCGCGGTTATCGGTCAACCGTGCAAGATGCAGGGCCGTCAATTCACCGAGTTTGTATGCGTTATCGCCCCATCCAGATGTTACGGTATTCACATCGACCCCCGCCTTAATCAAGGAACGGGCAACATCAGCTCCCCCGAGTTTCGCCGCGAGCTGAAGGGGAGTGTAACCGTCCTTGTTGCGCGCATCTGCGTTGGCGCCGAGCTGCACTAGTTTTTCCGCTGCGTGTGCTTGGTTCCTGTTCGCGGCGGCATGAAGTGGGGTTCCCAGGATTTTGCTTTTGGCGTTGACCTCCGCGCCATGGGCGACCAATACCTCAACAACGCCAATATGGTTACCTATCGCTGCAAAATGCAGCGCCGTGCCAAATCTGTCCGTCTCGTTTACGTCTGCACCATCGGCCAGAAGTTGTTGAACCTGTGCAACATCACCCGAACGGGCAGCTTTGATTAATTCACCGGCCACTACCCCTTGTCCAAGCAAAGAAAGTGCTAACGTTAGTAAGATGATCTTGTGCATTGACTTGTGACTCCTGATCAAAAGTTGATTGAAGCGACCCAGTCTACAGTCGCTGGTGACGGATCTCGTTTGATTGGATTTGCCTCGGCGCATCCCCATCCTGTACTGTTCTCTTCTGCAGGCTAACCAGCCTCGGCGTCGCTGTCGTGAAATTCGGATGAAATCGTGTTAAATCGAGATGAAATTTGGCTTGGTGACCACAGTTTCAACTCCCGGACCGGCGAGTTGCGCGACTCTCAAAAAAACCTGCTTGCGCTGCGTCGCAAGTCGACAAAGGTACTTTCATTGCTTGCCGAACGGCCCGGGGAGATTGTCGAAAAGTCAACCTTGATGGAATCTGTTTGGCCGAGCGTTACAGTTTCCGACGAAAATCTGACGCAATGTGTTGCCGACATTCGACGCACTCTTGGTGACAAGGATCAATCGCTGTTGGTCACGCATATTGGCAAGGGATACAGCCTGCAATGCGCTGTTAAGGCCCCACGAGAAATGCGCAGAAAGGGATTATCGGTCGCTGCCGCGCTACTGATGGTGCTGCTGGTAAGTGGGATCTGGTGGATTCTTCGCCCAGACCCAGTGCCGGTGGAACGCCCCCGTATCGCGGTCCTGGCATTTGATGATCTTAGTGCGGGCGATAACCGGGGTTGGCTGAGTGATGGTATCGCCGAAGGGATTATTACCGAGCTTGCACGGTATCGGGAGTTTTTGGTGATTGCGCGGAATTCCAGTTTCAGTTTCCGTCATCAGCCAGTCGACGTGACAGAAATTTCGTCAAAACTAAAAGCAGACTATATCGTGGAAGGAAGCAAGCAAAAGTCGGGTGAACGGTTGCGCGTGACCGTTCAACTATTGGATGGCCAAGATGGAACCCACATTTGGGCGGACGAGTTTAATTCAGAAATTGCCGAACTGTTCGACGTTCAATCAAAGATAGTGCGCAGTGTTGCTATCCAAATCGGTCAAGAGCTTACCTGGAATGCTCCTCAGTCAGGGGGGCGTGACAAAGTCAGCGCGCTTCACTTCTTTTTGAAAGCCAACAAGCAATTCAAGACAAAGACCCAGGAATCCCGGAACCAGGCTGTGGATTTGTATCGTCAATCCATCGCTGCCGATCCGACTGCCCCGTTCGGATATACGGGATTGGCAACTGTGATTTACTCCGAATTGGCAAATCCGTTGATCTACACGGATGTGCCCCGTGGAGAACTGTTACGTCGGGGTTTTGAATACGCCGAAATGGCGATAGATGCCGATCCGAACTATGACGGATCGCACATTGCGCTTGGCGATCTGTATTCCAGGGCTGGCAACCAGAAGGAGGCAATCAACAGCTATTTGAGGGCCGCCGAACTTAATCCCAGCAATGCCGTTGCAATCGCAGTTGTGAGCGAACCTCTTCTCTATCTCGACCGCGCGGACGAGGCTATCGAAACCATGGAACGCGCATTTGAGGTAAATCCGGTCGCTCCAAACTGGTACTACAACTACCTTTCGCGGGCGCTTTGGTGGGCTGGACGCTGCGAGGAAGGTTTGAAAGTCGCAAAAGATGTGCCGCGTATACGTACATGGGACTATCGGGCTCAGATCATGAACCTTGTTTGCCTGGATCGAATCGACGAAGCCCGCGACGTCGGACAGAAACTTCTGAAATTGGATCCGGGATTTACGGTCAGCGAACATGGCCGGCGAATTGAGGGGATAATCAATTTTCCCAAATATCAGAAACGATGGTTAGACAGCCTACGCGCTGCGGGATTGCCAGAAGTTTAGGCCTGTCGCGAGACTATGATCTTGAGGTGAAAGCGAGATATTATTCGTTATTGCGCTCTGTTCATTGCCGCGTGAACCCATCTCTGGCACGCTGCAATGTCCCGGCGATTTCAACTCGAACCGGTCGGCAGCGCTTCAATGATGACGAAGGCCTGAGCCAGGGGAAAATCATCGGTTATGGTCAGATGGATGACCGGTTCCATGCCTTCCGGCATCATAGCGTCCAGCCGCTTTGCTGCACCATTGGTCAGTTTCATCGTTGGCTTGCCGCTGGGCAGATTGACGACTCCCATATCTCGCCAGAACACGCCGTTGGAAAGACCGGTGCCCAGTGCCTTGGAACAGGCTTCCTTGGCAGCAAATCGCTTGGCATAGGATGCCGCCCGTTCCTTGCGCCGGTCAGATTTGGCCTGTTCAATTTCGGTATAGATCCGGTCAGTGAAGCGGTCGCCAAAACGCTGCAATGATTTATCAATGCGTCGGATGTCGATCAGATCGCTGCCAAGACCGATAATCATGTTTGCTTGGCTCCACCGGTCATATCCATGGATTTACGCATTTTTGCGGCGCGCGCCTTTATCTCGGCGGCTTTGCCGATCAGCTTATTCTTGCGGCTTTCGCGAAACAGTGCGGCAGCACGGCGGGTCAGGAAGTAAATCGGCACGGCGCAGACCAGGCCGATCAGCGAGCCACCGACCAGCATCGGCCATAATAGCGGTTCCCAAATCAGTTCGATTGCCGTCAGTGCCGCTTCGCCATCCAACTGAAAAACAGCCCCCATCACAGACTTTGTCGCCAGCACCATGTCCGGCGCGGCGGCAGTTGTATCAGCATTGTGCAGCAGATATTGCCCCGTATTATAGGTCGCTGCCCAGATGAAGGGGAAGGTCAGCGGATTGCCGACAAATGTGCCCAGGGCCGAGGCCAACAGATTGCCACGGACCACCCAGGCAAGGACAAAGGCAATCAGGAAATGCAGTCCCATAAAGGGGGAAAAGGAAGTAAAGGCACCTGCCGCCACACCCGCGGCAACGGCATGCGGGGTGGCCGTCAATCGCAAAATGCGCTTGGTGACATATTGACCTGAGCGCATCCACGACCGGCGGGGCCAGATCCAGACCCGGAAACTCTCCAACCATGTCGGTGGCTTACGCCTCTTCAGCAACATAGACTACACATGTCCCCCGCTCGGTGAATTCCCCAATTCACTGAACCAAATTTCCAATAATCGTGCCGCGAGACTATGCCAACTCTCTTAACAGCAGGTGTGTGAGAATCAATTGGGCACTGGCATTTAGGTAACATAATAATCAGTTCACCCGTTCAACTTCACTGACCACGGCCAGGGACCGCAACTCGCGCACCACCCGGTTCAGGTGGTTCAAATCCCAGACTTCCACGCCGAATATCATTTGCGCCAGGCCCGGGTCCGGTTGAGACAGCAATATTGTGGCAATATTAGCATCTGAGGTGGCCATGACGTCGGATATTTCCGCCAGAGTGCCCGGTGCATTGACAGCGATGACGCGGATTTTCGACGGGAACCTTTCGGGATTGTCGGGGTCGATATCCCAGCGCAGGTCCAGCCATTGGTCGGCGCTGTCTTCAAACTTCTGCAGCGCTTCAGCCTGGATCGGATAGACGGTGACCCCTTCGCCTGGATTCAAAATGCCAACGATGCGATCGCCCGGCACCGCGCCGCCCTCAGGATCCAGTCTGACCGGCAAATCACCGGCAGCCCCGCGGATGGGAATCGCATCGGCCAGTTTGGAAGCGGCATCGGCATATTTTTCACGCCGGCGACCCGGAATGCGGAACATGAAATTGGCCACACCTGACAGGTTGAACCAGCCCTCACCGGAGGCGCTGCGGCCCCGCACACCCCGATCTTTTTGATAATCCGGGTAGACCGCTTTCAGCACATCATCGGGTGGCAACTCGCCACGGCCCACAGCGGCAATCGCCTCGTCGGTGGAAGCACGTGCCAGTTTGGCCAGGACAGTTTCCAACTGGGCGCGTTCAAACTGATGCCCGGCACGGTTGAATGTGGTGGTCAGGATCTTTTCGCCAAGGCCGGAATATTGTTTAGAGCGGGCTTCCCGCGTCGCGCGGCGTATGCCGGCCCGCGCCTTGCCGGTGGTGACGACATTTTCCCAGGCTGTCGGCGGTGTTTGCCCTTCTGCGCGGATGATCTGGACCTCGTCACCATTGCGCAATTTGGAGACCACCGGTGCGGCGCGACCATTGATGCGGCAGCCAACACAGGCATTGCCGATATCGGTGTGTACCGCATAGGCGAAGTCAATCGCCGTCGCCCCTTGCGGTAGGGCGATCAGCCGCCCCTTGGGGGTGAAGCAGAATACCTGATCGTGGAACAGTTCCAGCCGCGTCTGTTCCAGAACATCATCTGGATGATCACGGTCGGAGAGGGATTCAACCGTGCGCCGCAGCCAGCCATAGGCACGGCTTTCGCTGTTCATGGCTGCGGCGCTGTCGGCACCACCAACGTCGCCTTTCAGCCGTATTGCATCCATCGGGGCTGCGTAGACACCGTCCTTATAGAGCGAATGGGCGGCGATCCCCTGTTCAGCGATATCGTTCATTTCGTGGGTGCGGATTTGCAATTCCACCCGCTGCCGTGAAGGCCCGACCACGGTGGTGTGGATCGATCGGTAGTCGTTCTGCTTTGGGGTCGAGATATAATCCTTGAAACGACCGGGCACGGCCCGCCACCTTGTGTGGACGACCCCCAATGCCTGGTAGCAATGTTCGACCCGGTCGACGATGACCCGAAAACCGATGACGTCGGACAATTGCTCAAAGCTGATGGAGTTGCGCTCCATCTTGCGAAATACCGAATAGGGCCGCTTGTTGCGGCTTTTTACCACGGCGGTGATCTTGGCCTGGGACAGATTGCTGACAACGCTGGCCTCGATCTCATTGATGATCGAACTGGTCTGTTCCTGCAGCTCGCTCAGTTTGCTGTGAACCAGTGAATAGGCATCGGGATGCAGGTTCTGAAACGCCAGTTCTTCCAGTTCTTCCCGCATGCCCTGCATCCCCATGCGACCGGCCAATGGCGCATAGATATCCATGGTTTCCTGGGAAATGCGCCGCCGCTTTTCCATCGGCACGTGTTGCAGGGTGCGCATGTTGTGCAACCGGTCGGCCAGCTTGACCAACAGCACCCGCACGTCATCGGCAATTGCCAGCAACAGGCGACGCAGATTTTCACCCTGCCGGGTTTTCTTGGAGACCAGGTCGATACGCTTCAACTTGGTCAACCCGTCAACAAGGTGACCGATATTGGAGCCGAACAGGGATTCGATTTCCTTTTTGGTGGCGTCTGTGTCTTCAATCGTGTCGTGCAGCAGGGCGGCAACCACACTGTCCTGATCGAGTTTCAGATCTGTAACGATTGCCGCCACTTCCAGCGGATGGCTGAAATAGGGCGCGCCGGATTCACGGGTCTGATGGCGATGTTGATGCATCGCGTAGACGTAAGCCCGGTTCAGCAGATCTTCGTCGGTGTCGGGATAGTAGCTTGCTACCCGTTCGACCAGTTCGTTTTGGCGCATCATGCGCGGCAGATTCCCGTTACTTGTTGTGATTCAACAATGGTGCTGCTGATCCCATCTATCAAGCAAAATGGCCGCGTCAGGCCGAAAATAGTCAATAAAAAACCGGCTCAGCAAAGCTGAACCGGTTGATTGATTGAGTTTCCGATCCGGAACTTAAAAATCGTCGGTTTTTTCCGGTGGTACAAGACCCTGGATACCGGCCAGCAATTCTTCTTCCGACAGATTGTCGAAAGTGATCTGCGGCGGTGTTTCCGGCACGCCGACCATGTCCTCGGAAGTGGCAACGGCTTCTTCGACCGGAGCTTCCATGACGTCTTCGGGCTCGTCCACTTCCACATGCTTCTGCAGGGAATGGATCAGGTCTTCTTTCAGGTCGCCGGGCGAAAGCTGTTCATCAGCAATTTCGCGCAGGGCAACAACAGGGTTTTTGTCGTTGTCGCGATCGACAGAAATCTGCGAGCCGGAGGAAATCTGGCGAGACCGGTGGCTAGCCAACAAAACGAGTTCAAACCGGTTCTGCACCTTGTCGATGCAATCTTCCACAGTAACGCGGGCCATAGGGGGCTCCTGATGCAAAGTGAGAGGAAAGGGCGGGTTGCGCAGTCCCTACTCAAACTTTGCGTCAAATTCAAGGATATTCGACAATTTGGCGGTGCTTGTTGATCAGTTTCGAGTTCGGGGCTGATAAGCGGTCATTTGTTCGGCGGATGGTTCTAACGATGACGTCGGTTGGGCGAAGACCGAGCAAGGTCATTAATGAAGATTTTGCTGCCGTTCGGGAAAAACCAAATTCATGCTATATTTGACATTGAGTACGACGTTGAGATTGCAACATCCCAGTGACCATACACAAGAACTGAATCTGCTTGATGCTCGGAAAAGTTGCGGAAGCAGCCGCTACTGGAACGCGATAGTTGGAAACGGTGGCGAAGAAGGCATGTGTGGTTGGTGTAAGGACAGGTGGGGTGTTTCAATGGTAAATTACGCCGCGAATTCTGAGTGAAGCGATGGCTTCTGGCGGCAAGGAAGCTAAACGGGCCTTTGACGCCATGATGCAAATGAAGAGAATCAGCATTGTTGAATTGCAGGCTGCAATTGATGGGAGATAATAGATATGAGTTACGTTGACGGCTTTGTGGCTGCAGTTCAGATTGAAAACAAAGAGAAATTTATCGAGCATGCCCAATATTGGGCAAAGATCTTTAAAGAGTATGGTGCACTAAAAGTGGTTGAGAATTGGGGCATCGATGTTCCAGATGGGGAGCTGACATCCTTTCCGCTAGCGGTCAAAAAGAAAGAAGATGAGACCGTAGTTTTCTCCTGGATTATTTGGGAATCTAAGGAAGCACATGAAGCGGCTTGGGCAAAATTGATGGTTGATGAGCGAATGAACTCGGAAAATATGTCGATGCCCTTTGATGGCAAAAGGATTATATTTGGACAGTTTGAGACTGTTGTCGAAGAGTAATCGCCTGGAATATCAATCTTTTTTTGCCAAAACTCGCGAGCCGACGAGGAGAGATTTTGAAGCGGCCACCGAACCCAATGCCTGAATTCGTCAGAACTGCGCTCGCAAACCACGAGCTTCAAGATTGCTATGATCAACGCCCGTGGTATCAGCGCAACGATTACCTGGGCTGGATTTGCCGTGCGAAACGTGAGGAGACCAGGTTGAAACGGCTCAATCAAATGCTTGAAGAGCTAAAGGCAGGCGATGTCTACATGAAGATGGCATGGCGAACCAAGCCAAAGCCAGGTTGCAAAGCCGAGGAACTTTAGCTCCGTGCTAGGCTCGATTGTATAGACCGGCTGCGGTTTGCACGAGTAAATTACTGCCGTATCTCAAAAGTCGCTGATATGTCGCACTTGCCTGCCATCACGTCACTTTGATAGGAAGGGCCGCACTTTTGCCACGACTATGCGTCAATCAACGACGCAGATATTTTCGATCATTTATTTCGGCTGCAAGACGCAGTCACCAGGAGTTTTCATGTTTGATGAGCGAGAGAAAATTGTTCTTCTCATTGATGGCGCCAATCTCTATGCCACGGCCCGCACGTTAGGTTTTGATATCGACTACAAGCAGATGCTGAAATCGTTTCAAAAGCGCGGCTATCTGCTGCGCGCCTATTATTACACCGCACTAATCGAAGATCAGGAATATTCGTCGATCCGGCCGCTGATCGACTGGCTCGACTATAATGGCTATGCGGTGGTCACCAAGGCTGCCAAGGAATTCACCGACGCCACCGGACGGCGCAAGGTGAAGGGCAATATGGACCTGGACCTTGCAATTGACGCCATGGAATTGTCGGAAACGGTGGACCATTTCGTGTTGTTTTCCGGCAATGGTGACTTCCGGGTTCTTGTGGAAGCCCTGCAGCGCCGCGGCAGGCGGGTGACCGTCGTTTCAACGACCGCCACGCAACCGCCGATGATTGCCGACGAACTGCGTCGCCAGGCGGACAATTTTCTCGAACTGAAAACCATGCAAAAGGAGTTCGGACGGGAGATTCCTGACCGCGGTCCCGCCAGCAATGACGATTATGAGAGTGATTGACCCAGTGAATTTGGTCTCTGGAAGAAAGGGTTGAGCGGCGTGGCAACAAACTTGGCGGCGGCAGCGGCGGCGGCGACAACAACGGCGACAGAGCCGGAACGGGAATGTAATCTTTGCGACCGGTTGGTGGAATTTCGCCACACCCACCGCAACCTCAACCCGGACTTTCACAACGCGCCGGTCCCCACCTGGTATCCTGAATCTCAGCGCGGGGGTCACGACGCGGTAAAACTGATGGTGGTCGGCATGGCGCCGGGGCTGAAAGGGGCAAACCGCACCGGCCGCCCTTTCACCGGCGACTGGGCCGGCGATCTGCTTTATTCAACATTGTGTGAATTCGGCTTTGCCGAAGGGCGCTATCAGGCCGACCCTGAAGATACATTAAAGCTGCGGGATTGTGCGATCACCAATGCGGTGCGCTGTGTGCCGCCGCAAAACAAGCCGATTGGATCCGAAATAAACGCATGCCGGCCCTTTCTGGTCAACAGCTTGCACCAGTTGAAGAACCTCAAACTTTTGATAACACTGGGAAAGATATCGCACGACAGTACCGCCCGGGCGCTAGGTGTGCGGGTGGCGGCGGTGCCGTTTGGCCACAATCGGCAGTTTGAAATGGACCGCTATCAGGTGCTGTCCAGCTACCATTGTTCCCGCTACAACACCAATACCGGTCGGCTGACGGAAGCGATGTTTCATGATGTCTTTCGCAACGCTCGGGAAATAATTGATCAAATGGGTTGAGCGACGTGAATTCGGCAAGGGCAGGGCCGGATCGGCCGGTCTATTTACTGAATTTAACTTGCTCAATTCAGAGCCAGTCGGCATAACCGCGCGGAACCATCGCGAATAGCAAAATCAAAGGAAGCACTCCATTGGCCAGCGAGACCAAAAACAAAGAAGAAAGCGCCGTCTGGGAAACTGTTTCCGTGGTTCTGCAGGCGCTGCTGCTTGCCTTGATTCTGCGCACCTTCCTGTTCCAACCCTTTAACATCCCCTCAGGGTCGATGAAGCCCACCTTGCTGGTTGGGGATTACATTTTTGTCTCCAAGTGGAGCTACGGCTACAGCCATCATTCGCTGCCGTTCAGCCCCAAGATTTTCAGCGGCCGCATCTGGGGCAGCGACCCGGAGCGCGGTGATGTTGTGGTGTTCAAATATCCAAGCGATACCAGCAAGGACTATATCAAGCGCATTATCGGTCTGCCGGGCGACAAGGTGCAGCTGCGCGAAAGTGTTGTTCTGATCAACGGCAAGCCTGTCGAGCGCAACAAACAGGGTGAATTTACCGATGAAAGCACCGGCGTAACCGTGCCGATCTATATGGAAACCCAGGCTAACGGCAATTCCTACCAGACCATCGATATTCAGCCCAACAACTACGCCGATTCCACCCCCGAATTCGTCGTGCCGGAAGGTCATTATTTCTTCCTGGGCGACAATCGTGACAATTCTGCAGACAGCCGCTTTGACGTTGGCATGGTTCCGGCGGAAAATCTGGTCGGCAAGGCGCAGATCATGTTCCTGTCGCTGAAGGACGGTGCCGCCGCCTGGCAGTTCTGGAAATGGCCCACCAGCATGCGCTGGGACCGATTGTTTACCGGACTATAATATATGGCTGCTGCGCGCGTTTCGGCGCAAAAGATTGCAACGCTTGAAGAACGTATCGGCTATACGTTCAAGGAACATGCCCGCCTGGTGCGGGCGCTGACCCATGCCAGCGCCACCAAGGTATCCGGAGATATTCCTCATTACGAGCGCCTTGAATTTCTCGGCGACCGGGTACTTGGCCTGTGTGTGGCGGAGCTGTTATTTGCCCAATTCCCCGATGCAAGGGAAGGGGAATTGTCGGTGCGGCTCAACGCCATGGTCAGCGGCAAAACCTGTGCCGAAATTGCCGATGATATTGGCCTGCACGATTTCATTCAGGCCGGAGCCGACGTCAAGCAACTGACCAGCAAGCGGATGCGCAGCGTTCGCGCCGACGTGACGGAATCTCTGATCGCCGCCATCTATCTGGACGGTGGCATCGAAGCCGCCAGTCAATTTGTTCAAAAGTTCTGGCAAAAACGGCTGCAGCAGGACAATGGCGCCATTCGTGACAGCAAGACCGCGCTTCAGGAATGGGCCCATACCCAGTCTGGTGCAACGCCGGTGTACAAAATCGTCAAACGCAGCGGCCCGGATCATGATCCGACATTCGTGGTGGAAGTTGAGATCGAGGGAAGCCAAAACGCCCAGGGCAGGGGCAAATCAAAACGTGCCGCCGAACAGGCAGCCGCCCAGGCGGTTCTGTTGCGCGAAAGTGTCTGGTTACAAACCGCCAAGGGCACTATTAAGGAAAACACAAAGTGACGCAGGACGATAACAAAAACGATGGGCAATCCGCTCCCCAACGGGCCGGTTTTGTCGCCCTGATCGGTGCGCCCAATGCCGGTAAGTCGACCCTGATCAATCAATTGGTCGGCACAAAGGTCTCCATCGTCAGTCACAAGGTCCAAACCACACGCACCGTGGTGCGCGGCATCATGATGCGCGACAACAGCCAGATCATATTCGCCGACACGCCCGGAATATTTCAACCGCGCCGACGCCTCGACCGGGCGATGGTCGATGCCGCCTGGGGCGGTGCCAAGGATGCCGACATTGTCTGCCTGCTGATTGACGCCGAGCGCGGAATTCGGGGTGATGCAGAGCGCATTCTCGACAGTCTCAAAGATGTGAAACTGCCAAAAATCCTGTTGCTCAACAAGATTGACCGGGTTCAACCGGAAGCGCTTCTGGAACTGACCAAACAGGCCAATGACCGGGTGGAGTTTGACCAGACCTTCATGATTTCCGCTTTGAAAGGAAACGGTTGCGATGATTTCCTGAATCATCTTGCCAATGTGTTGCCGGAAGGCCCGTTTCTCTATCCGCCGGATCAGATTTCCGATTTTCCCACCAAAATGCTGGCGGCAGAGATAACACGCGAAAAACTGTTTTTGCGCCTGCATCAGGAATTGCCCTATTCGGCCCATGTGGAAGTGGAAGGCTGGGAAGAACGCAAGGATGGCAGCGTCAAGATCGATCAGGTGATCTATATCCAGCGCGCCGCGCACAAGAAGATTGTCATCGGCAAGGGCGGTGAAACCATCAAGGCAATCTCTGCCGCTGCGCGAAAAGAGCTCAGCGAAATGCTGGATCGCAAAGTGCATCTTTTTCTGTTCGTCAAAGTACGCGAAAACTGGTTGGACGACCCGGAACGTTATCGCGAAATGGGACTCGATTTTCCCCGGTAGTTCCGGGCAGACACAAAGACGGGGACAGCAACATGGAATGGACTGATGAAGCCATTGTGCTCGGTGTCCGAAAACATGGTGAAACCTCGGTCATTGCCGAATTGATGACCCGCGATCACGGTCGACATCTGGGCCTGATTCAGGGCGGCCGTTCGCGCCGGTTGCGCCCGGTGCTGCAGCCGGGCAATTCGGTCACGGTCCATTGGCGAGCGCGGCTCGACGAGCATCTCGGACAATTCAAAGTAGAGCCGGAAAAGTTGCGGGCCGCGCAGCTGATGGAACATGCCCACGCGATTTATGCCCTGCAGACCCTGGCGTCTCATCTGCGCCTGCTGCCTGAGCGGGACGCCCATGAGGGACTGTATCACACCCTTGCCATTGTGCTGGACCATCTCGACGCACCGGATATCGCCGCTGAACTGGTGGTGCGGTTTGAACTGGCGATGCTGGAGGAACTTGGATTTGGCCTCGATCTGGCCGCCTGCGCGGCAACCGGGTCGCGCCAGAATTTAGTCTATGTGTCGCCGAAAACGGGCAGGGCGGTCAGCGGCGAGGCCGGTCAGCCCTGGGCCGACCGCATGTTGATGCTGCCTTCTTTCCTGCTTGAACGGGATATTGAACGGATTGACAGCGCCTCGCTGGAAGACATCCAGGCAGGGTTTGAACTGACACGCTATTTTTTCTGGCGCAACATTCACGGGCCGCGGGGAATTGATATTCCGCCGGAACGCGAAAGCCTGCTAAGAGCGGTCACCAAGGTGCTGAGTGAGGGAATGACAGATGAGTGAAGTTGAAATGCTCGACGGCCAGCCAGCTTTGGCCGGCTTCGGCGTGGTTGATGTTGCTGAAGTTCGCAAGATATCGGGGCTGGAGTTTCTGCAGGGCATCCGCGACTGCAAATTCCCGGCGCCGACCATCAGCCGGGCCATGAATATGCGCCTGACCGAAGCGGAGGAGGGGCTGGTATCCTTTTCCGCCACGCCAGGTGCAGATTATCTCAATCCCCTCGGTGTGGTCCATGGCGGGTTCATGGCGACAATGCTCGATTCTGCTCTTGGCTGTTGCGTTCACACCCTGTGTCCGGCGGGCTTTGCTTCCACGTCGATTGATCTGAAAGTGAATTTTGTTCGCCCTGTCACACCAGATACCGGCCGGTTAATCGCCACGGCAAAAGTCGTCCATCCCGGCCGTCAGATCGCCACTTGCGAAGGGCGGCTGGTCGATGAACAGGGCAAGCTCTACGCCCATGGCAGTCAGGCCTGTTCAATTTTTAAACTGCCTGAATAGCAGTTGGAGAGCTTTTACGCCGCCGCCGCGGCTGGCCTTTCGATGGCGGCTTCCCGGATTGGCCAATGGACAATCGCTGCAAATATGGCGAGCACAACCCCAAGCCACCACACGGCATCAAAGGTGCCGTAGAGATCGCGCAGATAGCCGCCCAGATAGACGCCGATAAAGGAGCCGATCTGGTGGGCGAAAAATACCAGTCCGCCCAACATGCCCAGATGCCGCGTGCCGAACATGACTGCAACAAGCGCGTTTGTAGGCGGTACCGTGGACAGCCACAGAAACCCAAGGGCAATTGAAAACAGGATTACCGTCGTTGGCGTCTGGGGCAGCAGCAAAAACGCGGTGAAGGCGGCGGCGCGCAGCGCATAGAGCACGGTCAGCATATAGACCTTTGAATATTTCTGCCCCAGATAGCCCGCGGCCAGGGAACCAAAGATATTCAAAAAGCCAATAATCGCAATGGAATAGCCGGCATATTTCGCATCGATACCGATGTCATCAATATAGGCCGGGAAGTGGGCTGCGATGAAAGCGACGTGAAATCCGCAGACGAAGAATCCGGCCATCAGCAACTGGTATGAGCCATGGCCCATCGCCTCGCGCAGAGCTTCCCTGATCGTCTGCTCATATTCCGCTGCCGCATTAGGCGAAGACCTCGCATTGCCGTAGAGCGGGATGGCCAGCACCGGCACCAAAAGCAACAGCATCGACAGCAAAACCAGTGTGTGCGACCAGCCGAACCGCTCGATCATTGCCACCGATATGGGGGCAAACAGGAACATCCCGGCAGAACCGGCAGCGGTGCCAATGCCAAAGACAAAACTGCGTTGTTCCGGTTTCACATTGCGGGCGAAGACCGACATGATAATGCCGAAGGATCCGGCGGATACGCCAAGGCCAACCAAAACACCGCCACCAATATGCAGCCAGATCGGAGCCTGGCCAACACCCATCATATAGACGCCGGCTGCGTAGATAAGGCCACCAAAGGCCAATGTGCGCCAGGCGCCGTATTTATCGGCAAAGGCGCCGAAAACCGGCTGCCCAATTCCCCATGCCAAATTCTGTATTGCCATGGCCAGGCCAAAGGTGGTGAAGCTCCAGCCGGTATCGTTGAGGATCGGGATCTGAAAGAATCCCATGGTCGAGCGCACGCCAAAGCAAAGCAGGGCAATGAGCGATCCACATACCACGATAAGCAAGACAGGCGGGCGCCAGCGACGCAGTTTAGCAGCGGATTCGGCAGACATGGGGATTCCTTTCAATCCGGATCAAATTAATTGCATTTGGGAGGATGTGCACGCGAAAAAATTTGATTAAACACATCAGCAAACGTGATGAGTATTTTCAGACAAAGGAAGCCCCATGGACATTGACAAAATGGCCGCCGAAATCGTCGCCGCCCGCAGAAGCGGTGTGCAGAACAAGATACAGTGGCCCGACCCGGCACCGAGCATGGCTGATGCCCGGGCAATCCAGTCGGCGGTGTTTGAAAAATATGATTCCCCCAGTGTCGGCTGGAAAGTTGGCGCCACCAACAAACCGGCCCAGCAGGCGTTTGGCATTGATGAGCCATTTTATGGCCCAATGCCCGAAGCCGGGGTGATGGAAAGCGGTGCGGATCTGAAGAAAACTGACTGTGTCATGGCTTGTGAGCCGGAATATGCCTTCAAACTGGCCCGTGATTTCCCTGCCAGCGACGGCGAGAAAATCAACGTGGAAAGTGCCAGCCAGGCGGTTGAGAAGGTTCATATTGCCATTGAGGTGATCGGCCGCACGATCGGCAATCCGGATTTCGCCAATGGCCTTGGGGTGACGATGGATTTCGGTGGCAATGTTGCCTTTGTTGTCGGTCCTGAAGTGGACGATTGGCAAAGTCAGGATTTTGCCAATGGGGTGGTGGAATCTAGGATCGACGGAGAAGTGGTCGCCACCGGTAACGGCCAGTCTGCGATGGACAATCCGATCAATTCGCTGGTCTGGATTGCCCAGACCCTGGCCGATCAGGGCGGCCAGTTGAAAGCCGGTGAATGGATATCAACCGGCACCTGCACGGCACCTGTCCCCATTCAGGCGGGCACCACCTACAGCGCCAAATTTGCCGATTTCGGCGAAGTCCGCGTCAATTTTACCTGATCAAAGCCGCAAAATAGCTGAAAATGGGCTGTCGACGCGCTTGTGTCCGCAGTCCCATTATCTTAAAACAGGGATGGTCCGGTGAATGCCGGACTTGTTTTATGGCCTTGTTATACTCATATTGAGTATAAGTCGGAACCCCCGATGCCCCTCAGGAGAATTGAAATGGCCGCTACAGACCTGCAAACCCACGACAAATCGGTGATTACGTCTTCTGGACAGTCGTATCCGCGTCTGGAGCGACCTTCGCTGGAATATACCGACGAGGTGGCCCGCGAGACGGCACCGCTTTATGAAAAGGTGAAGCATCACATTCCCGAAATCGAGTGGCCGATCCATGCTCCCTATGTCTACGCTATCAACAAGCTGAAAAAGCAGCGCAATGCAGCGATTCTGGCGCATAATTATCAGACACCGGAAATCTACCATTGCGTGGCTGATATATCGGGCGATTCCCTGCAATTGGCGATGGAAGCCACCCGCGTTGAGGCCGATATAATCGTCCAGTGTGGCGTGCATTTCATGGCCGAAACGTCGAAATTGCTGAACCCGTCGAAAACCGTGCTTATTCCCGACATGAAAGCCGGGTGTTCGCTGGCCGATTCAATCACCGGCAAGGATGTACGCCTGTTACGGGAAGCCAATCCCGGCGTGCCGATTGTTACTTATGTAAATACGTCCGCCGATGTGAAGGCGGAAAGCGATATTTGCTGCACGTCGTCCAACGCGGTGCAGGTGGTGGAGAGTTTTGGTGTCGACAAGGTGTTGCTGATCCCGGATGAATATCTGGCGCAGAATGTTGCCAAGAATACCGACGTTAAAATCCTCACCTGGAAGGGACATTGTGAGGTGCATGAGCGCTTCACCGCAGAAGAATTGCTGGCCTACAAGGATGCCGATCCCGAAGTTCAGATCATCGCCCATCCCGAATGCCCGCTTGAAGTCACCGCCGTGGCCGATTTTACCGGTTCTACCAAGGGCATGATTGATTATGCGCTGGGGCAGAAGCCTGGTGCCAAGGTGTTGCTGGTGACCGAGTGTTCAATGGCATCGAATATTCAGGAACAGGCACCGGGCGTTGAGTTCATCAAACCCTGCAACCTGTGCCCGCATATGAAGCGCATCACCTTGCCGAAAATTCTCGACAGTCTGCTGGAGATGAAGGAAGAGGTGGTTGTTGATCCATTGATGGCCGAAAAGGCCCGCCACGCGGTTGAGCGCATGGTCAATCTCAAAAACTGATCGGCCAGACCTTGGATATATATCACGGATTTTTCAGCCTTAAGCCGGGAACGAAGGACACGGAGTTCGCCGCCGATCTGCAACGCTTCATGGAGCATCTGGTCAGCCAGGAAAAAATCACCAACTGGCGGCTGATGCGCCGCAAGCTGGGCCTGGGGCCGAAGGAATTCGGCGAATTCCATCTGATGATCGAGGTCGAAGGACTGGCACAGCTGGACGAGGCCTTCAACCTGGCCGCCAGCCGGGCGGGGGACGTGGAGCCTCTGCATCATGGCGTCAATTCAAAGATCGCCGACGTGAAATTCGCCCTCTACCGGGATTTTCCCGATCCGGTGCGTCAAACCGGCGAAGAGCTTTTCTAGGAAAAACAGATGCCTGAACAACTTTCCTTTTTGCGTCCCATCAGTTCAACCGGTACGGATGATGTCATCATTGTCGGCGGCGGATTGGCCGGCCTGTTTTGTGCACTGAAACTGGCGCCACGGCCGGTTACCGTTCTGACCGCCGCATCGCTGGGCAGGGGGGCGTCCTCTGCCTGGGCTCAGGCTGGTATTGCCGCGGCGGTATCGGAAGGCGATACGGTAGACAAGCATGTTGCCGACACGCTGGAAGCCGGGGCGGGAATTGTTGATGAAAAGATTGCCCGGCTGATGGCGTCGGAAGCGGTTGACCGGATCACCGACTTGCTGAAATTTGGCGTGCCCTTTGATCGCGATCTTGAAGGCCGCCTGGAAGTATCCCGCGAAGCCGCCCATTCTGAAAATCGCGTTGTGAGGGTGCGCGGTGACATGGCCGGCAAGGCAATCATGGAGGCCCTGGTGTCCGCCGTTCGTGAGACGCCCAGCATCCGCGTGCTTGAAGGCTATGTGGTTCAGGACATTCTCACCCAGGGCAAACAGGTCAGTGGTGTTGTTGCCCGCGATGAAGCCGGCACCGGCCCCAACAAGATCAGGCTTGCCGCCCGCGCAGTGGTGATGGCGGCTGGCGGGATCGGGCATCTTTATGCGGTGACCACCAATCCTGCAGAAGCGCGTGGCGGCGGCATCGGCATGGCGGCGCGCGCCGGCGCAGTGTTGGCGGACATGGAATTTGTCCAGTTTCACCCCACCGCAATTGATGTGGGCAAGGATCCATCGCCGCTGGCAACCGAAGCCTTGCGCGGCCATGGAGCAACGCTGCACAACAGCGCTGGCGAACGCTTTATGGTGCCGCTGCACGAGGACGCAGAACTTGCGCCCCGCGACGTGGTTGCCCGAGGCATTTTTGCTGAAGTGAAGGCTGGCCGGGGCGCATTCTTGGACTGCACGGAGGCAGTCGGCGCCAGTTTTGCTGAGGAATACCCAACGGTTTACGGCTATTGTCAGGAAGCTGGTATTGATCCGGCCAAGGAACGTATACCCGTGGTTCCCGCGGCTCATTATTTCATGGGCGGGATTTTGACCGATGCCAATGGCCGCTCGACCCTCGATGGTCTGTGGGCCTGTGGTGAGGTCACCTCAACCGGCGCCCATGGTGCCAACCGTCTGGCCTCCAATTCGTTGTTGGAAGCGGTGGTATTTGCAGCCCGCATTGCCGAAGACGTTCAAAGCCTTTTACCAGCCTCGCGTTTAAATCCCTGGGACGACGAGGAACTGCCCCATGACGATACGGAATCGCCGGAAGATTCAAAAATGATGAGCCTGCTGCGCAAGACAATGAGTGCCGAGTTTGGCGTTGTGCGTGATCCGCAAGGCATGTTGGAGGGTTTGAAAACCATTCTGCAGCTGGAAGAGAAGAACAAGCTTCAGCGGTTTGAAAATGCCCTCATCACGGCCAAGATGATTGCCGTTTCAGCGCTGCTGCGCGAGGAAAGTCGGGGCGGCCATTATCGCACCGATTTTCCCAATGAAATTCCCGAATTGGCGCGGCGCAGTTTCCTGACATGGTCGGCCGCCTGCAGCGCTGCTGATGAACTGGTCAATGGCGACCAATCGAAAGCAGCAGGGAGCTGATCATGGCAAGCACAAACCAGGTCAACCTGCCGAGTTTGTCCCAATTGCAGGTACAGGAAGCGGTTGGCGCTGCATTGCTGGAAGATCTGGGGCTGGCGGGGGATGTCACCAGCGACGCCACCATCCCGGCGACGGCCAAAGCTTCTGCCCTCATGAACAGCCGAGAAGACGGCGTGATTGCCGGACTTGCGCTGGCCCGGGAAGCGTTTCGCCAGTTCGACGGTAAGGTAAAGTTCAAAGCCTATGTGAAAGACGGAGACCGAGTGAAGCCGGGCCAGAAGATTGCCAAAATCTCCGGGCGGGCGCGTTCTGTCCTGGGCGGCGAACGGGTGGCGCTGAATTATCTGTGCCACCTGTCGGGCATTGCCACCTATACGTCGAAATTTGCCGAACGCATTGCCCATACCAAGGCTGTCGTTTGCTGTACCCGCAAGACCATTCCGGGATTGCGGGCCTTTGAAAAATACGCGGTGAAATGCGGTGGCGGTTCGAACCACCGTTATGGGCTGGATGACGCGATCCTGATCAAGGACAACCACATTGCCGTCGCCGGTGGGGTGGGCGAGGCGATAGAAGCCGCGCGGGCTTTTGCCGGACACCTGATCAAGATTGAGGTCGAAGTCGACACGCTGGAACAGTTGAAGGAAGCCCTGAAGGCCAAACCTGACGTGGTGATGCTGGACAATATGGGCCCGGATCAGCTCAAACAGGGGGTTGATATTGTCGGTGGCGCCATACCCATCGAGGCTTCGGGAAACGTCAATATTGATACCATCCAGGCGATTGCCGAAAGCGGCGTCGACATGATTTCGACGAGCAAGATCACCATGAGCGCACCGACACTGGACATCGGTCTGGATATTAATATCGACTAATCTCGCCTCTCGCCTCTCGCCTCTCGCCGCCCGCCTCTCGCCTCTCGCCGCTAGCCGCGGGAACCGATGCGCAGGCCGGGGGCCGGGCGTTCGCGCAATACTGCTTTTCTGAACCGAAAATAGGCGGCTGGCCTGCCGCCGGTGCGCGACGCTGTCGCGCCGGTCGGCTCTACCAATTCGGCCTTTTCCACCATGCGGCGAAAGTTCTGCTTGTGCAGTTTCCGGCCCGACAGGGTTTCCACGGTCTGTTGCAGCTCCGTCAGGGTAAAACTCTCAGGCAGCAATTCGAAGACCACCGGTCGGTATTTCAGCTTGGCCCGCAAGCGGGCAATGGCCGTTGCCAGGATGCGGCGATGATCGTGCAGCATCGGCTTTCCGGGGCTGGGCGAAAGGGCCAGCTTTTCGACCTGGCCGTCGAACACAGCCTCGTCGACCAGTCCGGCCTCATACATCAGCTCATAGCGTTCCAGTACCCGTTCTTCGTCCCAGGCAATGATCGTGGGAATGTTCGACTTCGGCAATTCACAGCCAAAGGCCAGGCGAAACCGGACTTGCCGGTCGAGGCCGGATGCATTTGATCGCTCACCGGGGGAAGCGGAGACCCACGAAGCTAATGCCGGCATCAATTGTTCCGTCAACAGGGGCGGTGGGCCAGCGCGCCAGTCTTCCCATGGAAAATGGCTATACCAGTCTCCCCATTGCAGCGATTGCGTGTCAGCGGCGGTTTCCGGTTTGCGCACCAGCGCCAGATAGCCAACGGAAACGAAACTTTCAGCACCTAGGGATTGTCCGTCCATGCGGCCCATATCACCAAATGTGTAGAGTTGTTCCACATAGCCAAGGCTCAGCCGTGTCTGTTCTTCCACCCAGCGACGCAGCCCGGTATCCAGGGTGCGGTGCTCCCCTGGCTGATAGGGGCCGAAGGGCAAGCCGTCCAGCGTATTGCCACGGGGATTTTTGCCGGGCACAGCCAGATAGAGCGGGGTGCCGGAATCCACCGCAATCACTGCTGCATGCAGGCCTATCTCCAATGCCGTGTTCATGAAGTGGATGCTATCGAAAAGGGAGTGCCCTGAGAAGCTTCTGCGCCGCGCCCGATGGCGGCGATGGCACTGCTCAAGCGGCCGTTTAACTCCAGTTGTTCGTCGGCGAGAGCAATCATCAAGGAATTGGGCGTGGCAGACGGAGAAGACCGACGCAGTTTTTCTGCAAGGCCGGTCATGTCTTGCTCAGGATTCAATTGCGCCAATGCGATGGCCGCTGCAGCCGTAGAGCGGCTGATACCCATCCAACAATGGATCAGCAGCGGCGCGCGCTGGTCCCATTGGGCAAAGAAGTCCAGCAATTGGGTAATTTGCTCTGCCGATGGCGGGGAATATCCCTCACGCGGGCCGGCAATATCATGAAATTCCAGGGCCAGAAATCCGGCACTTATCTGCGCAGGCCGCGTTGCTGCCTTGCCCGGTCCCATCAGGCTGACCATCCAGCGGGCACCGCTTGATTGCAACTGCGCTTCAAGGTGGGAAAGCGGACAGACGCAGATGCGGCTCATAACTGGCCCATGACGTGGATCAACCGCTGCATGAAACGTGACTGGGCTTCAATTGTGGGCAGCGGCGCAAGGTCAAGCTGATCAATGGAAATGCCATTGGGACGACCAAAAAACCGGGCGGCTTCCTCAAGTTCAAAACCGGCCAGTTCGGTGGCTTCAAAAAATGCGGCGATCTTGTCGGCCTTCTTGATGTCCTTTTTCAATCGGTCGGCTGGATGGGCAGGCAGACCGGCACGCCGATGAATGGCCGCCTCCAGCCGCAGTTCCACATCCTTGTAGGCGCCGCCAACCACCGCCTTGAAGGGGGAAATCATGTCGCCAATGACATATTCCGGGGCGTCGTGGAGCAGGGCGAACAGTCGGTGTGACGGGGAGAGCCGGGCGTTTTGCAGTCCCATGATCTGTTCCACCAGCAGCGAATGCTGGGCAACGGAAAAGGCGTGATCCCCATGGGTCTGTCCGTTCCATCGGGCCACCCGCGCCAGACCATGAGCGATATCTTCCAGTTCCACGTCCAGCGGGGATGGGTCCAGCAGATCGAGGCGCCGCCCTGACAACATGCGTTGCCAGGCGCGCGGTGGTGCAGATCCGGCACTATCTTTGTCGCTGCGGCTCATTTGCCCCAACCAAAATTGGCAAAAGAGGGGATTTCCAGGGTGACTTCCATGTCGCCTGCCATGATCGCAGTTCCTGCCTCCAGCGCAGATCCAATCCGGTCCACCCGCACCAGGGCCAGCCCGGTTTTCCCGGCAAAAGATCCAAGCGTGCCAACCCGCTTGCCATCGGCCGTCAGGGTGGCACCTCTCGCGTCTGCGGGCAGCGGGTTCGAGGCTTTTGCAATGACGAACCTGTTGCGGGCGGTTCCCCTGTGCTGCATGCGGGAGACCACTTCCTGACCGACATAGCAGCCCTTGGAAAAATCGATGCCGCCGGTGTGCAACTGGTCCAGCAAGATGTCGTGGGGGAATACTTCTCCCAGTTCAAAATCTTCACCGGATTGGGGAATGCCCACGGCAATCCGGTTTTCATGCCAGGCGGACTCATCGCTGTTAGCGTCACTGTTGGTTTCCGGGCCGTTGTCGAAAAGCCGCCAGCCAAGTCCATCATGGCGTGGATCGGCAAAACCGGCAGATGGCATCGCCGCCAGATCGGGCCAGCCGGCGATAACGCCACGCTCATCATTGGATATCTGCACATCAGCGCGCAGCTTGTAAAAGGTCAGCAGCTTGGCCATTGAATCGCGCTGTTGCCGGTCAATATCGATGGTAAAACCATTGCCCTCGCGCAGCACGATGAAATCGAACAGAACTTTCCCCTGGGGGGTCAGCAGGGCGGCGAAACTGGCCTGGCCATCGGTGAGATTTTCGACATCATTGGTGATCAGGTTTTGCAGGAAACCAACGACATCAGCTCCTTCTAGGCGAAGCAGGGCACGGGAGGAGAGGGGAGCAATCTTGGACATGGCACTCAATTAGGATTTTTTTGGCCCATCGGGTAGGGGCGATCAGTCGCCCGCAACAAAAAAATCCCAGCGCCCGTCCGGCCTGATGCCGATGCGATAAAATATATAGCCACCAAAATCGGCCGAATCCTGTACATCGCCGGCGGTGAGAATGCGGTAGAGCTCGACCTTCATTTGCGGCGTGAGCTTTTCAAACGGCCAGGTGAAGAAATAGGGCCAAACATACATTTCGCTTTCTGTGCCTGCATCCACATGAACGAATCCCGCCTCAAGCACCTCCAGCAATATGGCCAATAACTCATAGCCATCTTCATCACCGGAAGTCTCCTTCAAAAAGGCAATTGGGTCACCTTCCAACCCGCCAATCGACAGGGTCGTCGCGGTCTCGCCGGTGCCGATCAGGGCACGCAGAGCCTCCATGTCTCCGCGCTTGGCAGCTGAAATCAGTTTTGCGTGCGTAGTGCGCACGGCAGCTGGCAGCAGGTCGGTATCGCGCAGCACAGGTGGCAGGGGTGGTGGAGCCTCATCATCGGCAATATCGATGTCCGGTTCTTCCGCACCCTCAGCAGGCTCAGTTGATTCTTCTTCACTGGCAGCTTCATTCGACGCGGGTTGTGAATCCAGTTTTGGCAGGGCGTCGTTGGGAATGGTTGGTTCGGCTTCAACCGCGTCGGGTTTTTCCGGCGTTTCTTCCAGCGGCACGATTATTGTTTGTGTCTTGGTCTTTGTGGTCGCCGCATCGGCAGTGGACACAGCCAGGGAAACCATTGGAAACAGCGCAATTGTTGCAAGTGCAAATAGGGTGTCTCTCGTCAATGCCATGATGCGCCTGGTCAGGTGTCAATGCCGGTCTGATAGGAGTCAGATTAACACGTTACAGGTGATTTAAGAAGTCTGGCTGGTGGACGGGAATTAGGGGCTTCCAGTGCGACCGGAAATTGCTGCTACTGCAGGACGCGATCTGCGTCGAAATGGCCGCAATGCTGTCTGTCAGACAGGCCTTCGATCAGCTCAATTACAGCCTTTTCGCCGGCATGGGCGTGGTATTGCGTCAAAATGGCCTGCAGGCCGGATTCAGCGAGAATGGAGGCTTCAATGCCCTCCTGCATGGCGCTGTTCCACGCTTCCTGGATGAATTCAACGGCGACACGTTGCTTTTCCTCAAGGATCAGAGCGTCCAGATTTTCGGGCGTTTCACGCAGCATTATTATCTCGCTTGGCAGAGCGGTTAGTTCCTTAACTTCCGTTAACAACCTATCTCCACACTTTCGAAAATGGAACCACTTATGTGGATCAGAATAGGGACAGGGTTAACGTGCAGGCCCGATTATCGTCCGTAGCGATCAGTGATCTGTTTTGACAGCAGCGTGCCTTCTTCCATGTAACGTTCGACCGCCAAGAGGGCCAGTGGCGTACAGGAGCTGTAGGAGCCGTAAAAAGTCCGGTAACCGCGGTTAAAATGAGCGATCAGGCGCGCCTTGCGGTTGGGAAGGGGCTCTTCAGCCTCCAATATGCCATTCATCGTGTCGCGCCACTTATTGCCCTCGCCGGAGCCACACAGGGTGCGCAAATAGTGAATGGCGCCCAGAATTTCTGATAGCCGCAGCAATTTGTCGTCATAGGGAGCAACCGGTTCACTGGGACCGGTTGATGGCGATGTGTCAGATTGTGCCTGTGCCAGCAGCACCGGAGCCTGCGCCCAGACCGGGGCAGGGCCCAATTGTGGCAAAATCAAAAACAGTCCAAATATGCAGGCAGCGCAATTCATACAATCCAAATAGGCCAGTCTGCCGCCGGGCACAAAGACTATTTTTTCTGCTTGATTTCCGCCTTCGGGTGAAAGGCATGGGCCACGAATGCAAAAGTCACGTCATAGGCCATGTCGGCCCCGTCGGATTTTCGGCTGACAGCGACCGTGCCGACATCGCGTCCTTCGGCAATCGTGCCGGTATGCAGCGCCGAGGCCTGTCCCGCCGCCCAGGAAAGCTGAACATCGTCAACCACCATGCTCTTCGACTGGCGCAGCAATTCCAGCGCTACAACAAGCGGCTCGTCATCCTGCTGACGCACAATCACCACCCGCGCCATGGGGGAAATGCCGTCAGGCATCGACCCGTCATAAAGAAAGGGACGGGAGGCCACATCGTAATTGACATAGGGGTTGCGTCCATAGGGACGCATCACCGGATTGTTGGGCACGAGCACCTTGCCCTGGGGATGGCGGCTGCGAAATTCCAGCCAGGATTCCAGCCGCGCCGGCACCAGTTTGAGTTTTTTGCCGGTGTAGTGGCCGACAATCGCTTCGCCGATAAATTGTTGCCACCAACTCTCGGTCTTGCGGTCATACATGATCAGATCTGAATTGCGCAGCTTGCCGGTGGTACCAAAACTCAAGACCTCGCCGTCGCCGTCGCCGCCGCCGTCGCCGCCGACACGGGCATCGAAAACGATCGCCGCATTGCACAAGGGGCAATAGGTGACGGTGACCGGTGTGCCGCCCACCTTGTCGTTGACGATCTCATGCCAGGTCATCACCTGCAGCGGATAGGCGCGGGCATCACCGTTGATTTCCAGCCCGATGACCGGTTCGCGATCATCGAGATTGGCAATGCTGGCCACTGGCTCGAATTTCGGGTTGTCGATGGGGGGGATGCCGTCCTTCGGCGGGCCGCCGCTGAGAATCTCAGCGAAATTGACGGTCTTCTGGGAAAAATCCGTTCGCCAGCCTTCCGCCTGCCAGCGCCTCTCCTGGGCCTGGCTGACTGAGGTCACCCAGATCATGATAAAAGCTATGCAAAGACTGCGTGCGCGCATGGGCGTTCTCCCGTCGAGACCAGTCTGACCCGCGTTGGCTGAGCAGAGAATACAATTTCAGGTGATCGGCCTGTGAAAGGCTCTATGTCAGACGCTTATGTCGCCGCTTGCCAATCGCGGCAGAAGGCCGAGGCTTTCGCGCACGAACACATCTGTCTTGCCGGTCAATGGCAGCTCGGGCAGTTGATCCAAGGTGAACCATTCAACGGCCGCTGCATCATCTCCTGCAATCGCCTCGCCCTCCGCCGAGATGCCGACAAACATCGCCAGAACAAAGTGCCTTTCGACCCTGTTTTCCGGGTCTCGAAGGATAATTTCGTGAAATCGGTTGAATATGAGATTGCTCATTTCAAGGCTTGTTTCTTCCCGCACCTCACGGATGGCGGCCTGTTCCAACCGTTCGCCGGTCTCCACCAAACCGCCGGGCATCGCCCAGGTGCCCGCATTGGGATCAACGCTGCGCTTGGCCAGCAAAATCCGGCCATTGCGCCAGATGGCTGTGCAAGCTCCAAGCAAGGGAGCGGATGGATAGTGGCGTGAAGACATGGTTTCGCATAGCCTGCCAGATAAGAGAATCCAAGCGCCAATGGCGGGGAGATGTTTCATGTGTGGAAGGTTCGGTTTGGAAGCCAGCTGGGAGGAGTTGTTCCAATTTTTCGATCTGATCCGTCCGCGAAGCATGGCTGAAGACATGCCACCTCGTTACAACATTCCCCCGTCCCAACCCATTGTCACAATCGGCATTGGGGGAGACGGTGCCCGGGAGGGCCAGTTGGTCCGCTGGGGACTGGTGCCTTCGTGGGTAAAAGACCCGAAGGAATTCACCCTGCTGGCCAATGCCCGCTCAGAAACCGCCATCGACAAGCCGTCCTTTCGCGCCGCCATGCGGCATCGGCGGGTATTGATACCGGCCAGCGGGTTTTATGAATGGCAACGATTCGGCAAGGGGCAGCCCAGCCAGGCCTATTGGGTGCGTCCCAAAAGCGGCGGCATCGTCGCTTTCGGCGGCTTGGTTGAAACCTGGTCAGACCCAAATGGCAGCGAAATTGACACCGGTTGCGTATTGACCACCGGGCCCAATGAGAGTTTCGCTGCCATTCACCACCGCATGCCCGTTGTCATAGAGAAGAAAGACTTTGACCGCTGGCTGGATGTCAAAACACAGGAGCCGAGAGACGTTATCGATTTGATGCAACCGATCCGTGATGACTACTTTGAGGCGGTGCCGGTGAGCAATGCTGTAAACAAGGTTTCCAACACTGGCCGCGACATACAAAATCGTGTAGAGGTCGTTTCACCTGCGAAATCAAAGCATGACGATAATGAACAACTCTCGATGTTTTAGGACGAGATGAACCTGCTACCTGCACTTGAGGGATTCCTGTTGGGTGGCGGCCTTATCGTTGCCATTGGCGCTCAAAACGCATTCATTTTGCGTCAGGGCCTGTTGCGTCAGCACGTCTTTATTCTGTGCCTGCTGGCCGCTGTCTTTGACGCCGTATTGATCATTCTCGGCGTTGTTGGCATGGGCGCGCTGGTCAAATCTCAGCCTGATCTGTTGTTCTTTGTAACCCTGGCCGGCGCGGTATTCCTGGCCATATATGCGATTATCGCGGCGCGTCGGGCGCTGTTTCCCGTTGGCCTGCAAACGGCAAAAAACGGCACGCAGAAGCTGACGCGACTGGTGGCCATTCTGGTTGGTTTCACCTTTCTCAACCCCCATGTTTATCTAGATACCATCGTTTTGCTGGGGGGCGTCTCCGGGCAATATGTGGGCTCCATGCGCACCGCCTTTGCAACTGGCGCGGTTATCGCGTCCTTCTTATGGTTCTTTTCGCTGGGCTATGGCGCCAAGGTGCTGGCGCCGCTTTTTGCCAAGGCATCGGCCTGGCGGGTGCTGGACGGTTTCATTGCCCTGGTGATGGCAACGCTGAGTATTACGCTGCTGTTCCGCGCATTTTCCTAACTTCGCTGCAATGACTTGACCTGTCGCCGCTATGCGGTGATAAAGCGGGCATGAGAATGATTGCCAACATAGTATCTGACTCGCAGATCACCGGTGACGCCGCTAAAGCCGCTGACGCCGCCGCGATTTGCAAATGTCGGATTATTATTAGCTAGCGCACCCCGCTGGCCTGGCCGTTCTCGTCTCTCTTTCAAGTCTACGAACGTTCAAGCCGGCAGGCGCTGATGCATGCTGAACTGAGTGAATTTGAACGGACAGACCATCGTGACCACACCCAACATCAAACTCTACAACACGCTGACCCGCCGCAAAGAGGCGTTTGAACCGATCGACGCTGACAATGTGCGCATGTATGTCTGCGGACCGACGGTCTATGATTTTGCCCATATCGGCAATGCGCGCCCGGTGATCGTGTTTGACGTGCTGTTTCGGTTGTTGCGTGACACCTACGGCGCGGATCGGGTCACCTATGCCCGCAATATCACCGATGTGGATGACAAGATTAATGCCCGCGCGGTGCGTGATTTTCCCGATCAGCCGCTCAACGAAGCGATCCGGGCGGTGACCGAGAAAACGGCCAACCAGTTCCAGTCGGACATGCACAAGCTGGGCAATATGGAACCAAACCATCAGCCCCGGGCAACAGAATATATCGCCCAGATGGTGGAGATGATTCAGACCCTGATCGACAAGGGTCATGCCTATATCGCCGCCGGTTCACAGGGCAGGGAAGTGCTGTTTCGGGTTGATTCTATGGAAGATTACGGCGCCCTGTCGAACCGCAATCTTGATGACCAGCAGGCGGGCGCCCGAGTGGCCGTGGAAGATCACAAGGAAAACCCCGCCGATTTCGTGCTTTGGAAGGAATCCGGTGCGACGGAACCGGGATGGGACGGCAGTTTCAACGGCGACACGATACATGGCCGCCCCGGCTGGCATATTGAATGCTCGGCCATGGCGGAAGCCTATCTGGGTGAGGTATTTGACATTCACGGCGGTGGGCTGGACCTGATCTTTCCCCATCACGAGAACGAAATCGCCCAGTCGCGCTGCTGCCACGGCACCGACAGGATGGCGAATATCTGGATGCATAACGGTTTTCTGCAGGTCGAGGGGCAGAAGATGTCGAAAAGTCTCGGCAATTTCCACACGGTCAATGAAGTGCTGGAAACCGACAAGGTTGGCGGCCGCAAATGGCCCGGCAATGTGGTGCGTCTGGCCATGTTGATGACCCATTACCGTGAGCCGATCGACTTTTCCGTCAAGCGGCTGGAAGAGGCTGAAAACGTTCTGCGCAAGCTGGTGCGGGCGGCCAACGATCTGCCGGCTGGAACCGGGGTTGGCGACGCATCGGATGCTTTGATGGCGGCGCTCGGCGATGACCTCAACACGCCGGCGGCGATCCAGGAACTGCAGAAACTGGCTGGCGATCCCGCGTCAGGTGAGACCTTTTTGGCCGGTCTGGATCTGATGGGTATCGAAACCAAGGTGGATGACAGCGGGATCGACGCCAATGCAATCGAGGCCGAAATCACCCGCCGCCTCGCCGCCATTGCCGACAAGGACTGGGGTACTGCCGACCAGATTCGCGATGATCTGCTGGATCAGGGAATCCAGCTAAAGGATTCAAAAGATTCACAGACCGGGGAGCGCGTCACAACATGGGAGCTGAAAACATGATCTGTGGAGGATGTCAGTGCGGCGCAGTCCGCTACCGTATGGAAAGTGTGTCTCATCCGTCGATTTGCCACTGTCGCATGTGCCAGAAAGCCTTTGGCAATTTCTATGCGCCGCTGGCCACGACGAATGATTTGCAATGGACACGCGGTGAGCCGAAATACTTCAAAAGCTCCGATGCGGTGACACGTGGTTTCTGCGGCGATTGCGGCACGCCGCTGACTTATGACTGGGGCGCGAGCGCCGTCGAGATTGCCATCGCAACGCTGGATGATCCAAATCTTGCTGCGCCCATCAAGCAGGTGAACACGTCGGACAAACTGGATTTTGTCGATCAGCTCCACGCTCTGCCGGTGCGTGAAGACAGCGACGACAATCTGACCTTCATGGGCAATCTGAAATCCCACCAACATCCCGATCACGACACGGACCAGTGGCCGCCGGAGAACTCAAAATGACCAAGCAATATATCACCTTGTTCGACACCACTTTGCGCGATGGGGCCCAGACTCCCGGCATTGATTTTTCGGTCGAGGACAAGATTGCGATTTCTGCGATGCTGGACGAATTCGGACTGGATTATGTCGAAGGCGGCTATCCCGGCGCCAATCCGACAGACACCACTTTCTTTAATGAAAATCGCACCAAACACGCCACTTTCACCGCATTCGGCATGACCAAGCGGGCAGGGGTGTCTGTGTCCAATGATCCCGGCATCGCAGCACTGCTGTCATCGCAGGCTTCAGCCATCTGTTATGTCGCCAAGGCCTGGGACCTGCATGTCAAAGTGGCGCTCGGCTGCACCAATGAAGAAAATGTCGAGGGCATCGACGCGTCTGTCAAAGCTGCCATTGAGGCAGGCAAGGAAGCGCTGGTTGATTGCGAGCATTTTTTCGACGGTTTTAAGGCCAATCCCGACTATGCCCTGGAATGCGCCAAGACGGCTTTTGATGCAGGCGCCCGCTGGGTGGTGCTGTGCGACACCAATGGCGGCTGTCAGCCAAGTGAAATCCGTTCAATCGTCGAGCAGGTTTGCAGGATAATCCCCGGCGAAAATGTCGGCATTCACACCCATGACGATACCGGCCAGGCCGTGGCCAACTCACTCGCGGCCGTCGAGGGCGGCGCGAGACAAGTACAGGGCACGCTGAACGGCATTGGTGAGCGCTGTGGCAATGCCAATCTGATCAGTCTGATCCCGACCCTGGCGCTGAAACCGCATTTTGCTGATCGCTTTGAAATCGGCATTGATGCAGACATGCTGAAAACCATCTCTCGCCTGTCCCACGCCTTTGACGAATTGCTCAACCGGGCCCCGGAAAGCCAGGCGCCCTATGTCGGTTCCTCGGCCTTTGCCACCAAGGCGGGCATTCATGCCTCTGCCCTGATGAAAGACCCCAGCACCTATGAACACGTTGCACCGGAAGCCGTGGGCAATGCGCGCAATCTGATGGTGTCGGACCAGGGCGGCAAGTCGAATTTCCTCGACCAGTTGTCGCGGCGCGGCATTGAGGTGTCAAAGAGCGATCCGAAACTCGACACGCTGATTGCCATCGTCAAGGAACGCGAGGCCGCGGGCTATGCCTATGAAGCGGCGGAAGCCAGTTTTGAATTGTTGGCGCGGCGCACCCTGGGCACGGTGCCACAGTTCTTCAAGATTGACTCTTTCCGCGCCAGCGTCGAACGACGCTTCAACGCCATCGGCGACGTGGTGACGGTGTCGGAAGCGGTAGTGAAATTGCTTATCGACGGCGAGTCCAAAATGTCGGTGGCTGAAGGCATGGGACCGGTCAACGCACTGGACCGGGCACTGCGCAAGGATCTCGGCAAATACCAGGCCGAAATCGAGGGCCTTGAACTGGCTGACTATAAGGTGCGCATTCTCAATGGTGGCACCGAGGCCATCACGCGGGTGTTGATTGAATCAACTGATGAGACCGGCGAGCGCTGGTGGACCGTCGGGGTCTCCGACAATATCATAGACGCGTCGTTTCAGGCATTGATTGACAGCCTGAATTACAAGCTGATCAAAAGCGGGGCAGCCGCGTGACCAGCGAGCAGGTTTCTGCTCAGGCGACCGCCAGGAAAGGGTTCCTATACGCCCTGGCGGCCTATGGCTTATGGGGCTTTTTACCACTGTATTTCAAGGCGATGGAGCACATTCCAGCGGATGAAATGGTGGTGCACCGCATCATCTGGTCGGTGCCCGTGGCGCTGGCGGTGATCGCGGCTCAGCGGCGCTTGGGCGAGTTGGTGGCTTTGTTCCGCAACCGGCGTATTGTCCTGATGATGGGGCTGACGGCGGTGCTGATCACCATCAATTGGGGAATTTATATCTGGTCGATTTCCGTCAACAAAACATCGGAAGCGGCACTTGGTTATTACATCAATCCGCTGATAACCGTCTTCCTTGGATTTGCGCTGCTTGGAGAACGCATGACCCGCCTGCAATGGCTGGCAGTGGCTATTGCCGCTGCGGCAGTGTTGATCCGCACAATCGGTGGCGGTGTTTTTCCGTGGATCGCGCTTTCTCTGGCTTTTTCATTCGCCATCTATGGCTATCTGCGAAAAACCGTAGATGTCGGCCCGACCCAGGGATTTCTGGTCGAGGTGGTTCTCCTGTTGCCCCCCGCATTGGCCTATCTGGTTTGGTTGACTGCCATTGGTGAAAATCACTTTACATTAGCTAACAGTGACGGCCCGTGGCTGATGATGGCCGGAGTGGCCACTGCGGCGCCGTTGATCCTCTATGCGTTTGGGGCAAAACTGCTGCGTCTGGCAACGCTGGGGTTGATGCAATATATCGCCCCATCGATGATATTCCTGATTTCCTTCCTGGTATTTGGCGAGCAGATGGATTTCTGGCAGGGCGTTACATTTGCGATGATCTGGGGGGCGTTGGTTCTGTATACCTGGAGCCTGCTGCGGACGTCAGACCAAGCCTGACAGGGTCTAGGCCACTTTCAATGGAAACAGGCCGGCGACCACATCTTCAGCCTGGTCAAACACCTGTGGCATGGCCTCGGCCGGATTGTGCAGAAAACCGGCATCGGACATGTGTTGCACAAGTTCCACATAGGGTGACCAAAATTCATTGATGTTCAGCAGGCCAACCGGTTTTTGATGGCGCCGCAATTGTGCCCAGGTCAAAACCTCGACCAGTTCCTCCAACGTGCCGATACCACCGGGCATGGCCAGAAAGGCGTCGGATTCCTCAAACATCCGGCGTTTTCTCGTATGCATGTCGGGAACCACCACCATTTCGGCTCCGGCAATATTCTGTGCCTGCTGTCCCTGTTCGGACTTCAGCAGAAAATCAGGAATAATGCCCAACACCTTGCCATTATGGGCCAATACGCTTTCGGCCAGCGCGCCCATCAGGCCCTTGTCGCCACCGCCATAGACCAGTCGCAGGTTTTGCCCGGCCAGTTCCTCGCCTAGTTTTTGCGCGGCGCGTTTGAATGCCGGATCGCCACCGGGGGATGAACCACAATAGACGCACAGGGATCGAATCGGGTTTTTTGCTATATCATCCATCCGCCGATGATGCCTGCGACAGGGGGCAGGTCAACAACAAATGGCACTGCCGGATCCGACTTGGCGATGGTGCATTTATTCGAGACATCGGATTTATCCATGCTATAGAGGGTCGGAAATTTGATTATCCGCCCGAAATTGCCATTGAAGCAGGGGCGGCCAACCGTTGGGGCGCAAGAATGGCCAATATACTGGCACTGTTAGGCACGAAATCGTGGGTTGTGGTTGGTGCAGGCATTGCCGCAGCGGCAGGCGCTGCCGTTGTCTACCAAGACGAAATTGACAAGTGGATCAATCCACCAAAGGCGGTTGTTGAGCAATCCAAGACCGAGCAGAAATCTGCGGCGCTGGTCGACGGTGGCGAGACCAAAAAGCCAGACGCTGGAGAGCAGAGCGATGCGGTGCCTGTGCCGAACGCCGAGGAAGTTGAAAAAGTTGCCTTCATTGTACCGACTTTCGATATTTTGCGTGTCGAGCCAGACGGCTCAATGCTGATCGCCGGTAATGCAGCCCCGAACTCAAAGGTAGATGTTGTCCGTGCCGATGGCAGCGTGATTGTCAGTGCAGATGCCGGGCCGGAAGGGGATTTTGTCGCCCTGCCGAACGACCCGCTTTCGCCAGGCGACTATGTGTTGACCTTGCGGGCCGTGCAGGGTGACAAGGAACCCGTATTGTCGACCCAGACCAGCCTCGTCACGGTTCCGGAAGCCGGTGGCGAATTGCTTGCCATGATCAGTGAAGAGGGCAAGCCGAGCCGCATCGTCGCCAAGCCAGAGGCGCTGACGGCCGCCAAGCCAGCTGAGCCCGCCGAAGAAGTTGCTGAGGCGCCTGCAGCCGATGCCGCCGCGAAGGAAGAAACAGCCGAAGCACCGAAAGAGCCGGAAGCCGAGCCGGTGGAAGTCGCCAAGGAAGAGCCGAAGGCTGAGCCTGCACCCGTTGAAGTTGCCAAGGAAGAGCCGGAAGCTGAGCCTGCACCTGTTGAAGTTGCCAAGGAAGAGCCCAAGGCCGAACCTGCACCTGTCGAGGTTGCCAAGGAAGAGCCCAAGGCAGAACCAGCGCCGGTAGAGGTTGCTCAGGAAGAGCCGAAGGTGGAGCCTGCGCCAGTAGAAGTGGCTGAGGAAGAGCCGAAGGCAGAACCAGCGCCGGTAGAGGTTGCCAAGGAAGAGCCGAAGGCCGAGTCTGCACCTGTAGAGGTTGCCAAGGAAGAGCCGAAGGCCGAGCCTGCACCTGTAGAAGTGGCTGAGGAAGAGCCGAAGGTGGAGCCTGCACCTGTTGAAGTTGCCGAGGAAGAGCCGAAGGCCGAGCCTGCGCCTGTAGAAGTTGCCAAGGTAGAGCCTGCCAAAGAAGAAGAGCCGGTTCAGCCTGCAAAAATCGCCGAGCCCGAAGCCGAAGTTGCTGCCAAGCCTGAAGAGGTGAAAGAACCAGAAGCGGAAGCGGCGCCTGCGCCATCGCCGTCCGCGCCGCCGCCACCACAGGTGATCGTCGAAGCCGTTGAAATGGAGAAGGGGCAGATCTACGTCGCCGGAGCCATTCCCCGGGGCGTTCCGGTTCGGGTCTATATCGACAATGCGTTTATTGGTTTGGCGCGGGGCACCTCTGATGATCGATTCCTGGTGTCAAAGCCCTATGAATTGGCCGAAGGCGAACATATCGTCCGGGCCGACGTTATTGACCCGTCGAATGGGGAAGTTCTGTCGCGTGCCGAAGTGCCGTTGATTCACGAGATTGAAAAAGAGCTGGAACCGGAAGTTACGGTTGCTGAAACAAAGCCTGCACCGACACCAGCGGCGCCGGAAAAGGTTGAAGAAGCCGTAGAGGTTGCAGCTGTTGAACCTGCGAAACCGGTGAAACCTGTTGTCCAGGAAGCGGAGCCGGCCAAAGAGCCGGAACCAGTAGTTGAGACCGAGACCGCAAAGCCCGCCGAACCGGTTGCTGAAGCTGAGCCCGTCAAGGCTCCCGAACCAGCCAAAGAGGCTGAGCCGGTGAAAACCCCGGAAGTCGTCCAAGAAGTCGTCAAACAAGACGAGCCTGTTGAACAGCCACAAGTTGCCAAAGCGCCGGAACCGGTTGAAGAGCCCGAGCCCGTCAAGGCGGCGAAGGCGGTAGAGCCAGCAGAACCGGTAAAAGCACCGGAAGCACCAAAGCCAGAAGTGGTTGAGACTGAAGCAGTTGAGACCGAGGTTGCTAAAGAAGAGCAGCCGGCTGAACAAACGCAAGTAGCCAAAGTTGTTGAACCGGTCAAAGCGCCCGAGCCTGTGAAGATCGAGGAGCCAGTCGAGGTCGAAGAGCCCGCAGCCGAGACCAAGGTTGTCGCCAAGGCAAGTGAAGCAACTGAGGCGGCGCCGGAGCCGGTGGCAGTGCCGAAGGCCAAGCCGGTCGAACCCGTCGCAAAACCCGTCGCAAGGCCGGTGGAGCCCAAGGCTGAAGAGCCGAAAGCAGTTGAAGTTGTGGCTGTCCCGGCGGCAAAACCTGCTGAACCAGCAGCGGCGGCGGCGGCGGCGAAGCCTGAGGCAGCGCCCGAACCGGTAGCCAAAACGGAAACAGCGGCGGTGGCGAAGCCTGAGGCAGCGCCCGAACCAGTAGCCAAAGCTGAACCGGCGGCGGCGGCCAAACCAGCGCCGGCCGAAGTTGCCAAAGTGGCGACGCCATCTCGCAAGCCGAAAGTGCTGAAAACGGGTCGTGCGGTGATCATCAAGCGCGGTGACAATCTGTGGCGCATTTCACGCAAGACCTATGGCCGCGGGATTCGCTACACGACAATCTACAATGCTAACCGCAGTCAGATTAAGGATCCGGACCGCATTTATGTCGGGCAAATCTTCAAGATTCCCGAAAATCCTGATCAGGAAGGCTGATCAAACCCGACAGGCCTTGAACACGCAACTGTGAACACCTACTTTAATCGTAAGATTACGATGAAAGGCATGTCATGGCGTGTTGTGAAGAATCGGCTGAAAAGCAAATGCGGGATCTGAGAGATTCCGCCGACATGGCGGTTGTATTTTCAGCGCTGTCCAATCCGGCACGGATTGATATTCTGCGCCACATCGCACTGCACCGACATTGCGGTTGCAAGGACATTACCCAGGTCTTGCCGCTGGCACAGTCAACGGTTTCGCAGCACCTGAAAGTTCTCATTGAGGCAGGGATCGTGATCGTGGAAACCATCCCGCCGCGCTCCCGCTATCAGGTCAATGACGACCTGTTGAAGGCCATGGCTCTGACCACAAGTTCATTCCTGGATTCCTGCTGTGAGGGCAAATGCTGCTGACGGCCACTAATCGCGCAAGAAAAATAAAGGCTGGCTTTGACGGATAATTCTGCTCAGGCAGAGGGGCAGGCACCCGAAGTGGTCGCCGACAAGTCATCTCTGGCAACCATCAAAAACCTGTGGCCCTATATGTGGCCGTCGGACAGACCGGATCTGAAGATCCGGGTGATGTGGGCCGCGCTGTTTCTGGTGGCGGCCAAACTGGTAACGGCCATCGTGCCGTTCTTCTTCAAATTTGCCACAGACGCCCTCGACGGTTTGGATCAGGACATCGCCTGGCTGCCGGTAGCGCTGACGACACCCATCATGCTGGTGGTCGGGTTCATCGTTGCGCGTCTGGTGATGACCGGTTTCAACCAGTTGCGCGACGCCCTGTTTGCCCGGGTCGGCCAGCATGCAGTGCGGCAGCTGGCCTATCGCACTTTTGTACATATGCACAAATTGTCACTGCGTTTTCACCTGGCGCGGCGCACCGGCGGTCTTTCAAGGATCATAGAACGGGGCACCAAGGGCATTGAGGTCATTGTCCGTTTCACCATTCTCAACACCTTTCCGACGATTCTGGAATTCGCCCTCTATGCCGGTATTTTCGCCTATAATTTCGGCTGGTCCTATGTGGTGGTAATTGCGGTGACGGTCTGGGCTTACTCCCATTTCACCATCAAGGCGAGCGACTGGCGCATCCAGATTCGCCGCGACATGAATAATTCCGACACCGAAGCCAGTTCCAAGGCCATCGACTCTTTGCTGAATTACGAAACGGTCAAATATTTCGGCAATGAAGACATGGAATCGCGCCGCTTTGACGCCTCCATGGAACGCTACGAGAGCGCCGCAACGCGCACCTGGACGTCGCTTGGCTGGCTCAATATGGGCCAGACGGTGATCTTCTCCATCGGCATGTTGATCTGCATGATCATGTCGGCTTTGGCCGTGCAGCGCGGCGAACAGACGATTGGTGATTTTGTGCTGATCAACATGTTCCTGATGCAGCTGTCGATCCCGCTCAACTTCATCGGTTTCGTCTATCGCGAAATACGTCAGGGGCTGACCGATATCGAAGCGATGTTCGGCCTGCTGGAAGTTGAACCGGAAATTGAAAATGCCAGCGATGCAGCCCCCCTGGACATTTCTGAAGGCTCCATCAAGTTTGACAATGTTGATTTCTACTACGATTCACAACGCCCGATATTGAAGGGCGTCTCCTTTGATGTGCCGGCTGGCAAAACCGTGGCGATTGTCGGTCCTTCAGGGGCTGGAAAGTCGACGATTTCCAGGCTCCTGTTTCGCTTCTATGACATTCAGTCCGGGTCGATCACCATTGACGGCCAGGATCTGCGCAGTGTTGACCAGGCCAGCCTGCGCCGGGCGATCGGCATGGTGCCGCAAGATACGGTCCTGTTTAACGACACCATTGCCTACAATATCCGTTATGGCCGCGTGGATGCCACCGCCGCGGAAGTGGAACAGGCAGCCGAACGCGCCCAGATTCAAGATTTCATTGCCCGCCTGCCGGAGGGTTTTGACACCCAGGTCGGTGAGCGGGGGCTGAAATTGTCCGGCGGTGAAAAGCAGCGGGTGGCCATTGCCAGAACCTTGCTAAAAGCGCCGCCCATTTTGGTGCTCGACGAAGCAACATCTGCCCTCGACACCCAGACGGAGCAGGAGATCAAGGCGGCGCTGGATATTGTATCGGCCAATCGCACCACTGTGGTGATCGCCCATCGACTGTCCACGGTCATTGATGCTGACGAGATCATCGTGCTGGAGGCCGGGGAGATTGCTGAGCGCGGCACCCACGGCAAATTGCTCAAGAAAGATGGACTTTACGCTGCCATGTGGAACCGTCAGCTGGAAGCGTCTGAAGCCGAGAGATTGCTGCGTGAGGCCCATGAGAATGATGACCTTGGGGTTGTCGTCAAACGGGCCCCCACCGAACCGGCCGCCTGATGCACCGCTGGTTGACCGGTCTGGTCCTGACAGCACTCCTGCACTCATTGCCCCTATCAGTTGCCGCTCAGGATAACGGCAGGCAGGTTGTCGAGCTGGAACTTGTCCTGGCGGTGGACGCATCCACCAGTGTTAATAGCGATGAATACAAATTGCAGCGATCCGGAATTGCTGAGGCATTTCGTCACCCTAAAGTGCTGGCCGCCATCGATGGTCTGGGCGAGGAGGGACTGGCTGTCAGCGTAGTCCAATGGTCCGGCCCCAACAAGCAACGCGTGGCGGTGGACTGGTCCCATGTGAACAGCCGCGCATCAGCCTTTCAACTTGCCACCGCAATCGACGCCATGCCGCGCCTCATGACCGGATTCACCGATATCGCCGGCGCGATCAATTATTCAACTGCCGAAATAGAAAATAACCGCTTTACGGGCCGCCGTTTGGCCATTGATGTTTCCGGAGACGGCACCAGCGACCGAAATGACCCGGCATTGGCGCGCGATCAGGCGATTTTGAAGGGCATAACGATCAACGGACTGGTGATCCATTCGATTGAATATGACCTTGGCGACCTGGCACGGTTTGACCTGCGCACCCACTATCGTGACCGGGTTATTGGCGGGCCAGGGGCGTTTTTGCTGAATGCGGAAAGCTTCAAGACCTTCGCCGTTTCGATGCGCGAGAAACTCTACCGGGAGATTTCTGGCCCGCTGTTTGCCAGCAGGTTTTGAGCCATTTGTCTTTGCGCATTTGCCCGCATTGGTTATACCAATAGCAACCGCATATTTGAGAGTCATAAATGTCTATCAGCAATTCAATCCGCGATGCCATGGTGCCCATCCACAAGGAAGGCTACAGGTTTATTGCGGTGTTTGCAGCTGTAACCATCGCCCTTGGGCTGGTTTGGCAGCCGTTGTTCTGGATCGGACTGATCCTGACAATCTGGTGTGCGCTGTTTTTCCGTGACCCCGAGCGGGTTGTGCCGGTGAGCGATGATCTGATGGTCAGCCCTGCAGATGGTGTTGTCTCCAGCATCGGACACTTCGTGCCGCCGGCAGAGCTGGATCTGGGCAGTGAGCCAATGATGCGCATCACCGTCTTCATGAATGTGTTTAATTGTCACGTGAACCGCGCCCCGGTGCGCGGCAGCGTATTGGTATCCCAGCACAAGGCGGGCAAGTTCCTGTCTGCTGACCTGGACAAGGCATCTGAGGAAAATGAACGCCACAGCATTGTTATCGACGGCCCCCATGGGCCGGTTGGCACGGTTCAGATTGCCGGGCTGGTGGCCCGCCGCATTCTTTGCTGGAGCGAAGAGGGACAGGCCCTGGGGCAGGGGGAGCGGTTCGGCCTGATCCGCTTTGGCTCGCGGGTCGACGTGTTCTTGCCACAGGGGGCCAGCCCACGGGTGGCGCTGGGTCAGACAATGGTCGCCGGAGAAACTATTCTCGCCGCCCAGGATGACATCGTGCCTTCCAGCCTCAACCCCACCAGAATCTAGGCGGACATTGATGAAACCGCCATTTCCTGAATACGACCCGAAGCGTGAAGATCCGAAAACCATTCCCAACGCCGACAGCGTTGAACCGCCCAATCTGTTTGAGGAGGATGGCGAAGAAGTTGCCCAGATATCACGCCTGCGCGATGTGCCGTTTCGCATGCTGGTGCCAAATCTGATTACATTGGGAGCGATCTGTTCCGGCCTGACCAGCATTCGGTTGGCCTGGGAAGATCGCTACGAACTGGCGATTGTCGCCATTGTATTTGCCGCCATTCTCGATGCTCTTGATGGCCGCGTGGCCCGGTTTCTGAAGTCTTCTAGTTCGTTTGGAGAGCAACTGGATTCCCTGGCTGATTTTGTCAATTTTGGTGTTGCGCCAGCCCTTGTGCTGTATCTTTGGACATTGAATGAGGCGCGCACCCTGGGGTGGGTCGTGGCGCTGATCTTTGCCATTTGCGGGTGTCTGCGTCTGGCCAGATTCAACGTCATGTTGGACGATCCGGACAGGCCCGGATGGCAGGTGGACTTCTTCACCGGCGTGCCGGCGCCTGCAGGGGCGCTATTGGTGCTGTTGCCGGTCTATATGGGCCTGTTGGGCATGGAGCGCAGTATACCTGTGACGGTGTTCTCGGCGGTGTACATGTTGCTGGTTGGCTTTTTGATGGTGTCCAGCATCCCCACCTGGTCGTTCAAGCGTCTCGGGGGCAGGGTGTCACGGGGCATGGTCTTGCCCGTGATGCTGGGCCTTGTGTTGTTCTTTGTCATCCTGTTCAGCTATCCGTGGATGGTGCTGAGCTGCGCTGCATTCGTCTATCTGATGACCATGCCGTTCAGTTACCGAAACTGGCACCGCATGGAAGTTGAAAGCGCTGCACAGGCGGCAGCGGCAGCGCGCACCGCAGCTCCAGAGGCGGCGGCGAGTGCGGCGAACGCGGCGAGCGCGGCGGTTACGGCCGAAACGAGTAAGCCGCCGCGGGCCAAGGCGAAGTCAAAGAGCTCGGGCGCAGCAAAGCCGGCGGCCACATCTAAATCATCAGCCAAGAAGCCGAAGAGAGCCAGCAAGCCCCGCTCAAACGATTCCTGAGAATGAGCCTTGTCTGACTAGGACACCAGCGAACATGGTGGCGCGCTGAGGCAGTTGGCGCTCGCCCCGCATTGCCACCAATCTGTGAATTGACAAGCTACTCGCCGTCGTCGCCGCCGCGGCTATTCGGCTGCGGCGGGCATGGAGTCGTCGTCTTGTTTCTTTTTCTTTTTGACTGACTTGGGCAGTTCCACCACGCTGCTGTCTTCGGCATGGCGGACGGCTTTTTTGATGGCCTTCTTCTTCGGTTTGGCGACCTGAGCGGAACGCATCATGTCATTCAGGTCCGTCAGTTGCACCTCCTGAACGGGTGCGACTGCCACCTCTGCGGAACGGCGCACCTTGCCGGAGACCCATTTGAATGGGGCGGCAATATTGGTTGGCAGTGCCAGCAGGCTCGGAATCATCACCAAGGTCAGCACGGTGGAGAAGGCGAGGCCTGAAATGATCGCTGTCGACAATTGCACCCACCACACGGAGGTTATGCCGCCGGAGGAGACTACACGTTCAAAGAAGTTCATGTTGATCTGCAAGGCCATCGGGATCAGGCCGAGGATCGTGGTGATGGTTGTCAGCATGATCGGGCGCAGTCGCTGGGCTGAAGTCTTCAGAATTGCCTCGCGGGTTTCAACCCCTTCCGCGCGCAGCCGGTTGAACGTATCGATCAACACGATGGCATTGTTCACCACGATACCCGCCAGCGCCACGACGCCGGTGCCGGTCATGATGATGGAGAATTTCTGGCCGGTGACCATCAGGCCGATCAACACGCCGACAATCGCCAGAACGACGGTCGAGAGAGTGAGGATAGTCTGATAGAACGAGTTGAACTGGGTCAGCAGGATGATGAACATCAGAAACAGCGCGATACCGGCTGCCTTGGCGAGGAATTCCCCGGATTCCTTTTGTTCTTCATCACCACCGCGGAATTTGAACTGGATCGTGTCCGGAAAGGACTGGGTTGCCAGCCATGCCTGGATTTCAGCGACCTTGTCGTCCGGTGTCAGTTTGCGGGTGATCCCGTCTTTGGTAACGAAATCAAAGTTCTGAATAATATTGGCCTTGACCTCCATGGAGTAGAGGCCGTCTTTGCGGGTGATTGAACTGACCTTTGGTTTTGCGGTGCGTTCAACGAAATTGGCAAGCGGTACCTGACCCTGAGCGGTTGGCAGTTTCAGCTTATCGAGGAAATCGAAACTGCGCTCTGCCTTTGGCAGGCGGACGCGGATGTCCAATTCGTCTTCGGAATCGTCGGGGCGATATTTGCCAATCTGAACACCCGTGGTGACCAGCTGAACCATCGATCCAATGGCGACGATGCCAGCATTGTAGCGTCCGGCTTCCTCGCGGTTGACTTTCAGTTCCCATTCAATGCCGGGCAGGGGCCGACCGTCTTCGAGATCCTGAATGCCGGTCAGCGTGTCAAAATATTTGCGCGCAACACCGACCGTGGCGACCATGTCGTCGTAGTCGGTCGATTTGACCTGCAGGCGAATGTCCTTACCGGTTGGCGGTCCACCTTCGATCTTGCGCACCTCGACAATCATGCCGGGGATAACAGCCGTCTTTTCGCGGATATCGCGGAAAATCTCCACCGCCTTGCGGCGGCAGCAATAATTGGCCATCTCGATCTGCAACTCGCCGACCACGTCAGCAGGCTTGTCCTGCACGCCACCAATGGGATTGCTTGTCCCATTGCCACCACCGGGTGCGGTGGCGATCATCACGGAATTGCGGATGCCGGGAATTGTGAGGATGACATCTTCAACTTCGCCGACCAGATCACGCACCTGGGTGGCTGAGAGATTGCCGCGGGCGGAAACCAGCACAATGGCCTGATCGGGTTCTTCGTCAACGAAGAATTCAACCCCGGCGCTTTTTTCGCCAAACTGGCCAAAAACAATGAATGCAGTGGTGATGATGGCGGTAATAACCAGAAGGTTTCCAAAGAGATTGCCGGATGCGAATTTCAGGAACTTCAAATAGCCGCCAAGCGCACCGGGCACCTTTTTGATGTCCAGCGCCTGTCGGCTGGTGAACATCAAGGTGACCGGATCTTCCTTGGCTTCCTGGCGTGCACGCCATGTCAGAAAGCCGAACATCAGGGGGAAGGCAACAAGGCCAACGGCGGCTGCAACGACCAGCGCGACAACATTAACTCCTGTGCCCACAGCAGGGCCGACCGTGTCTTTGGTCGCTTCAGCAACCGTTTCAAGACCAAACAACATGCCGTGTTCTGCCAATGCAAAGGCGGCAAATGCCAGCACAAATGAGGTGCTGAACGCCGTCAGGACGATGCCGCCGGTGCGACCAATCTTCGCGGCCATCCAACCGGTGAGCGCACCGGCAGTCGGCAGGAAGATCAGCGCCGTCATCAGCGAGGCAGTCAAAACAATGATCACCATGATCGGCAGATAGGACATGAACTCGCCGGGAACGCCGGGCCACAGCAACAGCGGCAGGAAGGCAGCCAGCGTCGTGGCGGTGGAGGAGACCACCGGCCAGAACATCAGCTGCGCCGCCCGCGTATAGGCTTCCGATGCCGGCATGCCTTCGGCCAGTTTTCGGTCGGCATATTCGGTCACCACAATGGCCCCGTCCACCAACATGCCCACCGTCAGCACCATGCCGAACAGCACCATCATGTTAACGGTCATGCCGGCCAGACCGAGGATCATGAAACCGACGGCAAAAGAAACGGGCACGGAAATGCCGACCAGCAGACCGGAGCGCAAGCCCAGCGATGACACGACAACAATCAGCACCAGCGCAATGGCGGTCATGATCGATGCCTGCAGGCTGCCCTGCACCTCGCCGATAAAGCTCGACTGGTCGAGCAGGTAGTTGATCTTGATGGTTTCCGGCCAGTTCTTGGAGAAGTCTTTGACCAAGGCACGGACCGCATCATTGTTGACAATAATGTTCGTCCCGATGCGTTTGACCACCTGCAGCGCAATCGCAGGTTCACCATTCACACGGGTAAATGCGGACGCATCCTTAAAGGTTCGACGGATTTCGGTAACATCGCCAAGAGTGACAACGGCTTCACCATTCTGCTTGATCGGGATGGAATAGACGTCAGCGGCAGATTCCACCAGTCCGGGAACTTTCAGATTGAAGCGTCCGGTGCCATTGTCCATGTGGCCGGCAGCCACCAATTGGTTGTTTTCGCTCAATGCGGTGAGCAGTTCGCCTTGGGTGATGTTGTAGGATTCCAGCCGCGCCAGATCCAGAACCACTTCCAGCATTTCCTCGCGATTGCCCGAAAGGGTGGCTTCGCGTACCGAGTTGATCGCTTCGATTTCGTCCTTCAGGCGACGGGCATAGCGATACAGTGTCCGTTCTGGCACCTGGCCTGAAAGTGTCACGATAATAGTAGGTTGCAGCGCAAAGTTGGTTTCGTTGATGATGGGTTCATCGGCGTCTGCCGGCATTTCGGACTTGGCCTGATCGACCTTGTCGCGAATGTCGGCCAGCACCTTGTCCTTGTCGGTGTCGATATTGAATTCGAGCACCGCAACGGCACTGCCTTGCGAGGAGATGGTGGTGATTTCCTTCAGACCATCGAGACCACGCAACTTGGTTTCCAGTGGCCGCACCAGAAGTCGTTCAGCATCATTGGGCGAAATGCCCTGCTGGCCGACCTGAACGAAGTAAACCGGCACATCGATGTCCGGATTGGCCTCTTTAGGGATGCTGATATAGGTGGCAACACCGGCGATGATCATCACCAGCATCATCATCAATACAGTTTTTGGCCGGCTGAGGATTACCGCCAGAGCGCTGGTCATGACTTGATCTCCGTCTGGACGTTCGCGGCGGCTTTTTCCTGCGCCTTGTGTTGCTTCCACTGGTCATTCGTCAGCGGTTCGACTGTTTCGCCCGCAGCGACGAAATTCTGTCCCAGGGTGATAACTTTCAGACCTGGTGCCAGACCGTTCACCCAGGCCTGTTTGTCATCCATGGCGATAATCGCCACAGGATTAAACACAACCTTGTTGTCAGGGGTAACCGATCGCACTCCAATACGCCCGTCATCGGCCAGGGTCATCCAGCTGGGGTTGATCTGATAGGCTTTCACCGGCTGCAGATCAATTGCCGCAGTGGCGGTCATGCCATCGAGCAGGGTGCGATCCGGATTGGGGATTTCAACTTCGATATTGAACGTGCGGGTATTGGCGTCGGCGACAGGAGAGATATAGCGAATCCTGCCAGAGACCAGTTCACCGGAAACCACCGAGACCTTGGCTTCCATACCGGTACTGATGGCCCCGACTTCCAGCTCTGGTACCTGTCCTGAGAACAGGATCGGGTTGGTTTCCATCAAGGTAACGCAGACATCGCCGCTCTTCAGGTTGTCACCTACTTCAGCGTAAGGTGTTTGCACCTGGCCAGCGACTGTGGCGCGAATTTCGGTGCGCTTCATGTCCTGCTCAGCGGTCGCCAAAGTTGCCTTCGCTGTATCGAGCAGTGCTTTCAGGCCACGCAATTTTGTATTGGTGGCAAATCCCCGCTCAACCAGCTTTTTGTTGGCTTCATAATCTTCTTCGGCCTGTATCAGAATGGCTTTTGCCCGGTCCAGCTGGGTGAAACGCACGCCCTTGTCGATGACACACAGCAGGTCGCCCGGTTTGACCATCTGGCCCTTTGAAATGGGCCGTTGTTCAACGGTGCCGCCTGTTTCGGCACGCACGCTGACAATCGATTCAGCCTGGGTACGCCCACGGATGGTCAAAGTCTTGGTTCTCTCGCTGGGTTGCAGTTCTGCGACCCGCACGCGAAATGCGGCCTTGGTCAGCTTGGCCTGCCGCTCGGCAATCGTTTCGGCATTGGGATTGGGCTGTCCGCCCTGAATCAGTTCGCCAGTCAGCATCCATCCGCCAATTCCGGCAAGGATCGCCAGCGATACGAGGTGAGATCCACGTAATTTCATGTCAGTGCGGCTCCTATTCCGCGGCCATTAGGGGAGAGTCAGAAGGCAGGCTGGTACCGGCAATCGCCTCCAGCGCACTCCTGTTTTCCGTGATGTATTTCAGACTTGTCGTCAAACAAGTGCGTCCATAGTCGCCGACCCAGTCGCGGGCCTTCAGGTCCATGCTGCGCATGGCTGTCTCGATGATTTCCAGTTCGGCATTGAGATAGTCAATCTGCAGGTCAATGGCGCGCCGCACGTGTTCGGGGGCCATCAGTTCCGCGCACATGGCGAGCAGCAGAAATTCGCTTTTGAAAATGTCTTTTTGGGCGGGTTTGGTCAGCGCCACAAGAAACTCTTGGCGCCCGGCATCGGTAACTGAATAGACCTTGCGGTTGGGCTTGCCTTCTTGCTGTTCCTCGCGACTGATCACCAGTCCTTCGCTCTCCATCCGGTTAAGGGCCGGATAGATCGAGCCGAAACTTGCGTCGACAAAGTGGCTGAAATGCCCATCGGTTACCAGCTTGCGAATTTCATAGCCGGTGCTGTCGCCACAGCCCAAAATCGCCAAGCATAGAGTTCTTACATTCATATTCGTCTCGCCATCCATCCATTCCCCACGGGGAATTTGGATTCATTGTGCCCATATGGTGATCAAGTATATACTCGTCAACCATATATCAATCGAGAATATGAAAAAAATATCTAATCCGGCAAGGACTAGGTTGTCAGCTCTCAAAAACCGCCGGAAGGATCATAGCGCCCAAGCCATCTTTTGGGGCGGCCTTTGCGGTCTTCCTGTTCGCCTATCAAGGCGCGAAGTTTTCTCAAACGTTCTGTCATTTCAGTGAGATAACGATCATCGCCAACAATGTTTGTTTCTCTGATCAATGGCAGAATCTGGGTTTCAGCTTCCGGTTTCATGGCTGCGGCTCCTAAACACTGGCCTCAGCATGCCCTCACATGGTTAAGGAAGTTCAAAAGTCACTTTGCGGATTCTTCCAGCCATTTCCGGTTGGGAAAGTTATATGTGCGGCCATTCTCGGTCGTTTTCGCGCTGGCCATTTCCACCAATACGGGCACCAGTTCCTTTGGCGACGTCACATCGTCGGGGTTTTCGCCGGGCGCATATTGGGCCCGCATCTTGGTGCGCAGGGTGCCGGGATTGACGATATTGGCATTGACCGAAGACAGCCGGTTTTCCTTTGCATAGGTGCGCACAATTGTCTCAAGCGCCGCTTTGGAGGCGCTGTAGGGGCCGACAAAAGCAGGCTCAGATTGTGCGGCACCGGAGGAAATGAAGATCGCCCGACCGGCAGCGGAAGCCTGCAGCAACGGGTCAAGCGAACGGATCAGCCGGAAATTGGCCGTCACATTGATGGCAAATACTTCTTCAAAAATTGACGGCTTGTTCTGCGCAAGCGGTGTCAGCACGCCCAATGTACCGGCATTGCCGATCAGAATATCCAGATGGCCCCAGCGTTCGTTGATACTGGCACCGAGACGGTCCAGGGCCTCAAAGTCGGTAATGTCGAGTGGCACCAGTGTGGCGCTGCCACCGGCAAAATTTATGTCGTCGTCCAGTTCTTCCAGACCACCCACTGTGCGGGCAAGCGCGATGACATGGGCACCGGCCTTGGCCAGCCCCAGGGCGGCTTCATAGCCAATGCCCCGCGATGCACCTGTAACCAGCGCAATGCGGCCTTCAAGCGGTTTGTCGTCGCTCAACTCGTCGCTCGCCTCGCCGCTCGCCTCGCCGCTCATGAATCAGCGCCCGCCGGAAAGCAGGGATATTGGCCGAACATTGTCGGAACCATCCAGATCGATGCCTTCCCGGTCGGTGAGCCGTGTAGGGTATTCTCCGGTAAAGCAGGCGTCGCAGAATTGCGGCTGGTCGTTGTCGCGGCCAGCTTCACCGGCGGCCCGGTACAGGCCGTCAATCGTCAGGAAGGAGAGGGAGTCGACCTTGATAAAGTCGGCCATTTCTTCAGCACTCATCCGCGACGCCAGCAATTTCTGCTTCTCTGGTGTGTCGACGCCATAAAAACAGCTGGACGCGGTTGGCGGGCTGGCAATGCGCATATGCACTTCCTTGGCCCCGGCATCGCGAACCATGGCGACAATCTTCTGGCTGGTGGTGCCGCGGACAATGGAATCGTCGACCAGAACCACACGTTTGCCTTCGATCAGGCGGCGATTGGCATTGTGTTTCAGCTTGACGCCCATGTGACGGATATTGTCGGTTGGCGCAATGAAGGTGCGGCCGACATAGTGGTTGCGGATGATGCCAAGCTCGAAGGGCAGACCGGCAGCCTGGGCAAACCCAATCGCAGCGGGGGTGCCGGAATCCGGCACCGGCACGACAATATCGGCATCCACTGGCGATTCCAGCGCCAGTTCTTCGCCAATCTTCTTGCGCACGTTATAAACGTTCTCCCCCTGTACGGTGGAATCCGGGCGGGCAAAATAGACATACTCAAAGACGCAGAACCGGGGTTTTTGTTTTTCAAACGGAAAGTGGCTTTCGATGCCATGTTCGTTGATGACAACCATTTCGCCCGGTTCGATATCGCGCACGAAGCGGGCGCCAATAATGTCCAGCGCGCATGTTTCAGAAGCCAGCACATAGGACCCCTCAGCATCTCCCAATACAAGCGGGCGTACCCCAAGCGCATCGCGACAGCCGATCAACTTCTTGCCCGACAGGGCAACAAGCGAGAACGCCCCTTCAATCTGTTTTACCGCGTCGGTAAGCTTTGAGACCAGGCGTTTTTCCTCGCTCATGGCGATCAGGTGCAGAATCACTTCCGTGTCGGAGGTGGACTGGAAAATGGCTCCGCGCTTTTGCAACTGGCCACGGATAGTGGCGGAGTTGGTCAGATTGCCATTATGGGCAACTGCAAAGCCACCACCGGCAAAGTCGGCAAAGAATGGCTGGACATTGCGCATGCCCTCACCACCGGTGGTCGAATAGCGGTTATGGCCAATGGCGCTGTTGCCGGGCAGGCGGGCAATCACCGATGGCTTGGTAAATGTGTCGCCGATCAGCCCGACATGGCGTTCGGCATGAAAGGTGGCGCCATCCAGGGTCACAATGCCGGCCGCTTCCTGACCGCGATGCTGCAGGGCGTGCAGTCCCAGCGTCGTCAGTGCGGCGGCATCCGCATGGCCATAAATGCCGAATACGCCGCATTCTTCGTGGAATTTATCGGAAAACATTTTGACGTTCCTTAGAATTGCAGCGTGCGGCGTGCGGCGCGGTCCCAGTCAGGTTTTCTGATCGGTATCCTGCTCGCCTTCTTTCTTGTCTGTTCCCGTGTCGTCAAAGAAGCGTTTGATCACCTCTTCAAGATTTTCAGGCAATGCATCGCGAATATTGGTACCGATTGCCACCAGGGCGGGCTTCGATTTGGCTTCCGCAATCCAGGTCGGTTCGTTTTCATTGGCCAGCCACAGAAAGCCCATCAGGGTGATAATCACCAGCAAGGCACCGCGGGCAGCCCCAAAGATAAAGCCAAGGGTGCGGTCAAGGACGCCAATTCTGCTGTCAATAATCAAATCGGCCAGCAGCATCGTGAGATAGCTGACGATGACCAGGACAACCAGGAATATCGCCGCTGCAGCCATCGCATCTGCCACCAGCGGGTTGGAGGCCACATTGGGTATGGTGCTGGTAATAATCGGGCTGAGCAATTTATAGAAAGTTGCCGCAGCAACCGCGGCTGCGACCCAGGATACAATCGACAATACTTCGCGGGAAAAGCCGCGGATCATCGCAAGGATCGCTGATATCAGCATGATGACGACCAGAATGCCGTCGAGCAGAGTAATTGACATCGTTTTTGCCTTGTCTCGTTACGCGCACTATGTGCCAGTAACACCACCTTGGGGCAAGACTTCGTTCGCAGTTGAAGCAATTTCAACCACAAGTTCTGCCAGTGTGGTTATCGTATGCAGCCGCAAGCCGCTGTGTTTCACCTTTTCGCTGCCTTTTGCATAGCTTGCCTGGTCGAATCCAAGCTTGCTGGCTTCCTTCAGGCGGGCCGCCGCCTGGGAAACCGGGCGCAAATGCCCGGAAAGGCTGACTTCGCCGAAAAACACGCAATTATCCGGCAAGGGTTTGTTGGCAAGCGACGATACCAATGCCGCCGCAACAGCAAGGTCTGCCGCCGGTTCTGAAATGCGAAATCCACCCGCCACATTGAGATAAACATCATGTCCACCCAGCCGCACGTCGCAATGAGCCTCCAGCACCGCCAATATCATCGACAGGCGGGCGCTGTCCCATCCAACCACTGCACGGCGGGGCGTGCCCAGGGTTGATTCGGCCACCAGCGCCTGAATTTCCACGAGGACGGGACGACGACCTTCAATGCCGGCAAAGACGGCCGCGCCGGGAGCGGCCTTGTGGCGTTCACCGAGAAACAGTTCAGACGGATTGGCGACTTCCCTCAGCCCCATATCGGACATTTCAAAAACGCCGATCTCATCGGTCGGGCCAAATCGGTTTTTCACCCCGCGCAGAATGCGGAAGTGATGGCCCCCTTCACCTTCAAAATACAGTACTGCATCGACCATATGCTCGACCACTCTGGGGCCGGCGATCTGGCCTTCCTTGGTCACATGGCCAACCAGCACGACGGCACAGCCCGATTGCTTGGCATAGCGGATCATCGCCTGGGCAGAATTGCGCACCTGACTGACCGTGCCGGGGGCAGATTCAACCCGGTCGGTCCACAGGGTCTGGATTGAATCGATGACCACCAGCGCCGGCGTCGGATTGGCCTGAAGCGTGGTGATGATGTTTTCGATATTGGTTTCGGCAATCAGTTGAACCGGGGCAGATGCTGCACCGAGCCTCTGCGCCCGCAACCGCACCTGGGCGACCGCCTCTTCGCCCGAAACATAGACCACCTGATGGCCGTTCTTGGCCAGCGCGGCTGACGCCTGCATCAGCAGCGTGGATTTACCGATTCCCGGATCACCGCCGACCAACAGGGCCGACCCGCGCACCAATCCACCGCCCGTCACCCGGTCGAATTCAGCAATTTTGGTTTCAACACGGGCTTCCGGACGTGTATCGCCGTCAAGCGGCTCAAGAGCAACCACCCGGCCTTTTTTCAAAGGTTTTCCGGGGCCGGTGGCTACGCCGGTACTGGGGCTTTCTTCAACCAGCGTGTTCCACTCGCCGCAGGCGTCACAACGCCCCGACCAGCGCGGGTGGGCGCCGCCACAATTCTGGCAGACAAACTGGATTTTGGGACTAGCCATCGGCGCCAACATAGGTGCGCGAATAGCGGTTTCCCAGTCCGGTCAGCAATTCATAGCCAATTGTGCCGGACGCACGGGCGACATCGTCGACATGGATGGCATCGCCGAACAATTCGATCCAGTCTCCGGCGGAAATCTCAGCTTCCGGAATATCGGTGACATCAAAGGCACACAGATCCATGGAAATGCGTCCTACGCCGTTGATCACCGTGCCGTTGAAGGCCGCCTGGGCCGGGGCTGCGATCTGCCGCATCGGCACGCCTTTGTGGCTGCCGCCACGGTGATAACCGTCAGCATAGCCAACCGAGATATAGGCAATGCGACTGTCGCGGCTGAGAACTTCGGTCCCCCCATAGCCGACAGCATCACCCGCCTTGGCGGAACGAATCTGCACGATGCGGCCCTCCAGCTTGGCCACCTGTTTCATCGGGTTGGGCGTATCATTGAGCGCTTCGCCGCCATAGAGCGCCACGCCGGGACGGGCGAGTTCAAAGCCGTGGCCGTCCTGTTGCAATATGGCAGCCGAATTGGCCGCCGAGCGGGGGACGCCGGGCAACAGGGCTGCAGCTTTGAGAAAAACCTCCCTTTGCCTGATTGTCTGGGCATGGCCCATATCGTCGGCACAGGCATAGTGGGTCATGAATAGTTGCACATCCAGATGATCCATCACCTTCCGGTCGGCGACGACCTGTTGCAGTTCTTCCATCGACAGGCCCAGCCGGGTCATGCCGCTGTCCATATGCAGCGCACAGGGCAGGGGCCTGCCTTGCCCCTTTGCGGTATCCACCCAGGTCTCGATTTCCGGGAGACTGCCCAGTATCGGCGTCAGATTTTCAGCCAGATAGGTGGGGGCAGCGGTGGCGAACAATCCGTTGAGCACAAAACAGCGGGCGGCGGCGACGGCGGCGGTGGCGGCGACGGTGGCGGCTGCCGCCGCCGCCTGTCTGACCCTGAGGCCTTCTTCCGGCACGGCGACGAAAAAGGTCTTGCAGCCGGCCCCCGCCAGGGCTTTGACCACCGGCTCAATGCCACAGCCATAAGCATTGGCTTTGACGACAGCTGCACATTCCCGAGCCCCGGCGCGGTCGGCCAGCAGACGCCAGTTATCGACCAGTGCCCCCAGATCGATGGTCAGGCGACCTCCGGCAAGATCAGGATTTGCAGTCACTTTTACTCAAACCGTTCTGGAAGGTGGTCGTCATCTATCAGGTCGGTGAACCTTGTATATTCAGCCTGGAAGGCAAGGTTGGCGGTTCCTGTCGGGCCGTGGCGCTGCTTGGCGATGATCACTTCGGCCTTGCCGCGACCGGCCTCATAGCGCTGAACGTGTTTTTCATAGTCCTTGGAGTCAGTGTCGTTCATGAGCCGCTCGGCGTAATACTCGTCGCGATAGACAAACAACACCACATCTGCATCCTGCTCGATGGAACCCGATTCACGCAGGTCGGACAATTGTGGTCTTTTGTCTTCACGATTCTCCACCTGGCGAGACAGCTGGGACAGGGCGATAATCGGCACATCCAGCTCCTTGGCCAGTGCTTTCAGGCCGGTGGTGATTTCGGTGATCTCCTGCACCCGGTTGTCGGTGCGCTTATTGCCCTGCATCAGCTGGATATAGTCGATGATCAACACATCCAGACCGCGCTGGCGCTTGAGCCGCCGTGCCCGGGCGGCAAGCTGGGCGATCGAGATACCACCCGTTTGGTCGATATAGAGCGGAATGCGGTGCATCATCTGGGAGCAGGCAACCAGCTTTTCAAATTCTGTATCGTTGATTTCGCCACGGCGGATTTTCGAAGAGGAAATTTCCGTCTGTTCGGCAATGATACGGGTGGCCAGCTGTTCGGCTGCCATTTCCAGCGAGAAGAAGCCAACAACCCCGCCATTGACCGCCTTGGAGGTGCCGTCGGCCTGAATTTCAGGTTCGTAGGCTTCGGCGATATTGAAGGCGATATTGGTCGCCAGTGAGGTTTTTCCCATGGCGGGGCGTCCGGCCAGAACGATCAGGTCAGATTGTTGAAGTCCGCCCATGCGCTGGTCCAGCGTACGCAGGCCAGAGGCGATGCCCGACAGGTGGCCATCGCGCTGAAACGCGGCGCTGGCCATGTCGATGGCGCTGCCGACGGCGGATCCGAAATCATTGAAACCGCCGTCATAGCGTCCGGTTTCGGCCAGTTCGAACAAACGCCGCTCTGCGTCCTCAATCTGCACATGGGGGGTCATGTCGACTGGCGCATCAAAGGCGATATTGACCATGTCTTCACCGATTCCGATGAGATTGCGACGGGTCGCCAGATCGTAGATCGAGCGGCCATAGTCCTCGGCATTGATGATGGTGGTGGCTTCTGATGCCAGCCGGGCCAGATAGGTGGCGACGGTCATGTCGCCGACTTTTTCGTCTTCCGGCAGAAAGGTCTTGATGGTGACAGGATTGGCCCGCTTGGCGGCGCGGATCATGTCCGACGTCACCTTATAAATCTGCCTGTGCAGCGGCTCGTAAAAGTGATCCGGTTCTAGAAAATCTGACACCCTGTAGAAGGCATCATTGTTGACCAATATCGCTCCCAGCAGCGCCTGCTCGGCTTCAATATTGTTCGGTGCTGTCCGATATGAAGCCGGCCCGGAACCCGGGCCGGCAACAATGTTGTCGGCAGTCTCAGCCATAATTTCCCCTTCGTCGCTCCGCTTGCGACGCTCATTTCTATCGATGGTTACGCTAGAACAGGGGTCCATCTATAGACGCGAAAATTCACCGCGAAAGGTAAATCTGCACGCCCACTGCAAAGAAATTTCAATTCACCCACTGTTCACAGGCTGTGAAGAGCCGGAGCAGGCAAATTGACGAATCTGAGAAATCTTCTTGACACAATCGGTCATTTTTGTGGCGGAAAACAGGCCGGCGGCGGGCGGCGAGGCGTGCAAGTGATTCGCTCATTGCGCGCCACTTGCCAAAGCTACTCGCCGTCCGTTGGCCTCCGCTCGCCGCTCGCCGCTCGCCGCTCGCCGCTCGTCGCCGGTTGGGAAAAGCGGCAACCAGACTTAGCTGGTTTTTTCTTCCTCGTCGGAAGCTTCTTCGGCAGCGGCCTCTTCAACAACTTCTTCGGTCGCTTCGCCGCCAGCGGCTTCTTCTTCACCAGCAGCTTCTTCACTGCCATCCAGTTCGGCCAGATCAGCGTCTTCCGGGTTTTCGAAGATGTCTTCGATGCTCAATTCGTCTTCTTCAGCAACGTCATCATCTTCGAATGCGTCGCGGCTTGTCAGGTCTTCACCGGCGGCCTGGCGAACGGCTTCGTCATCAGAGCGTGCGACGTTCATGACAACTTCAGCTTCCACCTCAGGATGCAGAGCGATCTGCACGGTGTGCAGGCCGATAACCTTGATCGGTGCGCGCAGCTCAACCTGGCTGCGGTTGATGGAAAAGCCGTTTTCTTCAAGAGTTGCGACGATATCGCGGGCAGCTACTGAACCGTAGAGCTGACCGGTTTCACCGGCCGAACGAACAGCCACATAGGTATTGCCATTGAGTTTTTCGGAAACAGCTGAAGCTTCGTTTTTGCGCTCCAGGTTGCGGGCTTCCAGGTGGGCACGCTGGGATTCAAAGTGAGCCATATTGGCTTTGTTGGCGCGCAGGGCCTTGCCCTGGGGCAGCAGGAAGTTGCGTGCATAACCGTCTTTGACGGTAACGGTGTCGCCCATCTGGCCAAGTCTGGCGATGCGCTCGAGAAGAATGACGTCCATTGGAGTTGTCCTTGTTAAAAATAGTAATGTCAGGTTGATTTCGGCGGGCTGGAAAAGCGGGCCCGCAATCGAAGGAGGGTTTCAGCCACACCGAGCAGGGCAAAGACCGGCGCGATGAAGCGGGAAAATACAAGTACGATGTAAACGATGGGCAGCAGGAATGGCCGCACCGCAAAGCCGCGCGTAATAAAGTGAATCGTGGCAAGGCCAACCAGTGCAAATGCGCCACCAAAGGCACCGGCAATAACCTGGGCCACCAGGCCAATCTGATTGCTGGCAATGCCGGCGACGACGGCGGCAACCAGAAAAACGCCGGCGGCCATTGGCGGCATGTCGACACTGGCTGGCAGATCATCCTTGGGGCGCAGCATCCAGTTGCGACGGCGCACGAAGCGTTCAGCAAGCCGCAGGTTGAGGACCATCAGCAACAGGATGGAAACCGGCATCATGATCGGAATAAGCGTGGCGATGTCCTTGGCGCGGGCTTCAATATCTGCCGTGCTGATGGCAACGGCGCCATCGCTGGCCTGGTTTTGCATTTCGACGACCTGGCTCATCATGGCGATGGATTCATCAATCGCCCATTGCTCATTGTAGTTGGTCAGATAGCCGATGGCGACGACGATAGCAGCGCTGATAACGGCAAGGCGAAACAGCACCTGGGACAGGGGGAACCATTCTTCAACCCCATTGTCATCACGCGACAGGCCAACACTGTGGCCGATCCAGATGGCCGGTGCCAAAGTGGCGACCAGCACGGACAGGCCGCCCAGCAGTCCCATGAAAACCGCGACCATGCCGGCGGCGACCACGCAGCTGATGACTCCAACCGTGGTTCCAAATCCCAATACGGCAATAAACAGGGGCAGGGCGGTGAAGGAAGACATCACCAGTCCCATGCCACCAAAGGTCAGCGGGCTGAGAAACAGCAGGGCTGCAATCAGGCCACAAATTACGGCTGTGAGAATGGAAGTGTTTTTCATCGTCTCGCTGTCCTGCCTTTTGGCAGTTAGAGCCGGTCGCCCCATTGCGGCCGGGTCAACTTATTGCTGGCGATGCGGCGATGTGACGATGCGGAAAATTATCCGCCGCGTCGCTTCGCCGCCGCCGGATTTCTGGCTTACTTGATCACGTAAGGGATCAGGGCCAGGAAACGGGCGCGCTTGATGGCGCGGGCCAGTTCACGTTGTTTCTTCAAGCTCACGGCTGTGATGCGCGAAGGAACGATTTTGCCGCGCTCAGAGATGTAACGCTGCAGCAGCTTGACGTCTTTATAGTCAATCTTTGGGGCGTTTTCACCGGTGAATGGGCATGTCTTGCGCCGACGCTGAAAAGGACGGCGGGTTGGCATTTGTTCGATAGCAACCATTGTTCTTAATCCTTTTTATGCAGCGGCTGATGAGTCTTGACGGGGGCGGCGAGGACCACGGTCACCACGGTCACCACCACGAGGACCACGGTCGTCACGTTCGTTGCGGCGCAACATGGCCGATGGGCCTTCCTCGTGCTCTTCAACCTTGATGGTCATGTAACGCAGAACGTCTTCATGAAGGCGCATCTGGCGTTCCATTTCCTGGACAGCTGCAGAAGGAGCTTCGATGTTCATCAGCGCGTAGTGAGCCTTGCGGTTCTTGTTAACGCGGTAGGGCAGGGTTTTCAGTCCCCAGTTTTCGATCTTGGCGACCGAGCCTTCGTTGGCTTCCAGAACAGTTTTGAAGTGTTCAACAAGCGCGTCGACCTGCTGAGACGAAACGTCCTGGCGAGCCATAAAAATGTGTTCATAGAGGGCCATGGGCCACCTTTCCTTGGTTCTTCGAACTTCCTGCGCAAAGCCTCATCGACGCTTTTCTAGATGCCCGAAGGCTGGAAAGGCGCGATTTAACAAGTGTCGAGAGCGGAAGCACGGGAGGACGGTTTACCTTGCAAACCTGTCTATTGATCGCTCAAAAGACCCATCCGTTCAGCCACCAGCCGGAAGCCCGACATTCGTGTGCGGTGGGATATAGCCGGTTTGCAGCGGAATGCAAGCCTATTTGGCGTAATTTGCTGCCCCTTGAAACTTGTGGGAAGTCCACGGGAGAGAATTGTGGCAATTGACCGCCCACAAGCCTTCGCAGCAAGCTTGAATCAGCCTATGAGTTATTGCTGATAGAGGTCTGAATTGAATCGCCTTTCGGCGCCGGAAGAGGGAATGGTTTGATGTCTGATACGCCCAGCGCAAAGTCGTATGACGTGGTGATCGTCGGTGGTGCCATGCTGGGGTCGTCGGTGTCCTGGTTTACCGCCAATAATCCCGACTTCGACGGAAGCATTTTGGTGGTTGAGCGGGACCCGTCTTACGAAATGTGCTCTACCGCCCACACCAATTCCTGCATTCGCCAGCAATTTTCCAACGAGATCAATATCCGCATTTCGCAGTTTGGTGCGGAGTTCATCAAGAATTTCCGCCGTTTCATGGACGATGATCCGCGGGTGCCGGACGTGGTGCTGCAGAACTTTGGCTATATGTATATGGCCGACAATGCCGATTTCGCCGCGACATTGTCCGAAAACCAACAGGTTCAGCAGGCCTGCGGTGCCGGCACACGGCACATGACGGCGGCGCAGATTGGCGAGGAATACCCGTTCTACAATCTCCAAGACATCGTCGCGGCCAATCACAATACGGTCGACGAGGGCTATTTTGACGGCAATACGCTTTTCGACTGGTGGAAGCGCTCGGCCCGCGAAAAGGAGGTTGAGTACATATCCAACGAAGTTGTAGCAATGACCAAAAATGCGGCCGGAACAATGGTTCAATCGGTGACCTTGAAATCTGGCGAGGTTATTGCCTGCGCCAAGGTGGTCAATGCGTCCGGTCCCCGAGCCGTTTTGACCTCACGCATGGCAGGTATTGAAATTCCGGTCGAACCGCGCCGACGTTACACGTTCATCTTTGATGCAGCCCGGCCATTGGATCAGGACCTGCCGCTGACCATCGATCCATCCGGCGTCCATATGCGCACCGATGGTGCTTATTACCTGGCCGGCTGTCCTCCCGAGGTGGATCCGGCTGTGGACTATGATGATTTTGAGGAAGATCATTCCATCTGGGAGGAAAAGGTCTGGCCGGTCATTGCCCATCGGGTGCCGCAGTTTGAAGCGATCAAGCTGGTCAATTCCTGGGTTGGGCACTATGCGTTCAACACGCTGGATCAGAACGCCATCCTGGGTCCGCATACGCAGGTTGAGAACTTTCTCTTCGTCAACGGTTTTTCCGGTCACGGATTTCAGCAGTCTCCGGCCATGGGGCGGGGCCTGTCGGAGTTGATTACCTATGGGGAATTCCGAACCCTTGACCTGTCGCCGTTTGGATTTGGGCGGATCGAGCGGAACGAACCGTTTATTGAAAAGGCAGTGATCTAAGCCCCAAAGCGGAGCAACAAAACTCCGCTCAAGGTCAGCAGCGTTGCCAGTATCTTGCCCTTGGTGAGTCTCTCCTTGAGAAACAGGACGCCAATAAACAGGGCAAAGACGGTGCTGGTTTCGCGCAGTGCCGTAACCAAGGCTATCGGTGCCTGGGTCATTGCCCAGACCACCAGCACATAGGCCAGTACAGAGGCGCTGCCGCCGATCCACAAGGTGCGCTGGCCCTCGGTGAAAACCCGCTTCAGTGCAGAGGGCCGAAAGATTGCGATGATAATCGAGAAGGTCACCGCATTAATCGCCGTCATCCATGCGATATAGCCGAAGGCCGTACCGGCGGCGCGGGCACCGAGCCCGTCCAGCAGGGAATAACCGGCGATAAAGCAGCCGGTCAGCAAAGCGGCACCGACTGCCTTTGGGTTCCGCAGGCCATCGGTCTGTTTCAACAAAGAAAGGCAAAAAATACCCGCAACAATCAATGAAATTGCAGCGATTTGGGTCGGTGCCAGATAAACACCGAGACTGAAGATCGAGACCAGGGTGACTATCGCCGGGCCGCTGCCGCGGGCAATCGGATAGACCTGGGTGAAATCACCCAGGCGATAGGCCATCATCAGACTGAATTGGTAGCAGGTATGCACCACCACAGACATGGCAAGCAACGGCCAGCTTTCCGGTGCCGGAAGTGGCACAAAAGGCATTGCCAACAGGGCCAGGGGAGCATGGCCCAGGGTGATCGCCGTCATCGACACCACCTTGTCGCCGGTGGATTTCACCAGCGCATTCCAGGAGGCGTGCAGGGCTGCGGCAAACAGCACGATGAGAAAGGTGGTCAGGGTCAAGTTGTGGACAATTCGGCCATGTGCTTCGAACTGTCATAAAACTGTCACTCAGACGAATAAGTCAACTCTTTCAAAGCTGCGCACGTCGACCAGGCCGATATCGGAAATGCGCAATTCCGGAATCACCACCAGGGCCAGCAGGGAATGCTGCATATAGGCGTTGTTGAGCGTGCAGCCGCAATCGGCCATTGCAGCCACCAACCTGTCTGCTTTCGCGGCGACAATCGGCGAGGCTTCGTCCGACATCAGCCCTGCAATCGGCATTTCCACCATCGCCTTTTCTTCGCCTCCTGCAAACAGCGTCACCCCGCCACCAACTTCACGCAACCGGTTGGCAGCAAGGGCCATGTCACTCTTGTTGGTACCGACGACAATCATGTGGTGGCTGTCATGGGCAACGGTCGACGCCATGGCGCAATCTTTATTGTAGCCAAACCCGGAAACGAATGCGTTGGTGACACCCCCGGTGGCCCGGTGGCGTTCGACCAGTGCGATCTGACAGACATCGGCCTGAAGGTCGCCGACAATCAGGCCGTTCTCAACCGGCAATTCCGCTTCCAGCGATTTGGTCGGCGCCTGGTTTTCCACCACCCCAATGACCCGAACCCTGGCGGTGCCGCCGCTGCCGCCGCCATCGCCGCCGCCGCTGCCGCTGATGTCGAAATCTGTCGCGCTCAAATCGCCCTTCATATTGATGGTATTCTTGGCACTGTCGGGATAGGTATAGGCGGGCAGATCGGTGCACATGCCGTTGATGTCGCCAATATGAATGCCACGGGCGTAGACGTCGGTGATTTGCACCTGATCAAGATCTTCAACCAGCAGAAAATCGGCCAGGCGGCCCGGTGCGATGGATCCCAATTCCCGATCCAGTCCAAAATGCTGGGCCGTGTTTAGGGTCGCCATCTGGATCGCATTGATTGCGGGCAAGCCGCATTCTATGGCGTGTTTGACGACCCGGTTCATATGTCCGTCATTGACCAGCGTGCCGGAATGGCTGTCATCGGTGCATAAAATGAAATTGCGCGGATCCAGTCCATCTTCCGTCACCGCATTGATCTGCGCCTCAACGTCATACCAGGCCGAGCCGAGACGCAACATTGCCCGCATGCCCTGACGGACACGGGCAATGGCATCTTCCTTCTTTGTGCCTTCATGGTCATCAGCGGGACCACCCGCCGCATAGGCGTGAAAACTCTTGTCCAGGATTGGGGAGGCGAAGTGGCCACCGACGGTCTTGTTGGCGTTCATGGATGCAGCAACTTCGCCAACCATACGCGGTGAATTGGCCGCCACGCCGGGGAAATCCATCACCTCGCCAAGTCCTATAATATTGTCCCATTGCAGCGCTTGGGCGACTTCCTGCGGCCCCAGCGAGGCGCCGGCATTTTCAAGACCCGGTGCCGATGGCACACAACTGGGCATTTGCACATAGACATTGATCGGCATGGCAGCCGCCTCGTCATGCATCAGCCTCACCCCGTCCAGGCCCAGCACATTGGCGATCTCATGGGGATCAATGAACATCGAGGTCGTGCCATGGGGAATGACTGCCCGGCAGAATTCGGTGACCGTCACCATGCCGGATTCCACATGCATATGGGCATCGCACAGGCCGGGCACGAGATGACGCCCATCGGCGTCGACGACCTTCGTGTCTGGTCCGATACAGTGGCTGGCATCCGGCCCGCAATAGGCAAAGCGCCCGCCGGTGATGGCCAAATCCGTCTGCGGGATGATCTCGCCGGAATAGACATTGACCCACTTGCCGTTACGCACAACCAGATCAGCCGGCTTGCGTCCCATCGCCACGTCGACAAGCAAAGGGGCCATTTCTGCCCAGGGCTGAGGTCTGTGAATTTGAGTCATGGCCGGAATCCTGATTTTGTTTTGAAGCTGCAGAATCGCTTATTCCTGCAGAGGCATCAAGACAGTTTAAAAGAGGAAAACTCTGGACTGCCATCTCCAAACCATTAAATCGCCGCAATCGTGACGTTTTTCGGTAACTGTTGGTATTCCATTTCCGTGCAGGGAAGTTGACCCGCGTAGATTGACTTTGCCCAGCATTTTGTTTTGGAAATAGTCCACATTGAAACCGGCACTGAGGCCGTGATTTTGGGGGTAGTACGTGAAGAGTAGTCTGATCTCAATGACGTTGATCGCAGGCTTTTGCACGTCTGTTGCTGCACAGGAACGGTTAAAGCCGCTTGTCTGGCAGGCTGCTACCGATTTTGTTGTCGTGCACCAGATTGCCGACCGCCTTGACCTCCGTCAGGGCGATGTGTTGGCCGATATCCTGCGCGACCGCGATATTAAGAGCGTCGCGGTCACCTACGCCAACAGCGCCTATGGCAAGGGTCTGGAGGGCGCCTTTTCTACAGCGTTCAAAGCGCGTGGCGGCACTGTCGCCATCTCGGTTTCGCATCAGGACGGCAAAACAGACTATTTCGCGGAGATGGGCGCGCTGGCGGCGGCTGGCGTGGAGCACCTGGTGGTGTTTGGCCATCTCGATCGTGGCGCAGAGGGCATTATCCGCACGGCGCTGGACACCGGGGCCTTTGAGAAATTTGTCCTTGGTGACGCGATGGTTGGCGAAGCGCTGGTGCGGGCGATTGGCGATGAATTGAATGGCTCGATTGCAACCGTTCCGGGGGATGCAGCGATTCAACCGGCAGAGACGATGCAAAGCGATTCCACTTCCGACATCGTCACTTCTAATCCCGAGGCTGTGCCTCCGGGAGATCTGGCCGGGGCTGTCGATATCGTCAAATCCGGTGGGGCAATCGTGCTCGACAATGGCGAAGATGTGCAGCTCACCGGCATTGGCGATACCTCTGGCACCTATCGGGAGCTGGAATTTATCGATGGCCGGTTCGAAACCGTAAAAATTCGGTAGCAAGCCGGATTAAATTAAGCGACATAGAAGCATCCAACCATTTGGGTTGACCAATACTCGCGGGGAACATTGCCTATGCGCACCGGAGCACAATTGCTTGTCGAATGTCTGATGGAACAGGAAGTCGAAATGGGCTTCGGCGTTCCAGGCGAAAGCTACCTGGCGGTGCTGGATGCGTTGCTCGATGTTTCCAACCGTTTTCGCTTTGTCGGCTGCCGCAATGAGGGCGGTGGCGCCTTTATGGCCGAGGCCTATGGCAAACTGTCCGGCAAGCCCGGCATTTTGTTTGTCACGCGGGGGCCGGGGGCAACCAATGCCTCCATCGGTATCCATACAGCGATGCAGGATTCGACGCCGATGGTGGTGTTTGTCGGCCAGATCGAAACCGGAATGCGCCACCGCGAAGCCTTTCAGGAACTCGATTACAAAGCGGTATTCGGCACCATGGCCAAATGGGTTGTCGAGATTGATGATGCCGACCGGGTGCCGGAACTGGTCTCGCGGGCATTCTCAACGGCACTTTCCGGCCGCCCGGGGCCGGTGGTTGTCGCACTGCCGGAAGACATGCTGATCCAGAAGACCGAGGCAAAACCGCGTGGCTTGATCAGGCCGATCCAGGCGGCACCCTCTGAAGTGGCCGTTGAAGGCGTGATGCAGGCATTGTCGGAAGCTGAGCGGCCGGTGGTTGTGGCTGGCGGCGGGGGCTGGAGCCGCGATGGCGCAGCGTCGCTGACCAAATTTGCCGAAGCCAGCAATCTGCCGGTGATCGTCACTTTCAGAAATCAGGACGTCATCAACAATCATTCCCCCAGCTATATTGGCGAAGCAGGCTTTGGCATCGCGCCGGAAATCAGGTCATTTCTGGACGAAAGCGACATGATTCTGGCATTGAATGTGCGCTTCGGCGAGACCCTGACTGACGGTTATACCCTGTTTGATCCGGCCCAATTTGATAAGAAACTGGTCCATATCCATGCCAGTGAGCAGGAGATCGGCAAGATTTTCACCCCGGAACTTGGCATCGTTTCCAGCCCCAATGCAGCGCTTGCTGCTTTGGCCAGTCAGCCACCGGTGGCAGATACGCCATGGGCAGAACGGACGAAAACCGGGCGCGCCGCCTGGGAAGACGGGCTGCAGGTTGGTCCGCAGCCGGGCGATGTGGATATGGGCGTCATCATGGCCTATCTGCAAAAACGTCTGCCGAAGGATGCCATCATAACCAATGGTGCCGGCAATTTTGCCGGCTGGGGAGGGCGGTTTCTGCATTATGGCGACGGCAAGCGTCTGTTGGGCCCCCAGGCGGGGGCCATGGGGGCTGGTATCCCCGCTGGCATCGCCGCCAAACTGGCCGAGCCTCACCGGTTCGTCCTGTCTTTTGCAGGCGACGGCGATTTTCAGATGAACGGCACGGAACTGGGTACCGCCCTTCAATATGGTGCCGCTCCGGTGATACTGGTGCTCAATAACGGCACCTATGGCACCATTCGCATGCATCAGGAACGGGAATATCCGGGCCGGGTATCGGGGACTGATATTGTCAATCCGGATTTTGCCATGTTTGCCCGCGCCTACGGGCTGCACGGGGAGACGGTGCGGCATACGGAAGAATTTGAAGCTGCGTTCGAACGGGCCTGTGCCTCTAAGTCGGGCGGATTGATTGAACTGGTCATCGACAGCGAGGGGATTTCCCCAAGAACCACCATATCTCAGTTGCGGGCTAGAAATTCCTGATTTAGACGCATAAAGGACTGGTAAGGCCCACCAAAAGGTTGCCGACAGAACCAAATGCTGCCCCAACAGCCAATTTAAGGAACATTCCATGCTGGCACTGACATTTCCCGGACAAGGCTCTCAGGCCATTGGAATGGGCAAGGAACTTGCCGATGCCTTTCCCGAATCAAAAGCAGTATTTGATGAGGTCGACGAGGCGCTGGGTCAAAATCTGTCAAAAATCATCTGGGAAGGACCCGACGAGACCCTGACATCCACAGTCAATGCACAGCCGGCACTGATGGCGGTCAGCCTTGCGGCTCTGCGTGCCCTGGAGGCCCAGGGCTTTCAGGTAACCACCGCAGCCTATGTCGCCGGCCATAGTCTGGGCGAATATTCAGCGCTTGCCGCTGCCCACGCGCTGAGCATTTCTGACACAGCGCGCCTGTTGCGCATCCGCGGCGAGGCCATGCAGGAAGCCGTTCCGGTTGGGAAAGGCGCAATGGCGGCGATCATTGGCCTGGACCAGACCCAGGTGGAAGCGGCCTGCGACGCTGCGTCGGAAGACGATAACGCCTGCCAGATCGCCAATGACAATGGCGGTGGCCAATTGGTTATATCCGGCCACAAAGAAGCTGTTGAACGGGCGATGGCTGCCTGTTCTGAAGCAGGTGCCAAGCGGGCTTTGCCGTTGCCGGTATCTGCACCATTCCATTCCACGCTGATGCAGCCGGCGGCTGAACGCATGGCAGAGGCCTTGGAAACGGTCGACATCAAACCAACCATCGTGCCGCTGGTCTGCAACGTGCTGGCCGAACCCATTTCCCACCCTTCCGATATCAAGAAGCGGTTGATTGAACAGGTTACCGGGCGGGTGCGCTGGGCAGAAAGCGTGCAATATATGCATGAACAGGGCGTCAACCAGGTTTGGGAAATCGGTTCCGGCAAGGTACTGACCGGATTGGCACGGCGCATTGAACGTGATCTCAGCGGCACCGCAATCGGCAAGCCGGAAGATGTCGCCAAGGCATTGGAAGCACCGGCCGGCTGAACCCTGTTGTGGTCCCATCAGCATAAAACAAACAATAAACCAGCAGAATCAAATTCTGATCAATCTCATCTAACGTATTCATATCGTTGAATCATAATATTCGGAGATACCCATGTTCGACCTTACCGGAAAAAAAGCGCTGATCACCGGAGCCTCCGGCGGAATCGGAGTTTCGATCGCCAAGGCGCTGCATGCACAGGGCGCCACAGTTGGCCTGCACGGCACCCGCGTCGAACGGCTTGAGGAAATTGCTGCCGAATTGGGCGGCGGCGACGGCGGCGACGGCGCCGACCGCGTACACATCTTCCCGGCCAATCTGGGTGATGGCGCTGAGGTTAAAGCCCTGGCGGCCAAGGCGGAAGAGGAACTGGGTGGCATCGACATCCTGGTCAACAATGCCGGCATTACCAAGGACGGCCTGTTTGTGCGGATGAGCGATGATGATTGGGATGCGGTGCTCGATATCAACCTGAAGTCAGCCTTCCAGCTGACCCGTGACGTGGTTTATCCGATGATGCGCCGCAAGGGCGGACGGATTATCAACATCACGTCGATCGTCGGTGTGACCGGCAATCCAGGGCAGGGCAATTACTGTGCTTCCAAGGCGGGCATGATCGGCATGTCGAAATCTCTGGCCATGGAAATCGCCAGCCGTGGCGTCACCGTCAACTGCATCGCCCCAGGCTTTATCGCAACGCCAATGACCGATGCCCTGAATGAAAAGCAAAGAGACGCCATATTGGGCACGATTCCTTCCAAACGCCTGGGAACAGGCGACGAAGTGGCGTCCGCCGTTGTCTATCTCGCCAGTGACGAATCCGCTTACATGACGGGCCAGACCCTGCATGTGAACGGCGGCATGGCGATGATTTAGGGGTTTATTTCACTTAGGTTATTGATTGGCCTGTGAATGGGCGCAACAATAGCGCTTGATCTAATGACGCGCGTTAACTAGGTAAGGCGCAAATTTAGTTTGGTCGATATCGGAGAACCAATATGAGCGACACAGAAAAGCGCGTTAAAGACATCGTAGTAGAGCACCTGGGTGTGGATGCCGAAAAGGTGGTGACCAACGCTTCCTTTATCGACGATCTGGGCGCAGACAGCCTGGACACAGTTGAACTGGTGATGGCGTTTGAAGAAGAATTCGGCGTTGAGATTCCAGACGATGCCGCTGAAACCATCCAGACGGTTGCAGACGCAGTCAAATATCTGGACGAAAACAAGGCCTAACGGTCTTGCCGCTCCGTGCGAGCGGTTTGCGGGGAGCTGAATGCTCCCCACAACTTTCATTTCTTATGAAATGTATTCTCCAAAAACATAACTGGGTGGGGCTGCAATGAGACGTGTGGTTGTAACCGGCGTTGGCATGGTTTCGCCCTTGGGCGGCTCTGCTGAGTCGACATGGTCAAATATCCTGGCCGGCAAAAGTGCTGCCGCAAAGGTTGAGACGTTCGAAGTAGAGGACCTGGCGGCCAAGATTGCCTGTCAGATTCCATTGGGCGACACCGCAGATGGCAAGTTCAATGCGGATGACTGGATGGAAGTGAAGGAGCAGCGCAAGGTTGATCCTTTTATCGTCTATGCCGTGTCCGCGGCCAGTCAGGCGCTGAACGATGCCGGCTGGCATCCGGAAACGGAAGACGACAAATGTGCCACCGGCACGATGATCGGTTCCGGGATCGGTGGATTGCAGGGCATTGAACAGACCTCCCTGTTGCTGGCCGAGCGCGGCCCGCGCCGGGTCAGCCCGTTTTTTATTCCCGGTCGGCTGATCAACCTGGCCTCCGGCTATGTTTCGATCATGCACGGTCTGAAAGGTCCCAATCATTCTGTTGTGACCGCTTGTTCCACCGGTGCCCATGCGATTGGTGATGCCGGGCGGATGATTGCCCTTGGCGATGCCGATGTCATGGTGGCGGGTGGCGCTGAATCACCGGTCTGCCGCATTTCGCTGGCCGGTTTTGCTGCATGCAAGGCCCTGTCGACCCAGTTCAACGACGATCCCACCAAGGCGTCACGGCCCTGGGATGCAGACCGCGATGGATTTGTCATGGGAGAGGGCGCCGGTATTGTCGTGCTGGAAGAATATGAGCACGCCAAGGCGCGCGGCGCGAAAATTTATGGCGAACTGATCGGCTACGGCCTGTCGGGCGACGCCTATCACATCACTGCGCCGGCCGAGAACCATGAGGGCGCCTATCGCGCCATGGTTGCCAGTCTGAAGCGCGCCGGCATCGACGCCTCAGAAATTGACTATGTCAACGCCCACGGCACGTCGACCATGGCCGATACGATGGAACTGGGCGCGGTTGAACGACTTGTCGGCGATCATGCCGCCAATTTGGCCATGTCTTCCACCAAGTCGGCCATTGGCCACCTGTTGGGGGCCGCAGGTTCTGTTGAGGCGATCTTCTGCCTGTTGGCGATGCGGGACAGCAAGGTTCCACCAACGCTCAATCTGGACAAACCCGACGCTGAAACGGACATTGATCTGGTGCCCTACAAGGCCATCGACAAGGAACTGACCACCGTATTGTCCAATTCCTTCGGCTTTGGCGGCACCAATGCCTCATTGGTGTTTACAAAGGCCAATTAAACATCGGTGAACGATGGGTTTGGGTGAGACTCATTGTATGACGATGGAGCGACAGTTATGATTTTCGCGATTTTGCCACATTGCTTTGATTCTCTTTCAGATCAGGTGGCCCACCAGCCCGCTAACGGGCGTAGCTGAAAGAGCATGATTCCTTGAGTGACGGAAAAAAGAGATCGATTTTCGGAAGAAACGCTCGCGGCGGCGACGGCAGCAGCGGCGAGAACGGCGGTGTGAGCGACGGCAGCCATTCTGGTTCGGGTGGTCGATACAGCGCTCGTGATTTTGGCGACCCAACAACGGCGCGATCCGCTCGCGAGGCTCTGGAACCACTGGACATTATTGAACCAAAAAGGCGCTCGAAGCGCGCACGCGGCGGATTTGTTCGTTTTTTCAATTTCCTGATGACGCTGGCCCTGGTTGGCGCGATCCTGTTTGTCGGCGCCATCTGGTACGGCAAGAAAGAATACGATGCCCCTGGACCGTTGCAGGAAGAAACCACCTATCTGGTGAAAAAAGGCGCCACCTTTTCCTCTATTATCCCGGATCTGGAAGCCAAGAACATCATCAAAAGGCAGGGGCCATTGAGGGTGTTTTCTCGCGGTATCAAGGCCTCCGGCAAGGGGTCCGGTCTGAAGGCTGGAGAATTCGCTTTCGCCCCCGGCATGAGCATGCGCGAAGTCGTTAAGCAGCTGACCGAAGGCCGCGCCATTGAGTACAGGATCACCTTTCCTGAAGGCTGGACCTCATTTCAAATTCTCGAGCGCATCGCTGCCAATGAGACCTTGGTTGGGGATGTCCCGCCGATACCAGCGGAAGGCTCTTTGCTGCCAAACACCTATTCCTTTCAACGGGGTGCCACCCGCGATTCCATCGTGACGACGCTTCATGAAGCCCAGCAAAAGGCATTGCGCGAGATCTGGAATACCCGTGACAAGGGTCTGCCCTTGCGGACGGTAGAGGAATTGGTGATCCTTGCCTCTATCGTTGAAAAAGAGACTGGAGTTGCCAGCGAACGACGCCACGTGGCGTCGGTTTTCATTAACCGATTGCGCAAGGGCATGCGGTTGCAAACCGACCCAACGGTGATCTACGGCCTGTGGGGCGGTCGCGGCAAGCCGAAGGATCGTGGCGGACTGCGGCGGTCAGAGCTGGATAAAGAAACGCCCTATAACACCTATCAGATCAACGGATTGCCGCCGGGCCCGATTTCCAACCCGGGCATTGAATCCCTGCAGGCAGTGGCCCAGCCGCTGGAAACCGATGATCTTTTCTTTGTTGCTGACGGAACCGGCGGGCACGTCTTCGCCAGGACGTTGAGAGAACACAACGCCAATGTAACCAAGTGGCGCGCCATTGAGGCCCAGCGCCGCAAGGAGGCGGAAGCCAAGGCGAAAGAGCTTGCAGACGGAGTGGCGGAACCCACCACACAGGACAATTGATGTTGAAGAGCATGACAGGTTTTGGTCGTGCTGAAGGTCAACTTGACGGCATTGGTTGGGTCTGGGAAATGCGGGCCGTCAACGGCAAGAACCTAGATATCCGTTTGCGCCTGCCGCCCGGCTATGAACGTCTTGAACAGGCCGCCAAAAAACAGATCGGCGCGGCGTTGTCGCGAGGCAATCTCCAGGTATCGTTAAATCTGGGGGCCCAAAATGGCGCCGCCAGCGTACAACTGAACGAAGACATGCTGGCCGGCATTATCGTGGCAATCGACAAAATTGAAGCCATTTCACCACGCGCGCCCTCCAGTGCCGCTGATATTCTGGCCATTCGCGGTGTGCTCGATACCAATGATGCCAGTCTCGACGATGCGGCTCAGAAACGGCTCGAAGCAGCATTGCTGCAGGGACTTGAGCAGGCCACACAGTCGCTCAATGAGAACCGCTCGCAGGAGGGCAATGCCCTGTCTGAAGTATTGCTGGCTCTGGTGGTGCAGATGGAAAGTCTGACTGCGGCAGCAGAAAATGACGGATCGCGGACTCCGGTGGCAATCGCCGCGCGACTGCAAGAACAACTGGCTCGCATTCTTGAGCTCAACAGCGACATGGACCGCGACAGGCTGCAACAGGAAGTTGCCATCCTGGCCACCAAGGCCGATATCCGCGAAGAGCTCGACCGCCTGACCGCTCACACAAACGCGGCGCGCGAATTGATCAGCAACGGCAGCCCGGCGGGCCGCAAGCTTGAATTTCTCGCCCAGGAATTCAATCGTGAATGTAATACGCTGTGTTCAAAATCAAACGCCGTAGCATTGACCAATATTGGCCTGGAACTGAAGGTCGTGATCGATCAGTTCCGCGAACAATGTCTCAACGTAGAATAGAGCCGTAGCATGACCACATCGCCCGATTTGACCAGCACCAACGCCAATGCGATCGGCCGACGTGGGCTGATGCTTGTATTGTCTTCTCCCTCGGGGGGCGGCAAATCCACCATCGCCCGCAATCTGTTGCGCGATGATCCGACCATCTCACTGTCCGTATCCGTCACCACACGGGAACGACGGGGCAGTGAGATTGATGGCAAGGACTATCACTTCATCTCCAAACGTGATTTCGAAATCATGCGCGACAATGGCGGCTTGCTGGAATGGGCCGAAGTACATGGCAATTTTTACGGCACCCCCTATGAGCCGGTGCAAAAGGCCATGGATGAAGGCCGGGACATGTTGTTTGACATCGATTGGCAGGGAGCCTTGCAGATGTTCGACGCTGCACGTGCCGACATTGTCAGCATTTTCATTCTGCCGCCTTCAATGGAAGAATTGCGCAACCGTCTGATCCGCCGCGCCGAAGATGCTGAGGACGTTATCAACCGCCGGTTGGAAAACTCCCGCATCGAAATGCAGCACTGGAATGAATACGAATATCCGCTGATCAATGATGATCTTGATGCCTGTTTCGCCGACGTGAAGGCGATATTACGTGCCGAGCGGCTGCGCCGCGACCGTCGGGCAGTTGGCATGTCGGATTTTGTTGGCGGTCTGTTGAAGTAAGTCCCAGAGGGCCTGGAAGTCAGCCGATGGCATTGGCCAGGGAGACGAAGTCCTCTGTCGACAATTGTTCTGCGCGCAACGTGCCGTCAATGCCCACACGGTCCAACAAGTCCTGTCCGCCAATTCCCTTAAGGCTCTGGCGCAGCATTTTGCGCCGTTGGCCAAAGGCCGCCTGTGTCACCTGTTCCAATCGGCTTTGTTTAACGTCCAGGGGCGCTTTGCGCGGTTGCACCTGCACCACCGACGAGGTCACCTTGGGTGGTGGCGTAAACACCTGTGGCGGCAGATCGAAGGCGATGTCGCAATGACAGCGCCATGAGGCGAGCACCCCAAGCCGTCCCCAGGCCTTGTCACTTGGCTGGGCAGTAATGCGTTGGGCGACTTCCTTTTGAAACATCAGTGCCATGCCCTCCCAATAGGGCGGCCAGTTGTCGCCTCCAATCCAGTTGGTGAACAAGGGGGTAGCGATATTGTAGGGCAGGTTGGCCAGAATCTTGATGCGGTCGGCGGCGAGGTCGACACCACAATCCTGCAGCACCTGGCGATGATCCAGTTCCAGGGCATCGCCCCCGACGACTGTCAGACGTCCGTCACTGGCTTGCGAAATCTGTTGCAGGGCCGGCAGGCAGCGATCGTCACGCTCAATGGCCACCACGCGGCTGGCTCCGCTGGCCAGCAGAGCCCGTGTCAGGCCGCCCGGGCCGGGCCCGACTTCCAATACGGTGATCCCGTCAAGCGACCCGGCAGAACGGGCAATCTTCATGGTGATATTCAGATCGAGCAGAAAATTCTGTCCCAGCGCCTTTTTGGCCGCCAGACCATGCTCTTCTATCACCTCGCGCAGGGGCGGCAGGTCATCGATATGGCTCATGTGGGGTCCAGACGCGCCATCTGATCAGCCAATCGAAGGGCTGCGATGGTACTGGCCGGATTGGCCTTGCCGGTGCCGGCGATGTCGTAGGCGGTTCCGTGGTCCGGCGAGGTGCGAATAAACGGCAGGCCCAGCGTGACATTGACCGTCTCGTCAAACGCCAATGCCTTGGCGGGAATCAGCGCCTGGTCGTGATACATGCAGACGGCGACATCATATTGAGCCCGTGCGGCGGCGTGGAACATCGTATCAGCGGGCAGAGGGCCAAAGCAGTCCACCCCCGTCTGCTGCAGTTCAGCGATGGCCGGGGCGATAATGGCGGCATCCTCTTCGCCCAGCGCCCCGTTCTCGCCGGCGTGAGGGTTGAGGCCGGATACGGCCAATCGCGGGCTGGCAATGCCGAAACGTTGTTGCAGATCCTTGGCGGCAATTCGGGCCGTTTCAACAATCGCCTGTTGCGTCAAATGCTGTGGCACGTCCTTCAAGGGAATGTGGATTGTTACCGGAACGGCCCGCAATTGTGGACCAGCCAACATCATCACAGGTCGCACTGGTGCTGAAACACCGGGCCAGGATTGGCTTAGGGCGGCAAGGAATTCCGTATGGCCGGGAAATTCAAATCCGCTGTCATAGAGGTTTTTTTTGTTGATCGGCAAGGTGACTAAGGCGCTGCAGCGATCACTTTTGACCAGATCCACCGCCGAGGTGATTGCCTCGACGACACCGCGCGAGTCGTCACGATGGGGGGCGCCGACTTCTCCAACAAATCCATGTTGCAGACGCACACAGGTCAAGGAAGCTGCAAAGTCGATATCATCCCAGTTTGAAGCGCCGTCAACTTCAAAGATGTGCAGGTCTATCCCAAGCTGTTGAGCCCGTTTGGCAAGGTGATCTGGGTCGCCAATAACAACCAGTTGGGGTAGGGAAATCGCTGCCTGTTCGTGTGCCGCCGCCGCTGCTGCCTGCCATGCCAGCAGCAGGCAATCTGCGCCGATACCGGCGGGGTCGCCAATAGAAACCGCCAGTGGAGTGTTTTTCGGAGATCTGGACTCCATAAGATCAGCTTTCTGATTTGTCTGCCCTGAATGGGCCCTGAATCGGTCAAGAACCGGTTGAGAGCCGGGCAGGCTTTAGCGACGCTGGATAATCGCCCGTTTTTTGAGCTCTGCCATATATTCCTTCGAAACCTTGCTGGTGGGACTCTTTTTGCCGCCACCGGAAAGCAGATTGGCATCAATATCCGAGCCGGTTCCGATCACTTCACGGGTTTTGCAAACGGCTATCATCTCGACACCCTTGGCATCATCCTGAACCCGTGTCACCTTGCCAGCTGGTGTTGATTTGATGGCCTTGGCCCAACGCGGCGGCAGTTCAGACTCGAGCAGGCGTCCGCGGTCGAGAACCGAGACGTCTTTCAGGACTGCTGCCAATTCACGGGCGTTCTCACAGCCATTGAGCTGAGTGCGGAAGCGCTTGGCTTCGTTGCGCCGGCGCGCCAACAGGCTGCTGCGTTTGGCTTTCGGCACAATGAAGACGATCTGTTGGATTGTGTATTCTGTCGCCTTGCCAGACGCGGTACCTTTCGCTGGCAACCATGACGGACTGCCACTGCTGCCGACGCCACCGCCGCTTGAGGACGATTGACGTTGAATGCGGGCGGCGACGGCCCTTTGCCAAGACATCGAAGCGCGGATGAAATCCTTGAAGCCGCGTTTGGTGACGCCCGATTGGGCCATCACCTGATCCAACCGGCTGACCGACAGCTTGTTGCTGCGGGCAAAACGGGCATAGGCTTGGTTCACATCTGCGTCGGAGGCGATCACACGAATGCGGCGGGCCTCCTGGAGCTGCAACGCCTCGTCAACCAGCTCATTGGTGGCGATGGTGGTGCGGTTGCCCTTTATCCGCCGCAGTTTCACGAAGGCTGCACGGCGTTGAATTTGATTGGTGGTGATGGGCTGCTTGTTGACCAGTACGGCGATCTTTGTGCCGCCCCGACCCTTGATGCGGCCAACTTCGGGGGCACCGGTAACCTTAGGTTGATCGGGTGCGATTGGCGTAGCCGGCGCGGTTGTCGATGTGAGTTCCGACAATTGGCTACAGGCGCTCACCAACAGCGCAGCAACCAGTGCTGAACCAACCGCGGTGGCTTTACGGCGAAGACTTCGGGATTTGCTATACATCGTTCATTCTTTGTCTTGTGGTTCGGAGCGTTTGGGGTGCCCAACCAACCAGCTGCAAGGTTTTCTTTTCACCTTGATAAGCCATCAGAAACTGTCGTTTTCGGTAAACTCTTGGAAATTGTCGTCGGAAATTTGACCTTCATACTCTCCAATTGTGCGCAAACCGAGTTTAAACGACACTGCCCGTGATGGTTCATCGACGGAATCAGAGCGGGTTTCGCTGAAGGCCAGTGTGAAAGTGAAGCACTCATCGTGATAGCTCAGCCCCACTTGATCGCTGACAAGAAGATCGGATTCGATATTGTATTGGGCTCGGCCGAATACACGCCATTCATCGGTAATCTTCATGGATGCATTGAATCCAACCTGTTCACGGGCGTCGTCAAAGTCAAATTCCGGCTGTGCATCGATATAGGTGTAATTGGTCGCAAGCGCGTACCAGTCAGTGCGGTATGACATGGTTGTATCAGACCGGCGTACGTCAAGTTTTTCCTCGTCAAAGCGCGCCTGAGTGTTGAAGCTGAGACCCATGGTGCTGCTGATCGCCAAAGAGGCAACATAGTCAGAACGATCAGATTCCAGGCCGGAGTTTTCTCCGACATTGGCCAGATCATCAGTGCGGGCATAGGGGTTGTCCCCTGCCAGATGGAAGGATTGGCCGATGACACCATCCAGTGCCAAGCCGCCGTCAAACTGGCCGGAATAACGTAGACCAAGATTGGCGCGGGTGCCGGATTCAATCCGGTCATATCCAGAAAATTTGTCACGCTCAAACAGAGTTGATGCGTCAAACACCAGGCTCTGGGCGTCCTCGTTGGGGGTTACCCCGGAAAATGCCAGGTCGGGGCGGGCAAAGACCTGCGCGACTGGTTCGAACACGTGGGTGGAATTCTCCGCCCGCGCCAATAGTGGATAGCTGACCTCCAGTCCGGCCGTGGGCATAAACCTTGAATTCCCGCCAGTTGTAACGAAATTGCTAGCAGCCGAGACACTGGTTTCAGTCCAGTCACCGCGCAGCGAGAGCGTCGGCGTGATGCTTATGCCCCCGTCGGTTGTTACCTTTTTCTTCCAGGCCAGATCCACCGATGCGCGGACCGTTTCTCCATCAATACCGTGGGTGAGCACCTCGCCACCACCAAGATTGGTTTCGCTCAATGAATTGCGGATGATGCTGGCGATATTGACATCCAGGCTGACCTCACCGCCCACAACATCTTCGGATTTGACGTAATTGTAGTCGAGCACGGGAAGAACGGTTGGTTGTTCGCTTTCAAAGCTAAATGCCAGGGCGGTATCGGTCAATTCGTTGTTTTGAATCAGATAGCGTTTGGCCGCCAGGTCAAAATAACTGCGATCATGCAGGCCTGTCAGAAACACCTGGTTGGTGAAGGTGGAATCGACATAATCTGTAATCTCGTAAGTACGCGAAAAGTTATTGTCGGTCTGCGCCAGAACATCCCAGCCAAAGGTCCATCTGGGATTGATCGTAAACCGACCGGTCGATCCGATCATCCCCCGGCCGGTGACGCGGCTGTCATTGGTATTGGCGGCAAATTCCTGAGGGTTTTGCTGCGAGATTCCCGCAACTTTAATGTTGTAGAAGCCATTTTCCAGCTGATGACGCCAACGGGCCTGGGCGAGGACGCCCTGTTTGGTGAATCCAGTTGCGGTCAACCGCAGGTCATGACTGTCACCGGTGGCCCAGAAATAGGATTGTCTCCACCAATATCCAACTTCATCGTCGATGCCGACTTCAGGGGTCAGAAATCCGGACTTGCGTTTCACTGATGAATCAGCGTGGCTGAAATAGGGAAAATAAGCGATCGGCAGGCCCCAAAGTTCGAACCTCGCATGCTGATAGGTGACGGTTTTCTCGACGCCATCCATGATGACCTTTGAGGCTTTGACCTGCCACATCGGAGCGCGCTCGGGGTTTTCCCGGCAGGGTTCGCAGGCCGTATAGACGCCGTGGTGAAAGACAGTCTTTTGATCGGCGAACCGTTCGGCACTTTCTGCCGCAACCCGTGTGTTGTCAGGCGACTCGACTCGCAAAGCATTGACGAATCCCTCGCCGAAATCATCGGTGATGTCGATTTCCTGCGCATAAATCCGGTTGCCACTTGGTTCCAGAATTTCGACACTACCGAAAGCTTTGACCCGGCGGGTGCGCTGGTTGTAAGATACCCGGTCCGCAACGACATTGCGGCCGTCATATTCCATCTGGACATTGCCGGAAGCGGTGACGGTTTCGTTGTCGTTGTCGTATATCAGTTCGTCAGCAGTCAGGAACAGCTGGGCATCGGCGTTGTTTTGAGTGATGTTCTGGGCGTGAGCCATCCAGTTGCCGGACATGCCGGACATGCCAGACATGCCAGATATGTTTGACAACAGGGCAGGGCCAGCCGTTGAAAGGGCCAACGCCAGGGCCAGAATTTTGGGCGCACGAATGCTTTGGCGGCGAATGGAATGCACGCAATCAGATGTAGGAAGCGTGCGGTTCACCTAGCCATCCTCCTGATGCAATAGAACTGTAATACCAATCAAACTCGCTACAATTGCTGCGGACCAGGCCGCCACGAAGGGCGGTACCAGCCCGTTGCTCCCAAATGTGACCAAAAGCTTCGAAATGACATACAACACAAACCCGGCCAAAATACCAGCAAGAATAGCCTTTCCGTTGATGCCAAATCGCGCGAACCTTAACGACACGGTAGAAGCGAGTAACACCATGGCAACAAACAATAAAGGCACTGCGAGCAGGGCTTGAAACTTGGTCAGAAACGGCAATGGATTCTTTCCGGCCAGCTCGACTCGTTTGGCCTGCTCTTTCAATCCCCAGAATCCGACTGAGCTGGCCGAGGTCTGATTGGCCTGTAGCTGGGATTTTGAAATTGCGACTGGCAGAACCGATTGCTTCTGTTGCTCGCTTTTTAGACCCGGGCGGGTCGAAGTCAGGTCATTGAGAACATAGTGGTTGCCGTGCCGGGCGGATTCAACGAATTTGGCCGTGACCGCGTCTATTCGCTCCACCATTTCGCCATTTTGGTCAAAGCGATAGGCCGTTACATTGGTTAGGTCGATACCGGCATTTTGAGCAATCTGAGCGCGCAAGATCACGTCGCCGTTGTTTTGGTTGAATCGCATCCATGAACCATTTGATGTGGCTTCGGTTTTTTTCTTGCCGCGTACATAAATCTGAGCTTCCTCGGCGCTTGACAGTACACTCGCAGACAGGGCCAGGGGATTGTAAGCGAGTGACGCGACGCCACCCAGCAACGCCGCTGCCACGGCAATTGGCATTAAAAACTGCCAAACTGATACGCCCGAAGCCCGGGCAACAACCAGTTCCAATCGGCGGTTCAACATGATCAATGAGGCCGATGCACCAAACATCACGCAAAACGGCAGCACATTTTCAGCAAAGGATGGCGCGCGCAGCAGAACCACCCAAAATACTGCTGAAAATCCAACGTTATCCAGGCCACTGACACTGCGCGAAAACTCAATGATATCAACAGCTACGATCAGCGCGAAGAACAGCGCAAATATGCCCAGCGTGTTGCGAAAGAAATTGCCGGCAAGATAGAGGCTCATTGTTCTGCCGGTCATGCGGTTTTCTCCACGACCATGCGTTCACCCAGCAGCCGCAGCCGCAATGGCTCAAGGCGCTGACCGATCGTGTGAAGATGCTGTTCCACCCTGGCCATCAAACTGGCGGGAATGGCATTGCCGTCAGTCGCCAGCAGATAGCTGGAATAGGCAATCTGTGCCAGAGGAACGCCCCAAACCAGATAAACAATCGAGGGATTGGTTCGCAAAGCGCCTTCACCCCATACCGTCAGGCCACGCAGGCTGACAATGGCCGTACAGGCGGCAATTGTGATGAGTATCTGCCCCTGGCGATGAGAATTTGGATTGCCGATAAAGGTCAGCAGCACCAGGGCCACCATGATCGGATAAAGGCCGCCGGTGAGGCGGGTATGCAACTCCGCTCGGTAGTAGCCAGGGCGGGCTTTGTAGTATGAGGCGTTTTTGTCTGGAAAGAACAGATCGTAGGTGCTCAGTTCCAACTGGCTCTTATGCGACCGCTTCTTGCCACCGGCAAAATCGGACAGATTGAAAGAATACCCGTTAAACTTGATGATCGATATGCTGCCATCTTGCTCATTGCGTCGATGAATCTGGCCACCGTTGAGAATCAGATAGGCGCGGTCATCGATCTCGGTAACCGTTCCTTCCTTTGCCAGATAGGTCAGGCTTTGCTTCGGATCGCGGTTGTCGTGAATGAAAATCCCCTTCAGCACGCCGCCCGGCGCGCGCGAGGCGACGTGAAACAGCATGCCGCTACCAACATTGCGGAACCGGCCTTCCTGGATGATCACCGACACCATGTCAGCCCGCATTTTGGTGACATAGTTGCGCAGGGTCTGCATTGACCAGGGCGCCGCCCATATATGCAGGATCATGACGAGGAGCGAGATCAGCAGGGCCAGTACGATAAAGGGTTTCAGCAAAACGCTGCGCGATGCACCCGACGCATGCATCACCACCAGTTCTGAATCCTTGTTCAGCGTGTTGATGGTCTGAATCAGGCCAATCAACAGGGCGATGGGAATGATCGCAGCCGTCAGTGTCGGCACGCCCAGCGTTGTCATTTTCAGATAGGTGACAATGCCCTGACCCTTGTTGAGCACCACGTCGACCTGCTGCACGGCGCGCACCACCCAAAGCACCGCGATCAGTGCAGCCGTTGCAACGACTACAGCGATGGCAGACTTCTTCAATACATAGCGTTCGATCAGGGTGAGGCCCATCAAAAGCTCCGGCGAGGGGGTGTCGGCTGGTCTGCCGATAGTATGGCAAATTTTATCGGCCTTATTAAGGACTTGTAATGGCTAAAAAGGGGCGAATGAAGCTGGTTAACATTTAGTTGATTTCGTAGTTAATTGCTCTTTTCGCCAACCATTTACATGTGCCCTGCAAACAGCAATCATCTCCCTTTCCAGCCGATTCCAATGCGTTGATCCAAAGAGTACCCCAAAATGATGCCAAACATAAAATTCACTGCCGCTGCCACACCTGCCAAAGGCAGCATAATTTTGCTGGCAAATGGCAATAATGATTTGAGTCCGTCAGGCAAGGTTCTGGATGAAAACGGCGCCCTGACAAAGGCGATCAAGGCAGCCGACTTCAAGGGCGGATTCGGCAAGACCCTCGACATCATCACCCCGCGTGACAGCGATCATGACCGCATTATCATTGTCGGTCTCGGAGATGTGGACAAATTGACAGAATATCACTGGTTGCGGCTTGGCGGACGCATACGTGCAACTGCGGCCACCAGCGGCGCCGGGTCAAAGATCGATTTGATTGCCGAGATGCCGGAAACGGAAGATTCCAAAAGCAGCCTTGTATCGGCCAAACACTGCCTAGATATGGGCCTTGGCGCACGATTGGGCAGTTATCGCTTTGACAGATACAAGACCAAGAAACGCAGCCGTGAAAAGCCTCTGGCACTGACGATACACACCAAATCGGCCCCCGCCGCCAAGAAATTGTGGGATGGTCACGAAGGTGTAGGTGACGGCGTGATGTTGGCGCGCGACCTGGTCAATGAACCCGCTAACATATTGACTCCAAAGGAGTTTGCCAAACGTGCCTCGCAACTCAAAAAGCTTGGCTGCAAGGTCGATATTCTCGATGAAAAGGATATGAAAACTCTGAAAATGAATGCCTTGCTGGGCGTCGCGAGGGGCTCGCGCAACCCGCCGCGCATGGCCATCATTCATTGGAAGGGCGGTGCAGCAAAAGACAGGCCCGTGGCCTTTGTCGGCAAGGGGGTGACCTTCGATACGGGCGGCATCTCGTTGAAACCGGCCGGCGGCATGGAAGATATGAAGGGCGATATGGGGGGTGCTGCCGCCGTTGCCGGTCTGATGCACGCGCTGGCCGCCCGAAAGGCCAAGGTCAATGCCATCGGCATCATAGCCATGGTCGAAAACATGCCCGACGGGGACGCCCAGCGCCCCGGTGACATCGTCAAATCCATGTCGGGCCAGACCATCGAAGTGCTCAACACCGATGCCGAAGGCCGGTTGGTACTCGCTGATGCGCTGTATCACTGCAACAAGAAGTACAAGCCGAAATTCATGATCAACCTGGCAACGCTGACCGGCGCAATTCTCGTTGCCCTGGGCAATCAACATGCCGGTCTGTTTTCCAATGATGACGAACTGAGCGATCAATTGTCGAAAGCCGGGCAGGACACCAATGAAAAGGTCTGGCGCATGCCACTGACGGCCGAATATGACAAAATGATCGATTCCAAAAACGCCGACATGAAAAATATTGGTGGGCGACATGCCGGTTCGATCACTGCTGGACAGTTCCTGCAACGGTTTGTCGGCAAGACACCCTGGGCCCATCTCGATGTGGCCGGCACGGCCATGGCATCACCGCAGACCGAGATCAACAAATCCTGGGCCAGCGGTTATGGGGTGCGGCTGCTCGACCGGCTGGTGGCCAATAATTACGAATCCTGATCAATGCCGTACCGGCACTGCGGGATTTGGCAAACCAATAAGTACGGCGAGTAAGGCATGACGGAAGTTTTGTTTTATCATCTGACCCAAAGTGGCTTTCAGCAGGCTCTGCCCAATCTGCTGGAACGCTGTCTGGAGCGTGAGTGGAAGGTGACCGTTCAGCTGGAAGACCAGGCTCAGCGGGACCTTCTCAATGATCACTTGTGGACTTATCGCGACGACAGTTTTCTGCCCCATGGGGCCGAAAATGCCAGCGAGTCCCGTGACACAACCAACCCCGGCGATCATCCCATCTGGCTGACCACTACGGCGGAAAACGTCAATGATTCCAACGTCCGGTTTTTGATTGGCAGTGCCGTACCCGGCGGTATTGATGATTATCTGCGGGTGATTTATCTGTTTGACGGTCACGATGAAGAAGCGGTTTCCGCTGCACGCGAGCGTTGGAAAATTGAAAAAAAAGCTGGTCACGAGCTGACTTATTGGCAACAAGATGAAGAAGGGCGTTGGCGCAAAGCGGCTTAATACAGTCGGCCTTGTTGAGCTGACCACTTCTCCTGTCAAAAAGGTATATGCAGATGAGCAATCCGTCTTCCCCCGTTGACCCCGATGGTCTGATGGAATTCTCGGTGGTCTTCACCGACCGCTCCCTCAATCACATGTCGCAACAATTTCAGCAGGTGATGCGCGATATTTCGACGACGTTGAAGGATGTTTACAACGCCGATGCGGCGGTCGTCGTGCCCGGTGGCGGCACCTTTGGCATGGAGGCGGTTGCCCGTCAGTTTGCCACTGACAAAAAGGCACTGGTCATCCGCAATGGCTGGTTCTCCTATCGCTGGACGCAGATATTTGAAGCCGGCGACATTGCCAGCGAGCATACGGCCCTGAAGGCCCGTCAGACCGGCAACGAAGATCCGGCACCTTTTGCGCCGCATCCAATCGATGATGTTGTGCGCGAAATCCATGAGCAAAAACCTGACATGGTCTTTGCACCCCATGTGGAAACATCAGCCGGCATCATCTTGCCTGACGACTATATCAAAGCAGCGGCCCAGGCGGCCCATGATGTGGGCGCCTTGTTTGTTCTCGATTGCATTGCCTCCGGCACCGTCTGGGTCGACATGAAGGAATGCGGCGTGGATGTGCTGATATCCGCTCCGCAAAAGGGCTGGAGCGCTTCACCATCCGCCGGACTGGTGATGCTGAGCCAACGGGCACTCGACGTCATGGAAGGCACCAAGAGCAGTTCCTTTGCGGTTGACCTGGCGAAATGGCATCAGATCATGCAGGCCTATGAAAATGGCGGTCATGCCTATCATTCCACCATGCCCACCGATGCCCTGACCGGATTTCGCGATACCATGATGGAGACCCAGGCCTATGGCTTTGACAAGGTCTGTCAGGAACAGCTGGAGCTTGGCAAACGGGTGCGTGCAATGTTGGCAGATCGGGGCTTCAAAAGCGTCGCCGCGGCAGGCTTTGAAGCTCCCGGCGTCGTCGTCAGTTATACCGACGATCCAGATATCCAAAACGGCAAGAAATTTGCCGCCCAGGGCATGCAGATTGCTGCGGGCGTGCCGCTGATGTGTGATGAGGGGGAAGGTTTTTCAACCTTCCGCATCGGCCTGTTCGGCCTGGAAAAACTGCATGGCATTGACGGCGCCCTCGCCAAGCTTGAATCGGCGTTTGACGCCATTGAAGCCGCTTAGATTGTTTTGAGGATGAATTGGCCGAGGTTTACGCCTCGGCCAGTGCCTCGCTGATTTCCAGCCATTCTTCCTCAACATCATTGAGACGGCGTTCGAATTCAGCCTTTTTGGTGGCCAGTTCGCGAATCCGCTTGGCGTCGCGCTCGGTGCTCGCCGTGGCCAGCAATTTGTCCAGCTTCTTGATCGCCTCAGTAGCCTTTTTCATAATCAATTCAAGATTTTGAAGGCGTTTTCGGCTGCCGGCCTGGTTTTCGCGGCGGCCAGCTTCTTCGCGGCGTTTTTCACCTGCAGACTTTTCAACCACGGGCTTGGACTTGGTCTTCTTCTCAGCCTTTTTTGAGCCTGGCGAGCCCGGCCCCTTCAGAACCAGTCGGCGATAGTCTTCAAGATCGCCGGAATAGGGGCCGACACGGCCGTCATGAACCAGCCACAGACGTTCGGCGCTGGCCTCAACCAGATGTCGGTCATGGGAAATCAGGATCACCGCGCCGGAATAGGCGTTCAGCGCCATCACCAGGGATTCCCGCGTGTCGATGTCGAGATGGTTGGTCGGTTCGTCGAGGATCAGCAAATGCGGCTGGTTGAATGTCGCAAGACCCAGCAGCAGACGGGCCTTTTCGCCGCCTGACAGGCTTTTTGCCTTGGTGTCCATTTTCTCTGCACCCAGACCCATCCGCGCCACCCGCCCACGCACCTTGGCGTCGGGCTGACCCGGCATCAATTTGCGCACGTGGTCCACCGGCGTCTGCTCGGGATAGAGATCGTCCATATTGTGCTGGGCAAACATCGCCACCCGCAATTTTTCAGACCGCACCATGCGCCCGTCCATCAATTGCAGGCGCCCGGCAATCAGCTTGGCAAAGGTCGACTTGCCATTGCCATTGGCCCCCAGCAGGGCAATGCGGTCGTCAGCATCGATGCGCAGGTCCATATGGCTGATCACCGGCTTGCCGGGCTCATAACCGGCGACGGCTTTTTCCATGTTGATAATCGGCGAGGCGATGGGTTTTTCAGGGCTTGGAAAGTTTAATGGTGCCACTTCACTTTCCTGGACAGCGGAAATTTTCGCCATTTTTTCAAGGGCTTTAACGCGCGATTGGGCCTGAGTGGCTTTTGACGCCTTGGCCTTGAAGCGGTTGATGAACGACTCCATATGGGCCCGCTTGGCGTCCTGCTTGGCCTTCATTTTGGTCTGCAGCGCCATCCGCTCTGCGCGGGTCTTTTCAAAAAAGTCGTAGTCGCCCTTATAGGATGTCAGCTTCAGGTGCTCCAGGTGCACAATCGTGTTGCAACACTTGTTGAGCAGGTCACGGTCGTGGCTGATGATGATGACGGTGTGACGATAGCGGGCGATATAGTTTTCAAGCCACAGCGTACCTTCCAGATCCAGATAATTGGTTGGTTCGTCGAGCAGCAGCAGGTCAGGTTCGGAAAACAATACGGCGGCAAGGGCCACACGCATGCGCCAGCCACCGGAAAAGTCGGAACAGGGGCGGGCCTGAGCCTCAGAATCAAACCCCAGACCATGCAGAATGGCTCCGGCACGGGCTTCTGCGGAATGGGCGTCGATATCGCTGAGACGAGTATGAATGTCGGCAATGCGTGTCGGGTCGCTGGCGCTTTCCGCTTCGGCCAGCAATCGCGTCCGCTCCACATCGGCTTCAAGCACCGTATCCAGCAGGGAGGTTTCGGTGCCGGGGGCTTCCTGCGCCACCTGGCCGATACGCATGTTGCGGCGCAGTTTCAACGATCCCGATTCGGCCCCGTATTCCCCGGTGATCAGCTTGAACAGCGTGGTCTTGCCGGTTCCGTTGCGGCCAACAAAACCCACCCGCGCGCCCATCGGCACGGTCATCGATGTGTTGTCCAGCAGCAGGCGGCCCTGCATGCGAAAGGTGAGATCGGATATCGTCAGCATGGGCGGCTTGTGAGCGAAACCGGCGACGAGTTCAAGGGGCAGGGGGCGTTTTTTGGCCTATTGACTGTTGTTCTTTGCTTTCGCCGGTTTGCGGTTGACCAACACGATGCCGGTACCAACCAGAACGAGGGCGGCAAAAAGGCGAATTCCGACTGGTTCATCCAATATCAGCCAGCCAAAGGCGACGCCAAATACCGGTGCGAGAAAGCCAAAGCTTGCCATGTCAGAAGCCGGATATTTCGACAGCAGCCAAAACCAGAAAGAAAACCCGAAAGCAACGACAACAACCACCTGAAACGAGAAAATTGCCAGGTGATGGGTCTGCAGATCGCGAATGAAGGGGCCAAAAAACATGGCCGCCACCAGTATGACCGGCGCTGAAACAGCCACCTGGTAAAGCAGTTGCATTTCTGGCGAAGACTTTTGCAGGTTGGTTGTGCGGGCTGTCAACGCTATACCGGCCCAGAGCATGGCGCCCACGAGGCAAATCAAATCCCCAACCAGGGCGTAATCCGATGCGGGCGCTTGATTTTGCGACAGTGCCAGAACCACCCCAGCCACAGCCAGACCAAGGCCGGTCAGGCGCATTGGGGTCAACCGTTCGCCGGCGATCATGAAATGGGCGCCAAGTGCCACCCAAAACGGCATTGTGTAGAAGAAGATCGAAGCCCTTGCGACGCTGGTATAGTCCAGCGCCAGAAACAGCAGAATGAACTCTGCGGCGAACAGAATTCCCGCAAAAACGCCGGGCAACAGGCTGCCATCACTGACCGACAGACGACGCTTCATCACCAGAGCAAAGAGCAGCAGCAGCGGGAAGACGCATAGCGATCGCAGTCCGGCCTGAAATACCGGTTGCATGCCGCCATTGACGATTTTCACAAGCACCTGATTGAGCCCCAGCAGCCCAGAAAACAGGATGAGGCAGGACGCCCCGAAGGCATCGATAGAGGTTTTTCGTTCCAAGAATAAGTTGCCCTTTTGTATCCGCCGCTATGCCTGGCGTTCCAGTTGGAAATAGATCAGGTCAAGCGGCGGTGCCTCGCCGGTTATTCGGGTGAGAATTGCATGTGCCTGGCCGCGGTGGTGTGTTTGATGGTTGAACATATGGGCCAGCGCTATGCCGAGCTGCATCGTCACCGGTTCGGGCAGGGTAACCGGCGAATAGGAGAAGGCTTTGTCCAATGTCTGTGGCGCGAGATTAGCCACATAGTCTGCGATCCTCTGGTCCATCTGTTGGCGCGCCGCATCGAGTTCTGCGTGATCCTCATGAAGCAGGTCATCCAGGCCGCCGATCGTGTGCTCGGTCTGCTGAAACCGGCTCATCCAGAGCGTGTCACCAATCAGAATATGATTTAGCGTGCCTTGCATTGAATTGAACGCGACCTGGCAGTCCTGACGGTACTGATCAGCGGTCAATTGACCAGCTGCATCAAACAGCCGCTTGTTGGCCCAGCGGTTATAGGCGGCGAACATAATGAAGTGATCGATCAACTCTTTTGTCCTTTGATAAGGCGTGTTAGCCAGCACCAACTTACGCCAATCCTAACAAGTGGAAAGCCTAAAATGACCATTCACCTCTATGAACTTAGTGGCGCGACCGAGGATCATCTGTTCAGCCCGCACTGCTGGAAGACGCGCTTGTCGCTTGCCCATAAGGGATTGGAATTTGTTTCAGCGCCCGTTCCGTTCACCAAGGTTGCGAGTGTTGAAGGTGGCGAAAGTCGCAAGGTACCGGTCATTCGTGATGGCGATCAGGTGATCGAGGAAAGCTATGAGATCGCCAAATATCTGGATCAGACCTATCCCGACAAGCCGAGCCTGTTTAACGGCGCGGGCGGGGAAGCACTGACCGCTTTTGTCATCAGCTGGGCCACCACCCAGATCCATCCCGCCGTGGCCAAACTCTGCGTCTATGACATCCATGGCGCGCTGGCACCCGAGGACCAGGCATTTTTCCGCCAGACCCGCGAAAAACTTTTTGGCTGCACCCTGGAAGAATTTGACGCCAAATTCCCCAAGAATGGCGAGGCGCTGGAAGCCGCCTTGTTCCCGTTGAAAAACCTGCTGTCGCGCCAGCCTTATCTGGGCGGTGAATCGCCGCTATTTGCCGATTACGTGGCCTTTGGTCCGCTGCAATGGCTGCGCACCACCTGCAAACAGGACCATTTGCCCAAGGAAGGCCCCGTCGCCGATTGGTTCAATCGCCTGCTGGACATGTATGACGGCATGGGGCGGAAGGCCAAGCTGACCGCCGATAGCGCCTAATGGCTTGCCGAGTGCCTTTGTTGCCGCTATAGCCCGCAGCAACTCATTCTCCTCATCAATGACAGGATCCCAATCGATGGCTATCGAACGCACTTTTTCAATGATCAAACCTGACGCCACCAAGCGTAACCTGACCGGTGTCATCACCGCCAAACTGGAAGAAGCCGGCCTGCGCGTCGTCGCTTCCCGTCGCGTCCACATGAGCCTGCGTGAAGCTCAGCAGTTCTATGCTGTCCACAGCGAGCGTCCTTTCTTTGGCGAACTGACCGAATTCATGTCTTCAGGTCCAACAGTTGTGCAGGTTCTGGAAGGCGAAAACGCCATTTTGAAGAACCGCGAAGTAATGGGTGCCACCAACCCGGCCGAAGCCGACGAAGGCACGATCCGCAAGGAATTTGCCCTGTCGCTGGGCGAAAACTCCGTTCATGGTTCTGATGCACCTGAAACTGCCGCTGAAGAAATCGCCTTCTGGTTCGCCGGTTGCGAAATCGTCGGCTGAGGCCCCTGAATCAAATCAACAAAGACCCGGGTTGGCCATTTGGTTGATCCGGGTTTTTTATTGCTTGCCGGGCGGCCAGCCCGGCCCGGCGGCTGGCAAATGACACCCGGATAGGAATTTACCGCAACCTTGGCTATGAATTGAACAGGCCAGCCCGGTGATTCATGCAACAGGTGCGACAACAACCATGTTCAACACGATAGCAAAACTGTTTCTCACTTTGTCGATGGTTCTGCTGTTGAGCCAATCCTTGTTGCCGGGCTCTGCATCGGCTCAGTTATTGCCTTCAGCAAAACAACCAGATGCAGCACCGGCGGCGATCGACCCAATTGGTCGCAGCACGCCTCGCGGCACTGTTGAGGGCTATCTGCAGGCCATTCGTGCCGGTGATATCGAAAAGGCGTCGCGCTATCTCGATGTCTCCAATTTCCACGAAGAAGAACGGTCCTACAATGCCAAGGTGAGAGCCCGGGAGCTGATTCAGCTGTTGGACCGAAACGGCTATATTTTTGATATCAACCAGCTATCAGCATCACCTGATGGCAGTGTGGATGATCAACTGGATTCTGATCTCGATCAGGTTGGTGTGCTGGACCGCACCGCCCGCAAAGTACCGCTATTGGTACAGCGGGTAGCGGCGGACAAGGATCTGAACATCTGGTTGTTTGAAGTTGCGACCCTCAATCGGGTGCCTTTCCTGTTGAGAACGTCCGATGAAAGCCTGCTTGACCGGCTGCTGCCGGAATCGCTCAAATCTGAAAGATTGGGTGCGGTGTCCGCCGGCCACTGGATCGCCATTGGAGCGGCTGCGATTGTCGCCCTGTTGCTCGGCCTGATCCTCAGCTGGATCATCATCTGGATCCTGCGAAAACTGCTGGAACGCCGATCGCACGTGCCGGGACTGGGCATTCTGTCGGCCATAGTCATTCCGCTGGGTGTGGTCATCGGCGTCTCGCTTTACCGCGTCATCGTTGTCGGCATCGGTGTGCAGTTGGTGGCGCGCGATTACATCTCCTGGATTGCCACCATCGCCAGCCTTTTGGCACTCGCATGGCTGGGCCTGCGCATTATTGAGGGGATTGCCCAATTCGTCCGCTACGGCATGTCCGGGAGCCATCGCCTGAATTCCGTTGCCGTTGTGATGTTGGCCAAACGCATGGCCAAAGCGGTGGTGCTGGGCATTGCACTGATCACCATCCTCGACATTTTCGGCTTCGATGTGAGCACCGGACTTGCTGCCCTGGGTATCGGTGGTATTGCCCTGGCACTGGGCGCGCAAAAGACAATCGAAAACCTTGTTGGGTCGATCACTGTAGTGGTGGACCGGCCGGTGAGCGTTGGTGATTTCTGTAAATTCGGCAATGTCATGGGCACGGTGGAGGATATCGGCATCCGCTCAACCCAGGTGCGCACGTTGGATAGGACAATTGTCACGGTTCCAAACGGGGCCTTTGCGGCGCTTGAAATCGAAAACTATTCGCAGCGCGACCAGTTCCGGCTCTATACGGTGCTGACCATGCGCTATGAGACGACCCCGGCACAGGTGCGGTTTCTGCTGGCCGAGTTGCGCAAATTGCTTGAAGAGACCGAAGCGGTCACCGAAGACCCGGCGCGGGTACGTTTCATCGGTCTTGGCAGCCATTCCCTCGACATTGAAATTTTCGCCTATGTGCTGGCCGACGACTACGGGCATTTCCTCGAAATTCAGGAAGAAATTCTGCTGGCGATCATGGATATTGTTGTTGAGAGCGGCAGCGATTTCGCCTTTCCTTCCCAGACCCTGTATTTTGGCAAGGATCATCCGCCATCGCAGGAAAAGGCCCAGGAAGTGGCAGCTCTTGTGGCGGCTGCTGAACCGGAAGCGGCGGAACCCGCCGCACAGAAAAAACCAGCAGCGCGCAAGAAGAAATAATTCCGTTCTGCATGAAGGGGTCTACTGCCAGCGTTTCTTGGCGGCCTCATCGCTTTCCTTGGCGTCCACCCAATCGCCCGCCTGACCATCGGTGCGGTGTTCTTTTTTCCAGAACGGCGCATTTGTCTTGAGGAAATCCATCACGTAGCGGGCACCATCAAAGGCCGCATCCCGGTGGCGGCTGGTGGCGATCACCAGAACAATCTGTTCGCCTGGTTGAATGACGCCAAAGCGATGGATGACCGTCATTGCATCAATTGGCCAGCGCTTGATGGCTTCATCGCTGGTGCGCTGGATTTCCGCTTCCGCCATGCCGGGATAATGCTCCAGCTCCAGCGCGGTTAAGCTGTCGCCCTCGCTGCGGCACAGGCCGGTAAAGGTGACAACGGCACCGGTGTCATATTTACCTTCGGTGAGCTGGCGAATTTCTGCCGCCGCATCGAAATCATCTGACTGCACGATGACCTTGGCTTTTGTCATCCGGATCAACCACCCGTCATCGGTGGGAACAGGGCAATTTCGCGCGGCGAGCCAAGCGATTGTCCGTGGTCAGCATGTTCCTGGTCCAGCGCCACGCGGATAATCTCTGGGAATTCCAAGGCTGCAGCAAATTGCTCGTTGCGCCCCTGCAACCAGTTCAACATCTGGCCGACAGTTTCAACAGATGCAGGAAGGCCAATCGTCTCCTCCCCCATGCCGACGCGCTCGCGTATCCATGAGAAATAGAGAATTTTGACCTCGTTCTCGCCGCCTGCCATCGCCTAGTCCTCAATCACATGTTTCAGACCAGCGCGGAAGTAATCCCAACCGGTAACCAGGGTAACAACAGCGGAAATCCACAACAAAACCAGACCGGTCTGGGTGCATAGGGGGAACACCTTATCACCGGCGGGACCGGCCAGCAGAAAGCCAAGCGAGAACATCTGCAGGGTGGTTTTCCACTTGGCCAATTGGGTGACCGGTACAGAGACTTTCAGATCGGCCAGGTATTCACGCAGACCGGAAACCAGTATTTCGCGGCTCAAAATCACCACAGCGGCCCAGATCGACCAGCCGGCAATCACCCCGTCTGCGGCGAGCAGCAACAGGCAGGCAGCAACCAGCAACTTGTCAGCGATGGGGTCCAGCATTTTGCCCAGTGACGAAGACTGCTGCCAGATACGGGCCAGGTAGCCGTCGAAAAAGTCGGTAATGCTGGCAAAAGCAAACAGGCCCAGGGCCCACCAGCGGGCAACATCGGTGGATTTGCCGCGCTCTTCCAGGTCAAAGCAAAGCACCACCAGCGGCACCACCAGAATGCGCGCATAGGTGAGCAGATTGGGAATGCTCCAGGGGCCTGCCTGCCGGGGAGATTTCTGCGTCTCGTTCATGGTTCTGTCAAACCTGATTGCGGGGTCAATTTCAAGCGGCGCGGCTTCAATTTAGAGCCTTTCACGGTCAAATGGACGCAATTCTGTTTGTGACTGGCGAGATGATCCAGAGCTGAAACGTGCGCAGCGCGATGCCCTCGCATCGGGCAAGCGCGGTTCGGCTCTGGGCGTCCGCCAGTCGCAAACCCTTCGGGAAGCGCGCTTTTGCACCAATCTCGGCGCAAAGGCTCTTGGACGTATCCCCGATACGACCGGCGATCCTTTACTTGATCTTGTCGCAATAGCGCTCCTTCAGAATGGGTCCATTTGAGCGTGAAAGGCTCTCAGTCAATTGTCCGACATTTTTTTCAGCTCATGCTCCCGGCGTCACCGTTGCACCTCTGACCTGTCGTTCAACTGATATCGTATAGAGCGCCATTATCAGGCTGACAACGGCAGTTCCCAGAATGCAGGCGATCAACGGATAGGCACCCGTTTCCTCGGTCAGCAGAGAGGCGGCAAGTGCCGACAGGCCCGCGCCCCCCATTGTGGTCAACGAACCACCAAGGCCGGCAGCCGATCCAGCCAGTTGTGGCCGCACATCCAGCATGCCTGCATTGGCAGATGGCAGAACCAGGCCATTGCCAAATCCGATGGCAAAGGTGAAGGCAAAAAATCCCATTGCATGCTCAACCCCCAGCCAGGCCGTCAGCAATGTCGGAGCCATGCCCAGCAAGGTGATCAGGCAACCGGTGAGAATCATCCTGTAAAGGCCAAAATGGCTGGCAAAGCGGCCTGATATGCCACTGCCGATCATGTAACCAAAGGGCGTGATTGCCAGATACAGGCCGACCTGGGAGGCGGTCAGACCATAAAATTTTTCACCGACAAACGGCGCGCCGCCCAGATAGGCAAAAAACGTACCCGTAGAGAATACGAGGGTCAGCGTATATCCCCAGAAACGGCGGGAAGTGACCAGTTCCGGATAGGCCTTGAACTGTTCGGTAAAGCTGGTGGATTGCAGCCGGTTGGTCTCGCCCTGATCAAAATAGACGACGATGAAGGTAATACAGCCGATCACGGCGAGGGCGTAGAAATTGCTCTGCCAGCCAAACAGATCTGCCAGAAAACCACCCAGTGGTGGCGCCAGCATCGGCGCCAGCGCCATGCCCATGGAGACATAGCCGAGCAGGCTGGCAGCCTTTTCCCGTGCCACCATATCGCGCACCGTCGCCCGCGATATGACGAAGCCTGATATCATCACTGCCTGCAGGCAGCGAAAGGTCATGAACAGTTCAAAGGAGGTCGAAAGGGCCGCGCCGAAAGAGGCAAAAATAAACACCACCAGCGACGACAACATAACGGGTCGTCGGCCGATTCGGTCAGAGATCGGCCCAAGCAACAATTGCGCCAGACTGGTCAGCGCCAGATAGCCGGTCAGTGTGAATTGCATGATCGCATAGGGCTGGTCGTAGAAGCGCGCCATTTCCGGCAACGAGGCCAGGAAAATATTGATCGGCACTGCACCGGTGCCGGCGATCAGAACAAGCGTCGTCACATGGGGAGGGGACTTGCGGTCGAAATAGCGCGGCGCGGGGAGATCACTCATCACCATGGGGTATGGCCTGAATGGCCAATTGTCCATCGCTAAAATCGTGCCGTTCTAATTCCGGCAAATCGAACGCTCGGTTGAAAGTGAAAGAGGGGATGTGATCGTCGGCCCTCTCTTGCATCAGATCCCTCACACGTGTTCAAAATCTCCTGAAATCTCGTTCCAATTGCAGGAGTGCCTCAGATGCAGCTGAATGAACTTTGGTTTGATTCCAACAAGTGTTTTATCGCCAACCAATGGGTGGCTCCGCAGTCCGGGAACTATCTGCAACTCACCAACCCGTCTACCGGTGAGGTTCTGTGCGACATTGCCCGCGGAGACGCCGGAGATATCGATCAGGCTGTAGAGCAGGCTCAAGCCGCTCTTTGCGGGCCATGGGGCAGCATGACTGCACCAGAACGGGGACGCATATTGTTTCGTCTGGGACAGTTGGTGCTGGACAATGTGGATGTTCTGGCAAAGCTGGAATCGCTGGATGTTGGCAAACCGTTGAAACAAGCGCGGGCAGATGCCGTCGCACTGGCAAGATATATGGAGTTTTATGGTGGGGCCGTGGACAAGATCCATGGCAGCACCATTCCCTATCTCGATGGCTATACGGTCTATACCCTGCGCGAACCCCACGGGGTTACCGGGCATATTGTGCCGTGGAACTATCCCATGCAGATCATCGGCCGATCGGTTGGAGCAGCGCTGGCGATGGGCAATGCCGCCGTTTTAAAACCTGCCGAAGAGGCTTGCCTGACGGCGCTGGCCTTTGCCGAACTGGCGCGCCAGGCCGGCTTGCCGGCGGGAGCTCTGGGGGTTGTACCGGGGCTGGGAGCCGAAGCCGGTGCGGCGCTATCGGCTCACAATGATGTCCAGCACATTTCATTTACCGGTTCGGTTGGCACCGGTCGGATCATCCAGGCAGCGGCGGCGGAAAATGTGGTGCCGGTTACCCTGGAATTGGGCGGCAAGTCACCGCAAGTCGTGTTCGACGATGCAGATATCGATGCGGCGCTTCCCTTCCTTGTCAATGCAGGTATTCAAAATGCCGGGCAGACCTGTTCTGCATCATCGCGCATTGTGGTGCAGCGGGACATATTTGATCAGGTTGTTGCCCGCATGGCCGAGAAATATGCGGCCTTGCAGGTTGCACCTGCCATGCATGACAAGGATGTCGGACCACTCATCTCTGCGCGGCAGAAACAGATTGTTGACGGCTTTTTGGCGAAGGGCAACGACCTGGAGCTGGTGGCAAAGCCTCAATTGCCAACTGACCTTCCTACCGGCGGATATTATGTCGCTCCCACGCTGTTTGCCGATGTTCCCAACGACCACGTGCTGGCTCAGGATGAGATATTCGGTCCGGTGCAGGTGATCATCCCGTTTGAGGACGAAGAGCAGGCTCTGCAGATCGCCAATGGCACCAAATACGGCCTGGTAGCGTCAGTATGGACACGCGACGGAGGCCGACAGATGCGGCTGGCCCGCAAGCTGCGCTCGGGCCAGGTATTTTTGAACAATTACGGGGCAGGTGGCGGCGTTGAATTGCCGTTTGGCGGCACGGGCCTGTCAGGCCACGGCCGCGAGAAGGGTTTTGAGGCACTTTACGGCTTTTCGACGCTGAAAACCGTTGCCGCTCATCACGGATAGGGATCAGTCGTTGAATGGGCGTCGTTCGTAGCAGATCCTGACATAGCAGGCGCCGGTTTTTGTCGGAACCCGGAAGCGCTTGGTCGTGTTGTAGGGGCGGCGACAATATCTGCGCGAATGGACAAATTTTTGATAGAGGCTGCGGTTCTTATGATTCATCACGATGGATCCGTGATCTCGGATCAGCGATTTCAATCCAGAACAGGTATAGGATTTGGTGCTCGGTCGGGCTTCAGCTGAATACATGGCCACAACAATGTTGAACACGGCAATCACGACGGCCGCGATGGTGAGTTTCAGGATCGGTTGTTTGTTCATCCCTGTTGTCTCCAAGTGTGCCTCTAACAAGGCGTAGTGTAGGCTGCAAATATGATGAAGGTTTGACAGTGCAAGGTCAGTGCGTTTCGTCACACTTGGGTGGCAATTTTGGCTTGGCGCTCCTTAGCCTTTTTGAAAATGGTCATAGATGCGTTGAGCCATGGCCTCGGACACACCCTCAACAACCAGCAGATCCTCAACGGCTGCACGACCCACCGCCTTGGCGCTGCCGAAATGGTGCAGAATGGCGCGCTTGCGGGCCGGGCCAATGCCGGCGATTTCGTCGAGCGGATTTTTCAGCGTGTCCTTCTTGCGCCGCGCCCGGTGGGTGCCGATAGCGAAGCGGTGGGCTTCGTCGCGCAACCGCTGAATGAAATACAGCGTCGGGTCGCGCAGGGGCAGGGAGAAGGATTGTTTGCCAGGACTGAAGAAACGCTCACGACCAGCATCACGATCCGGTCCCTTGGCCACGCCGACAAGATTGACCTTGTCGGTGAGACCCAGTTCATCCATCACTTCCTTCACTGCCGACAACTGCCCGGCACCGCCATCGATCAATACCAGATCAGGCCACGGGGGCAGGGTGTCGGAATCTGCCTCGTCGGCGTCCGGGCGTTCACCGTTTTCATCTGTGTGCTCTTTCAGCAGCCTTGAAAAGCGGCGGGTGAAAACTTCCCGCATCATGCCGTAATCATCACCGGGAACCAGGTCCTCGTTCTTGATGTTGAACTTGCGATACTGGTTTTTGGCAAAGCCATCCGGCCCGGCAACGATCATCGCGCCGACGGCATTGGTGCCCATGATGTGAGAATTGTCGTAAACCTCGATGCGACGTGGCGTTGTTTTCAGGCCAAATACTTCCTGCAATCCATCCAGCAATTTGCCCTGAGTAGCGCTTTCCGCCAGTTTGCGGCCCAGCGCCTCGCGGGCATTGCGATGCACCTGTTTGACCAGATCGCGTTTTTCGCCGCGTTGGGGCTTGCTGACTTGTACTTTGCGCCCGGTCTTGGTGGACAGGGCTTCGGCCAGCAGATCAGCCTCGGCGATGTCTTCCGACAGCAGCACCTGTTTCGGCACCGGTTTATCGTCATAGAACTGGCTGACAAAGGCGTTCAGTACTTCGGCTTCATCGAAGCTCTTGTCAGCCCGCGGGAAATAGGCGCGATTGCCCCAGTTTTGCCCGGTGCGGAAGAAGAATACCTGAATGCAGAACTGCCCGCCCTCCTGATAGACGGCGAAGATATCTGCCTCTTTGACGGTTTGCGGGTTGATGCCCTGGTGGCTTTGCACATGGGAGAGCGCAGCGAGACGGTCGCGATAGATGGCGGCGGTTTCAAAGTCCAACTCGTCGGAGGCCTTCTGCATGCGTTCCGAAAATCGGGTTTTTATTTCCTGGCTTTTACCGGTCAGAAAGTCCTTGGTTTGCTGCACCAGTTCGGCATAGCCCTCCTTGGATATTTCGCCGGTACAGGGGGCTGCACAACGCTTGATCTGATGCAGCAGACAGGGGCGGGTGCGGTTGGCATAAAACGAGTCGGTGCAGGTGCGAATGAGAAAAATGCGCTGGAGCGCATTGATGGTGACATTGACCGAACCGGCATTGGCAAAGGGACCGTAATAGTCGCCCTTGCGGGAGCGGGCACCGCGAAACTTGAACAGGCCCGGTGCCTCGTGATCGCCGGACAGAAGAATGTAGGGGAAGCTCTTATCGTCTCGAATCAATACGTTAAAGCGCGGTCGCAAGCGCTTGATAAGATTCGCTTCCAGCAGCAAGGCTTCGGTTTCCGTGCGGGTGGTGACGAACTCCATCTGGGTGGTTTCGGCGATCATCCGTGCCGTACGGTTGCCGCCATGGCCGATGCCGCGGGCATAGTTTTGAACGCGGTTGCGCAGGTTTTTCGCCTTGCCGACATAGAGCACATCGCCGGCAGCGTTCATCATCCGGTAGACGCCAGGTTTCTTCGGCAGGCGTTTGACCAGATCGCCAATCAGTGCCGCGCCGGTCAGTTCACTTTCAACCTGGCCGGTATCTTCCCACATGATATCGCCGGAATCCCGCGGCTTGGCGCGTTTGGGGGCGATTTCAGCAATTTCTGGCGAGTCAGTCATGTACTAATGATAGCACATCATTCGCGGGCCGCCTGATCCGGGGTCTGCCATCCAAGATGTTGTCCACCATCAAGACAGATCATCTGCCCGGTCACCGATTTGGCAGCGGCGAAAAACAGGATTGTATTGGTGAATTCCGACAGATGCGGCGCGCGTTGCAGCAGCAGGGCTTGCAACTGTTCGTCAAAGTCCTCCTGGGTCTGACGATAGCTCGGCAGGGTCGGCCCCGGGCCTATGGCGTTGACCCGGATGTTTGGTGCCAGCGCCTGGGCCATGGTCTGCGTCGCCGTCCAAAGCGTGGATTTCGACAGGGTATAGGAAGTGAAATTCGGTGTCAGCTTCCACACCCGCTCGTCGATAATGTTGACGATCAGGCCATCGTCCGGTTTTTGCGCCGCAAAGGCGGATGCCAGCAGAGATGGGGCTTTAACATGGATCGCAAAATGCCGGTCCCAGGTATCGTCGTTAATCTCGTCAAGCGAGTCTTCTTCAAACAGCGAAGCATTATTGACCAGCAGTCCAACAGGGCCCAGCGCATTGCTGGCCCGTTGCAACAGTGTTCTGGTTTCATCGCTGTTGCTCAGATCTGCCTTGACGGCGGTGGCGCGACCACCTGCCGCAATAATCTCGGCAGCCAGCGCTTCAGCCGGGGCAGCAGACGAATTGTAGTGAACGGCGACGGCATAGCCAGCTTCTGCAAGGCCCAGGCAGATGGAGCGCCCAACGCGTTGTGAACCACCGGTGACTAAGGCTGTCTTGATCATGATAAGTCCTAAATTGCTGCAGTTGACACCAAATAGGCAAGATATGTGGCGAGGAGCAAGAGACCGCCCTTGCGTCCTATCGTCAATTTGAACAGCGGCAGGGCAATCAGCACCAGGGTTGCCGCCAGCATGACCCACATGTCGAAGCCGATAATATGGTGACCGACGGAAACGTCGCCGGCAATAAAGGCGGTAGCGCCCATGATGGCGGCGATGTTGAAGAAGTTGGAACCCACCACATTGCCAATTGCCACCGAGGCATTGTTGTGACGCGCCGCCATGATGCCGGTGGCCAGCTCCGGCAGGGATGTGCCGATGGCAACGATGGTCAGGCCAATGACTTCTTCCGCCAGCATCCAGCGCCGGGCGATTTCAACGGAAGCATCAACCGTCAGATTTGCCCCAAGGGGAAGGGCGATAATGCCGGCAATCATCAGGCCGGATATGACAAGATTGGACGCCGGCACCGTGCCGAGCTCGTCGTGATAATCATCAACCGGCTGTTTTCCCCGGCGGGCATGAATGAATTGCTGCACCAGGAAGGCTGTCAGGCACAGGAGCAATAAGAAGCCGTCAGTCCGGGAGAGCGGACTTGCCGCCATCTGCCACATGAAAATGGCAGTCAGGCCCATGAGGAAAAACAGTGTGCCGTGTATTTCATCATCCTTGGCGGTGATCCGCGACAAGATCGCCGGAACGCCCAGCACCAGCAGCACATTGGCGATATTTGAGCCGACAACATTGCCGACCGCCAATTCGCCAGAGCCTGCCAGAGCCGCCTGAAGGGAAATCAGCAATTCCGGCGCCGAGGTGCCCAAGGCAACAATGGTCAGACCGATAATCAGGGGAGAAATCCCGAATTTCTCTGCCAGTCCGACGGCTCCTCTAACCAGAAGGTCTCCACCCACCAACAGCAGAACGAGACCAAGGCAAAAGAGGAGGTAAACCAGCATCAGCTAAAAGTTCCGGGCGATAATCTTGATCAAAAATGGTCAAAAAAAAGGGGCCGCAGCCGCCGCAGCCCCGCTTTTCTCAGCCAGACCCACTTGGGGTGTCAGGCGTGGGGTTTCAAGTCCGCCAGTTCCGGATGGGCTGCGTCAAATTGACCGCGCCAGGCAACAAGATCATCGCGACCAGTTTCCCACTTGCCGGCAAAACGCAGATCGAGATAACCAAGCGCTGCCGACAGGGAGATTGAACCGATATTGGCGTCTGCGCCCGCAGGCGGCGGCGCAGCCATGGCCGCATCCAGCGCCCGTTCTACTTTGCCCCACAGCCGGTCGCGCCAGGGTTCATGAACTTTTTCTTCCGGGCGAAAACGCGCTTCATACATGTAGCCAACGGCGCAGTCGTTGATGCCGTCGCACAAGGCTTCCATCTGTTCGGCTTTCAACAAGGCCTGCTCGTCGCTTGGATAGAGCTTGCCGCCGCTGACCCGGTCAAAGTGACGGGTGATGGCACGACTGTCATAGACGCCTGTACCGTCTTCGAGCACCAGGCAGGGGATTTTTGACAGGGGATTGGCGGCATCCAGAACCGGATCGCCATTTGTTGAATCAACATCGACGGTCTCAACGGCAACACCGGCAAATTTAGCCGCCTGAGCAGCCTTCGATACATAGGGCGATGCGCCCGAACTGAGCAGTTTCATGGATTTCTCGATTCTGTTGGATATCAGTAGCGAATGGCCCGGCACGAGCCATCATATTCATTCCATTCGTCCAGACCGCTGATGCAGAACTCGACGTTGAATGAAGTGCCAGCAAGACCCTGGCCGCCCTCGATCAGATAATAAAGGGTTGGGTGCTTGCCGTTGGATAACAGTGCATGGCCGCGGCAATAGCGACGTGGAATCGGGCTGACATCGGTGCTTTGAACCAGCCGTTCGCGGGTGCGCTCGATATCATCGAGAACAAAACCCCGCTGCCAGGTGGCATTTTCAGCCCAGTTAAAGCGCCGGATGATCTTCGACAGAACTCTGGAATCATGGCATTCCGGAAAGGATTTATGCTGCAGAATGCTGTCCAACAGGCCCGCGGCGGCGGGCAGGGTGGGAATTGCTGTCAAGGCAATGGCAATGGCCGCAAGCCCGGATAGGAATTTTTTGGTCATGATTCGCACTCCGTCCTTTTATACCGGTAAAATGGGACAGGATTTGCCTTCGGTCAATCATGTGGCGGGTACAAACCAAAGGCTCATTGTTAAATTGGCTATTTGCCGGACAAATCCTGGATGCGATAGCCCCAGCCCTTGTCCTGTTTCAGCGTTTCCGACAACCAGGGGAGAATCGTCTCCAACTCCTGCCGCAGCAGATAGGGGGGATTCAGGATGACCATGCCACAGCCATTGAGCATGCCGGAGGGACGGGGATTGCGGATATAGATTTCAACGTTCAGCAGATTGCGGTATTTCAGGCCCTTTAAGCTGCCGAGCCATTCATCGGTATGCTCACGACGTTTCACCGGGTACCAAAGCGCCACCACGCCGCCCGCCCAGCGGCGGCTGGATTCGTTCAGCATCATGATCATCCGATCAAAATCCTTGCCGTCTTCGAAAGGCGGGTCGACCAGAATCAGGCCGCGGCCTTCTTTCGGCGGGATTGGTGAGACCGATACCAGCCAGCCATCGGAATTGCTGACGCGGGTCTGGTAATCACCGTCAAAATGTTTTTGCAGAACCGGGAAATCGTCTGGATGCATTTCGTAGAGCGAAAGGCGGTCGGACTTGCGCAGCAGACCATGGGCAATGCGCGGAGAACCCGGATAGGCATCGTCGCCTACGGTCTTAACCTGTTCAATCCACGGCGCGATTAGTTTAGCCACGGCTTCAGGAGGTTTGGCGTCCAGTACTTTTTTAACCCCCAATTGCCACTCGTCGGTCTTCAGCGCCTCCTCGCTGGTCAGGTCGTAGAGACCCAATCCGGCATGGGTATCAAAGATGCGAAATGGTTTGTCCTTGCGCTTCAAATATTCCACGATCCGCGTCAGCACGATGTGTTTGAACACGTCGGCAAAATTTCCGGCATGGAAGGCGTGGCGGTAGTTCATGGCGGCATATTCGCAATTGTTGGATTCTGATGCATTTGCTATCAAGCTTGGCATCACTGAGATAGGGTAAATGACATGAACAAGCCACTAAATGTTCAAGTTCTCAATTCGGCTTGTCCCCATGACTGCCCTTCCACCTGTGCGCTGGACGTTGAAGTGATCGACGGCACCACCATCGGCAAGGTGCGCGGTGCCCCCGACAACAGCTATACCGACGGTGTCATCTGCGCCAAAGTTGCCCGCTACAGCGAACGCATCACGCATCCAGATCGCCTGTTAAAGCCGCGGGTACGGCGTGGCGAAGACTGGGCCGACATTTCCTGGTCCGATGCCCTGGACCTGATTGCCGAGAAATTCACGCAAGCCGAGCAGAAACATGGTTCCGAGACGGTCTGGCCCTATCAGTATGCCGGTACGATGGGGCTGATTCAGCGCGATTCAATCCATCGATTGAGGCATGCAAAGAAATATTCAAAGCAATATGACACCATTTGCATCACCAATGCATGGACCGGCTTTTCCGCCGCCACCGGCAAGTTGATGGGGCCGGATCCGCGTGAAATGGCGGTGTCTGATTGTGTGGTCATCTGGGGCACCAATGCGGTGTCGACCCAGGTCAATGTGATGACCCACGCCATCAAGGCACGTAAAAACCGTGGGGCCAAAATCGTCGTGGTGGATGTCTATCAAAACGACACCATGAAACAGGCAGATCTGGCGCTTTGTCTGAAGCCGGGTACCGACGCGGCGCTGGCTTGTGCCGTGATGCATTGCCTGTTCAGAGATGGCCATGCCGACCGTGAATTTCTCAAGCAATACAGCGATGTGCCGGAGGAACTTGAATCACATTTGCAATCCCGCACGCCACAATGGGCAGCCGAAATCACCGGCCTGCCGGTGGCGGATATTGAAGCCTTTGCCACGCTGATCGCCGAACGGCCGCGTTCCTATATCCGCCTCGGCTATGGTTTTACCCGCAGCCGCAATGGTGCCGCCAACATGCATGCTGCCACCTGTATCGCCACCGTGTTGGGCGCCTGGCAATATGAAGGCGGTGGAGCGTTTCACGGCAATGGTGAAATCTTCAATATGGACAGCGGCCTGATCAAAGGCGCGGCTTTTGATGATCCCAGCATCCGCAGTATGGATCAGTCCAAAATAGGGCGCATTTTGACCGGCGATGCCGATGCCCTGGTCGATGGACCTCCGGTGACCGCGATGCTGATCCAGAATACCAATCCGGTATCGGTGGCACCGGAACAGGAGCTGGTGAAGCAAGGTTTTGCCCGCAATGACCTGTTCGCCGCCGTGCACGAGCAATTCATGACCGACACGGCGCAAATGGCTGACCTCGTGCTGCCGGCCACCATGTTCATGGAGCATGACGACATTTATCGCGGCGGCGGCCATCAGCACATTATTCTCGGTCCAAAACTGATTGATGGTCCCAGCGAATGCCGGTCGAATATTTTTGTCATCGAAGAATTGGCCAAGCGCCTGGGTGTTGCCGATCAGCCGGGCTTCGGCATGAGCGAGAATGACCTGATCGACGACCTGCTGCAGCGCAGTGGCAGAGGGTTTCTGGCTGACATCCAGAGGGACAAGTGGATCGACTGCCAGCCGGATTTTGACGAAAGTCATTATCGCAATGGCTTTGCCCATGAGGATGGCAAATTCCACTTCTGCGCCGATTGGTACAATGTGCCTTGGGGCAAGCCGCCGGAATGCCTGGGGCTGCAGGGGCCGGTCGCTGATGTGCCGAAATTGCCGGACTATTGGGAAATCATCGAAACCGCCGATCCGGATCATCCGTTCCGCCTGGCAACTTCACCGGCCCGCTCTTTTCTCAATTCAACCTTCAATGAGTCGCCAAAGGGCATTGCGAAGGAAAATCGTCCAATGGTCAAAATGCATCCCGAAGATGCAGCAGAGCAGGGGATGGAAGACGGCCAGAAAGTGCGGTTGGTCAACCCCCGCGGGACAGTGATCCTCAATGTGCAGCTGTTTGAAGGGGTGCGCCGTGGCGTTTTGATCGCCGAAGGTATCTGGCCCAACTCGGCCCATGAGGATGGCCGCGGCATCAATACGCTGACCAGCGCTGATTCACCCGCACCCCATGGGGCGGCGGCGTTCCACGATACGAAAGTGCGCGTCGAAGCGGCCTGACAAGGCTTCAAATTCAGCCGAGAAAGGCGACGTCTCCAGCGGTTGCAGAACTGTCGCCGACGGAATCGTCGCCGGTCCAGCGCACCTTTTCTTCGGCAATCAGCCGCAGCGCATGGGGATAGAGTCTATGCTCCGCTTCCAATACGCGGGCGGCGAGGCTGGCCTCATCGTCGCCGGGCTCCACTGGCACAGCGGCCTGGGCGATGATTGGCCCGGCATCCAGCTCGTTATTGACGAAGTGAACCGAGCAGCCGTGGATGCGTACACCGCGCTCCAACGCCCGCGCATGGGTATCCAGGCCGGTAAAGGACGGCAGCAGGCTGGGATGAATATTGATCAGGCGGCCGCGCCATTCATTGACAAACGTTTCTTCAAGAATGCGCATATAGCCAGCCATGCAGATCAGTTCGGCGCCGGATTCCAGCAAGGCTTCAGTCACAGCCTGCTCATGATCGCTGCGGCTGTCATAGGCAGACTGGTCAACGACCCTGATTGCAATTCCATGCTCCTGGGCCAGTTCCAGGCCACCGGCATTGGGCTTGTTGGACAGAACCAGCACGATTTCAACAGGATAGTCAGGGTCCATGGCGGCCCGGGCCAGCGCCCCCATATTAGAGCCGCGGCCGGAGATCATGATTGCCACCTTGAGCTTTTTCATGTCAGTCCCAATTTATCCTGCCGGTGAAAGCAACCTCACCGTCACCGTCGACAAGTTGACCGAGATTGGTGCAGGCCTCACCTTTTGCTGCCAGCGTTTCGCTGACCAACTCAACAGCGTCAGCGTCGACGATTACCACCATGCCAGTACCGCAATTAAAGGTGCGCAGCATTTCGGCTTCTTCAACGCCGCCTTCGGTGCGCAACCAGGCAAATACCGGTGGCGGAGCCAGGCGCGACAGGTCGATCTCGGCAGAAAGCGTGTCCGGCAAGACCCGTGGCAGGTTTTCGGTCAGTCCGCCACCGGTGATATGGGCCAGGCCTTTAACGCTATCGCCGCCGCCTAGCTGCAGGGCAGCGAGGATAGATTTGACGTATATCCGCGTCGGTTCCAGCATCGCCTCAGCCAATGTGCCGTCACCGAAGGGGCTGGCTGCATCCCAGGCCAGACCGCTGCGCTCAACAATGCGACGAACAAGAGAATAGCCGTTGGAATGGGTGCCGCTGGACCCCAGCCCAAGCAACACGTCTCCCGGCTTCATGGATTTGGGAAGCAGCTGATCACGTTCAACCGCGCCGACGGAGAACCCGGCCAGATCGTAATCGCCCTCGCCATACATGCCGGGCATTTCTGCCGTTTCGCCACCGGTCAGGGCGCATCCGGCCATTTCACAGCCCTTGGCAATGCCTGCGATCACCTGTTCGGCGACGCCGTTATCGAGTTTGCCTGTGGCGAAATAGTCGAGGAAGAACAGCGGTTCGGCACCCTGAACGATCAGGTCATTGACGCACATGGCCACCAGATCGATGCCGATTGTGCTGTGCTGACCGGTATCAATGGCGATTTTCAGCTTGGTGCCAACGCCATCATTGGCTGCCACCAGCAGGGGGTCCTTGTAGCCGGTCTGTTTGAGGTCAAACACACCGCCAAATCCACCAATTGAGCCGTCAGCCCCGGGGCGGCGGGTTGCAGCAATCAGCGGCTTGATGGCGTTGACCAGCGCGTTGCCGGCGTCAATATCAACACCGGCGTCGGCATAGGAGAGGGGAGGTTTATTCGTGCTCATGCCTCTCTATAAGCGGCACAGGCGCAAAGGTCTTGTTCAAAACCCAACAAGTCCGTGGAAAACCGGTGTTAATTTGCACTCAGCAGGTTGATGCGATGGGCCAGCGCGTCGCCATCGGAGATTGTCACCTGGGTAAAGCCAGCCAGTCGTGCCAAATCGAGAAAATTCAGGTTTTCCGGTTGGCGTGATTGCTCAAACAGCGGCGAGGTTCTGGCTTGCGAGGTCAGTGAGGCCAACAGGGCGCGCAGTCGAAACAAGGTGTCGTAGCGACCGCTGCCTGTGGCGACAACTATCATCTTCTGGGCGTGAAACCCCTTGGCAAATATGTGGTAGGGCGGCGGATAGGCACGCCCCAGCTGCTCTTTGTTGAGGCCGATGAGAAAGCCGACCCGCGAACGCTTGTTCATGCTGGGCATGACATTGAGTGCCGAAACATAGGTTTCAGACGACTCCGGTTGAGGATAATAATAGCCCGCATGGTTGTCGGCGGCGCGTGCCATGGGGGTCTGCCACAGGGGCAGCAATATGGCGGCGACCATCAAAGCCATAAATTTGCGCATCGGGACAGTCACTTCCTTTGGGTTGGTTTGTCTTGATCTTAAAATGGAGTTGAATTTGATCAAGTCAAATAAACCCCGGTTCAAGGTTGCGAGAGCGCTTGAAAAACCTATTGTAAAGCTGCATTTAGGTAGTTCCCGATCTCTCGTTGGTATCCCCCTTTGACCATTGCTAATCTGATCACTCTGGTTCGAATTGTGCTTGTGCCGGTCATTGTCTGGGCGGCGCTCAGCGAGCAGATGATGATGGCCTTTATCCTGTTTCTGCTGGCTGGTGCATCTGACGGTGTCGATGGCACGGTGGCGCGCTATTTCAACCAGCAGACCGAGTTGGGCACTATTCTGGACCCGATTGCCGACAAGCTGATGCTGGTCTGCGTTTTCATCACGCTGGCCTATCTTGGCAGCATTCCGCTGTGGCTGGTTATCTTGATTGTCAGCCGCGATCTGCTGATTATTTTCGGTGTTCTGCTGGCCTTTTTCCTGTCTCTGCCGGTGACCATCCGCCCGTTGTGGATTTCCAAGACAAATACCGCGGTTCAGATAATCCTGGCTGCGTGGGTGCTTTTTTCGCTGGCCTTTGTTATTGAATGGCCGAATGCAAAGATGTTCCTGGAATGGCTTACCGGCCTGCTGACGGCTTTGTCGGCCATTGCCTATATCTACCAGGGCATCAAGTTGTTTGCGACGAGTGAAAAAACCGCCTGATTGACCAGTCATTTGCGTGGGAGAAAACAAGATTGACAGATCCTGCTGATCGCGATGAATCCAAACCCGCAACGGACGGTTCGGCGCTGGCATCTGACAAGGATGGCGGCATGGAAAGCAGTCGGTTCGACAGGTTGTTGTCCGTCTCGGCGCGGCGACAGATTTGGTTCTGGTGCCTGACATTCGTTTTCATTGTCATTTTCCTCTACGTCTTCCGCTCCATTCTGCTGCCCTTTGTGGCCGGCATGGCGTTGGCCTATCTGCTCGACCCGGTGGCTGACCGGTTGGAGGCGATGGGGGCCAGCCGTCTGGTGGCGACCTTCCTGATTCTGATCGTCTTTGTGGTGATGTTCATCCTGGCGTTGATATTGGTGGTGCCGATCCTTTCCCACCAATTATCTGACCTGATCCAGCGCATTCCAGACTATGTGTCGCGGCTGCAGGCAGTGTTTGCCAATACCGAGAGCGAATGGCTGAAGACAGTGATCGGTGAAAGTTCCGCCAATATTCAGAAAAACTTCAATACCGTGCTGCAGCAGGGGGCCGGCTGGCTGACCACATTGCTGGGGTCCCTGTGGAACTCCGGCAAGGCACTGGTGGATGTGATATCGCTGTTTGTCATCACGCCGATTGTTGCCTTTTACCTGTTGCTCGACTGGGACCGGATGATTGCGACGGTTGAAGGATGGTTGCCTCGCGATCATCATTCGGATCTGGAAGGACTGGCGACGGATGTGAACAAGGCGATTGCCGGGTTTGTCCGGGGGCAGGGGGCGGTGTGTCTGATTCTCGGCATTTTCTATGCGGCTGGTCTGACCCTTGCTGGGCTTAATTTCGGTCTGTTGATCGGCATGTTTGCTGGTCTGGTGAGCTTTATTCCCTTTGTCGGATCGATTTTGGGCATGATTTTGGCTGGTGGCGTAGCGCTGGTGCAGTTCTGGCCCGATTATACCTGGATCGCCCTGATCTTTGTCATTTTCGGCCTCGGCCAAATCATCGAAGGCAATATCCTGCAGCCCAAACTGGTTGGTCAATCCGTTGGCCTGCATCCGGTTTGGCTGATGTTCTCGCTTTCGGCTTTTGGTGTGTTGATGGGTTTCACCGGCCTGTTGATCGCCGTGCCCGTTGCCGCTGCAATCGGCGTATTGGTGCGCTATGGATTGAAGAAATATCTGGCCAGCCCGTTCTATCTGGGAACCGGACCGCCGTCGTCGTCGTCGTCGCCGCCGCCGCCGGAGCAGGAATCGTGAGCAATCCGGATCAATTGCCGTTGGGCCTGGCATTGAATGCCGGGCAGGGGATTGATGATCTGGTCGTCTCTCATGTAAATCGCGACGCTGTGACCTTTATCAACTCCTGGCCGAATTGGCCGGTACCAATCGTCATATTGGCCGGGCCGGTTGGGGTTGGCAAAAGTCACCTGGCCGCCATCTGGGCCGAGCGGGCGGCGGCGGCAACTTTGCAGCCTTCTGGCGATTTGGCACCGGAACCGGAAGATAGTGGTGCCAATTTTGTCGTCGAAGATATCGGGCCGGGGAATTTTGATGAAACGGCCTTGTTTCACCTGATCAACAATGTGCGGGCCCATGGCGGCAATCTGTTGCTCACCAGCCGAACCTGGCCAGGCAATTGGGGCATGGAACTGCCTGACCTGACGTCGCGAATGAAGCTGGCGCGGCTGATCGAGCTGAGCGAACCCGACGACCTGCTGTTGCGGGGGGTGATGACCAAGCTGTTTGCTGACCGCCAGCTGGACGTCGACGGAACGGTCATCGATTACATGGTCTTGCGCATGGAACGGTCATTGGCCTGTGCCCAGGACCTGGTCACCAGGCTTGATGACCTGTCGATGGCGCAGAAACGGGCGATCACCAAACCCCTGGCTGCCGAGGCCCTAAGGCAATTGGGACTGCAGGAATAACTGGCCGGTTTGTGTCAAGTTATGTACATATAAATCTGTCACAATCAGTCGGTTATCGATCTTACAAGACCCAGGAACAAGTCAGGTCACCATGTCCGTAGTTCAAATTGCCAAGAGCCCGCAAAGATTCATCAACCGCGAAATTTCCTGGTTGCAGTTCAACCGCCGGGTATTGATGGAAGCGGAAAACCAGAAGCATCCACTGCTGGAGCGCCTGAGGTTTCTGACGATCTCGGCTGACAATCTCAACGAATTCCTGATGGTGCGCATTGCAGGTCTTGCGGCGCAAGTGCGCGAAGAATTGGCAACGCTTTCCGACAACGGTCAAACGCCGATTGAGCAGCTGGCCTACGCCACCAAGGAGATTGCCGATCTTCAGCAACATCAACATGCGGTGCTGGAATCACTCTTGATCGAACTGAAGCGGGAGAAAATTGAGCTGGTGAGAAGCCGGGACCTGAATGATCAGGAACGGACCTGGGCGGAAGACTATTTCCTGTCGCAGGTGTTTCCGATGCTGACACCTCTTTGTATTGATCCGGCCCACCCATTCCCGTTTGTGCCCAATCTGGGTCTGACATTGGTGCTGCAGTTGCAGCGCACCAATGGCAGCAAGACGATGACAGCGCTGCTGCGCCTGCCTCAGCCATTGAAGCGTTTTGTGCCGCTGCCGGTTGGCAAAAGCGACGGGGACGAGCCGCCTCAGGCTCCCAGCCGCTTTATCAGCGTCGAAGAAATCATCGGCATGTTCATCGACCGGCTGTTTCCCGGATACTCGACGGTTGAAAGTGGCATGTTTCGCCTGGTGCGCGACAGCGATATTGAAGTTCAGGAAGAGGCGGAAGATCTGGTGCGGCTGTTTGAGACCGCCCTGAAGCAGCGCCGCCGTGGACTGGTGATCCGGCTGGAATTCACCTCTGACACGCCCGACAGCCTGCGCAGATTCGTCATGAATGAGCTCAACGTCACCCGTGAAGAAACGGTCATACTCGATGGTCTTCTGGCCCTTGATGATCTTAATGATATCGTGCGGGATGGCGACAAAAGACTGCTGTACGAGGCCTATAATCCGCGCTTTCCAGAACGTATCCGCGAACATAATGGCGATTGTTTTGCTGCCATCCGGCAAAAGGACCTTGTGGTTCATCATCCTTATGAGAGTTTTGATGTGGTGGTGCGCTTTATCCGTCAGGCGGCCCGCGATCCTGACGTTGTAGCGATCAAGCAGACCCTGTACCGCACCTCCAATGACAGTCCGATTGTTCAGGCGCTGATCGAGGCGGCAGAGAACGGCAAGTCGGTCACCGCGCTGGTGGAATTGAAAGCGCGTTTTGATGAGGAGGCCAATATTCGCTGGGCCCGCGATCTGGAACGCGCCGGAGTGCAGGTGGTGTTTGGCTTTATCGAACTGAAGACCCACGCGAAATTGTCGCTGGTGGTGCGTCGAGAAAGCGGCGGTGCCGATGGCGAAAGCAGCGAATTGGTCAATTTCTGCCATATCGGTACCGGCAATTATCATCCCACAAACGCCCGGGTCTATACCGACCTGTCCTTCTTCACCAAAGACAAGGACATCACACTGGATGTCGCGCGGGTATTCAATTTCATCACCGGCTACGCTGAACCGAAGGGACTGAAAAAGCTTCTCGTTTCCCCCAATTCCCTGCGCAACAAGCTGACCAAGCTGATCGACCAGGAACGCAAACACGCAAAGACCGGCCAGCCGGCTCAAATATGGATGAAAATGAACTCGCTGGTCGACCCGCAAATGATCGACCAGTTGTATCAGGCCAGCCAGGATGGGGTGCAGATCGACCTGATCGTGCGGGGTATTTGCTGCCTGCGTCCGCAAGTGCCCGGCCTGTCAGATAATATCCGGGTCAAGTCGATCATTGGTCGGTTTCTCGAACATGGCCGCATATTCTGTTTCGGCAACGGGTTCGGACTGCCATCGAAAAAGGCTCTGGTTTTTGCCGGTTCAGCCGATCTGATGCCGCGCAACCTCGATCGCCGGGTCGAAGTGCTGGTTCCGTTGGAAAATCCGACGGTTCATCAACAGGTTTTGGATCAGATCATGCTTGGCAATCTGATGGACAATTTGCAAAGTTGGCAGATATTGCCCGACGGCACAGCGCAGCGTTTTGAAGTCGGGCCGGGGCTGAAACCTTTTAGTGCGCAGGACTATTTCATGACCAATCCCAGTCTGTCGGGGCGCGGCAAATCGCTTAAGAAAAACGCGCCGAAATCGATACTGGAACCTTCGTCTGCCGAGGTTGACGCCGTGGTTCCGGAATCCGCCGCCTGATGGTCAAGACGTCGAAGACCATTTTGCGGGCCCAGGGCAGGATCCGCAAACTGTCGCCTGTCGCGATTATCGATATCGGCTCCAACTCCGTGCGCCTGGTGGTCTATGAAGGCCTGTCACGGTCGCCAACGCCACTTTACAACGAGAAAATTCTCTGTGGTCTGGGGGCTCATATCGGCTCTACCGGCCGTCTGGATGACGAGGCGGTGGAACGGGCGCTGGCGACATTGCGCCGCTACAGGATGCTGGCCGATCAGGCAGGTGCCACCCAGATTCGCACCCTGGCGACCGCCGCGGCCAGGGAGGCCGCCAACGGGCCAGAATTCATCCGCCGAGCCACCGAAACCCTGGGGTCCCCGATTCACGTGCTGACCGGCATAGAAGAGGCCATGTATGCCGCGTATGGTATTCAGTGTGGATTCGTTAAACCGGTGGGGGTCGTTGCCGATATGGGCGGCGGCAGCGTTGAACTGACCCGCATCAACGAGGCACCGACAGGTGAGGGGGTAACCCTGCCGCTTGGCGGCCTGCGGTTGCAGGACCAGTCCAATTCCGATGTTATCGCGGCCCGCCGCTTTGCCAAAGACGCGCTAAAGGGCAACAAGGTGCTGAAGGCGGCGCGAGGTGGCACATTTTACGCCGTGGGTGGCACGTGGCGCGCCATGGGACGGCTGCACATGGTGCGCTCCAAGTATCCTTTGACGGTCATGCATCATTACGAGATTGGCTCCAAGGAAGCCCGCAAGCTTTGCAGCCGGCTGACGGGCAAAAACGGCTCCAGCATTCGCGGTATCGAAGCCATCTCGTCAAATCGCCGGGCGCTGATGCCGTTTGGTGCTGTGCTGTTGTCTGAGATCATGGCGATCATGAAGCCGGAACGCATTGTCTTTTCCGGCGTCGGCGTTCGCGAAGGGTATCTGTTTTCCCTGTTGCCGCCACAGGTGCAGAAGCTCGATCCTCTGGTAACAGCTGCGGAAGAGTTCGCCGTATTGCAGGCCCGTTCACCGGTGCATGCGCGGGAATTGATCAAGTGGACGGGAGCGGCCTTCAAGACATTCGGCATTGATGAAACCGAGGATGAAAAACGCTATCGCAAGGCGGCCTGTCTGCTGGCCGACATAACCTGGCGGTCGCATCCCGATTATCGCGGTGATCAGGCGCTCAATCTGATTTCCAACGCCGATTTTGTCGGCGTGGACCATCCTGGCCGGGCCTATCTGGCGATGGCTTCCTACTATCGCCATGAAGGCCTGGTGGATGACACCCTAAGTCCAGCACTGATCACCATCGCTTCACGCAGATTGCGGGAGCGGGCCAAGCTGCTGGGTGCGCTGTTTCGCATTGGATTTCAGTTTTCAACCGCCATGCCCGGCGTTTTGCCCCATGTGGGCTTTCGGGTTCAGGAAGAGGGCCCGGTTTACCTCACCGTCACACCGGAAGTGGCCGGGTTTGAAGGCGAACGCCTGAGCCGGCGGATGAAAGGCCTCGCATCAGTGCTGGATCACCCGGTGGAATGGCTGGAGGTTTAGGCGGCGACAGGGGCGGCGACTGGGGCGGCGACAGAACTGCCACCGCCTCATTACGCTTTTATCCAGCCAGCATCAGGTCAAGCGCCTGAACGCAGGCCCCGCTTGCCCCTTTGCCAAGATTATCCAGCAGCGCGACAAGATTGACTTGATGGTCATTGCCGAAGACATGCAGATCCATCGTGTCCTGACCGGCCAGCGAGGTTGCGTCCAGCCGGGTGACAGCGCCGCTTTCTTCCAGCGATGCTACCCGAACATGGGCGCTACCGGCGTAGTGGGCAGCCAGGCAGACATGAACATCTTGTTTCGATACGCCGTTGAGCAAAGCCAGATGCAAAGGCACCTGAACAATCATGCCCTGAGGAAATCTGCCAACTGAGGGAGAAAACAACGGCGCATTGTCCAGCAATCCATAGGTGGTGATTTCCGGCACATGCTTGTGGGAAAGGCCTGTTGCATACAGAAAATGAGGAGCTGAAATGGCATCTTCGCGCGATGAATCTTCCATCTGAGCAATCAGACTTTTGCCACCACCCGTATAGCCGGACACAGCGTTGATGGTGACCAAAGCGCTTTTCGCAAGCAGGCCGTTTTTAGTCAGCGGGCGGATCAGAGCAATGGCGCCGGTTGAATAACAGCCGGGATTGGAAACGAACCGGGCCGCGGCAATGACCTTGTCATGGCCGGGATCCAGTTCCTTGAAGCCAAAGACCCAGTCGGGATTGGTCCGGTGTGCGGTTGAGGCATCAATCAGCCGTGTATCGCCGTCGGCAACCATAATCGCCGCTTCCCGCGACGCATCATCGGGCAGGCACAGAACGGCAAAGTCAGCTTCGTTGAGCAGCTCTTGCCGCACCGCCGGATTACGCCGCTCTTCATGCGGCATGGACAGCAGGTTGATGTCTTTCCGGCTTTTCAACCGGTCGAGGATTTGCAGGCCGGTGGTTCCGTGTTCGCCGTCTACATATATTTTTGGATTTGACATGATCTTATTCTTTTCAATGGATTATGAGCGTTTTCGGACTCAATGTCCGAACCAGTTGAATCAATTTTATCAAGATCGGAATCGTCGCTCCCACAGATTGCCCAACATATACATGGCCACTGTGGCCCCGGCAATTGAGGTGATGTCGGCGTGATCATAGGCAGGAGATACCTCAACCACATCGGAGCCGACCACGTTAAGGTCATTCAGGTGCCGCAGCGTTTGCAGTGCCTGCGCCGTGCTCAGGCCCCCGGAAACCGGCGTGCCGGTGCCCGGTGCAAAGGCCGGATCGAGGCAATCAATATCGAAGGTCAGGTAGACCTGTTTGTCACCAACCCGATCCCGCACCCGTTCAGCAATTCCCTTTGGTCCAATCTCGTGGCATTGCAGGCCGTCGATCATTTCAATGCCAAAGGTTTCCGGTGCGATGGTGCGGATGCCGATCTGGATCGAGTGGTCAACGTCGATAATGCCCTCTTTGACGGCCCGGGTGATGAAGGTTCCGTGGTCAACGGCACCTTCTTTATCGTCCCAGGTGTCCTGGTGGGCATCAAACTGAACCAGCGCCAGGGGCCCATGTTTTTCCGCATGGGCTTTCAGCAGCGGATAGGTGACGAAATGATCGCCACCGATGGACAGTAAATAGGGATCAGAATCGGAATTGATGATTGCTGCTGCGTTCGATTCGATGATCCCTGGCACCTTGGCCTGTTCGCCGTAATAGAAATAGCAATCGCCATAGTCGATCACCGCCATGTCGTCGAACAGCCGGGAGCCGAATGGATATTGTGGATCATTGTCCATGCCGCAGGAGGCTTCGCGCACCCCGCGCGGGCCAAACCGCGTGCCGGGCCGGTTGGATACGGCGGTGTCCAGCGGCAGACCCCAGACCACCGCATCAATACCAGACAGGTCGGTGGTATATCTGCGCCGCATGAAGGAGAGGGCGCCTGCATAGGTGGGATCGCTGGCCTGATCGTGCAGGCTTTCGGCGGTGAAGGCATTGTCCATGCCTTTGGGTTTTTCAATTTTCATAATAGCCATCGCTTCAAACAAAAAAGGCGGACCGTGCGGCCCGCCTTTGATAGCACCAAATGGTGCAAATTCGGTAAGCCTTAACGCTTGGAGAACTGGAAAGAACGGCGAGCTTTTGCGCGACCGTATTTCTTACGTTCAACAACACGGCTGTCGCGGGTCAGGAACCCACCGGATTTCAATACGCCCCGCAGCTCTGGCTCGTAATAAGTCAGGGCCTTGGAAATGCCGTGGCGCAGCGCACCGGCCTGGCCGGACAGGCCGCCGCCGGAAACTGTAGCAACGATATCGAACTGGGTTTCGCGACCGGTCGCAACCAGTGGCTGCTTGACAACCATCTGCAGAACCGGACGGGCAAAATATTCAGTGAAATCCCGCTGTTTCGTGGCTTTGGCGCCTTCCTTGCGGTTTTTCTTCTGCACGTCGCGTTTCTTGACGGCACCTTCAATGATGATGCGGCCCGAACCTGGCTTCAGCCAGACGCGGGCAACGGCGTCTTTACGCTTGCCGGTAGCATAGGAACGGCCCAGTTCATCGACTTTGCGCTCGTGAACGGGGGCTGGCGGGTTGCCGGCCAGTGATGGGTTGGCAGCAACTGCATCAGCAGCGGCGGTTTCCGTGGCTGCCTGGTTTACTGCGGCGCCCAGCTCTTCAAGTGAGTTGATTTCGGCCATGATTACGCAGTCCTTACATTTTTGGAGTTCAACGCGGCCAGATCGACGGCCTTTGGCTGCTGAGCTTCATGCTTGTGCTCGGGGCCAGCGTAAACGTAGAGATTTTTCATCTGACGACGTGACAGGGGGCCACCGGGCATCATCCGCTCGACGGCTTTTTGTACGACGCGCTCTGGAAAACGACCTTCCAGCAGGGCACGCGCGGTGCGCTCTTTGATGCCGCCGGGATAGCCGGTGTGCCAATAGTATTTCTTGTCGGTAAATTTCTTGCCGGTGAAAGAAACCTTGTCAGCGTTGATAATGACAACATTGTCGCCGTCATCGACATGAGGGGTAAAGGTTGGCTTGTGCTTGCCGCGCAGACGGTTGGCAACATAGGAAGCGAGACGACCGGGGACGGCGTTGGTAGCGTCGATGACGATCCAGCTTTTCTCAACTTCCGCAGGTTTTTGCGAAAAAGTTTTCATGACTTAAAAGTCCTGATTAGATTAATGTTCAAGTTGGCCGCTTCAGTGTGCCCGGGCCCCGAATGATCGAGACCCCGCAAACATGCGAGGCCGGTTGGCGAGGGATATAGGACGGCCGCGGCGCGTGGTCAAGCTTGTTTTTGTGGGCACGATCAAATTTTTTAAGCAAAAACAAATGCTTAAAAATAAGGTAATATAATACCGTAAAAAAATCTATGGAGTTTGCTCACTCGCAGCCGTTATGCTTGCGCCACATTTCGGCATCGTGGCCTTTGGGAATGTTGAGACAGGGATCGTTGTTTGTCTTGTAACCGCGCAATGTGTTGTAGCGATCAATCTGTTGGGGTGTCAGGATTTTCGGCGTTTTCAGGTGGGTCGACAGGTGAATGAAGCGCAATTGAGTTCTTGCCACGCCAATTGCTGTCAGCTGTTGGTGCAATTGTCTGGCATCGACCTCGCCATTGCGAAACAGTTCCTCCAGCTCCAGTTCAAGACCGATCAAGACGTTGCCCTGTGCCCTGGCTTGTCCATTCATGGTGTCGAAAATCGATTGAATTTTTGCTACCTGACCCTTTGAAAGACCAAGAGCGCCCGCCATCTCAAGCAGATGAGTGGGTCCGGGAACTCCATTGAGTTCAGCTGCTCGGGCCAGTCCCCAGCCACCTCCTCTGCGAAGCTCCTCAATATCGCTGGGGGACAGGCTTTTAATTGCCCGTCCTTCATCGCCTGCATATTTGGACACGTGGTTGCCATGGCCGCTGCCACCTCCACTGGCTGGCGTGGTCAGGATGAACAGTAGAAGGGACACTGTGGTCGAAAAGCGTTGCAACATGTTGCTCCGGAAATTGGCTGTGGGTGCATTCAAACTTGCACAAACCAGGTGAAGTTAACATGATAGCTATCATGTTGACCGATGTTTTTAAATTTTTGGCTGATCACGCTGATCACAAGTTGGAGGTTGTTGAAGGAGCCTTCCTTTTTCGTCAGGCGGATGTCGTCAAATCGCTGTTTTTGGTGGAACAAGGCATGATTGAACTGACCCGCCATCAAAAAGATGGTCGCGCAATCGTTTTGCAGCGCGCGGGTGTTGGCATGATCGTCGCCGAAGCCTCTCTCTACTCAAGCATTTACCATTGTGATGCCGTGGTTGGTGAAGAGTCGCGCGTTAAAGCTGTTGCTAAATCAGCAGTTGTGAGCCTGCTGGCCAACAATGAAGCCTTTGCCCAGCTATGGGCCGAATTCCTTGCCCGTGAAGTCCAATCGGCAAGGGCGCTGATCGACATTCTGTCACGCAAAACCGTTGCCCAGCGATTGGATGGTTGGCAGGCCTGGCAGGGAGGCGAGGCGGGTAGCGTCAGTACCGATGCGCCGCGCGGGCAGTGGAAGAACGTAGCTGCGCAAATTGGCGTCAGTCCCGAAGCACTTTATCGGGAATTGGCCATTCGCCGGGCAAAACGTGGCTAACTATTTCGGCGGAATGGCATAGGTCCCGGTGGCGTGGGCCACGACTTCATCGCCGCCGCCGCCGCTGCCGCTGCCGGAGGCGGCGGCGGGGCGGATTGTTGCTTCAAACACCATCAAACGCTTTCCGAGTTTGAGAATCCGGCAGTCGGCATCAAGCGGGCCGGGGTCTGCCTTGCGCATGAAATTGATGTTCAGATTGGTGGTCACCGCCAGCGCCTCGCGGCCAACATGGGACAGAACACAGGAATAACCACCCATATCGGCAAGCGCGAAGAGGGTGGGGCCGGACACCGTACCGCCGGCACGGATATGACGGTCGTCGGTGTTCATCCGCACCACCACATGGCCGGGCTCAACTGTCAGTACATCGTGACCCGGATATTGTTCCAGGATCTGCGGATAGACTTCGGCGATATAGGAATTGAGTTCTGCGGCCGTCATCACCGGCTGGGGCTGTGTCATGGATGGTCTCTCAGGAGAAATTACACTTTGGGATTTATCGGGCGATTGCGGGTCCAGTCAAATGTGCCTGCATCACGCTCGCGCACGGTTTCTTTCCAACCGGCCTGCTCGCTGCGGGCCTTAAAATTCATGCCTTCGGGCGAATGGCGGGTGATGCCGTCAAACAGGGTCGCCAGTTTCTGGGTGTTCAGCAGGCCCATGGCCTCAATCGCCTGATTGATCACCATTTTCTGCATCATCAGCTGATTGACCGGCACCGTTGCCATGCGGTTTGCCAGCTTGTCGACCGTGGCGTCGAGGTCTTCCAGTGGTACCGACTGCAGCACCAGGCCGATCCGCTCCGCCTCGCGACCATCAATACGGTCACCGGTCAGCAACATGCGCTTGGCCTGTTCCGGGCCAAGACGATAGGTCCACATGGCGGTAGTCGGGCAGCCCCAGACCCGCGCCGGCATATAACCAATCTGGGCATCATCGGCCATCACCACCATATCGCAGCACAGCGCAATGTCAGACCCGCCTGCAGCGGCATATCCGTGCACCTTGGCAATCACCGGCTTGTGCGAATGCCACAGCGACATGAACAGCTGGGTGTTCCGGTGCATGAAGGCATAATCCTTCATCGGGTCCCAGGGCATGTCCTGGGTCATGTCGTGCCCGTCGCCTTCCGTTGCCGAAGCGTAGTAGGAAAGGTCGTAACCGGCACAGAAAGCCCGGCCGGCACCGGAAAGTACGATGACGTGGATATCTGCATCGCCGTTGGCCTCTTCCACCCGCCGGGCGATGAGTTCTGGCACATCATCATCAATGGCGTTGAGGACGTCCGGACGGTTGAGAATAATGCGCCCGATACGGCCATCTTTCTCCAGCAAAACCTTGTCGCTCATGCCATTCGTCCTTCAACTGGTGTTGCTTTGACTTTTGCAACATTCTATCGAAGGGGCAATATGATAATCGGGACATTTGCAAATGGCAGAGATCCTCACAATTAAGACCCCGCAAGATCTGGGCGGCGATATACTTGTTCACCAGCAGCTGGAAGGCGGCGTGTTGCGCCTTGTTCTGAACAATCCGCCGGCCAACACCCTGTCGGAAGCCATGCTGGCAGCGCTTCAGGCCGCTTTGGATGGGGCACAGGATGATGCGTCGGTGCGGGTCATCATCATCGCCGCCAATGGTCACCTGTTCTGCGCTGGTCACGATCTGAAAGAACTGACACCCCGCCGCGAAGACGAAGACCGGGGCAGGGCGTATTTCAAACAACTGATGGATCAGTGTTCGACACTTATGCAATCCATCGTCAATCACCCCAAACCGGTCATCGCCGAGGTCAATGGACTGGCGACAGCTGCCGGGTGCCAATTGGTGGCGTCAGCCGATCTGGCCATTGCGTCGGAAGACGCCACTTTCTGCACGCCCGGAGTTCACATCGGCCTGTTCTGTTCGACCCCAATGGTTGCCCTGTCGCGCAATGTTGCGCGCAAGCACGCCATGGAGATGCTGCTGACCGGCGAGGCGATCACCCCCAGCCATGCCCGTGAAATCGGCCTGATCAACCGGGTAGTGCCGGTGGAATATCTGGAAAAAATCACCCTGCAATACGCCCGCAACATCGCCACCAAGTCCAGCTATACGCTGAAAACCGGCAAGCAGGCCTTTTATCAGCAGGCGGACATGAACCTCGCCGATGCCTATGCCCATGCGGCACAGGTGATGACGGAAAACATGCTGGCCCGCGACGCCGAAGAAGGCATTGGCGCTTTTCTGGAAGACCGCAAACCGGACTGGCAAGATGAGTGATCGCGACCGCTACAGCGACGAAGAAATTCGCAACATCCTGCTGTCGGTGCGGAAAATGGCCATTGTTGGTGCCAGCGCCAACAAGGTGCGGCCCTCCTACTTTGTCGCCACCTATATGGTGGCCAAGGGCTATGAGGTTTTCCCGATAAATCCCGGCTCTGCGGGAACCAAAATCGCCGATTCCATGACCTATGCCAGTCTTGCCGACCTGCCGGGGCCGGTGGACATGATCGATTATTTCCGCAAGCCCGAATTCCTGCCGGACTTTGCCGCTGAAGTCATGCACATGCCGGTCTTGCCGAAAATTGTCTGGATGCAGCTGGGCATTCGCGACGAGCCGGTGGCAAAGGTGCTGGAAATGGCCGGTATCACGGTGATCCAGAACCGCTGCCCGAAAATCGAATATGCCCGGCTGTGCGGAGAAATTGGCTGGTGCGGCTTTAACCGCCGGGTGATTTCGGCGAAAAAGCCGAAGCTGAAAAAGGGTTTCCAGCATTTCAGTCTTGGTCCCGACCGGGATTTCGAACAGGAAAACGATGGCCTTGCTGAGAAGGCAAATGCCTGAGCCACGGAAAATCATTATCGATACGGATCCCGGTCAGGACGACGCGGTGGCCATTTTGCTGGCGCTGGCCAGTCCGGAACTGGACGTATTGGGGATCACTGCTGTTGCCGGCAATGTGCCGCTTGCGCTGACCGAATTGAACGCCCGCAAAATCTGCGAACTGGCCGGCAGGCCCGAGACAAAAGTGTTCGCCGGCGCCGACCGGCCATTGGCGCGTGATCTGGTCACCGCCGAACACGTGCATGGGCGCACCGGGCTGGACGGGCCAACATTGCCGGAACCGCAGATGCAATTGCAGAGCCAGCACGCGGTTGATTTTCTGGTCGACACCATCATGGCATCAGCAGATGGCGAGATTACCCTGTGCGCCCTTGGGCCGCTGACCAATGTCGCCCTGGCGCTGCAGAAACAACCTCAAATCGCCGCCAGATTGGCGGAAATCGTGCTGATGGGCGGTGGCTTCTTTGAAGGCGGCAATGTGACACCGGCGGCGGAGTTCAACATTTATGTTGATCCTGAAGCGGCGGCGATGGTTTTCAAGTGTGGTGTCAAACTCACCGTCATGCCGCTCGACGTTACCCACAAGGCGCTGACCAGCCGGACGCGGGTCGAGGCTTTTCGGGCGCTGGGCAATCGCGCCAGCATTGCCACGGCAGAGCTGCTCGATTTCTTCGAACGCTATGATGAAAGCAAATACGGAACCGATGGCGGTCCCTTGCATGACCCCAATGTGATTGTTTGGCTGCTGGAGCCACAGATTTACGCCGGACGCCAGATCAATGTGGAAATTGAAACAGCTTCGCCGCTGACCCGCGGTGCCACTGTCGCCGACTGGTGGCGGGTGACCGACCGGCCGAAAAACTGCTATTTCGTGCGCGATCTCGATGATGACCGTTTCTTCCAGCTTTTGACGGAGCGGATTGGCCGTCTCTGAGGCTCCTGAGAATTTGGTAAAGGATGCAAAAAATCGCGGTATTTTAGCCGCTTAGCGCAAAAATATTCTTTTCCCGCTGGCCCTGCCGAACATTCTCCCTTTGACCTGCGTGCAAGTCTGCACGATAACGAACATTCTGATTTCTATTAAACCCTGGAGTAACTTAATGAGTGCCCGTGAACCCGGTTTTGACACCCTCGCCATCCACGCCGGAGCCCAGCCCGATCCGGCAACCGGTGCCCGCACCACGCCGATCTATCAAACAACTTCCTTTGTGTTTGACGATGTGGACCATGCGGCGGCCCTGTTTGGACTGCAGGCATTTGGCAATATCTATACCCGTATCACCAATCCGACGACCGCCGTTCTGGAAGAACGGGTGGCGGCGCTGGAAGGGGGCACGGCGGCTCTGGCAGTCGCTTCTGGTCACGGCGCCCAGCTTTTGATCATGCACGCATTGATGCAGCCCGGCGACGAATTCATCGCCGCTAAAAAGCTCTATGGTGGCTCCATCAACCAGTTCGGCCACAGCTTCAAGTCGTTTGACTGGCATGTAGTATGGGCAGATGGCATCACTCCGGCCGATTTCGAAGCCAAGATCACGCCAAAGACCAAGGCCATTTTCATCGAAAGCCTGGCCAATCCCGGTGGTGTGGTCATGGATATCAACGGCATCGCCGAAGTTGCCCGCAAGCATCACATTCCGCTGATCGTCGACAACACGATGGCAACACCATATCTGTGTCGTCCGATCGAGCACGGTGCTGATATTGTTGTCCATTCACTGACCAAATTCATGGGCGGCCACGGCAATTCTATGGGTGGTGCGATTGTCGATGGCGGCACGTTCGACTGGGGCAAAGACGATCGCTATCCGATGCTGACCGAGCCACGGCCGGAATATAATGACATGATCCTGGCGGAAACCTTCGGCAATTTCGCCTTTGCGATTGCCTGTCGGGTTCTCGGCCTGCGTGACCTCGGGCCGGCGATCTCACCATTCAACGCCTTCCAGATTCTGACGGGCATTGAAACCCTGCCTTTGCGCATGCAACGCCACAGCGACAACGCCTTGGCCGTGGCCAAACACCTGGAAGCCCACGACAAGGTTGATTGGGTTTCCTATGCCGGACTTGAAAGCGATGAGAACCACGCCAAACAGCAGCAATATATGCCCAAGGGCGCCGGCGCAGTGTTCACATTTGGCGTCAAAGGCGGATATCAGGCCGGTATCGACCTTGTGTCTAATGTGGAGATTTTCTCCCACCTGGCCAATATCGGCGACACCCGTTCGCTGATCATTCACCCGGCATCAACAACCCATCGTCAGTTGAACGAAGAGCAGCAGACAGCTGCCGGAGCTGGTCCGGATGTTGTGCGCCTTTCCATCGGCATCGAGCAGGTTGAAGACTTGATTGCTGATCTGGATCAGGCGCTTAAATCTCTGTAATCAAACAGTTTGGCTGGCCCCTGGCTAGATCTGAAAGGGGCCAGCCGACCCACCCTGCGTGTTCACCTTTGCACCATATTTAATGGCTATCATCGGCTCATGAATTCACGCGCATTTGCACTTCTGGCAGGTCTGACACTTCTGGGCGGATGCGTAACCGCGTCGCCGGATAAAGTGCTGTCTGCAGACCCTCAGGGGCAAGCAAAAGTCACAGGCAAGTTTCCGGCAATTGGTCAGGTTCCTGTTGGCCAAACGGTGCAGATGACGCCGGCTGAAAGAGATCAGATTCAAAAAGACCTGGCCATTGAGGCCCAGCGCGGCCAGCAGCAGGCAGTCAGCAATTCTTCTGAAGACTATCAGCGGGAGGTCGCCCGGCTGAAACTTTTAGCCCGCCAGCGTGAAGAAGAACTGCGTAAACGCATCGAATCGGGTGAAGCTGCAGAATAATCGCCTTCGCCGGTGAACAGAGCCATTGCAGCGTTGCAAAACGCATCGAAACGAGGCAATCAGGCGCCAGTTAACTTAACTGATCAAAAAGTCTGTTCCCATGAGTAATTCCCTTCGCATCGGCATTGCCGGCCTCGGTACCGTGGGCACCTCTCTGGTGCGCCTTGTTCAGGACAAGCAGGATATGCTGGCCGACCGTTGTGGTCGCGCCATTGCCGTTACCGGTGTTACCGCGCGCTCAAAGGGTAAGGATCGCGGCATATCGCTGGATGGCATCACCTGGCATGATGATGCCCAGGCGCTAGCCACAGCAGACGACGTGGATGTGTTTGTCGAATTGATGGGTGGTGAAGATGATCCAGCCTATGGCGCCGTCAAAGCCGCTCTGCAGGCAGGAAAGCATGTGGTTACCGCCAACAAAGCGCTGCTGGCCAAACATGGTGTGGAACTGGCCGAAATCGCCGAGGCACAAGGCCTGTTGCTCAACTATGAAGCAGCGGTGGCCGGGGGCATTCCGATCATCAAAGTGATGCGTGAATCCCTGACCGCCAATACCGTGACCCGCGTTTCCGGCATTTTGAATGGTACCTGCAATTACATTCTTACCCGCATGGAGCAGGACGGTATCTCCTTTGAGGAATGCCTCAAGGACGCCCAGGATCTGGGTTTCGCTGAAGCCGATCCGACCTTTGATATTGAAGGCAATGACACCGCCCACAAACTGGCCATCCTGACCAGCCTCGCCTTCGGCACGTCGATTGCCCCTGATGCAATCTATCTGGAAGGCATCACCAAGATTACCATTGAAGATATCGAGGCCGCACGCGATCTGGGGTACCGGATCAAACTGCTTGGCATTGCCACCCGCACTGCCGATGGCGTTGAAAGCCGGGTGCATCCGGCGATGGTTCCACTGGGTTCCGAGATTGCCGAAATCGGTGGCGTCACCAATGCTGTTGCCGTCGAAGCTGACACCGTGGGCAGTCTGATGATGTCCGGTCCCGGCGCCGGTGGCGATGCAACGGCGTCTGCTGCCGCCGGTGACATCTGCGACATCGCCAAGGCACGGCCCGGTCATCAACATGGCCCCGCACTGGGTCAGCCCGCCCATAGCCTGGCTGCCCACGAACGCGCGCCCATGCGCAGTCACGAGGGCGGTTATTTCATCCGCCTGACGGTTGTCGACAAGCCGGGCACCATGGCGGCAATTGCAACGCGCATGGCCGAACAGGAAATCTCGCTGGAAAGCATTGTGCAGCGCCGTGCCAAAAACCATGATGATGCCGCCCAGGCACCGATCATTCTGATCACCCACGAAACCACCGAACAGGCCATCCGCAATGCTCTTGATGGGGTCAGGGCAGACGGCCGACTGATCGGCGAACCACAAATGATCCGCATTGAAGCCCTTGGGTGATCCGGACAATCTGTGGCACATAGATAATATCAACTCCTAGCTGAATTGGACCCAGACCAATGGCAATTGCATCCAAACAACAGGCCGGACATCTTGACCGCATGCTGACCATGGAAATGGCACGCGTGGTGGAAGCCGCCGCCGTGGCAGCCGCCCGTGAACGTGGCCAGGGGGACGAAAAAAAGGCCGACCAGGTGGCCGTCGATGCCATGCGCAACGAACTCAACAATCTGCCGATCAGTGGCCGCATCGTCATCGGGGAAGGGGAACGCGATGAAGCCCCCATGCTCTATATCGGCGAAGAAGTCGGCTATGGCGGACCAGAAGTGGATATTGCACTCGATCCGCTGGAAGGCACCACGATCTGCGCCAAGAACCAACCCAATTCACTGGCCGTCATTGCCATTGCCGAGCGTGGCAAGCTGCTCTATGCGCCGGATGTTTACATGGACAAGATTGCCCTCGGGCCGGGCTATCCGGCCGGTACAGTCGATATTGACGCGACCCCCACCGACAATCTCAACGCTATCGCCAAGGCCAAGGGCTGCAAGGTCTCTGAGATTTCCACCTGCGTAATGGACCGCTCCCGCCACGCCAAGCTGATCGAAGAAATTCGGGCTGCAGGAGCATCAATCCGCCTGATCGGTGATGGCGACGTGGCCGGCATCATCCATACCACCGATCCGGAAGAAACCGGCATCGATCTCTATATGGGCATTGGCGGCGCCCCCGAAGGCGTTCTCGCCGCCGCAGCTCTGCGCTGCATGGGCGGCCAGATGCAGGGACGTCTCATCCTTGATACGCCGGAAAAGGCGGCGCGCGCAGAAAAAATGGGCGTCACCGATCCAAACAAGGCTTACACGATGGAAGAAATGGCCCAGGGCGATGTTCTTTTTGCCGCCACCGGTGTCACCGATGGCAATATGTTGCGTGGTGTCCAGTTTGCCCAAGGCCACATCACCACTCACACCGTGGCCATGCGGTCTTCAACCGGCACGGTCCGCTGGATCGACGCCCGCCACGAAGACCACGGCAAATTCCTCTAGCGGCGGGCGGCGAGCGACGGCGGCGAGCGGCGGCGCGCGGCGAGTTGTGACGCGGGGCGGCGGCGCACAGACAATTGTTTCAGTGGTCAGCGTGGTGATTTCGTTATCGGCGGCGATTGCAGGCGGGTGACAGACTATTCCAGCTCAATCACCTGGATTTTCTTTTTCTCAAATCCAAGCGCGATATCGCCACGCTTCAGTTCCAGCGCCTGATTGCCGAACAATTCGCGTCGCCAGCCCTTCATCGCTGCAACATCTGCGTCATCGTCAGCTGCAATTTTTTCCAGATCATCCACGGTTGCGATGATCTTGCTGGCAACGCCATTCTGCTCCGCCACAACCTTAAGCAAGACTTTCAGCAGTTCAGTTGCGGCCGCCGTGCCTTCCGGAGATCGGGCAGGGCGGGGTACTTTTGGCAGATCTTCCACCGGGATCGCCATGGCCACATCGACCACTTCCAGCAATCCTTCGGCATGGCGAGAGCCTTCAAACCCCTTGGGAACGGCACGCAGCCTGCCAAGCGCATTCTTGTCGGCTGGATGTTGCTGGGCAATTTCGTAAATGGCGTCATCCTTCATGACCCGGCCACGCGGCACGTCCCGGTCACGGGCTTCCTGTTCCCGCCATTGGGCAACTGCCTTCATCACCGCCAGGTCCTGCGGTTTGCGCACCCGCATTTTCAAGCGTGTCCAGGCCTTCTCAACTGGCAGGTCATAAGTCTCTTCGCTGGTCAGCACCTTCATTTCTTCGTCGACCCAGAAGGTGCGATTTTGCTCTTCCAGTTTCTGTTTCAGATGCTGATAAACGTCACGCAGATGGGTCACGTCGGCCAGCGCATAATTGAGTTGCTTCTCTGTCAATGGACGCCGCGCCCAGTCGGTGAAGCGCGATGACTTGTCGATCTGGCCGCCGGTGATCTTGGCAACAAGCAGATTATAGGCAATTGAATCACCATAGCCGCAGACCATCGCCGCCACCTGACTGTCAAACAGGGGCTTGGGAATCAGGCCGCCGAGATTGTGGATGATTTCCACATCCTGACGCGCCGCATGAAAGACTTTGACTACTTTTTCATCACCCATCAGATCAAAAAACGGTTGCAGGTCAATGCCATCGGCCATTGGATCAACGATGCATTCGTCCTCCGGTCCGGCAATCTGGATCAGGCAGAGAATAGGCCAGAAGGTTGTTTCACGCAGGAATTCCGTGTCCACAGTTACATAATCATGCCGGGAAAATTCGGAACAAACGTCTGCGAGTTCAGTGGTATTGGTAATAATTTTCATGGGCGCGGTATAGAGGCAGTCTGCGGTCAAGGCCAGACTCTATTTTCAATGGTCCTTCTTGCCCCGGTTTCGCGCTAATTTCTGCATCATCGGCGAGGTGCGCAGCAGCATCTGGAACGGCCCCCGGCGATGGATCGGAACAGCCTGGCGCTGGCGCATGCGCCACAGGGTCATCACCACCAAAGTGCCATGTACAATGCTGGTGAACATGAACAGCGAAGTCGGTCCATAGAGGCTGAGCATCAAAGATGAAATCGGCGGGCCGACAGAGGCGCCAATGCCGTAAAAGAACATCAGTCCGGCGGCCAGCAATACATATTGGTCCTTGGTGGCGCGGTCATTGGCGTGGGCCGCCGACAAGGAATAAAGCGGCAGGGAAAATGCCCCGAAGAAGAAGATGCCCAGATAGACCAGGGAGACATTTTCTCCCGCGACCAACGAGATGAAAAGACCCGACAGCACCGCGCCCATCGTGGCGGCAATCAATATCCAGCGCCGGTCGTAGCGGTCCGACATCAGCCCCAGCGGATATTGCAGCACCGCTCCACCGATAACCCCCAGAGAGATAAAGGTGGCAACGCTGGACAGCGACAGGCCGATCGATTCCGCATAGAGCGGACCAACATAGCGAAAGGCTGCATTGGTCATGCCAATCGCCACGCAGCCGATACTGGCCAGCGGCGATATGATCCAGATGGCTTTGACGTCGAACTTAACCAGTTCCGGAGCCTTTGGCTTGGACCGGTCGCCGACGGCGACGGGAACCAGGGAAAGGCAGATCATCAGTGTCATGATGCCAAACAGGGTGAAGCCGCCGGTGCCAAATATCGGCATCATATATTGGGCACCGGCCACAACAACGATGTCGAGAACCCGGTAAAAGGCCATGACCTGGCCGCGGTCCTTGTTTGAAATGCCGGAATTCAGCCAGCTTTCAATTGTCGTGAAGAGGCCGGAAAAGCAGATGCCGATGACAAACCGCGCCGCCATCCAACAATAGGGGTCTATGATCAACACCAGCAGCAAGGTGGCGCAGGATGCCAGCGCGGCGAGCGCCGCAAAGGTGCGGATATGGCCGACGGCCTGCAACAGGCGCGGCACGAAGATGCAGCCGATCAGAAAGCCGATGAAATAGGTGGTGCCCATCCAGCCGATCTGACCGGCACCCATGCCTTCCTGGGCACCGCGCACAGCAATTAGCGTGGAGAACAGGCCATTGCCCGCCAGCAGCAAGCCGGCGGCCATCAGCAAGGGTATCAGGGGACGAATCGCGGACATGGTCCTGGGGGAGGTTTTTACCGGCACCCTATGCCTCTGCCTGTTGCCGTCAAGACGATAGGGGGAAAGGCGACGTGCCACGTGTTTGAATGTCGTATTTGCGATTGCTCCAGCGTCGACACGAAATTCAGCTGCACACCGGGTTTTGCCAAAGCTTTGCCGGAAACGACAAGGGCTTCACTGGAATTGGCGCTGATGGTCACTCAAACCTTGACTTTCGCAGCCTTCCATGGCCAAACCCGCCCACATATTTCGCGCCTGTTTTCCAGACGCTGCAAACTCCAAATACTCGCAGGAAATTACCATGCATCGCTACCGTAGCCATACCTGTGCCGATCTTCGTGCAAGCGACGTAGGCGAAACCACCCGTCTGTCCGGTTGGGTACACAGGGTCCGTGACCATGGCGGCGTCTTGTTTATCGACCTGCGCGACCATTACGGCGTCACCCAGATCGTCATCGACCCCGATTCCGACAGTTTTTCCACCGCCGAAGCGGTGCGTTCCGAATGGGTGATCCGCCTCGATGGGGACGTCAAGGCACGTTCCGAAGCCACCGTGAATCCGGACCTGCCCACCGGTGAAATCGAAGTCTATGCCCGTCATATCGAGGTTCTGTCGAAGGCTGCCGAATTGCCACTGCCGGTCTTTGGTGAGCTGGACTATCCAGAAGACATTCGGTTAAAATACCGCTTTCTCGACCTGCGCCGCGATACGCTGCACAACAACATCATGAAACGTATGGCGATCATCGCCGACATGCGCCAGCGGATGAACAATGTCGGCTTCAACGAGTTTTCAACGCCGATCCTGACAGCCTCGTCGCCGGAAGGCGCGCGCGACTTTCTGGTGCCGAGCCGCCTGCATCCGGGTCAGTTCTACGCCCTGCCTCAGGCGCCGCAGCAGTATAAGCAGTTGATCATGATGTCCGGCTTTGACCGTTATTTCCAGATCGCACCCTGTTTCCGCGATGAAGACCCGCGTGCTGACCGTCTTCCGGGTGAATTTTACCAGCTTGACCTGGAAATGAGCTTTGTCGAACAGGAAGACGTTCTGACCACCATGGAACCGGTGGTCACGCAAGTGTTTGAAGCCTTTGCCGATGGCAAGAAGGTGGCGAAAGACTGGCCGCGCATTCCCTACAAGGAAGCCATTCGCAAATATGGTTCAGACAAGCCCGACCTGCGCAACCCGATTGAAATGCAGAACGTGACCGAGCATTTCCGCGGTTCCGGCTTCAAGGTGTTTGCCGGTATGATCGATGCCGATCCGAAGGTTGAAGTCTGGGCGATCCCGACAAAAGGGGCGGGCAGTCGCAAATCCTGTGACCGGATGAATTCCTGGGCTCAGTCCCAGGGCCAGCCGGGCATGGGCTATATTTTCTGGCGCGAGCTGGAAGGCAAATTTGATGCCGCCGGACCGATAGCCAAGAACATTGGCGAAGAGCGCACCGAGGCGATGCGTCAGCAGTTGGGCCTTGAACTCGGCGATGCCGTCTTCTTCGCCGCCGGTGACCCGGCCAAATTTGCTTCCTTCGCCGGAGAGGCCCGCACAAAGGCCGGTGAAGACAATGACCTGATCGACGAGGATGCGTTTGAATTCTGCTGGATTGTCGACTTCCCGTTCTACGAGTGGGATGAGGAAAACAAGAAGGTTGAGTTCGGCCACAACCCCTTCTCGATGCCGAAGGGCGGCATGGAAGCGCTGGAAAACGAAGACCCGCTGACCATCGATGCGATGCAGTATGACATGGTCTGCAATGGCTTTGAGATCGCCTCAGGCGGTATCCGCAACCATTTGCCGGAAACCATGGTCAAGGCGTTTGAAATCACCGGTCTCTCAAAGGAGATTGTCGAGGAGCGCTTTGGTGGCCTCTACCGGGCCTTTCAATATGGTGCACCGCCCCATGGTGGCATGGCAGCCGGTGTCGACCGCATCGTCATGCTGCTTTGTGGCACCAAGAACCTGCGCGAAATCACCATGTTTCCGATGAACCAGCAGGCCAAGGATCTGCTGATGGGGGCACCCGGAGATGTCGATAAACCGCAACTGAAAGATCTGCATCTGCGTCTCAACTTGCCCAAACCGGTGTAAATTGTGTCACGACGCCAGCATGTTAGGATAACATTGCCTGTGTAGTGAAAGAGTAGAGTGGCGGTGGTGAGAGATTTAGCGCAAAGGTTGGCGTCGCTGTGGTTTTTGACCCCGTTGCTACTGCTTTGCGGACTGCTGTCAGCCTGTGTCAATCAAGCCGGAACCGCCGATCCCTATCGTGTTTTTGATGTTTCCGGCGAGCAGCTTGGTGATGCCAGGCGCAATGGTCTGCCGTATGTCAAAAGTCGTCGAGGCCAATTGCAGACCATACGGCCAATCGAGTTCGAAACCGACCAGTTCGGGCGGGTGCTGATATTGCAGAATTTCGTTTCAGACGGATCGTCACGCCCGTTTGACAATGAGCACGCCTCCAACATGGCTGCGCTGTTGCACGATGCCCTTTATCGCGGTGCACCCCAGCTCACTTTCCCTGACAAATACCCGGGACAGTGGACCAGAAAACAGGCCGACGCCGCCTATTGCCAGCAACTGAAGCTGCAAAAGGCCCGTGAATCGACCCAGAAAATCAACTGCCGCGGCCTCAAAATTCTGGGAGTTGGCGAGGGGGTTTGGAAACATCACACGGAAAGACGGCAAGCTTATTGGGACCGTCAGGCGGAGATTGAACGTAAAAAGCGGGTGAACAGGCTGTTTATTTCTCCCGAATGATCAGCCAGAGTCTCCCCAAACGCGACAAGGGTGCTTCACGATGGCTGTAATCGAACATGTAGAAATTCTGATGGTCGACCTGGTCCCGAAGGTGAAGCGCACCGATGCGATCCAGTCCTTTGACAGCCAGGAAACGCCGATGGTCAGGATTACTGACAGCGATGGCGAGATCGGCACCGGTTATACTTATACGATTGGACAGGGTGGGCCGGCGGTGATGTCGCTATTGCGCCACACAATGGTGCCGCGGCTGATCGGCCAGAACCCCGAACAGATTGAGGCTATCTGGACAGATCTTCTGTTTTCCACCCACGCAACATCGGTCGGGGCTATCACCTCGTTGGCACTGGCGGCGATTGATACGGCGTTATGGGATCTGCGATGTCGACGGGCCAAATTGCCGCTCTACCAGATGCTGGGCGGATCGAAGAACAGCGTGCCGTGCTACACAACCGAAGGCGGCTGGTTGCATATTGAAACCGAGGACCTGGTGTCAGACGCGGTTGAGTCCCAGGACAGGGGTTTCGCCGGCTCGAAGATCAAGATCGGCAAGCCGCATCTTGCCCAGGATCGGCAGCGGTTAGCGGCGGTGCGCGCAGCGGTGGGGCTGGACTACGAAATTATGGTGGATGCCAATCAGGCCTTCAGCCGCGCCGAAGCCACGCGGCGGGCCCGCATGTTGGAAGAATTTGACATCGCCTGGTTTGAAGAGCCGATGCCGGCAGACAATGTGCTTGAACATGCCCGTCTGGCGGCGAGCACTTCGGTGCCCATCGCGGTGGGTGAAAGCATGTATTCGATCAGCCAGTTCAAGGATTATCTGACCAGCGGCGGGGCATCGATTGTTCAGGTCGATGTCGCCCGCATTGGCGGCATCACCCCGTGGATGAAGGTGGCACATATGGCCGAGGCCTTCGGCGTGCCGGTCTGCCCGCATTTCCTGATGGAACTGCATGTCAGCCTGGTCTGCGCCATCCCCAACGCCCCCTGGCTTGAATATATTCCCCAACTGGACAGCATCACCCGGTCAGGCCTGAAAATCGAAAACGGGCAAGCCTGGCCAAGCGCACAACCGGGTCTCGGCATTGACTGGGACTGGCAGGCAATCGATGCCGCGCGGATTGACGAACTCACCTGGACTTGTTCGGAAGCCGGGTGATCCGCAATTCGTCAATACCGATTCATATTTTAGCAGTGAAATACATTGGATTTCTTATTCAATAATATTGAATAATTTTGGATTATGAGCAATATTTTGAAAAAATAACGCTGGATGTTTTGTTTATGGGCGCTGGTATATTCTTAGGTGCCTTGCGGCAGTTTTTTCAAAACTGGCGTATCGTGCTCCGTCTAAGTCTGTTTTGGGTAATATTCTGCACCGCCATTTACTGGTGGCAATATTCAACTTTTAACGAGTCGAGTTTTGATGTCGCTGCGACATTTTCGCTGAAGACATTTGTAATATCGTTGCTTTCAGGGATTTTTATTCTCGTCGGTGTCATGTCGATGGCCATCGGCTGGCACCGTTACATGCTCTTGGATGAGACACCCGCCCGACTTCACATCATCAACTTTAAATGGCCGGTCCTCAGTTATTTTCTGCACATTCTGAAGCTGGCATTGGTTTCTTTCCTGATCATGATTCCCCTGATGGTGATTGTTATGCCCATCATCACTTCCCAATTTGCCGGTGTGACGCATGTTGAGAGTTTAGCTGCCTATACCGTTTTGTTTCTAGTGCCATTTGTGCTGGTACTTTTCATGACCTGGATCGGATTGCGGTTGGGCCTGGTGCTTCCGGCAGCGGCAATTGGATTGGATTTGAGATTGCGTCGGTCATTTGCCCTGACACGTCCGGCGAGTTTTCAGTTACTGATCACCGCCCTGCTGATCGTGTCGTTCAACACGGTTTCCAGCTATATCGCTGCTGCCAGTACTGCGATCACTCCACTCGGAACGTCTTCTGTCGGACCGTTCTCATTGGTCTTGATCGGTCTGCTCAACTGGCTCGGCTTTTTCATCGGCATTGCGGTCCTCACCAACGCCTTCAGCTTGCTCTACAAAGAGCGCCGTGCCGAATAGGATCGACTGGTATCCATTCGATAATAGTTTGAGTTCACAGATTAACCCAACCACGCAGCTTGACGTGATGGCATTCTGCTCTAATCAGGCGCAATGAGTGCATTCGCCGTTGCCATTTTCTTTTTGTTGATCACGCCGGGGCCGGGGGTCCTGTCCTTGGCAGGGGTCGGTTCGGCATATGGATACCGTGCCGGCTGGGCCTATGGCACCGGATTGTTCTTCGGTTCCAATGGCGTTTTGCTGGCCGCGGCGACCGGTCTGGCGGCGCTGTTTCTGGCGGACGAACGTATCCGGCTGATATTCACCATTCTGTCGACGGCCTATCTGCTCTATCTGGCGGTAAAAATTGCTTTTGCTGGATCAAAAATCGCCTTTATCGAATCGACCAAACCACCCGGTTTCTGGGGCGGTATCGCGCTGCAGGTGATCAACCCCAAGGCCTATGTGGTCGGCACATTCGTATTTTCCAACTTCTCAATCTGGCCGCAAAACCTGGTGACGGAGATTTTGATCAAACTGGTGATCCTGAATGCCATATGGATACCGATCCACATTTTATGGATGGCGGCCGGCGTAACAATCAACCGCCTGGCGCTGAACTTCCGCACCCAGCGCGCCATCAATATCGGCATGGCAGCGGCGATGCTGCTGGTTGTCGGCATCGCCATGTGGACCACGTTTTATGGTGGGTAGTTGGCCAAGCCACTCACAACAGGTAAGGAAATCCGCCTTCCAGTTTCAGCAATTCGATCTTGCGCTCCACGCCCCCTTCGCCGGAATAGCCCCCCAGGCCATTGGCGGCGAGAACCCGGTGACAGGGGATGATGATGGGGATTGTGTTGGCGCCACAGGCATGGCCGACCGGTTGACCATAAGTGTCGAGCTTTTCAGCAATCGCTCCGTAGGTTGTGGTCTCCCCATAGGGAATTTCCAGCATTGCCTGACAAACGGACTGCTGAAATTCATCGCCCTTGGGCTGCAGCGGCAAATCGAAAACCGTCAGTTCACCGGCAAAATATGCGGCGAGTTGCTCTGCCGCCCGCTTCAGAACCGGTGTTTCGACGGATTTTCCAGGTGCCCGCCAGTCAATGGCGGTTATCGCCCCATCCGTTTCAAAAACTGCGAGCGGTCCAAACGGACTGTCTACGGCTAATTGTGCAGTTTGATCAGCCATTTTCGCCTTTCGTCGCCAAGCGCACTCAGCGCATCCTCTCGCCGCTCGCCGCTCGCCGTCGCCGCCGCTAGCGGGCGGTGACTTTGAGGTTCAACATGTTGGGGATTTGTGTCGGGTCACTCTGACTGGCCATCACCACATTGACAATTGAAACTGGTTCAGTGGGTTCTGCGCGGACGCTGATTGAACCTTTTTCGGTCAGAAATTTTCCAACCGCGCTGGTGACCATTTCGGTCAGTCCCGGCATGTTCAGGGCACCCATGCCCATGCCGATCATCATTGGTGCGCCGGCGGCTAACTGCTCGCCGGTGGTGCCCATCTGCCTGGCCTGAAAGTCCAGCAAGCGACCGGTGATCGAATGGTCTTCCAATTCGATGCCGAAAGAATCCAGTTTGATGCCGCTGAGCTCAGCCAACATCGGTCCCAAAACCTGCATTTGATCCTTGCCGGTGGCGATTTCCATTTGGGCTTTTGAGAGCTTTTGGGCCACATCGGCCGTGTAACCAGAAATGGCATAGTCTATGTAGAGATCAAACATGTCTCGAAGCTTGATCGCCGTATCGAAGACAGACGCACGACCGGTATTCGGGTTGTATGTGCCGGTGCCCGCCATTTCGCCTTCGATCTTATCATAGCCCAATTGCTTGAATACCGCTTGCGAGTTTGGATCGGGAATCGCCAGAAGATTGACGTATAGACCGGACATGTTGGATCTCGCTGAGACCGTGCCATCGGCATCTGCGTCAGAAATCGTGCCCGACATATTATCAAGCCGAAATACCGGCTCTCCCGCCAGTGAAGCAGAAATGCCGTCAATTGAAGCGGCGGAATAGATCTTCATCCAATCGAAAACGGCAACATCCATTGAGCTTGGAAAGTTGATGTCAGACAGACTGATGGACTTCAGAGCGAAATCGACATCCTGGCCAGTTTCGGCTTTGCCGGTTCCGTTCAGGCCGACCATTGAGAATTGATCTATGGTCAGCGGCGCGGCAGGGGCGCCCGTGGCATTCTCAATCTGTTCTGGCTCATAGCGATAGTCGAGGGGAATATCGGCATTGGAAACCACCACGGAATCGAGAGACATACGAACTTTCTCGTCGGTCACCTTGATGTCGCTGATGGAAAAATTGCCAAAGCGCACCCGCTGACGTTTTTCTTCTGCCGTTAAACCGTCTTCCCAGATACCGCTTGGCCAATCACCCCGGCTGGACGCGATACCTCCCAATGTGATGGTGCCATCATTGTCGGTAGATCCCTGGACACCAACCATGGCAACAGAATCATAAGTCAATCGGCCATTGGCATCGCGCAGATTTTGAACCGAAATCGTTTCAACCGTCGTTATTTTACCCTTGTCGTCTTCAATTCGCACGTCCGACAGCGAAAACGACGCATCGTTCTGTTCTCTAATCGAGCCCCAGGTGATCGTTGTGCCCTCAACTTTAGCCAGGGCCACCAGTTGATCGAGCAGGAGTTTGCCCTCGGCAGCGTGGGCCTGGTAACTGCCAAGAAGCAGTGATGCTGTCAGAGTGGCGGTGCGAATATTCATGGTAAAATTCCCGGAATCAGTGCGGATCAGTAGGTTACTACTGCACCCCAATCGTAACGAAAGTAAGAACAGGCACAAGATCGTCTGCAACTCATGTGAATTAGTTAGCGGCTTCTTGTCGCAATCGTTCAAATTCGCTATCGGCAACACATGGGAAATGAAGCACCACCACCATCTGATTCGGCAGGCGGCAACGGCAACGGCAACGGCGACGGCGGCGGCGACGGCGACGGCGAGCGCGGAGATGGCATCGAAGCCATCGACCTGTCGTCGGCTTTGGAGGAACGCTATCTCGCATATGCCTTGTCGACCATCATGGGCCGGGCATTGCCTGATGTGCGCGATGGCCTGAAGCCGGTTCACCGTCGCATTCTGCACGCGATGCGCGAATTGCGGTTGAATCCCGATACGGCGTTTAAGAAATGCGCCCGTATCGTTGGTGACGTGATCGGTAAATACCACCCCCATGGGGACCAGTCGGTCTATGATGCCCTGGTGCGACTCAGTCAGAGCTTTGCCCAGCGCTATCCACTGGTTGATGGGCAGGGCAATTTCGGCAATATCGACGGCGATAATCCTGCCGCCATGCGTTATACCGAAGCGCGGATGACGGAAGTGGCCACCGCCATTCTGGAAGGCATCACAGAAGATGCTGTCGACTTCCGCCCCAATTACGATGAGGCCGATGAAGAGCCCGTGGTTCTGCCCGGCGCCTTTCCAAACCTGCTGGCCAATGGTTCCGCCGGCATCGCCGTTGGCATGGCAACCAATATCCCGCCACATAATCTGGAAGAATTGTGCAATGCCGCCTTGCACCTGATCAAATTCCCCAATGCGGGCTTTGAAAAACTGCTGGAATTTGTTCCCGGACCTGATTTCCCGACTGGTGGTGTGATCGTCGAATCCAGAGATAATATCCTGGAAGCCTATAAGACCGGCAAGGGCGGCTTTCGCGTCCGCGCCCGCTGGGAAAAAGAGGATATCGGACGGGGTACCTGGCAGATCGTCGTCACGGAAATTCCCTATCAGGTTCAGAAATCAAAGCTGATCGAAAAAACCGCCGAATTGTTGCTGGCCAAAAGACTGCCGCTGCTTGACGACATCAACGATGAAAGCGCCGAAGATATTCGCATCGTGCTGACGCCCAAATCGCGCTCTGTCGATCCGACGCTGTTGATGGAGCAATTGTTCAAGCTGACCGACCTGGAAAACCGCTTTCCGCTCAACATGAATGTTCTGTCAGGCGGCAAAGTACCCAAGGTGATGTCGATCCGCGATGTGCTGCGCGAATGGCTGGAGCACCGCAAAGACGTATTGCTGCGCCGCTCGCGTTATCGGTTGGGGCAGATCGACAAGCGGTTGGAAATTCTTGGCGGCTATCTGATTGCCTATCTCAATATCGATGAAGTCATCCGCATCATCCGATTTGAAGATCATCCCAAGGAAGCGCTGATCGCCCGGTTTGAAATCACCGAAGTTCAGGCAGAGGCTATTTTGAACCTGCGCTTGCGTCGCCTGCATAAATTGGAAGAAGTCGAAATCCGCACCGAACACGACAATCTGTCGGAAGAAAAGGCGGGTATCGAATCCCTGTTGGCCAGCGAAGAAGCCCAATGGAAAACCATTGCCTGGGAAATCGGCAATATCAAAAAGAAATTCGGCAAGGATACCGAGCTCGGTGCCCGCCGCTCCAGTTTCGAAGAAGCGGTGGAAATCGACATGGAAGCCGTCGCTGCGGCGATGATCGAAAAGGAACCGATCACGGTCGTTGTTTCCCAGAAGGGCTGGATCCGTGCCCTGCGCGGCCACGCACCTGATTTCGCGGCGCTGACCTTCAAGGAAGGCGACCGGTTGAAAACCGCCTTCCATGCGGAGACCACCGACAAATTCCTGATGTTCACCACCGGCGGCAAATTCTACACCCTGACCGGCGACAAGCTACCCGGGGGCAGGGGGCACGGGGAACCGGTACGCATCATGGTCGATATGGACAATGATGCCGACATTCTTGAACTCTTTGTTCACAAGCCGGGGCGCAAACGTCTGGTTGCCTCGACTCTGGGCAATGGATTTATCGTCGCTGAATCCGATGTCATCGCCAATACCCGCAAGGGCAAACAGGTGCTCAACGTGTCGATGCCGGTGGAGGCCAGGATCTGTGCCGAAGTTCAGACAGGCGGCGATGGCGACGGCGACGGCGCCGCCGCCGCGGCACCCGATCAGATCGCCGTGGTCGGTGAAAACCGCAAATTGCTGATTTTCCCTCTCGACCAGGTGCCGGAAATGACCCGCGGCAAGGGGGTTCGGCTACAGAAATACAAGGATGGCGGCATTCAGGACGCCAAGACATTCAGCGGCAGCGAAGGTCTCAGCTGGACCGACAGCGCCGACCGCACCCACACCCGTTCGCTGGACGAATTGAAAGAATTCATCGGCGAACGCGCCCAGGCCGGACGCATGGTCCCCAAAGGCTTCCCCCGCAACGGCAAATTCGGCTAGCCACGGCGAGGGGCATCGCCATAATGCCTGATTGGTGCAGCGGCTAACGAAACACACAGCACAGATGTACGATCCCAAGGGCAATGCAAAAGACCGGGCAGTTGACTCCGTCGAGTTTCTGGAAGCCGAGCCGCCGGCGCATTTGCGCGGTGTTGTGCATCGGTTTCTGCAACTGCAGACAACCACTCGGCTTGCTGAAGACTACCGATTTCACGCTTTGCCTGACGCCTGCACCTACATCATCTTCGATCAGCAGAGCCCGCATATTGCCGGCATTACCCGTCTTCGGGCGTCGTCGGAGGAACTCAACCTGGGCAGGCAGTTCCATTTCGTGAATATCCGGTTTTTGCCGGGTGTCTGGCAGCGAGACCGCGAACAGGTGTCTTACGGCGCCATCGATGACAAATATGGTGGGCAACTTCCCTTATTGGCGATCAATCGACATTTGGTCAAAAAACAGTTTGCTGCCAGGCAATCGATCTTGTCCGAATTCGTCGAGACCCTGGTCGACAGCAAGACCGTTATTGCAAACCCGATCACTCAAAAGATATTTCAAAATATTGATGCTATTCACTCCGTGGCCGACATGGCGGCAATCGCAGATCTGTCGCCGCGCCAGCTGCAACGGGTTTTGAAGTCCACAACCGGGTTTACCCCTCATAATTTTCTCAAAGTACTGAGATTGCAGCAATCCCTGCACGGCGAACCTTCATTGTCCTATGCCGACCAATCTCATTTCATTCATTCCTTTCGAAAGGCGACCGGCTATACGCCGGCGAAATACGCCAAAAAGTTCGATGTCTGAAATCTACAATACGGGCCGCTGACCGGTTGTTACGTGACGGGCATGTTCGACAACAAAGGAGTTCGAAATGTCCAAGATGAACGCAATCGGTTGGTTTGATATCTATGTCAGTGAGTTGGAAAGGGCCGTGGGTTTTTACGAAACCGTGCTGGCTTGCAAACTTGAACCAATCGGTGATCCAACGGGCGAAAACCAGATGATGAGCTTCCCCGCCGATATGAGCGCCTATGGTGCCGGAGGTGCGCTGTCAAAGTCCGCCCATGCGAGCCCCGGGATTGGCGGCACCATTGTTTATTTTAACTCTGACGACTGTGCCATCGAAGAAGAGCGAGTCGTTGAAGCCGGGGGAGCGGTTGTGCGACCCAAATTCTCAATCGGCGAATTTGGCTGGGTGACGCTGTGCCAGGACACTGAAGGCAACATGTTTGGCATCAGTTCGATGAAGTAGCTAGGCCCGTTGGTCGGCCAGAGCCATCAGCCAATCCAGAAAAGTTTTGGCGGCTTTGGTCGGTTGCTTTTGTGCAGGGATAATCCAGTAAGCATCCGTCAACCGCACTGAAAGGGATTCAAACGCCGGCTCCAGCAGACCACCGGAAAGACTGTCTTCCACGAGTTTTTGGTGCGCCAGCGCAACGCCAAGCCCTTGCTCGGCAGCCCGAATTATCAGATCAGACGAACCGAAACGTTGACCCGTGCGCACATCCAGATCAGCCGGGCCGTATTTGTCGCGCCAGACTTGCCAGGACGCATTGGGATCACGGTCGTGCAGCAGGCTGTAACTGCGTAAATCATCCGGGGATTGGGGTTTTGGGTGACCGCTCCAGTATCGCGGACTTGCCACTGGAATCAGGCAGTCCGACATCAATGGAAATGCTGATTTCTCCGGCCATGGCCCCGGGCCCATGCGAATGGACATGTCGCAGTCCAGAATGTCCGGGCTGCGTTGCCGTTGATCGACCACCACCGAGATACTCACCCGAGGGGCCGAAGACTCAAAATCGGCCAGGCGTGGCAACAACCATCGCGCAGCAAATGAGGGGGTGGTGTCAACCAGTACCGAATTGCTCTGGCGGCGCTCTCGCAAGCTGTTGGTCACGGCAGCCAATTCCATAAAGGTCCGGTTGGTCGCTTCGCCGAGGCGAATTCCTGCTGCAGAAAATACAAGCGAGCGGCTGTCGCCGGTCCGGTCAATCAGCTCTGTTCCAATCCAGGCCTCGATCTCTCGCAAATGCCGGCTGACCGAGGAATGGCTGACTTGAAGGGCGCGGGCCGCCGGTCGAATGCCGCCTTCCGAATAGATCAGTGAAAAGGCGCGCAGCGCATTAAGTGGCAAATCTCTCATGGTCTAATAAATAGACCGCTTTGCACAGATTTAGCAACATTGTGGAACCGTCTGATCTGCTATGTCTTTGCGAAAGTCAGGAGCTGAATCATGGGAATGCTGGTTAAAGGAAAATGGACTACTCGCGATAGTTACATTAAACAAGGGTCTTTTTTTCGCGAAACCAGCAAGATCACGGGGGCGGTTGAGTTGGAAGCCGATGCTGGCTCCGGCGTGGAACCGCGCTACTGGCTGATCGCTTCGAAAAGTTGCGCCTGGTCACATGGCGCGACCATTATCAGAGCGATTTGCAAGCTTCAGGCCCATGTCGGACTCCACATTGCCCACGGGCCGCGCATCGAGGGTTATGCCATTGATGGCGGTGAAAGCTGGAATGTGCCGGGCACCACAGTGCAGATTGAACATGTGCACCAAATCTACTCCCTGTCCGACGAAATGTTTACCGGTCGCTCCACGGTGCCGGTTCTTTGGGATGCCGGTGCGGCACGTATTGTCAGCAATGACTCACGTTCCATCATCCGTTCTTTCACCGATTTGGGGCGACGCCTCGGCAACGGCGCGGTTGATCTCGCACCAGCTGCATTGCACGACAGGATCGAAGCGACGAACGACTGGCTTTTTGCAGAGCTGAGCAACGCCGTTTATCAGGCTGGATTTGCCGAAAGCCAGCGGGCCTATGATGTGGCGGAAGCAGCAGTCTTTGAGACCCTTGATGCGTTGGACAACCACCTCGCCAAACACAGGTATCTGCTGGGGGAGGTGATCACTGAATCCGACTGGCGTCTGTTTGCAACCCTGGTTCGGTTTGACTGCGTCTATGCCGTGTTGCACCGCTGCAGCCGCAAAAGACTGGTGGATTACCCCTCATTATGGGCCTATGCACGCGAACTTTATGCCTGGCCGGGCGCCGCTGAGACTGTCGATTTTGCAGAAATTCTGCAGGGCAGTTATCTCAACGACACGTCAAATAATCCCCACAACATCGTCCCGGCTCTTCCCCGCGCCGACTGGCAAGCGCCTTCTGACCGAGGCTTATTCAAACCTGGTCTGGCGTGGCCGATGCCTGATGCGGCTGGTTTTGGGCCATCATTGTGATGGACATTCAGATTGTGTCGGGCATTTTTGTCCTCGCCTTTGTTGCGATGATTACGCCGGGACCCAACAATCTGGTCGTCCTGACCTTGGCGCTTGGGGGCGACTTCGGTCGGGTGACGGGCGCCTGTGGCGGCATAATTGCCGGCATGGTCGGCCTGACCATTGTCTGTTGGTATGGTGCCGCGTCGATCTTCGATGTGTTTCCCTTGCTTCGGATTATTGTCGTTGCCCTGGGCTCTGCCTATCTGATGTGGGGCGGCGCAATGCTCATTGTCGGCGCATGGCGTGGTGACCAGAGGACGAAACAGGTCTTTCCGTCATCCTTCCTGGCGCTGGCCGGGTTTCAGTTCACCAACCCGAAGGCATGGGTTTTATGCCTGGCGGCGGTCTCGGCCATGCAAGGTAATCAATTGAACCTGTTCGGGCTGGGGGTTCTTACCCTCATCCTCGCAGCCGCGAGTGCGATCAGCCTGGCGGCGTGGATTATTGTTGGCCATGTATTGCCGGTGGCGCGAGACGGTGAAGGTCTTCCCGCCTGGGTCGGTACCGTTTTGGGCCTCGCCTTAATCGGCACAAGCGCGTCACTGGCGCTGTCAGTAATCTAGACCCTTTCAGGCTTAGATGGACGCCATTGTGAAGGGGCGCTTTAACCTTGCTCCCGATCCGCCGTAGTCGCCGCCGTCGCCGTCGCCGTCGCCGCCTGCCAGCCTTTGATCAGGATTGCGCGGCGTTCTGGGTATTTCTCGCCAAGTACCTTTAGCTCCTGCACCCGGTCCGTTCTGAAGTGCCGATAGTCCTTTCTTGTCTCGCACCAGCCAACCAGATAGCGGTTTCGATCCAGATAGGCGATCAGCAGCGGCCACACGATCCGGTCGGTCGTTGCGCCATCGCGGTCACCATAGGTCAGTTGAAGACGATAGCGTTGTCGGATTGCATGACGCAGAAGCGCACCGTCGAAGCGCTCTGACACCTTGGATTTGGTTGTTATGGTCCTGGAACTGGCGTCCAGAACAATCGGACGCAGCTCCTTTGGAATGGCTTCAGATAATTTCGCCACCAGATCACGCGCTGCCCGTGCCAGAGACGGGTCGGCTTCTGAAGCCACCCAGGCGGCTCCCAGCGCCGCTGCTTCCAGTTCGTCTGCCGTCAGCATCAGCGGGGGCATGTCATACCCATCATCCAGCACATAGCCCATGCCGGCCTCGCCGGTAACGGGAACGCGTTGCGCTGTAAGTTCCGCCATATCCCGGTAGAGCGTGCGAATTGATATTTCCAGCTCATCTGCAAGTTCTCTCCCAGTTATCGGCGATCGGGTTGATCGCAATATCTGGATAATCTGGAATAGTCGTTCAGTGCGACGCATTTTTTCTCTCCACTGCCATACTGCTGCCATAACGGTGGCAGCAGGGCAATCTTATTGGATGAGCAACAGAACAATTCCGACCAATGTCAGGGATGAGAGACAGGAGCTTGAAATGATACATTTTCAACGGACCCGCATGATTGATGCTTCGCCAGAAGCTGTGTGGAGCGTGTTGGGTCGCTTCATGCATATTGATGAATTTGCCCCCCAAATCACATCCGTCGATGCACTGACGGAAGGCGAGGACGGGCTGGGGTCGAAACGCCGCAATCATTTTCAAAACGGCACCTCGCTGGTCGAGGAAGTGGTCGAGTGGAAGCCTAATGAAGGTTACACCGTCAATCTGTCAGATATGGCAGCCTTGCCTCTTCGTGAAGCAAATTCAGAAGTTTCCATCGTGTCGATGGATGGTCGCAGTAAAGTGATCTGGAGCTTTGATTATCGCGTTAAATACGGTCCACTGGGCTGGCTGATGGGCCAGACCATGATGAAGATGATGATGGGCAAGATTATTGATGCAAATCTGCAGGGCCTTGCTGACAAAGTTGCTCCAAATTGAATTGACCGAAGGCACTCGTTGAGTCCACTAGTTTGCCAGGCGTTGCGACTTGTATCTCAGCACCATCCAGGTTCGTTTCGACATCTTCACTCGCATGTCTTAGGCTGACGCGACTAGCATCTTTGATTGACCCCCCGTTAGCGGAAAAGAGAGAAGCTCAGAGGATCACCGCCGCCGCCTGCTTGTCGCAGGCTATCGTGAAAATGGATCAAGAAGGAATTGTGGATGATGGATTGGCAGGAAAGGGCGGGCATCTGGCTCAAGGTCGAGGAATTTACCGATACTGCACATGCGCCGGTGCGTGCGGCGTTGATGGAGAGGGCCAATCTGCAGCCGGGGCAGTCTGTTCTTGATATTGGCCCTGGAGGTGGTGTCACTCTGCTGGATGCTGCCGAGGCTGTTGGTCAGACTGGTCAGGTCACTGGCATTGATATCGCGCCCTCATTTGTTGAACGGGCGGCTGCCCGGGCGCCTGAAAATGTTGATGTGCGGACGGGCGATGCTTCGGTTTATGCGTTTGAATCCGACAGTTTCGACGCGGCGATTTCGCTTTTTGGGGTGATGTTCTTCAACGACCTGGAATCGGCATTTGCCAATATTCGCACTGCCATCAAGCCGGGCTGTAAGTTGACCTTTGCCTGTTGGGGGCCTCCTCCGACCAATCCCTGGTTCGCGATATCAGGCAGTGTTGCCACCAAGGTCCTGGGTCCGGGACCAGCGTTTGACCCGGATGCGCCGGGGCCAATGGCATTGGCAGAGCCGGACAAGATTAATCGGGTGTTGTCGCAAGCAGGTTGGCACGTCGATGTGGACACGGTTGATCTTTTTCTGACGCCGCAGGGAAGTCCAAGCAACGTTGCCGACTTGCAATTTTCAGTCGGTGGCGCGGCGATGCGGATGGTGGAAGCGGACAAAGCCGGCCGACTGACTGACGACCATAAAGAGGCGATCCGGGCAGGTTTGACGGCGGAGTTTGCCAAATGTGTGACCGATGGTGCGGTGCGTGTTCCTGCCCGGATCAATTTTGTGCAAGCGGTGGCCTGAAACAACCGGCTTCAATCAGCGAATGGCAGGTCTGCCGCCCGCCGCTCGCCGCCGTCGCCGTCGCCGTCGCTTAGGCGGCGCGGGGATTTTTATCCTCCGGCAGGCGTTGTATGGTCTTTTCAATCTTTGCCATCGTTGCCGCGTCCAAAGGGCCGAAGGCCATAGCAGCGGCGTTTTCCTCGGCCTGTTTGGCATTCTTGGCGCCGGGGATTGGCAGGGTCCGGGGGGACTTTGCCAATAACCAGCACAGGGCACCCTGCGCCAGCGTGCGCCCTCCGGTGGTCAGCAGGTCACGCACGGTTTCCAATTGCTTCAACCGATCCTCATTGGCCTGGCCGTTGAAAAAATAGTGCTGCCAATTGTCGTTTTCCTGGCGCACGTCATTTTCGCCAACCCGCTGTCCGTCGCTAAATTTGCCGGTCAACAGGCCCATCCCGAGCGGAGATCTGATTAGCTGGGTCAGGTTGTGACTGGCGACGCATTTGCCCATTGCGGGCGCATCAATGAGCACATTCATGGCGCATTGAACTGCCGTGAACCCAGGATAGTCGGCGGCGGCGATGGCGTCGACCCGATCGGGGAAATCGGTGCTCCATCCATAGGCCCCGATCTGGCCTTCATCGCGGAGTTTTTCCAGCGTATCGAAAAGGGGGCGTGCCTTTTCAACGCTGAGATCGTTGAGATGTATTTGCATCAGGTGAATATGGTCCCGCTTCAGTCGGGCTCGACTATGAGCGACCGAGTCCCGCACATAGTCGGGGTCGTATCTGTCGCCGGTCATTTGCTTGCTGGCCGCATTGAAGGAGTGGCCCAGTTTCGACAGGATGATCGCATCATCTCTGTGCGCCAGGGTCTGTCCCAACAGGGTTTCGGAATGACCCGCGCCATAGACGGCGGCGGTGTCAAAAACGCGCACACCGGCATCCCAGGCCGCCTCAATGGCAGCAAGTGAGTGTTGGTCATTTGTCCCCGAATAGCCGACACATTTCTCGCCGCTCCAAAACGGACCGCCGATTGCCCAACATCCCATGCCGATCCGCGGCGCTTTTGTTAGTATGTTTTCCATTTTCGATCCTATCTTTCCTGTGTGAAGCAATTTAAACTTTTATATTCAGCGGGTCGGGCGATGAACTGAGAAAATTTGAAGGGTTCATTTCATGAATGAAACGAAACTGAATTGGGCCGACCTGCAATTGTTCATCGCCGTGGCACGGGGCAGGGGGCTGGCCGCCGGAGCGCGGATCACCGGCATGAGCGCACCCAGTCTGGGGCGTCACATGGCCGATCTGGAACGCAGCTATGGCGAAACCCTGTTTAGGCGTTTGCCGCGGGGCTATGAGTTGACCGCAGCCGGAGAGGAGCTTCTGCAACAGGCGGTCGAAGTGGAAGAGCGAGTGTTGAACATCGAGCGGCGGCGCGACAACCGCCGCGCGACGCTGCCTGTTCATATTTCGGCCGGCACATGGACTATGCTTTTTTTGGCCGGGCATATTGGCGACATTCGGTCGGACGATACGCGGCTCGTCCTGCATTCCTCCGAACAACCACACGATATCAGCCGCCGGGAAACGACGATTGGCATTCGCAACGCCCGGCCGGATGAACCGGCCCTGGTGGCACGCAAAACGGGGCACGTTGCCTTTGCCCCTTACGCCACGCCGGCCATTGCCAAAGAGTCAAAATGGTTGGCGTCGAGTGTCGAGACGCCGTCGGCCAATTGGGTCAGGTCCCATCGCGGCAGGCAGGTGGTCATGGAAGTATCCAACCCGCGCTCATTGCTCGATCTGGCGAAGCAGGGGGTGGGGCAGGCAGTGTTGCCCTGTTTCATCGGCGAGTGCGAAGCGGCTCTGGTGCGCAGCGGAGAGATAATTGACGAATTGACGGGCGATCAGTGGCTGGTTGTGCATGGCGAGGACCGAAACCAGCCGCAGGTGCGCCGCACCATCAATGCGATCACCAAATTATTGGTGGCGAATGCGGGTCTGTTTGCCGGGAAAGGGTGAGCCAGTCGCCGGTGAATTGCTTTGGCAACAGGCATTAAATTTTTGTTTTGATAAACATGGTCCGAAAGGCACCTCTGAGGACACACCCGGCGATCAGGTTGGACATTCCGTATCAAAAAAGGAGGATATATTGGTTGTATCCCGACTGATGTGTAGTGATCCGACAACACTCATAATAGGTCGGTCTTTGTTGTCCGGTAGAAAAGAACAGAATAATAGAGTTTTATATTAGAGGGTTATAATTGGTCGGGAAGTGGGTCTTTTGGAGATCCCCTACTCGTTTTTTTTCTCTATGCGAAACGAAAAAATAGATATTTCAACTTTGGCTAGGTGAAATTTTTTCAATGTTGCCAAACAAGAATAAATTTGTAAATATTTTGTATTGATCTTAGAATTTTGAGGGTGGGTGTGTTGAGCATTCAAAGATTTATAAGGCCAGAATACCTCGCGATATATGTATCTATTTTTGCGGTTATTCTTTCACAATTTCCCCCAGTTTATCAAATATTTGCAACATCGAATCCCGCGATTGTGCTCGAACGCTATGTCACCGTTGGACACAATTTAGGCCGAACTGTCCTGTTTGTTCCGGTGACAATATCAAACACCGGAGGTCGGCCACTTATTGTTTCGAAAGTTGAATGCGTTTTGGAAGCCGTAGATTCAAGCTCCTTATGGAATGCTCCTGCACAATCTTACATAGATAAACGAAGCATTTCCCCCAACTCGCCTGCTGTCGAATTACCTATTGGTCAGCTTCTAGTAAGAGAGAACCAGCGCTGGCAGGAAGCAGTTTTATGCTACAAGCTTCCCGATTTGCGTCAAAACCGCGCTGCGCAATTGATCTACTCTGAAACAAACCAATTCATCTCAGACACAATCTCAAACCGGAGCCCCGCCGATCAGAGCTTAGTAGAGCTGCCAGCAAGTGTCGTTGACTCAGCAATGCAAGAGCTCAATAGAAATTTTGACTTGAAGCCAGGTGACTACAGACTATCCGTACGCCTTTTAACTGCAAAAAGTACAATTTTAGCGGAACATTCGGCTCGATTGTCGTTGGATCAATCTGAGATTGATCGATTGCGGAATATGAGAAGGCACTATCAATTTGGTTACGGTATTAGTGTTCCGCACCCCAATAATCTCGATAAGCTTTACAAGACGCTGGAATTTTATGAGGTGGGTACGTGATTTGGTTACAGAGCATTTAGAGGGGGCATATGAAACAAGTATTTGAGAAAGCAAGGGCTTTCTGTACGGGTATTGTTCTGGCAACTTTGTTTTTGCTGAACTGTAATCATTCTTATGCGCAGCAAGGCCCGCTTTCTTACGTTGTGATCGGCGGGGTACAAATGCACTGCCGCAGCTCTCATGGCCAAACTGTCGCCATTTACATTGATCCAAGTGTTGATCGGTACATCGGCAGGGCGGTTAATAATGGGTATCCCATAATAATATTGGGCCCTGGGTTTTTCAATCGTGTTCCCCCATTGGTTGGCCAGTTTTGGTTCTTGCACGAATGTGCACATCACGTTGTTGGGGGAAATGAGGCGGGATCGGATTGCTTTGCCATCCGCAATCTGAGAAATTTGGGTCTAATTCGCCATCCCGTGGAGCTTGATCAATTATTGTTTCAGATATCAAGGATGCCGGGTTCATACACACATCTCCCCGGACCTGACCGGGCCCGAAACATATATTGGTGTTTGAATTCTTAGTGCAGCAAAACAACTATTTAACGTCATCTACCAATCTGCTCAACACAAACAAGCTAGGTAAGCTCAATAATAATCTCTGAGACAAGTGATGAGCTAACGGAGCCGACCAAACGAACCACCAACCTGACAAATCCGATCCCAATAAAATACCCCGTCGCGCTTTGAACACTTGCGCCGACGGGGTGGGTTTGTCTGGCCGGTTTAACGGCCCAATCTTTCAGTGGAAGCCGAAGCTCCACTCATAATTCTATATCGATGTGATTTCAGTTCCGGGCGATGCTTCTGACTTCAGCCTTTCGGGGGTTTGCCTACTGGAGCTTTGGTCTGACGGCACATGGTTTTTAGCCCCGTCGAAGTCACCGTCCGCGGCCGCCCCTTCGGGTTGGGCCAGAACGCTGTTTAGGTGGTTTCATTCAGCCTCCTGTCTACCGCAATTTGACCGGCTTCACGCCTCGACTATATGCGAAACACCATCGGGCGGGTCGCTCGGATAAATCCAAGTCATCTCATTAAATACTTGATTTAATGAGCATATTTGGCTCTGCGATAGTAAAATGATGGGACTCTATGTGCTGCTTGTCAAGAAGTCGCAGCGAATATCGTGATCACTTTTTTAAGCCAGCGGTGCATAAGTTGACCAAAATTTTTGGGCCAGACCGGGAAGCTCCGTGATTTCAAATGCTTCCAAAGAGGGTGGTTTCAACGCACCTATTGGCCCGTCGGGCAAAAGAATTGCCAAACAGGCTCCAGGCGGGCTTTGTCTGCAGGAAACAGGTGCGAATCAGAAGGCCTTGAAAGTCAGCGTCGTCAGACTGTGTACAATGCCATCTATGTCGAGGATCTTTTCATTGACGAATCTGCCGATATCCTGGTCTTCCTCAATGTAGATTTTGGCCAGCAGGTCGAATTCACCACTGGTTGAGTAGAGCTCGGAGACGACCTCGCGCTCATAAATCTTGTCGGCAACTTCGTAGGTCTTGCCCGGCTTGCAGCGCAATTGCATAAACACACATTTCATAGCTTGGACCTCGTTGTTGTCGACAAATGAACTGCTGACTGCTCTACCGCAGGCCGTCGGTTGGATGCAACAGCCAATCAGTGGTCAGGTTCAGGCCGGCTCTTCCGGTCGCCGCCGCGCCTGGCCCCTCAGATAGAGTTCCCAGCCGGCATGGCCGGCAATGGCCGCGGTCACCAGTGCACCACCGATGAACACGTTGCGCCCCGGCACCTCGGCAAAAATCATCCATACCCAGAGCGGGGCGAGTACCGTTTCCAGCAGATAGAAAAGCGCGACCTGGGGGGCGGGGATAAAGCGTGGGGCCAGCCACAGGGTGATGCCGGCCAGCGGCACCAGGACAATCACATCCAGCGCCAGCCACAGTGGCGCTTGCGGCATGTTGCCGGTCCACAGGATCATCGGCAGGGCAAACGCTGCGGCGACCACGCCGCCATAGCCCGGCGCCAGCGAAAGGTCCTTGCCGGAGCGGCGGGCCAGGGTCAGCGACAGGGCCAACAGCGCCGCGCAGATCAGCGCACACAGATCGCCGACCAGATTGCCGGTGCCAAATCCATCGGCAACGATGATGCCGACGCCGATCAGAGTGGCGATGATGGCAATCCAGGTGGCCATTGTCGGTCGCTCGCGGGTCAATGGCCAGGACAACAGCGCCGCCAGCATGGCGTTGAAAGCCAGAATAAACACGACATTGGCCGTCGAGGTGTTGAATACCGCCAAGGCGAAGAAAATGTTGTTGAGGCCAGACAGGCCGCCGACAATGATAAAGTCGCGGTCGGCAAACAATTCGCGGGGCATATTGCGGCGGTCGGCGAAGAACCGCCAATAAAGCGCCAGGACGAGGGCAATGCCCAGTCCCCGCGCGCCAATCACCACATAGGGGTCGCTTCCAGCCAGGCGGATCAACGGAATGTCGATGGACAGGGCAAAGCCGCCGATAAAGGCCAGGCTCAGCCCAGTGGCCGGTTGATGTACGAGTTGCGAAGCCATGGTTTTGAGTTGGATGCGGCAGGTGCCAAGTGACGTGAACGCCCCTCTTTAGAGGGAGTTTGCCCCCGCAGCCAGACATTTCCCAGACATTTCATCGTCCACATGCGGACAGTGTCAGGCCCGGTACTCGGTCCATCCACTGGACTGCAATCGTTCCTGGGGCAGAAAGCGGGCCTTGTATTCCATCTTTGATGATCCTTCGACCCAATAACCCAGATGGCAATACTTCAAACCTTCGCTGCTGGAGCGGGCGATGTGATCGAGAATCAGGAAGGTGCCGAGACTGCGCCTCTGTTCGCTTGGGTCAAAATAGGAATAGACCATCGAATTGCCGTCGCTGAGGCGGTCGAACAATACCGCGGCGATCAATTCCCCGACGCCTTTTCCTGTGATGCTGCTGTCCGGGCCACGCTTGCGATATTCCAAAATGCGGGTTTCCACGTGGCTGTCTTCCACCATCATCGCATAGTCGAGCACCGTCATACCCGCCATGCCGCCATCGCCGTGCCGGGAATCCACATAACGGCGAAACAGCGAATATTGTTCTGACGTCGGTGCATTATTGACTTCAGTGCCGATCAGGTCGGCATTGCGGTTTTGAATGCGGCGCATTGAGCGGCTTGGTTTGAATTCGCGGGCCAGCACCCGGGTTGCCTGGCAGGCCCTGCAGGTCTCGCAGGCCGGACGATAGGCAATGTTCTGGCTGCGACGAAAACCACCCTGGGACAGATCGTCATGGACAATGCGCGCCCGCTCACCGACGAGATGGGTGAAGACCTTGCGCTCCATCTGCCCGGCCAAATAGGGGCATGGCGCAGGCGCCGTCAGGTAGAATTGTGGCGTGTCGAGCGAATGGGCTGTCATTCACAGATTATAGTAGAAAGGAGCGAATAATGAAAATGCAATCCACAGGACTATGATTAACGGGATGCCGCTGCGCAGATAGTCGCTGAACCGGTATCGGCCCGGACCCAGCACCAACAGATTGGTTTGATATCCCACCGGGGTGGCAAACGAACAATTGGCGGCAAAAATGATGCAGATAACGAATGGCTCCAGCGGCACATTCAAGCGCTGGGCAATGCCGATGGCGATCGGGGTGAAGAGAACAGCTGTGGCGTTGTTTGACAGGATATTGGTCAGCAGGGCCGTGACGATGAACAAAGCTGACAGAACCATGGCCGGGGTCTGGCCTTCCAGCAGATTGACCACGCCGGAGGCAATGAATGAGGCCCCGCCGGTCCTTTCAAGCGCCAGCGCAGCGGCCAAAGAGGCGCCGACCATCATGTAAATCTGCCGATCAAAGCTGCGCGCGGCCTGGCGAATGGACAGGCATCCCGATGCGATAACCGCATAGGCCCCCAACAGCGAGGCGACGACGATCGGCAGAATTGAGAAGGATGCGGCGAGGATAACGAGGGCAAAAATACCGATAGCCCGGGGGGCATAGGCCCGCAGCGGTACTTCACCGGCGGAATGTTCCAGCAACAGCAATTCGCGGCTGGCGCGCAGCCGTTCGATGTCTTCCGGCAGGCCACCGATCAGCAATGTGTCACCGGGTTCCAGCCGTATTGCCCGCATCAGACCGCGGGCCATGCCGCTGCGCCGCTGCAGACCGAGCACCATCGTGCCGTAGGTGGCGCGGATCCTCGATGCTTCGATGGTTCGGCCCGCATAGCGGGAGCCGGGGGCGATGACCGCCTCGGCGATCATGAAATTCTCCGTTACTTTTGACAAAGTATCGGTAGGTCGGGTCGGGTCGAGATCCTCGCTTGCCATTTTTGGCAGGCTCGCAGCCCCGACCGACAGGGCCTTGGTCAGTTCCCGTCTTGTCGCCGCGACGATGACGATATCTCCCGGGCTCAGCACCGTGTCTTCAAACGGGGGCAGGATTTGCTCACCATTGCGCTGGATTGACCGCACGGTGATATCTGTCAGTTCCGGGAACAGCCCCGCCACCGATTCCACTCCGGCCAGCGGATGGCCCTCGACCACGTGAATCTGGGCAACAAATTGTCGGCCGGTGGCGGCGTTGATTTTTGGATCTGCCGACGAGCGATTGCCCAATATGATCGGCATGACGAGGACAACAAAGACGAGGCCCACACTGGCCATCACCAAGCCGGGAATGGTGAAGTCAAAAAACCGCAATTCAAATCCATAGCGCTGGGCGACACCGGCCACCAACAGGTTGGTGGAAGAACCAATCAGCGTGGTCATGCCCCCCAGAATGCCGACATAGGAAAGTGGCATCAGCGCTGCGGAGGCGGAGAAATTGCGCTGGGCGGCGATTGCGACGATGATCGGAATGAACATGACGACAACCGGCGTATTGTTGAGAAAGGCGCTGGTGACACCGGCAGTGACCAACAGCACCAGAATGGTGCGCCGGGCGCTGCTGCCGCCAATTTTCGACAACATTTCTGCCGGTCGTTCCAGGGCGTCGGTGTTAAACAGCGCCTGGCCAATCACCAGCAGCGCCAGCACCGTGATCAAGGCCGGATTGGCAAAGCCCATCAGCAGTTCTGTGGGTGAAATCTGATTTTCGATATTCTGCGGAACCAGGCTGAAAACGGCCAGCAGGATGACCAGCGCCGCCAGCGAAACCCCTTCAATCGACCATTTTTCAGAACCATAGGCGATGATCGTGCAGGCGATCACCGCAAAGGTCATCCACATGTGAAACTGGTCCATGCGCCGTCATGTCCCGTGGTTGAGATATGGCATAAATGCCGTTCAACTCACGAGCTTAGAGACTATCGGGCCCAATTAGAAGCAATTCTGTTTGTGCCCAATGCGATGGTTTAGAATGGATTTCGGCGAACTGCGCCTTATGCGCGACCCACATAGGTGCCCAGCAGGATATCATGCAACAGGCGTTTGCGGGAGGAGAAGAAACTGACCAAAAGCGGCAGGATCACCGCGACAGTGTGAATTGCCCAAAACAGAATACCGTGCAGGCAGGCCAGAAGCGGATCAACATTGCTGCCATCCAGCTTGCGGATGCGGATGCCCATAAAGGCCATGCCGATAGTGGCCTGGCGCGGTCCACCCAATGTCGTTGCCAGATAGAGCAGGGCGACAACTGCTGGGGCAAATGGCAGCAGACCCCAGGCCAGGCCAAGGGTGGGTATGCCCAGCAGGCCGATGACGATAAACAGCGGAATGCTCAACAGGAAGATTATGATGTAATCGAGGAAAAACGACAGAACCCGCGCGGTACGGACACCGTCGAGTTCTTCCGGCGTCACGATACGTGCGCCCGTTTCATTGTCGATTATATTGTCAGCCATTGTTGTTCTTTCCAGCCTCTCAAAATGCACCGATTGCGTTACACGATATGTAAGTCGCAACCGGCGCATTTCAAGTTGGCTGGCCTAAGCTGCCAGCGATGCGGAGGTCGGCTTGCCCTTTGGCCACAGCACCGGGATTTCAAACATTAACAGGAAGCTGATGTTCATCACCGCGTTGAATGGCGCGCCTGCAAGGATGGACCCGGCGGAGTCGAGAACAAACCAGGCACCTATCCCGGTCAGGATAATGCGTCCGCCGGTAACCGGGTCCTTGGCATAAACCTGGCTGGCGATCAGCCAGAGCGTGGCTCCCCAACCGGCCAGCAACCCACCGCTGATGGCGATCCACAGGCGGGCCGCATCGCTGGTCAGTTGGTGATCGGTGCCGAAAGGTGTCCAGAAGGCCAAATCAAGAAACCAGCCCATGACGGGCTGCAATGCGGGAAACAGCGCAAGCGAGCTCAACAGGCCAAAGGCGATAACCGCAAGGGCGGCATATTTGAGAGCGGTGGTTCTGGTAGTGTGGGTCATTTCGAGTGCTCCATGACTGAGTGTGATGGCGGCAGGGTGGCTTGTTCGATTTCCGAAAACAATTACCTTGCAGGTAAGTGAATTCCGCATCCGCTTCTCTATACTGAGCTGTCCACATCAGGAGTTGTGCATGAATACCGAATTTGGATCTTCGCTGAAGCAATGGCGGCAACAACGGCGCATGAGCCAGATGGAACTGGGTTTGTGTGCCAATGTTTCGGCCCGCCATATTTCCTTTCTGGAGACCGGCCGGTCGCGTCCCAGCCGCGGCATGATTTTGCAATTGTGCGAGGAACTGGCAATTCCATTGCCCGCGCGCAATCAGTTGTTGACGGCGGCCGGTCTCGCACCGGCCTATCAAAAACGGGATCTGGATACCGCAGACATGCAGCCCGCCAGGGAGGCTGTGTCATGGATGATGCAGCGCCACGATCCGTTCCCGGCAATTGCCATGGACCGGCACTGGCATATTGTGCAGATCAACGAAGCGGCGTCGCGCCTGCTCTCGGGCATGGGATTGAGCGTCGGTGACAGCCTGATTGAAGCATTCCTGAACTCGCCGGAAATTCAGGCGTCGATTGAGAACCTGTCGGAAGTGGCTTTCCACACCAGGGCACGGTTACAGACGGAAAGTGCTCATTTGGGGGGTGATCCCGTGTTGAGTGATGCAGCAGATCGCTTGTCGACGCTGATCGACGAGGATCACGCCGCCCATCCGGGCGTATTGCCGGCCTTTGTGCCAACGACTTATTCATTTGGCGGCATGTCGCTGTCGTTTTTTTCCACCTTTTCGCAATTCGGCACAGCGGAGGATATTGCCCTCTCGGAGCTCCGGATCGAGATGATGTTTCCGGCTGACGACGCAACACGCGAGGTTCTGATTGCGATGGGCAATCAGCACTGAGGGCGAGTGGGCGAACGGGATCTGGAAATTGCTGATAAAAGGAGTGGCCGATTCTATCGATTGTGACCGTCGGCTGTAGACCGTGCAACGGCAGCGATGTGGACAAAGCAACCATGTCGGGTATTGCAGAATTCACTGACAGCGACACGTTTTGAAGTTCCGCTATGTGCCCCGTTCAAGACGCTCAATTACTTGATTTCTAATTGATGCCTATCACAATTTCCTAGTTTCAAATCCATTTAAGAAGTAAGCGGAAGCTCACGAAGCAAGCAAGTGGAGCCCCCCGTGTCTGATCTGAACCGACTGATAAACAAACTTGAAAGGTCAACGGCCAAGACGAATGCTGCAGTGGCGAAGCGGCTTCCAATTTCTGATCTAGGTGATTTCGAAGCAGCAGCAAGAGGCAAAATCGCGCAGCTTCCTCTTGGCGGAGTGATGGCTGCAAACGGTCGAAAAGCATGGGATATAGCAGACTACGATTTCCTCGAAGCTCCTTGCCCGGATACCGTGAATCCATCCCTTTGGCGGATGGCGCAAATCAATGCAATTTCCGGCTTGTTCGAAGTTTCTAAAGACGTTTGGCAGGCGCGGGCCTGTGATTATGCCAATATGACGGTGATCCGGGGTAAAACGGGATGGATTCTTGTCGATCCCTTAATGACCGCAGAAACATCGGCCGCCGCGCTAAAAATGGTCAATGAAACGCTTGGACAACGTCCAGTCAGTGCAATCTTAGTAACCCACACGCATCCGGACCATTTTGGAGGGCTTAAGGGTGTAACAGCAGATTCGCCCGTCATCTATGCTCCTGAGGAATTCATGACCTACGCCGCTTCAGAGGGCGTTTTAGGTGGCAATCACACGTCGCGGCGCGCGATCTACCAATTTGGGATCACTTTGCCAGCCAGTACAGAAGGTATGGTCGACGGTGGTATCGGCAAGACAGTTGGTAAGGGCAGCCGGACGTTCGTTTCCCCGACAGAGTTCATTGGCGAAACGGGCGAAGAACGCCTGATCGATGGAGTTCGTTTTATTTTTCAGATGGCCAGCGGCACAGAGGCCCCAGCCGAATTCACTTTCTTCATACCTGATCTCAGTGTGCTTTGTATGGCCGAGGTCTGTACCCAAACAATGCACAACATCAACCCTCCCCGAGGCGCTCAAGTTCGAGATGCTTTGCTCTGGGCAAGAACGATCGACGAAGCTTCATTGATGTTTGCCAGCGAGACTGATGTGCTCATCAATTGCCATAACTGGCCGGTTTGGGGAAAGGAAAACATACGTCTCTTCCTTGATGAACAGCGCGACATATACAAATATACACACGACCAAACACTCCGATTGGCGAATCTCGGTCACACGCCAAGCGAAATTGCCGATCTGATTAAGGAACCAGATTGGTTGTCCGAAAAATTCCATTCTCGTGGATATTATGGCTCGCTCAAATTTAACGCCCGTGCAGTTTACCAAATGTACTACGGCTTTTTCGACGGTCACCCCGTTAACATTGACCCATTGCCACCCGTAGAATTGGGAAGTCGGTTCGTAAAGGCAGTAGGTGGGGCTGATCAAGCCTACGAGGTTGCGGTAAATGCCGTTGATGCAGATGAACTTCAATGGGCTGCGACTGTGCTTAACCATATTGTCTTTGCTGGAAAGGCTAATGACCGCGTTCGCAAACTATTGGCTGAAGTCTACCGTCACCAAGGTTATCGAGAAGAGTCTGGCATCTTACGCAATTACTATCTGACAGGCGCCAAAGAAATCGTCGGGGGCGTCACACCGCTCCCCATGGCGGGCGGACGCAATGCTGACCTCGCCGCTACTCTCACGTTGAAAGACTGGTTCAACGCTTATGCATTGCGCCTCAATCCAGAGCGCGCGCGCGGTGTCGAGATAATACTGAATTTCAAAGTAGATGAAAAACCAGTGACTGTTGCAGTCATTCGGCAGGTCGAGTTCGCTCGTGAAGGACATCAGGTGGATGAGGCGACTGTGACAATAGCAATTTCACAGAAAATGTTGGAAGCGTTGAGTTCTGGACAGCTTTCAACAGACGAGGCCGTTGCAAAGGGTATGATCATCGAAGGCGATGCATCGGCATTCACCGATTACCTCAATCTGCACGACACGTTCGACCTATGGTTCGACATCGTAATGCCGTAACAAGCTTGCATAAAAAGAAACTGGCATCACCCAGCGGCAACGTATTGTCCGGTTTCGGCCATTCTGGTTGAGCAGCTGCTTGTTCAAGGAGCCAATTTGCGAAACTCATTATTTTGGTAACTCGGGCTCTGAGCAAATCCCGGGCTGTTTCGCTGGATGACATGTTTGCCATCAAAAGCCGACGCTTTGATGGGCCACTCCGTTCATAGCAGTGTCATTCGCGCCATTCGAAAACGCAGAGAAATCATCCAGCATTTTGAAATGGATCGTCGAACCTGTCTTGGACAGTGGACATATTTGACAGGTTGAGAGACAGGAACAGGGTCGCAACCGGATTTAACAGATGCCAGCGAAGTCCTCGCCTGCCTTCACTATCGCGGTCGTTGCTTTTTTAAGGCCAAGAAGTCTGGGCCTAGTCTGTCGCCGTCGCCGTCGCCGCCGCCGTTGCCGCCGCCGCCAGTTTTTCCGCAGCCCGCATGGCATGATAGGTCAAAATCCCGTCTGCTCCGGCGCGTTTGAAGGCCAGCAGGCTTTCCATCATCACCCGGTCGCCGTCGATATAGCCATTCGCCGCGGCGCTTTCGATCATCGAATATTCGCCGCTCACCTGATAGGCGAAAACCGGCATGCCGAATTCCGTCTTCATGCGGCGAACGATGTCGAGATAGGGCATGCCGGGCTTGACCATCAACATGTCGGCCCCCTCGGCTATGTCCAATTCGGCTTCGCGCATGGCGTCTTCTGAATTGGCGGGATCGATATAATAGGTCTTCTTGTCCCCCTGCAGGAGCCCGCCGGTGCCGATAGCTTCGCGATAGGGGCCATAAAAGGCTGAAGCGTATTTGGCCGTGTAGGACATGATGCCAACGTCCTGGAACCCGGCCTCGTCGAGGGCCAGGCGAATGGCGCCGATGCGTCCATCCATCATGTCAGACGGCGCAATGATGTCTGCTCCTGCTTCTGCCTGACGCAGTGCGCCTTCGACAATTTGTGCAACACTTTCGTCGTTGACGATAATGCCGTCTTCCAGCACGCCGTCGTGTCCATGGTCGGTGAACGGGTCGAGGGCGGCGTCGGTGATCACGCCGATTTGCGGGCAGGCAGATTTGACGGCCCGCACAAATTGGCAGATCAGATTGTCCGGATTGGCGATCTCGCTGCCGGTGCGGTCGCGCTTTTTGAGCGCCACATTGGGGAAGGGGGCAATTGCGGGAATACCGAGCTCCTGCGCCTGCTGTGCTACTTTGACCGCGCGGTCGACGGAATAACGGGAAATGCCGGGCATGGCTGCGATGGCCGCTTCGGTGTCCTCGCCCTCCATCAAAAATATCGGCAGGATGAGATCGCTGACCGTCAATTGTGATTCCTGCACCAACCGCCGCGTCCAGTCATGACGGCGGTTGCGTCGAAGCCGACGGCCTCCGGTTACGCTATCGACGATTTCGGTGGTGGAATTCGGCATTTCCAATAGGCCCCACAGGGTTGAGAGATTTATTGTGCAGTGATGTACCACACAATTGGCCAGGAAAAAGTCCTTTCCGAAGGACAATCCCATTGCTCAGCCACAGAACAGTCCATAGTTTGATGGCAGCCGCCGATGGATGGAAAATTGATGACCCCTGGGGATGATATCCTGTTTGAAGCCCGTGGCTGTGCGGGCCTGATCACGCTGAACAAGCCTGAAACGCTCAACGCCGTGACCGATGCCATGTTGACGGCCCTCAATGCTCAATTGGACGCCTGGGAAACCGATCCCGCCATCAAGCACATTATGATCAAGGCCATGCCGGGCAGGGCCTTTTCAGCTGGCGGTGATATTCGCCATCTCTATGATTGCGGCGTCGCCAAGGAATATGACTTTGACTTTTTCGCCCGCGAATATGTCCTCAATGCACGCATCCGCAAATTTCCCAAACCCTACATTGCCCTGATTGACGGCATCGCCATGGGCGGTGGTGTCGGGGTGTCGTTTCACGGCTCTCACCGGGTGGCGGGCGACAACATCGCCTTTGCCATGCCAGAGGTGGGCATTGGTTTCTTCCCGGATGTCGGAGCTTCCTACTTCCTGTCCCGACTGCCGGGCAAAATCGGCCTATATTTGGGTCTGACCGGCGATCGGGTGAAACAATCCGATGCGGTCTGGTGTGGTCTGGCGAGCCACGGCTGTCACTCCGCTGACTTAGCCGCGCTGGAAGAAGAACTGTGCCAAAGCGATGAGCCGGAAGCAGTGCTGGAGCGTCATCATCAGCAATTTTTGCAGCGCAGCACCGAGGCGGGGCCTCTGGAACAGGCGAAAAACTGGATTAATTCCCATTTTGGCGCTTCTTCAGTTGGCCAAATCGTCAAAAATCTGCAAAAAGCGGCCGTGGATGGCGGAGTAGACGCCGACTGGGCCAGCAAGACATTGCAGACACTAGAACAGAAATCACCCACCAGCCTGGAAATTGCATTTCGGCAGATCACCAGGGGCGCTGATCTGGATATCGACGGTTGTATGAAGATGGAATACCGCATTCTGCGCCGCATTTTGACGGGGACAGAGTTTTACGAGGGCATCAGGGCAGCGATTATCGACAAGGACCGTTCACCCAAATGGCAGCCGGACCGGCTGGCAGAAGTGAACGGCGATCACATTGAGCACCATTTCCAGGATCTTGGGGACAGGGAGCTGGCACTATAATGTCGGTAAGCTTGACAGAGATTGAGAAGGCTCCTTCACGGGCCTGGCGCATTGCTGACTTTGCTTTCAAATTGTTTTTGCGCCTGCTGGCAGCAATTTTCTTTGCTGGGGCCATTTATGTCTGGATGCGCGCCATCGGATTTTGGGAGGGGCCAGACAACCGCTTCGACACGATGGGCCTGCCCTTGCAGATTTACACCGCGGTGATGGCGGTGATGTTGCCGGTGGCCAGTGTTGGACTGTGGACCACGCTGCCATGGGGCAGGGTGATCTGGTTCTTTGCCATTGCCTTTCAGTCGGTTTCCCTGCTGCGTTTTCCGTTTCTTTTTCAGGAACCATTTTACGTGCTGATTTTTCACCTGTCCTGCTTGGCAATCTATGTGATTTTCCAACTTCTGCTGTTGCTTATCACCAAGAAAGCATGAATCCGCAGCCTTTCCATAAAATTAAAATCAATAAAATCAACAAATTGAGATTTTTTTGGTAATAACCAATTAAGTCTGTCGTTTGACTCAAATTTTATCTGACACGCTTATCTTGGGCCTCAAGGTGGAAAAAAATACTGCCGAAAACAGGAAGTGAGGCTCGAAATGAACAATACCGATATGATCGGTGTGGCGCATGAGGACAATGCGCAGAAACACGACATCAAACCAGTCTATCTTGAAGCTCTGACTCTCGTTGAGCGTCTGCACCGTCGATTGCTGGACGTCATCAAGGACGAGTTTGATCGCCAGGGACGCAGCGACATCAATGCCGTACAGGCCTTGCTGTTGTACAATCTTGGTGATTCAGAACTGACAGCCGGTGAATTGCGCACCCGCGGTTATTATCTGGGGTCCAATGTATCCTACAACCTGAAGAAACTGGTTGATATGGGATATATTCACCATCAGCGTTCCCGCACAGACCGCCGTTCAGTCCGGGTCAGCCTGACCGACGAGGGGAAGGCCGTGGCTGAGACGGTTGATGCACTTTACGAGCGTCACACCGAATCGCTGGAACAGATCGGCCAGATCGATCCCAGCAGTTTTGTACAACTGAACAAATCCTTGCAGCGTCTGGAGCGCTTCTGGACTGACCAGATCCTGTACCGCCTGTAATTGATTTAGACCCGCAAGGGTCTGGCATTTCGACCAAAACGACCCCGGTTGCCTTGCAATCCGGGGCTTTTGGCGTTTTTCGAGGGAATCTTGCCCAGGATATCAGGCAGGCTGCACCGTACTTCGCGGCCACTCGCTGCGCGTCGCCGTGACCCGCCGCGACAGGTGTTTTCCACGCTCAATGACAAGGACTTGATTTGAACACACTTGCATTTAATGCCCAGTGCAATAAATCAGGTGCAAATGTAAATTGTGTGCCCAGAAACTGCCGGTAACGACTTTTGGCAGAATTGGGATTGGTTAACTTCTGTTAACCATAATCGAGGCATATTTGCGTGGTTATAGTCGTTCGCATGCAGCTCAGGGAATCATGGTGAAAATGTCAGTTTTCAGCAAAAGCGTTGAAAAGACGAAGAAAATTACACGCCGCAACATGCTTGCCGGCTCGTCGTCTGTTGTTGCCGCCACATTGGCCGGGGCAGGGGTGTTGTCGCCGCTGTCACCTTTTGCGCAGGATGCGCATGCAGAAACGGCGATTGATCGCATTCTCAACGCCAATAATCGTGACCGTTGGGGCGACCAGTTCGACGCCCGGTCGCGCGAAACGTCGCGTGTATCCTCCAATACGCCGATTTTTGCCCCCCAAACCATCGATTATGTGCATCAGGCGATCGCCGAATACCAAACCATCGTTGATGCCGGTGGCTGGCCCGTCGTACCCGCCAATAAGAAACTGAAAATCGGGGCTTCATCGCCGACGGTGGAGATTCTTCGCAAGCGGCTGATGATTTCCGGTGACCTGCCGGCCAATGCCGGCTTCTCCCACCAGTTCGACACCTATGTCGATGGAGCGGTCAAACGTTTCCAGCAACGCCACGGGCTTCCGGCTGATGGTGTGCTTGGTCGTTATTCATTTGCGGCCTTGAATATTCCTGCTGATATCCGTCTCGGTCAGTTGCATACCAATCTGGTGCGTCTGAACTCCATGTCCGGCTTCCTGGGTGATCGCTATGTTGTGGTCAATATTCCCGCTGCCCAGATCGAGGCCGTGGATGGCACGACTGTCACCCAGCGCCACACGGCGATTGTTGGTCGCATCAGCCGCCAGACGCCTATCCTCAATTCGAAAATCTATGAGCTCAATCTCAATCCCTATTGGACAGCGCCGAAATCGATCATCCTCAAGGATATCATTCCGTTGATGCGTAAGAATCCTAACTATCTGACAGAAAACAAGATTTTGCTGTTTGATACCAATAATGAACTGGTTGATCCCAAGCTGGTCGACTGGTCGACAGAAGAAGCCGTCAACTACCGTTTCCGCCAGGAGCCGGGTCGCATCAATGCGATGGGGTCGGTGAAAATCAACTTCCCCAATCCGCATGCGGTCTACATGCATGACACGCCGCAAAAGGGCTTGTTCAACAAGCTGCTGCGGTTTGATTCTTCTGGTTGTGTACGGGTCAAGAACGTTCGCGACCTGTTGGTCTGGTTGGCCAAAGATACGCCCGATGCTGATCGTTCGCAGATCGAACAGATTATTGCTTCCGGTGAACGTACCGATCTGAAACTTGAAGTCCCGGTACCCGTCTATTTCACCTATATCAGCGCCTGGTCGACCGACGACGGCGCGGCTCAGTTCCGCGATGATATTTACCAGCGCGACGGTGTAGACGAACTGGCTTTGAGCCAGTAAAACGCCGATCAAGACATTCAACTGTCTCAAACGGAATAGTGCCGCCCTTCCGGCAGAATTAAATCACGAGCATTAACACGATCGCTGCAGGCCACCCTGTCAGCGATGTCATCTTTTTGGGGAGCCAGTCGATGGCTATTGCAGAAACTATCAAGTCCGGCGGCGCCGCCGCAGCCGCCGCAACCGACGCTTTTTTCAACCGTTCACTGGCAGACACAGATAATGCTGTGGCCGCCTCTATTGATGGAGAACTGGGCCGCCAGCGCCATGAAGTGGAACTGATCGCGTCGGAAAACATCGTTTCGCGGGCCGTGCTGGAAGCACAGGGCTCGGTGATGACCAACAAATATGCCGAAGGCTATCCCGGTCGCCGTTATTATGGCGGATGCGAATTTGTCGATATCGCTGAAAATCTGGCGATTGAGCGGGTCAAGCAGTTGTTTGACTGCGAATTCGCCAATGTCCAGGCAAATTCCGGTTCCCAGGCGAACCAGGCTGCCTTTATGGCGATGATCAAGCCCGGCGATACTATTCTGGGCATGAGCCTCGATGCCGGAGGTCACCTGACCCACGGTGCGGCGCCCAACCAATCGGGTAAATGGTTCAACGCGGTTCAGTATGGCGTGCGCGAAGAGGACAATCTGATTGACTTTGACCAGGTAGAGGCGCTGGCCGGGGAGCATCAGCCGAAACTGATCATTGCCGGTGGTTCTGCCTATCCGCGTCAGATCGATTTTGCCCGGTTCCGGGAAATCGCTGACAGTGTCGGCGCCTATCTGATGGTAGATATGGCGCATTTCTCCGGCCTGGTGGCCGGCGGTGTTCACCCCAGCCCATTCCCCCATGCCCATGTGGCGACATCGACCACCCACAAAACCCTGCGCGGGCCTCGCGGTGGCCTGGTGCTGACCAATGACGAGGCGCTGGCCAAGAAAATCAACTCAGCCATCTTCCCGGGCATTCAGGGCGGGCCGTTGATGCATGTCATCGCTGCCAAGGCGGTGGCCTTCGGCGAAGCCCAGACTGCCGAATACCGCACCTATGTGGCCGACGTTGTTGAAAATGCCAAAGCGCTCGGTGAAACGCTGAGATCGGGCGGCCTTGATCTGGTTTCCGGTGGCACCGATACCCACGTGCTGCTGGTTGATCTGCGGCCGAAGGGCCTGACAGGCAAGGCCGCCGAGGCGGCGCTTGGCCGGGCCAATATGACCTGCAACAAGAATGGTGTGCCGTTCGATCCTGAAAAGCCGATGATCACATCCGGCGTACGTCTGGGAACGCCGGCGGCTACGACCCGCGGTTTTGGCGTCGCCGAATTCCAGCAGGTCGGCCAGTACATCCTGGAAGTTCTCGATGGTCTTGCCGCCAATGGCGAAGAGGGCAATGCCGAAGTTGAAAAGGCAGTGGCCAAGAAGATCATTGAATTGACGGATCGCTTCCCGATCTATCCGGGTCTCTAATCGATCCGGTTTGCCTAACAAAATCAAGCGGGTGCGGGCCATGAACCGCACCCGAAAATTTCTTCCTGGAGCCGAATTTGCGCTGTCCTTACTGCAATTGTGACGATACCCAAGTCAAAGACAGTCGCCCGACTGAGGACAATACCTCCATTCGCCGCCGCCGTGTTTGCTCCGATTGCGGTGGCCGGTTCACCACTTTTGAGCGCATTCAGCTGCGTGAGTTGACGGTGATCAAAAAGGATGGCCGCAAGGTGAGTTTTGATCGCGACAAGCTGGCCAATTCCATCTCCTTGGCGGTGCGCAAGCGCGATGTTGATCACGCGCGTATTGAGCGCATGGTCTCGGGCATTGTCCGTCGGTTGGAATCTTCCGGCGATTCAGAAGTCGAGGCCGGTACGATTGGCACAATGGTGATGGAAGGGTTGAAAGGGCTGGACCTGGTTGCCTATGTGCGGTTTGCCAGTGTCTATCGGGATTTTACCGAAGCCTCGGATTTTCAAGCGGTATTGGGCGAATTGTCCGATGCCGAAGGGGAAGATAACTAGATTTCTTCTGGTGATTAGCTGTGCGAGACTGGCCTGATGTTGAGCCAACAAGATCATAGATATCTCGATGCCTGTTTGCGCTTTGCCCTGCGCCATCGGGGCCGCACGGGCACCAATCCATCGGTTGGCACGCTGATCGTCAAAGATGGCGTGGTTGTTGGCAAAGGCATTACCGCGCTGGGGGGACGGCCCCATGCCGAACGGGTGGCAATCGATCAGGCCGGAGACCGCGCCCGCGGCGCAACCGCTTATGTGTCGCTGGAGCCCTGCGCCCATCACGGTGCAACACCGCCCTGCGCAGCCGGACTGATTGATGCCAGCGTCGCCCGAGTGGTAACGGCCTGGACCGACCCGGACCGGCGGGTGGATGGCAAGGGCCATGAAATGCTGCGTCAGGCGGGCATTGAGGTGGTTGTCGACGAACGAACCAATTCCGCCCCCCATGATCTGGCTGGTTATTTGAATCGAAAACAGAAAGATCGACCGCAAGTGACTCTAAAACTTGCCATTTCTGCTGATGGCATGTTGGGCCGCCCCGGCGAAGAAGTGTCGATAACCGGAGCGCTTTCCAAAGCGATGGTGCATCGGCTGCGGGCCGAACATGACGCAATTGTTGTGGGTCGCGGAACTGTTGCAGCTGATGATCCGGACCTGACATGTCGGCTGGATGGCCTTGAAGAGCGTTCACCCCACAGATTTGTGCTCGACAGTGACGCCCAACTCTCCGCCAACAGCCGGCTTGCCCAAACCGCCCGGCAGGTGCCCGTGGCGCTGGTGTCCAGTGTGGAAACCCTGCCGGAAAGTCTGGCCGATCTGGGTGTTACCCTGTTTGCCGCAGAAAGCCATGAGGGTCGTCTGGCGCTGCCGGAATTTGTTGAGGATCTGGCCAATGCCGGGTTCTCGTCCCTGATGGTGGAAGGGGGTGCCGAAGTGGCAGCTTCGTTTCTTGAGCATCAACTGGAGGATGAAATCTGGTTGTTTACATCGGGTGTGACCATTGGTCGGGGTGGCATTGCATCGCCGCTGACCGCAAATAGCTTGCCTAACGGCTATATTGCCAGCAGAACACTGCAATTGGGCGATGACACGCTCCAGATATTGCGCAGGAATTAGCCATGTTTACCGGCATCATTACAGACATCGGAACCATCGATCGTGTGGAACAGGTGCCCGCGGGAAAACGGCTGCATGTGGTCAGCAGCTACGATCTCGATACGATCGATATAGGAGCCTCCATTGCCCATGACGGCGTCTGCCTGACCGTGGTGGAGAAGTCCGCCGATGCCTATGTGGTGGAAGCCTGGGAAGAAGCCCTGCGGTTGACATCTGCGGGCAACTGGAATGTTGGGAACCGGGTCAATCTGGAACGGGCATTGAAAATCGGTGATGAACTGGGCGGCCACATTGTCTCCGGCCATGTCGACGGTCGCGCAGAGATTATCGGTGTGAGGGAAGAAGGGGAGGCCACCCGTTACACGCTACGCGCACCGCAAGAATTGGCCAGATTCATCGCTCCCAAGGGATCGGTTGCCCTGAACGGCACGTCGTTGACAGTCAATCAGGTAGACGCGGCAGATTTCGACGTTCTGCTGATCAAACATTCCCAGGAAGTGACCACCTGGGGTCAGGCCAAGGTCGGCGATATGGTCAATCTGGAAATAGATACGATGGCCCGCTATGCCGCCAGACTGGCAGAATTTCCAAACCGGGAAGATTAAGCCTTGCGCAACTTGGCCAGCCATGTTTTGTGCGGGTTACCACGAATGAGAGCCGTCAAATGCCCCATATCCTGATCATCGATGCACCCTATTACACCCACATTTCCAAGGCCCTTGTTGAAGGTGCCGAGGACGTGTTGAAGGCCGAAGGGGCGAGCTGGGATTACGTTGCCGTGCCCGGCGTATTGGAGGTCCCGGCCACGGTTTCCATGGCACTGGAAGGCATGAGCCGCGGCAATACACACTATGATGGTTTCATCACCCTGGGTTGTGTCATTCGCGGCGAAACCACCCATTATGACATCGTCGCCTTTGAATCGGCGCGCGCCATCATGGATTTGACAATTGCGGAGTGCCTGGCGCTGGGCAACGGCATTCAGACAGTGGAAAATGAAGCCCAGGCATTGGCGCGGGCGCGCAAGGAAGAGCTCAACAAGGGCGGCCATGCCGCTACGGCGGTGCTGGAAATGATCAAATTGCGGGAAAAATTCATTGCCTGACACCAAGCCAACAAAACCGGCCAATAAACGCGGTTCCGCCCGCCTGTCAGCCGTTCAGGCCCTGTATCAGATGGATATCAGTGGTGCCGGACTGACAGAGGTGGTCGCAGAATATGAAAATTTCCGACTGGGTCGCGAGATTGATGGTGAAACCTATCTGGAAGCCGACGCGGCCTGGTTTCGCAGCATTGTCGGCGGTGTCGTCAAGGACCAGAAGACTATTGACCCGATCATCCACGAGTCATTGACCGATACTTGGCCACTGGCGCGTATTGATTCAACCTTGCGGGCAATTCTGAGAGCCGCGGTTTACGAACTGACCCGTCGGCGCGATGTTGATGCACGGGTGGTGGTTTCAGAATATGTCGAAGTCGCCAAGGCCTTTTTTGAGAGTGACGAACCCAAAATGGTCAACGGGGTTCTGGACGTTATCGCGCGAAAAGTGCGCAGCGGTGAGCTCGATCCGAAGCCAGAAACTTCCGACAGCGAAAGCGTCACATTGACCGAAGTCGTCGACGGCGACGGCAACGGCGACGGCGAGGCGCAGGGGTGACCCGCGCCAGCGAATTTGACTGGATATCAACCCATCTGGCGCCGCTGGCCGGCGCAGGCTCCTTCAACCTGCAGGACGATGCAGCACTGTTGAACATTCCCGCCGGCAAGGCCCTGGTGGTCACCCAGGACGCCATTGCATCCGGCATTCATTTCATGGCCGACGACCCCTTCGATCTGGTTGCCCGCAAGGCGTTGCGGGTCAATATCAGTGATCTGGTGGCCAAGGGGGCGGTTCCCCACTCATATTCGCTGGCTCTGGGGGTGCCCGATTCCTGGCAGGACGATGATATGGCCACTTTCGCTGCCGGACTGCAGCTTGATCAGCAAACCTACGGAATTCATCTGACGGGGGGCGACACCTATCGCAGTCCGCAACAGTTGAGTGTCGCTGTGACCATGTTCTCTCTGGTGGATGAGGCAAGTTATAAAAGCCGTCTCGGCGCCCAGCCGGGCGATGCAATCTATGTCACCGGCACCATCGGAGATGCTGCGCTTGGACTGAAGGTGGCGCGCGGCGAGCTTTCAGCCAATGAATCTGACGCAAAATTTCTCCACAATGCCTATCAATTGCCTTCACCTCCAACGGCAGTGGCGGCAACTATTGCCCGATATGCCAATGCGTCGATGGATATTTCTGACGGGTTGATCGGCGATTGCCGCAAACTGTGCAGCGCGTCTGGGGTCGCGGCATTGGTTGAACGATCTGGCATACCTTTATCTGCGGCGGCCGGTCGGTGTATCGCTGCAGACGAAACCCTGTGGACGTCCATTTGCGCCGGGGGCGATGACTATCAGGTTCTCTGCACGGTGCCGGCTGACAAGTGCAGCGACTTTGCCGCTGCCTGCCGGTCGGTTGATATCGCGGCAACGGCAATTGGTGAGATAAAAGCTTCTCAAACAGCGGCTGTAGCACTGGACATTGACGGCGAGATTGTGTCCATGGAAGAGGACTCTTTCACCCACTTCTAAGCGATCAGTTTGCAGGGGTGAAATACCAACAGGGCAACTATCAAGCGGGCAACAATGTCTTCCTCATCCACCGCAGACCCCAACGCGTCAGCCAAGCGCAATGCGCTGTTGTTGGCAACCGCACAGGCGTTCTGTGGTTCGGCAGCACCCATTTCCATCGCCCTGGGCGGTCTGGCGGGCATGTACTTGCTGGGTGATGACAAGTCGTTGGCGACTGCACCGGTCACCGGTTACAATCTGGGCGTCGCGCTGGCCGCCTTGCCGGCCGCCATGCTGATGGCACGCATCGGCCGTCGCTATGGTTTTATTGCCGGCGCATCAATTGGAATTATCGGTGCTATCGTTTCCAGTCTGGCGATTTTCAAAGGCGACTTCGTGCTGTTCTGCATTGGCATGGCAATGTCGGGTTCCGGCGGCGCCTTTACCCAGCAATACCGCTTTGCCGCCGCCGATCAGGGGCTGGTGGAATTTAAACCAAAGGCCATTTCCTGGGTTCTAGCCGGTGGTATATTTGCCGCCATTATCGGTCCGCAAACAGCGATTTACTTTATCAATCCTGTATCCGCCGGGTTTGATCTGGCGGCGATGTATTTTGGGCTGGCGGCGTTGATCATTGGCACTATCATTGCCGTTGTCAGAGGTGGTCTGGCGCCGGGGGGAAAACGCTTAGCGGCCGTTGCCTGCATCGCTGCGGCGACGCTGATCGCCTATCTGGCCGGTCCCTATGTCGCCGGTTTCGTGCGCAACCTGTTTGTGCCAATCGAGTTTGCCGCCGCCTATCTGGCAGGCGCCATCCTGCTGCTGTTTGGCATTGCTGCCCTGTCACAGTTGAAATTTGAGTCGCCTCCCAGCCGGGAGGAGCGCGGTCGGGCAGATAGCGGACGCCCTCTGTCGAAGATCATGGCGCAGCCCCGGTTCATTGTGGCGGTCATCTGCGCTGTGGCGTCTTATGCGCTGATGTCTTTCGTCATGACCGGCGCACCGCTGGCGATGAAATTGTGTGGGTTCAGTCCCGATGAGTCGACATTGGGCATTCAGTGGCATGTGATGGCAATGTTCGGTCCCAGTTTTTTTACCGGCAATCTGATTTCCAGGTTCGGCAAGGAACGCATCGTCGCCACTGGCATGGTCCTGCTGCTGATCTGCGCTGCGGTCGGACTAATGGGCATCACGCTGACCAACTTTTACGTTGCCTTGATCCTGCTCGGTTTCGGTTGGAATTTCGGCTTCATCGGCGCCACGGCCATGCTGACCGACACCTATCAGCCAGAAGAGCGCGCCAAGGCGCAAGGGGCCAATGACTTTATACTGTTTGGCTCTGTTGCTTTCGGTTCGTTCATGTCCGGCCAGACGCTCAACGCCTTTGGAGACAATGGCTGGAACGCCATCAACTATACCGTCTTTCCGGTGGTCGGCATTTGCCTGCTGTCACTGCTGTGGCTGCGCTTTGCCGAGGGCAAGGCGGCTGCAGTTCGATAACTGGATCAGCCGCCGCGTTTAAACGGGTTCAGGCCTGCACCACCGCGCAGCAATTGCGAGAGAAACGAAAGTTCCTTGCCACCGGTTGGCGTCACCCGGCCAACATAGTCAAACACCTTGCCGTCCTTGAGGCCATAATCGGCGATTCTTTCGACCGTGCTGGCTTCGTTCATGTAAACAGCAAGAACCCGTTGATCGATAACTCTGGGCTTTTCAAAGGCGAAACGGCGGGCTTTTTTCTGGCTGACATAATAAAATGTCTCCTCACCATTGGGTTGGGTACCTGTGGTCGACGGGGTTCCCAGTGACAACAAGACCTGTTCACGCGAGGAGCCGGCCGGCACCAGATCCAGCGCCTCCTGGTTCATCTGATAACCGTGAGAAAAGACTTCGCTGGTTGAGCTGCAGGCAGAAAGGGCCAGCGGCACGGCCACCAATCCAGCCATGACAACAGTTTTGGTCACCATTCGTGCAGCATCATATTTGCACATTTTGTCATTCATCGATATTTCTCCGCCCGGATAATCGCAGACCCCTGTTCGACTGGTCGACAAAAGCCTATATCACCGCAATCTGCGCTGTGTCAGCGCTTCTTATCCGGTTTATTACAATGTTCAAAGCCCTGTTCGGCCGAAACGTTCATACAGACCTTGCACATGCACTTTATGGCACCGTTGTGGCAAGAGCACGAGACCCGCACTTTTATATTAATTACCAGGTTCCGGATACATTGGATGGACGATTTGAGCTTTTAGTGATGCATCTGTTTTTATTGCACAATCGCTTGAAGGACGAAGATCATAGCAGTCGACAGATTTCTCAGTTGGTTTTCGACGCTTTTATTGACGACATGGACGCAGCTTTGCGTGAAGCGGGGGTCGGAGACCAGAGCGTGCCGAAGAAGATTGCCAAGATGACCCAGGTATTTTACGGGCGCACCGGAGCATACGAAAAAGCACTGCAGGATCAGGACCTTGTCGGGTCATTGGCAGAAGTAATTGGGCGCAATCTCTATCCCGACACAGATTCAAAGGGAGCGGAGACGGATCTGGCCCACTATATGGCCTGGCAGTCGCGTGATCTGACGCAAAAGTCGGCAGATGACATTACACAATGCAAGGCGGTTTTTGCGGGGCCGCTATTGGAAAGGGGGGCCTATGGCCCATGAATCAAAACTTTTTGCCTTTAACTTTGATTTCAAGGTGAGAAAGCTGCCCAAGAAAGGGCAGATGGTAAAATACTCAGCCAGCCAGGAGGAACGGCAGGCGATTGCTGCTGAATACGACTTGCTGAAGGTTGAAACGTTCCATGTGGAATGCCTGGTGGCGCCCTGGAAGGGGGATGGCATCAAGTTGAGCGGCACAATCGCCTCTGAATTCGACCAGCCCTGCGCTGTGACCGCCGAACCATTGGCGCAGCGTATTCGCGCAGAAATCGAGTTTATATTCTTACCCGAAGGTTCGCGCCTATTGCGGCCTCCAACGGTTGAAGACCATGAACTGGTGCTGGATCCGCTGGGTGAAGATGTGCCGGAAACCTTTAGCGGTGACTCGATCAATCTGGCAGCGGCCTGGCTGGAGACTTTTGCCCTGGAAATCGACCCGTTTGCCCGCATTGATGGCGCCGAGTTTTCTGCTGAAGGTCTTGATCAGCAACGCGATTCGCCCTTTTCGGTGCTGGCGGAGTTGAAATCATCGCCAAAACGGTCCTGAATCGCAACAAATTGGTCATCAATTGATATTTGCTTTGTATATCTGCTAGGTCGCGGTACAAATGCCCTTCTGGTGCCTCGACGCCAGCGACTGCCGCTGAATGAGAAAGTACGCTCCGTCCTCCATGTCCACTAACGCGAAAACCATCACTGTTGCACTGGATGTAATGGGCGGGGATGCCGGTCCGTCTGTCGTTCTTGCAGGGGCTGAGATTTCTCGTCGCCGCTATCCTGAATTGCGCTTTGTTCTCCATGGCGAACCCGATGCTGTGCTGCCGGAACTGGAGAAATATGAGCGTCTGAAGTCGCAATCGGTGTTTCATCCCTGTGAAATGTCGATTTCCATGATGGACAAGCCCAGCCAGGCCCTGCGCCATGGTCGTCGCGTATCCGGCATGTGGAAAGCGCTTGAATCGGTGAAGTCTGGTGAAGCCGATGTCATGATCTCCGCCGGCAATACCGGCGCCCTGATGGCCATGTCACGGTTTTGCCTGCGCATGATGCCCGGTATTGAACGCCCGGCACTGGCCGCCGTGTGGCCCAATTTGCAGGGTGAAAGCATCGTTCTGGATGTCGGGGCGACGATTGGAGCCGACGCAGAAGCTTTGGTGGACTATGCCCTCATGGGCTCGGCTATGGCGCGGGCGCTGTTTGATCTCGATCGACCGCGGGTCGGCTTGCTGAATATCGGCGTTGAAGAGGTCAAGGGCCTGGAAGAGATTCGCTCTGCCGGTGCCCGGTTGCGCGAGATTAATCTGCCTGGATTGGACTATCGCGGTTTTGTCGAAGGCGACGATTTGGGCCGGGGTGGTGTTGATGTGGTGGTGACGGAAGGTTTTACCGGCAATATCGCACTGAAAAGTGCTGAGGGCACAGCCAAACAAGTCGGCACCTATCTGCGGGATGCCATGTCACGCACATTGATGGCCAAAATCGGCTATCTGTTTGCCAAACAGGCCTTTAACCAGCTGCGCGAGAAAATGGACCCCAGAAAGGTCAATGGCGCGGTGTTTCTTGGCCTCAATGGTGTCGTGATTAAAAGCCATGGTGGTACCGATGCTGAGGGCTTTGCCAGCGCCATTGACGTTGGGCACAATATGATCCGCAATGGTCTGCAGCAGAAAATTGCCCAGGACCTTGAAGAAACCCGATTCGGCGATGTTGAGCCGACTGGAGATAATTGAATGATCCGCTCTGTTATACTTGGGTCAGGTGCCGCCAAACCGCGCACCGTGGTGACCAACGCAGATTTGGCCAAAAAGGTAGATACGTCTGACGAGTGGATACAGCAGCGCACCGGCATCGAACAACGCTATATCGCAGAAGCTGACGAAACCACGGCAAGCCTGGGTGAGGCTGCTGCCCGCGCCGCGCTGGAAAATGCCGGAATCACCGTGGATGACATCGATCTGATCCTGCTGGCCACATCGACCCCCAACAACACATTTCCGGCCACCGCGGTAAATATCCAGAATCGGCTGGGCATGAAACACGGTGCGGCCTTTGACCTGCAGGCAGTCTGCTCCGGTTTTGTCTATGCTGTTACGACGGCTGATACTTTCATCAAATCGGGACAGGCCAAGCGGGTTCTGGTGATCGGTGCGGAAACTTTTTCGCGCATACTCGACTGGGAAGACCGGACGACCTGCGTGCTGTTTGGCGATGGCGCCGGTGCTGTCGTGCTGGAAGCTCAGGAAGGCGTCGGTCTGTCAAATGACCGGGGTGTGCTGACCAGCCATTTGCGTTCTGACGGTTCTCACCGCGAAAAGCTTTACGTGGATGGCGGCCCGTCAACGACCCAAACCGTGGGCCATCTGCGCATGCAGGGGCGCGAGGTATTCAAGCATGCCGTGGCGATGATCACCGATGTCATCGAGGCGGCGTTCGATGCCACCGGGCTGACGGCAGAGGATATTGACTGGTTTATTCCCCATCAGGCGAATCGCCGGATCATCGATGCCTCCGCCAAAAAGCTCAACATTGCTTCCGAAAAAGTGGTTCTCACAGTCAACAAACATGGCAATACATCGGCGGCGTCAATCCCGCTTGCGATCAACACCGCAGTCAACGACGGGCGCCTGAAAGAGGGTGATCTGGTGTTGTTGGAAGCAATGGGCGGCGGCTTTACCTGGGGCGCCGTTTTGGTGCGCTGGTAGGCAAAAAAGCGAATTTCCTATCCAAATCAGCACCTCAAGGTGGATATTTGCGCATGGTTGACCTTGCGGAACAATTGACCGGGGCCTCTGCTGCGACTAGACTTTTTTAGTCTTGGCGATACTGCGGCCATGCCACGCGAACATCGGGGAATGCCAATATGGTTGGAAAAACACTTACCAGAGCTGATTTAAGCGAAGCGGTTTATCAGCAGGTGGGCTTGTCCCGATCGGAATCCTCCACTCTGGTTGAGAGTGTGCTTGAAGAAATTTGCCAGGCTGCCGTTCGCGGTGAGACCATCAAATTGTCGTCGTTTGGCACATTTTCGATCCGTTCGAAAAATGAGCGCATTGGCCGCAATCCAAAGACCGGAGAAGAGGTCCCGATCACACCCCGACGTGTGATGGTGTTCCGGCCCTCCAATATCATGAAAGAAAAAGTTCTGCAGGCCAATCAGGGGCGAAAAAAATAGCCTGCTAGCATAGTGCCTGAGTGTCGCGGTGGGGACTGAACGACACTAGGGTTGGGAGGAGAAGTTGGCGTGAAAAGCCCTGACGCTTTCAAGACCATTTCAGAAGTTGCTGATGAATTGGATCTGCCGCAGCACGTGTTGCGGTTCTGGGAAACCCGTTTCAAACAAATCAAGCCGCTCAAACGCGGTGGTGGCCGACGCTACTACCGGCCCGATGATGTAATGCTTTTGAAAGGCATACGCCATCTGCTTTATGCTGAGGGCTATACCATCAAGGGTGTGCAGCGGATTCTGAAAGAGCAGGGCAACCGCTTTGTCACGGCAGTGGCCAGTGGTGCACCGGTGCTGGCGGAATCGCAGGGAGAGCCGGGCAAGCGGGCCGTTCCCGTCGCCCAGGTTGCGTCAGCCATGGCTGCATCGAAGTCTGCATCGGGCGATGTGCGCTCAAGCCTGCAGGATGTGCTGACAGAATTGCTGGAGTGCAAGCGGCTTCTCGATCAGGTGCGTTAAATTCGTCATCAATCTTGCGCAAGTCGCTTGATATTTCTGACATCCCTGACTAAATCAAAAGCAAGTCGGAGTATGGCGCAGTCCGGTAGCGCACACGCCTGGGGGGCGTGGGGTCGTAGGTTCGAATCCTGCTACTCCGACCATTTTACACCCATAGATGATGTCATGCGGACTGGTTCTGCAGCTGACCGTTTTTTCATGATCAAAGACGCGTCGCCGTACTCTTCGTCGTCGCCCAGAGCGCGGGTTGTTATGCTCAGATAAGCGAAAGCGACGTTGGGCAACGGGAGCCAACATTGACTGATCAACAATTCAATCAACTGGACGATGGACGGGTGTACGAAGACCAAGAGCTCCGATAGCGGTTCGAGCATGGGCAAAGTCCCACCAGACAGCTACGCCGCATAGCCATCACACCCGTCTATCTCCGTGGACAATAGTAGGGCGCTCACGGAGACCAACAAGTAATGGGGAACTCGCGAAAGCGCATCAATGGCCCGCCGTCTCAACATTTCCACGCAGTGTCTCCGATCCTGCCAGGCCAACCAGTTTCAACATTGAATAGTTTCAAGTGCTCTGGCTCAACAACCGGTCGTCATGGCTGGGTCCATAACGCCTCGCCGTCGCCGTCCTCGCCGCTGCCTGGAAGTTGGATTCCAGGGCCATGCAGCCCCAGATAATGCCGATCAGCATGTAGACGTGACGCCAGTGGTCGATATCGATCACCCACCCCACCAGCACGTGGCCGATATAGGTGGCGTAGGCGCACAGCAGGTAAGGTTGCCAGGGGCGGATGCGGCCGACCAGGCGGGCGCCGCCGACCAGGGTGCAAACTGTTACGGTCAAATAGGCGAAGAAGCCAAGCCAACCATAGGCCATCAGCGATTTCACCCAGATATTGTGGGTGTCTTCGCCCAGAAGCAGGCCAAATTCCAATGGGCCGATGCCGAGCGGGTTTTCCAGTGCCCACTGAAATCCGATGGCATGGCGGGCGAAACGCCCAAGCTCAGCACCATCATATTCCTGAACCACCCGTGCCCGCTGTTCAAACATGTCGTATACGGCGTCGAATTGCAGTGCGACAATGATCATCGCCGCGATTGCGGCAAGGCCAAGCGCGCCGGTGAGAATGAGCCGGGCGCGAATATGCTCAGATTGCTCGGTCATCAGCAGCATCAGGTAGAAGCACAGGCCGGAAAACACCATCACGCCCCAGGCGCCGCGTGAGAACGACAAAAACAGGCCCAGCGCCAATATGCTCAGCAGGGCGAGGCGCAGGGGGGCCAGGGTGAAGCTGCGATAAAGCAAGCCGTAAATGAGATAGAGCGCTGGCAGCACCAGAAACGGTCCGAACACATTGGGGTCCTGAAAAGCGCCCATGGCCCGGTCATACAGGGTGAACATCGAGGACCCGGGAAAGGCGTTGAAATAGCCTGCTATGCCGAGACTTGCGGTGATGACCGCGCCGACGACATAGCCGCGCATTAACACACGCAACCGGCCCATATCGGCTTCAATTGCCGCCGCCCAGAAGACAGAGGACAGGCCAAGAAACAGCGAAACCGCCAGATAAAGCGGGATTTCCTTGTAGTCTGCCATGGTGAACATCGACACCATGCCGCCAATATTGAAGACAACAAATAGCAGGCCGAGGGTGATCGCCAACCGGCTGAGTCGCATGCCGAGCAGCAGGAACATCACCATCGTCAGCAGCAGAAACAGTTCATAAGGGGCCGGTTCGCGGATCACGAAAGCCCCCAGAAAGGCTGTCAGCCCCAGAGTCCAGCGGGCCAGCTTGTTCGACTGGCGCGATTCAAGGCGTAGGCTGGCCGGTCTGTGGACCGCCGTCGCCGTCGCCGCTGCCGGAAAGGGGGCGACCGCAGAGTTCAATATGCATTCTCTGTATTGAGCAATTTGAACGGCGTGATCATCAAGATGTAGAGGTCAAACAGCACCGACCAGTTTTCGATGTAGTACAGGTCGTGTTCGACCCGGTTTCTGATCTTTTTCTCGTTGTCGACCTCTCCGCGCCAGCCGTTGATCTGGGCCCAGCCGGTAACCCCGGGTTTGACCTTGTGGCGGCCAAAATAGCCGTCGACGACTTCGTCCCACAGCTTGTTTTCCGTATGTGCATTGACCGCATGGGGGCGAGGGCCGACCAGCGACAATTCACCCTTCAGCACGTTGACCAGCTGTGGCAGCTCATCGATGGAAGTCTTGCGGATGAAACGACCGACGCGGGTGACACGCGGATCGTTTCGGGTCACGGCAAGTTTGGCATCGTGATCGGCCATGTCGGTATACATGGAGCGGAATTTCAGCACGTCGATGACTTCATTATTGAAGCCGAAACGTTTTTGGCGAAAAATCACCGGCCCCTTGCTTTCCAGTTTGATGGCAATGGCGGCGGCCAGCATTACCGGCGACAAGACGACCATGGCAAGAATGCTGAAGAAAATATCGAAGCCGCGTTTCATCACCGAATCCCAGTCGGCAATCGGCTTGTCAAAGACATCAAGGAACGGCACTGAACCGACATAGGAATAGGAGCGGGGGCGGAAGCGCAGCTTGTTGGTGTGGGCAGACAGGCGGATGTCCACCGGCAGGACCCAGACCTTTTTCAGCAGTGACAACACGCGGCTTTCAGCCGAGATGGGCAGCGAGACGATGAGCATGTCGATGCGCGCACGGCGGCCAAATTCAACCAGTTCGGCAATAGTGCCGAGTTTTGGATAGCCGGCCACCATGGGGGGTGAACGGTCGCCCTTGCGATCGTCAAATATGCCGCAGATGCGGATATCATTGTCGGCCTGTGATTCCAGCGACATAATCAGGTCTTCGGCGTTTTTGCCGCCACCGACGATTACCGCACGGCGTTCCAGCCTGCCGTCGCGTGCCCAACGGCGTACGAGCGTGGCGATAACGCCACGGAAAACAACAAAAAATAGGGTGCCTGCCAGGAACCAGCTGCCGAACCAGACCCGTGAATAATTCTCTGACGCACGACTGAAGAAGGCGAGCAGGGCGAGGATGGCAAAAACCGCCGCCCAGGCACCCAGCACGCGCCCGAGTTGCAGGATATTCGTGCGCAAGGCCGCAATTTGGTAGCTATCGACAGCCTGCAGCGCCACCAACGACAATACTCCGCCCAGGAAGCAGGTCAGCAGATAGAAGGTTTTCACCCCATCCATCGGTACGACATAGACAAAATAGACCGCCAGTCCGATGCCGGTTGCAGCGAGGAATTCGATGATGCGCAAAACGGTCGCCAGCATAAAGGGTGAGATCGCATTTTGTGAAAACTGCGAGGCAACCTGTTCGGCCCGTTCGCTCAGCTTGACAAAAGCTCTGGGGTTTTTCGATTCACTGGCAATGGACTGCGCCATCACGGCGCTGGCATTGAAGGTGGATTTTGGGTCTTGCGGGTCGCCGACTTCCATTTAATCGCCCTACTAACGAAGAAACTGAAAACTGGCTCCACATTGCGGCAAAACAGCTAAAGAATGGTTTAGAGGTCCGCCGAAGGGACGCGTCTAATCATCGGTGGGCGTAATGATGAACCGGAACGTCAGGCTTCCAATGTATCCCGGTAAGCGCTCAAAATCGTGCTGGCCATTGTTTCGGCAGAAAAATCACTGCGCACAAACGCGTGCAACGCGTCAAAATCAGCGCCGACAATCGTACCGGTAGTGTGTCCGCACATCGCATGGACCAAAGCGTCGAGATTGTCGGGCTCGATCAAGGCGCCGGCATTATTGGCAAATATTTCAGGTATGCCGCCCACCCGCGTGGCCAATATCGGCTGGTGAGCCGCCAGTGCTTCCAGCACGATATAGGGCATGCTTTCTGCCCGCGAAGGCACGATCAACGTCTTGCCATGGCTGAACGCTTCGCGAGCCGGCATCGGATTGAGAAAGCGTATTTCGATCGATTCATCCAGATCGGCTGCCCGGGCCTTGTAGGCGGGGAGGTCCGGCCCATCGCCAATCAGCGTTGCCGACACCGGCCGGTCCAGGCGTTTTGCCACCAGCGGCAGGGCATCAATCAATAAGTCGACGCCCTTCAGGTCGCGCATCATGCCGATATACAGAAAATCGGTTGCATCGCTGTTGTGAGTGATCGGGTCAAACTCGTCATCGTTGAGACCATTGCGCACCAGGGAGTGGGGGCAGTGGGCTTCGCCAACCTTGCTGAAATAGGAATCACGTTCGTAACCACTGACAAAAATCAACCTGTCGGTGAGGTGCTCCAGCATGCGTTCGAGGCCAAAATAGACTTTGCCCGATACTTTTGTCTGGTCGTAGTGAACCGATCCGCCGTGCGGGCAATACAGGCGCACCGGACGCCGCTTGCCGTTTGCACTGCGGCGCAGCATCGTTCCAATCAACCGCGCATAGGCGCCGCCCTTGGCGCCATGGGCGTGGATGAGGTCGGCCCGCAGGTTGCGGATCTTTGAATAAAGCCGCCAGAGCACCATGATATCGCGCGGGCCAATTGACCGGTCCATAGGAATGCGGAACAGGCCCAGTTCAACAAACGGCTCCAGTTCGGCCAGCAACTGGTCTTCGAATTCACCACCGCTGTTGCTGTCACAGATGACACCGATGCTGTGGCCCTGGGATTTCTGCTGGTGGATCAGATCGCGCACATGACGAAAAATGCCGCCCACAGGTGAGCGGAAACAATGGACTATTCGCAGTTTTTCGGGTTCGGCAGGACTTAGCTGCGTCATTATCTAAAACAATCGTTCTCGCAGATAGATCGTATCACCTGGCAGGATCGGGTCGGTAATCGGCACGCGACCGGTGATTACGTCACCATTGATCTGGCGGGTAACATCGGCATCTTTCTGCTCAGCACGGGCTGAGTAACCGCCCGCAATGGCGATGGCATTTTGCACGGTCATGCCTGGCACATAGGTATATTGTCCAGGTGTGCCGACTTCACCCATGATGAAAAACGGGCGATAGCGATCAACCTCAACCGAGACGTCAGGATTGCGGATATAGCCCTGGGCAAGCTTGTGGGCGATCCCGGCTTCGACTTCCTTGATCGTGCGACCACGGGCAGCAACGGAACCAACAAGAGGGAAGGCGAGATAACCAGCCTTGTCGACGGAATAGGTATTGGTGAGGTCGGTTTGTTCAAACACCGTAATGCGCAGACGATCGCCGGCATCCAGTCGATAGACTTCCTGCAAGGCTTCATGAAAGGCGGGGGGTGCTGGTTGATAGGCTGTTGCACAGCCGGATAGGGTTGCAGTGGCGGCCGCCAGGCCCGTCCAAACACAAGAAACCAAGAAATGACGCCTGTTCATACTGATACCCAACCACTACTGAATTCGGCCTACTACCGAATGGAAAACTACGGGCGGTGCGCTTCTACAATGCGGACCGCTGGCATTAAAAAACCGCGTTATGGTTAATTCCCGGTAAACGGCGAAAACAAAAAGAAACTGGGGTGTCTGCTCCGATGAAAATGCAAAAGATTGCAAAGATTAACGCCTTAGAAACCATAAAAAGAGATGATCGCGCCCATCTTAGTATTGGGCAAAGAGTGCAAAAAGCATGGCCGGTGAGCACGAGTTAAACCGCGATATCGATGTGGACCTGGGTGGGATTTTCGGATCCATCTGGCGCAATAAGTTTCGACTGCTGTTGGCTGCGATTGTCGTGACTGCACTGACATTTGTTGTCTTGCAGTCAATTTCGCCGCGCTATCGCTCCGAAGCGCGCATTCTGATCCGCACCAGCGATTCCGTCCTGACCGGACCAAATGCCACCAATGGCCAGAACCAGTCTTCAATCGATGATCCCGGTATCGCCAGTCAGGTTCAACTGCTGCAATCGCGCTCTATCGCCCAGAAAATATCCAAGGCGCTAAATCTGAAGTCGCGGGCCGAATTTGATCCTGTGCTCAATCAGTCGCCCATCAACAAGGTGTTGTCACGGCTGGGTCTGATCGATGACGGACGTAATGTCACGGCTGAAGACCGGGTGCTGGAAACCTATTACGACCAACTGAACGTGTTTCAGGCTGACAAGGCACGGGTTATCGTCGTGCAGTTCTGGTCACGTGATCCGGAACTTGCAGCAGCCGTTCCCAACATGCTGACCGAAGAATATCTGAAGCTGCAGGAAGAACTGAAACGTGGTGCCAATCCAGAAGAGCTTGAAAAGCTGGAGCCCGAGATGAAGGCACTGCGCACCAGTGTCATGAAGGCGGAAGCGGCAGCTGCCGAATTCCGCGAAAGCTCCGATTTGTTGCAGGGCAGGGACAATAACTCGCTGGCGACCCAGGAGCTGTCGGAACTGTCGACGGAACTCGGCAGGGTGAGAGCCCAATTGTCCCGGGCCGAAGCCAATGCAGCTTCCATTCGCCGGGCACTTGAATCCGGATCGCTGGACGCAGCGGCAAGCGTTTTGCAGTCTCCTTTGATCCAGCGCCTGCGTGAACGACAGGTAACGCTCAACGCCCAATTGTCTGAATTGTTGACGACCCTGCTTCCCGGCCATCCCCGGGTACGGCGCTTGCAATCCCAGGTTTCAGCACTGTCATCGCAAATTCGCGACGAGGCACAGAAGGTCAAAACCAGTCTGCAGCGTCAGGCGGAAGTTGCCCGTGCCCGCGAAGCTGATCTGATCCAACAGCGCAATGTACTGAAGTCTGAGGCCGGTCGGGTCGGCAAGGCGCAAGTGGAATTGCGGGCGCTGGAGCGCGAAGCCGACGCCCAACGTCAGTTGCTCAACAGCTATCTGCTGCGCTTTAAAGAAGCCCAATCTCGCCAAAACCGTGAGTTTCTGCCCGCCGATGCCTATGTATTTTCCAAGGCGCAGGTTCAGTCAAAACCTTACTTCCCCAAAAAGCTGCCGACCCTTGCAGGGGCGTTTTTCGGTACTTTGATATTGGGGTCGATGATCACGCTCGCGGCAGGCGTCATGAGCGGTGCAGCTGTCCGCCAGACCTATCCAGGACGCACGGAGCCTGGATTGACTGCTGATACCGGCGAAACGTCTCGGGTTCAATTCGCCCAATCGCCATCGCTTGCTCCCAATATGGATAATCTGCGTTCGGCTGAAGCCGTGCCGGCGGGCACGGTATCACTGACGTCTGCGGCCAATACACTTGCCACCATGGGCAGTGGCCGAGTGGCGGTGTTGAGCCCGGAACCCAACAACCGGGCGGTGACTGCCACCGTTCTGGCACGTTCTTTGGCTTCCAAGCCCGCCAATGTTGTGGTGGTCGATATGACCGGTGCAGCATCGTCGACGCAAACCATGCTGGGGCACCAGATGGCGCCGGGCATCAAGGATTTGTTGTCCGGGATGGCTGGATTTGCCGATACGCTGCACTGCGATACCTCTTCCAACGCCCATATCATGCCCAGCGGCACATCTTCGGCACAATCAGCGGCCGGAAGCGCTGCTCAGTTGCCGGTTATCCTGGATGCACTGCAGCAGACCTATGACTATGTGATTGTCGACTGCGGCAGCGCCGATGTTGCGGGGCTGGCGCGGATCGCAGATGCTGCGACCGTCAATGTGGTCAATGTCATTGATCCCGGCAATCCGATGATTGGACTGATCAGGCAAACCCTGTCTCAGAACGGCTATCGCAATCCAATGGTGGTCAAGGCCAGCACCTCTGAACGTCAGGCTGCTGCCAACGCCGCCTGATTGGCACGACCAGCCATCGCCACAATTTCTTGCAGATTGCCGCCGCTCGCCGCTCGCCGCCCGCCGCCCGCCGCCGCTGCTACATGCGGCCGTAGAGGCGGGCGCGCACTTTCTTGGCGAAATTCCAGGTTGTTTGGTTGTTGCGGACCAGGCGTTTGATCGACAATTTGCTGCGTTCATAGATGGCAAAACCAATGCCCCATCGACTGATCGCCTTATTCGTCTCAAACATTGTAATTGTGGTGTCGCACCAGGATGATTTGTAACGCTCTTCGCCGCGGCCAAGGTCGAATGTGTGAAGCCCACGCTCGCAGCAATCGCGAATGACCAGATGGATGATCAGTTCGCCGGGGGAAATGTTGGAATATTCATCATCGGCCAATGAAATAAAGGCACCGGAAAACTGGCCCTTATTGATGCCACCTGCCAGCGTTGCTCTTAGTTTGCCATCAATTTCCAACCCATAGAGCAGCAATTGTGGCTCGTCATCGCCCAGCGCCGACTTGGCTACCCGGTGGATAAAGTTTTCAACACCGTCATCTTCAAACCGGTTCCAGATGCCCGCCCGGTCAAAACGCGCAGCCATTTGCTGGAAAGCGGTGTCCAATATGGCATCGACCTCCTCTTCCGAACTGGCAATCAACAGTCGAGGGCCGCCAACCGGGCGTAGTTTGTTTTGCTGCCAGCGGTGCTTTTTGCGTTTGCGGGCACCATTCTTGCGGTCAATTGCCGCTTCGAAACCTTCGCTGAGATCGAGTGCATAGGCGTGGTTGTGGGATTCCTGCCAGTCGAGATAGGTGAAGGGATTGGTGAAGCCCTGCCAGACGACCGGCTGGCAGCACATTTCCAGCACATCCACAGAGCCCATCAGCTTAATGGCGCAATCCATGATGTCGCGCACATCCTGGCGTCGGGCGTTTTGGATAAAGGACTTGGCAAACAACCCCATGTGAAAATTTGAATGGCTGTCACCCAGCCAGGTGGCAACGGTAAAGGGGCCGCGTTTGCGCAGTCCTAGTGGCAAAATGAAAATCGGGTGGTCTGCCGATTTGCCAAGGACCAGTTTGGGTTCGATCAGCGCCGGTCCGGCGACGTTTTGTGTCCAGGGTTCCACCCAGTCCAACCGTTGATAGAGCGAACCGACGCCGTCTGATTCCAATTTTCGCCAATCGCTCCTGAGCGCCTCAAAACTGTCATGAATCTCGACACTAATGGTGCCCAGGCCCGTCGTGTCGAGTTCGGATGATTTGAAGAGTTGCGAGGCAGGGGGCATCGAAAAGATTTTTTAACTGTAAAGCGACGTTGTTGGCATTGCTCTTCGATTAGCAGGAAAGTCTAAACAATTGCTGCTATCTTGTGGCCGGGAAGAATATAATCAGAAATTTGCCAATGAACACTGCGACGATCCGCAATACCAGGCGTATTTTGGCTGGCTTGAACTATTCCGGCCTTGATCGGATTTACCAGCAGCTCGACTGCGAGCTGGGGATGATTCTGACATTGCACCATGTCAGTCCTGAGCCTGTTTTGAAATTTTCGCCCAATGCGCATCTGACCGTTCGTCCGGAGTTTCTGGAATCGGTCGTCGAATTGCTGCAGCAGCGCGACATCGAAATTATCAGCCTTGATGAGGCCCATGCGCGGATCACAAATCCACTTGGCCAGACTCGAAAATTTGCCGCATTCACCTTTGATGACGGCTATCAGGATACGCTGATCCATGCCGTGCCGGTGATGAAGAAATTCGACATTCCCTATACGGTTTATCTGGCCCCGGGCTTGATCGAGGGCACTGCGGACCTGTGGTGGGAAGGCATCGAAGCGCTTGTGCGTCAGCAAAATCGTATTGCCGTGCAAATAGCCGGCAGCCGCAATGGTCCTCACGAGCTGGACTGTTCAAGTGGCGCCGCCAAGATGGAGTCATTTAAGTTTCTGTTGAATTATCTGACCAACGAGGTGCCGGAACTCGACCAGGGCAGGGTGGTGCGCGAATTGTGCTGGCTCTACAAAATTGACATTGAGCAGCTCAACAAGGACCAGATTATGAGCTGGGACCAGGTGCGGATTCTGATGGAAGACCCCAATTGTTCCATTGGTGCCCATACGCTCAATCACCGGGCGCTGGCGCGGTTGACGCAACAGCAGGCCAGCGATGAAGTCAATCAGGGCGCCCAGATACTGGCGTCGGAACTGGGAGAACGTCCACAGCACTTTGCCTATCCCTATGGCTATCGCAAAGCGGCGGCGGCTCGTGATTTTGAGATGATGAAGGATATGGGCTTTAAAACCGCTGTCACCACACGCGGTGGCATGATCTTTCCCGGTCATCGGGATCATCTGACCGCATTGCCGCGTATTTCAGTCAACGGCATGTTTCAGAAAATGCGCTACTTCGCACCACTGACCACCGGGCTTCCAACCCGGTTGGGCAATGGATTGAGGCGCTTCAGCGTGCGCTGATCACGCGGCCTACTGGCTTTCGGTGGACATCCATTTGATGATCACCATGGCCGGCACGATCCACAAGACTCCGCTGAACATGAAATAGAGCATATGCGCATACCATGGCGCATTGGCCAAAGTCGCGCTGGCGACCGCAACGGCGACCAGAGCGTAGACGATGACCAACAGCACGATGAAAAACATGCCGATCATTTTCTTGGCGCGCAGGGGCAGGGTGGTTCGCATGACTTGCACTTGTTCGAGTTGGTTTCGATGGTGACATAGTCAAAAGAACAGCAAAAAGCCAGCGGTCTGAACACGCCGCGACGCATGGCCGCTGTAAAAATCGCAAAAGCCGCTTTACTTGTTATTGTCGGCGGGCGAAACAGGCGCTTAAAAGCCTTTCAGGCCCCAACCGACTGCAGATCCTGCCATTTAAGCGACCATGACTGAAACAACCTACCTTACCGGCGACCCCCACCGCGCTGTGCGCCAGTGGCTGTATATTCTGTTTGCCCTGATCGTCATTATGGTGCTGGTGGGCGGGGCAACCAGATTGACCGATTCCGGCCTGTCGATCACCGAATGGGACCTGCTGCTGGGCTTTATTCCACCCCTCGACGCCGATGACTGGATGGGTGAATTCAAGCTCTACCAAACCACTGACGAGTTTAAGCTGCAAAACAGCGCCATGACGCTGGAACAGTTCAAGACGATCTATTGGTGGGAATGGGGACACCGGTTCCTGGGAAGGTTGATCGGCCTTGCGGTGCTGATCCCGATGTTGGTGTTCTGGGCGCGCGGCAGCCTGACCCCGTGGTTGAAAAAGGCCTCCATCGGTTTATTCGTGCTGGTCTGCCTGCAGGGCGCGATAGGTTGGTGGATGGTGGTATCCGGTCTGGTGGACCGTGTCGATGTCAGCCAGATCAGATTGGCCATTCACCTGACCACCGCCTGTATTTTCGCCGCCGCCACCATCTGGGTCGCCCGTTCAGTGGCACCGCACAGCACCGATGGTTCAGATGCTGGTTTCAGACAGTTGAACTGGCTGATCCTGTTGATCCTGTTGCAGATATTTGTCGGTGGCCTGGTGGCCGGCCTGGATGCGGGCATGGCCTATAACACCTGGCCCGACATGAATGGTGCGCTGATCCCGCAAGGTCTGTGGGCCGCCACACCTTTATGGGGCAATCTGACCGACAATGCTCTGACCGTGCAATTTTTCCACCGCTGCATTGCCTATCTGTTGTGGATCGCCGTTTTGGCCCATGTGGTGTGGTTGGTGCGCAATGAGCCGGGCACGCCCCACACAAGGCGCGGGCTTATCCTGCTGGCCCTGGTAACGCTTCAGGCTTGCATCGGCATCACCACGCTGTTGTTGCAGGTACCGATTTCCTGGGCGCTGCTGCATCAGCTGGGGGGCGTACTGGTCCTGGGCTTTGCCACGGCACACTGGCGGGCGCTTCGTCCGGCCATGCTTATTGATGTTAAACCGGCAAAAGTGCAGTCTGGTCCGGCCTATGGATCCATCTGATCGCGCCTTTCTGGAAGTTGAAAACTCGCTGACCGGTCAACGCTGGGCTGAGCGCGCCACGCGCCAGCAACTGGGCTATGCCGAACAGATGGTCGATCAGCATTCAGTTGATCGCCTCATTGCCCGCATTCTCGCCGGGCGTGATGTACTGCCCGAACAGGCTGCTTCCTTTCTCAATCCCACTTTGCGCGATCTGCTGCCTGACCCGTCGACCCTGACCCAGATGGATGCGGCTGCTGCCCGACTGGCCGATGCCGTAGCTAGTCGTCAGCGGGTGGCAATATTTGGCGATTATGACGTTGATGGCGCGACCTCATCCGCGTTGCTTTTCAAATTTCTCAGCCATTGCGGTGTCGAAAGCGAAATCTATATCCCGGACCGGATATTTGAGGGCTACGGGCCGAACCTGCCAGCCATTGAACAATTGGCGGAGCGCGGAGCAAAGCTGCTGGTGACCGTCGATTGTGGGTCGACCAGCCACGAAGCCATCGAGCGCGCCAATGAACTGGGTATGGACGTGGTGGTGCTCGATCATCATCAGGTTTCCTCGCAGCTCCCGGATTGTGTGGCCCTGGTCAATCCCAACCGCGATGACGATATGTCGGGGCAGGGGCATTTATGTGCCGCCGGGGTGGTGTTTCTGGCGCTGGTGGCGCTGAACCGTGAATTGCGTCATCGGGATTGGTACAATGATGCCGTATCACCGCCCAAACTGATGGAATGGCTCGACCTGGTGGCACTTGGCACGGTTTGCGACGTGGTGCCGCTTAAGGGGGTGAACCGGGCCTTTGTGACCCGAGGCCTGGAGATCATGCACCGGCAGAAAAGCCCCGGACTCGTGGCGCTGTCAAAAGCTGCGCGACAGGACGGACCGGCGGCAGCCTGGCATCTTGGTTTTCTGCTGGGCCCGCGAATAAATGCCGGCGGGCGTATTGGCGATGCCGCATTGGGGGCACGCTTGCTGACCAGCAGCGATCCGGTGGAAGCCGATGAAATCGCCAGTCGGCTGGACGCGTTGAACAGCGAGCGTCAGGCGATGGAAGCGGCCATGTTGAAACAGGCGGTGGATGAGGCCGAAGCTGAGATTGGCCTGGGCGAGGGGCCAGCCGTGCTCGTTACCGAAAGCGAAACCTGGCATGCCGGCGTTGTCGGATTGCTGGCCTCACGGCTGAAAGACCGTTTTCGCCGACCCGCCTTTGCCATCTCCTTTGACGGGCGGGGCACAGGCGCCGGTTCGGGCCGCTCCATTCCCGGCGCAGACCTGGGTGCGGCGGTGCGTGAAGCGGTTGAACAGGGATTGCTGGAAAAGGGCGGCGGCCATGCCATGGCGGCTGGTATTACAATCAAGCAAGAACAATTGGGCGCATTTCGCACCTATCTGGAAGAACGGTTTTCGCAGCAGGTCTCAGATTTGGCGCAAAATCGTCAACTGAAGATCGATGGGGCGTTGAGTGCCCGCGGGGCCAATGATGCATTTTTTGACCGTCTGGAACAGGCCGGCCCCTATGGGGCAGGGCACAGCCAACCGGTGTTTGCCTTTCCCGGCCACAGCATCCGCCATGCCAGTATAGTCGGTGCTAATCACGTGCGTTTTTCTCTGCGGTCACCGGATGGTGCGCCGCTGGACGGCATCGGCTTTCGCATTGCCGATGAGCCCCTGGGAAAAGCCCTATTGGCCAATATCGGCAAGCAGATGCATTTTGCCGGCACGTTGAGCTCCGACTTTTACCGGGGGCGGCGGCGTATTCAGCTGCGTTTGCTCGATGCAGCTGACGTGTCAGAGAAGATCGGACCGTAGACTTCCGAATGTGAAATTGCCGCAGCCCGCACATGATTTTTCCCGCGCAGGCCACCGACAAAAAGGCTAAGCTTTTGCCATGCTGCTGCGAGTCCTGGATCTGAAAAAGAGTTTTGCCACCGAGGAAGGCACGTTGGACGTGCTGCGCGGAGTTGACCTGGAATTGGCCGCCGGCGAACGCCTGGCGCTGACCGGTGATTCCGGCTGTGGCAAAAGCACGTTGCTCTATCTGATCGGTGCGCTGGAAGCCTTTGATGCCGGGGAAGTCTGGATAAATGGCCAATCCCTGGCCGGGCTGGGAGACCGGCAAAGAGCGGCTTTGCGACGCGATTGCGTCGGTATCATTTTCCAGCAGTTCAACCTGATTCCGTCCCTAAATGTAGCCCACAATCTGCGCTTTCACGCCCGGCTTGCAGGCCGCGAAGACAGCCAATGGATCGACGAGCTTACGCAAAGATTGGGGCTGAGCGCGTTTCTCTCAGCCTATCCCGAACAATTGTCCGGAGGTCAGCAACAGCGGGTAGCCATTGGCCGCACGCTTGCCGCCCGGCCAAAATTGATCCTGGCCGATGAACCCACCGGCAATCTTGATGAAAAGACCAGCGATGAGGTGATCACGCTGATGCTGCAGCTGGTGGAGGAATCCGGCGCTGGCCTGTTGATGGTCACCCATTCATCCCGTATGGCAGGACGAATGGATCGGCAATTGCACCTGTCTTCGGGACTGGTGTCGTGAGACTGCTGGTCGTCCTGCAGGTGCTTCTTTCTCACTGGATGTACCGTCCGGTGCAGTTTTTCTCCCTGCTGATCGGCCTGACCCTGGCCACCGGACTATGGACCGGCGTGCAGGCCATCAACACCGAAGCCCGGAGCAGTTATGAAAAGGCGCGGACGGCGCTGCTGCCCGGTGTTTATGACAGTCTGGAACGACGCGATGGCCAGCCGATTGACGTGAAAACCTATGCCGCGCTTCAGCGGGCCGGTTGGCGCACATCACCGGTGCTGGAGGGCAAGTTACAGCTCGACGATGGGACCGTACGAATTCTCGCGATCGACCCGGTGACCATGCCCCAAAGCCTGCAGAACTGGACCCGCGGCGGCGGGGGCGGCGAGGACGGCGCCGCCGCCGCAAGTGGCCAGGGGCTGACTGGATTTCTGCAACCACCTTATCAGGCAATCGTCTCACCCCAGATGAAGGCCCAGCTTGCGGGGCGTAGCGATCTTCCGCCGCTAATGGTCAGCGCCAATGTGCCGCCAGAGACGTTGATTACCGATTTGGCCGTCGCTGCGAAATTATTGGGCCGGTCTGGGCAATTGTCGCGTTTGATACTTGCGCCTAAACAGCCCATGCGGCGCGCCCAATTGTCAGAAATTGCCCCGCAACTGGAACAGGTCGAAAACCGGTCAGCCGCCGATATTGACAGCTTGACCGACAGTTTTCATCTCAATCTGTCAGCTTTTGGCATGTTGGCCTTCGCAGTCGGCCTGTTCATTGTCCAGGGCACCATCAATCTGGCCTTCGAGCAGCGCCGCACCATGTGCCGCACCTTGCGGGTAACAGGCCTGACGCTGAGGACACTGACTCTGGCCCTGTTGTTGGAATTGCTGGTCATCGCCATCTTTGCCGGCGGACTGGGCGTGGTGCTTGGCTATGTGATTGCTGCCTTGCTGTTGCCCGATGTTGCAGTGACCCTAAGGGGACTCTACGGGGCGCAGGTCAGCGGAGAGCTGGAATTTCACATGGGATGGTGGGTGGCCGGATTGGCAATCGCCGTCGCCGGCACCTTCCTCGCCGCTTTCTGGAGCCTGTTGAAATTGGTCCGCATGCCAATCCTGGCCACCAATCGACCAAGGGCCTGGGCATTGATGTCGTCACGCAGCACGCGCCTTCGTCTGACAATCTCTGCAGCGCTGATCGCCCTGGCATTCATGCTCTGGTTATGGGGGCAGGGGCTGGTCGTCGCCTTTGCCATTATCGGTGTCTATCTGCTGGGAGTTGCGCTGTTATTGCCCGACGCCATGGCGGCATTGATGAATGCTTTCGCTGGCCTCGCCAAACGTCCGGTCAGCCAATGGTTCTGGGCCGACACAGGTCAGCAATTGCCGGGCCTTTCGCTGGCCCTGATGGCGCTTCTGCTGGCACTGGCCGCCAATATCGGTGTCAGCACCATGGTCGGCAGTTTCAGGCTGACCTTCAATGGCTGGCTGGATCAGCGATTGGCGGCAGAACTCTATGTGCGGGCCGCCAATGACCAACAGGCTGTTGAATTGCGCGACTGGCTTGAGGGCAATGCGGATGTCGTGCTTCCCGTGTGGAGCGTGCAAACCACAATTGATGGTCAGTCCGGTCGGCTTTTCGGATTTGCTGATCACACCACCTATCGTGATCACTGGCCGATGCTCGCCCTGTCTCCGACAGGTTGGCAGGACGTTGCGGCAGGAAAGGTGGCGCTGATCAATGAACAACTGGCCAGTCGCAATGGAATTCAGCTGGGCGATGAGATTGATCTCGGCAACCGGCGCGGCATTGCGGTTGCCGGCATCTATTCTGACTACGGCAATCCACGGCCCCAGGCGATGATCAATGTCGATTTGCTGACCCGCTGGTATCCGCAGGTTTCCAAGCGCCGTTTTGCCATCCGGATTGCCAGCCAGGAGGTCCCGGAACTGGCCCGCAAGATCCGCGAAAAATTTAGCCTGACTGGCCACAATCTGGTCAATCAGGCGTCGATAAAACAACAGTCGCAAGACATTTTTGAGCGCACATTTGCCGTCACCCAGGCGCTCAACATTCTCACCCTGGCGGTCGCTGGACTGGCCATATTCACCAGCCTGCTGACACAGTCGGCGATGCGCTTGCCGCAATTGGCGCCAGTTTGGACCCTGGGGCTGACCAGAAGCCAGCTGGCCGGACTGGAATTATTGCGGGCATTGCTGCTCGCAGCCCTGACCATGGTGGTGGCATTGCCTCTAGGACTGGGTCTTGCCTGGTTGCTGTTGGCGGTGGTCAATGTGGAGGCCTTTGGCTGGCGTCTGCCGATGTTCCTGTTTGCCTTCGACTGGCTGATCCTGGCCGCCTATGCGCTTTTGGCAACGGCGTTGGCGGCTGCAATCCCGGCGCGCAGATTCAGCCAGATTGCCCCGGCTGACCTGGTGAAGGTGTTTGCCCATGAACGCTAGGTCTTCTAAATCGCTGATCCTGATGCTGGCCCTCGCCGCCGCCATCACGTCTGCCTTTGCCATTGCCCTATCTGCCTTCGCTCAGGGATATGGCGGGTTGGGCACGGCGGCCGATGGTTTTGATGTCCCCTCGGCGGAAAGCCGCATGGAGTTTCCCCGCGACCACGGTGCCCATCCGGGTTTTCGCATCGAATGGTGGTATTTGACCGCTAACCTGACGGGAGAGGATGGTCGGCAATATGGCGCCCAATGGACCCTGTTCCGTTCCGCCTTGCAGCCACCTGGAGAGAGGGCAAATCCCGGCGAAAACGCCTGGAACGCGCAGCAATTGTGGATGGGCCATGCTGCGGTCACCACTCCGACAAAACATTACCTTTCGGAAACCCGTTCACGCGGTGCATTCGACCTGGCGGGCGCACAGGCGGTTCCGTTCAAGGCATGGATAAATGACTGGAGCATGACTGCATCCGCCACGGGCAGCGCCGGGATCGACCAACTGGCCGTAACCGCCAGTGGTACCGAATTCGCTTATCAATTGAATCTAACCGCACAAGGGCCGCTGATTTTTCACGGCGAGAAGGGCTATTCGGTAAAGTCGGCCGGTGGACAGGCCAGTCACTATTATTCCCAACCCTTCTATCAGGTGCAGGGTGAATTGGATCTGCCTGGCGGCAAGGTTAGAGTAACCGGCACCGCCTGGATTGATCGGGAATGGTCTTCTCAACCCCTGGCCCAGGACCAGCATGGTTGGGATTGGGTGTCGCTGAATTTCGACAATGGCAGCAAGCTGATGGGATTTCGGTTAAGACAAAGCAATGGTGCCGATTTCACATCCGCCACCTGGATCGCCAGCGATGGCACTGCGATATCCATCCCCGATGGCCAGTTGAAACTGACCGAACAAGCGACCTCCCAGGGTGCCGGTCGTGAAGTGCCGACCAAGTGGAAAATCCAGCTTGTCGAGCAGGGAATCGATGTCTCGATCGAAGCGCTGAATAATAATGCATGGATGGACACCAGCTTTCCCTATTGGGAAGGACCGGTCGTCATCTCCGGAAGTCATTCCGGCACGGGCTATCTGGAAATGACAGGATACGGCGCAAAGTGATGGTGTATTGATTAAATCAGCGTCGAAAAAATCAAGTTTATTTAAAGAGCTAACGTTGAATAACGCAATAGTGTCATGTCTAGCGATTGTTAAATCCAGCAGGACTTGCGTCAGCCAGTCTACTCGTCCTCACCAATTTCTGCCGGCACGCGCCAAAGCCGAATGGCGTCAGATTGCTGAACGGAAGAGGGGGGAGAATTACTGGCAGTCCCTAGGGGAATCGAACCCCTCTTTCCAGGTTGAAAACCTGGCGTCCTAACCGATAGACGAAGGGACCGCAGTCGGAAGGTGTATAGGCAGGAAAATTGTTGGCCGCAAGTGGGTTTTGGGCAAAAACTGGCAGAAATTCATGCAATTTTCTCATTTCAAATCGCCAATGTGTAACAAGCGGATAAATTCAGCTTTTGCGTCTGCGACTGCGGCGGCAACGGCGGTTCCAGTCCCGTTTTCTGCCGACGTCCACGTGAATTGATTTGGAGTTGCAATAGGTGCCCACCCCGCCACGGCCGGGCAGCGAACGCACATAGCGCGCCAGCCGCCGTTTGCTGACGCCTTTGACCTGAATATCGGCGGCCTTGCATTGAATATGCATCGAGTTGCGGGCGCCGCGAATGCGCCGGTTATAGGCGCGGCTGCGATACCCTGACGTGATGATCGGAGCGCGCCCAAACCGCCGCTCGATCTGTCTGAGAAGGCGCACCAGCTTGGGTGGAAAGCAATGCACTTTCACATCTGGACGCTGCAGCAATAGGCCGTGGCTGCCCAGTCTTGCCCGGTTGGTCACGGAAGCCAGTTGCAGGCCATCGTCCAACTCGTGTCCTTCGTCTACTCCACCGACGCCATAAATATCTTTCTTCTTGCGTACGCCGGGCAGATTACTTGTATTCCACCCCAACCGTGCCCGCAGGGTTTTGCGATTACGGATGCGGACCACTCCGGTCCGTGTCGTGTTGGTTGCCTCCCGCGAACGGCTGGTGGGGTTGCTTTGAAACAGATTGGTAAAAAAGCCCTTCTGTCTTCGCTTGGCCGGTGCGGCGTCGGGTGAGGCCGAGCCCTGGGCGAGTTCTTCAGCTGCTTTCTGCGCCACCGGTTGGGGGTTTTGGTTGGCCACCAGGGCATTTTTTTCTGCCGGTGTCCCTGGACGGCTTCCAGGTCTGAGTCGGGGTACCCCGCTGGGCCGTTGCGAATCCGCAACTGTTGTCGCCGCCGTCGTCGCCGTCGCCGTCGCCGTCGCCGCCGCCGCCGCTGGCGGTGTTGTCTGATCGTCTGACGGTTGTGAGGTTGCGGCCACCGTCGACTGCCCCTCTTGCTGGCCATCAGCGGTCAACACATTGGCCAGACTGGGTGGTCCTGACTGGTTGGCGGCGGTACAGCTGGCAAGCAGCAGCCCGGCGCAGATCACTGACATCCAGCCGAATTGACCAACATGGCGTTGGCGCAGCACAGTTCTGCCGATCTGTTTCCGCCCTGGACCCGTCAACTCATTCTCCTAAACCTGCGACCCTTGGTCCACAGCAGCGGTTCGAACGAATTCGAATATGGTAATCAACTCGAAAGTCATATGCCCCGTGTTCCAACAAAGATTGCAAGATTTGCCCATCGCCTGCTGGAATACCCCAAACCCCACCTACCGATTTGTGCATTAAGTGAGGCATCAATATGACGTCTTGGTCAATTAAAACAGACGGGCTTTGTGTTGGATATCTACCAGGTGCCGGTATTTTCCATCGACAGCCACGGTTCCGCCAGTTCCAGCGCGCCGTCCTTCTGCAACAGCTCGAATGAAATATTGTCCGGCGACTTCACAAACGCCATGCGACCCTCGCGGGGTGGGCGGTTAATGGTGACACCGGCATCCATCAGGCGCTGGCAGGTTTCGTAGATATTGTCGACCTCATAGGCGAGGTGGCCAAAGTTACGACCACCTTCATACTCTTCCGGGGCCCAATTGTAGGTCAGTTCCAGCAGCGGCGCATTCTCCTTCTTGCCCTGTTCCACATCATCGGAAGCGGCCAGGAAGATCAGCGTGAAACGACCCCCTTCATTGTCTATGCGGCGGGTCTCAACCATTCCCATCTTGTTGATATAGAAATCGAGCGATTCATCGACATCCTTTACACGGACCATGGTGTGCAAATATTTCATCAATGGGTATCCTTAGATTAGAGCTGACGGCGGCAAATTAGTTGTTCTGTGCAGAAAGACAAGCAGATGGTGGAGAAAGTTGAAACGATTGGCGGGGAAGTCCTTGATCAACTGGCCGAACAGATCGATTCTGCCTCACGGATTGTCATATTCACCGGTGCCGGCATTTCCACCGAATCAGGAATTGCCGATTTCCGCAGCCCCGGCGGCATCTGGACGAAGATCCAGCCGATCCAGTTTTCAGAATTTCTCAACAGTGAAGACGCGCGACTGGAATATTGGCGTCGCAGGTTTCGCTTTCAAAAAGAATTCGACGCAGCGCCGCTCAATGCCGGGCACCGGGCTGTGGCCACGATTGTCAATTCTGACTGGGGAGGTGGGCTGATCACCCAGAATATTGATGGGCTACACCAGCGGTCCGGTATTGCCGATCAGGATATCGTTGAAATTCACGGCAATGGTGTAAGGGCGGTCTGTCTCGACTGTTCAAGCCCAATGTCGCTGCAGCAGGCAGAGCAGATAATCGACGATACCGGCAGTTCGCCGCGCTGCGGCCGCTGCGACGGTTTGGTCAAATCGGCAGTCATTTCCTTTGGCCAGCCGATGCCCCAGGACAAGATGATTGACGCTGAGCAGTTGGTGTTGAATTGCGATTTATGCCTGGTTTTGGGGTCCTCACTGGTGGTGCAACCGGCCGCCGGACTGCCCGTTATGGCCAAAAATAATGGCAGCCAATTGGTGATTATCAACAATCAACCGACTCCGCTGGACCCGATTTGTGATCTTTTGGTGCCCGCATCTATTGGCCCAACACTCGAAAAAGCTTTGGAAAAATCCAAACTTGCAGGCCCATCGACAAATAAATAGTGCCAAGCATAGCGGCAATTGGGTCCCATCGTGTTAAATTAGCAACGAATCAACGGCACCGTTCAGCTGATCGGAATCGTTGGATTCAAGGGGCGCCGGTAGCAGCGGTTCTAAGTGGGGCGTCTTGCGGTTTTTACGAGGTCACCGTTCATCGGTGAGGGGAAATCAAATGGGTTCAAAACTAGGCACTGGTCCCGGTTCAAGGCAAGAAGACTTTTCCGAAAACAGCGATTTGGCAACGAATACCGGATTTGACGCGCCGGGCACCGGGCGTATTTCCGAGCCGGGCATGGGCATGGCCGAGCGCGAAACGCCGGATGTTTTCGTCGTCGCCGGAGCCATCAAGTGGTTTGACGTTTCCAAAGGGTTTGGCTTTGTCGTGCCGGACGATGATCTGCCCGATGTTCTGCTGCATGTTTCCTGCCTGCGAGATGACGGTTTCCAGACTGCCTATGAGGGTGCGCGCATCGTTTGTGAAGTGGTCAGCAAGTCCCGCGGCCTGCAGGCTTTTCGGGTGCTGTCGATGGACAATTCCACCGCCATTCATCCCTCGCAATTGCCGCCCGCCAACACCCATGTGGAAGTCAAGCCAACGAGTGACCTGGTGCGTGCCGAGGTCAAATGGTTCAACCGCACCAAGGGGTTTGGTTTCCTGACCCGCGGTGAGGGCACCGAGGATATCTTCATTCATATGGAGACTTTGCGCCGCTATGGTCTGACCGAATTGCGTCCCGGCCAATTTGTCATGGTGCGCTATGGCGACGGTCAAAAGGGTCTGATGGCGGCTGAAATTCAACCGGTCAGCGGTGAAGTTTATCCGCGCAGTCACTAGGTCTGACGGGTTTAAACCCGGAATCGCCTTCAGCTCCGCCTTGATTTTGGCCGCTTTGCCCAGCAGGTTAGCGCCAATATGCCCCCATTTGTTGGTTGCCATGAAACCTGTATCCGTCACTGCCCTTATACTGTTTGCATTTGTTGCCCTGCTGCCGGTTTCCAGCACGGCCAATCCGATGAACACGGTGACAATCGATACCCGCTCAGGGTCGCCGGCCTGGAGCGTCGAACTGGCCTCCGATGAAGCCAGCCGCAGCAAGGGATTGATGTACCGCAAATCGATGGCTGCGAAATCGGGCATGCTGTTTCGCTTTGAAACCACAAGAGCGGTGGCCATGTGGATGAAAAACACCTTCATCCCACTCGATATGATATTTGCCGACAATGCGGGAAAGGTGACCCACATTCACCGGGGCGCTGTGCCGCATTCCCTGGACGTTATTTCATCGCGTGTACCGGCACGCTTTGTGCTTGAGGTCAATGCCGGCGAAGCAGACCGCCACGGCGTCACCGTCGGCGACCGGCTCCGCCATCCCTGGATATTACCGGCGAACTAAATCTGAAAGGGTCCAGCCATTGAATCAGCTGCAAATGCGCATTCCTTTGCAATTTTATTGATGTCGATGAATTTGATCGAAATTTCCCGCATTTGCCACTTGCCAACTTCGCCAGTTGTGCCTAGAGAACCTTTGATCTGATCGATGTCGGGGCATGGCGCAGTCTGGTAGCGCACCTGGTTTGGGACCAGGGGGTCGCAAGTTCGAATCTTGCTGCCCCGACCATCTTTTGGACGCAACGGAGAGGACACATGGTCGCTCGAATTTACCGCCCCGCCAAGACCGCCATGCAGTCTGGCAAAGGCAAAACGGTGTTCTGGGTCATTGAACACGAACCTGAAGCCGCGAAAAAAGTTGAGCCTCTGATGGGCTACACATCATCATCCGACATGCGCAGCCAGGTGCGGCTGAAATTCGACAGCAAGGAAGACGCAGTGCGTTACGCCGAGGCCAATGGTATTGAGTACCGACTGATTGAGCCAAAAGAACAGCGTCGACGGCCGATGGCCTATTCTGACAACTTCAAGTTTGACCGTAAGATTCCCTGGACCCACTGATCCTGATTGTCTCCTGAATTTTCTGTCAGTATATTGCAGGGCTTGAACTTGCTCCAAAAACCATTCATCCAAGCGTTCAAGCGGTCCCTTAGCTCAGCTGGATAGAGCAACTGCCTTCTAAGCAGTAGGTCGGAGGTTCGAATCCTCCAGGGATCGCCATTATTCCCTTATTTCAGCAACTTACGGGCGCTCAACTGGAGCGCATTGGTGATTGCTTTCGCGGCATTATCCGGTCTGACCGATTCCGGCGCTGAGGCTCATCATCACCAAAAATTGCTTATGCACCCATGGACAAGTATTCTGTGGAAAGAATCACAGGGGGCGGTGGGGGCACATGTACCAAAAGTCAGTCGAGCAGGACGAGATCATCGTCTTCAATCTGGAACTTCAAAAGGCGATAGCAAATATCGGATTTGCGGCTGATCTGGGTCAGGCCTGTCGGGAGTTCGCCCGGTTTTTGACTCGTATTGATGTGCAATTGCTGTCGGTCAAATTCTGCGACACTGGCGATCGCAGCAAGATTTTGCGGCCCTATTCAGCCTATCACGAAGCCATGCAGCAATTTCGCACCGGGCCGGAATATCCCGAAGGGTGCCCGTTTTCCCGCGAAGCCATGAAACGCCTGCGGCCGTTCAGCCTCGATTCCATTGACCGGTCTCTTTACCCGGCATTGAGTGACCGTCGCTTTTTCAAGGAACTGGAGAAAACCGGTCACAACAACATCGCTATCGTTCCGATCATGATCGGTCGCGGATTGTCGCTGATCACCATCGGTCTGGGCGGTTCGGCCTTCACCGGCGCTGTCAGGTCGCTGGTCAGTGACGGGTGCTCGCACTTTGTGGCGGCCTTTGTGGCGCGCTTTCCTGATGTTTCAAAACTGTTTGAAAAAAAGGTGCTCACCCAGTCGCAGCGAGACAGCGTCTTGCTGGCCTGCGAAGGTCTGGGGGATGAAGAAATCGGCAAGCGGCTGGGGCTCAGCCCCATGGCTGTGCGCCTGTTGTTTGAATCCGCCGCCAAGCGACTGGGCACCTCAAACCGTGCAGCCACCGTCTATCGGGCGGTCATCCTGGGTGAAATACCTTCCGGCTCTCATCTGTCGGAGAGCATTTTGTTTCATAAGGAAGCCGCGCCTTGAACACTCCAGCCAACAAGTCAAATCTGCGAATCATTCAAAGAAGCACGAAGGCGTCCAAGCTGGACATGCTGATCAGCCATTACAATTCAATAGACGAGCAATTGCGACAGGAGATCGAAGCGGATCGGGACGTCGATGCCATTCAGTTTCTCGACCTTCAGCTGCAGAAGATATTGGGCTCTCTGAAGCAGTATAGGGCAAAGGAGTCACAGGAAGCCTACAAGCATTTGATGTTTTTCCTTGGCGATGTGACCAGCACCGACAGTTCGCTTTCGCGTCCGGTTGATTCTCAAATGATGAGCCTTCTGCTGCAGGACTATATGCTGCCGGAACCGCTGTCGCAGAGCAGCCCGCAATTTTGCGACATTGAATCGATCATCAATAATTCTGCCAATCGCATTTCGCTGATAGATATGGAACACCGTTATCAGTTTACGTCGCAAAGCAACGCGTCCAATTATGGATGCGCGCCGCGGGACATTTGTGGCCAGCATGTGGCTGAAGTAATCGGCGGTGACCGGTTTATCGGCCGTGCCAAGGGCTTTTTTGAACGCTGTTTTGGCGGCGAAATCGTCGAATATGCCCATGTGCTGGAAGAGACCGACAGCGATGTGACCCGCTATATGAAATGCCGCATGCAACCACATTTTGATACAAGTGGTGCACGCGCTGGTGCGATTGTGACCATGACCGATATTTCCCGCGAACTGTTGTCGGGCGTCAACGAGATTTCCCTGGAACCGATTGTGCCAATCACCGCCGGCCCCGATAATAACTGAGCCGCAGGCCGGTCAAAGGTTCTAGCTGGCTTTGCATCCAATCGACGATAGGATAATGACCCGTTCATGAGTATCGATAATTCGATCGACCTGCATTGACGGCGCCATGACCAGACCAGAAGAAGCAAATATTTTTCGGCGCAGTGCCGCGACCTTTTTCAGGTCCTGTAAACGTGTGTTCCGTCCAAGTCGTGCGACAGTTTCCCAACCTCTGATCCCGCCCCAACGTGTTTTCTGGCTGTGCCTGGCAATTGTGATCGTATTGACCACCTGGTCATTTGCGATGCATGACGCCGGTGTGATCCGCTGGAAGCGGCAAGCACTTCAAACGGACGGCGCCTTTGTCACACTGTTTCAATACATCACGCTGACCGGTACCAGCGGTTGGATTTTGGTTATCACCGCGGTGATTGGACTGGCTCTTTCGGTCAGCCCATGGCAGAACTTGCCCGGGCCCGAGCGCCGGCGACGCGTTAACCTGTATGAAGATGTCAATTTCATATTCTTTACCGTGGCACTGTCCGGCATTGCTGCCAATCTGATCAAAAACAGCATCGGACGGGCGCGGCCGCGCCTTCTTGAAGAACTGGGGCCGCACCATTTTAATCCCGGCGCATTTGAACCGAAATTCGCCAGTTTTCCGTCCGGTCATTCCACCACCTCCGGCGCAATCGCCACGGCTTTAATCCTGCTGTGGCCGCGGTATTGGCCATTATGGCTACTGTTCGGATTGCTCGGCGGATTGAGCCGGATTGTTGTCGATGCCCATTATCCCTCCGATGTACTGGCCGGACTCACATTTGGTGGCCTCTTTGTCCTGCTGACGGCCCGCTGGTTGGCCCGGCGCAATGTCATGTTCCAACTTGGCGTCGGATGGATGCCGCTGCGAAAGCGGCACCGGGCCTGACGCCACGCATTACAATCAAGTTCGGGACAATTAAGTCCGGGCGACGGCTTCCAGGCCACGCAGGACATCTGCCTTCAGATCGTCGACATTTTCCAATCCCACCTGCAGGCGGATTGTTGTGCCTTCGGTCGGTCCTTTGCAGATTTCGCGATCGGAAAAGTCGGCCATGACCGCCAGACTTTCATAACCGGCCCAGGAATAACCCAGTCCAAAAATCTTCAGCGCGTTCAAAAAGGCGCCGCATTGGTCGCGGGATTTGTCCTTGATGACAAAGGAAAACAATCCGCTGGCGCCGGAAAAGTCCCGCCGCCACAATTCATGGCCCGGGTCATCGGGCAGGGCAGGGTACATCACCCGCGACACCTGATCCTGCTGTTGCAGCCACTGGCACAGTTCCAGCGCAGACTTTTCATGATGGCGCAACCGCACGCCCATGCTGCGCATGCTGCGCAATACCAGATAGGCGTCATCGCCACCAACACACATGCCCATGGCCAAACTTGCCTTGCGCAGGCGGGGGAAATGCTTGGCGTTTGCAGACATGCCGCCCATCAACACATCGGCATGTCCGGCCGGGTATTTGGTCAGGGCTTGGATCGAAATGTCGACCCCATGATCCAATGGTTTGAAGAACAGAGGCGTCGCCCAGGTATTGTCCATCATCACCACACAATGTTCATTATGTTCGTGGGCAATGCGGGTGAGCAGCGGAATATCGCACATCTCAAATGAGTTCGAACCCGGTGCTTCGAGCATCACTATGCCCGTGTTGGGACGCATCAACTCGGACAGGCCTTCACCGATATCGGGGGAAAAATACTCGATTTCCACGCCAAGACGGGCAACCACGAGATCGTAGAAGTATCGGCTCGGATCATACAAGGAGTCGAGTACCAGCATATGCATGCCGGATTCGGCAAAGGCCATGACCGGAACCGAGACCGCAGCCAATCCGGATGGTGCCAGCACGGTGCCGGCGGCGGATTCCAGCTCAGACAGGGCATCCATCAATGCCTGGGTCGTTGGGGTGCCCCCGATTCCATAGTTATATTTCTGCGTCCTGTCGCGCATGGTTTCATAGTCTGGGTACAGAATAGTCGAGGCCCGCACGACCGGCGGATTTACATATCCGTGAAAATCCCGCGGATTATTACCAATATGGGCGAGTCGCGTGTCAATTCCCGTTTCGCCTGAGTCGGTGGCGAAGTCGTTTTTTTTGTTCATTTTTTCCCTGCTTTGAAGCGTTTGAGGCGGCCGCGTTTACCAAATCCATTAATTTTCATGGCTAAAAATGGTAAACCGGCATCATATAACCTTGACCGGTTAGCGATAATAGCTTGTTATCCATCCGTCAAAGGGCTTCGCGGCCTGACATTCGAAAAGTCATTAAGACGTTGCCGATAAACTGGCAGTCGGGTGTTGACGTTAAGGGAGTAAAGACGGGGGGGCGCTGACGCGAGTCGGTAGCCGGTCGTTTTGTATTCAGTGGCGTGTCGCGTTCGGTTTCTTTGGCGGGAATTTATTACCTCATCATGGAAACAGGAAAGGCTGCCACCCCATGAAAACCAAACTACTTACCCTAGCACTTGGTGCTGCCGCTCTAGCTACTGCAAGCGCCAGCGCATCAGCTGCTACACTCGACGATGTGAAAGCCAAAGGCTTCATGCAGTGCGGTGTATCTACTGGTGTACCCGGATTCGCATTCACCGACGCAAATGGCGACTGGCAGGGTTTTGACCCGGCGATTTGCCGTGCTGTTGCTGCCGCCATCTTCGGCGACCCAACTGCGGTGAAATTCACCCCAACCACTGGTAAGACCCGCTTTACTGCGCTGGCTTCCGGTGAAGTTGACATGCTGGCTCGTAACACCACCGAGACATTCAGCCGTGACGTTGACCTGAAGTTCACCTTCGCACCGGTCAACTATTATGACGGTCAGGGCTTCATGGTCCGCAAGTCTCTGGGCGTGACATCTGCTCTGAACCTGTCTGGCGCAACGATCTGCATTCAGACCGGTACAACCACCGAGCTGAACCTGGCTGACTACTTCAACACAAACAACATGACTTATGAGCCTGTTCCGATTGAAACAAACGCTGAAGCTCAGGAAAAATACCTGGCCAACGCTTGTGACGTCTACACAACAGACGCTTCCGGTCTTGCTGCTACACGTGGTTCGTTTGAAAGCCCTGATGATCACATGGTCCTGCCGGAAATCATTTCCAAAGAGCCATTGGCACCTCTGTCTCGCCACGGCGACGACCAGTGGGCTGACATCATCAAATGGGTTCGCAACGTGCTGGTTATCGCTGAAGAAAAAGGCATTACCGCTGCAAATGCAGAAGAAATGTCCAAGTCCTCCAAGGACAAGGAAATTCTGCGCATGCTGGGTACTTTGGATGACTTCGGTTCCAAGCTTGGCCTGCCTAAGTCCTGGGGCATGGATGCCATCAAAGCCGGTGGTAACTACGCGGAAATTTTCAACCGCTACATCGGCCCAGACACACCAATCGCTCTGGCTCGCGGCCTAAACGCCCTGCCAAGAGATGGTGGTCTTCTTTACGCAGCACCACTTCGTTAAGCTGAACTTTAAAGGCGGGTTTCATTCGAAACCCGCCTTTTTCTACTGCTGCTTACGAACTCCGAATTTTTGCCGGTTGGGCAATTGTTTTCAGATGTGGTTGGCAGCTTGGGTATTAACTGAAAACAGGCGTCCCACTGATGACCGTTGCCACCGATTTTGCCGACGAAACGGAACCGTTTCGCATTAGCCAGCTTATCTATGATAAGCGCTATCGCTCATACACAATTCAAGTCATTACAGTGATGTTGTTCATGCTGGCCGCTGCCTGGCTGATCAATAACGTCATTGAGAACTTCAGAGACCTGGGTAAGGATTTTTCCTTCAGTTTCTTGTTCGATGCGGCTTCCTATGACATCAACCAACGTCTGATTGAATATAGTTCAGACTCGCCCCATTGGCGCGCTGCCGTAGTTGGCATTCTCAACACATTGGTTGTTGCCTTTCTGGGGTGCATATTCGCCACGATTATCGGCGTTGCCGTTGGCGTTGCCCGGCTTTCAAAAAACTGGCTCGTGTCGCGCCTGATGACCATCTATATCGAAGGTCTCCGCAACGTTCCTGTTCTGCTGTGGATCCTGTTGGCAAGCACCGCCTTTTCGGCGATTTTGCCATCGCCAAGACAAGCAACACCGCTGCTGGGTGGTGGCTTTGTTCCAACCAATCGCGGCTTTTATCTGCCGGCTCCGGTATTTGAAGACGGCAGCATGTTCCTGGGCATCCTGTTTGTCGCTTCAATAATTGCCGCCTGGGTGTTCAAGCGCTGGGCCGCAGCCCGCCAGAGCGCCACCGGTCAAATTCTCCCGGTATTCAGAATTCGCCTGGCGATCATCATTTTGCCGACCCTGTTGATGTATTTCGTCATGGGCATGCCAATCGGATTGGATCTTCCCGAGTTGAAAGGCTTCAACTTCCAGGGCGGCCTATATGTTCGTAACAGCTTCATGGCCCTGTGGCTGGCGCTGTCGCTTTATACCGGCGCCTTCATCGCGGAAAATGTCCGCTCGGGCATTCAGGCCATCAGCCACGGTCAAACCGAGGCAGCGTCCTCACTGGGGCTGCCGGCCAGCCGGACTATGAACCTGGTTGTTTTGCCGCAGGCTTTGCGGATCATCATTCCACCGCTGATTTCCCAATATCTCAACCTGACCAAGAACTCATCCTTGGCAATCGCGGTTGGCTATATGGATATTACCGGCACGCTGGGGGGCATAACGCTGAACCAGACGGGGCGGGAGATGGAGACATTGCTGCTGGTGATGCTGTTCTATCTTATCGTGTCATTGCTGATTTCAGCGGCGATGAATATTTACAACAGTTCAGTTGCGTTGAAGGAGCGTTGAGATGAAACAAGATATTTCCTACGTCGCAACAGAAATGTTGGATGAGCTACCGGCCCCGGTGAATACACACGGTCCGGTTGCGTGGATGAGAGCAAATCTGTTTTCAACACCGCGTGACAGTGTGCTGACAGTGATTTTTGCCGCAGTTGTCTTGCTTTCGCTGTACAAATTGCTGCCCTGGCTGGTGTTCAATTCGGTGTTTGTTGCCGAATCCATTCGCGGTTGTCGTGAAGCAGATTCCGGTGCTTGTTTTGCGGTGATTACCAGCCGTTTCAATCAGCTGATTTTTGGCTTTTATCCTTCCGAACTCTACTGGCGCCCGATTCTGACATTCATTTTGATGTTTGTCGCTTTTGCGCCAGTTCTGCATGACAATCTGCCGCGCAAGTTGCTCTGGTTTACCGGCATCTTCCCATTGCTGGCCTATTGGTTGCTGTGGGGCGGTACGATTTGGGGACCACTGGCCATTGTCGGCATGGTGGTTGCTGCATTCTTCGTCTTTAAGGCGGCCGCAGCCCGGTTCAGCGCCATGTTGTCGATGATCATCGCCTTGGTGTTCATGGTGTTCTGGCTGATGTTCATTCAGTCAGCCGTTTCAGAGGGGCTGGCAGGTTCTATTGGCGCCTTTGCTCTGGAGCCGGTTGAATCCGATAAATTTGGCGGTTTCCTGATCACATTCGTGATCGGTGTGACCGGTATTGTCGGCTCGCTGCCACTGGGCATCATGCTGGCGCTTGGGCGCGGTTCTGATATGCCGACCGTGAAAATGATCTGTGTCGGCTTCATCGAGTTTATTCGCGGTGTGCCGTTGATCACCCTGTTGTTCGTGGCCTCAACCCTGTTGAACTACTTCCTGCCACCGGGCACGACCTTTGACCTTATTCTGCGGGTTATCATCATGGTCACCCTGTTTGCCGCAGCCTATATGGCTGAGGTGATCCGTGGTGGCCTGGCGGCCCTGCCGCGCGGGCAATATGAGGCAGCTGATGCGCTCGGCCTGGACTATTGGCAGGGAACACGTCTGATCGTCCTGCCTCAGGCTCTCAAAATCTCAATTCCCGGTATCGTGAACACCTTTATTGGCCTGTTCAAAGATACGACGCTGGTTTCGATCATCGGTCTTCTTGACCCGATCGGCATCATGCAACCGATCCGCTCAACTGCTGAGTGGAACGGCATTATCTGGGAATTGCCCATCTTCATAGGACTGGTGTTCTTCGTCTTCTGTTTCGCCATGTCCCGTTATTCAATGTATTTCGAGCGCAAACTCGACACAGGTCACAGGAACTAAATCCATGTCAGAAGCTACTGCAAAGAAAATGGAAGTCTCGGAAACCGAGGTCGCCATTGAAATCAACAATATGAACAAGTGGTATGGTGACTTCCACGTGCTCAAGGACATCAATCTGAAGGTGATGAAGGGCGAGCGCATTGTTGTTGCTGGTCCTTCCGGATCGGGTAAATCCACCATGATCCGTTGCGTCAACCGTCTGGAAGAACACCAGCGCGGCCAGATCGTCGTTGATGGCATCGAACTGACCAGCGATCTGAAAAAGATCGACGAGGTTCGCCGCGAGGTTGGCATGGTGTTTCAGCACTTCAACCTGTTCCCGCACCTGACCATTCTGGAAAACTGCACTCTGGCGCCGATCTGGGTGCGCAAGATGCCTCAGAAGGAAGCTGAAGATATTGCCATGCACTATCTGGAGCGGGTGAAGATCCCCGAGCAGGCCAACAAATTCCCTGGCCAGCTGTCCGGTGGTCAGCAACAGCGTGTGGCGATTGCCCGTTCGCTGTGCATGAACCCGCGCATCATGCTGTTTGATGAACCAACCTCGGCGCTTGACCCTGAGATGATCAAGGAAGTGCTGGAGACCATGGTATCATTGGCCGAAGAAGGCATGACGATGATCTGTGTGACCCACGAAATGGGCTTTGCCCGCCAGGTGGCCAACCGGGTGATCTTCATGGATGCCGGGCAGATCGTTGAGCAGAACGAGCCAGCTGAATTCTTCGACAATCCGCAGCACGAGCGGACCAAGGAATTCCTCAGCCAGATCCTGCACTAGGAACAAAACGGCCTGCCGCCGATGGCGGTCTAAGGTAAAAATCACCCGTCTTCGATGAAAATTGAAGGCGGGTTTTTGCTTTTCGAGTCTGGGTGGTCGTAACTGTCCGGTCAACTGGTTCTTTGTCCGGTCTATGACTTATCAGCGTCTGTGCTCTCGCCGTCGCCGGCATTCTCGCCGCCGCCGTCGTCGCCGCCGCCGCCTTTGTGGAGCCACAGGCTGCTGAGGCGATCAAGAAGCGCCAGTTTTGGCTTTTGCGTCACGTCCGGGGGCGTTGGTTGCCAGCCGTAGAGCCAGTCCATGCGCTTTTGCAGGCTCTCCTGTGGCAACAGGCTCATCACCATATTGCGGGCCCAGCTGGCAGGTGACTTGAGGTGGTAGATGCGGCGGTTGTTACGGCTCAATTGCATGACTTTTTGCACGCGTGGCCGACGCAATTGTTCAAACAGTTTGAACGCCCCTTCGAGATCATCGCGCATCTGGTTGCACAACGCGCCCAGCACATAGGCATCTTCAATGGCGCTGGCGCCGCCCTGGGCACCGTAGGGCACCATGGCGTGGGCAGCATCACCAATCAGGCACAGCGGGCCATTGGCGAAACAGCCGACCTTTTTGGAGGCAAATATCGGCCAACCGCCCCAATCCGCTTTCACACCGACCAGGTCCCGCAGATGCGGCTGCCATTCGTGAAAGGCCGAGATACGGTCATCAGCTGCCGATTGCTGCAACCAGCCTCGTCTGGGAGCGTAGTCCTTGTCCCAGGGGGTAATGGCGATGATGTTCAACAGATTGCCGTCGCGGACCGGATAATGCACCAGATGGGCGTTGGGCCCCAACCACAAGCCGGTGGATGTGCGGGAAACGGCCGGGCCAGCGGCGGAAATGTCGACCAGGCTCCGCCAGGCCACATGGCCGGTGAATTCCGGTGTCTGGGAATCGTGGACGAATTTGCGCAAGGTCGACCAGGCGCCATCCGCCCCGATCACCGCCGAGACGACATATTCCTCAGAGAAGTCGTCCTTGGTTTCACACAGCAGGGTGAGACCATTGGCATGGACCGTCAGGTCTGCGACCTGGGCACCGCGGCGAATTTCGATATCCTCACGATCCTCGCAGGCGGTTAGCAGAATCTGCGCCAGATCAACCCGGTGAATGGTGGTATAGGGCGCTCCATGCCGCTGAAGGCAGGCTTCGCCCAGCTGAAACTCGGTCAGGCGATTACCCCCCTGGCCAGAACTGATCTCAATTGATTCAGGAGCAAAGCCAACCGTTGCCACTGAGCGGGCGAGACCCAACTCATCCAGCACCTTATAGGCATTGGGAGATATCTGTATGCCGGTTCCGGAGGATGCCGGCTGTTCGGCCTTTTCAAAAAGCAAAACCCTGAAGCCGGCGCGTTCCAGAAACAGCGCTGCAGTCATGCCGGCAATGCCAGCACCGGCGATAGCGATAAGGCGTCTATCGCGTTTCAAGAGATTTAGGCGTCTTGATCCGCCAGGATACAGCCGTCAGGCACCGTTTCTGTGGCACCAAGATTGGCGTCATACTTGAACAGGGTGGAGCAATAGGGGCAGACTTTTTCGGCATCGTCACCCATGTCCAAAAAGACGTGGGGGTGGTCGTTTGGAGCCGTCGCGCCAACGCACATGAACTCTTTAACCCCAACAGAAATCTGGCTGACGCCTCCATCATTGTGAAAATGGGGTATGACAGCTTTTGCCATGTTTCTATCCTGCGTGACGTGAAAGTTTCTGCCTTCGGGTTTATACGGTGAGGGACGTTTTGCAAAGCTGTCATTTTACTTCCATCCACTCTTGCGAACAGATGTGAATCTGCGCACAAAGGTGCTCGAACACAGGATCCGCAGACCGGTTTTGTTGGCAAATCCGAGGGCGGCCAGGAAGCAAGAGGCGGATTCAGCCATGTCACACCAGATCGCCAATTTAAGTCAGGCCGACATTGCCTATTTCGATTTTCCAGGTTCGCAGCCCGACAGGACGATATTGCTGATCCACGGATTTGCCTCATCGGCTCTGGTCAACTGGGTCGGAACCGGCTGGACAAAATTGCTCAACGAGGCGGGGTTCCGAGTGGTCGCTCTGGACAATCGCGGCCATGGCCGAAGCAGCAAGTTTTACACGCCGCAGGACTATGGTCCGGATATTTTCACAACCGATGCGCTGGAACTGCTGGATCATCTGAACATCGCGACCTGTGACGTGATGGGCTATTCGATGGGCGCGCGGATCACCTCCTGGCTCAGCTTTCAGGCGCCGCAGCGGGTCAACAGGGCCATCTATGGGGGCATGGGCAGTCACATATTCGGCGGTCGGGGCGGTTATCAGGCCATTGCTGAGGCTTTGGAAACCGACCAGCCGGAAACAATCACCGATCTTGGCGCAATGGCGTTCCGCAAATTTGCCGATGCGACCAAGAGCGACAGAATGGCGCTGGCCGCCTGCATCCGTCCCTCCAAACACAACATTACCCCGGAAATGATTGGCTCAATCAATGTGCCAACCCTGGTGGCGGTGGGCAGTGAGGACGATGTCGGCGGATCAGCTGAAGAACTGGCCAATATGATGCCCGCCGGGCAGGCCTTCGTCATTGACGGCCTGGACCACATGAAAGCCACCGGTGCGGAGTCCTACAAGGCGGCTGTGATGGAGTTTCTGTCTTGAGCCTCGACAGGGCCCAACTGGCGGGTTTCGAGCCGGTTGTGGCCGAACTGACCGGTGATGAAAACAATCCGTTGGCGGCGTCGGTCTATGGGTCAGCAGACACCAATGACCACCCGGCGATCCTGATGATGCATGGGGGAGGGCAGACGCGCCACTCCTGGGACGGGGCCGCCCGCCAACTGTCAGCGCGCGGTAATGTTGCCGTCACTGTTGATGGGCGCGGCCATGGCGACAGTGGGTGGGTGGAAAGCCAGAACTATCGTTTTCGCGATTATGCCAGTGATCTGAAAACAATTGCGCCACAAGTGGCAAAGCGTTTCAGTGCCGGTGGCAGGCCGCCGGTGGTTGTCGGGGCTTCATTGGGAGGGCTGTCTGCCATGTTGGTCCATGATCAGCATCGAGGGCCTGACCCGGTGGAGCTGTTTTCGGCGATTGTCCTGGTCGATATCACCCCGCGCATGCAGGCTTCCGGTGTTGATCGGATTCTCGGATTCATGTCGAAGGACATGCGGGTTGGATTCAGCGATATCAATGAAGCGGCAGACGCTATTGCCGCCTATCTGCCCAATCGTGCCCGGCCAGCTTCGCTGGATGGTCTGGCCAAGAACCTGCGCAAGCGACCCGATGGGCGCTGGTATTGGCATTGGGACCCTGCATTCGTCGATGGTCCCAACAACATTATGAGTGACAATCCCAACCGGTTGGAAACATTGTTGGGAGCCGCGCAGCGGATCACAGTGCCGACGCTTCTGGTGCGCGGCGGAAAGTCTGAACTGGTGACCGAAGAGGCGGCGGCGGAGTTTCTGCAGCATGTGCCCCATGCCAAATTTGTCGATGTCAGCGATGCCGGCCACATGGTTGCCGGAGATCGCAACGACACTTTTGCCAAAGCTGTCATCGATTTTCTCACCGAACAGGGATTGGCCTGAACTAGGTTAGTGCCCGGAAAACTTCGCCGCCCGCTTTTCGCGAAAGGCAGCGCGGCCTTCGGCGTAATCCTGGCTGGCAAAGGTCGCGTCGCTGGCCAGTTTTGCGCCTTCCCAGTCGCCGGACTTCATGGCCCCAATCGAGGCCTTGGTCGCCCTGTGAGTCAGCGGTGCCAGTTGGCAGATCGAGGCGGCCAGCGCCTCCACATGGTCGTCGAGCGCTGCAGCATCCACGAGATCCATTACAAAGCCCATTTCCTGCATTTGTTCAGCCGAAAACCGCGCCGCTGTAAATAACAGGCGCTTGGCGTTCTGGGCGCCGACGGCCGCAACAATATCGGCCATGGCATCAACCGGATATCCCAGCCCGAGTTTCGCCGCTGGCACGGCAAATTTGGCATTCGGTTCGGCAACCCGCAGGTCACAGGCTGCCGCCAGACCAAATCCGCCCCCCAGGCAATAGCCCTGCAGCTTGGCAATCGTCGGTACCGGGCAATTGCGCACCGCGGCGAAGGCCTCAACATTGCTGGCCTCATAGACCCGCGCGGTAGCGGCATTTTTGCGCAATGTGTCAAATTCTGAAATGTCGGCCCCTGCACAAAAATGCGAGTCGCTTCCGCAGATGATGATGACCCGGGCCCCGTCGGCCACCAATTTTTCCATCGCCGGGCGGATGCTCAGCCAGGCAGATTGGGGCAGGGCGTTGTATTTTTGCGGGTTGGACAGGACAAGCCTGCCGGTCGTCTGGTCGAGTTGCCCGGTAACTTCGGTTTGACTCATTTTGCGATACCCTTCATTTTTGCCTTTAAGCAGCCCTTGCCATGACCTATGTAAGAGTTTGACGCAAGCGCATCGACACGAGGATAACACCATGGCGAGCGAAGTTTCAGCCTTCGACAAAACCAGTTCCGACGCCCTGGAAGTGGTTCAACTGGACCCGGTCTGGGAACGTTTGCGCAAGGAAGCGCAGGAAATTATTGACAATGATGCGGCCATGAGCGGCTTTGTCTATGGCAATGTTCTCAACCAGAAATCCCTTGAGGACGCCGTCGTTCAGCGCATTTGTGAACGGCTGCACCAGCCGGAATTCTCCGCCGACATGATCCGTGGCGTTTTCAACGAAATGCGCAAGGACTGGCCGGAATGGTCGGAAATCGTCCGCGTTGATATCGCTGCTGTTTATGACCGTGACCCGGCCTGCACAAGGTTCATTGAGCCAATCCTCTATTTCAAGGGGTTTCATGCCATCCAGACCCACCGTCTGGCCCACTGGGCCTGGCACAAGGGGCGCCGCGACTTTGCGTTGTATCTGCAGAGCCGCTCCAGCCAGATATTTCAGACCGATATCAATCCGACTGCCGTATTGGGCAAAGGCATCTTTATGGACCACGCCACGGGCATTGTTGTCGGTGCGACGGCTGTTGTTGGTGATGATGTTTCTATCCTGCAGGACGTCACACTGGGCGGCACCGGCAAGGAGGGCGGAGACCGCCATCCGAAGGTCAAGAATGGTGTACTGATCGGTGCCGGTGCCAAAGTATTGGGCAATATCGAGATTGGTGCCTGCTCGCGGGTTGCAGCAGGTGCGCTGGTGGTCAAGCCGGTGCCGCCAAAATCAACCGTTGCCGGCGTTCCGGCCAAGGTTGTCGGTGTGGCTGGCTGTTCTCAGCCGTCGCGGACGATGAACCAGATTCTGGCCGAGGACAAATAAGCCGTTGGGCAATTTGGCGGACATCTTGCCTTGTCCGCCGACTATGGCTTAATCAGCGCATAACGACGCGTGCATAATGGACCAAACATGCTGACCCAGTCCGAAATCGACAGCTTAACCGACTATCTGTGCAAAGTGTTCAGCACGTCTGAACTGGTGGTTCTGCAGCATCCCGAAGAGGATGAACAGGCGTTGGTTGCCGTTGGACAGGAGTTCTTTGCCCATATCGAGCGGGACGAGGACGAAGGGGAATTGTCGTACAATTTCACCAAGGAAGTGCCCGACCAGCCCTATGACGAGATGGTTGCCCACTTCAAGGTCATCTTCAATTCACAGTCAGTGGAAGTGCGCAAGCGCAAGAACAAGGCCGATTCCGTCGAGATTTATAAAAGCAACGAATTCCTGGGCGTGCTCTACGACGATGATGACAATGCCGAGGGCATGCAGGTGTTCAATATGGCGATACTGGACATTGACCTGATGCCTGACGAATAGGCAAAACTCACCACCCATCTGAAAATTGAAATACAGTCATCCGTTCGACCTGTTTCGAAAGGGAGGGCTGTCGCTTGCCTGGTGTTGATCGGAATGGTCCACGGGAGTCCTAGCCAATGGCGCTCTTCCTACCGCCAAGAGGTGAGCGGATGAGGCTGGGCATTTGATTCGAGAGCTCAACTCAGACTCATTATCTTGCCGTATAATTCTCATTCGTAAATGGCTCATAATCACGCAGGTTTTTGATGTAATAGTATGATATTTATTGGAAATTATTATAAATAATAGTGCAGTTTAATAGTTCATATTAATAATTAGAATTGCTCCGATCGATAATTAAGCGCTGCGATTTTATACATGCCTCTGCCTACCGGTCCAAAAGTACTAACTGCTGCCATGCTGGTTGCCATGATGTCGTCGACAGCGGCGGCTCAACTCCAATTCGCTTCCAAGTGGAAGCCCTGGATTGAAATTGGGGGGGCCTATTCCAGCGGCAGCGGCAACAATGGAGATACGTCCGGCGGCAGCCATGGAGAGGTGACCTTGTTCATGCCACTGGTCGGCGACCAAGAACAGCTGTTCTTTACCCAGCTCACCGGCAGGTTTTTCCAGGACGAAGTTGTTGAAGGCAATTTTGCCGCCGGACTTCGGCGCATGATGCCGTCGGGTGTCAATCTGGGGGGGTGGATTGGCGGCGACATCCGCCAAACCGAGTCGGACAACACGTTCCGACAGCTTTCCGGTGGCGTCGAGCTGTCAACTGATCGATTTGATGCGCGGGTAAACTGGTACGGTCCGGTCACCGATCCACAATTGGCCGATGCAGATTTTTCTGAATTGATCCTCACTGACACTTCGCTGTTTCTGATTGGCGGTCGTGAAGTGGCTTTAAAGGGCATCGACGGGGAAATCGGGTTTCGGGTGCCGGTTGATCGGTTCATGGAAAATTTGCATCAATTTGACCTGCGAATTTATGGCGGTGGATTTCATTTTGATCACGACGACGCCCATGAAGAAGTTACAGGTGTCAAAGGGCGCGTCGAACTGCGTTTCCACGATCTGTTTGAAAACCTGCCCGGGTCCAAATTAACAGCTGATTATGAGGTCCACCACGACGATTTGCGCGATACGCGGCACCAGTTCGGTTTGCGGTTGCGGATTCCTCTGGGAAGCAGAAACGAGGCAAGCAGACTGGCCGACCTGTCAGAGCAAGAGTGGCGTATGCTTGATGGGATCCAGCGCGATGTCGACATTATCACCACGCAAAGTGGCGGCGAAACTGTTGAAGACGCGCTGACCGGCACAGACTTTGATCGCGTCGCTTATGCAGGCGGGGGAACGGGTATCACAGACGCATCGACAGCGGCCGGTGACGATTCGCTCATTATCGCCAATGGAATATTCACCGGGCAGCAGCAGTTGCAGGGAGATCAGACACTATTGGGTGGCGGAAGGTCCATTGTCGTGCGCGGCACGGAGTCAAACATCGTCAAAACACTGTGGGCGCCTGGTGATGCTGCAGAACTGGTCGAGCCCGCAGATGACGACAGCCTCCTTCTCCTCGGATCCAATATTCATGTTTCAGGACTGAGCATCGTTGGTTCGGGAACCGAGCATTTGAGCTATGGCGATAGCATCGAACTTGGCGATGACCACACGAACGTATTCATTACCAATGTCGATATCAGCGATATGGCAGGTGGCGGAATTTATGCCGGCAATGGCAACACGTTGACGATGTTGGATGTTAACATCGATCGCACCTGGCTTAGTGGCATCGAATTCGGTAACTTCAACACCGTCAGCATTGATGGCGGATCGATAACAAATGCGGGCGAAGACGGCGTCAAGGGAGACTCCGACAACACCATCAATATAACAGGGTTGACCGTTGATTATACATATGAAGACGGATTGGATTTCTACAGCTACAACGACGTTACGATTGACCAGTCCACCATTCTCAATTCAGGTGAGAGTGGCATAGAGTTTGAAGATTACAACGCTGTTTCGATTACAAATACTACGGTAACCGGGTTTGTTGATGCGGGATTGTATCTCAACGACTACAACACACTGACGGTCAATGGTCTGACGATCTCCGGCTTTGGAGCGGAGTATGGCGAAGAAGGCGATTCTGACGTCGACAACGATGGGATCTATTTTGATGATGACAATATCGTCAGCCTGATCAACGTTGAAATTTCGCATGTCGCCGAACGGGCAATACATTTCGACGACCGCAACGGGACCGCGGAAAACCCCGTCTGGATAGAAAATGTTGAGATCTTTCAAGTTGGCAAAGACGGGATTGATTTTTCTGACGACAACTTCGTGACCATCAAGGGGGGAACCATCACTGATGTCGGCAAAGAGGGGGTTGATGGAGGCGACGAAAACACGCTCCACATTGACGGGCTGACAGTGGAACGCGCCGATGGAGACGGGATCTTTGTTGACGACGGCAACACGGTCCTGATTGAAAATACTGTAATCAGGAATGTTGGTGAAGATGGTTTGGACACCGGCGATTCAATAGAATCTGAGGGCGACGAAGACTTTGTCCAGAGCATCGTGACGGTCAGAAACACAATTATTGACGGTGCCGACGACGACGGTATGGATTTCGGTGGCCAGGATGGGATTATCAGGGTCGAAGGTGGCATGATCACCAATGTCGAGGAAGATGGCATCATCACCGATGGGGCCAATAATGAAATCACCATTGACGGCATTTCGATCTCCAATGTCGGTCTGAGTGGCGACGGAAATGGTATCTTCATTGAACAGGCAAGGGAGGACGGCGATACGGAGGCTGTCACGATCAACGCAGTTGTGTTCTCCGGAACCATGGCGGACTACGCCATCTCATTTGATGATGTTGTGATTAATGATCTGACCATCAGCAACAATGTCTTCAACAATGCGACCGGGCAAATTGCCCTGCGCTTCGGTGAAGACGCTGTCGCAACAATCAACTCCGGCCTCAGTATTGGTAACGTCAACAATACCGGCACCGCCATCACCTGTGAGGCAGATGAAGAAAACTTTACGGGAGCAGTCACATTCACCGACGGGCAGGTGCTCGTGGCCACCGGCTGCATTAACTAGCAAGTTCGCCCTATGGACATACCTGGCAGGCCTCGTGCCTGTCAGGTGCCACCTCTGCCGCCGCCGCTGGCTAATATCTGGGAACGTTTTGCAATCACCAATTGCTCAATCTCGCGCCAATAGGGCAGCAGGCTGCGGGAAAAACGGTAGCGCAGGCTTAGGCCCGTTCCGGCAAAGATGTCGCGCAGACAAATGGGAGACTCCATCGTTTCCGCCATTTGGCAACGGGCGACCCACAGCGGCTGGCCGCTGGCTGAAACCACCAATTCTTCACCATCATAGCCAGAGCCGGTCCTGAATTCGTGCAGAACAAGATCGGCTGGCCCCGCCTGTTTGGCGCCCGAAAGCAATTTGGAGTAAATTGGCTCCAACCGGTCGTTCATATCGAAATCCATCCGCCGGTCGCTGAGCGTCAGAAAGATCAGATCCTTGGTGCCCTCGGGAGTCAGAAATACCCGCCGATTGGCCTCGCGAAAACCAGATCCGTCGACCCAATACATGAACAGATCGGCCTGGGTCAGAACGGCCTGATCACGCTGGCTGGCAAAGCGGGTCATGTTAAGCGGAACATCCAGCACATCATTGCCAATGATGAATTGCTTCACCGTCGAATCAGCGGTGAACTCATGCTTGGTCAGACGGTTTTTGATCCAGAAGACGCCGCCAGCGGTCAATACCCCGAGCAACAACAGGATGCCGGCATACTTGCTCCAGTTGATCAGGGGTCTGTCTCTAAGCTTGTTTGGTGTCATGGGTGCGGCTGTGTTGATGGAAAGTTCTGCAGCTGACTGCATCAGCGCTTGTCAATCAAGCTTAGAGACCTAGAGCCTTTCACGGTCAAATGGAAGCAATTCTGTTTGTGACTGGCGAGATGATCCAGAGTTAAAACGTGCGCAGCGCGATGCCCTCGCATCGGGCAAGCGCGGTTTGGCTCTGGGCGTCCGCCAGTCGCAAACCCACTCAGGTCGCGCTGCGACCTGAGCACTATCTGATGCCAATTCAGGAAACATCCTGAATTGGTGGGAA